>CP054689.1:112500-1312500 GCA_013348725.1 Ectothiorhodospiraceae bacterium 2226
AGCAGGATCTCGGCGGGAATCGGCGAACCGGCGGCCTCCTCCAGACCAAGGTAGTACTGCGCGAGGAAAGCCTGTAGCACCTCCGCGGGCTCGGTGTGCTCAGCGTGACGCGGATAGAAGGTCTTGTTGCCGAGGTTGCGGCCGCCGCGGATAAAGAACACCTGGACGCAGGTGACGTCCGCTTGGCGTGCCACTGCCACCACGTCCACGTCGCCGCCCTTACCGCTCACGTACTGGCGTTCCTGCACCCGCCGAAGTGCCGCGATCTGGTCCCGTAGCTCCGCCGCCCGCTCAAAGCTGAGCGCCTCCGCGGCCGCCTCCATACGGGCCCCCAGCGCATCGATCACCTGCCCGCCCTTGCCTTCGAGAAACAGCACGGCGTGCTGCACCGCCTCGGCGTAATCGGCTTCGCTCACCAGGCCCACACAAGGGGCCGTACACCGCTTGATCTGATACTGCAGACAGGGTCGCGTGCGGTTCTCGTAGTACGAGTCTTCGCATTGCCGCACGGGAAACAGTTTTTGCAGCAGATGGAGGCTCTCACGCGCGGCCGCGGCGCTCGGGAACGGCCCGAAGTAGCGCCCACGCTTGGCGCGCGCCCCGCGGTGCAGCGAAAGGCGGGGGTAGCGGTGGTCGGATAGATAGATATAGGGGTAACTCTTGTCGTCGCGCAGCAGGATGTTATAGCGCGGCTTATGCGCCTTGATGAGGTTGTTCTCGAGGATGAGGGCCTCATTCTCGGTATGCGTCACCGTGATCTCGATGTCGCGGATCTGGCCGACCAGCGCCTGCGTCTTCGTATCATGCGCCCGCCGGAAGTAGCTGGCGACGCGCTTCTTGAGATTGCGCGCCTTGCCCACGTAGATGACCTCGCCCCCCGCACCGATCATCCGATACACGCCGGGGCGCGTCGTGAGGGTGCGCAGAAAGGCCTCGGGCTCGAAGCCCGGGCGGGACGCGGTGTCGTGAGCGTCGTGCACCGCGGCCTACTCCCGGGCCGACAACAGTTCGTTTACGCGCTCGAACACCTCGGCGAACATCTGCGGCGTCAAGCGCCGGGTCTGGGTGTTGTAGCGGCTGCAGTGGTAGGAGTCGATAAGGCGCCGCCCGCTCGGCAGGGTATGCAGCGCGCCGTGCGCGAAGGGGTAGGCGCTGAGGCGCACTCCGGCGGCCCGAAGTACGGCCCCGTGAGCGATGCTCCCCAACGCCATGACCACCGTTTCAGCGGGCAGCGACGCCAGCTCCTGCTTCAAATAGACGTTGCAGTTGCGCACCTCTTCGCCGACCGGTTTATTCTCCGGGGGCAGGCACTTGACCGCGTTGGTGATACGGCAGCCGTAAAGCACCAAGCCGTCGTCGCGCGCGGTCGCGTGCGGTTGGTTGCTGTAGCCGTAGCGATGCAGGGTCTCGTACAGAAGAATGCCCGCGTAATCGCCCGTGAACGGGCGCCCGGTCGCGTTGGCGCCATGCAAGCCGGGCGCCAGGCCGACGATCAACAGGCGCGGTAGCGCCGCGCCGAAGGCCGGCACCGGGGCCGCATGGTAAGCGGGATAGCGCGCGCGCACCTCCGCCAAGTGCGCGGCCAGCCGCGGGCAGCGGCGGCACTGGGCGTCGAAGACACTGTCGGGCGCGGGCATGGACACCAAAGACTCCACTCAAGAGCATCGGAACGTCCGTCAGTTTATCGCATCCGCCGCTCGCTAAGGGGCGTGGTTCTCCAGTAGGCCGTGGCGGAGGGCAAAATGCGTCAGTTCCACGTCGTTGCGCAGCCCGAGCTTGCGCAGCAATCGGTGTCGGTAGGTGCCGATGGTCTTGGGACTGAGGTGCAGGCGCTCCGCGATATCGCATACGCGGAAGCCTTGGGTGGCCATGAACATGATCTGCAGCTCGCGCTGCGACAGCTTCTCCAGCGGGCGCGCGAGATGGGAGTGTTCAGAGCCGGCGGACCAGGCGACCTGCACCGCGACCCGCTGAGACAGGAAGCGCTCCCCACGCCCCACCCGGTGCACGGCCTCCAACAGCTCGCGCCCCGGACAGTGCTTGGTGACATAACCCCACGCGCCCGCCTCGATCATCCGCTGTGGAAACGGCTGCTCACCGTGCATGCTCAGCCCGATGACGCGCAGCTCCTCGCGGCCGGCCAGACGCCGTGTCGCCTCCAGGCCGCCCATGCCCGGCATATGAATATCCATGAGGACGACGTCGGGGCGACGCGCACGCACCTGTCGCAGGGCTTCCTCGCCACTGTCGGCCTCCCCGCTGACCTTGATCCCCTCGGCCTCGCCCAGCAGACACACGACACCGGCTCGAAATAGATCGTGATCGTCAACGACCAGCACCTCGAGCATAATTCCCTCCCCTGCGTTCTTGTTGTCATTGTTCCGTCGAGTAGAACGCAGTTTTGGCGCCATTGCAATGGCGCTTGCTCGATCACCTTCCAGTTGCGTCCCGCCGTAGCGAATGCGACCATACGCGCCACATCTTCCCGGTAGCGCCGGCAACCGATCGGCCGCTGCAAGAAAACCTCAGGTCGATCAAGCATGAAATCCATAAGAACAGCCGTGATCGGGGTGGGTTACCTCGGCAAATTCCATGCCGACAAGTACGCCGACCTACCCGGATCCGAGTTGGTGGCCGTTGTCGATGTGGACCCGGATATCCGCTGCGCCGTCGCCGGCGCCCACCAAGTGGCGGCCGTCGCCGATTACCGCGAGTTGGCCGGCCAAGTCGACGCGGTGTCCGTCGCCGTGCCTACCCAGCTCCATCGCGAAGTCGCCGGGTTCTTTCTGGAACAGGGCGTACATGTCCTGGTGGAGAAGCCTATTAGCACCACCACCGCGGAAGCCGAACAGCTGATCGCGCTCGCCGAGGCCAGCGGCGTCGTATTGCAGGTTGGACACCTTGAGCGCTTCAACGCGGCGATGCTCGCGCTCGACGATATCCTCGACGAGCCGCGCTTCATCGAGTCGCACCGCCTGGCGCCGTTCAAGCCGCGCGGCACCGATGTGAACGTGGTGCTGGACCTGATGATTCACGATATCGACATCATCTTGGACATCGTGCGCGCCCCGCTCGCGTCCATACACGCCGACGGCGCCTGTGTGCTGACCGACGGCATCGACATCGCCAACGCCCGTCTGCAGTTCGCCAACGGCTGCGTCGCCAATGTCACCGCCAGCCGGGTCAGCCTCAAGAGCGAACGCAAGATGCGCATCTTCCAGCGCGACGCATACATCGCGGTCGACTTTCAAAACCGCACCCTGGTTACGCACCGCAAGGGCGACACGGAAGCGTACCCAGGCATCCCCAACATCGAGCGCGCGGAACAGAGCTTCGGCCAGACCGATGCGCTGCGCAGTGAAATCGAGGCCTTTCTCCAAGCCGTCCGCGGCGAGCGTCCCCCGGTAGTGTCGGGCGACGACGGCCGTCGGGCGCTGGAATGCGCCATGGAAATTACCCGACTGGTCGGCCACCGCCCGACCGTCTGAGCGACTGCCCTACGGAGTCCACGCATGATCCCCATGGTTGACCTTAAGCAGCAGTACGCGGCGCTCAAAGACGAGATCGACCGCGGCATCCTGGAGGCACTGGGGAACACCCAGTTCGTCCTCGGCCCCAACGTCGCCGCTTTCGAGCAGGAGGCCGCGACCTACCTCGGGGCGCGCCACGCCGTGACCTGCGCCTCCGGCACCGACGCGCTCCACCTCGCCCTTATCGCGGCGGGCATCGGTCCCGGCGACGAGGTCATCACGACGCCGTTCACCTTCATCGCCACCGCCGAGGCGATCCGCTACGTAGGCGCGGTACCGGTGTTCGTGGACATCGACCCGCGCACCTTCAATATCGACCCGCGGGCGGTCGAGAGCGCCATTACTCCCGCCACCCGCGCGTTACTGCCGGTGCACCTGTTCGGCCAGCCGGCCGATATGGACGCCTTGGTAGCGGTCGCGCAGCGTCACGGACTGCAGATCATCGAGGACTGCGCTCAGTCCTTTGGCGCCCCCATCGGTGAGCGCATGACGGGCACCTTCGGCGTTGCAGGGTGCTTCAGCTTCTTTCCCAGCAAGAATCTCGGCTGCTACGGCGACGGCGGGCTGATCACGACCAACGACGACGAGGTAGCTGAACGCCTGCGCATGCTGCGCAACCACGGCAGCCGCGAGCGCTACCACCACGCCATCATCGGCTACAACAGCCGCCTTGATGAGTTGCAGGCGGTCATCCTGCGCATCAAGCTCAAGCACATCGAGCGCTACAACACCGAGCGCCGCCGCGTGGCGCACCTCTACAGCGACATGCTGCGCGACAGCCCCTATATGCCGCCCCATGAGGACGGTATCGGTACGCACGTCTATCACCAGTACACCCTGCTGGCCGACAACCGCGCTGAACTCACCGAGCGCCTGCAGGCGGCGGGCATCGCGAGCGCGATCTACTATCCCATCCCCCTGCACCGCCAGGAGGTGTTCGCGGCCGAGTATGCCTCGCTCAGCTGCCCCGTCAGCGAGCGGGTGGCCGCCCAATGCCTATCGCTGCCGATCTTCCCGGAACTCGATGATGACCAGGCGCGGCAGGTGATCGAAGCGCTGCTCGGCGGGTAGCGTCTTGAACGACGCCCCGCCCGCGCCGGCCGCCGCCGGCCCGCGCATCATGATCGTCGCCGGAGAGGCCTCCGGCGACGCCCATGCCGCGCACGTGGTCCGCGCCCTTCGCGCCCGCACCCCGGACGCCCGTTTCTTCGGCATCGCGGGCACGCATATGCAGCGTGAGGGCGTCGAGGCCTTGGTGGACGCGCGGCAGATGGCGGTGGTGGGACTGGTCGAGGTGCTGGCCCACTTTCGCTTCCTCTACGGCGTGCTCCAGCGCCTGCGCCGCGTGTTGCGCGACGAGCGACCCGATCTTCTCATCCTGGTCGACTATCCCGATTTCAACCTGCGCCTGGCCCGAACCGCCCGCGAGCTCGGGGTGCCGGTGCTGTACTACATCAGCCCGCAGGTGTGGGCCTGGCGCAAGGGGCGGGTAAAAACCATCGCCGAGCGGGTCGACCGCATGGCGGTTGTGTTCCCGTTCGAAGTGCCGCTCTACCAGGACGCGGGGCTGCACGTGGAGTTCGTCGGCCACCCCCTGGCAGAAGAATGCGAACCCATGGACCGCGTACAGGCGCGCGCGCGCCTCGGGCTGCCCGCCGGCACGCGCGTGGTGGGCCTGTTTCCCGGCAGCCGACGCAGCGAGGTCAAGCGCCTGCTTCCGACGATGGTCGCCGCTGCGGAGACCTTGCACCAACGCTTTCCCGACGTCCGTTTTCTGCTGCCCCTCGCCTCCAGCCTTGATCACGCCGACCTCGCGCCCCACCTCGCCGGTACGCAGGTCGAGATTGAGGTCGTCGAAGATCGCGCCCAGGAGGTCATGCACGCCAGTGACGCCATCGTCAGCGCCTCGGGCACGGCAACGCTCGAGATCGCCCTGGCCGGCACACCGCTGTTGATCGTCTACCGTGTAGCACCGCTCAGCTACACGCTGCTGCGGCGCATCATCAAGCTGCCGCATATCGGCCTGTGCAACATCGTCGCCGAGCGCGAAGTCGCGCCGGAGTTGCTCCAGGATGCGGCCGAACCCGGCCGTATCGCGGACGTGCTGGGAAGGATGCTCGAAGATGAGGTCTATGCGGCCGAGCTGCGCGCGGGACTTGCGGGAGTGAGGGCACGGCTAGGCGGCGCCGGCTGCGCGGAAAATGTTGCAAGAATGGCCGTGGAGATGCTCGGCGAACGGCGGTGACGGGAGCACTGCTCCCGCGCGCCGCCGACGACCTGAATCAATCCCACCCTGCATCGCACTGACCGCGCGCAGCGCGGCTTTGCGTCAGGTTCGACGGCTTGGGGCCCTCAACCTACTGAACACTCTCCGGGCCCGGCGCTCGGCGCCTTCCGAGCGCCGCTTAACGGACGATGCTGCGCTTGGAATCCCGCACAAACGCATGCAACAGGGCCACCTCGGGGTGTGCCTGCGCCAAGTCCGCCATCTGCGCCAGCGCCTGCTCGCGGCCCAAGCCGCTCCGGTACAACACGCGGTACGCCTGTCGCAGGGCGCGCTGGACCTCCACGCTGAACCCGCGGCGCTTGAGCCCCTCGCTATTCAAACCATGCGGCTCGGCCGGGTTGCCAGCCACCATGGTGTACGGCGGAACGTCCTTGGAGATCGCGCTGCCCATGGCGCTGAAGCTGTGGGCACCGATGGCGCAGAACTGATGCACCAGCGTAAACCCGCCGAGTATGGCGTAGTCGCCCAAGGTGACATGTCCCGCGAGCGATGCGTTGTTCGCCATAATGACGCTGTTGCCGATCTTGCAGTCGTGCGCAACGTGGACATAAGCCATCAGCAAATTATCGTCACCGACACACGTGAGGCCGCCGCCCGCTCCGGTCCCGCGATGCAGCGTGGCACCCTCGCGGATGACATTGCGGTCGCCGATTTCCAACCGACTGTCCTCGCCGGCGAACTTCTTATCCTGCGGCACCTCGCCGACGGAACAAAACTGAAAGATGCGATTCTCGCGCCCGATGCGACAGGGGCCGGAAATGACCACGTGCGGCCCGATCCACGTACCTTCCCCGATCTCCACATCGGGGCCGATGACGCTGAAGGGTCCGACGGTGACATTCGCTCCCAGTGTTGCCGCGGAATCAACCAGCGCTGACGGATGAATCATTCGGCGGGACGCTCCGCGCACATAAGCTGCGCCGAGGCCGCCAGCTTGCCGTCGACCGTAGCCTCGGCACTGAACTTCCAGATGCTACGCATCCGCTTCACGACCTCGACCCGGATGAGTAGCTGATCGCCCGGTTCGACGGGGTGCTTGAAGCGCGCGTCGTCCACGCCCGCAAGGAAGTACAGCGAGCCTTCTGCCGGTAGCGTGTCGGTGCTCTTGAAGGCGAGTATCCCGGTCGCCTGTGCCATCGCCTCGAGGATCAGCACGCCGGGCATCACGGGGCGCTGCGGAAAGTGTCCGGTGAAAAACGGCTCGTTGAAGGACACGTTCTTGATCGCCACCAGCGATTTGCCGAGCTCGTACTCACGCACGCGATCGATCAGCAGAAACGGATAACGGTGCGGAAGGTACTTGAGCACCTCGTTGATGTCCATCTGTTCCAATCGGGTAACCCCTTGCTTATCCGTTGTCGGCGGGATCGTCCGCCGGCTTATTCTGAAGGGCCGCCTCCAGCGCCTTGACGCGCCGTAGCAGCGAGGGAAGCTGGCGTATGTGGGCGACGGTGCGGTGCCATTGCGCATTGGGCTCAGCCGGCAGCCCGGAGGAGTAGACGCCCGCTTCGCGCGGCGATTTGGTCACCATGGCCATGCCGGTCAATGTGACGCCATCGGGTATGCTCAGGTGTCCGCCGATCCCGGCCCCCCCTCCGACGGCACAGTGACGCCCAATCAGGGTACTGCCCGCGATACCGGCACAACCCGCGATGACGGTATGCGCGCCGATGCGGCAGTTATGCGCGACCTGGACCAGATTGTCGATCTTGACGCCGTCCTCGATGACGGTGTCGTCGATCGCTCCGCGGTCCACCGTAGTATTCGCGCCTATTTCCACGTCGTTTCCGATGCGCACCGTGCCGAGCTGCGGCACCTTGATCCAAACACCGTTGTCATTCGCCAGGCCGAAGCCGTCGGCCCCGATCACGACACCCGGGTGCAGCAAGACGCGGGCCCCGAGCGCGCAACCCTCACTTACCGTTACCTGAGCTACCAGATGACTGTGGTCTCCGATGTGCGCGCGCCGCCCGATCACGCAGCTCGGCCCCAGTCGCACCCCCGCCTCGACCACCGCTTCGCTCTCGACTGTGCAATGAGCCGCGATGCTCGCGCTGGGATCGATACGGGCGTCGGGCGCGATCACCGCCGTCGGGTGGATTCCCGGCGACCAGTGCGCGACCTCGGCGAAAAGGCTTGCGATGCGCGCATAGGTGGCGTGCGGATTGTCGGACAGAAGCGCATTGGTGGGACAGCTCGCGGCATCGAGCGGGGTTAGCACCACGGCACCGGCGCGCGTTGCGGGGAGTTGTGCCGCGTAACGCCGGTTGGTCAGGAAGGTGATTTGGCTCGGGCCCGCGCCGCTCAGCGTCCCCACGCCGGTGATCGCGACATCCGCCGCGCCACGCAACTCTACGCCGGCGTGTTGCGCAAGTTCGGCGAGTGTATAGGTCGCCTTCATGCTACTGACGCCGCGGCGCAGTGGTACCCCCGCCACCATTGCGGAATTCGTCGCGTAAACGCTGGATCACCTGATCAGTGAGGTCCACTTGCTCGCTCGCGTACAGCACGGTGTCGCCGAGCAAGACGTCAAAGTTACCGTCCTTCGCCAGCGCAACGATAACCTCGTAAACACGTCGATGCAGGCGCCCGAGCTCTTCGTTACGGCGCATGTTGAGGTCCTCGCGGTACTCCTCCTGCCCGCGATTCACGTCGCGCCGGAGACCCATGATGTCGCGCTCGAGGTTGCGCCGCTCGGCCTCACTCATCACCGCGCCGTCTCTTGCCAAGCGGTCCTCGAGATTCTTGAGTTGGCGCTGCGCGTTGACCAATTCACGTTCCCGCGGGGCAAACTCGGCCTCGAGCTTCTTGCTGGCCGCCTCGGCCTGCGGGGCCTCCTCCAGCACCCGTGCGGTGTTGACCACGCCGATCTTGAGCGCATCGGCCCAAGCGGTGGGCATGGCGGACAGAAGGACACCTACAAGGACGCCTATGGCTATTGTTCGATGGATCATGAATTCGCCCCTAGAAGCCTGTCCCCAAGGTGAACTGGAAGGTTTCCGTTCTATCGTCCGGCTCAGCGTTCAAGGCCCGCGCCAAGCTGAACCGCAACACGCCCACCGGGCTCAGCCACGTGAGCGAGACACCGGCGGCATAGCGCAGATCGCCCAGGTCGATGCGTTCCCGTTCCCACTGATTCTCAGCGACCTCACGGCGCCCGTACACGTTACCGGCGTCAAGGAACAGGCCCATGCGTACGGTTCGGCCATTCTCCCCAAACGGCGGCGGGAAAATCAACTCCGCATTGCCGACTATGCGCGCGTGGCCACCGATTGGGTTGTTCCACTCGTCTCGCGGTCCAAGGCTGTTACCGCGGTAGCCGCGCACGGAATGGCTGCCCCCGGCGTAGAAATGCTCGTATGGCGGTAGCGTGCTGTCGCCGCCATAACCCGAGCCGTATCCCAAGTCGGCGTTGAGCGCCAGGGCGATCTGGTCGCGCAGCGGGAAATAGCGTTGGTGGCGCAGTCGCGCCTTGTAGTACTGAAGATCGGAACCGGGGGCGGCCGTCTCCAGGCTCACGCTGCTGAGGGCGCCGCGGGTGGGAAAGATGGCCCGGTTGCGCGTGTCGTGCGTGAGCCCGGAGGTCAGCTTGTAGGCACCGAACTGGTCGCCGTTCTCCGCGATGAAATCGTGGATGAATTCGGGCGTGCGCTGCAGCGTACGGATGGTCGTATTCTCGTAGTCCGCGCCCAGGCGCAACGTGGTGAACTCGGTCAGCGGGATGCCGTAGTTCACGCCGCCGCCGTAGGCGTCGGTGCTGTAGGCGGACACCAACGCCGCCTCCGCATCGGTCTCGCGGTAGAACACCCGAAAACCGCGGCTCACGCCGTCCATGGTGTGGTATGGATTGGTGTAGCTCACGTCATAGACGTTGGAGACTTCACTACGCTCGAGGTTCAGCGCCACCCGCTTGCCGGTGCCCATGAAGTTTTCCTGCGCGACGCCGAGGTTGAAGATCACCCCCTGCGTTTCCGCATAGCCCACACCGGCCATGATGCTGCCCGTCGGACGCTCGGTCACGTCGATGTTCACGTCGACCAGATCCGGCGCCCCGGCCACCGGCGGCGTCTCGATGTGCACTTCCTCGAAGAAGCCCAGGCGATCCAGTCGCTCACGCGAACGTTGCACACGCGCAGTGGACAACCAACTGCCCTCCAGCTGGCGCAGCTCGCGGCGCAAGACCTCGTCGCGCGTACGCGCGTTGCCGGAAATGTTGATCCGCCGCACATAAACGCGGCGCCCGGGATCCACGTAGAACGTCAAAGCGACTTCCTTGGTCTCCTCGTCGATCTCCGGCACGGGGTTGATGTTGGCGAAGGCGTAGCCTTCATCGCCCAAACGATCGCTGATGCGGTTGCTGGACTCCACGACCTCTCGACGCGAAAAGGTTGCGCCGGACTGGACCAGCAGGAGTTCGCGTAACTCCTCCTCCGATACGATCAGGTCTCCCGCCAGGCGTACCTCGCTGACGTTGTAACGATCGCCTTCCGTCACGTTGACGGTGACGTAGATCTCTTGCTTGTCGGGCGTGATCGAGACCTGGGTGGAATCGATGCTGAAGTTGATGAACCCCTGATCCATATAATAGGAGCGCAGGTTCTCCAGGTCGCCGGCCAGCTGTTGGCGTGAGTACTGGTCTCGCCGCGACCACAAGGCCCAAGAGGCGCGCGGACGCTGATCGAAACGCCGCAGCAACTCGGCATCCGAGAAGGTCGTGTTGCCGACCACATTCACTTGCCGGATGCGGGCCGGCCGACCCTCGATGATGTCGATCGCCACGGCGACGCGGTTGCGCTCGAGCGGCGTGACCTCGGTCTTGACGACGGCCCCGTAACGCCCCAACGCGAAGTACTGGCGCTGGAGTTCGAGTTCGACCCGCTCCAGCATCGAGCGGTTGAACACCCGCCCCTCTGCGAGCCCGAGCTGTCGAAGTGCCTCATCGAGCTGCTCACCACGGATCGCGCGATTGCCGGTGACCTCGATCTCGGCAATCGCGGGCCGCTCCTCCACTACGACCACAAGGGCTCCGTCGTCGCGCTGCAGCCGGACGTCGTTGAAGAAATCGGTGCGATACAGCGCGCGGATCGCCTCGGCCGCCAGACGCTCGTCCAGAGTGTCGCCGACGTTGACGGGCAGATAGGTGAACAGCGTCCCGGGCGAAATGCGCTCCAAACCCTCTACGCGGATGTCGCGCACTTCAAACGGCGTCATGGCAAGCGCGGGCGCCAGCCATAGCAGCAACGGCAGGAACAGGAGACGACGCATCATCGGGCGGTCAACGCAATAGGCGTGCTAGGTCGTTGTAGAAGGCGAGCGTCATCAACGCCAACAGCATGACGATTCCGATTCGCTGACCGATCAGTTGCGTCTGTTCCGACACCGGACTCCCTTTAACGATCTCGACGAGGTAATACAGCAAATGCCCGCCATCCAGCAGCGGAATGGGCAGCAGGTTCAAAATCCCCAGGCTGATGCTGACGATGGCCAAAAAAGCCAGGAACTGCGCCAGACCTATGCTGGCCGTATGGCCCGCGTACTGCGCAATGGTGATCGGGCCGCTCAGATTCTCCACCGAGGCTTGACCCACGATCATCCGGCCGAGCAGGCGCAGCGTCAGGGTGGTCATCTCCCAGGTACGCTCTGCGCCGGACCATGCCGCTTGCAGCGGACCGTAGCGCTCCACCCCCATCCAGCTCGGATCGAGCTCGGGCATGCGTACCGCCACACCGATCCTTCCCAACCCATCCGCGTCGGCCACGGGGCGCACGCGCACCTGCACGGGCTGGCCGCTACGCTCCAGTTCCAGCGTCAGCCACTGACCCGGCCGCTCCGCAATATACGCTGCGAGCCCCTGCCAGTCATCCACCGGCTGCCCGTCGATGCGCAGCACCCGGTCGCCGGCGACGATCCCGGCCTCGGCCGCCGCGCCCCCGCGCAGCACCTCACCGATGACGGGCGGCACCCGCGGCTGGAAGGGGGTCAATCCCAGCGCGCGAATGGCCTCCCGCGGATCGAGATCCGCGCCCATGCGCGGCAGTTCGAGCACCCGCACGGCGCGCTCGCCGGCGGCGTCCTCGACCTCGATCCGCACCGGCCCGCCATCCAGCAAATGCGGCAACAAGGCCTCCATGGCCGCGTTCCAAGTCGGCGTCGCGCGCCCCTGTACGGCCACCACGCGCTGTCCCTGCTCAAGACCCGCCTGAGCCGCCGGGGTTTGCGCGGGCACCTCCCCAAGGATCGCCTGCAGACCGCTCACGCCGATGACGAACATCAGCCAGTACGCGGCGATGGCAAACAGGAAGTTCGCCGCCGGCCCCGCGGCGACGATCGCGATGCGTTTGCCCACGCTCTGGCGGTTGAACGCCCGCGACAGGTCCTGCTCGGCCACCGGCGCCTCGCGCTCGTCGAGCATCTTGACGTAGCCGCCGAGCGGCAGTGCGGCGATCACGAACTCGGTACGATCCGCGCCGAAGCGACGGCTGTACAGGGGACGCCCGAAGCCGATCGAAAACCGCAACACCTTCACGCCCGCCCGGCGCGCCATCCAGAAATGGCCGAACTCGTGAAACGCGATCAACACGCCCAAGGCTACCGCAAAGGCGGCCAGGGTATAGAGCAAGTCCATCACGCCGCGCCCCCATGCGCCGCCAGCGCCTCACGCGCCACCGCCCGCGCGTGCCCGTCCGCCGCCATAATGTCGTCCAGTTCGTGCACGGGCACCGCCGACACCCGCGCCAGCGCGTGCTCGATCACACCCGCAATCCCGGTGAAGGGTAAGCCCCCGTCCAGAAACGCGGCCACGGCCACCTCATTGGCGGCGTTCAACACCGCCGGCGCCGTCCCGCCCGCGCGCCAAGCGGCGTAGGCGAGGCCCAGACACGGAAAGCGCACCGGATCCGGTGCTTGAAAATCCAGCCGGGCGACGGCGCACAGGTCGAGTGGCTGAACGCCCGACGCCAGCCGCTGCGGCCAAGCGAGCGCGTGCGCGATCGGGGTGCGCATGTCCGGGTTGCCGAGTTGGGCCAGCACCGAACCGTCCACGTACTGCACCAGGGAGTGGATCACGCTCTGCGGATGCAGCACCACCTCCACCCGCTCGACGTCGGTACCGAACAGCCAACAGGCCTCGATCACCTCCAGCCCCTTGTTCATCATGGTGGCCGAGTCCACCGAAATCTTTCGGCCCATCACCCAATTGGGATGCGCGCACGCTTGCTCCGGCGTAACCTGCGCCAAGTCCTCGGGCGCGGTGTCTCGAAACGGACCGCCGGACGCGGTCAACAGGATGCGCTCCACACCCACCGCCTGCAGACCCTGCTCGAATGCCGGCGGCATGCACTGGAACACGGCGTTGTGCTCGCTGTCGATGGGCAGCAGTTCGGCGCCGTGGCGGCGCACCTCCTGCATGAACAGCGGCCCCGCCATGACCAGCGCCTCCTTGTTCGCGAGCAGCACGCGTTTGCCCGCACGCGCGGCGGCGAGCGTCGGGGCCAGACCGGCGGCGCCGACGATGGCTGCCATCACGTAATCGGTCTGCGGCAGCGCCGCCACTTGCGCCAGCGCGTCCTCCCCGACCAGCACCTCGGTGTCCAGGCCCTCGTCCCGCAGCCGGCGCGCCAGCGTGTCGGCGCCCCGCGGATCACCGAGCACCGCGTACTCGGGACGGTGCACACGGCACTGGGCGAGCAAGCGCTCCACCTGGGAGTGGGCCGTCAGGGCGACCACGCGAAAACGCTCGGGGTGACGCTGGATGACATCGAGCGTGCTAACCCCGATCGAGCCGGTCGCGCCCAGCACCGTCACACCGATCACAGGTATTCCATCCACATGTAACCCAGGAAGAATAAGGGGGCCGCGGCGAGCAGGCTGTCGACTCGGTCGAGGATGCCACCGTGGCCCGGCAAGATGTGCCCGCTGTCCTTGATGCCGGATGCGCGCTTGAGCATGCTCACCAGTAGATCACCCGTCACGGAGAACAGCACCGTCACGAGACTCAGCCCCACAAAGTACGGCATGATACCACCGGGCAGGCCCGCCCACAGGAACCCCGCCACGGCGACCGCGGCGGCCGCGATCAACCCGCCGAGCACCCCCTCGCGCGTCTTGCCGGGACTCACGCGCGGCGCCAGCTTACGCCGCCCGAAACGCCGCCCCGCGAAGAAGGCCCCGCTGTCGGCGGCCCACACCAAAGCAAGCACAAACAATACCCAGTAGGGCCCATCTGGCCGGCCGCCGTGGAGCGCGACCAGCACCAGCCAGGCCGGCACCAGGGCGAGCAGCCCCATGGCGGCCTTGATCCAAGGGCGGTCCCAGCGCTGGGTCCCGTTCGGGTAGCGCGCAATCAGCGCCAGCGCGATACACCAAAGCGCCGCGATCACACCGCTCAGCACCCAGAGAGCGACGCTTGGATGCGCCCACCCCAGCCCCCAGGCGAGCAATACGACGACCACGGCGGTGTACGCGCCCCGATGCAGCGGAGCGCGCCAACCGCACAGCCGGGCCCATTCCCACGCCGCCATGGCGATCAGCAGGGCAGCGCCGGTGGCAAACCAACGGGTCGGCAAGGCGATGATGGCCCACACCGCGAGCGGCAACAGCACCGCCGCTGTGAGCAAACGTTGGTGCAGGGAACTAAGCATGCTGGAGGGCTTCGACCTGCTCGCCGGTGCACCCGAAGCGGCGCTGACGCTTGGCATACGAGGCGAACGCATCGTCCAGGGCGCCGCGGCCGAAGTCGGGCCAGAGGGTGTCGGTGAAGTACAACTCGCTGTAGACGAGCTGCCAAATGAGGAAGTTGCTGATGCGCTGCTCGCCCCCGCTGCGGATGAACAAATCCACCGGCGGCAGGTCGCTCAGTGCCAGCTCACCCTCCAGCGCTTCGGGAGTGATCGCCGCGGGATCGAGTTCGCCCGCCTTGACGCGTTCGGCCAGCGCCTGCGCGGCCCGCGCGATATCCCAACGGCCGCCGTAGTTGATCGCAATCACCAGGGTGAGCCCGGTATTGTGCCGGGTGAGGTCTTCCGCGCGCGCGATGCCCTCCTGGATCTCCGCCGCAAAGGCGGTGCGGTCGCCGATGACACGCATACGCACATTGTTCTCGTGGAGCTTGCCCACTTCGCGGTTGAGCGCACTCAGCAGCAGGTCCATGAGCAGCCCAACCTCTTTGGCCGGCCGACGCCAGTTCTCGCTGCTGAAGGCAAACAGGGTGAGGACCTCGACGCCCTTCTCGGCGCAGGCCGCGACCACGTCGCGCACCGCGCGCACGCCGGCCTGATGGCCGGCAAAGCGCGGCAACATCCGCCGCTTCGCCCAGCGGCCGTTGCCGTCCATGATGATCGCCACGTGGCGAGGAAGCTTGTTGTCCACGGCGCCCCCCGGATGATGTGCTGGCGACCATAGGGCCGCTTCGTGATGGATGCAACGAGTGGCATCGTAGCGCGAACCCGGTGGGGTCGGCGGCTCCGATCAACGGAGCGCTGCCCCGCGCGCCCCGACGCGCCATAGTGTGTCTCGCCGGGAGACGCGCCCTTCGGTAACCCAACGCAGCGCGCGTTAGATCTCCATCAGGTCTTTTTCCTTGAGCTCGATGAGCTTGTCGATCTCCGCCACGTACTTATCAGTCAGCTTCTGGACCTCGTCCTGCGCGCGGCGCTCATCGTCCTCGCTGATCTCCTTTTCCTTGAGCAGCGCCTTGAGGTCGTTGAGGGCGTCCCGGCGCACGTTGCGCACCGCGACGCGAGCCCCCTCGCCTTCTTGCCGCACCACACGGGTCATGTCGCGCCGACGCTCCTCCGTCAACGGCGGCAACGGTACCCGGATGACGGTACCGGAGGTGGCCGGATTCAGGCCCAGGTCCGACGTCATGATGGCCTTCTCGACCGCCGAGACCATCTGCTTTTCCCACGGCTGTACCGTGAGCGTACGGGCGTCGCTCGCGCTGACGGTGGCGACTTGGCTGAGCGGCACCTCGGAGCCGTAGTACGGCACCACGATGTGGTCGAGCAGGCTGGTATGGGCGCGGCCGGTGCGCAGCTTGGTCAACTCGCCCTGCAAGGCCTCGACGCTCTTGGCCATACGGCGCTCGGCGTCTCGCTTGATGTCCTCGATCATTCTTCGCCTCCCGGGACCACCATCGTCCCTTCGTCCTCGCCCCGAACGACCCGCAGCAGCGCGCCGGGCTTGTTCATGTTGTACACCCGCAGGGGCATGCGTTCATCGCGGCAGAGCACGATGGCGGTCGCGTCCATTACGTTGAGCTTACGTTCCAACACCTGGTCGTAGGTCAGGCGGCGATAGCGCTCGGCGTTGGGATTGCGCACGGGGTCGTCGGAATACACCCCGTCGACCTTGGTCGCCTTGATCACCACGTCGGCGCCGATCTCCATGCCGCGCAGGCTGGCCGCCGAGTCCGTGGTAAAAAACGGGTTACCAGTGCCGGCGGCGAAGATCACCACCCGCTTCTTTTCCAGGTGACGCACGGCGCGGCGACGGATGTAATCCTCGCATACCTTATTGATAGGCAGCGCGGACATAACCCGCACGTACATGCCTTCACGCTCCAGGGCGTCCTGCAACGACAGTGCGTTGATCACCGTGGCGAGCATGCCCATATGATCGGCCGTCGAGCGGTCCATGCCTTCCGAGGCCAGGCTCACCCCGCGGAAGATGTTGCCGCCGCCGATAACCAAGGCGACCTCGACCCCGAGGTCGACCACCTCGCGGATCTCGCGCGCGACCCGCTTGATGACCTCGGGATCGATACCGAAGCTCTTGTCGCCCATCAGCGCCTCACCGCTGAGCTTCAGCAGGATACGGCGGTAGGCCACCGGGCTCGGTTGCGCCTGTTCCTCTGCCACGGCTTAGTTTCCGCGCACCTGTGCCATCACTTCCTCGGCGAAGTTCTCGGCCTTCTTCTCGATGCCTTCGCCGACCTCCAGGCGAACGAAGCGCTTCACCGTCGCGCCGTTCTGCTGCAACAACTTGCCCACCGTCGTGTCGGGATCCTTCACGAAGGGCTGACCGAGCAAGGTGATCTCCTTCAGATACTTGGCGACGCGCCCCTGTACCATCTTCTCGATGATCTCGGCCGGCTTACCGCTCTCGGCGGCCTGCGCGGCGAAGATCTCCTTCTCCTTCTCCAACGTCTCGCTCGGGACTTCGTCCTCGTTCACGCATACCGGACGGCTCGCCGCCACATGCATCGCCACATCGCGGGCCAGGGCTTCGTCACCGCCTTCCATCTCCACCAGGACGCCGATCCGCGTACCGTGCAGATAGGCGCCGATCGCCTGGCCACCCTCGAAGCGCGCGAAGCGGCGCACCGTCATGTTCTCGCCCAGCTTGGCCACCAGCCCCTTCAGCGTGTCGGCCACCGTCTCGCCACCGGGCAGCGGCGTCGCCAGCAGCCCGTCGAGGTCCGCAGGCTTGGCCTCCAGGGCCTGCTGCGCCACGGCGCCGGCAAACTCCTGAAAGGCATCGCCCTTGGCGACGAAATCGGTCTCGCAGTTCACTTCAACCAGGGCGGCGGCACGCCCGTCGTCGCTGGAACGCAGCACCACCAGGCCCTCGGCGGCGGTGCGACCCGCCTTCTTATCGGCCTTGGCGAGACCCGCCTTGCGCATGGTCTCAATGGCTGCATCGATGTCGCCCCCGGTCTCGGTGAGCGCCTTCTTGCACTCCATCATGCCCGCGCCGGTACGCTCGCGCAGTTCCTTCACCTGTGCCGCAGTAATCGCCATAGTCTTCACCTCGTCCCTGCGCCGACCGCTGCCGCGATCCGCGCTTTCGATCCGTTACCTAGTAAAAGGGGGCGCTGCGCCCCCTTTGTGTGTCTGCCGCGGCGCTTACTCGGCGTCCGCTGCGCCCTCCGCCTGCTCCGCCTTGGCGGGCTGCTTGCGGGCGCGCTTCGGCGCCGCCTCGCCTTCGGCCTCGGGCTCGGCCGCCGCTTCATCCACTTCCACGAAGTCGTCACTCTTGCCGGTGCCGATGTTCGGGTTGGAGGCACGACCCTCGATGACCGCGTCGGCCGCGGCGCGCACATACAGCTGCACCGCGCGAATGGCGTCGTCGTTGCCCGGAATGACGTAGTCCACGCCGTCGGGCGTGTTGTTGGTGTCCACCACCGCCGCCACCGGGATGCCGAGCTTGACGGCCTCGCGGATCGCGATCTTCTCGTGACCCACGTCGATGATGAACAGCGCGTCGGGCAGGCGCCCCATGTCCTTGATGCCGCCCAGGCTACGCTCGAGCTTCTCCTGCTCGCGCCGCAACATGAGGGCTTCCTTCTTGCCCATGCGATCGAAGGTGCCGTCGGCGGCCATTCCCTCGAGCTCCTTCAGGCGCTTGATGGACTGCATCACCGTCTTGTAGTTGGTGAGCATGCCACCCAGCCAGCGATGGTTGACGAACGGCATACCGCAGCGCTCGGCCTCCTCGCGCACGACTGTCTGAGCCGCGCGCTTGGTGCCAACGAAGAGGATAGTCCCCTTCTTGGCGGCCAGCGAACTCAGGAAGTTCATCGTGTCGTTGAACCGCGAGAGGGTGTGCTCGAGGTTGATGATGTGGATCTTGTTACGGGCACCGAAGATGAACGGCGCCATCTTGGGATTCCAGAAGCGGGTCTGATGGCCGAAATGGACACCGGCCTCCAGCATTTGACGCATGGACACCTGAGGCATGATGCTCTCCTTGTATGGGGTTGGGCCTCCACGCATCCCGCGGGCCGACCCCCTGCTCATAAGTTGGCGGGGGCACCCCGGCACCGACGTTGCGGACGCGTGTGTGGATTAGGCGGATACTCCGCCGCCGAGGGCCGCATTTGCCGCCTCGGCGCGCGCTTTATACCATAGACCGCCGCTACCCGGCAACGCGCGGCTCGCGCGGCGAGCCGGGTATAATCCTCTGAATCGGCGCCCCGGGCGCCCCCTACGGAAGCTGGCATGAGCGTAACCATCAAGACCCCCGAGGAAATCGAACACATGCGCCTCGCGGGCCGCCTCGCGGCCGACGTGCTGCACATGATTCGGCCCCACGTCGTGCCCGGCGTCACCACCGGGGAACTGGATCGGATCTGCCACGAGTACATCGTCAACGAGCAGGACGCCATCCCGGCCCCGCTGAACTACCACGGCTTTCCCAAGTCGATCTGCACCTCGGTGAATCACCAGGTGTGCCACGGCATCCCCGGGGACCGCACGCTCAAGAACGGCGACATCGTGAACATCGACGTGACCGTCATCAAGAACGGCTTTCACGGCGATACCAGCAAGATGTTCATGGTGGGCGAGCCCTCCATCCTCGCGCAGCGTGTGTCCCGCATCGCCTACGAATGCATGCGCCTCGGCATCGAGATGGTGCGCCCGGGCGTACACCTCGGCGATATTGGCCACGCTATCCAGCACCATGCCGAGCGCCAAAACTGCTCCATCGTGCGCGAGTACTGCGGACACGGCATCGGGCGGCAGTTCCACGAGGACCCGCAGGTGCTGCACTATGGCACCCCCGGCACCGGCCTGGTGCTGGAGGAAGGCATGACCTTCACCATCGAGCCGATGGTCAATGCCGGCAAGCGCCAGGTGAAGCTGCTGCCGGACGGCTGGACGGTGGTCACCAAGGACAGGAGCCTGTCGGCCCAATGGGAACACACGATACTGGTGACGGCGGACGGCTTCGAGGTGCTGACGCGGCGCCCCGAGGACGACATCTGAACAACAGCGAACCGCTGTTCGACCTCCGCGCCTTCAGCGCGGAGCTGGGGCAACGCGCGGCCTCGGAACGGATCGGCCTGTTTCGCGAGGCCCTGCAGCGTGCCAACCGCCTCGCCTTCGAGCGCTTCCGTGGCGGCGTGCCGGCGACCGAACTGGTCCCGGCGCGCGCCGGGGTGGTGGATCAGCTACTCGCCCAGGCCTACGAACTCACGCTCCAGAACCTCACCGACCCGCCGGCGCTGGTTGCGGTGGGCGGCTACGGCCGCAGCGAACTGCACCCCGGCTCCGACATCGACCTGCTGATCCTGCTGCCCGAGTGCCCTGACGGCGAGGTGCGCCGCGCCGTGGAGCACTTCGTCACCTTCCTGTGGGACGTGGGCCTGGAGGTCGGCCATAGCGTGCGCACCGTGCAGGACTGCGTACAGGAGGCTGAACGCGACATCACCATCGCCACCAACCTCATGGAGGCGCGGCTGCTCGGGGGGCCCGCGGAGCTGTTCGCCCAGATGCGCGCCAGCATCGGCCCGGACCGCATCTGGCCAAGCAAGGCCTTCTTCGCCGCCAAGCTCGCCGAGCAGCAGGCCCGTCACCGCAAGTTCAACGACACAGCCTACAACCTCGAGCCGAACATCAAGGAGGGGCCCGGCGGCCTGCGTGACATCCAGATGGTCGGCTGGGTGGCCAAGCGCCACTTCGGCGCCCGCACGCTGCACGACCTGGTCGCACAAGGCTTTCTGACCGAGGCCGAGCACAGCGCGCTGATGGAAGGCCAGGCGTTTCTGTGGCAGATCCGCTTCGGGCTGCACATGCTCGCGGGGCGACGCGAGGACCGCCTGTTGTTCGATCACCAGCGCACGCTGGCGCAGCTGTTCGGCTACCGGGATGATGCGGCGCGACTGGCGGTGGAGCACTTCATGAAGCGCTACTACCGGACCATCGGCCAGCTCTCGCGCCTCAACGAGTTACTGCTCCAGCTGTTCCGCGAGGAGATCTTGTACGCGGATGCCCCCGGCAACCCGGTGCCGATCAACAACCGCTTCCAGTCACGGCGCGGGTTTCTGGAGGCCCGCGACGAGCGCATCTTCCGGCGCTACCCCTTTGCCCTGCTGGAGGTCTTCCTGCTGATGGCGCAGCACCCGGAACTGCAGGGCGTGCGTGCCAACACGATCCGCCTGATGCGCGACCACCGTCACTTGATCGACGAGCGTTTTCGCAACGACCTGCGCTGTCGCAGCCTGTTCATGGAGATCATCCGCCAGCCGCACGGCGTCACCCACGAGCTGCGGCGCATGCACCGCTATGGGATCCTGGCCGCCTACCTGCCCACCTTCGGGCGCATCGTCGGCCAGATGCAGCACGACCTGTTCCACGTCTACACCGTCGACGAGCACACCCTGTTCGTGATCCGCAACCTGCGCCGCCTCACCGTGCCGGAGCACCGCCACGAATTCCCGCGCCTGTCGGCCATCATGCTGCGCATCCCCAAGCCCGAACTGCTCTACCTCGCGGCCTTGTTTCACGACATCGCCAAGGGACGCGGGGGCGACCATTCCACCTTGGGCGCCGTGGATGCCGAGGCCTTCTGCACCGATCACGGCCTGTCGCTGTACGACACCCGTCTGGTCGTGTGGCTGGTGCGCAACCACTTGGTGCTGTCCAGCACCGCGCAGCGCAAGGACATCCGCGATCCGGACGTCATCAACGGCTTCGCCGCCCAGATGGGCGACCAGACCCACCTGGACTATTTGTACCTATTGACTGTGGCGGACATCCGCGCCACCAGCCCGAGCCTGTGGAACGCCTGGAAGGACGCGCTGCTGCTGGAGCTGTACGAGGCCACCAAGCGCGCGCTGCGCCGCGGGCTGGAGAATCCCCTTGCGCAGTCCGAAGCGATTCGCGAAACGCGGGCCGAGGCGCGCGCCCAACTCGAGCGCGACGAGGTGGATCTTGCGCGCGTCGACCAGCTGTGGACGCGGCTCGAGGACGAGTACTTTCTGCGCTACGCGGTGGATGAAGTCGTGTGGCACGCGCACGGCATTCTGGCGCCGGGCATGCACCTGCCGCTGGTGCTGATCCGCCGCGAGTCGCAGCGCGGCGGAACGGAGATATTCATCTACACCCGGGCGCACGATCACCTGTTCGCACTCACCACGGCGGTGCTCGAACGCATGGGGCTGACCGTCGTGGACGCGCGCATCATGCCCTCGCGCGACGGCTACACGCTGGACACCTTCATCGTGCTCGAAGAGAGCGGTGCGCCCATCAACAACGTCTATCGCCTGCACGAGATCACCCGCAATCTCGAAGACGCGCTGAGCCATCCCGCCGCCCGGCGTCCGGCGCGGATCGATCGGCGCGTCTCCCGGCAGCTCAAACACTTCCCCACGCCGACCGAGGTGCACTTTCGCCAGGATGCGCGCGGCCAGTACACGGTCATGGAGGTGATCACCTCCGACCGCCCCGGTCTGCTGGCGCACATTGCGCGCGCCCTGCTCGCCTGCGGCGTGCGCCTGCAGAACGCAAAAATCGCTACCTTCGGTGAGCGGGCGGAGGATATCTTTTTCATCACCGACCGGGACAACCGACCGCTGCTGCAGGAGACCACCCTCGGCGCACTGCGCGAGACGGTCCGCCAGGCGCTCGATGGCAGCGAATCCCCAGTGCCCACCTTCCCAGCCACGGCCCCCGCCCCCACCACGCCGGAAGGGCGCGCCTGAGCCCGCGGTCAGCGCCCAACGAACTCCAGGCCGTTGCCGTCGGGGTCGCGGCAGAACACCGCCGCACGTCCCGAACGACTGCGCGTGAACGCGACGCCCGCGCCTTCGAGGGCGCGCACCACGGCCTCCACGTCCTGGACCTGCAACGCAACGTGCCGGTCGCGCCCGACATGCGCGGGGCGCCCAGCCACTGGATCGGGGTTCGGCAACTCCAGCAAATGGAGTTGCTGCGACCCCACCCGCAGCCACGCCCCGGGAAAGCCGAGGTCGGGGCGGGCCGGGTCGACCGCCAGCCCCAACACATCCCGATAGAACGCCAGGCTGCGCGCGGTATCCTGCACCAGCAGACTGGCATGCAGCAGGCTTTCAATCTGGATCATGGTTGCTTCTCCGTACGCCGAGTGCCAACGAGATAGGCGGCCAGGGCGATGAGTGCCCCGCCGACCCACTCGCGCAGCAACACCACTTCGTCGGTGAGGACATGCGCCGACACCGCGCCCACCACGAGTTGCGATAGCAGAATCACCGCGGACAGGTGCACCGGCATGCGCGAGACGCCGTACTGCACCGCAACCGTCATCGCCACCATGACCACTGCCCCGAACACGAAACCGACCAGCACCGCGTAACCCAGCGGGGGTGCGGCGGCAGGCTCCGCCCCGACCGCCAGCAGCACCAGCGCAAAGGCCACCGCGCCCAGCCAGGCGACCGGCGCCTTTACCCGAATCGGCACCGACACCAGCCGGCGCACCGCGGTATTGGTGATGGCGAACGCCATCCCGGCGGACAGGGCCAGCCAGTCCGCGCGCGTCTGCGGCCAGGGCATGCCCGCCTGCGGCGACCACAGCATCACCGCGGCCCCTATAAGCGCAATCGCCAGCGCCAGCAGAAATGCGCGCGTGATGCGCTCGCCGAGAAAGGCCCACCCGAACAGCGTCGCCCAGGCCGGTGCCAGATAGAACAGCAACATCACCCGCAGCACGTTGCCGTCCAGCATGGCGAGGATGAACATGGTGTTGGTCCACCCGCTGCCGAGGGCCACCACCGCGAGCAGGCCGGGGTAGCCGCGCAGATGCGACGCCTGCCCCCGCAGCATCGGCAAGGCGACCACCAGGGTGCCGCCGTAGATCACCAAGGCGGCCCACAAGCCGGGCACGCCGTGCGCCTCCAGCCAGCGCAACGGGTACCAGAACAGGCCCCACAACAGAGCGGCGAGCAGCAGGCTGAAGACGGACAGTCGGTGGGCGGCCATGGCTATCTACTCTATACTACGCCGCTTTTCCAAGCGGCCCATGCGCCGCACCGTCCGGCGCGATGCCCATGAATCCCGATATCGACAAGCTGCACCCCTATCCTTTCGAGCGCCTTGCCGCCCTCAAGGCCGGCGTGACGCCGCCGGCGGAGCTCGCGCACATTGCGCTGTCGATCGGGGAACCTCAGCATCCGGCGCCGGCCTTCGTGCGCGAGGCGCTGACGCAGGCCTTTCCGGACCTGGCGAAGTATCCCACCACCGCGGGCGGCGGTGCGCTGCGCTCGGCGATCGCCGCGTGGCTTACCCGGCGCTTCCGCCTGCCGGCCGAGAGCATCGACCCGCAGCGCCACGTCCTGCCGGTGGCCGGCACGCGCGAGGCCCTGTTCGCGTTCGCGCAGGCGGTGGTGGACCGCCGCCGGGATCCCCTGGTGCTGATGCCGAACCCCTTCTACCAGATCTACGAGGGGGCGGCGCTGCTCGCCGGGGCCGAACCTTATTACCTCAACACCCCTGCCGCGAGCGGCTTTAGGCCCGATTTCTCCGCCGTGCCGGATGAGGTCTGGGCGCGTTGCCAACTGCTCTATGTATGCTCGCCGGGCAATCCCGCCGGTGCGGTGATGGGCGTGGAGGACTACGCGCAGCTGCTGGCGCTCGCCGACGCGCACGACTTCGTGATCGCGGCCGACGAGTGCTACAGCGAGCTATACCCCGACGAGGCCACCCCGCCCACCGGTCTGCTGGAGGCGGCCGCCGCCCTCGGACGGACGGATTACCGCCGCTGCGTGGTGTTCCACAGCCTCTCCAAGCGCTCCAATCTGCCGGGGCTGCGCTCCGGTTTCGTGGCCGGCGATGCCGAGGTGCTGCGGCGCTTCCTGCGCTACCGCACCTACCACGGCTGCGCACTGCCGCTGCCGACGCAGGCGGCCAGCACCGCGGCCTGGTCGGATGAGCAGCACGTGGTCGAGAACCGCGCGCGCTACCGGGAGAAGTTCGACGCGGTGCTGGAGATCCTGCGCCCGGTCCTGGAGGTCGAGGCGCCGCAGGGCGGCTTCTATCTGTGGCCGCGCACCCCGGTGAACGACGAGCGTTTCGCGCGCGAGCTCTACGCCCAGGCGAACGTCACGGTGCTGCCCGGCCGTTACCTCTCGCGCCCGGCCCACGGCGCCGATCCGGGTGCCGAGCACGTGCGCATGGCCCTGGTGGCGCCGCTGGACGAGTGCATCGAGGCGGCGCGGCGCATCCGCCGCTTTGTCGAAGGCTTGTAACGGGCGCGCCGCTGGTTTGGTCGCCCGCCGCCGCGCATGCGACAATGCGCGCTTTTCCATACGTCAGCTCACGCGCTACGGGGATGTACCATGAACGACATGCAAAAGGTCATCGAACAGGCTTTCGAGGACCGCGCCGACATCACGCCACGCAGTGTGCCCACGCTGGTCAAGGAAGCCGTCGAGGAGGCTATCGCGCTACTCGACAGCGGCCGCGCGCGCGTGGCGGAGCCCGGCCCGGACGGCTGGGTGGTCAATCAGTGGCTGAAGAAGGCCGTGCTGCTGTCCTTCCGGATCCAGGACAACAGCTTCATGAAGGGCGGCTACACCAACTACTTCGACAAGGTGCCGTCCAAGTACGCGGACTACAACGCCCGCGAGTTTCGCGACAGCGGCGTGCGCGTGGTGCCGCCCGCCTCCGTGCGCCGCGGCGCGCACATCGCCGCCGGCGTGGTGCTGATGCCCTCGTACGTGAACATCGGCGCCTATGTCGACAGCGGCACCATGGTCGACACCTGGGCCACGGTCGGCTCCTGCGCCCAGATCGGCAAAAACGTGCACCTGTCGGGCGGCGTGGGCATCGGCGGCGTGCTGGAGCCGCTGCAGGCCAACCCCACCATCATCGAGGACGACTGCTTCATCGGCGCGCGTTCCGAGGTGGTCGAGGGCGTGATCGTGGAGCGTGGCTCGGTCATCTCGATGGGCGTGTACATCGGCCAGAGCACCCGCATCTACAACCGCATGACCGGCGAGATCACCTACGGGCGCATCCCTGCCGGCTCGGTGGTGGTGTCGGGCAACCTGCCCAGCAAGGACGGCAGCTACAGCCTGTACTGCGCCGTGATCGTCAAGCAGGTGGACGACAAGACCCGCTCCAAGGTCGGCATCAACGAACTGCTGCGCGATGTCTGACCCGGCGGTCCTGTTCGGCATCCGCAGCTGCGATACCGTGCGCAAGGCGCGCCGCTGGCTCGACCAGCGGGGCGTCGCCTATCGCTATCACGACCTGCGCGATGACGGTGTGGAACCTGCCGACTTGACCGCTTGGTGTGAAGCCCTGGGCTGGGAGGCGTTGCTCAACCGCCGCAGCACCACCTGGCGCGGCCTGACCGACACCCAGCGCGCGGCGGCGGGGGACGCCGAGGGAGCCTGTGCCCTGCTCCGCACTCATCCCACGCTCCTGCGCCGGCCGCTGCTGGCGGTCGACGGACGCTACTGGGCGGGGTTCGACGAGGCCGCCTACCGCAGTCTGCTGGGCCAGAGTTGAAGGAACATCCGATGTGCAACAGCGACGCCGAATCGGCCACCCTGGCCCTTGCCAAGGAATTGATCTCCCGCGCCTCCGTCACGCCGGAGGACGCCGGCTGCCAGCGCCTGATCGCCGAGCGGCTCGCGCCGCTGGGCTTCGTGGCCGAGCACCTGCGCTTTGGTGAGGTGGACAATCTGTGGCTGCGTCGGGGCACCGAGGGGCCGCTGTTCGTGTTCGCCGGCCACACCGATGTGGTGCCCGCCGGACCGCTGGAGCTATGGGACTCCCCGCCCTTCGAGCCCACGCTGCGCGATGGGATGCTCTACGGCCGGGGCGCGGCCGACATGAAGGGCTCGCTGGCGGCCATGGTGACCGCCTGCGAGCAGTTCCTGCGCGCCGATAGCACCCCGCGCGGCTCCATCGCCCTCCTGCTCACCTCGGACGAGGAAGGTCCGTCGATCAACGGGACGGTGAAAGTGGTCGAGTGGCTGCAGGCGCGCGGCACCGCCATCGACTGGTGCGTCGTCGGCGAACCCTCGAGCAGCCGGCGCTTGGCCGATACCGTCAAACACGGCCGACGCGGCTCGTTGAGCGGCACCCTCACCGTGCACGGCACGCAGGGTCACGTGGCCTATCCCGAGCTGGCCGAGAACCCCATCCATTGCCTGGCACCCGCGCTCGCCGAACTCTGCGCCCGGCGGTGGGACGAAGGCACCGCCGACTTCCCGCCCACGACCTTCCAGGTGTCGAACATCCAGGCCGGGACCGGTGCCACCAACGTGATCCCGGGCAGCCTGCAGGCGCAGTTCAATTTCCGCCACTCCACCGCCACCACGCAGGAGCAGCTGCGCATCGAGGTCGAGCAGGTGCTGCAGCGCCATGGCCTGCGCTACACGCTGCAGTGGACGAGTTCCGGGCAGCCGTTTCTCACCCGCACGGGCGAGTTGTTGGACGCGGTGCGGGCCGCCGCCGAAGAGGTGGTGGGTATCGTGCCGCAGGCCTCGACCGCCGGTGGCACCTCCGACGGCCGCTTCATCGCGCCGACGGGCGCGCAGGTGGTCGAGCTCGGCCCGGTCAACGCCAGTATCCACAAGGTGAACGAGTGTGTAGCGGCGACCGACCTGGACGACCTGGCGCGCATCTATCAGGGCGTTCTCGCCCGGCTGGTCGGTTCCGCCTGATTTACAGGAATCCTGCGCTTTAGCGGATGTCCTCCTGGGCCTGCCCTTGCAGGTAGATGTATTCCTCGATGGCCTGAAAAGCGGCCCGATCGAAGGTGCGAAACATCAAGCCGGTCGCTTCCTCGGTGCGATGTACGACCACCGCCGGAAGCCGGTGACGACGCCTACGCCCCTTGTGCATCAACTCGAACTCGACATCGACGGGGGCGTGCTCGGGGAGCTCGATACCGGCATCAACGCACATGCCCTCGAGCCCGATGTTGCGCGACCGGCTGCGCGCGATGGGCATTCCCCGGTGATACAGCAAAACATCGAGCTTGAGCGCCTTGCGCTTGCTCCAACGGTGCTCCATCTTGCCTCCTTGCAATAGACGCGCGCCTCCTGCGCGCGAGCGGTCGACACCGCCTCGGCGAGTGTACCGTCTCGGTCGCGGCGGGCCAAGCGGCCGCGGGGTGCGCGAGCAGAAGCGCCTGCAAGTAAAGGCTTAACCGAACGGAATCCAACCGCCGTAAACGGCGGCGCCGGTAGCGATGACCACCGCCGACAACAGTCCGACGGTGAACCAGCCGATGCCCGTTCGGCGGTGCTCGACCACGGGCACGGGGCGCTCGTAGGCGATGTCAGGCCACGCGGGCATCTCAGGATGCGGTCCGGGGTGCTCTTCGGCTGCGGCCGGTCGCCGTTGCTCGCGACTGGGTCGCAGCGACTCGATGTCGCCGCCGGCCTTGGGCGCCGGCCTGGCCTTGGGCGCGACGCGCTCGATCTTCTCCAGCTGCGCCGCCAAGCGTTCGATCTCGGCGAGATCCTCGTCCATCGATTTGCGCGGCTCCGGCATCGGCGGAACCTCAACCGGCCGTACCGCAGGCGCCGACGACGCCGGCGCCGGCGCGCGCTGCGATGACCGAGGCGGGGGCATCCGGTTCGCCTGCCGGTCCGCCGCGTGCCGGGCACCCTGCGTCCGAACACTCGCGCGAGGCGATGGGGACGCCATACCTGTGGCAGCATCCTCTTCAGCGTAAAGCAGGGGCGCGACGCCGCCGCCTATGCCGGCCACCGCGCGCGCCGCCGGCGTGCGCTTGCCGTGACTACGGTCGTACATGCGCGCAACGTCGTCTGCGTTCAAGCGGTGGCGCCCCTCGAGGCTCGCCCAGGTCAGCAGGCGGTCGCACAGGCTATTGATCTGCCTGGGCAGACCTTCGGTCCGTTGTGCAATCTCCTCGAACAGTTCCGGCTCGAGTTGCGGGTCGCCCGCCCACCCCGCCGAACGGAGGCGGTACTGCACATACGAGCGCACACCCTCCGTGTCGAGCGGCTCGAGGCGCCGTTCGACCAGGCCGCTGCCTGCCAGCGCTCCGGCCCGCGCCCGCGACTCGTTCGCCCCGAACAGGACACAGGTGAGCGGCACCCGCGTCCCGCGGCGCAGGGCCGCGATACGTCCCAACTCATCCCACGCCAACGGCGGAAGCTCCTGAACATCGTCTATCAGCAGAAAGAGACGGCCGCCGCCTTGGGCCCTAGATTCAAGAAAGGTCTCGAACTCCTGCCACAGCTGCTCAGGTGCGCCGCGCGGCATCAACCCGAACAGTGGCGCGACCGCCCGAATCAAGGAATCGGCGGCGCTCGGCGTCTCCAGGGTGCGCGCCACGACCGGCGCATCCTCGGCTTCGGCAAGCAACTGCTGCGCCAGGGCCGTCTTGCCCACGCCCTTTGCGCCGGTGACCAATGCGACCGCCGCGCCGCCCGGAAGCCCCCGCTCCAGCCATGCCAGCACCTCCTCTCGCGCGTCGTTGCGGAAGAAGACCCCGGGTTCGGGCACCGCCAGAAAAGGGGAACCCCTTAATTTGTAATAGGACTCGTACACCGCCAGCCACTCCTTGTGCTTGGCACAGGACGCCCCCGGCGCCCTGATTCACCCTTGAAAATAGCATAGGGCACCACGCCCGCCATGCAGCGCGACAACGTCGGTGGGAACCCGAATTGGGATACGAGGCACATCGTCGCCCGCATCCCTTCGGGAATAATCCGGCTCGACGATTCACGAACACCAACAACGAGACCAACAAGACAGGGGGGGCACACCTCACCTCATGCAGCGCGCCGGAGGGGATTCCGGCCAGCTGTGACGGACGCCCGCACCGTAGAGGGAACGACGGGCGCCGTCCTGCCGCGTGCACATCTGCACGCATCAACAACGTAAGGCTAGTCGAGCATCGGTCTCGAGGCGGGGACGTGCCGCGCGCTGTTACGCGCTGACACGAAGACCTCAACCGGATGCCGGGCGACGGAGTGCCACACATCAGCAGGGACGCTGTGAAGAACTCATTCCAATGAACAGCGGAGCCCAATATGCCAAGTACGCTCACTTTTGCCCGGCGCGTTCTGCCGCCGCTGGCCCTGATGACGCTCGCCGCCTGCGGCGGCGGTGACGGCCCTTTGAACAGCTCGCCGCCCACCGTGACCTCGCAGGCGATCACCTTACAAGGCACCGTCAGCGACGGTCCGGTCATCGAGGCGAACATCGTCGCGCGAGACGCCGCCGGCCGGAGCATCGGCAGCACCACGAGCGATGCCAACGCCCGCTACACCATTCGAATTCCCGAAGGCACGCCTCTCCCTGTGACCCTTGTCGCCAGCGGCGGTACCGACATCGTCAGCGCGGACGCACCGGCCTTCACCCTCAAGAGCGCGAGTTTCGCGACCAGCTCGGCCACCGCGAACATCAACGCCTACTCGACGATCGCGGTGCGCACCGCGCGCAAAATGGACGGCGGCCTGAACGCCGCCAACATGGAGCGCGCGATCGGTCACGTGGTGCGCCAGTTCAACTTCGGGCTGGACACCTTCGCCATGCCCGATCCGATCACCACGCCCGTTACGGGCAATAACGTCGCTACCGCCGTGCGCGCCAATGAAGCCCTCGCGCAGGCGATCAAGCGCACCCAGGCGGCGCTACAGCAGGGTGCTGACCTTACCGCCGCCCAGATGTCGCACGACGACCTGCTCGAGGCCCTGGCGGCCGACATGGTGGACGGTGTGTTGGACGGCAACGGCGCCAGCGGCGCGAACCCGCGCAGCGCGGCCGTCGCAAACCTCGCCTCCGCTGCCGTACTGATCGAAGCCTTGCACGACAACCTGCACGTCAACGGTCAGAACGCGAACGCCGCCCTCGACGCGGCGATCAGCCTGCTGCTCCCGGATAACGATGAGCGCATCGCGCATTCCCCGCCCTCGCCGTTGATGGTCGACCAGGCGGTGACCGTCCTCACCGCCGTGCGCGAGGCTACCAGCGCGCCCGGTATCGACGAGGCCCTGGCCGCGGTGCGCGCTCTCGATGTCGAATCAGCCGAGGAACTGCGCTCCGTGCTTTCCGCCGATCTCGGCGTCGAGCTCGAACAGACCACGATGAGCATCGCCGTCAGCGAGGACGCCGAACTGATCGACCGCATCAACGCCAGCGTGCGCGAAGCTGTGGTGGTGTACGAACCCGCCCCGGGCGCTACCCCCGCCTGCGCCGCAGTCGAGCAAATCCCCGCGGTGGCCGTGCGCGCGTCGGCCGAGCAGGTAGGCAACTACGCCGCGCATGTCATTGACGGCAACCCGGAGACGCGGTGGGCCGGCGGTGGCGAGCCGATGCCGCACTGGATCACGCTGGATCTGGGTGGTGTCCACATGGTGAACCGCACCCGCTTGTCGTTCTTCAACCACGACAACGGCCGCGTCTACCGCTACAGCGTGCATGGTTCGCTGGACGGCGAAACTTGGCTGCCGGTGTTCCAGAATCGCGAATCACAGCCCGCTCGATGGACGGAGGCCGATTTCGCCGGCATCAACGCCCGCTACGTCCGGGTGACCCTCGAGTCGGCAAACGATAGCGACGCGGCCAGCATGTGGGCCGCCGAGGTCCACGGGCGCCCTGCCGGCATGGCGTGCGCAGTACCGACCGTACGGGTACGCTGGAGCGCCAATGGTGACGACGTGAACGGCTACCGCGTATTCGCGGGTCCGAGCCCGTCCAACACGGAACAGCTGCTCTCGGACCTTCCCGTGTCCAGTGGCGCAATCGATCCGGATCAGCCGGCATTCCAGTACCGTCCGTGGGAAGACCTCGGTATCCGTTCCGGCGAGAACATCTGCTTTCGCCTGCGCGCCTACAATGATCACGGGCAGTCCGGTTGGTCGGATGCGAGGTGTGCCGGCATCTGACGGACCCGTGATTCCGGTCTAGGGTCAGCTCGACCGGTGACGCCCGGCCTCATGGCCGGGCGTCTCTTTGTGACTCATCCGGCGCGCCGATCACCATGCATCGGCTCAAGCGCCTCGCACCTGACCGCGCTCGCGCACCCGCGCCTTCGCGCCACGTCCGCCGAGTGCCACATCGTACGCCTGCAACAGTTTCGGGGCCTCATACTCCCAGGCGAGGTCATTCTCCACGCGCGCCCGCCCGAAACGCCCCATCTCGTCGCGCCGCGCCGGATCGTCGATCAGCTCCACAATCTTGCGTGCCATGTCTTGCGCATCGTTCGGCTTTGCATAGAGCGAGGCGGCCTGCGCAGAATAACGACCCTCGGTGAGATCGAACTGCACAATCGGTTTGCCGAGCGCCATGTACTCCATGATCTTGTTCATGGTGCTCTTGTCGTTCATCGCGTTGGCGACATCGGGGTTCACGCACACATCGGCCGTGTTCAGCACCTCGAGTAACTCCGCGTCCGGTGCGCGCCCTGTGAACGTGACGTAGTCGGCCACGTGCAGAGCCTGCGCGTACTCCTGCATCTCCTCCAGCGAGGTTCCGCCGCCGACCAGCTTGAAATGGATGTCGGTACGGCCGAGGTCGTAAACGATGTGACGCACTGAGCGCAAAAGGTAGTCGATGCCTTCCTGACGCCCCATCACGCCGACGTAACCGACCAGATGCTTTCGACCGTGGCGGTGCGCCGCCACCGGTGGCTGCAGCCGCAGGCGCGAAAGGTCCGGCCCGCTGCGCACCACGAACACGCGCTCGGGCGCCATCCCTCCGCGCTCGAGCGCGATGCGCCGGTAGGACTCGTTGGTGGCCAGCGACACGTCCGCGGTGCGGAAGGTTCGCCGCTCTAACCACAGCAGCAGACGATAGAAGAAGTCGCGCCGGCCGAACTTCGCCTCGTAGAGTTCCGGATTGATGTCGTGGTGGTCGAAGATGAACCGTCGCCGGAAGAGCTTGAATACGCGCCCAATCAAGAAAATCGTGTCGGGGGGATTGCACGCGTGGATGACATCAAAGCCCCGCGTGAAGAACACCTTGCATGCGAGATAGAACTGCGCCGCCAAGGCCCAGCCGTACTCCACCGCATACCCCAGCGCACCCTCCGCCTCCATCGGGAGGCGGTGGCGGTAGATGTGGATGTCGTCGATGACTTCGTAGCGGGCGTCGTATCCTTTCCCGATAGGGCAAATGACTGCCACTTGGTAACCGGCGTCACGCAGCGTGCGGGCCTCCTGCCATACCCGTCGGTCGAACGGGACCGGCAGATTCTCGACGATGATGAGGACGCGACGCCCGTTACCAGCCGATGCCATCGTAACGCCCTCCATCGCTGCGTACGGCGCCGATGCGCACCAGATCGACCAGGACCTGATCCCGGCGCAGGCGTTTGGCAACCTCCCAGAACTCCGGGTCGCCATTGCCCACGACCAGCGTCTCGCCGTGCTCCAGCACGTCATCCACCCGCGTAGCCATCAGACGCGCGATGTGCGGGATGCGGTTCAGGATATAGTCGCGATTGGCGCCGACCAGGCGCGCGAGATTCACGTTGCGGTCATACAGCTTGAGGTCGAACCCCTTGCCGATGAGCCGTTCGATCACCTCCACCATCGGGCTCTCGCGCAGGTCGTCGGTACCGGCCTTGAAGCTGAAACCGAGGATGCCGATGCGCTGATGCCCCTTATCCATGATCATCCGCAACCCGCGCTCGATTTGGCGCTCGTTGCTCGGCAGGATGGCGTTCAGCACCGGCAGGTCGAGGTCCATGCTACGCGCCTTGTACGTCAGCGCACGTACATCCTTCGGCAGGCACGACCCGCCGAAGGCAAAACCGGGCTTGAGGTAATACGGCGAGAGGTTCAGCTGGGTGTCCTTGCAGAACACCTCCATTACCTTGTGGCCGTCCACGCCCAGGCCCTTGCAGATGTTGCCGATCTCGTTGGCGAAGCAGACCTTGAGCGCGTGCCAGGTGTTGTCCGCGTACTTAACCATCTCCGCGGTGTCGATATCGGTGCGAATGACCGGCGCCTCGATCCCCTCGTAGAGCTTGAGCAACTGGTCGCCGCTGCGCCCGTCGGACTCCCCTAACACCGTCTTGGGCGGGTTGTAGAAATCGCTCACCGCGGTACCTTCACGCAGGAACTCGGGATTGTTGCAAACCCCGAAGCCCTCGCCCGCCCGCTTGCCGGAGAACTCCTCCAGGGTCGGGATCACCACGCTGCGCATCGAGCCCGGCAACATGGTGCTGCGCGCCACCACGACGTGGAAGTCGGACTTGTCGCGCACGACGCTGCCTATTTCTTCGCAGACGCGGCGCACGTACTTCAGATCCAGGCTGCCGTTCATCTGGCTCGGTGTACCCACGCAGATCAGCGAGATGTCGCTGCCCTCCACCGCCGCGCGCACGTCCGGGGTGGCGCTGAGGCGCTCCGCACGGACCCCGTCGCGGATCAGGTCGCCGAGGCCATCCTCGATGATCGGCGAGCGTCCCTCGTTGATGAGCTCGACCTTGGTCTCATTGGGATCCACGCCGATCACGGTGTGGCCCTGGCGCGCCAGGCATCCGGCCGACACCGCGCCGACATAACCGAGCCCGAAGATACTGACTTTCATTTCACCTCTCCCTGGGCCGAGACGCAGCGCGCCACGGTCTTGATGTTCGCGTGCACGCCCCCGAGTCCACCGAGCGCGGGCACTCCCTTCTTGGGCCTCGCGGCTGCGAAGCCCGCTCCCCTGCGCCGACCGATACGACTCCTGTGCCCAGCGCTAGGGCACCAGCAGATCCATCAGCGCCCCGATGTTCCGTTCCGAATGATGTGCGAGCGCATACTGTTGCGCACGCCGCCCCATGGCGTCCCGCGCCTCATGATCGTCCAGCAGCGCCCGCACGTCGTCGACCAATTGCGGGAAGGTATGCGACTGCACACCGATACGGTGCCTTTCGAGCACGCCCTCCGGGTTCACGTTCAAGCTGACTACCGGCACCCGGCGCATCCAAGCCTGCACGAAGGTGTTGGAGAATCCTTCCGCGGTGCTGGTGTTCACCAGGAGGTCCGCCTCGGCCAGAAGACGATTGACCTCCTCTTGCGGCAGTGCGCCCGTGTACTCCACCGGACTGCGCGCGATGGCTGTACGCAGCGCATCGCCGGCCCGCCCCTGCACCTGCATCCCGCCAACCATCACGAACCGCGCGTCGGTGCGCTCGCGTAAGGTCTCGGCCAGCCGCAGGAACAGCTCAGGTTGCTTACACTGCTTGAGGTTAGCGATCCACATGACGGTGCAGGGCCGCCGTTTGACCAGCGGCTCCAGCGGGTCCGGGTGAAAGTTGCGGATCAGCGCGTCGGGCGTACGCCCGTAATGCGCCTCGAGCAACCGCGCCTGATCGGCATGCTGTGCCACGATGGTCGACGCGTGGCGAATGCCGTACTCGAGCAGGCGCCGCTCCACAAGCCGATAGGCGATATCGCGACGCAGGCGTATCGGCTGTGGACACACCTCCCAATGCGCCGCAATGTTCCACACCAACCGACACCCGCGTGCGCGCGCATGGCGTGCCGCGATGCCGGTGAAGATGCCGCCGCCGCGCTGATAGATGACGTCGGGATCGATCTCGCGCAGGATTCGGCCGAAGGTGCGCAGATCGTGAAACGTGCGCCGTAAGCCGCGTGCCATGCCGCTCGCATGACCGGCGCGCACCAGGGTATAGCCGTCGGGGCGATAGCCTGGATCGGCAGATCGGGTCACGTAGTACACTTCACCACGCCGCTCGCGAACCAACGCCTCGACCAGGCACTGGGCCTGGTACTGCGCCCCGCCCGTGACCTTCGACCAATGACTGCCCACCAGCACGCATATGCGCGGACCGCGACCGTTGCGCGCTCGGTCGCGGTGGACTGCCAAGCCCGCGGACACGCTGACACTGCCGTCGATGTTAAGCCCCTGTAGCATCCTCGCGGCTCCCCCCCGTTTGCCGCAGTTGCTTCCGATGCGCTTGCATCGGCCAGCATCCTTGCTTCGTTCGTATGCTCCGCAAGTCTAGATCACCCGCCTGCCCCCGCAAGCTGCAGGAACGCCACCGTGCGGCGGCGCTCAACTCCCTCCCGCCCGGCGCCGGCGCGTGCCAGCGGCGAGACGCCGGTACTGCGCCTCCACCACGTCCGCAATGCGCGGGTAGGTGCGATGACGCTCGACGTAGCGCTTCCCGCGCCCTCCCATCTCCCGGGCGAGCTTCGGATTGGCCAGAAGATAATGAATCGCCTCGCCGAATACCTCCTCCTCGTAGGGCACGCAGATCCCGCCACCGCTCGCCTCGAGCACCGCCCGCTGCTCAGGATGGTCGTTGGCGACCACGGCCCGGCCCATCGCCATGTATTCGATCAGCTTGGTAGGGGACGTGGAATTCAAGATGGGCGTGGGATAGAACGGCGACACGCACACCGCCGCCGAAGCACTGATGGCCAATGCGTCCCCACGCGGCAACCGACCCGTAAACACCACCCGCTCGGATAACCCGCAGCGCTTCACCTCCGCCCGCAGAAACGCCATATCCTGCGGGTCATTCCCGTCACCGACGAAGCACAGATCCGCCTCGGGCATTCGTTCGGCAACCGGGCGAAAGGCGCGCACCAGAAAATCGAGCCGGCGCACCCGCGCCAGCGTCCCGAGGTACACTACGCGGCGCGCGCCGCCCTCGGGAATCGCCGCGGGCACCGTCAAGGTCTCCAGCGAGACCCCCATCGGCACCGGCGTGACCTTTCGCGCATCGATCCCCATGGCACACACGTCCCGCTTCATCTGCTCGCTCTGCACAAACACATGGTCAGCCGCGGGCATGATGATCCGATAGAGCAGGAGCCTGTACACCTGGCCCCGGGCGCGATAGAACCACGGAAAGCGCGCCGCGCCGACCCGCGCCGCGTACTGGGATGCCTCCGGGTACGGGAACGACAACCAGTAGGTGAACCGCGCACCGGTCGCGCGTGCGAACACCAAACACACCAGCGCGGATACGAACTTGTCCTTCACCTGCACGATGTCGTACCGCCGGCGGCGCGCGCGCCACAAGCCGGAGACGTCGTGTACCAGAGCGCGGACGTTCTTCACCAGCCGCGCCCAACGTGAGGTACCGCCATTGGAGGGGCCGACCCAGGCCTCCCCGCCCCCCCACGCGGTGTCATATGCGCGCGCATTCGGTGCCTTGGCCTGAAGCACCAAATCAAGGGTATGACCTCGGCCGGCCAGTTCCTCGCCGAACAGCACCGTAACGTCCACGCGAAACGGGGGGTACTTGTCCGCCGCCACGATGAGCAGGCGCAACCCCTCCTCAACGGGAGGCTCGCCGCCCGTGGACGCGTGCGCCTCCATCACTGCACCGCGAGGGCGCGCGCGCGCTCGTACACGGGGCTGCACAGATCGTGGATCATGGCCCGCTCGCGCGCGCTCAAGCGGGAGGCCTTGTTCACGCTCGAGCCGTGGACGCCGTCCGCGTACGCGGCACGGTACTCCAGACCGGCGAACGCAAACACCTGCGGCAACAGGCGCATCTTGTCGGCCACCAGCGCGTCGTAATCCACCACCAACATGCGCTCCCCGAGCGCCGGTGCCAGTTCGAAGACCTGCGCGGCTTTGCCGCTGTAGCTCAGACAGGCGCGCTTGAGACGCCTCACGGCCAGGTGCCCGAGCCGCCCCCCCAGCCAGTCATAACGGCGACGCGCGGGACCGTCCAACCGCGCCGCGCCGCATCCGCGGAACAACTCGTTGAGGCCGAAACTGCGCCAGTTGTAGAGCAACGAGTAGACCACCGAGTACGGGTTACGCACCACCCAGATCAGCCGGAAATCCGCGCCCTCTTGCAGGCTGGCGGCATATTCGCCGTACCGCTCGTTGAGGTAAGTGGTCTGAAAACAATGCCGACCGGCGACCTCATGCGGCACGGCACCGGCGAGGATCAGCGCGGCATCCAGCTCATCGTCGCGCCCGAAGCGGAAGTCGACCAACTCGGGCGCCTCGTTCAGGACGCGCGTCAGCATGGTCGTGCCGGAGCGCTGACACCCCGCCACCAGGACCGTGTCCCTGAACTCCCCGAGCCGGCGCAACAGCGGCCCGTCCTTGGCCCGCACTTGGCGGCCGAACTGTTGCCACGTCGTTATTTGCTGCACTCCCCCCAGTAGAAGCACCACTCCCCTCCCTTGAAGCGCTCATCCGATATTCGCGCGAGTCCTCGCGACGCGCGCGGACCGTACCATGGCCCGTTCGTAGACCTCGACATAACGCTCGGCGATCACCCGCCAGCTGTACCCCGCGGCGTGCCGCTGCGCCGCCTGCCCCATCGCCGCACGGGCATCATCGTCCCGCAACACGCGCAACATGGCCTCTGCCAGGGCCACCTCGTCGCGCGGCGGCACCAGGAGGCCGTTGTCGCCATGGCGCACCACGTCGCGGTTTCCGGAGATGGCGCTCGCCACCACCGGCTTGGCGGCCGCCATCGCATCGAGCACCGCCAGCGACAGGCCCTCGGCGCCTTCGCTGACCCCGGCCGACACGTAAGCCTGCGCACCGCGATAAAGCTCCGCGAGTACGTCCTCCTCTGCCGAAGGCAACGGCGGCAAAGGCCCGAGCAACAACACCCGCCCCTGCAGCCCGTGGCGCGCCACGAGATCGGCGAGCACGGCGGTGTCGCGCCCGACTATCACCAGGCGCGCGCGAGGTTCGTGCTCGATGACGCGCGCCATGGCCGCGACCGCGACCTCGTGACCCTTGCGGGGATTGTAGTTGCCGACACTGAGCAGGAACTTGTCCTCGGGCGCCAACCCCAGGCGCGACAGTAGGTCGGGGCGCCGGGGACGCCGGAAACGCTCCAGGTCGACGCCGTTGGGTACGCGGTAGATCCGCTCGCGCGGTGCGCCCGCATCATGCAGCGATACCTCGATCGCCTCGCTGATCGCGGTGATCGCATCGGCCCGGTGCAGAGCCTGCCCGATCTTGTCACGCAGATGCGGGCGCAGCCGCAGCCCATGACCCAACTCGGGGATCACGTGGATATCCGCGCCGTGCGGCGTGATTACCAGCGGTACGCGGCGCATGTGCTTGATGAGGCTCGCGCGGTAGCCGGCCGGATAGGTCGCGTGCGCATGAATCACGTCACAGCCGCGCAGCGCCACGTCCAGGCCCAGCTGCGCCACCCGCACCGGCCCCTGCAACACCCGTCCCAGCCCGGGGTAGCGGTGCACGGGATATTCGGTGCGCACACCCGCGTTACGCCACCATCCCGAGGCGCCGAGCACACGCACCTCGTGCCCCAGCCCCTGCAGGGCCCGCGCAAGCTGATGCACCACCAACTCGCGACCGCCCACATTGGGCAGAAACGAATTGACGTAGAGCGCGATGTTCATGGCTCCACACCCGCGCGCGGGTCGGCGTAGCCGAAGTGGTCGAGCATCTGCGCGGCGTGGCGGCGCACGGTCTCCACCTCCTCGTGGGTAAGCCGGGCAAGACTCGCGCGGTCCATGTCCTGCACGGGGATGCGTAACGACCCCGACCAGCTCCGGCCGCAGAAGCGCGCAATGTCCTTGAGCGCGGTCTCGGGCCGCTGCGCGATGTCCTCGTAACGCACCGCGAGAAATTTATCCACGCCGCGCGCATCCTCAAGCATCACGCGGTTCACGGTATTCCAGTGGGCGGCCGCCCGCGCCAGCGGCTTCTTGCCCCGCCGGCGGATACTGTCCGATACCGCGTAGCCGTTGCGCACCAGGCCGATGAAGTAGCTGCGCGGAAACACTTCTTGCAGCCATTGCATGCGCACGGCATTGGCCGGCGTCTTCTCGATGATCATGCGATCGACGTCCTCGCCCAGCGTATGCATCCAGTCATGCACCAGGCGCGGCGCGACCTCGGGTTGCTCGCCCGGGCGCATGCGAAACTTGTCGAGGCGTTCGGTCCACACGCGCCGGATTGCCCGCTCGCCGCCGCGCGTCAACGCCAGCGTCGCCATGCGCCCCTCCTGCTCGAAGCCGCACACCCCGTCCAGCTCGTTCAGCAACGTGCGCAGCAGGGTCGTTCCCGAGTTGTTGCAGCCGACGATGAAGCACCACTCGTGCGCGCCGGCGACATCCGCGTAGTGGCGCTCGAAGAAACGACGCCCGCCACCCACGTGCCAGGACAGCGCCCGTTCGAAGTCCCCCCACGCCTGCCCCCCCTGGCGCAGCAGCCGCCGCACGCCCTGATCCACGCGCGCCGCGAGACCGCTGCCGCGACGGGGCGCTAGCGGCATCCCCCGTTGTGTTTTCGCCGTCGCCATGCATTCCTCTCGCTTGCTTTCACGTCCTTGTGACTCGTCCTCCCGCCGCGCATGACTCGGCTCGCCGGTTTGGCGCTGAACGAGCGGTGGAACACAGAGGGGACTGAGTCGGCGTTGTCTGTACGACAACCTATTGTCATTGTGGCCCGCCCAACTGCGGCGGGCATGCACGTCCCCGCGGGCCGCGCGTTTCCTGCTGTGAGAATAGCAGCGCCCCTTAGCGATGCCAGGCGCCTAAGGGATCACCTCAGTACGATTCAGCACAGGCCGCCACGGCCCCCGGGACCCTTGCCAGCGCCTGCTCCAGGCAACGGCGCATGTGCGCGGCCGGCTCGAGCTGAGCCATGTAGTAGCGTCGATTGGCGGCGCGCATGCGATCGGCCAAGTCGCGCTCCTCCAGCAGGCGTACGCAGGCCGCCACGCAGCCGTCAGTATCATCGAAGCTGAGCAGATTCCGCTCCTCGATCAGTGGCACGGGCAGTTCACACGGCAGCGCCTCGGTCACGATGGCACGGCCCGCCGCCACGTACTCCGCCAACCGGGCGCCGATCGAGCGATGCAGGCCGGTCGAGGTGACCGCCACGGAACTGCCCTTGACAAGCTGCATGAAGCCTGCACGCGAGGTGCTGCGCTCGGTCAGACAGTCGGCATAGTGCGCGGCGGCATAGGGACTGGGCGCCAGACCCCCGACGAATCGCGGTCCGAGAGACCGGCGCAGCGCCCGCACGATCTCGGCACGCTCGTGGTTGAGGCGCGCCACCTCGTCGCGCTGCACAGGCGCCCATTCGGCCGGATCCCAAACCCGCGTCTGGAACAGCACCACCGGCTCGGACGACCCCTCTTGTGGCTCCGCCCACCGCTGCATGAAGGGGTATGGATAATGCGCGGCCGCTTGGGGACGTCGCCAACGAAGGTAGCGGGTGCGCATCGCCGCGGCCGCCGCGCGTAGCGCTGCCGCCGTGCCGGCATGCTGCCGGCGATAATGCCAGGCCCGTGCCACCAGACCTCGCTCGTGCGGGCTGCTGCACGGCGCATACAGACCATAAGGCAAAATCTTTGCACGTCGCCGCGGCGCCAGCGCGCCGCTGGCGCCGCGGCTGTAACTGCGTTTGAAGTACACGTCGCAGGCGTCCAGGCGATCTAGCGCATTGTAGGCATGGCTGTCTTCCATATCGAAGCAGACGCGGCGGTGGATACCACGGACGCTATCGGCCACTTCCAGCCACAGCGTGTGCCCCGCATAGCTGGACTCGTCGCGCAGCGCGAGCGGGCGCCGTCGGAAGAAACCCACGCGCGCCTCACCCCGATGTTCGAGCTCGAACAGGCCCGCGTAGATAGGCGAACTGTGGCGCGGATGAGTGTCGGGATAAACGTTGATGTCGAGCATCTGTGCGTGCCCTATTCTCGTTCGTGGTCGTCGGTGGATCGCCAATCAACGCGCCGACACGAAGCGCAAGCCGTGCCACCAGCCGCCCCATGCCCGTCGCTGGAAAGCCAGCCAATGCACCCCGTCGCGCAGCTTCAGCGCCTGCATCGCCGCAGCACCCAGGCGCCAGTGCGGGATATTGGGAAACTCGCGCGCGTAGCCCAACTCATCGAGCAGCGGCCCGCACAGGCCCTCGATCTGACGCCGCGTACGTTCCGCCATGTCGCGCTGGAAACGACCGGCGTTGTCGCTCACCACACCTTTCTGACCCTGAGCCCAACCGAGGTTCTCCGAGGGGCGCTTGAGCTGCACCCGCGCGGGGTCGAACGGCGCTCCCAGGAAAGCCACCACGCGCGCCACCTCGCGTTCCGGGTCACGGACCAGGTCCTCGTAACGCAGCTCAAGATAGCGTTCTGACCCGATCGCACGACCCACTCGCCGCGCGGCCGACACTGCATCGAACCACCGCTGAGCGGTACGCAGTTTGTGCTTGCCCCAGGCACGTTCCGCCGACAGAGCCACATCGCGCGGATCGCGCACGATGTGCACGAAGCGACTCGCGGGGAAGTGGCGCGCGATCACGTCCAAGCGCTCGACGTGGGCCGGGGACTTGTCGCCCCACCGCAGCCGCTGCCATGGTCCGGCCGGCGCGCCCTCGCGCGCGTACAGGGCGCGGAACAAACCCTCCAACACCTGCGGCATGCGATAGCCCGGACATTGCGCGTACCACTCTTCCGCGGTGGGGGCGACGCCCTCGCTCTCCCAGTACCAGTAGGCCTTGGTGCGCGCCATATCCTGCGCGAGGCGTTGGAAGTTGCGGCGCTCGGCGAGATCGCCATACGTCCGCGCCCGCGTCAGGAAGTGCGGAAAGAAGTTGGTCTCCCCGTCGGGGATCCACAACCCAGGCTGCTGCTTGATGAGCGCGCGCAGCAGCTTGGTGCCCGAGCGCGGGGTTCCGGTGACAAAGAACGGAGCGCTCATGCGCCGACCTCCCGCTCGACACCGTACAGCGCCACCAGATCGTCGACGACCAGGGGGAGCGCATAGGCGCGCTCCACGCGGCGCCGGTTGTACGCCCCCATGCGCGCGCGCCTTGGTGCGTCCCCGATGAGCCGTCGCAGCGCCGCGGCCAGTTCCGCGACAGCGCCCGGCGCCACCAGATAACCGCTGCGCCCGTGCTCCACCAAGTCGGGTATTCCGCCGGCATGCGTCGACACCACGGGGTGTCCGTGCGCCATGCCCTGCAAGAGCGCGACCGGCAACCCTTCCCGGTACGAGGGGAGCACCACAATACTGGGCTTACCGAGCAGACGTTCCACGCCTTCCCGATCGATCCAGCCGCAGATCTCGACCCGCTCCTCGAGGCCATGTTCGCGCACGAGCGCGCGCGCCTTGTCGAGATCTCCGTCGCCGGCGATGTAGGCCCGCCACCCGGGCACCGCGCGCAGCTGCGCTAGCGCGCCGATCAGATCCCAGGCCCCCTTGCGTTCCCCGACCCGGCCCAGGAACACCAGCTGAACTTCGCTCGCTTGCACATCATCCGCTGCGAGTGGCGGGATAGCGACCGGATTGCCGAGCACGTGCACCCCTCGGCGCGTGCCGCGCAGTTCGGCGTAGAAGCGGCCCCAACTCGGACTGAGGGCGATCACCTCGGTGCGCGCCAGCGTCGCCCGTACATACCCGCGCGCCCAACGCGGCAGGCCGGCATAGAACTCCTGGAAGCTGGAGGCATGCATGTGGAACAGCGTTCGCCGGCCCAGGAGGCGCGCCATCCACAGGTAGACCGACTTACGGAAGAAGCTGCCGTTGGCGGCCACCATCAGGTGTACGACATCGGGACGCCAGAACAGCATGTCGAAGCCGATCCGCAGCGCGGCCGCAACGGCCACCGCGAGCCTGAGGGGCAAGCGCCCTTCCAACTGGCTCCAGCGATAACGCAGAGAAACCCGGTTCGAAAGCCCGCCCCGGCGATAGAGTGCGTAGACGGCGGCGATCCCGCCCGGCGTGCGCTCGGGATGGACACCGATCATGAGTACCCGTGGCTTGGCAAAGCCGTCCTGCCTAGCCTCCACGCACGGCGCACCTTCCAGTGGCACTGCATGGAGCGACCGCTCGGACAGAGTCTGTTGCGCGATGGGTGCCGGCCGAACGGCGCGGCATACAGAGATGGAGACGTCGCCCATCTCCGTTTGAGTACTGCCATTCCTCATTGGACCCTCCCTGGTCCCAACCAGCGCCCTCCTGGCGTCCCCTCGTGTTGCTGTCGCTAATTATGAGTTACGCGGCAATCGCGTCACCTGAGTATAGATAAGCTGCTGCGGTCTTGTACGATCTCGCACCGGACGCAGTTGTCCCCTTCGGGCTCGGCCTCACCGACCGGTTGCGCAGGTGCCGGTGAGACTTCGGCCGGCGGCGCGACGTCTACCGCTAGACCCTGCGGGGCAGCGGGGGTGCCACCGGTCGGCCCGTTCATGGTCGACACCGCCTCGAACTGATTGGAGCCCAGCGCCACCCGCAGGTCACCATAGTACAACGAGCGCTGATTGGTGTTGGTACGGCGGCTGCTCCAGCTCGGCTTGTAGATACCGATCTTCATGTTCGGACCCTTGCGGTCATTGAACATGGTGCGCGTGCGCTGCGACAGCACCTTCTCACCATCCTTCCAGATCTCGAGGATCCCGTCGGTCTGGTGGCTCCACTTGATCCGCATCACAAAGTGCGTCCAGCGGCCCGTCTCGTACGTGCCGAGCTTGCGCTGCACCCAACTCTGCCAGGGGCGGTCGTCGCGGCTGATGCACCGGCGCGAGTCGCCGACCGAGGTGACGATCCACGAGTCGTTGCGGATCGACAAGTTGAGGTTGGGCGCGCGCTGCGACGGGCAACCCGCGTCCGCGGCACCGTGAAACTGGAACAGGATGTCGTCTTCCGTATCCCGGTCGAACTTGTCCAACCAAACCTTGAAGCCGTACCAGTACTCCTGCCCCGGAGAAGCGTTGCGGACATTATTGGGCACCATACCGCTGATGTGCACCAGCTCGGACCGGAACGAAACGGGATCGTTGCGATTGAGCACGAAGCGCGCCGCCGTGCCATCACCGTCCGGCGCAGCCGTAACTGACGTGGTGTTGTTACCCGAGAATGCCCATTCGTTGATCTGCGAGAAATCGGTGTCGTAGATCACGTTCGCGCCCGCGCTCAAGGGCGCTGCAAGGGCCAGTACTGCCGCGGCCATCCATCCTTTACCAAACCGGCTTATTCCGCCTTTCATGTAGTCTCCCATCACCATGACCTGGATCGCGGGCCATGGTAATGAGCAGCAGACACTTGGAGCGGAACGGTTTCCCACTTCGCGCCCTAATCCGCCTTCTGGCGCCGCGACTTGGGAACCAGGTCGCGCGGATCAGCGCATGCCCGAAGCTTGTCGCGGCGCCTCCTCCGCCTCGGCGACGACCGCGGCGAGCGGCGTCGCGGCGCGCACCGGCACCGCCGGCAGTTCAGCCAGCGTCGGACGGCCTTGGCAGATCACGGTGAACGTCATCGTGAACCCCAGAAGCCGGCCTCGATGAAGACTGAATTCGGCAGCGCCGCCCGCTTCGAGCAGGGTTCCCAACGCGCGGCTGTCCAGAAGATTGAGGTCTTGCGCGCGGGGCCGCCCACGGCGCCACGCGTACCAGCGATCGAACAACGGCGTAATCCAGTGCAGAAAGGGGACCCCGGTGTGGGTCTCGATCGGGAACCATCGGTTGGGGGTAGTGAAGAATACGTTCTTGCCGACCCGCATCATCTCTTCAAGAAACGTCCGCTGGGCCTCGAAATCACCGACGTGTTCGATGACGGCGTTGCTGAACACCCAGTCGAAGGCACCGTCTGGGAACGGAAAACGACCGCCCGAGTAGGTCACAAACCGTTTGCCGGGGTGTTTGCGCGCCACCCCCGCAAGGTCATCGATGCCGAGACCGGTGTAGTCCTCGTCCCGGCCGCGAAAGTTCCTCAGGAAGTGATTCTGCGTAGGCGAGCGCTCATTGCCGGACACGCCTACGTCCAACACCTGACCACCGTTGTACAGCGACCAGAAATGCGCTGCCTTGCGAGCGCGCGACGCGCGCATCACGGCCTGTTTCAGGCCCCCCCTCCTGGGCATAACCACTCCTTATTCTTAGGCTCGTTCTACGCTTATTAAGGGGCATGCTTTCCCGACTGAGGGGAACTCGCCCGGTTGTTCTTCATCTTCCCGCCAGTCTAGCCGCTGCGTGCGGCGCGTCCAGCGAGAGCAGGCGCAGGCATCGCCGGCGTGCCGAAAACGTGCACTGCGTCACGCCTGGACCTCGCTATACATAAGCTTCCGGCACCTCCCTGTGCCGGTCCTACAAGCCACTCAATCGTCCGACACGGAGACCCGCAGATCGCGCGGCGCGTGCGGCTCCACCACCCTGGACGGCGGCGTATGCACCGGAATGGTGGACACCATGTCGAAGCTGCCGCGGTGATCGGCGATGCGCACTGCGCCGGCGTAGCTGGCGATCCGGTCAACATTGGTGCTCTGGTCCTGACGCCAGCTGAACTTGTAGATCCCCATGGTGATCTTGGGCCCGCGATCGTCGTTGTAGGCATTCGGGCCGCGGTGATCCACCTTCAGCTTGCCGTCCTTCCAGATTCGCAGGAGGCCGCCCTGACCCTCGTCGTACGCCCACTTGACGTTGAACACGAAGTGGTGCCAACGCCCGAGCTCCTGCTCGCCCACCACAAACCGGTTCCATGTAGTGAAGGTCTTGTCGGTGCTGTACTTGCGCTTGTCCGACATGCTCAGTACCACCCAACGGCCATCGTCGGTCGAGCCTAAGGACAAGGGCGGATTGCCGTAGATCTCGAGCAGATTGCCGGCCGCGTCGCGATCCGGCGTGCGGCCCCACTGGAACCAGTTCTCGCCGCGCACGTCAGGCTCATGCTCGTCGAGCCAGATGCTGAACCCGTACCAGTACTCCTTGCCGATCTCCGCGTTGCGCACTTCCGGGTGAACCTCATCGGAAATGAAGACGATCTCCGAGCGGTACAGGCTGCCGTTGCTGCTGTCACCGTGCTCGATCTCGAAGTAGGCGGCTTTGCCGTACCCGTCCGGCGAGGGCTTGATCCGTGTGGTGGTATTGCCGTGATGGCGCCACTCGGGCTCCAGAGACTCGAAATCGGTCTTGTAAAGCAACTGCGCATGGACCTGGGACGCACCCAGCATCATAGCGCCCGCGCACAGCGCGCTTGTCCATAGCCTTGAATGTGGGTACCTCATTGTTTCCTCTTTTGTTTCTGTTTGCCGGGCTCCCTTGGTTGAGTTGGCTCCTTGCTCGGTGGGGCCATCTTAGGCAGCGCGCGGCGCCCGGGCGGGACCGTGTTCACACTCCGGCTGCGCCGCCGGCACACGCTCACGGGTTCTGGGATCCACTTCGCGACCCGACACCACGGCACTGGCGCAAACCGGCGGCCGCGCCTGCACACCCTGCTATCTTCTAGGGGACCGATGAGGGATCCCGCCGCGGCGCGCACACCAACCTCATCCTCACAAGGATGCGAATGCCCGCCGCCACAGCGGGGCACCGGGCACCACAATCACAAGTTTAGCGAACGTTCAGCGGCGCACAGGGGGGAGCAACAGCGCAATGGGTCAGGGACGACTGGTTTACTGCAAGAACGGGGACGTGGCCGCGGAACTGGCCGCCCTCGGCGACAGGCCCGCGCAGGTCACGGGCGGCCCGCACCACTACATCGGCACCTTCTTGCAGTGGAGCGAGGACCAACCCGTTCTGCTGCTGTCCTTCAACCGGCACAGCGGGTCACATCGCACCGCGCGCGCGCGGGCGCGGACCTTGCACTGGGGTCCGCGCCGCAACCCGCTGCTGGGGCCCTTCGCCAAGCTACGTATGTTCTTGACGACGGCGGCCCGCATCCTCGCCTTTCGGCCGAGCTGGGTGCTGTGTGCCGCCTCGGGGCCGCCGCTGTGGGCCTGCTACGCTGCCGCGCGCATGCTCGGTGTGCCCTTCGTACATACCCGCCACGGGCGATTCGGCGGCGGCTCACGGCGCTGGAATCGACAGCTGGAGACATGGCTCGACGGCTGGGTCATCCTTCATGCGCACGCCGTCATCTGCCATGGGCCCTACTTGCGTGAGCAGTTGCTCGCCCTCGGCGTACCGCGCGCGCGGCTGCTCGAGTTCAACCTCTCGTACCGCTACCTGGACGCGCACCGGGCGCCACGCGAGGCCCCGAGTGACGCAGGCGGCCGCACGGTGCTGTTCGTCGGGCGCCTGCAGAAAGCCAAGGGGGTGTTCGACCTGCTCGAGGCCATGTTGCCGCGCCTGCAGGCCGACCCACGCCTGCGCTTGGTGTATGCCGGTGGCGGCCCGGACTTGGCACGGCTGCGTGAGCGCGCGGCCGCCGCCCCCTGCGCGCGACAGATCGAGGTGCCCGGCTACGTGCCGCACGATCGCGTGCCGACCTTGGTGCGTGAGGCGCGCGTTGTCGTCACACCCACCCGCGCAGAACTTCCCGAGTCACGCTGTAAGGCGGCCATCGAGAGCCTCGTGCTGGGACGGCCGGTCATCGCCCCGGATGCGGGGCCATTCCCCTACGTCGTGCGCCACGGTGACAACGGGCTGCTGTTCCGCGAACACGATGTCGCCGATCTCGCGCGCCAGATCGGTGCGGCACTGGACGACGAGGCGCTATACGCGCGGCTACTGGAGGGCGCGCGCCGCGCCGGCGCGGAACTGCTGGACTCCTCGTTCAACTTCCGGGACGCACTGGAAGCCGCCTACGCCCGTTCAGCCCTCGCGCTGCCGGCCCCCCAGACCCGCTGACCTTCAGGCAGCCGGCGGCGCAGCCGAACGCGCCGCCGGCGCGGGGAGCCTCGCCCGCCGCTCACCGCTGCCCGAGCGCCTGCGCGTACACGCCGCGCACCGCCTGCGCCACATTCTCCCAGCGCAGCGCCTCGGCACGGACACGGCAGGCGCGCGCCATGCGCCGACGGCGCAGCTCGTCGCCCAGTACCGACTGCACCGCCTGCACGAGCCCATCGACATCCTGCATCGGCACCAGGACCGCCCCCTCCTCGTCCACGTAATCCCGCACCCCGGGCAGATCGGTCGTCACCAGCGGAAGACCGCACGCCATCGCTTCGAGCAGGCCGTTATTGGCTGTGCAGTCGATCAGCGGCATGACGAACAGATCGCTCTGCTGGTAGAGGCTGAGCAGTTCGCTGTCGCTGACCCGCGTTCGGAACTCGACGTTGGCGAGCCCCTCGAAAAGCGCACGATGGCGCTCCGACGTCACCACCACGAATCGCACGCCGGGCGTGAGGGCGAGCTCGCGCGCCGCCCGGGCCAGGCTCGCCACATCACGCAGATGAGAGCCGACGAACAGACATTGACGATCGTCCGATGGCTGCCCGGGGATGCGCTCCGCGGGCTTGAAGTAGTCGGTATCCACTCCATGGGGGACGAAATGCACCCTGTCGGCTCCAAGAACGTCGGCGAAGACCTCGCGCTGCACGTTCGAAACGACGATGCATGCATCCACCCGAGCCAGATGGGCGCGCTCGCGTACCACCTCGCGAAACCGCGCGGCCGGCGTGTGGTAGGTGCAAACGATGGCGTTCCCCGACGACCAGCGCTTCAGATGACCGAGGTAGCGATAGGAATTCTCGCCGTACAGGAAATGGAACACCCGCGGTTTGCGGGCACCCACCCAGCACCGGGCCGCGCGCAACTCGCCGGCGAACTGCGGGCCGTGATACCACTGCGAGCCGTTGGCGCGTATCCAGGGCCGAAAGGCGCGCATCAGTACGCGCTCCGACAAACTGGGGCGCTCGGGCAACGCGATGCGGGTGCCGCCGACGTAGTCGGCCAAGCGGTCGTAGCCCGAGGGCCCCGCATGATGCTGCATGCGCATCGTCACCACCACCGGGTCCGGGGCGACGAGCGGGTCCTCCAGGGCGCGAAGCTCGTGGGTCCTTGGCTTGTTGTTCATGGCCCAATCCTAGCCGCACCAACCAGCTTTACCAGCCGGTCACTTGCACACGCTATGCCGCCAACTATGGTTGATCAAGATGATCAAGGCGATCGAGCCGTCTGGCGTGCCAGCACGGGAACGCGCAAGGACGTGCACCCACGACGACACCCGGCCAAGCACCGGTTGCGCACGCAGCGCGACGCTCTTCGATCACGGGGGAGGCGCCGGCGGTTCATCATCGCGCGGCGGTGCAGATAATAACGAGTGCTGGGGTACACATCGATGGGGTCGCGCCCAAGGGTCGCCGCGCGGGGACTGACGTCCCTACTTATTCCTTTCTTTCTGTCGACGCTAGTCGCCTGCGGAGGCTCTGACAGCAGTTCCCCGCCCACGTCGGGCCCGCCATCGACCGGCGAAGTTCATACTCTTACGCTTACCCGCGGCTCCAACCATGAGGGCATTCTGCCCGGCGAGGGCGCCGCGCCGCTGCAGTACGCAATCGCAACGCAACCCGGTGCGGGCAGGGTTTACTTGCTAGACCCCGGGCAAGGGCGGTATCGGTACATCCCCGACGCCGTGTTCTGGGGCGAAGACAGCTTCGAGTACCGCGTCACCGACGCCCATGGACGCACGACGGCGGCAACCATGGCTATCACGGTGGAACGTGCCGAGGCCCTCTTCAATGCGACCTTTCCCGCAGGCGGTCTACCGGACGGATGGGTGCAGGCGAATCCGGTGGACGTGGTCGACGGCAGCACCTACCCCTACCAATGGCGCGGTGAAGACGGGAAGCGCATACGCCAGACGTACGCGAATGACGTCTTCCGCGCCAGCCGCGGTCTTGCCGGCGGACACTCGCTGGGCGGCGTGGTGTGGTGGGCCGACGGCGTTCGTTGGGAGGACTATCGCTTCGAGGCCGACGTGGAACCGCCTGAGCACGGCGGCGAGGTCGGCCTCGTGTTTCGCGTCCAAGACCAGGATGTGGACTACCGGCTCAGCCTGAGCGCGCAGTCCACGTTCATCCGCCTGGAGCGGCGCGAGGGCGCGCCCACCGATGAGCAGTCCGTCCCCTGGACGCCGCTGGCCACCAGTGCCCGCGGCTACCAGCACGGGCCCTTGCAGCTGACCGTCGACGTGCGCGGTCCGCTCATCCGCGTGTTCGTCGACGGCGTGGAGACCCTTACCGTGCGGGACGAGGATCCGCTACTGAGCGGCAGCATCGGCCTCTACGCGCGCCACCAGGCCTCGTTCGACAACGTGCGCATCGAAACGCTTGCCGAGCGGCCGTCAATCGCGGTGACCCATCCGCAACCCTTCACAACCGTCAGCGGCCCCCTTCTGCGCGTCGAGGGCGCGCTCGCCGATGCGCCCTCCGCGGCCGAGGTCCGCATCCAGCTCCGCGAGGCCGCCGGCGGTCGCCTCATCGCGCAAGCCACGCGTCCCGCGGAGGCGGAAAGCTTCGCGGCGGACTTCGGCGGCCTACCGGCCGGCGACGCCATCCTCGACGTCGAACTGCTTCTCGACGGCGAAGTGCTAGCGTTCACCACGCGCGAGATCGGGCTGAACGGCAAGACCTGGCTCGCGGTGGGCGACTCCATCCACAACGGCCATGGTGACAACTTTCCCGCCGACAATCGCACCTCGGAGGGGCGCATGATCGGCACGCGCGGCATGGGTGCCGTGCTGGCCGAAGCCCTGAGCGTGCGGGGCCTGCCCACCGTGGTCATGAACGAGGCGGTGCCGGGCGACGAGTCCGATCATACCGCCAAGCGCATCCACCACTACGTGGAACGCCACGCCGCGGCCGACGCGATCCTGCTGCTGGTCGGCACCAACGACGCTGGCGCAGCGACCGAGGGCCGCACCGCGAGCCACTACCGCATCCGCATTCGCCGCATCGTCGATACGGTGCTATCGATGAGCGGCCCCCCGATCCTGGCGGCGCGCGTGCCGCCGCGCTTTGGCGACCGCGCCGAAACGGTGCCCTACTCCGATCCCCACAACCACCCGCGCAATGTCAGCACGCGCGAATACAACGCGGTGCTGGACCAGGAAGGACTCCCGGGACCCGACCTCTATCATTTCTTCATTCAGGGCGGGCGCGTGAGCTTGTACGCCGACAATACCCACCCAAACAGCCTCGGTCACCGCATACTCGCCGCTTTGTGGCAACGCGCTCTCGCCGACGTCAACGCGCCGCTGCCGTTCTTCGTGGACAGTCTGGAGCCCTTCGGTTACCGCCAGGACCTTCGGCGCGTCGACGATCCGGTGTATGTGCGCCATCTACAAAACGCAGACGGCGCGGGATACCTCGTGCACGACGACGGCGCACGCCTGCGTGCACGACCGAGCTTTCTTGAACGTGGCATTTGGATACTCCCCGACAGCGGAGCCTCTGCGAATATGAACGGAACGGGGATGCGCTTCACCCTCGACCGCCCCGCCACCGTCTATGTCGCCTACGACGCCAACGCCTCCATCGTGCCTACGTGGCTAAACGACGCGTTTGCGCCTACTGGCGACACCGTCCGTACGACCGACGGCATTCTCACCCTTTGGCAGCAACGTATCGAGCAGCCGGGCGAAGTGAGCCTTGGCGCTAATCGCGCTGACGGTGCTTCTGGCGCGATGCAGTACCTGGTCATTGTGGTGCCGAGCCAGGACGTCTGGTAACCGCTCCGGCGACGGGCACAAACTTCCGCCTGTCGCTTGCAGGCAACGGTTCTTCATCTACTTTCTAAGAAGACCGCGCGTACGCGAAGTTGGCTCTATGGGTCTGGGACGCGGCCCGCCCATGAGAACAAGAAAGCGAGACTCTCGTAGGACTCGTTCGGTCACCACAACGCTGTTCGAATAATGACATGGAGGTACACCATGGTTTACCCAGGGAGCAAGACCTTGTTGGCGCTCGCCATCACTTCCTTTCTCGCCGTCGGTTGCGGCGGTGGCAGTGGAAGCGCCAGCAATCCGGACAACAACCCGCCCTCGGACACTAACGACCCGCCGTCGGACAACAACGAACCCCCGGTCGACGACGGCACCCCACCGGTCAACGACGATCCCGACGGCCAACAGCCGGGCGAGGAACTTCCGGACGAACACGACAGCGAGAACCGCACCTGGGTACCGGTCAACGACTCTGCCTACCGCGGCGAGCTGACGTGGGTGATCGACGACAACGGCGAGTTCCGCCAGACCGCGCACGTCTCAAACCGCTATCAGGCACCGCGTTCATACGCCCATAGCTTCCACCGCGGCTCGTTCCTGTATCTGCGCGAGGATGAGCCCCGCGCCGACTTCGATTTCTCCACGGTGGCGACGCTGGGCGACGAGCAGGGCCTCGGCGTCATGTTCCGCTACCAGCGCAGCGAGGACGGCACCCAGGAGTCTTACTACCGGGTCTCGATGAGTCCGCGCTGGGGTTTCACCCGGTTCGAGAAGCGCATCGATAACCGCTGGGAATCGATCGCGGTCCGAAACATCGGCCATCAACCCGGCGACGACATCGAGATCCGCGCCGTGGGACAGGGGCCCGTGGTGATGGTTTATATCGATGGCGAACCGATGTTCAGCCACTACGACACCGATCTCATGGATGGTACGGTCGCACTGTACTCACAGGGCCATGCCACGTTCCGCGACGTGCAGCTAGCCGATGTCCAGGACGCGCCCGCCGTTGTCATCTCAGTGCCCGTCAACGATACCGTTTCCAGCCATTTCACCCGTGATGGAACCATGACGGTGCGTGCGCACGTGATCAACGCGCCGAACGCCGAGGTGGACATCGCGCTGAACGGCGTCGGACCGGCGACGACCCGAACCGATCACGACGGCAACACCTTTACCGCCCAATTCGACCCGGTGGACACGGGAGATTACGAGCTCGTCGCCACGCTCAGCGTCGATGGTACCGTCGTGAGCACCCACACGGTATCCAACATCGGCGTGGGTCGCCATTACATCAGCATCGGCGACGGCGTGACCGCGGGCTCTGGAGACGAGTATATGGCCGACAACGTCACGGCCGACGGACGCATGATGGCCACCGGCGGCATGCAGGCGAATCTGGCCACTAGCCTGTCCGCGGCCGAAGGCGTGCCCGTGACGGTGTTCAACGAGGCTATCCCCTCCTTGTCCTCAGCGGAAGCGAGTCACGCCAACTTCGTGAACTACGTCCTCAGTCGTTACACTGACCCGCTGCGAGCGACCGACCCATTGCGAAACGGCGACGTCGACGGCGTGCTTCTCCTACTCGGCGCTACGGATGTGGGCAACCACCTCTCGCCGGCCGACTTCGAGGCCAATGTACAGACCTTCGTCAACCGGGCGGGCGAGTACCGCGACGTGCACATCGCCACCGCGATGCCCGTGATTCCGGCCGAGGGCGATCTCAGCCCGGCCGCGATTGACAGCTTCGGATTGAACGCCGAATACATCCAGCCCTACAACGACGCCATCCGAAGCATCGCGGCGGGCGACACGCGGGCGTTCGTCGGCCCCGACTTGTACCAGCTGTTCCGCGACTATCCCGACCTGTATGACCGCAGCCGCCCCAGCCCGAACGCCGGCTACAAGCACCCCAACAGTTTGGGCCATGCGATGATGGGCGAATGTTGGTCGCAGTACCTGCAGGGACAGCAGAACTGCTCGCCCAACATCCTGCTCGGGGGCCTTACCCATGGCCTGGAGCAGAACCTGGTTGAGGTCGGCGGCCGCTATTACGTGGATACGGATGCGCGTGTAACGGCGCTGCCGAGTCTGCTGGAGGGTGGCATCTGGGTCAAAACGCGTGACAGCGCCAAGGACAGCGCGGCGGCCGAGGCCGTAAGCTTCACGGTTCCGGCAGCCGCCACGGTGTACGTGGGCTACGCCGCCGGAACGGATGCAGCGGACCGCCCCGCCTGGCTGAACGATGGCTTCACCCCGACCGGGGAGACCGTCGCCACCAGCGGCGGCGCAGACCTCGATCTGTTCGCGGCCAGCTATGGCGCGGGCCAGACCGTCACCCTCGGCGGCAACCGCGCGGGCGACGTGGCGGGCGGCGCCAACAACTATGTCGTGATCGTCGCGCCCCAATAAACACGTCGAGTTGGACCCTTACCCCGGCTTCGGCCGGGGTCCTTTATTGCCGGCGCAAGCTCGACACATCTTTGACGCTAAGGCGGCGGCGCCAAGGAATCCGGAGTACCTGCCCCGGATCGCATTCTTGCATCCGCCACCCCACTCATACGATCCACGGCCCCCGTTGTCGTTAAGCCAACACGTCCGCTCCACGGACCACAGTGGAGGTCGGTTCCACTCCATGCCGATCTGCACGCGCTGCAGTCGTCTCATTACGCCCAGGTGGTGGTCTGCCAAGAGTTTGGCCATCTATCGGGGGCCGCTGGAACACCGACACTGCGGTTGCAGGAACGTCTTCTTCATCTACTTTTTAGTAAAGACTGCGCCTGCGTGAAATTGGCTCTATGGGTCCGCGATGAGGCGTGCCCCAAGAACGCGAGCGAGCAGTCCTATCATCGCTCATCGATAACCACAAGGAAGTTCACTAAGCGTATGGAGGGAACCATGGTCCACCCAGGGAGCAAAACCTTGTTGGCGATTGCCATCACTTCGTTTCTCGCCGTCGGGTGCGGTGGGGGGGGCAGTGACAACGGCACCCCCAGCAACGATCCGCCGGCGTCGGATACCAACGAACCGCCGATCGACGACGGCGCACCGCCGGTCAACGATGACCCCGACGGGCAACAGCCGGGTGAGGAACTGCCGGGCGAACAAGACAGCGACAGCCGCACGTGGGTGCCGGTCAACGACTCCGGCTATCGCGGCGAACTGACGTGGGTGGTCGACGACAATGGAGTGTTCCGTCAGACCGCGCATGTCTCCAACCGCTATCAGGCGCCCCGCTCTTACGCGCATGGCTTCCACCGCGGTTCATTCCTGTACCTGCGCGAGGAGGATCCGCGTGCGGACTTCGATTTTTCCACGGCTGCGACCCTTGGAGACGAGCAGGGACTCGGCGTCATGTTCCGCTACCAGCGCAGCGAAGACGGTGCGCGCGAGTCGTACTACCGTGTGTCGATGAGCCCGCGCTGGGGCTTCACCCGCTTTGAGAAGCGCGTCGACAATCGATGGGAACCGATCGCCGTGCGCAATATTGGTTATCAACCGGGCGACGAAGTGCGGATCCGCGCGGTCGGCCACGGCCCGGTGGTTATGGTGTACCTCGATGGTGAAGCGATGTTCAGCCATTACGATACCAATCTCACCGAGGGCACCGTCGCGCTGTACTCGCAGGGGCACGCCACGTTCCGCGACGTAGTGATAGGGGATGCGCCTACCGAGCCCGCGGTGGTCGTCTCGGTCCCGGTAGCGGACTCCGTCTCCAGCCATGTTATGCGCGAGGAAACGATTACGGTGCGGGCGCACGTGATCAACGCCCCCGGTGCCGACGTCGACATCACGCTGAACGGTGCAACGCCGGCGAGGACCCGCGACACCCACGGGGGCAGCACCTTCGACGCCCAGTTCGACCCGGTGACAACGGGCGACCACGAGGTCGTCGCCACCCTCCGCGTGGGCGGCGCCGTGGTGGACAGCCACACGGTGTCGAACATCGGCGTTGGTCGCCATTACGTCAGTGTCGGCGACGGGGTGACAGTCGGCTCCGGGGACGAGTACCGGGCCGACAACGTCACAGCCGACGGACGCATGATGGCCACAGGCGGCATGCAGGCCAATCTGGCCGCCAGCCTGTCCGCGGCCGACGGCGTGCCCGTGACGGTATTCAACGACGCTATCCCATCCTTGTCCTCGGCGGAAGCGAGTCACCCCAACTTCACGACGAACCTTCTCAGCCGTTACACGGATCCGATGCGCTCCGGCGACGCGTACCGCAAAGGGGACGTGGACGGCGTGCTCGCGCTGTTTGGGGCGACGGATGTGGGCACCGGGCTCTCGCCCGCGGCCTTCGAGGCCAATCTGCAGACCTTCGTCGATGCGGTCGCCAGATTCCGCGACGTGCACATTGCGACCGCGATGCCCGTGATTCCCCCTACTGGAGACCTGAGCCCCGGCACCATCGACAGCTACGGTCTGAACGTGAACTATATCCAACCCTACAACAACGCCATCCAACGCATCGCCGCGGGCCATGGGGGGACGTTCGTGGGGCCTGACCTTTACCAACTGTTCCGCGACTACCCCGGGTTGTATGATCGCAGCATCCTCAGCCGCTCGGGTGACATCGCTGGGCACAAGCACCCCAACAGCCTGGGCCATGCGATGATAGGAGAATGCTGGTCGCAGCATCTGCAGGGGCAGCAGTCCTGCTCGCCGGCGTTCCTGCTGGATAACCTGACTCACGGCCTCGAGCAGAACGTCGTCGAGGTAGGCGGGCGATATTATGTGGATGACGACAATGCCAGCGTCCGCTCGGTGCCGAACGCGCTGTCAGGCGGCGTATGGGTCATGACCCGCGATGGCGATAAAGCGAGCGACGCGGGAGACGCGGTCAGCTTCACGATCCCTGCGACCTCCACGGTATACGTCGGGTATGCGGCAGATACCGCCGCGGCCGACCGCCCCGCCTGGCTTGCGGCGTTTGCCCCCACGGGCGAGACCATCGGCACTGACGGGGGAGCGGATCTCGCGCTGTACTCGGCCGGCTATGATGCAGGGCAGACCGTCACCCTCGGTGGCAACCGGGCCGGCGGCGTGGCAGGCGGTGCCAACAACTACGTCGTGATCGTCGTACCCCAATAACCTCCTTCGAGGTTTTCCGCCTTACACCCCCGGCTTCAGCCGGGGGCTTCTTTCCCGTGATGGGACGGCCTCGGATCCGCCACCGCTGGATGCGCTTCGAACGCGGTGTGCAAGCCCACAGCATCGCGCAGGTGTTCGGCATCCCCCACCGAGAAGTCACGCGTCAGCACCATCGCCACCCTTTCCATGTAATAGATGGCACGATAAAGATCGAGGCGTGCCAGGATTGCCGGGCGATCGACAGGATGATCGTCCAGCAGGCGATCAGCGGCCGCGACGATGGCTTCATGGGACAAGACGACATCGGGTCGCCAATACATATGCGCGAAGAAAAAAGCATGCATATCATGCAGCGCACTACGCCGACCGGCAGTATCCCAATCGACCACCCGCAAATCTTCACCGCTCACGATGAAGTTCGGATGGACAAAATCACCATGTGAGAACGTCAACACGACTTCCTCGGCCGCGTTCGGCGCCACGAAGGCCGCGTCGATTTCGTTAAGGTGCCGCTGGAGAAGCTCATACACTTCAGGGAAGGCATCCAAAACGTGCAGCTTCATACCCGCGCGAAGTTCGTCAACGTAGTCGCGCCCCCGGCGGCGCACCCAGGGCTTCAGCCGCAGCAGCTCTTTCAGGCAAGGCAGCACCATCCGGTCAAAGGACGCCAGCACCTCGTCCGCGCGGGAAGCCAAGAGCGACAGCCCCACCGCCCCTTCGATGTAGGACATCTCGCACCATTGGGCGGAGGCATTAATCTCACCGATGGCGGGCGCGAAGGAGACCGCGCGCAGCTCGTTCATTGTCTGCGCCCAAGCCTCGAACCTCGCCGCCGGGAGCTCGGGTCGGAATATCTGAGTGACGATCCCGCGCTCCAGATCGAACACCAGGTAGCCGCGCTGCACTGGATAAGCGAACTGGCCATACACCGGGAGGCGAATCACATTGCTCCCCGCAAAGGGGTGAGGCACGCGGATATGATGCAAGGCAAGGTCAACTAGGTTTCGAAGTCCAAGGTGACGAAGCAGCGACCCCTTCCCCGAGAGCAGGGGCACGATGGGATTGCCATCCAGGCACACGTATTGGTGGCGCATACGCAAGAAGCGATACCCGCCCGTCACGCTTTGATAATCCGCCCCCTGTGCCGTCAGCCCGCGCACATGCTAATGCCTACGCCGGCGTACGGCTTTTGGCCCGGCGCCCTAACCAGCGCATGACGTCCCGAGGTCGACGCGCGCGCGCCGCCGCCTCCGACAGCGAGGTCCAGGTGAAGCGCCAAGGACTGAACGGAACGCCGGCGGCCTGCAGCCGCTGACGGTGATGACGCAAGGCGTGTAGCTCGCCGTGGCGCAGGACATGACGGGCCAGCACGACATAGTAGCGCTCGTAAGCCCGGCGCAGCAGCCGCGCATATTCATCCGCATCGAACAGCCCCGGGCCGTATCGCAACAGCATGACGAGGTTCTCCACGGCGTTGGTGTTGAGCTTTGCCGCCACGGTCGAGGTCTGCGACTCGTCGTGCAGTCGCGTACAAGTCAGTACCTGCGGCACGAAACCAAAGTCGGTCTTCTGCAGCAGGCGATGGCAAACCTCCACGTCGGCATGCAGATAATTGGCGTCGTAGAAAGGCTGCTCCGACCGCACCAGGTCCGCGCGCAACATCAGGGAGGTCGGCGACCCAAACACGTACAAGCGCTTGCGGAACGTCTCGCGCGATATCTCACGCCCGTCGACGACGCGAGTTTCCGTGCCCAGCCCGTCACAGGCCACGTGCTGGCCCTTCAGTACGAAGGACCCAATCACGCCCGCGCCGGGGTGGCGCTCACCCAATTCGACCATCTGGGACAGGCATTCCGGAAACAGGAAATCATCGGCGTGGAGCACTTTACAGTAGCGGCTCTGAAGGTCCATCTGACCGAGCGCGAAATTCCAGTTATCAATCAGAGGCAGAAAGCTCGGCGTGTCGACCACGCGAATGCGCGCATCGCGCCGCGCGTAATCCCGGGCGATACGCCCCGTGCCGTCGGTACTGGCGTTGTTGACGATAATGTACTCCCAGTCCCCGTAGGTCTGACCAAGAACCGACTCGATACAGGCGGCCAGGAACCGTTCGCCATTGTAGACCGGCGTGATGACACTGACCTTTGCCATAATCACCTCCCCCCTCCGAGCGTACGAAGCTCCGTCTTTTGCGACTTGGCCCCGCGCTGCTTGACGATCCGTGCCGGCACACCCGCCGCCACGCTGTGGGGCGGAACGTAGCCGCTGACCACGGCGCCGGCGCCGATGACCGCGCCCTCGCCGATATGGGCCCCGTCGAGAATGGTCGCGCCATAGCCGATCCAGGCGTCGTCCTCGATCAGGATGCCGCCGCGGGACGTCAGCGGCTGGTCGCGCATCGGAATCTCCGGGTCCATGGCGTGGTTATAGTTGTAAATGCCGCAATGGGGCGCGATCTGCACCCGCGCGCCGATGGTCAGTGGCCCGAGGTAGGCGCATAGCACGCAGCGTGCCTGTATCGAGGTTCCTTCACCGATCCGGACGCGCCCGCCTTGTCCCGTCTGCACGATAGTGTCGCGGTGGATGTGCGCGCCGTCCCCCACCATCACCTCCGCTCCACCCGCATCCCGAAAGATCAGGACCCGTTCGTCGACGAATACGTGTCGCCCCAGGCGCAGGTCGGAGTGCGCGAGTTCGGCGCTTGGGGCGTACCAGCCACAAGCATGGCGGCGCGCTAGCGCATGGCGTGCGTAGTATGGCCGCACCGGCCACGCTGCGAGCCCCATGGCTAGACGTCCCAACGCGCCTTGGCCGGCAAGGCCCATCCACCACCCGGTCCACAAACGGCGCACGCTCATAACTGCTCCCTTCGCACCTTAGACACTCGGCAGTCACGCGCTCTTCTAAGGCGAAGGCGCATCATACTCATCTCCAACCGGTTCGCCCGCCGCGCGCAAGCACCCCCTCACTAGCGTCCACACCGGACTGGCTCCGGGGGTCCACCTTGGCCTGCGGCGCCGGAAAGGGCCCTGCGCCCGCCGGGCAATAGGGGGCCTGGGGCATCTCCGCGTACACTGGCTTGGCGGCCACTCGCGGCACGCCGACGGTGGCCGGCCGCAGGCCGTAACGTATCCAGCCCACGAGGCGCCCGAGGTACAAGTGGAAGGTCCACCTCCAGCGGAGGCGAGACTCCTTGGCGCCGATGCCACCCAGTTGCCGGGCAAGGCGCCGCCAATCCCGAAGCTCGCGGCCCACGTGGTGGCGCGCCATGCCGAGCCCGCGGTAACGCAGGTAGAGGCGTATGTTCTCCCTCCCCCACACCCGCGCCTGCCGCAAGGACGCGCGCAACGTGGGCCGGTACCGTACCGCCACCACCGCATCCGGCACGAAAGTGAGCGGTACGCCGCTAAGCTGCAGGCGCCAACAGTAATCCGTGTCTTCAAGTACCGCCATGGACTGATCGAAGCCGCCGATCTCCTCATGCAGCGCTTTGCGTACACCCAGCCCGCAAGTCCCCGCGTGGGCCAGAAACTTGGGATTGGCGTAACGCTGTAGACCATCCTCCTGCGGCGCCATCGGCAAGCCCACCAAACGCGGCGCGTTGAGCGAACGGAACTCGAAGCGGCTGGCGACGAACGGCGCGGATCGAAGCGCCTCGCCGATCGCGGCGATCCACCCCGGCTGGATCACGTCGTCTGCATCGAGGAAAGCGACGTTGCGTCCGCGCGCCTTGCGCACCCCGATGTTGCGGGCATAGGCCGCACCCTGGCTAGCCCGCGCCGACAGGACGCGCAGGTGAGGAAGGCGCCCGAAGTAGCCGCGCACCACACTGAGCGTGTCGTCGCTGGATCCGTTATCGACCACGACAACTTCCCATTCACCCTCCCAGCGTTCCGTCACCAGGGCCCCAAGCTGCGCACCGATGGTGGCCGCAGCGTTGTAGCAAGGAATGATGATGCTTAGTTCCACCGCGCCCTCCCTGGCCGATGATTATTTCAATAGATTCGCCCACTCCGCCCAGCGCTGAGTCATGCGCATACCGCGCGTTAGGTCGTACCGCGGGCGGTACCCGAGCACCCGCTGCGCCTTGCCGGTTTCGAAGTGCGTCCGTGCACGGAAGAAGTTGAGCATCTCCGGACTGATTGGTTGCAGTGGAGCCTGCTCCTGCGCCGGGTCGCGGCGCATCGGGGCGCCCCGGCGGCGGGTGGGCGGCTTCGGATTGGGCGCGCCGCGTAAGCGCCCCTTCATTGCACGGGCCGCGGCGAGCAGGTACTGCACCTCACGCGTGCGCCTGATGCGTTTGCGCACCGTTTTCTCCTCGTTGAGCATACGCCAGGGCTCGAGGAACACGCTCGGCGCGCGCTGCTCGCGCTCCCAGGCGCGCCAATGGGCGGCAATCTCGTCGACGCTGGCGGGCACGGTCGCCCGCACACCCAGCATGGCTTCATAGGCGCCAAAGAACTCCCGCCACGAGGGCAGGTCGGGGCCGGAAAGTAGAAAGGCTTCGCCCGCCGCCTCGGGGCACTCCGCTGCGAGCAACATGCCGTCCACCACATCGTCCACATAGACCGCGTTGCTGAGCCCCTCCCCTCCTTCCACCAGGAACATGCGCTCGCGCTTCAAGCGTCCCAGCACGCTGTTGGTCCATACCGGGAGGCCGGGCCCATACACCGCGGTGGGCTGCACCACCGCTACCGGCAGCCCCTTGTCGCGCGCATAGGACAACGCGAGCGCCTCGGCGTCGATCTTGGTGTCGGCATAGACATTGCCCGAACGGCGGCGCACGGCAGTCTCGTCGATCTTGCCGTTGGGCGGCACAAACCCATACACGCTGCAGGTGCTGACGTGCACGACCTGCCGCACGCCGAGCTGCAGGGCCGCATCCAGAACCACATGGGTCCCGTCCACGTTCACGCGCCGCTGCACCGCCGGGTCGGGGGCGTTACCGTAGGCACAGTGGAACACAAAATCACAGTCGCGCATGGCGGCGCGCACCGCCTGCGGGTCGGTCACCTCGCCCTTGTAGAGCGCCACGGGGAAGCGCGCTACCCGCGCCGCGCGACTCAGATTGCGTGCCAGGACGCTCACATGGGCGTTGCGCTCCAGCACCAGCCTCTCCACCAGGCGACCCCCGATCGCGCCGGTCCCGCCGGTCACGAACACGCGCGCGCCGTGTAGAGCTTGTTGCTTCGCTTCCACCATGTGTTCAGCCTCCCACCTGCGCCAAGCGGCACTCGTGGGCCCCTGGCGGATGCGCCTCCTGCGGGAACAACCAGGGGAGATCCAGCGGCTGACGCCGCCGCTGGCAGGCCTCATATAGCCGCGCGGTACGCACGCCCTCACGCCCCGGCGTCAGGGGATCGCTCCCCGAGCGCACAGCGCCAATGAAATCGTCGAACTGGCGAAGCATCACCTCTCGCATATCATGATCGCCCCGCGCTCCTTCCATCACCGGACCCTCGAGGCTCAACTCGCTTCCGAGCACGCGCAGGCGCAGCGGGCTGTTGAAACTCACCCCGACCTCCAGCTCGCCGCGCTCGCCCTGGATGCGCCAGGTATTACGCAGGTTGCGGGTGTGACTGAACTCCGCCGTGCCGCGAATGCCCTCCCCCAGGGTCAGGTGCAGTTCGCAGTCGGCCTCGACCCCGCCTACTGCGTCGTCGTAGTAAGCGACCTCGGAGAAGTCGCCCATCCACCAGAGCGCCAGATCCAGCGCGTGTATGCCCATGCCGGTCAGCGCGCCGCCCCCGGTCTCCGGACGAAATGCGCTACCGTCGAGCACCGGCCACCCGAACTGCGCCCCCTGCCGCACATCGAAGCGCGTGATCCTGCCAAGCAATCCGCTCTCGAGCACGTGCTTGACCATGCGCGAGTTGCGATAGAAGCGGCACTGAAAGCCGACGGCGAGCACGCGCTCGGCCGCCTGCGCGGCCTCTGACATGCGCTCGGCCTCGGCGCTGCTGAGCGCCATGGGCTTCTCCACGAGCACATGCACACCGGCCTGGAGGAGATCGATGCTGGCGGGAGCGTGCAGGAAATGCGGCAGCGCAACCACCGCGGCATCCGCGTGCTGCTCAACGTCCCTCCAATCGGTGAGCACCGTCGGCACGCCAAACCGCTCCGCGAGCGCCTTGGCGCGCACCGGATCACGATCGACGAGCGCGGTGACTTCCACACCCGCATGACGCACCGCCGCCGGCAGGTGGAAGAGCTCCGCCACCGCGCCGCACCCCACTACTGCCAGTCGTAGCCGTTCCATGGCCGTACCCCTCGTGTTCTTACTCGTTCTCGAATAGGCGTCTTCTTATCGGCGCCGCGCGACTCAGTCCTCGCTGCCCGCCACCCGCCGCAGCGGCAGCTCCTCGCTCGGCGTGTAGCGCGTTGTCCACTTCAGCATGGGTCGCATGACACCCTTCATGTCGCCGGTCCACTCCCCACGAGCCGAATCGCCATCAATGCTGTCAATCACCTGGAAGGCGGTGACTTCCCGCTCATGGAACACCTTCACCACGGGGTCCAAAGTCACCACCGCGACGTTGATGAACACGGTCCCCTCGGCCAGGAGGTTGCCGGGAATGAGTGCGGAGCTGACGTAACGCCCCGCGGGACGCGGACGGCCCCGCCAGGCGGGATCGACGTCATGGGCAGAGAAGAGCTGAATGCCGTCGGCATTGAAGAAGTGAAAGTTCGGCAGTACGTGATGCCCCGACTCGTGCAGCTCGTACTCCATCTCCACCGTGATCGGACGCCGGATATCCACGCTCCCCGCGATCTGACCGCTCTCGTCGCGGATACGCACCGCGCGAAGATGACCGAGGTCGCTGCCTGGCGCCTCGTTCTCGGCCCACTCACGCACCGCCATCGTGCCCATACCGGCGTTCACGTAGCGGCTGATGACCTCACCGGTCGGCCCGTCGTGCAGCAGGCGCCCCTGATCGAGCATGATCACGCGGCTGCACAGGCGGCTGACGGCGGGCACGTTGTGAGACACGAACAGGACGGTGCGCCCCTCCTGCCCCACCTCCTGCATCTTGTTCAGGCATTTGCGTTGGAACGCGGCGTCGCCCACGGCGAGCACCTCGTCGATAATCAGGATTTCGGGCTCGAGATGAGCAGCGACCGCGAAGGCCAGGCGCACCTTCATACCCGAGGAGTAGCGCTTGACCGGCGTATCGAGGAAGCGGTCGATGGCAGCGAAGGCGGCAATCTCGTCGAACTTCCGGTCCACCTCGCGCTTGGTCATGCCCAGAATGGTGCCGTTGAGATAGACGTTCTCGCGGCCGGTCAGCTCGGGATGGAACCCGGTGCCGACCTCGAGCAGACTAGAGATGCGTCCGCGGATCTCCAACTCACCGAGTGTCGGCGGCGTGATGCGCGACAGGATCTTTAGCAGCGTTGACTTGCCGGCGCCGTTGCGCCCGATGATACCCACCACCTCGCCTTGATCCACGTCAAAGGACACGTCTCGTAGCGACCACAGGATGTCGTTCCGCCCACCCTCGTCCGCCGCCATATCCACGTCATCGAAGCGATAGAGCGAACGATACTTCCGGTAGTTCTTCAGCGGGCTGCGCAAGAAGTCGATGGCCGCCGCCCCCAGGCTCTCGTTCATTTGGTCCCGAGTGCCGATGCGGTACAGCTTGCTGACCCCCCTAACTTGTATAGCTCGTTGCATAGCGTCCATGCGTGCTTTTTCTCTTGCTCTGGTTTGGTTTGGCGCGATATCTTCAGTTCGTGCTACATGTCACGGTAACCTTAGGCCGCGCGTGCCCACCCTGCCAGCCGATATCCTCAAATTCCGCCGATTCCGCTCGCTTGGCGAGGCCGGTTTGCACCGGGCGCCCCTCCGACGGCAACGCGCAGTGCCTGAGTGAGCGTACGCCCCCCTCAGTGCCCAGCTAACCAGCTCGGTGAACCGCCCCTGCGAGACCGACAGCGCGCCGGCCCGCGTACACGAGCGGCGGCGCATCCCGTATGGACCCGGCACCCCAACCTCGCTGGAGCGAGCCCGCGCCAGCCGGGCCTCTCATGAGTTGCAGGGATTCTGCCATCGCGCCGCCACCCCGCATCCTCCCTCATCTCATCATCGGCGAGGCGCGGGGTGGCGGCGTTGCGGCAAGGGATGATGATGGGGATATGCAGGGCGGCGGCGTGCAAAGGCACACACCTGCGGCGAGTCTGGATACACGAGGCCCCGCGGGCGAGCTGCGCGTCGTTCCTGCGCGTCTAGCGCCAAGGCGTCCTCCGACCACGTGCATCCCTCCAAGACCCGTGCAATTGGAAGGAGACCGATGGCCCGAGACCGCCGCGGGGACCCCGTTTGGCCTTCACGGTTTATGCCCCGTCCCTCCGACGCCTGATGAAGGAGCGCCGGCCGTCCCGGCCGAATCAGGCTGGACCCCGCGGGTCGGGCACCTCTAAGTCAAGCCGGCGTCTAGATCACGTCGACGAACACGCGCTCCATGCGTTTGAAGTACAGCACGCCGCTCAGGAAGATGATCGTCGCGGTCACCAGACCCGGCAGGATGTACTCCCACGGAATGGCCGTGCCGAGCAACGCGGCGCGGAAGCCCTCGATCACGCCGACCAGCGGATTCAGCGAGTAGAAGAAACGTGCGGTGTCGCTGAGGGCGGCGGCCGAATACACGATCGGGGCGCTGTACATCAGCATGCGGATGCCGAACTGCATCGCGAACTTCACGTCACGGAAGCGAATTGCCAAGGCCGACAGCCACATGCCCACGCCGGCCGGGACCATGATCATCATCAGAATGAACAGCGGCAGCCAAAGCAGGTTGGTGGTGAGCGGCACCTGGTAGTACAGCATGACCGCGCCCAGCACCAGCAAGGAAATGGCGAAATCGACCAGCTTCGACAGCAGCGGCGTAATCGGGAAGATCACGCGCGGGAAATAGACCTTGCCCAGGATGTTCTTCTCCGTCACCAGGCTCTGGCTGGACGCGGTCATGGCATTTGACATGTACGTCCACGGGATAATCGCCACCGTGGCAAACAGGAAGTACGGAATGCCCTCCGAGGGCACCTTCGCGACATTGCCGAACACCACGGTAAATATCACGATCTGGATCAGCGGTTGAAGAATCGCCCAGGAGAAGCCGAGCACGGTCTGGGCGTACAGCACCTTGATGTCGCGCCAAACCAGGAAATAGAACAGATCCCGGTACTCGCGCAGTTCCTTGAAGTCGATAAGCTGCCATCCGGCTGGTGGCTTAATTACCGTAACCGGCGCTTCTGCAGGCGTCGTTTGATTGCTCATTGTCGTCCCTGATCAATGTGTAGGAGTGGGTGACCGGACAATCCCGACCCGGTCATCCGGCGATGGCGGCGAGCGGCGCCCCGGGTTGGAAACGCGCGTCCTGCTCGGCGCGCAGCCGGTCGCACAGCCGGTCGGCCGGCAACTCGATATCGGCGTACGTCAGCACGTCATCGCGGCCGATATCGCGCCGCAGCCGACATCCCTCGGCAAGCCCGATCGGCAACAGGTTCTCGCGCTGCGCCACCTCGGCGTTCTCGCACTGCCCGTACACCGTATACTGCCCGATACCGTCTAGCGTCTCGCCCGCGCGCAGGTCACGTTTGGCGGTCGCCACCACGTCTACCATCGGCGCCCCGAGAGGAGCGATGGTCGCGTCGTTGAACAGTACAGCGCGCGCCAGCGTGTTCGGCACTTCGAAGTGGCACAAGTGGTAAGGTCGATAGAACAGGTACAGCGGGCCCTCGCCCAGCTTGTACAGGTTCAGGTAGTGGCGCTGCTGCGGGTGGGCATGCGTTCCCAGCACGAACACGCCCGGACCGGGTTCCGCGCCGACCACGTAATCGACGATGCCCGGCCCCTCGAGCAGGCCGTCCAGCGGATAACGGTCCACCACCTCCTTGAGCGGCGTGCCCGGCTCCACCGTCGGGCCGAGCATGCCGCGGCGCGCCACGCGCATGCCGGTCGCATTGGCGACGAGGGCCTGCTCGAACGAGATCTTGGTGCCGTCGGCGAACGAGGTCACCATCTTCGCGTTCTGGCCCCAACGGCGCGCGAACTCCTGCTGCGTGGTCGGGGTCCGATAGGGATCCTGCAAGCCCTTGATATTGCCGCAAAGCACGGGCTTGACGCCGATGCCCTTCACGAAACGGTACAGGTTCATCTCCACGCCGGGCTGGTCGCCGTCCACGTTGGTGATGGTCACCCCCGCGCGGTCCGCGTAGTACTTGAGGATCGGCCCCAGCGTGCCGTCCAGCTCGGCGTTCATCAGCGCCACGTGCTTGCCGTGTTCCAGGGCGGTGAGCACCACGCGCGCGGCATACTCGACGGTGCCGGTCACCTCCAGCAGGACGTCCACGCCCTCCGCCTGCGCGAGCAGCAGCGGGTCTACGGTAACGGCCGGGTGACCCCGCCGGATCGCGTCCTCCAGGGCACTCAGATTGTCCACCACCCGGGGGGCATCGACGCCCGCCTCGCGGTAGGCGCGCGTCGCGCCGTCCAAATGCCGGTTCGCGACCGCCACCAGTTTCATGCCCGGCACCACGCCGAGCAACTGCAGAGCGACGCCCCGTGCCATAAAGCCGGCACCCACCATCGCGACCCGGATCGGGCGTCCCTGCGCCTCGCGCTCCTGCAACGCCTTGTCGACGATAATCATTCTCAAGTCCCCCCTTCCTAATAGAAGCTCCCTCGTCCCCAACCAAGCGTAGACGAGGCGCTCCCCCCCGCAAGCGCGTCCCTGCGCGCTGCGGGGCCTGTCCCGAGCTAACCGCCGGCGGCCGAGCGATTGGCGAGCGTGTAGGGCACCCAACCGGCATCCTTTTCGGAGATGACGCTGACCTCCAGCGGCCACTCAACGGCGAACGCCGGATCCTGATAGTGGATACCCCGCTCCGAGTTGGGCGTAAAGAACTCGGAAACCTGGTAGGCCACCTCGGTGTCGTCCTGCAGAGTCTGATAGCCGTGGGCAAAGCCCTCGGGCACGTACAGCATGTGGCTGTTCTCGGCCGTCAGATCCACGCCGAACCACTGCCGGAAAGTGGGCGAATCCTCACGCAAATCGATGATGACGTCATAGATCGCGCCGCGCGTGCAGCGGACCAGCTTGGTCTCCTCGTAAGGTGCTATCTGGTAGTGCATGCCGCGCAGAGTGCCGCGCGTGGCGTTGTACGAAATGTTCGCCTGCACCAGGCGCGCCACCAGCCCCTTCTCCTCCATCTCGCGCTGACACCAGGTACGGGCGAAAAAGCCTCGTTTATCGCTGAGCTTCTCGGGCTTGATCAGCCAAGCATCTTTGAGCGTGGTCGGTTCGAAGATCATGCCGTCCTCAGAACAAGTTGATCCGCGCAGGCCCCGATCACGGGGCGCTCATGAAGGAGCATGGGCGCGCCTCACCAGACCTTCCAGGGCGCCTGCCCACTACGCCACAACTCCTCCAGCACGTGCTTGTCGCGCAGGGTGTCCATGGGCTGCCAGAAGCCTTCGTGCCGATAGGCGCTCAGGCCGCCCTCCTCGGCTAGCCGCTCCAACGGCTCGCGCTCCCAGACCGTTTGATCGCCCTCGATGTAGTCGAGCACCTTCGGCTCCACCACGAAGAAGCCGCCGTTGACCCAAGCCCCGTCGCCCTGCGGCTTCTCCTTGAAGGAGGCGATGCGATCCTCACCCTTGCCGATACTGAAGGCGCCGAATCGGCCGGGCGGCTGTACCGCGGTGAGTGTGGCCGTGGCGCCGTTACGGCGGTGATGATCCACCAGGCGACCGATGTCGACGTTGCTGACCCCGTCGCCGTAGGTGAGGCAGAAGGTCTCCCCTTCTAGATAGTGGCGTACCCGCTTGAGGCGGCCGGCCGTCATGGTGCCTTCGCCGGTATCGACGATGGTCACCCGCCACGGCTCCGCCCCGTTCTGCAGCACGTCCATTCGGTTCTTCTTGATGTCGAAGGTGACATCCGACACATGCAGAAAATAGTTGGCGAAGTACTCCTTGATCGCGTACGCCTTGTAGCCGGCGCAGATCAGGAAGTCGTTGATTCCGTGGGCGCTGTAAATCTTCATGATGTGCCACAGGATCGGACGGCCGCCGATCTCGACCATCGGCTTCGGCCGGATCGTGCTTTCTTCGCTAATGCGCGTCCCGTAGCCGCCTGCCAGAATGACAGCTTGCATACTCCCTCCCCTCCTTGGATTACAGCGTTCCCTGGGCACCGCCATGGACAACGCGCGCGTAGCGCGCGGACCACGTCACCCTCGGCACCTATTGTGCTTCTACCTTAGTTCACGGCCCGCTCCCGCGCGCGCCGCGCCAGCCGCCCGGGGGAAGCCTTGAGCCGGCGGCGGATGCTCTGAAGCTTTCGAAGCTCTCTGCAGGAATTGCTTCCTCAATTGAGCGGCGCCGGCGCGGCGGGCGGGCTCGCCCCCGGGCGGCCGAAGATCCCGCCGGTCGAACGATCCCGCACCACGCGGCAAACCAGTTCCGCATCAATGCGCTCGCGCTCCTCGGCATAGCCGAACACCAGCGCTGCGTCGCACAGCACATTGACCAGACGGGGCACGCCGCGGGCATAGTAGTGCACCGCCGCGCAGGCGCGCGTGTCGAACAGGTCCGGCGAGCCGCCGGCAATGGATACGCGGTGCTGGATGTAGCCCCATGTCTCTTCGACGTCCATGGCGCCCAGGTAGTAGTCCACCGCCACCCGCTGCGCGAATTGCTGCAGCTGCGGGAGCCCAAGGGTGTCCTTAAGCCCCGGCTGACCGATCAGAATCAGCTGCAGCAGCTGATCCTTGTCGGCGTTGATGTTGGACAGCATGCGCAACTCCTCGAGCGCCTCGGGGCTCAGGTTCTGCGCTTCGTCGATGATCAGCACCGTGCGCCGGTTCTGCGTGTACTCCTCGATCATGAACTCCGCAAAGGCATGGAATAGCTCCACCTTGTCCTTGCCGCGGTAATCCAGATTGAATGCCAGCAGGATCCACTGCATGACCTCGCTGAACGGCCCGTGCGTGTTCGATACCAGGCCGATGGTCACGTCCTGATCGACGTCCTTGAGCAGTTGGCGCACCAGAGTCGTCTTACCCGCCCCGATCTCGCCCACCACCACGGTGAAGCCGGCTTGATTGATCAGGCCGTACTGCAGCATGGTGAGCGCCATCCGATGCTTCTTCGTCAGGTACAGAAACCCAGGGTCGGGAAGCAGCGAAAAGGGCTTTTCTTCAAAGTTGTAGAACTCCTCGTACATCGTTGTGCGCCCCCGCGCCGGCTCAGTAGTACCCGTAGCCGGTATCTTCATCCACCGACTTGTTCAAGACCGTGCCGATCAACTCCACGCCCTGGAGCAGGGTCTGGATCTGTTCCAGATCCTTGAGCGGCGTGCTCCCTTCCTCGACCACCAACAGCATCGCATCGATATAGGGTGCAAACGCCACCACGTCGTCGCCCGCCAGGATGGGCGGCAGATCGAACAGAACCAGACGGTTCGGGTAGCGCGAGCGCAGCTCGTCCACCAACTGCAGCATCCGCGGCGAGGCTAGCAGCTCCGACGAACTGTGCTGTGGCGCACTGCCCGGCATCAACACCAGCCGGGAGATGCCCGGATGCACCAGGGTGTCCTCGACGGGCGTCCCGTGCATCAAGTGATCGGCCAGCCCCTTATCGCGCGGCAGCCGGAAGCGTGCGTGCAGCGCCGGGCGGCGCAGGTCCGCATCCACCAGCAGCACCGTCTGCTGCTGCTCCATCGCAAGGCTGATCGCCAGATTGATCGCGGTCAGGGTCTTACCCTCGTGCGGACGGGCACTGGTAATACCCAGCGTCTTCCAGCCGTTCTGGCGCATACGCTGCGAGATGCGCGTGCGCAGCACCTTGTATGGCTGCAGCGCCTCGGAGCTGTTGCCGCAGAGGATGCGGTTGGCCTCGAGCACCTCGCGCGGGACCCGCACCACGCGCGTATGGGTGTACTCGATGGGCGTCGTCGTGAGTGCACGCCGCCGCGCCTCACCGCTGCTCTGCTGGCGCTGCGCGCGGGCGCGCTCGACCGCTTGTACCAGATTCTCCATCCGTAGCTCTCCTTGCTATCCCTGTGCTTCGCCCGACTGCGTCCACACCGGCTCGAGCACACCCATCCCGTGCAGTAGCATTAAGATCACCACCGCCAGGAGTACGCCACCGGCCACCATCATCAGGCGCCGGCGGCGGCTGCGCTGACGATCCGCCACCGTCGGAATGTACGGAATGGCCGCCAGTGGAGGCGCGCCGAATATCCCGATCACGCTGCGCGCACCGCGCACCACCCGGTTGAAGTACTCGGCCGCGCTGGCCCAGCCTAGGCCACCGGCAAACGACAAGGCGGTGCCGAGGAAAAGGATACCGAGGCGATTCGGCCGCTCTGGGGTCCCCGGCACGCGAGGCTCCTCGATCAACACGAACCGCTCCGCCCGTGATTCGCGCTCCAGTTGACCGGCGACCTCCGCCTGCGCCTGCTTCTGGCGAATCTCGCGATACTTGGCCGTGGCGTTCTCGTAGTCGCGCTTGAGCTGCTGCCCCTCCTGCTCGATGCGCGGCATGGAGGCCACCCGCGTCTCATACTGCTCCAGACGTTCCTCGAGTTGAGCACGCTGCTGCTCGGCCGCCCGCAGGTTCAGATTGACAGACTCAAGCTCGTTATTGACGTTGATGTACGCCGGGTTGTTCGGCGGTGGTGTCCGGCGGCCCTGCTGCGGCTCCGCCGCGGCCCGCTCCTCAAGACTCGCGATCTCGCGCCGCAGGCGCGCCACGTCCGGATGCTCGTCCGAGTAGCGGTTGCGCAGCTCCTGCAATTGAGCCTGCGCCTGCATGATCCGCTGCTGCGCCGCCAGGCCTTCGTCGATGCTGCCGACCTCCTTCTGCAGCACGTCGATTTCGCGCTTCATGCGCGCCATGTCGGGGTGGTCCTGCCCATAGACCGCCGAGTAGGTCAGGTACTGACTCTGCAGGGCATACAGACGCGCCTGCGGCGTGTCCTGCGAATGCGGGTTTAGAGTACCGAGCTGCGACTCGAGGTACATCTTGCGCTCGGTCAGGGTCAGGATACGCTGGTCGAGGTTCTGAATGTCCCGCTCGACACGCTCCAGCATCCCCACGTTCACGTTCATGAGCTCCGGCAGCAGCCCCCGATTCTCTTCCTTGTAAGCGGTGAGCTTCTCCTCCAGCTCGGCGATCTCCTCGCGGAGGCGCGTGGCCTCGGCGGCCAGGAAGTTGGCCGTCTCATCGGCTTTCTGGGTGCGCAGACGCGTGTTCTCGCTGAGAAACAGCTGGGCGAGGTCGTTGGCCACCAGCTGCGCCTTCACCGGATCGCGTGCATCGAAGTGGACGTTGAACGCGATGGTGGCGCGCACCTGCCGCCCGCTGCGCGGGTCCACCACATCGAACGCCACCGGCTCCACGAGCATGCTCTGGCGCATACGTTGCACCACGTCGTCGACGCGCCCCGCCGCGCGCTCCTCGGGGAACAGGTCATGGCGCTCGACGATGTCCATCAGCACCTCGCGCGTCATTACCCGGTGGCGAATGCTCTCGATGCGCTCGGCCGCGTAGCTGGTGACCGTGGAGCGCACCAGGTCCTGCGGAATGTCCTGCTGCTCGACCAGAATGGTGGCGGAAGAGCGATACATTGCCGGCAGCCCGTAGGCTACGGTCGCGACCACCAGCATGATGATCACCAGCGGGACGATGATGTGCCACTTACGGCGCTTGAAGAAAGCCGCGTAGTCCCTCAGCTCCAATGTGTTGGTCCGTTCTTCCATTTGCGTCCCTTCCTCAAAATCCCTTGTCCCTCGTCCTAAAGACGGGCCTCGCTACCTGAGGGTGATCACCCGGGGCTCATACGTCACGCCCAGAAACAGCGCCCGGCTCTCAGCCGCCTCGCCATTCTCCGGTTTGTTCCTCCGGTAACGTACCGAACTGGCCAGCGACCACTCCTCGGTCATACTCCAGCGCAACTGCGGCTCCACTTCGTAGTAGTTGCGCGCCGGCTGCGTGCCGTCCACCGACAGCGCCTCCGCGCGCAGCACATGCGCGCCGAGCACCATCTCCAGCTTGCTGGTCAAGTCCCGGCTCACGCGCACCTCGGCCCGATCGGTCTCCAGGGCGCGGCCATCGAAGCTCTGCTGTACCGTGCGCCGCAGGAAGCCCCGTATGCGCATGAGGTCCGTGCGATAAGCCAGGCCGCTGTCCATCACCCAGCCGGTGGAGGTGCCCTCGTCCCCCTCCGGCACGTCGAACTCGGTGCGGCGCACCCCCGCCTCCAGTGAGGCTTCAAGCGTCTCCCGCAGGTCATGGCGAAACCCCGCGCGCAGTTCGTAGTTGTCCGTCTGCGCGTCCAGATCGTCCACCCGCAGCCGTTCGACCATCAGGGTGCCGGTCAGGCGCGTGCGCTCGGTGAGGGCATAGGCCATGCCCGTGTGCAGGCGGTGGCGCTCCGAGTCACGCAAAGCGCCCTCATCCAACGCCTCATGATCGCCATAGCTCAAGCTCTGAAAGCGGTAGCCCGCATTGACGGACGTGCGGGGATCCAACGCGTACTCCCAGCGAGGCGAGAGGTCCAATCGGGAGCGCCGGACGCGTACGTTGAACACACCGAGATCCGGATCATCCAGCGCGGGATCGTCGGCGATGGGCTCATCCAGCCCAGGCTCGTCGGCCGAGATGTCGTCAAAAGCGGCCCGCAGCGTCGTATCCTGGCGGTAAAGGGCATTAATTCCCCAAGTACTGCGTTCCCCGCGCCGCCGTGCCCGCACGTCGAACCGACCTTCGTCGCGGTCGGCCAAGTCCTGCCCCGGGTAACGCGCCAAGCGCAGCGCGATGCGCCCATCCAGGCGTGTGATCTCGGTGTTGCGGCGCAACAGCAACTCGGGCGCAACGACGACCCCGGACGCGCTGGTCTGGTCCGTCGCGTTCAAGGTCACGTTGTCGTCGTACGTCCCACTCACACTCACGCGAGGCCCCAATACCCACTCACTGGCCGTCGCCGCTGCCGGCGCCAGCAGGGCCAGCACCAGCGGGGCGACAGCGGGCCATGCCCCTCGGTCCGGCCACCGGTAGCTCACATCCCCCCCTTTGTGATGTCGCGTCCTGCGGTTAGTTAGGGTACGACTACCACGTCGCCGCTACGCAGGATGATGTTCTGTTCGAGCGCCTGCCCGTCACGGACCCGACCGTACTGGAACGGTAGCACCCGATTCTCGGCGCCCTCGCGCCGCAGGATCTTGATACGGTTCTCGGCCGCGAACGGCGTCAGACCACCCGCCAGGCTCAGGGCCTGCATAACGTCCACATAGCGACCGACGACGTACTGCCCGGGCTCATTGACCTTTCCGATCACGAAGATCTTGTTACTGGCCACTTCCTGAACGGTGACCGTGACCACCGGCTCAGGGATGTACCGGCGCAGGCGCTGAGTGATCTCCTCCTCCAACTCACTGGCCGTCTTGCCCTGTGCCTGGAGGTTTCCGGCCAGCGGAAACGTGATCCAACCGTCCGGTTTGACCAACACGACGCGCTGCAGCCCCTCCTCGCGCCAGACCGAGATCTCCAGCTTGTCCTCCGGGCCGATTTGGTAGCGCCCGTGAGGCACGCCGGCCTCGGACTCGATCGCCGCGGTGGTGATGTTTTCGTCCCCGCCGGCATTGTTCCCGTCGGGCTGGCCGACGTGCGCGCAGCCGACAGCCGCAAAAGACAACAGGGGAATACTCCAACGGAGAAGCGATTTCATTGCGCCCATATCCTTATCGTGTGAGAAGAAATGCGGTCCGTGTCGTGGGGCTTATGTTTTTGGTCAGAGTGAAGCAGCGCCCCCCACCCCTGTCAAGGCGGCCACCACGCGCCTTAGCCGAGCCCGGGAAAGCCCTAATCGCTTGCTAGAACAACCGACCCAGCTCTCTCTTCACGTCCCCCGCACACGCTGGCAGGGCTGGGTGCGGCGACTATACTCACCGCCAGGAAGAAGAAAGGCGGCCGCGCGATGCGGTTGCCACGGCCGGGGAGACGCACACGGTGCGGCCGTAATACATAAAGCACGTCCGCCGCTCTCTTCATATCTTCATCCCACACGGACGCGAGTGGAGATATGCCAATAAAGAGTAGAACCATCCAGCGCTTGATGCGCCCGTATCACTCCAAGTTCGTCGGCTTGTCGCAGGCGGCGGACGCGCTTTGCATCGGGCTCACCTTATGGGTTATCACGAGCTTTTATGGCTTGCCATGGCTGGACCTGTACACCCTGGCGGTCGCCAGTGGAATAGGATTGTTCATCTTCTTCGCCCCCTTCCACGACCTTTACCGCTCGTGGCGCGCGGCTGGGGCCCGGCACGACTTCAGCGCCGTCTGGCTCACCTGGCTGAGCGTGGTTATGGCGCTGCTGTTCCTAGCCTACGCAACCCAAACGTCGGAGGAATTCTCTCGGCGCGCCGCACTGACTTGGTTCCTGGTGACCCCGATGGTGCTGCTGTTGTGGCGCAGCGGCGGACGCATGGTGCTCGGGCACCTGCGTCAGCGGGGATTCAATTCGCGGCGCGTCGCGGTGGTCGGCGCGCGCGAGGTCGGCGCCGCGCTGGTGCGCAACATGCTGGATGCGCCGTGGAGCGGCCTGCGTCCGGTCGGCTTCTACGACGACCGCAAGCCGGCCGGCCTGCGCCCGTTGGTCACCGAGCCATTGAAGGTGGTCGGCGATCTGGACCGGCTGGTCAAGCACGCGCAGGAGGGCCGCGTCGACATCATCTACATCGCCCTGCCGATGCGCGCGGAGAAGCGCATACAGCGCCTGCTCGCCCAGCTCTCCGACACCACCGCCTCGGTGTACGTCGTGCCCGACTTTTTCATGTTCAACCTGCTGAACTCCACCTGGACGCAGGTGGGTGACCTGCCGGTGGTGAGCATCTTCGAGACTCCTTTTTATGGAGTCGACGGCTGGATCAAACGACTAGAGGACATCGTGCTCTCCAGCGTGATCCTGCTCATCATCGCTATCCCCATGCTGCTGATCGCGCTGGGCATCAAGCTCAGCTCGCCGGGACCGGTACTGTTCAAGCAGGACCGCTACGGGCTGCGCGGCAACCGCATCGAGGTGTGGAAGTTCCGCACCATGCACGTCTGCGAGAACGGCGCCGAGGTGCGCTCTGCCACGCGCGACGACCCGCGCGTGACGCGCTTCGGGGCCTTCCTGCGCCAGACGTCGTTGGACGAGCTACCTCAGTTCATCAACGTGCTGCAAGGGCGAATGTCCATCGTCGGCCCGCGCCCCCACGCGGTGGTGCACAATGAACAGTACCGTAAGCTCATCAACGGCTATATGCTGCGCCACAAGGTCAAGCCCGGCATTACCGGCCTTGCGCAGATCAACGGCTGGCGCGGCGAGGTCAACACCCTCGACAAGATGCAGAAGCGCGTCGAGTACGATCTCGCCTACATCCACAACTGGTCGTTGTTCGCCGACATCAAGATCATCTTCATGACGGTATTCAAGGGCTTCGTGGGAAAGAACGCCTACTGACGCGGCCGTCGAGCGCCAACGAAAAAGGCCGCATCGCTGCGGCCTTTTTTCGTACGCCGATATTGGTCAGCTACGCACGACCACGCGGCGGCTGATCGCCCCACGACAGCACCTCCAGCAACGCCTGGAAGGTGCGTGTGTCAAAGTGGTCGAACACCAAGCCCAGCCCCTCCTCCGAGCGGCGCACCACGCGCGCGCCCAGCCGATACAGGCGGATCACGCTGCCGGCTCGCAGCAGGAACACGAGCTCGACCGGCGTCTTGCAGGGCAAGGGGCATCGCTCCACGCCGATAAACGCCCCGCCCAGACCGAGATCGCGGGTGCGGCACCACCGCCCCACGGCACCGCGATGGTTGCGGTACTGCAGGTTGACGTTCAACTCGACGTCCCTGCGCAACCGCCCACGTCGTTCTTTGACACTTTCCGCGTCCAAGCGCTGCATTGCGTCTCTCCATGACTTGCGCGCCACGCATCCCGCGCGCCGCTACTCGAATTCTGGTTTCGATAATGCTTGTCGGTCGTCCCTGCTGCGACCGGAACCACTCGAAGTATAGTCCGTTGATGTAACGGCGCAGGGGATAAAAACTCGCGCTTTTCAGCGGCTCGGCAGCCCGAGCCACGCGGACGATGCAGTTCTCAAGTGCGGGACGACCAAAGGAAGAAGGGGAGCAGGACAGAGGAGCTTGCAGTAGAAAGGGAGCGGCACCGCGGGGCCCTGCGATACCGCTCCCAAGGGGCTATCCGGTTACGCGCTCACCGACGGGTTCATGACGCCACGGCGTCGGCCGGGCGCGGCCCGCATGCTCGGCCTGACGCAAGGCATCCCCCAGCGACGTGTCGTAGTCGCGGAACATGATGCCGATGCCGCCCGCCTCGCCGTGCACGACGACCGCGCGCATATGATAGTGGCGCATGTTGCCGTCGGCATCGGGCAGGCTGAAGGCCACTTCCACGGGAACGTTCTTGGCAAAGAACGCAGGGCCGGTGTTGAGAAACATGCCTTGCAGGCTGATGTCCTTCGCCGCGCATTGCAGCAGCCGGGTGCCGCGGTAGTAAAGTACGACGTCCAGCCGCATGGGCTTGCGCATATGCCATCGATATTCCATATCGTTCTCCTTGGTGGCGGGTGGGTGCCCATCCTTATTCACCGGCCGCATTGGCGGCACCGCTGGCGACGTGTCGAAACAGGCTGTCCGACAACCTGCTGCGGGAACGTGAGACGATCCTTGTCACCAGACCTCCCTGGATGCGCCCCTACGCCTATTGCTTTCGCGCCCGGCCGCTACGTCCCGGCGGCCTAGGCTGCATGCGAGCCGCGCAATATGCTCGCCACGCTGATGCGGACCTCGGACACCCGCGGCTGGCGCCTCCCTGCACCGCCACGGCTGCCCTCGAGACGAACCTTCGTGGTTCGCGGGGGCCGGCGCGCGGCGAACCCCAGTTCGCATCATCTCGGCGCATCCTGCGCCCACAGCATCCCTGCGTCGAAAGCTCCCCGAACGCACCTCCTATGCGTCCGGAGCCAACTCGACCGTGCTCTGGCCGGTGCCCCGTCAAGGGGAACTCAACCATAATCCGCGGCGACTCGCCCGCTAATCGGATCGATTCCTGAGCCGCTTAAGGGATAACCCGCATCAGCGACGACGGACCCCGTTGCGTGAGTCACTTGCGCCAGTCCCTTCGCTCACCAGCAAAGGCCTCTGCCGGCGCCGTCGACCGCCCGCTCCAAAGCGGCGATGCCGGCCACCACCTCGTCGGGCTCGGACTCGACCTCGATGCGCACCTGGCGCAGCGCCCATTCCTGATCGGCGCCGTCCAGCACGGGATACACCTCGTGCAGCCCCGCCCCCCAGGCGACGATCGCGGCCACTTCCGGCGCCAGCGGCTCATCGGCCTGGGCGCGCGCGCCCAGCCAAGCTGCGGCGCGCTCGGCAACCGGCGCCAGGCGTGCCTGACGCGCTTCGTTCGGCGCGACCGCCTCCAACGCGGCACCCGCCGCCAGCAGCCAGAATTTGGCCTCCGGCAGCTCGGGCGTGACCCGCTCGCCGTCGCGCCAGTAGTGATACACGCGCCCCTCGTCGTCCACCATCTCGGACAGCAGGAACTCGAGCGTCTGTTCCGCCATCTCCAGCAACTGCGCACCGGCGGCGGGACCGCTCTGCCACGGCACGACTTGCGCAGCACAAGCCAGCGCGTAGGCCGCCTGCGCGTTGGCATCGGTGCGTTTGGCCCGTTCCACCGGCGGCGGGTCTGCCCGCAGGCGCTCGGCGGGCGACAGGGCGTAGTATTCGTGGTCGGCTGTCTGCGCCTGCCAGAACCCGCCCGCGTCCTCGTCCCAGAGCCGGGCGCGCAGGAACAGGTAACCGGCGCGCGCGGCGTCGGCCACCGCCTCGCTCTCCCTTGCGTGCAGCGTGAGCCACAGGCTGATCCAGGCGTTGGCCTCGAGCAGCTTGGAGGTCTCGCGGTAGGCGCCTTCGGCGCGATGGGGATCGAAGTAGTTGAAAAAACCGCCGTCGACCGGATCGAGCAGGCGCTCGGCCTCGGTATGCGCCGCCTCGCGCTCGCGTTCGTCCCATCCCTCCACGTCCCGCAGCCAGATCCAAGCGCGCGGGGAGGGTCGTTTGAGCGTCACGCCCGTTTCGAACCGGCCGGCCAGTGTCTGCAGGAAGGGGTCGTACAGGCTTTCCAGATGATCCAGCCACGCCTCGCGCACCGCCTCCAGCCCCTCGGCGTCGACGCGTTCGACCCGCGCCAGCGGCGGCTGCGCCTCCCCCGGTCGCGGCAGGCGCTGCAGCACCTCGACCAGATCCTCCGGCTGTAGCACGCCCACGAAGCGGGTCAACAACTCGCCCTGGGGACTGAGCACCACAGTGAAGGGCAGCCCCCGGCCACCGAATCGCTGCACCAGATCCGGTCGGCTGTCGTAATCGACCTTAACGGGCACGAACTCGCGGTCGAGGAAGCGCTGCACCTCGGGGCGGCTCAGCGTCTCGCGCTCGTACTGGTGGCACCAGCTGCACCAGTAGGCATCGAAATAGACGAAGGCCGGCACGCCGCGTTCGCGCGCGACCTCCATGCCCGGCTCGAAGCCGTCCACCCACTGAAAGGCGTGCGCAGTGGGCGTCGTGCCCGCCAACAACCAGACCAAGAGCACAAACCCGCTCAGCACTGATCGACGCATAGCCAACTCCTTGTCCTGCGACGCGGGCGCCGCCGCGGCGAAGACGCCCTCGGGCAGATCAGCTTACCATCGCTCCGTCCGGCGCGGCGGACGGCTCAGTGGCGCAATTGGCGCAGGATGTCCTCGCGCCCCATGTGCACCACGTTCTTGGCCGCCTCGTGTGCCACGCGTTTGCGCACCTCGCCGCTCAGGGTATCGCGCAAGATGCCCAGGAAGGCCGGTGCGGCGACCACCATCAGGCTGTCGTACTCATTGCGTGCCCGTGCCAGATCGAGCTTGCCCGCGATCTCACGCGCGAAGCGCAGGGCTTCCTGCTCGTGCGGATCGGTAGGCTGCCCCATGGAGTGACGTCCGTCCCCCGCGCTGTCGAATACCCGGCCGGGCTTGTCCTCGATCAGCTCACTCGTCTGCAGACGCCGCTGCGGATGCGCGAGGGTCTCGAACTCGTCCAGGATCTCCTTGCGCGGCTGATAGCGGAAAAACCGTGCCTTGGCCTCGTCGGCCACCAACACCCAGGTGTCGCCCATCGATGCACCTCCTTGTCAGCTTGACCTAGAGTATGGCAAACATGTAGCCACGACCGGCACCGCGCCGAACCGACCGACCATCACCCTGCCCGATCGCCAGCCCGTTTCTGCTAGCAGCACAGCTTCACCCCCTACTGATTCGCTGTCGCACGCTTCCGCCAGGGCGCGGCTCAGCCCCGCATCGCGGTGTCCATACGCGCCACCGCCGCGCCCCACTCCGGCTCCTGGCTCGCGCCGCTGGCCATCAGCTCCATCAGCCCGTAAGCCAGTTGGCGCTCCTCGGGCGTGAACTCGCGCAGCTTGACCAGCAGATACGCCGCGCCCCCCTTCTCGGTCGAGAGCGTCTTCACCAAGGCATAGAACATCAGCCCCGCGCCCCCGTGGGGGGCCTCTTCGATCAGACGCGTCACCTTCTCCAGGGCGGAAAAATCCGTCATGACGGCTCCTTGTTTGGTTGACTCTGCGGCGGCACCTTGGGGCGTGCCACCTCGTCGCGCAGGTATACCGGCTGCACGGCGTCGGCCGCCACAGCCTCGCCGGCGTGCAGGCCCTCCCGACCGAGGACGGCCACGTCACGCGCCCGCGGCAGCGCCGGATGCGCCGCGGCCAATGCCGCGCCATAGCGTGCGGCCAGCACCTCGGCGTCGGCGACAAAGCCCGTGCCCACCCCGAGCCAGCGCGCCTCCTCGAGCGGCAGGGGCGCCGCGGCGGCCGCACACACACACTCCGCCACCACGGGGCGCATGATCTCGTCGGCGTCCAGTGCGTACAGCCCCACGTAGACTTCCTGCATGCGCGCATCGATGGCGGCGATCACGCGCCGCGCCTGATGCTCGCGCCACGCGCCCTGAGCGAGCGCCGCCAGGGTGGACACCGTTACGACGGGCAAATCCGCCGCGAATGCGATGCCCTGCGCCACGCCGATGCCGATGCGCAGCCCCGTAAAGCCGCCGGGGCCGCGCGTCACGGCCAACGCATCGAGTTCGGCGGGCCGGACGCCTGCCTCGGCCAGCAGCTCCTCCGCCATGCTCAGGATGAGCTGCCCATGCTCGCGCGGCGCGACGCGGTAGCGCTCGGTGAGCGTGTCGTCGATCAGCAGCGCCGCGCTGCACGCCTCGGTGCTGGTATCGAGCGCCAGCAGTTTCACGCCTCCGCCTCCTTATCCTTCTGCGCCGACATGAAACGCACCACCGACGCCAAGCGCCGGGTGCGCATCATGGGCGGCAGGCTTTCCAGAAACACGCGCCCGTAGGGGCGCGAGAGCAGGCGCGGGTCGCACACCATGAGCACGCCCCGGTCCTGCGGATCGCGAATCAGCCGCCCCGCGCCCTGTTTCAGCAGGATCACCGCGTGCGGCAGCTGCACGTCCATGAACGGGTTGCCGCCGCGCGCGCGCTCCGCCTCGATGCGCGCCTGCCACAACGGGTCGCCCGGCGAGGCGAACGGCAGCTTGTCGATCACCACGCAGGACAGCGCCTCGCCGCGCACGTCCACGCCCTCCCAGAAGCTGCCTGTGCCGAGCAGCACCGCGTTGCCCAGGCGTCGGAAGCGCGCCAGCATCTCTCCGCGCGGGCTCTCGCCCTGCACCAGCAGCGGGTAATCGAGCCGCCCCTCCAGCAGGCGCGCGGCCTCCTGCAGCGCGCGGTGGCTGGTGAACAGCAGAAACGCGCGCCCCTGCGTGGCCTCCAGCACCGGCAGCGCGGCCTCCACCACGGCGCGCGTGTAGTTGGGCGCGGCCGGGTCGGGCATATCCTCGGGCACGTAGAACACGGCTTGGTGGGCATAGTCGAAGGGGCTGGCCCACAGGCCCGTCTCCGGATCCGCGATGCCCAGGCGCGAGCAGAAGTGCTCGAAATTCTCGCCCACCGCCAGGGTGGCGGAGGTGAACACCCAACTCGCGCCCCAGCGCGCCATGCGCTCGGCGAAGGCTTCTCCGACATCGAGCGGCGTCGCGTTCAGACTGAAGCCGCGCTTGTGGGTCTCGAACCACTGCACGAACTCGCTGTGCCCAGCGGTCACCGTGCGCAGGCGCTCCAGCAGCGCGCGCGCGCGGCGCGCGCAATGATCCAGGCCCTTGCTGCGCGCGGCGATCGCGTCCAGCGAAGTGCTGAGCGTGGCGAGCGCGGCCTCCAGCCCCGTCACCGCCTCGGCCAGCGCCGCCTCGCGATCCGGTCCGTCCCCCGCCTCGCGCCAGGCCGCGCGCCGCGCCTCGCGCCCCAACGCCAGGCGCAGCTTGGGGACCGCGTCCTCCAGCGCCTGCGTCTGCACGCGCAGCTCGGCGGCCTCGGCCGCGCCCGCCGCCTGCTCCACCAACGCGTCGCGCGCCAGATCCAGGCACTGGCGGCTGCTCAGATTCACGCCGAAGAAGCTCGCCGCCACCTCGTGCAGCTGGTGCGCCTCGTCCACGATGTAGGCGTCCGCCGCGGGCAGTACCTCACCGAAGCCCTCTTCGCGCAGCGCCATGTCGGCCAGCAGCAGGTGGTGGTTGACCACCACCAGGTCGGCCTCCTGCGCCGCGCGGCGCGCCTTCACCAGGTGGCAGTCGTTGAACACCGGGCATTCGTGCCCCAGGCAGTTGTCGGTGGTGGAGGTCACCAGCGGCCACACGGGCGAATCCTCGCTCACCTCGGCGAGCTCGCTCACGTCGCCCGAGCGCGTGCGCCCGGCCCACTGCTCCACCGTGCGCAGGGTCTGCGCGAGCTCGATGGAGCGCACGCCGCCGTCGGCCGCCTGCTGCAGGCGGTGCAGACACAGGTAATTGGCGCGCCCCTTGAGCAGCGCCACCTGCCCCCCGGCGGCCAGCGCCTCGCGCACCAACGGCAGGTCGCGGTGAAAGAGCTGGTCCTGCAGGTTCTTGGTGCCGGTGGAGACGATCACCTTGCGCCCCGAGAGCAGCGCGGGCACGAGGTAGGCGAAGGTTTTGCCGGTGCCGGTGCCCGCCTCGGCCACGAGCACGCCGCCGTCGGCCAGCGTGCGCGCCACGGCCTCGGCCAAGCCTTGCTGCTGTGGGCGCGGAGCGAAGCCCGGCAGACGCGCGGCAAGCGGACCGTCGTCGGCGAAGATGTCGTGAATGTCAGCGGCGTTCATGGAGGTACGCGGGGCGGCCGAAGCGGGCATGGTAGCCCATGACGGCGCACCGCCCAATCCCGACGAGCGCCGCCGGCTGATAAACTGGCGCGATGATCGAACTCGACGACCTCACCCTGCTGCGCGGCGGCCGCCCGCTGCTGCAACACGCCGCAGCGCGCATTCACGCGGGCCAGAAGGTGGGCCTGATCGGCCCCAACGGCTGCGGCAAGTCCACGCTGTTCGCTCTGCTGCGCGGCCAGCTCACCGCCGACGGCGGCAGCGTGCGCCTGCCGCGCGAGTGGACCATCGCCCACGTCGCGCAAGAGACGCCCTCCGCGCCCGAATCCGCCCTCACCTACGCGCTGGAAGGCGATGGCGAACTGGCCGCCATCCAGCGCCGCCTGGCCGCCGCCGAGGCGGCCAACGATGGCCACGCCATCGCCGTGGAACACGCCGCGCTGGGGGCGGTGGACGGCTACACCGCCCCCAGCCGCGCGGCGCGCCTGCTGGTGGGCCTCGGCTTCGCCCAGGCAGACATGGACCGGCCGGTGCGCGAGTTCTCCGGCGGCTGGCGCGTGCGCCTGAACCTCGCGCGCGCGCTCATGTGCCGCTCGGATCTCTTACTGCTGGACGAGCCCACCAATCACTTAGATCTCGACGCCGTGGTGTGGCTGGAGGGCTGGCTGCGCGCCTACCCCGGTACGCTGATGCTCATCTCCCACGACCGGGATTTTCTCGACAACGTGGTGGACCACGTCGTGCACTTCGAGGACACTGCGCTCGTCACCTACCGCGGCGGCTACTCCGATTTCGAGCGCCAGCGCGCCGAGCGCCTCGCCCAGCAGCAGGCGGCCTACGACAAGCAACAGGCCGCCATCGCGCACATGCAGTCCTTCGTGAACCGCTTCCGCGCCAAGGCTACCAAGGCCCGCCAGGCGCAGAGCCGCTTGAAGGCACTGGAGCGCATGGAGCAGGTCGCCGCGGTGCGCGCGACCAGCCCCTTCCGTTTCGAGTTTCCGCCCGCGCCGAACTACCCCAACCCGCTGCTCAAGCTGGAGAAGGCGCAGGCGGGCTATGGCGACTCGCCCGTGCTGCGCAGCGTTGACCTGCTGATCAGCCCCGGGGATCGCATCGGTCTGGTGGGCGCCAACGGCGCCGGTAAGTCCACGCTCATCAAGCTGCTCGCGGACGAGCTCGCCCCGCGCGGCGGCGCACGCCTGCCCTCCAACGGCCTGCGCGTCGGCTACTTCGCGCAGCACCAGATGGAGCGCCTCGACCCCGAGGCGAGCCCCCTGCTGCACCTCGCGCGCCTCGCGCCCGAGGCGCGCGAACAGGCGCTGCGCAACTTCCTCGGCGGCTTCGGCTTCGCGGGAGACGATGCGCTGCGCGCCGTCGCCCCATTCTCCGGCGGCGAGAAGGCGCGCCTCGCGCTGGCGCTGCTGGTCTGGTCGCGCCCCAACCTGCTGCTGCTCGACGAGCCCACCAACCACCTCGACCTCGACATGCGCGAGGCCCTGGTCGATGCCCTGCTCGGCTATGAAGGCGCGCTGGTAGTGGTCTCCCACGACCGCCACCTGCTGCGCACCAGCACCGACCGCCTGCTCTTGGTCGCCGACGGCGCGGTCGCCCCGTTCGACGGCGACCTCGACGATTACGCCGCCTGGCTCGGCCGGCGCAACGCCGAACAGCCCGCCACCGACGCACCCGCCAAACCGGCACCCGCGCCGCGCCGCGCGAGCAGCCGCGACCGCCGCCCGCTGGAGCGGCGGCTCGCGCAGCTGGAGCGCAGCATCGAGAAGCTGGAGGCGGAAAAAGCGGAGATCGAGGCGCGGCTCGCCGACGCCGGCCTGTACGACCCGCAGCAAAAGGAAGCCCTCGCGGAGGCGCTGCGCACGCAAGCCCATATCGCCAAGCAGCTCGGCGAGGCGGAGGCGCAGTGGCTGGAGCTTAGCGAGACGCTGGAGGCAATGAGCTAAGGGAAGGTTTGCGCCTTGCGCAACTGAGGAGGGATCGCGCCTCGCTCACCGGGTCATGCCCTGCAGCCACACAACGGGCGGGCATGTCGCGTACCAGAATGGTGCTACGCGCACACCCCGGCCCCGACAGCCCTGACGCCCCTTAGGGCGCGACGGCGGCGGCACGCTCGGCGGCGGTGCGGGCACCGTCGGCGTCGCCCTGCCGACGCCGCGCCTCGGCGATGATGCGCCAGTTGGACGCAATTACCGCGCGGTTGTCGCCGGCCAGGGCGTTGGACTTGGAGGCCGCTGCCACGGCCTGCTCGGGATGGCCTTGCACGAAGCGCACGCGGGCGAGGTAATGCCACACCACGGCGTTACTGGGTTCGATCCGCAGCGCGCGCTCGAGCAGGGCGTCGGCGGTACGCAGATCGCCGGCGATCACCGCGTTGTTCGCCCGCTGCAGCAGACCGAGCACGGCGCCGGTAGTGCCCGGCGCTGGCTCCACGACGGAGGGGTGCCCGGGGGCCGGCGCGTCGGCGGGCGGCACCGGATCGGCCCGCGGCTCTGCCGGCCGGGTCGGGGGCTCGTCGCGCGTCAGCGGCGCGGCGCAGCCGCCCAGCAGCAGGGCGACGAGCAGCAGCGGTAGCGTCAGATGCCTCATTGGAACAACCCGCGCAACCAGTTCCAACCGCCGTTGCCGCGTTCGGGCTGGTAGCCGGCGCAGGCGTCCCAATCGGCCGGTGCCGTCGCGGCCCGGAACGGCAACGACATGGCCTGTGCGCAATCGGCGCTGGCGCGCAGCAGGGATTGGCGGGCGATCCACACCATCTCGATGTCCTCCGGGGGTGGCAGATGCAGGGGGCGCATGGCGACCGCGCCGATCATATCACCCCAGATCGGCAAGGCCCCGCTGGAGCCGGTCAGGCCGGTGGAGCGGTTGTCGTCGGTGCCCACCCACACCACGCCCAGGCGATCCCCGGTATAGCCGGCAAACCAGGCGTCGCGCTGATCGTTGGTGGTGCCGGTCTTGCCGGCGACCGCGGCCTCGCGCGGCAAATGGCGGTAGAGCGCGCGCCCGGTACCCTCCGACACGGCCAGTTGCAAGGCGGTGTTAATGAGGTAGGCCGGCCCCGGCTCCACCACCTGTGAGATCGCCAGCGGGTAGCGTTCCAGCGGCTGGCCGTCGGCGGTGGTGACCTCGCGGATCGCCCGCAGCGGCGCGTGAAAGCCCCCGTTGGCCAGGGTTTGGTAGGCCTGCGCCACCTCCAAGGGGCTGAGGTTGACCGAACCGAGCAGCGCCGCCGGATACGGATTGATGCGCCGCTCCACGCCGAGGCGCTGCAGCGTTCTCAGCACGTTGGGCACCCCCAGGTCCAACCCCAGCCAGACCGCGGGCAGGTTGCGCGACTCGGCCAGGGCCCGGTACAGCGGCATCGGCCCCTCGAAGCGCCCGTCGAAGTTCTGCGGCGTCCAGTGCTCGCCGCGCGGGCCCTCGAGCGTAATCGGCTCATCGCGCAGCGACGACACCAAGGAGTAGTTCCCCTGCTCCAGCGCGGTCAGGTAGATGGCCGGCTTGATCAGCGAGCCGATGGGCCGCACCGCGTCCAGCGCCCGGTTGAAGCCCGCGAAGCGCGGATCGCGGCCGCCGACCAGGGCGAGCACCTCGGCGTGCGGCACGCTGGTGATCACCGCGGCGGCCTGCAACTCGGCCGCCTGCGCCCGCCCCTGCATGCGCTCGCGCACGGCCCGCTCGGCCGCCTGCTGCGCGAACGGATCCAGGGTGGTGTAGATCTGCAGGCCCTCGGAGCTCAGGTCCTGCTCGCGGTAATGCGCGCGCAGTTGGCGCCGCACCAGGTCCAGAAAGGCCGGATAGCGGTTGATGCCCGGCGGGCGCTCCAGCACCCCCAGGGGCGCGGCCGCCGCGCGCCGGGCGGTCGCCGCGTCGAGATACCCCTCGCGCGCCATGAGTTCCAACACCAGATCGCGGCGTTCGCGCGCGCGCTGCGGGTGGCGGCGCGGGTCGTAGAACGAGGCGCCGCGCGCCAGCGCGACCAGCAGGGCGATCTGGCCGGCGTCCAGCTCGTCCAGCGGCTGCCCGAAATAGAACCGGCTCGCCAGGCCGAAGCCGTGGATGGCGCGCCGCCCGTCCTGACCGAGGTAGATCTCGTTCAGGTAGGCCTCGAGAATCTCGTCCTTGTCGTAGCGCCACTCGAGCAGCAGCGCCATGGCCGCCTCGTTGAATTTGCGGGTGTAGGCGCGCCGGTTGTCCAGGTAGAAATTCTTTACCAACTGCTGGGTCAGCGTGCTGCCGCCCTGTACGGTCCGTCCCGCGCGCAGGTTGGCCAGCGCGGCGCGCGCGATGGCGCGCGGCAGGATGCCGTGGTGATCGTAGAACTGGCGGTCCTCCACCGCCAGCAACGCCTGCACCAGCAACGGCGGTACCTCGTTCAGGCGCACCAGTACGCGGTCCTCGTGGTGGGAGGGGTAAATACTGGCGATGTGCGGCGGCTCCAGGCGCACCAGATCCACCGCGCGCGCATCCGGTAGGCTGCCCAGCGAGCGGACACCGGCGGCGTCGAACTCCACGCGCACCCGCCGCGAGGGCTCGCGCCCGTCCCAGTGCCGGTACGGGCGCGTGACGAGCTGGAACACGTTCCCGGTGCGCGCGTAGCTCCCCTGCTGGGCGGCGGCGCCGTCGTCACGGTAGCCGAGGCGCTGCAGTTCGTTGGCGAACTGCTCGGCGCTGACCGGGGCGCCGGGGTAAACCTCCAAGGAGCGGGCATAGACCCGCGCGGGTACCGCCCAACGCTGCCCCTCGAAGCGGCTGCTCACTAGGTGGTCGAGATACAGCGTGTAGGCGAAGCCTGCCGCCAAGGCCACGGCCAACAACGGCAGCGTGAGCCACAGCAGCCAGCGCAGGACGCTGGGGCCCGCGGGGGGAGTGGCACTCTTCTTGGGGCGCTTGCGGCTGCTGGGCCGGCGCTTGGTCGTGCGTGGCATGGGGCTGATAGTCTAAAGAATGCGAGTGATGCCCGGCGGGCGTCCGTCACGAAACCGCCGGGCGCGCGCATCATACCGCACACGAGGAGCGACAGGCTTGAACGAGGCCGAACATGACCGACTGGTAAAAGCGCTTTGCGACCCGGCCCTGTACCCGCATGGCGCGCGCCATGTGCACCACGTACGCACCCACATCTCCTCGCTGCTGCTCACCGGACCGTATGTGTACAAGCTCAAGCGCCCGGTGGACTTCGGTTTTTTGAACTTCACCCGCCTGGACGACCGCCGCCACTACTGCGAGGAGGAGCTGCGCCTGAACCGACGCCTCGCGCCGGGCATGTACGTAGACGTCGTGCCGATTTATGGGATGGTCGACGCGCCGCGGCTGACCGGCGAGGGGCCGGTGCTGGAGTATGCGGTGCGTATGGTGCAACTGCCGGCCTGGCGCGCCGACTGGGCCACCCGTCCCGGCGCCGAGGCGCGCCTGCGCCGCCTCGCGCGGCGCTTGGCGCACTTCCACGCCGGTGTTCCCCGCAGCGACGCCTCCAGTCCCTACGGCACGCCCGAGATCGTCGCGCGCCACGCGCTGGACAACTTCCGCGCCCTCGCCCCAGAGCTCCCTGCCGCCGACGCCGCGCACGTCGCGCACCTCGAGGCCTGGAGCCGCGCCGGCTTCCGCGCCAAACGGGCCGCCTTCGAGCAGCGCCGCGTGGCCGGCTACGTGCGCGAATGCCACGGCGACCTGCATCTGGGCAACGTGGCCCTGGTGCACGGCATGCCGCGGGTGTTCGACTGCATCGAGTTCGACCCCGAGCTGCGCTGGATCGACGTGCTCAGCGAGCTGGCGTTCCTGCTCATGGATCTGCTGGTGCAGGGGCAGCGTGCACGCGCGGTGACGGTGCTCGACACATATCTGGCCGCGACGGGCGATTACGCGGGACTCGCCCTGCTGGACGACTACCTGGTCTACCGCGCCCTGGTGCGTGCCAAAGTCGCGGTACTGTCCCACGACGTGCCCGGGGCGCACCCCTACCTCGCCTTCGCCGAGCGCGTGGCGGCGCCGGGTACGGGCGCCTTCGTGCTCACCTGCGGCGTATCCGGTTCCGGCAAGAGCTATGTCTCCGACCAGCTACTCGCCCCGCTCGGCGCGGTGCGGCTGCGCTCGGACGTGGAGCGCAAGCGCCTGTACCCGGAGGCCGCCCCCGGGCAGCTGCACGCGGGACGCTACAGCGCCGCCGCCACCGAGCACACCTACACCCACCTCGCCGAGCAGGCCGCCGCGCTGGCGCGCGCGGGCATGGTGGCGCTGGTGGACGCCACCTTTCTCGAACGCGCACGGCGCGAGACCTTCTACGGTTTGGCGCGCGCACTGGGGGTGCCCTGCGCGGTGCTGCACTTCGACGCCCCCGCCGAGACCCTGCGCGCGCGGGTGCAGGCGCGCGCGGCGCGCGGCGGTGACGCCTCCGAGGCAGATCTGCGCGTGCTCGAGGCCCAGTTGGCGGGCGCGCAGCCGCCGGAGGACGACGAGCCGGTGATCCGCGTGTCCAGCGCCGGTCCGCTCGACGTGGACGTCCTCCTGGGCGCGCTGGCCGACTACCACGTCGCCCCCCAGCGCTACCTGGCCACGCCCGCGGGCGGTTGACGCTCCCGCGACACCCCGGGAGAATGAATCGGGCGCACTCACGCCGCGCCGCTTCTTCGGCGCGCGCCCAACACAACAATGATGCAGCGCCACAATAACCATGGACCGTTTTCCGATCAGCAATATCGATCTGGTGGTCATGGGGATCTACTTCCTCTTGGTCATCGGCATCGGCTTCTGGGTCGCCCGTAAGACGCACAGCGGCGACGATCTGTTTCTGGCCGGGCGCTCGCTCACCTGGGGCGTGATCGGCCTGTCGCTGTTCGCCTCCAACATCTCCAGCACGACGCTCATCGGCCTCTCCGGCCAGGCCTACGCGAGCGGCATCTCGGTCGCCAACTACGAGTGGATGGCCGCCCTGGTGCTGGTGTTCATGGCGATCTTCGTCATCCCGTTCTATCTGCGCGCGCGCCTGACCACCATCCCCGAGTTCTTCGGCCTGCGCTTCAACAGCGCCGCGCGCAACTACTTCTCCGTGGTCACCATCTTCCTCAGCATCGTGGTGGACACCGCCGCCAGTCTGTTCGCCGGCGCGCTGGTGCTGCAGGTGTTCTTCCCGCAGCTGGTGCTGTGGCAGACCATCGTGGTGCTGGCGCTGGTGGCGGGGCTGTATACGGCCGCGGGCGGGCTGCGCGCGGTGGTGTACACCGACACGCTGCAGGCCGTGGTGCTGCTGACCGGCGCGGGCATCCTCGCCTACATGGTGTTCGGCGCGCACGGCTTCTCCTGGGAGGCGGCCACCGCGAGCGTACCGGCCGACCACCTGTCGCTGGTGCGCCCGCTGGACGACCCCGCCCTGCCCTGGCTCGGCCTGCTCATCGGCCTGCCGGTGCTCGGGTTCTATTACTGGTCGGCCAACCAGTACATCGCGCAGCGCGTGCTGGGCGCGCGCAACGTGCAGCACGCCCAGTGGGGGGCGATGTTCGGCGCGCTGCTGAAGCTCCTGCCGCTGTTCCTGATGGTGCTGCCGGGGGCGATGGCCATCGGGTTGTATCCGGAGCTCGAGAACCCCGACCTGGTGTTCCCGCTGCTGGTCACCGACCTCTTGCCGGTGGGCATCGTGGGCTTGGTACTGGCGGGCCTGCTCGCGGCCATCATGTCCACTATCGACTCCACGCTGAACTCCTCCTCCACGCTGGTGGTGGTGGACTTCGTCAAGCCCCGGCGCCCGCACTGGACGCCGGAACAGGTCGGGCGCGCGGGGCGTCTGGCGACGCTGGCCTTCATGCTGATCGCGGCCGCCTGGGCGCCGCAGATCCAGCACTTCCCCGGCCTGTTCGCCTACCTGCAACAGGCCTTCTCCTACATCGTGCCGCCCATCGTGGCGGTGTTCCTGCTGGGGCTGTTCTGGCGGCGCGGCAACGCCGCCGGCGCCATCGCGGGGCTGGCGCTGGGTCACGCCGTGTCGCTGGTCGGCTTTCTGCTCGCGCAGGCCGGCGTGCTCACGCTGCACTTCACCATCGTGGCGGGCCTCCTGACCCTGGTGAGCGCGGCGATCTTCGTGATCGCGAGCCTCGTGAGCGCACCGCCGCCGCGCGAGCGTGTGGAGCAGACCGTATGGCGCCGCAGCGCGCTGGTCGCTACGCGCGGCCTGCACTGGTATCAGGACTACCGCGTCCACGGCGCGGCCATCCTGCTGCTGACGGGGCTTACGCTATACCTGTTCTGGTAGCGGCGCGGACACGAAGAACCCAAAGGAGGTGGGAGGATGAAGTACATACTGGCCCTGGACCAGGGCACCACGAGTTCGCGCGCCATCGTGTTCGACCACGCGGGGCAGAGCAAGGCCATCGCGCAGAAGGAGTTCCGCCAAATCTACCCGCAGCCGGGCTGGGTGGAGCACGACCCCAACGAGATCTGGTCATCGCAGATCGGCGTGGCGGCCGAGGCGATCACCCACGCGGGGCTGTCGGGACGCGACATCGCCGCCATCGGCATCACCAACCAGCGCGAGACCACCGTGGTGTGGGACAAGCGCACCGGCCAGCCCGTGTACAACGCCATCGTGTGGCAGGACCGGCGCACCGCGGGGCTGTGCGATGCGTTGCGCGAGGCGGGCCATGAAGAGGTGTTCCGGGAGCGAACCGGGCTGGTGCTGGACGCCTACCTCGCCGGCACCAAGCTGCGCTGGATCCTGGACAACGTCGAGGACGCCCGCGCGCGCGCCGAGGCGGGCGAGCTCGCCTTCGGCACCATCGACAGCTGGCTGCTGTGGAAGCTCTCCGGTGGGCAGCTGCACGTCACCGACGCCACCAACGCCTCGCGCACCCTGCTGTTCGACATCGCCCGCCAAGCCTGGGACGACGAGCTGTGCGAGCGCCTGCAGGTACCGCGCGCCATGCTGCCGGAGGTGCGCGACTCCAGCACCGTATACGGCACCACCTCGGGCGACCTCGCCGGGCGGCGCATCCCCATCGCCGGGGTCGCGGGCGACCAGCACGCGGCATTGTTCGGCCAAGCCTGCACCCGGCGCGGCATGGTCAAGAACACCTACGGCACCGGCTGCTTCATGTTGATCAACACCGGCGACCAGCCCGTGCCCTCGCGCAACCGCCTGCTCACCACCACCGCCTGGCGCATCAACGGTGAGGCGCAGTACGCGCTGGAGGGCAGCATCTTCATCGCCGGCGCCGTGGTGCAGTGGCTGCGCGACGGCCTGGGGCTGATCCGCAGCGCCGCCGAGGTGGAGACCCTGGCGGCCAGCGTGCCCGACAACGGCGGCGTGTACCTGGTGCCCGCCTTCGTGGGCCTCGGCGCCCCGCACTGGGACCAGTACGCGCGCGGGTCCATCCAGGGCATCACGCGCGGGACCACCGCCGGGCACTTCGCGCGCGCGGCGCTGGAGTCCATCGCCTACCAGGTCACCGACCTGATCGCCGCGATGCAGGACGACGCCGGCCTGACCATCGGCGAGTTGCGCGTGGACGGCGGCGCCACCGCCAACGACACCCTGATGCAGTTTCAGGCCAACCTGCTCGGCGTGCCGGTGGTGCGCCCCAAGGTCACCGAGACGACCGCGCTCGGCGCGGCCTATCTCGCCGGGCTGGCGGTCGATTACTGGAGCGGCCTCGACGAGATTGCCGCGCAGTGGCAGGTGGACCGGGTGTTCGAGCCCGCCATGGCACGCGAACAGGCCGACGCCCTGCGTGGCGGTTGGCAGCGCGCGGTCGAGCGGGCCAAAGGCTGGGCGCAGCCTTAGGCGATGTACTTGTCCTGGGCGCCGTGCGGCGCCCGAACTAAACTGGCCTTCATGGAACGATCCGCTGCCCTCGAGCAATTGAACGCCCGGCGCGAGCCGTGGGACCTCGTCATCATCGGCGGCGGCGCCACCGGCCTCGGCATCGCCGTCGACGCCGCCACGCGCGGCTACGCCACCCTCCTGCTGGAGCGCGGCGACTTCGCCCACGCCACCTCCAGCCGCAGCACCAAGCTGTTGCACGGCGGGGTGCGCTACCTGCGCCAGGGCAACCTGAAGCTGGTGATGGGTGCGTTGCGGGAGCGCTCGCGCGTGATCGCCAACGCGCCGCACCTCAGCAACGACCAGCCCTTTGTCATTCCCACCTTCCGGCGCGGCGAAAGCCTCTACTACGCCCTGGGGCTCGGACTCTACGACCGCTTGGCCGGGCGCGCCAGCCTCGGGCGTTCGCGCCGCCTGAGCGCCGCCCAGGCGCGTGCCGAGCTGCCGACGCTGCGTCCCGAGCGTCTACGCGGCGGCGTGCTGTATCACGACGGCCAGTTCGACGATGCGCGCCTCGCCGTCACCCTGGCGCGCACCGCGTGGAGTCACGGCGCCACGGTGCTGAACTACTGCCGGGTGGAGGCCCTGGTGCACGGCGGCAGCGAAGGCCGTGTCAATGGCGTGGTCGCACGCGACCTCGAGAGCGATCGGCAGTACGAGATCCCGGCGCGCGCGGTGATCAATGCGACCGGCGTGTTCTGCGATAGCGTGCGTCGGATGGCCGAACCCGAGGCGCCCGCACTGGTCGCCCCCAGCCAAGGGTCGCACTTGGTGCTGGACCGGCGGTTCCTGCCCGGCCGAAATGCGTTGATGGTCCCGCGGACCGACGACGGCCGTGTGCTGTTCGCCATACCCTGGCACGAACGCGTGCTGGTCGGCACCACCGACGTGGCCGTTCCGGAACCCGACGCAGAGCCACGCCCGCGCCCGCGCGAGATCGACTTCCTGCTGCAGCACGTCGGGCGTTACCTGCGTGAGACACCGCGCCCGCAGGACGTCCTCAGCGTGTTCGCGGGGCTGCGCCCGCTGGTGCGCGCCGGCAAGGGCGGCCGCACGTCCGGGCTGGCGCGGGATCACCTGCTGCGTGTCGAAGAGGGCTTGGTCACCATCACGGGCGGCAAGTGGACGACCTACCGCGAGATGGCCGAGCAGACGGTGGATGCGGCCGCTCGCTCGGCGGGGCTGCCCGCCAGCCCGTGTCGCACCGCCGACTTACGGCTGTTCGGCGCCCCGCAGGATGCGGTCACGGCGGCGCTGCTCGCTTATCCGCTGCGTGTCTACGGTACGCAAGCCCCAGCACTGCAGGCGCTGGCTGCGCAGCACGCGGAGTGGGCGGAGCCGCTACATCCGCGGCTGCCTTACCTCGCGGGGGAAGTGGTGTGGGCCGCGCGCCACGAGATGGCCCGCAGCGTCGAGGACGTGCTGGCCCGCCGCACGCGGGCCCTGCTGCTGGACGCCCGCGCGAGCATCGAAGCGGCGCCGCGGGTGGCGCGTCTGCTGGCCCGGGAACTGCGCAGGGACGCGGCGTGGCAGGCGCGCCAGGTGGCGGCCTACACCGAGCTTGCGCTGGACCATCTCACCCCTGAGGCGCTGGCCCTGGATTTTCCTCAGAGCGGCGACGCACGGGCCCATGTGCGCCACCGCTCCGGGGACAGCTGAGCGCCGGGGTTGAGGATGTTCAGAGTCACTCCGTCCTGTATTTCTCCCGGAGTTCTCTGACCACGCCAAGCGAAAAGCGCGGTGTTCGCTCCGCTTCGTGCTCAACGGCTAGCCGCCGTCGATCACGGCACCGTATGCCGGCGGGAAGCTCTGAGTTGATCAGAGCGTCCCTGTAGGCGGACCCTCAACCTGCCGCCTCCAGCGCGTCCCCGTCGGGCGCCGTTATCGCCGGCGCCGCCCGGTCGGCGGCGCCATTCAGGGGCTCGGCCCCTGGCCGAAGGACGGGCGCGCCGCCCTTGAGCAGGTTCTCGGGCGTCACGCCCTCCAGACCCGCCTCCTTCAGGATCTGCTGCGCGAGTGGCGACATCATCTGATACTTGAGGAGTCCTCCGACCAGGTCGTCGGCGAAACCCGTTCCGGCGCCGTTCACGCCGCTGACGCTGCCGCCGGTCGCCAAGCCATTCAAGCCCTTCAGATCGAAGATCTTGATGGAGTCGATCTTCTCGGCCGGCTTCACCGACTCGCGGATGATCTCCGGCAGCCGTTCGATGAGCGCGAGGTTAATGGCCATGTTGATCTGCGCCGCGGTCAGCACATTGCGCGCCTCGTTCAGCGCCAGCGTGCCCTGCGCCTCCGCGTCGTACTTGGCCCGCGTGGCGGCGGCCTCGGCCTCCGCCGCGGTGAGCACCGCGTCGGCGCGGTCGCGCGCCGCCACCTTCTCCGCCTCGGCCACGATGCGCATGCCGATGGCCTCCTTCTCGGCATCCTCCTTGGCCTGGATGAGCATCACCTCCTTGCGGCGCTCGGCCTCAGCGGTCTGGCGCACGGTGAGCACGCGCTCCTCCTCCAGCACCGCCTCGGCGCGCGCCCGGTCGGCCTCGCCCCTGGCGCGCGACTCGTCCTTGGATCGCTCCGAGACGGCGATGTCCCGCCCCTGCTTGGCCAGCTCGATGGCCTGTTCCTTCTCAATCTCGCGCTCGCGCAGCAGGCGCTCCTTCTCGATGTCCTTCTCGCGCGTCTGGCGGTCCTTCTCGATCTTGGCCAGCAGCACCTGGCGCTCGGAGACCACGTCCGCCTCCTCCGCCTCACGCCGTTTCTCGGCCGCCACGCGACGGATCTCCGCCTGCTGTTCGGCACGGCGGTTCTCCACCTCGCGCTCCTGCTCCAGGGTGGCGAATTCCTGGTCTTGTCGGATCGACAGCGAGTAGCGCTCGCTCTCCAGGTTCTTGCGCTCGATCTGGATGCGGGTGTCCTGCTCGATGTCGTTACGCTTCTTGCGCCGCTCCTCGATCTCCTGGGTGAGCTTGGTGAGACCCTCCGCGTCGAAGGCGTTGTCCGGATTGAAGTACTGGCGCGCGGTCTGATCGAGACCGGTGAGCGACACCGCTTCCAACTCCAGGCCGTTCTTGTTCAGGTCCTCGGCCACGGTGCGCTGCACGTGTTGCACGAACTCCACACGGTTCTCGTGCAGTTGCTCCATCGCCATCCCCGCCGCCACGGCGCGCAGCGCGTCCACGAACTTGCCCTCCACCAGCGTCTTGAGGTCCTCGGGACGCATGGTGCGGTCGCCCAGGGTCTGGGCGGCGGTGGCGATGGCCTCGGCGTCCGGCTTCACGCGCACATAGAACTCGGCGGTCACGTCGACGCGCATCCGGTCCTTGGTAATCAGCGCCTGCTCGTTGGCGCGGCGCACCTCCAGGCGCAGGGTGTTCATGTTCACCCACTTGATGTCGTGCAGCACCGGGAACACCAACGCGCCGCCGTCGCGGATGACCTTCTGCCCACCGAAGCCGGTGCGCACGAAGGTCTGCTCCTTGGTGGCGCGCGTGTAGAGCCGCGCGAAGATCATGCCCAGTGCGAACAGCGCCGCGAACAGCACGCCGACGAACAGCGCCACGTTCATCAGGATATCGCCCATCTCGGTCCTCTCCTCTTTTTGTTATTGCGGACGCGCGCGGGCGCGCCGGGACTAGCCAACGTTTGCAAAAAACCCATTTTGGGTTTGTCAGGCCGCGACGCCACCTCCCTGTGCGACGCGTTGCGCGATGAGGGATCCTCGATGCCTCGGATCACGCACAGCGAATCGGGTTGCCCCATGCTCAACGGGATGGTAGCGCCGATCGCGGCGACACATTCCTTGGGCGTCGGGTAAGCCCTAAGATTTTCGCGAGCCTACCTAATCGTTCATCAGCGGATCGCTGCTCGCGATCGCCACGAACACGCTACCCTCCCGGCGCACCAGCAGGGCGCGCGCGCCTTGCGGCAGCGGCGCGTGATCGCGCTCGGGAACCACGCGCACGTAGTGGGCGGTGCCGTACTGATCGGTGAGGCGCGCCTCCGCGGGCAAGTCATGGCTGGCGTTGCCGAGGGTGATGGTGACCATGCGCCCCACGAACGAGGTAGCCGACACCGCGCTGGTCTCGTCCCGCGGCAGCACCGCCTCCAGGCCCAGCGCGCTCACGCGCACCGCGGGCAGCGCCCCCGCGAACGCCGGCAGGACGACCAGCAGTGCCGGCAGGTAGGCGCCCAGCGTCGCCACGGCGAAGTACTGCAGCACGTAGCCGATCGACCCGAACGCAGTGAGGAACACGACAATGAGCATCAGCACCGGCACGCGGCCGACGCGCAGCCAGCTCAGGATGCGTGACAGGGCGCTGGTGGGAACGATCTCGCCGCTATCGAGGTCGAGTTGGCCTTCCAGATCCGGCAGCGCGCTGTCCAGGGCATCGGTCAGGCTCATACCGGCGAGCAGGCCCACGCCCTCGAACAGAGCGATGAGCAACATCAGCCCCAGCGCCACCGCGAACGGAACGTTCTGCGGCGCGAGGAGAAACTCCAGCATCTCAGGCGTGCTGCTTCTTGAACTGCGCCAAGCGTTCGCGAATGCGATGCTTGCGCGTCATCTCCTCGAGTTCAGCCAGTTTGGCGGGGTCGGCGGCCTGCGTGGGGCCGGGCGCCCCGGTGACGGCCTGCGCCACGCGGTCGAAGGCCATGTTGGCCTGATCCACGCGCCGCTCCACGCCGTCGCGCGCGGCGGCCCCGCCCGCCTGCGCATCGCCGGCGCGGGACTCGCGGCGGGCGCTCGCCACGCGCTCCCGTTCCGCCTGCATCTCGCGCTTGCGGCCCTGCAGGGCGCGTAGGTAATTCTCCAACTCGGTCTCGCGCGCGCCGGCCTCCGCGATGTTCTTCTCGATCACCGGAAGCTGCGCCTCGATGTCGAGCTGCATCGCCACGGCGGCCTCCGCGAGATCTTCGCGGTCTTCCTGCAGGGCGAACCTGATCTTGTCTTCGAGCTCGCTCTGACGCGCGCTCTCCGAAGCAAGGCGTTGGCTGGCGTTGTGCTTGTGCGCCTTGGTGCGACCCAGTTCGGCGCGCACCTCGTCGATGGCATCGTCTACCTGGCGGATGGCCTCGGCCATGACGGTTTCCGGTGCCGCGTTCTCGGCCGCACTGACGATCTGCTGAATGGAGCCGCTGACGAGACGGCCGATACGGGAAACCAGGGACTCGCTCATGGATACACTCCCATCTTGTCGTTCTTGTTCGGGGAGCTGCGAGGGGCGCTCGCGTGCTCGCGACGGCGCTCGAAAGAATGCCGTGCGGGGAGCGTAGCCCGGCGCGGCGGACGGCCGCAACCAAAAAGTTTGGCGTGTCGGGGCGGCGGCCCCGCGCGCCGCGGGTGCCGACGCGCGGGAGCCCCTCCGGCCGGAGACGCGGCCGGATACGGTCAGTGCCGTCCTAGCCGTTGATCGACCTCGCGCTCGGCCTCGAGCCAGTCTTGCTCGGCATCGCCTTGGAAACCCTGCTGCTCGGCGCGTCGATAGGCCTCTTCCTGGATCATCCGGCGCCGCTCCTCCTCGGGCACCCTCAGGTCGACCTCGCCGGCGCGCGGGTTCCCCGACATGCCCGCCCCGGCGGCGCCTTCGGCGAGCGGATTGGCCGGTGCTTTCATGCGGCGGCGGGCGGGCTTCTTGGCTTCCTTCGGCTTGTCTTTACTCATCGATCCCTCCTTAGTCGAGTCGGTGGCCTTGCGGCCTGCGCGGTATTCTCGGGTTCATGTAAGAAGGTCTGAATAAATCCATCCTGGATTTCTCAAACCAAGCAAAGCGCAAAGCGCGCATTCCGCTTTGCTTCGCGGCCAACGGCAAGGCCGTTGTGCACGGCGACACATCCCTGTGCCGCTGAAAGCTCTGAACTTATCGCACGTGTCGGGTACGCGCCGTCGGCGGTGCCTGCCAGGGATCCTCGGGCCAGGGGTGTTTGGGGTAGCGACCCTTCAATTCCTTGCGCACCTCGGCGTAGGTACGTTCCCAGAACCCCGCCAGGTCCCGCGTCACCTGGATCGGCCGGCCCGCCGGCGAGAGCAGGTGCAAGGTGACCGGCATCTGGCCCCAGGCAACCGCCGGGGTCTTCGCCAGTCCGAACATTTCCTGCAACTTCACCGCCAGCGCCGGCGATGCCGCATCCGGCTGATAGACCAAGCGACGGCGCTGGCCGCTGGGCACCCTCAGATGCGTCGGTGCACCCTCATCCAATCGGCGCTGCCCTGTCCAGTCTAATCGAGCGCTGAGTAGGGACAAGAGGTCCAGACGCGCCAGATGCGCGCGCCGCGTCACACCCTGGAGATAAGGGGCCAACCAGTCCTCCAAATCCGCCATCAGCGCGCCATCGGAAACATCGGGCCAGCGCTCGTCGGGTAGCCATTCGCGCAGGCTGAGCACGCGTGCCTGCCATTGGCGCGCCGCCTCGTTCCACGGCAGCGCCTCGATCCCCAAGCCGCGCAGACCGTCCAGCAGCGCCGCGCGCGCCTGCTCGGGATCGGGCTCTGACAGCGGGCGCCGTTCCAGCACGCAGGCGCCCAGGCGCCACTCGCGCTGGGCGACCACCGCCTCGTCACGCGCGTGCCAGGCTACAGAGTCGATCACCTGCACCCGATCCGCCAGCGTCTCGCGCAGCCACTCCTCGTCGACCGGGGCGGCCAGGTGAACCAGGCCCTCGCCGCTACCGGCATCGACCACCGGGGCCACCAGCCAGAGCTGCCCGGTCCAGCGTGAACTGCGTTTCAGGCGTGCGCCGCGACCGCCACTCATCAAGTAGGCCTCGCTGCCCTCGGCGCGTTGGCGGGCGATGCGATCGGGATAGGCCAGCGCCAGTACGGCGCCGGTAGCCCGGCTGTCAGCGCTCGCATCGGCCGGCAGGCGCAGCGCGCGCCGGTAGGCCTGCGCCACGCGCAGCACCCCGCTCAGCGCGCCGCCCCCCCGGCGTTGCCGTGCCCGCGCCAGGTGGTCCACGCGCGCGACCAGATCGTCCTCCTCCTCGCGCAGCGGATCGCGTTCCTCGAGCAAGGCCGCCACATCGCACGCCAGAGGGCCGAGCCCACGCTGCGCCGCCTGTGCCAGCATGGCCGCCAAGCGCGGATGCGCCGGCAGGCACGCCGCCGCGCGCCCTGACGACGTCAGCGCCCCGGCGTCGTCCAGCAAGCCCAGGGTCTGCAACAGTTCACGCCCTTGCGCAAACGCGCCGCGCGGTGGCGGATCCAGCCACTCCAGTGCCAGCGGGTCGCGCACACCCCACTGGGCGAGTTCAAAGGCCAGCGGCGCGAGGTCCGCACTGGCAATCTCCGGCGAGGGATGTTCGGGCAGACTGTGGTGGCGCGCCTCGCTCCAAAGCCGATAGCAGACCCCCGGACCTTCCCGCCCGGCGCGCCCCGCACGCTGATCGGCGGAGGCCCGCGAGATGCGCACCTCCACCAAGCGCCCGAGTCCGCTGCGGGCATCGAAGCGGGGACTGCGCTGCCAGCCGCTGTCCACCACCACCCGCACGCCCGGCACGGTCAGGCTGCTCTCGGCCACCGGCGTCGCCAGGATCACGCGCCGGCCACCGGCAGGTCCCGGTGCGAGCACCGCCTGCTGGCGCGCCCAGGGCAGATCGCCGTACAGCGGGTGGACCGCGATGCCCTCGGCGTCAGCCAGGCGTTCGCGCAGCGCCCCCTCCACCGCGCGGATCTCGCCGGTGCCCGGCAGGAACACCAGCACGTCGCCGCTGTGGGCGGCCAGTGCCCGCAGCACCGTGGCCACCACCTGCGGCGGGCGCGGACCGCTGGGTTCGCGGTCCAGATAGTGCACGGTCACCGGATGTTGGCGCCCTGCACTCTCAATCAGGGGTGCGCCCTCCAGCGCCTGGGACACCCGCTCGCCCTGCAAGGTTGCCGACATGACCAGCAGCCGCAAGTCGGGGCGCAAGCCGCGCACGGCGTCGCGGCATAGGGCAAAGGCGAGATCGGTACTCAGGTGACGCTCGTGAAATTCGTCGAACACCACCAGATCGACCCCCTCCAGCGCGGGATCGTCCTGCAGGCGACGAACCAGAATCCCCTCCGTGACCACCTCGATACGCGTGGCGGCGCTCATCGCACGCTCGAAGCGCACTTGGTAACCGACCCGCTGTCCTACCGGCTCACCCAGCAGCGCGGCCATGCGCGCCGCCGCGGCCCGCGCCGCGAGGCGGCGCGGCTCCGCTACGATGATCCTGCCCCGCCGCCACGCGGCGTCCAGCAAGGCCAGCGGAACCCGGGTCGTCTTACCCGCACCGGGCGCGGCCACCAACACCGCAGCGCGATGCTGCTCGAGGGCGGCGCAAAGCCGCGGCAGCAGGGGTTCTATGGGGAGCGCATCGCGGGGCGCGTCGGGGGATTCCGGCATGGGTTACACTTTAACATCCGGCCGCCCTTGCGGCCGCGACCTACTTTATGCGCTATCCAACTATCCGAATTTGCTGGCTGCTGTGGCTGGCGGTCTTCACCCTTGCCGCGGCGCCGGCCTACGCGCAGACGCCGCGCGTGAGCGTGCAGGTGGACGGTGTGGGCGGGGAGGTGCGCGAGAACGTGCTGGCCTTCCTCAGCCTCTACGCCCAGCGCGCGCACCCCGCCTTGAGCGAGGGGCGCATCCGCACCCTGCACCGCCGCGCCGAGGAGGAGATCCGGCGTGCGCTCGAACCGTTCGGCTACTATCGGCCCACGGTGCGCACCAGCCTGGAACAACGCGAAACGGACTGGCTCGCCCGTTACGAAATCAACCCCGGGCCGCGTATCCCCCTCACCGAGGTGGACGTGCAGATCATCGGCGAAGGCGCCGATACGCCGGCCTTTCGCGAGACGCTGCGCACGCTGCCCCTGCAGCGGGACGCGCCGCTGGAGCACGCCCGCTACGAACAGGCCAAGCGCGCGCTGCAGCGCACCGCGGCAAGCTACGGTTACCTGAACGCGCGCCTGGTGCGCCACGAATTGCGTATCGACCTCGAGGCCTATGAAGCCTCGGCCGTTCTGCACCTCGACAGCGGACCCCGTTTCCGCTTGGGCGAGGTCGAGTTCCACCCCACGGTCGTGCGACCCGAGTTGCTGCAGCGCTTTGTGCCGTTCGAGCCGGGCGAGCCCTATCGCAGCGCGCGCCTCCTCGAGTTGCAGACCGCCCTCGGCGACAGCAACTACTTCGCGGACGTGGTGGTGCAGCCCCGACACGATCAGGAAGAAGATCTGGAGCTCCCGGTGGAGGTACGGCTGACCCCGCGCGAGCGCCAGCAGTACACCGTCAGCCTCGGCTACGGCACGGATACCGGCGCGCGTACCGGCTTGGGCTTCGAAAATCGCTACGTCAATGCCCGCGGCCATCGTCTGCGCGGCGACATGTTGATCGCCGAGCGGCGCAACCGCATCGCCGCGCGCTATATCGTGCCGGTGCGCGACCCCCGTACCGATTCCATCGAATACTCCGCGGCGTGGCAGGACGAGCAGGCGCGGACCTTCCGTAGCGAGACCCTACAGATCAGCGCCGGCCATACCCGGGCACGGGGCAGCTGGCGCGAGACGATCGCCCTCACCTACCTCGACGAGCGTTACACCATCGCCGACCAACGCGACCGCTCCACGCTGTGGATGCCGAGCGGCAGTTGGACCCGCATCTGGGCCGATGACCGGATCTATACCCGCCGCGGCGGCCAGTTCGGTTTCGACGTGCGCGGCGCGGCGGAGGAGCTTGGCTCCGACGTCGATTTCACGCAGTCGCGCGTGCAAGGCACCCTTATCCGCCCGCTCCTGCCGCGCAGCCGCATCATTCTGCGCGGCGAGGCGGGCACCACGCTGATCGGGGACATCAATGAGCTGCCGGCCTCGCTGCGCTTCACCGCCGGCGGCGACCACAGCGTGCGCGGCTACGCCTACCGCAGCCTCGGCCCCACCGATGCCGAGGGGCGCGTGGTGGGTGGGAAACACTTGTTGTTCGGCAGTGTCGAATACGAGCACACCCTGTACGGCTTGTGGAGTGCGGCCCTGTTCTACGACCGTGGTAACGCCATCAACTCGATCAGCGACCCGCTGGAGTCCGGTGCGGGCTTCGGCGTGCGCTGGCGCTCGCCCGTCGGTCTGATCCGGCTCGACGTGGCCAGTGCCATTTCGCAGCCCGGCAACCCGTGGCGCCTGCACCTGCGGATCGGGCCCGACCTGTGAGGTGGCTGTGGCGTAGCCTTGCGGCGTTGGCGCTGGTCCTGCTGCTGGCCGGCGGCGCGCTCGCTTGGTTGGTGGGTACCACGAGCGGCCTGCACACGGCCGTGGCGCTTGCCGATCGCTTCGCGCCCGGCACCCTTACGGTGGCCCGCGCGGAAGGGAGGCTGTGGGACACCCTCACCCTCCACACCCTGCACTATGTTGACGACGGCACGGAAGTGCGCGCCGAGCGCGTGCACCTTACCTGGTCGTTGAGCCACCTGCTGCGCGAGCGGCACCTGCACGTACGCCGTGCCGATGCCGATCGACTCTACGTTCGGCAGACCCCCGGCGAGCCGCCCGCCGAGCAAGCGGCAGCGCGCGAGGGCCCGCTCACTTTGCCGAACATCGAGCTGCCGGTTCGCATCACCCTGGATGACCTGCGCCTGACCGACGTCACGCTGGCGCTGGGCGAGACCGACCTGCACCTTGGCGAGATCGCCCTGCGCGCGCGTAGCGACGACGACACACTGCACATCGAGGCGCTTTCCGTGCGCGGCGACGATGTGACCCTGGAGGGCGCAGGCGCGCTGACCCCGCGCGGCGATTGGCCGCTGCACTGGGAAGGTCCGTGGCGGGTCCGCATCGACGAGCGGGAGGTCGGCGGTGCGCTGCGGCTCACCGGCAGCCTGGCCGATCTGCACATCGCGCAGCGCCTGGAGGCGCCTGCCCGCGGCGAACTCGACGCGCGGCTGGCGCTGACGGGGGAAATCCCGGCGTGGGAGGCCCGCCTGGAACTCGTCGAGCCGCTGGAGGCCGCACGCCTCGATCCCGACTGGCCGGCGCTTGCGGTGGAGGGCGTGATCGCCGGCGGCGGCAGTTTCGATCAGTTCGCGCTGGACGTCGCCCTCCATGGGCATGAGCCCCAGTTGGGCGCCTTCACCCTGCGCGGCGCCGTGGGGCGCGAGTCCGCGCGCTGGTATGCCGCGGCGCTTACCCTCGCCCAGCAGGAGGGCGCCGCAAGCCTGACGGTCGATGGGCACCTCGTCGATCCGGAGGCGGACGGGACGCGGCGCTTCGCGGCCGATGTGAACTGGAACGAACTCAGCTGGCCGCCGACGGACGAGGTGCCGCTGGCGCGCTCGCGCCGCGGCAGCCTGCAGGCGGAGGGGCATCTTGAGGACTATCGCCTGGCGGGCGAATTCGCGTTGCAGGGCGAGGACATCCCCGCCGGGGAATGGCGCCTCGCCGGACGCGGGGACCTGGAGCAACTCACGCTCGATCGCGTGCACGGCACCCTGCTGCACGGACAGGTACAAGCGGCGGGCCGGCTCGCATGGGGCGAGGCCTTGCTGTGGACCGCTACGGTGGACGCCGACGGCCTGGAACCGGGCGCGCATTGGGAGGCTGCCGAGGGACTGCAGCTGGACGCCCGCCTCCAGGGCGCGGGCGGTATCGATCGATTCGAGGTCAGCGGCACCGTGCGCACGGAGCACGCGGAGCACGGACCGCTGGCGGCCGACCTGCAACTGCAACGCGGCGACGCGCGCTGGACGCTGCCGCGCGTGCTGCTCTCCCGCCCCGGTCACCCGGGAGAGCTGGAGGCCAGCGCCCGCTGGGAGGATGCCGAGGGCCCCGACCGCCTGCAGGTGGAGGCCCGCTGGCGGGCCCTCGCGCTGGTGGACGGCCTCACCGCCCCGGCCGGTCAGCTGACGCTCGGCGGCAACCTCGATGACTACCGCTTTACACTCGACACAGAACTTGCCGGCGAGGCGCTGCCGGACAGCCGCTGGTCGGGCCGGGGCACGGGCAGCACCGAGCAGATCCGCTTGGAACGCCTGCGCGGCGAGACCTTGGACGGCGAACTGAGCGCCCATGGGACCGTCGCCTGGACGCCGCAGCTGGCCTGGGCACTGGAGCTCGACGTCGCCGGCGTCAATCCCGGTGCGCACTGGTCGGACTGGTCCGGGGATTTGAACCTCGGCTTGTCCAGCGCCGGCCGCGTCCAGGATGGACAAACCCACGCACGGGCGGAGCTTCAGAGCCGACCCAGCCGCCTGCGCGGTTACGAGCTGGCGGCCGAGGCAGAACTTGCCCTGGCGGGTGATCGATACCACATCGAGCGCCTTGAACTGCGCGCCGAGGATGCCCGCGTCAGCGCCCAGGGCCGGCTGGATGAGGCATGGGCCCTGGAGTGGGCGGTCCATGCGCCCGACATGGCCGCCCTGCTGCCCGGCGCCACCGGGCGCCTGCACGCCGAGGGCCGGCTGCACGGCCCGCGAGACGCCCCGCGCCTGGCGGTGGCCGCCGACGGCGAGCGCTTGGCGCTGAATGAGACGCGCCTCGACCGGCTAGGCGTCGAGGCGGACGTCGATCTGGGTGGGCGCAGCGATTCGCGGGTGTCGGCGGCACTGGAGGGTTTGCAGGCGGGCGGACAGCAGTGGGACCGGCTGACACTGGAGGGGAGCGGCACCCCCGCGTCACACAGCCTGCAGCTGACGCTCGACGAGGCGCGCTACCACTTGCGCACGGATCTCGCCGGCGCTTACGCGGAGGCGAGGTGGACCGGCGCGATCCGCGATACCCGTCTTGAGGCGGAGATGCTGCCGGCGTGGGTGCAGCCCGCCCCGGCCGCCCTCAGCGCCGGTGCCGACGCGGCCGAGGTGGACAATCTTTGCCTGATTGCGAGCGAAGGCGATGGCCGCTTCTGCCTGTCGGGCGCATGGGCGACGGGGACGCTGGGCGCGCAGATCACACTGACCGAGGTGCCGCTGGCGCTGCTCCACCCGTTGCTGACCTCTGAAGTCGAATTGGCCGGCGCGCTGGACGGGCAGGTTGCGCTGCGCCTCGACGAGGCGGGGTTGGACGTCGACGCGCGCCTGGGCAGTGCGGCCGGCGAGCTCTATTACGCGCTGGGCCCCGATGACCGCCTGCGCGTCCCCTACCGCGACCTGCTGCTGACCGCCGAGCGCGACGGCACCGACCTCGAGGCCCGCTTCACGGTGGATCTCGCGGAAGCGGACTACCTGCGCGGACGGGTGCGGGTGACGAATCTGGCCGCCGATCCCGAGGCGCTCGACCAAGCCGCCGTGGAGGGGCGCCTGCAGGCGGAGTTGCGCGTGCTGGAGCTGCTCCCGCTGCTGGTGCCTGACGTCAGCGACACACACGGGATCCTGCGCGCCGACATCGGCCTCACCGGTACCGCCACGTCCCCCGCCGCGCACGGCGTGGTGACCCTCGAGGAGGGCCGCGCCCATGTGCTCCCCACCGGCATCACGGTGCAGGAACTGCAGTTGGAGCTGTCCGGCGACGGCCGCGAATGGCACCTCACCGGCAGCGGGCGCTCCGGGCCCGGGCAGGTCGCACTGAGCGGCGAGTTCGAACTGGCCGACCCGTGGCGTGCGGTCGTGCGCATCGAGGGTGAGCGCTTCGAAGCCGCCGACATTCCAGAGGCTCGGGTGCTGGTGTCGCCCGAGTTGAGCGTGGTCGTGGTGCCCGGCGCGATCACCGTGGAAGGCAGCGTTACCGTCCCCGAAGCGCAACTGGAGCCGCATGACTTCGGCGGTGCGCAGACGGTGTCGCAGGACGTCATCATCGTGCGAGGTGAGGAGAGCCGCGTGGCGGAACCGCGCGGCTGGCGTGTCACCTCGCGCATCCGCTTGGTGCTGGGCGATCGCGTGCGCTTCGAAGGCTTCGGGCTCACCGGCCGCATCACCGGCTCGCTGCGCCTGGTGGATGAACCCGGCCAGGTAACCACCGCCGCCGGGCAACTCAGCGTACTGGATGGTCAGTACCGCGCGTACGGGCAGAACCTGCGTATCGACCGCGGACGGCTGTTGTTCGCGGTGGGCCAGCCCCTGGACAACCCGGGTTTGGACATTCGCGCGGTACGCGTCACCCGCGACGTGCTGGCCGGGGTGACGGTGCGCGGCACGCTGCAGAATCCCGAGCTCGCGTTGTTCTCGGAGCCCACCATGGATCAGGCCAACGCCCTCTCCTACCTGCTGCTGGGCAGGCCCTTGGGGCAGGCCTCACAAAGCGAGGGCGAAGTGCTTTACGGCGCCGCCACCGCGCTCAGCCTCGCCGGCGGCGAGCGCATTGCGCAAACCATCGGCGAGGCCTTGGGCGTGGAGGAGGTGCGTATCGAGGAGGCACCGGACGCGGCCGATACGGGGCCGGCCCTGGTGCTCGGCACTTATCTCTCGCCACGCCTGTATGTGAACTACAGCGTGGGCCTGTTCGAATCGGTGAATGTCTTGCGTCTGCGTTACGAGATCAGTCGGCATTGGATCCTGCAGACGGAGACCGGCGGGCGCTACGATGGCGCGGACCTCATCTACAGTATCGAACGCGGCGGGCCGGCCGGAGCGGCCGCCGGCAGCCCCCTCGACCGACAACCGGTGGATACCGGCCCCATGGAGCCGCTCTCGGCGCCCTTGGATTAGTCGGGCGCCCCCCGAGGGTGCGTCAGCGCGTCATCGACCGCCCTGTACCGGCGCGCCACCGAGGATCGCGAGCAGCTGCTCGACCTGCATACGCAGGGCATGGGTGTCGGCGCCTACGTCGCGCACACGCTCCGCAACGGGGGGCGGCAGCACGTCGCGCACCTTGTGCAACCCCTCTTGCGCCACGCGCAGCAGGTCGGCGGCCTCCGCCAACGCGGCGGCCGCCTCGGCCTTCTCTTCCTCGCTCTTGTACATGCACCGTCCTTATGGGCGAGCCGTTCTTTGCGAGCGACTATGCCCCAGCGTGGGTGCGGATGCATCGGGAGCACGGGAGAAATGCGACACGGTTCGGATTTTCGCCGTTCGAACCCGGCGTGCTAGCGTCTGGCGGAACCCATCTTCAACCGACTTCGACGTCTTCGCCACTGGTCCGGCGGCCCGTCGAGCGCACGCCGATCGCGCCGCCCCACAGCGCCACCAACATCGAGAGCAGGATGGCGAAGAACAGCCACCAGGAGGCCGACAGTAACGCCGCGCCGGCGCCCTCCACCGTCCCCAAGCGCGTGGGCGTCACCACCAGGGCCATGGCGGGATCGACCAGTTGTTCCGCGCGATCGGGGGCAAAGCCCATCTGTTCCACCATGATGCCGAGGGCGGCCTCGCGGTCGCCCAGCCATAGTGATTCCTGCAGCGCGGCCAAGGACGCCGGCGTGATGGCCCCTTCCGCCGCGTTGCCGGTCAGCAAGGTCTCCAGCTCGACCGCCATCATCACCTGGCGAGTCTCGTTCTGTGGCACCACCCGTACCTCACTCATGCCCTGCAGGCCATGGCCGAGCGCGCCGAACGCCCCTCCGAGCAGGGTTCCCCAGGCAGTTGCGACCAGGAACGCGAACACCACCGTGGTGGTGCCCCAGGTGACAAAGCCATGCAGCATACCGTCCGCAAGGCGCGCCAAACCCGACATGCGCGCCGACACGTAACCGCCGATAAAGGCGCCCACCAGCAGCCCGACGCCGGTCCACAGCCCCGTGGCGGTGGGCACGATCCCTGCGGGGTCCATCGAACGTGGATCCACCACGGTCATCCCGACCGCAATGCCGAACAGCGTGAGCAACAAATACGTAGCCATACCGACGACCACGCCGGCAAAGACGGACGGCCATCGGATAATCGGGAAAAAGGGCCTCGCCGCGGCACCGGTGACCAGCCGCTGTGCATCCATACGCTGTGCGTCCATGTGCGGCCCCCCAGGCGGGCCTGCTGCTGAGAAGTGAGGTGAAGGCGGCGGAGGCTTTCGGCGCGTCCTTGCGCGTTCCGCCGGACTCGGACCGGCAGCTCCCTCCCTCCGGAGGGCGATCGCCCCGCCGCACAGTAGGTATAGCGTACGGATGCGGTCTTTGCGCTACCGGATCAGGGTTTCTCGCCACCGAAGAGTTCGTGGGCATTCTTCCAGGCAATGCGCTCGGCGACCTCGTCCGGGAGCTGCGCGAGCCAGCCGCGCGTGCGCTCGGCCAGTTCGTCGTAGTGGGTCCAGCGGCGCTCGCTGAAGGTGTCGATGCCCACCATGAACCGGTCTGCATAGCGCACCAGTACCTCGGCCCAGCGCGGGTCCAGGGTCCCGTCGGGGGCGATATCGCCGTCGCGCATGGACAACTCGACGTATAGCTGCGGATAGCGGCCCATCACGACATCCATCGTCATGGGCAGGGTCCAGGCACCCGCGTGCGCCCAGATCACCTTGAGATCGGGGAAGCGATCGAGAAAGCCTTCGATGACCGCGGTATCCGAATGGGCCAGCAGATAGAGATCGTGCTCGCGGGCCAAGGCGAGCATGCCGTCCACGATCGGGGTATCGGTCTGGCCGCTGTGCAGGTGAAACTCGCCGATGCCGCGATAGATGCCGGTCGCCACGCGTTCGCGCAGATGCTCGAGCACCCGCGGGTCCTCATACCAGGCTCGGTGACGGTCCTCCGGCACGCGGTACGGCTGGACAAACAGGGTGTAGCGCGCCGGCTCCTCGGCGGCCAGCCGCAGCGCCCCCTCGTGCGGGACGCCGAAAATCACCGCGTGCCGTACCCCGGCCCGCACCAGGGTGTGGTGCGCCGCGCGCGGCGACAACACGTCCCACACCACCTCGCTGTAGTGGATGTGGGCGTCCGCGAGCGGCAGGCGTTCGTTCGCATGCGTCGCCGTCCCGCCCGCCAGGAGCAGAGCGGCCGCCACGAGCCTGCCCGCCCACGCCGAGTCAGCGCGCATCGGTCTTGGTCGCCCCGCAGCGTTCGCAGCGGTACTGGGTCACTAGGCGCCCCTGGCGCACGTCGAACGGCCGTTCGGCGACCGGTTTCCATTTGTGAAACCCGCTGCGGCACAGTGTGCGCCCCTTGTAGCGCTCCGACGGGCGCGGCTTCTTGAACTTGACGACCTCACCCATGAGCGCCGCCCTGCACACTGGCCAACCACTGCGCGCGCCGCGCCGCCGCCTCGGCGGGGGGCGCCTCCTGCGCCTCGAGATACACCACGTCCGCCACCGGCGGCTGCAGCCGCGCGCGCACCACGTGCAACTCGTCGCGGCGAAACGCGTGCAGCGTCACCTCGGTGTCGGGGGCAAGACGCGCCACCCGCTGCTCCAGCGTGCTGTGGTCGACCCGCAGGCCGTCGAGCGCGATGACCGCGTCGCCCGCGGACAGCCCGGCAGCCTGCGCGGCGCCGCCATCGAAGACGTGAACCAGACGCGCGCCGCCCTGCCCCTTGGCGGTGCGTACGCCAAGGCTCGCGCGCGGCGCCTCGGCCCCCTGCTTAGCGGCCGGCTTGCCGCCGCGGTCGTCGCCCGGCTCCGCCGCCCGCAGGCGAAACTGCACGCCGACCTCGCCCAACAGGGCGCCAAGTGGCAGATCCTCGGTGCTGCGCAGCGCCTGGTCGAAGAACGTGGCGAGATCGCCGCCACCGGCCGCCTGCACGAGTTCCTGCGCCACCGCCTCCACGCCGCCCGCGGGCACACCCTCGCCGCGCTTGCCGTAACGAATCCATAGGGCGCGCATCACCTCATCGAGCGTGACGCGCCCGGCCGTCTCGCGGCGCAAAGTGAGATCCAGCGCCAGGGCGGTCAGCGCGCCCTTGGTGTAATAGCTGACGATGGCGTTGGGGGCGTTCTCGTCCTGCCGGTAGAACTTGGTCCACGCATCGAAGCTCGACTCCTCGAGCGTCTGCTTGTGGCGTCCGCTGCCGCGCCACACGCGGGTGGCCGTCTGCCCGAGCAGCTCCAGGTAGTCCTTCAGCTCGATCAAACCACTGCGCACCAGCGCCAGGTCGTCGTAATAGGAGGTGATGCCCTCGAAGGCCCACAGCTGGCGGGTGTAATTCTCGCGCTGCAGGTCATAGGGCACGAACTCGGCGGGCTTGATGCGCTTGACGTTCCAGGTGTGGAAGTACTCGTGGCTGCACAGCCCGAGCAGGCTGCGGTAGCCGGGTTTCATCCCCTCCCCCGGCAGCGGCAGGTCGTCGCGGTTGGCCAGCAGGCTGGTCGAGCTGCGGTGCTCGAGCCCGCCGTAGCCATTGCCGACCACGGTCAGCTGGAACAGGTAACGCTCCATGGGCGGCAGTTCGCCGAACAGACTGACGTGTTCGGTGCAGATGCGCTGCAGATCGCGCGCGAGCCGCGCGAGATCGCCCTGCTGGCGGCCCGTCACCGCCAAGGCATGCGGCACGCCCGCGACCTCGAAGGTTTCGAGGGCAAAGCTGCCCATCTCCACCGGATGGTCCACCAGATCGTCGTAATCCTCGGCACGGTAGCGACCGAAGCCCCACAGCGGCGCGTCGACGCGCGCGAGCGTGGTGGCCACCCGCCAGTCCCGGTAGCCCTCGCCCGCCGGCGCTTCGATGAGCACCTCGCAGGGCTGCTGCTCGCGGCCCGCCACGGCGAGGAACACGCTGGTGCCGTTGAAGTAGCCGTGCGTGGTGTCGAGGTGCGCCGCGCGGACCGACAGGTCCCAGGCGTAGACCTCATAGGTGACGGTGAGCGGCCCCGCGCAGGGCGCACAGCGCCAGGTATCCTTGTCCAGTTTCTCGGTCGGCACCGGCCGGCCCTGCGCCTCCGCGCGCAACCACACCACGTTGCGCGCGAACTCGCGGATCATATAGCTGCCCGGAATCCACGCCGGCAGCCACAGCCGCTGGCCATCCTGCTCGGGGGCGGCCACGGTCAGCGTCACCTCGAACACGTGGGCCTCGGGCCGCGTGGGGCATATGCGATACAGAATGTCGGTCATCCCTTCCTCGGCTCGTACCGCCGGGCGGCGTTCCCGGCCGGCGTGCATCAGTCAGTTCAGATATGCAGGCGCCGCAGGGTCCGGGCCGGCTCCGCCGCCACCCACAGGGCCTCGAAGCGCTCTCGCGCGGCCTGCGCGCGCAGCGGCTCGCGCAGAAACAGGTGACCCTGCCGGCGCCGCCCCAGGCCCAACTCCAGCAGGCGCACCCGGTCGGCCAGCAGAAAGTGCGCCCGCTCCTCCAACTCCGGGCTCGGCACGCGCAGCTCGATGAAACTGCTCAGCTGCCGCGCGAGCTCGATAAAGCGGGCGCTGGCACGCGCCGCCTCGGGCTCCCAGATCAGCACCCGCAGTCGCGCGCGGTGATTGCCCACCACCCAAGTGCGCAAGGCCTGCAGCAGCGCCGGCGTCTCGTACAGCGCCGCGGGCAGGTCGGGCGTCGCCAGCAGCACCTCGCGCTCGGCCCCGGCAATCAGTTCGGCGGCGGCCGCCGCGCATTGCTCGGCACCGTGCAGCGTGCGCGGATCCAGCGCCGCGGCGGGCGCGGTGCTCGACACCTCCAGCACCATGGCGCGATGCGGGATGCCCGCGTCCATGAACTCCGCCCCCTCGGCGCGAAAGCCCAAACGCTCGTAGAACCCAATGGCGTGCGTTTGCGCGTGCAAGGTCACCGCGGACAGCGCGTGCTCGCGCGCCAGCGCCAGCAGCCGCCCGAGCAGCGCGCGGCCGATGCCGCGTCCGCGCCAGGGGGCCAGCACCGCCATGCGCCCGATGTGGCCCGCGCGCGTCATGCGCGCGGTGCCCACCGCTGCACCCGCCGGGTCCAGCGCCACCACGTGCCAGCAGTCGGCGTCCAGACCGTCCCACTCCAAGTCCAGCGGTACCAGCTGCTCCTGCACGAAAACGGTTTCGCGCACCGGCTTCACCAGCGGCTCGGCCGCCGGCCACGGCACCAGGTCCACGCGGATATCAGAAGGTGTCATCGCGCACATAGCCATGGTTGTACCAGTTCAGCAGCAGTGCGCCCAGGGGACCGGCCCAATGCGCGGCGAGCGTGGCCGCCGGGTAGTGCCGCTGGTCACACAGCCACGCCGCGCCCTCCGCGGCCGCCGCCGGGACGCGCTGCGCCTCGCCATGGGCGAATACCCACAGCGCCTCGCCCTCGCGCACAAAGGCGAAGCGGCAGGCGGGGTCCCGCCACAGCCCACCGGCCTGCTCCGCCCGGACCGCCAACGCCGCGACATCGGCCAGCGGCTCCTCGGGCGCCTCGACCAGCGAGGTCCCCTGCGGCGCGGTGACGTAGCGACCGAACCACCGCGCCGAGCGCGCGGGGTCCAGGCACAGGTGCTGGATCCGGTCGCGGATGCGCGCCAGCGCCTCGGCGGTGATCTCGCTGCGATGCGCCGGCAGGCACAGATCGGGATCGGCGTAGCGCGCCTCGGCATCACCCAGTTCGTCGAGCGCGTGCTCCAGCACGCCCTCCAGCAGTTCGGTGTGGGTCGGCGCGCGAAATCCGACCGAGTAGGTCATACATGGCTCCAGCGCAATGCCGTGATGCGCCACCCCGGGCGGCAGGTAGAGCATGTCACCCGGCCCGAGCTCGAATACCTGCTCCGCGTGGAAATCGCGCAGGATGCGCAAATCCAGGCCGGGCATGACATTGTCGGGCGCGACCGGCTGCGTGCTGATCTCCCACCGACGGCGCCCGCGCCCCTGGACCAGAAACACGTCGTAGGCATCCACATGCGGGCCCACCGAGCCCTGCGGCGCGGCGTAACTCACCATCACATCGTCCACCCGCCAGTCCGGCAGAAAGCCGAACGGCTCGAGCAGCGTCGCGGCCGCCGGCACATGCCGGTCCACGTCCTGCACCAGCAGCGTCCAGTGGGTTTCGGGAAGATCCAGGAACCGCTGCTCGGCGTGCGGCCCGTACTCCACCTGCCAGGGCTGCTCACCGCCACGCTCGAGCACCAGGCGCGAATTGACGTTCGCCTCGCACGCGAGTCCCGCCAACTCCTCCGGCACCAAGGGGTCGGCCCAGTGGGGGAAGGCGGCACGCACCAACAGGGGGCGTTTCTGCCAGTGGCGATCGAGGAAGTCGGCGGGGTCGAGTCCGCCCAAAAGGGTCTGCATGGAGGTGGCGTTCATCGGGCTAGGATAGCCGAGCGCCCCCTCGCGAAGGAACCTTGTACCGCGCCCCCTCGGGCGTTGGTTGCCCTCGCGGCAAATGCCCCATCCAAATTTGTGACTCAAGAGATTCCGAACCCACCGGACTATCCTCTGTGTGTATGGATATTGCACGTAAGCGAATGGGTGGCGCCAAGCAGCGCCCCGCCCGGCGCCGCTTCTCCTGCACGCGGGAGCGCGAGCGCCTACAAGAGGCGCTGCTCGACGCCACGGCGGCGCTCGCGCGCGAAGCCGACACGCCCGCCGTCTGCCAGCGGATGTGCGATACGTTGGTGCAGACGTCGCGGCACATCGTGGGTGCCTGGTTCTACCGTCTCGAACGGGAGACGGGCGAGATCGTCGACCGCATCATCTACGGGGCCGGCGACTATCCGGAGGGCGAGATTCGGGCGCGCGACTTCGCGGAGGTTTTGGGGGCGCTCGAAGCCGACGTCAGTGCCGCCCGCACCACCGACGCCTGCTTCATGCTCGGCGCGAGCTTCCGAGGCTGCCTGGGGATCCGCGTAGACCGCCAGCGCTACCTGGAACTCATCGCGCTCGAACCGCTGTATCAGTTCGCCCAGGTCGCTGGTGCCCTGCTCGATCAGGCGTATCTGCGCGCCCGGCTGCGGCATTTGGTGGAGCACGATGACCTCACCGGGCTGCTCAACCGGCGCGGCGTCCGCCAGGTGCTGGAGCATGTGGAAGCACAGGCGTTGCGCGCGGGCGAGCCCTATGCGCTCGTGCTGCTGGACCTCGACAACTTCAAACTCATCAACGACCGCCACGGCCACGGCGCGGGCGACCGGGTGCTCAAAGACGCGTCCCAGGCGCTGGCCGCGGGCGTGCGCCAGGGGGACTGGGTCGGGCGCTGGGGCGGGGAAGAGTTCATCGCCGTTCTGCCGGGCGCGGAAGTCGATGAAGCGATGGACGTGGCCGACCGCATCCTGCGGCGCATTCGCGCCATCTCCCCGATAATTTCGGGGCAACGCCTGCGGACCTCGGCCAGTGCCGGCGTTGCCTGCCATCCGCTCGATGGCACGGTGGTCGACGAGCTACTGGGCGTCGCCGACGCGGCCTTGTACGAGGCCAAGGCCCGCGGCCGCGACCGCGCGCTGCGTGCCACCCAGGGCAGCCGCCGCACATACACCCTCGCCGGGCGCATCGAGCGCGCCCTGCGCCGCGACCTGCTCCAACCGGCTTACCAACCCATCGTGGACTTGAACTCGGGCGCCGTGGTCGGCCAAGAGTTGCTCGCGCGCCTGCTCCCAGCGGACGATGAAGAAGGACTCACCGCCGCCGAATTCATCGGGGCCGCCAGCAAGCGCCACTTGGTTCACCTCATCGACCGGCGCATGTTCCTGGTGGCCATCGAGCACCTCCTCCAGTGGCAGACGGAGGCGCCCGCTCCGGTGCACTTCGTGAACCTCTCCGCAGGCCTGCTGCGCAAGCCGCGCCTCATCCGCGAACTCGTCGCCGCCGTGGAAGGCGCCCGCACGGAATTTCCTACCTGCAAGGGCTGCCTGGTCATCGAAGTCACCGAACGGGATTTCATCGATCCCAGTGAGGCGCGCGACATGCTGGCACCGTTCGTCGACCTCGGAGTGCGCCTCGCACTCGACGACTTCGGCAGCGGTTACTCTTCGTTCCAGTACCTCTCCGACCTGCCGATCGACTACCTCAAAATCGAGGGAGGGCTCGTGCGCGCCGCGAGCGGAAACGCCAAGGACCGTGCCATCGTGAAGGGTATCCGGGACATCGCCCGGGAGCTCGGTATCAGCACCCTGGCCGAGGGTATCGAGGACGAAGCCACCGCAGAGCTGATGCAGGACCTCGAGATTGACCTGGCTCAGGGCTTCTACTTCGGGAGGCCGGCCCTGGAAGTGGACGGCTCTAGCGCAATTCGTCAACGTCCCCGGTAGCAGCGGTCGGAGCAGCGGTATGTCTTTAAGGACACCGCTCTCGAACGCGCTCCGCCTACAGACGGACTCTGTTCCCTCTGCCTTCTCTGCTCCCTCTGGGAACGAAAACCCGATTCGCGCGCGCGGCGCTACCGCGCAGCAGCACGACCTGTGGGGGGGGGAGCAGTGGGACGTTTCGGCGGGGCGCTCGAAACGACAAAGGCCACCGCTTCCGGTGGCCTAACTGCTTGATCTATTTGGCCGAGGCGAGAGGGCTCAGAAGCGACGCTTCTGGGCGCCGCGCCGCTGGGATGCGGCGGGGCCGGGAATCCTCTCGCCCGACAGGGATGTTTTGGTCGGGGCGAGAGGATTTGAACCTCCGACCACCTGCACCCCATGCAGGTGCGCTACCAGGCTGCGCTACGCCCCGATGAAGCCGCGTAGTCTACCGTATCTCGACCGCGCGGGGAACTGCGTGTAATGCGCTACTTTGTCGGCTGCGCACTCAGCGCTTGAGGATCTGCAGCAACTCTTCCAACTCGCTGCGCAGTTGGTGGACGATCTGCCGGCTTTTGGTGACGTCCTGCTTCAGTGCCTCGCCGGACAGGCGCTGGCGCGCGCCGCCGATGGTGAAGCCCTGCTCGTACAGCAGGCTGCGGATCTGCCGGATCATCAGCACGTCCTGGCGCTGGTAATAGCGCCGGTTGCCACGCCGCTTGACCGGATTTAGCTGCGGGAACTCCTGCTCCCAGTAGCGCAACACGTGAGGTTTGACGGCACACAAGTCGCTCACCTCACCGATGGTGAAGTAGCGCTTGCCGGGGATCGCGGGGAGTTCGCTATTGTGCGTTGGTTCCAGCATATGCTTCGACCCTCTGCTTCAGCTTCTGTCCTGGCCGAAACGTCACAACCCGCCGCGCGGTGATCGGAATCTCTTCACCGGTCTTGGGGTTGCGGCCCGGACGCTGATTCTTGTCTCGTAGATCGAAGTTACCGAAGCCGGAGAGCTTGACCTGGTTGCCCCGCTCCAGGGCCGCGCGGATCTCCTCGAAGAACATCTCGACGAGCTCCTTGGCCTCCCGCTTGTTCAGCCCCAGTTCATCGAACAGGCGTTCCGCCATATCCGCTTTCGTCAGCGCCATGTCTCACTCTCTCAGCGTCGCACCCAAATCCTGTTGCAGCGCCTTAAGCACTTGTGCGATGAAGGCGTCTACATCCTGGTCGGTAAGAGTGCGCGAAGGGTCCTGAAAGGTCAAGCCCACCGCAACGCTTTTTCTCCCCGAATCAACGCCTTTTCCGCCATAAACGTCAAACAACTGGAAGTTCTTCAGCTCCGCCGGCGCCGAGCGCTCGACGCTCTCGGTCAACGCCTGCGCACTCACGCCCTCGTCGACCACCAGAGCGAGATCGCGGCGCATCGCGGGGAAGCGCGAAACAGGGGCATACTGTGGGACTTTCCCGCTAATCAGGGCATCGAGCGAAATCTCCGCCAACAGCACCCGGCCCCGCAGATCCAACCGGCGTACGACGGCCGGATGCAGCGCCCCGATCCAGCCCACCGGTTCACCTGCACGCTCGATGCGCGCGCTCTGTCCGGGATGAAGGGCCGGATGCGTGGCGGCCACGAAGCGATACGCCTGCCCCGCCCCGCCCAGCGCCAACAGCGCCTCGAGATCGCCTTTGAGGTCGAAGAAATCCAGCTCGCGCGGATCAGCGCCCCACTGCTCCGGCAAGGCAGGCCCGCATGCGGCCAATCCTAGGCGCGGCGCCTGGACGATCTCCCCCCCCGATTGCTCGGCAAACTTTAGCCCGACTTCAAAGACGCGCAAGCGCGTTTGCTGGCGTTTGAGGTTGTGTGACAGCACCTGAACCAGCCCCGGCCACAGGCTGGTACGCATCTCGGCTAGGTCGGCCGAGATGGGATTGGCGAGCGGCACCGCCCGCTCGCCGGATGTCAGCAGCGCCTGCAGGCCCGGCTCCACGAAGCTGTAGGTGATGACTTCCTGGTAGTCGCGCGCGGTCAGCACCCCCCGCAACCGCGAGGCCTCGAGGCGCGCCTCCGGCCGCGGCCGGATCGCGAGCTCGGCGCGCGGGCGCTTGCTCGGGATACGATCGTAGCCGTGAATGCGCGCGATCTCCTCGATGAGGTCCTCCTCGATCTCCAGGTCGAAGCGGAAACTCGGCGGCGTCACCTGCCATACCTCGTCCTCGCGGGCCACGTCGAGCCCCAGCCGCCCGAGCAGCGCGGCGGACCTGTCGGTCGCAATCTCCGTACCTAGAACCCGCTGCACCCGCGCCGGCCGCAGGGGGATAGGCGCACGCGCCGGAAGTTCTCGCGCGTCCTCCACCTCGACCACCGGGCCCGCTCGGCCGCCCGCGATCTCGATCAACAGCGCGGTGGCCCGTTCGACGGCCACGCGCTGTAAGGTCGGATCGACGCCGCGCTCGAAGCGGTGCGAGGAGTCGGTGTGCAGGCCGTAGCGACGCGCGCGGCCCGCGATGGCCTGCGGCGAAAAGAAGGCGCTTTCGAGAAACACATCGCAAGTATCTGGCGTCACGCCGGATTCTTCCCCACCCATGACCCCGGCCAGCGCCAAGGGACCGCCCTCGTCCGCGATCACCAGGCAGTCCTCCGCCAGTTCGATCTCGCGGCCGTCGAGCAGGGTCAGGCGCTCCCCGGCGTGGGCCCGGCGCACGCAGATCCCGCCGCGCAGGCGCGCGAGGTCGAAGCCGTGCATCGGTTGCCCGCACTCCAACAACACGTAGTTGGTGACGTCGACTACCGGGTTGATGCTGCGCAGCCCGCTGCGACGCAGGCGCTCGCGCAGCCACAGCGGGCTGACCGCGCGCGGGTCCACGTCCCGCACCACCCGCCCGACGTAGCGGGGACACGCCTGCGGCGCCGCGACCGTCACCGGGAAGGTGTCATCCACCGCCGGCGCCACCGGCTGCGCGCGGACGCCCGGAAAGCTCATGTCATTCAGCACGGCGACCTCGCGCGCGATGCCGGCGACGCTCAGACAGTCGCCCCGATTCGGCGTGAGGGACAACTCGATGCAGACGTCGTCGAGGTCGAGCACCTCACGCACGTCGGTACCCGGGGTAGCGTCCGCGGGCAGGCTCATCAGCCCCTCGGACTGCTCGGCCAGCCCGAGCTCCTTGGCCGAACACAGCATGCCGGCGGACGGTACGCCGCGCAGTTTGGTCTTGCGGATCTTGAGGCCGTCGGGAAGCCGAGCACCGACCACGGCGGTGGGTACGCGCATCTCGGGCGCGACGTTCGGCGCCCCGCAGACGATGGTGAGCAACTCGGCGCCGCCCACGTCCACTTGGCAAACGCGCAGCTTGTCGGCGTCGGGGTGCGCGGCCACCTCCAGCACGCGCCCCACGACAACCCCTTCGAAGCCGGGCGCCGCCCGCTCGACGCCCTCGACCTCGAGGCCGGCCATGGTCAGCTGGGCACACAGTTCCTGCGTCGAGACGGGCGCATCCACCCACTCGCGCAGCCAACGCTCACTGAATCGCATCGCTATTCCCCGTCGACGGCCTTAGGCGAACTGCCGCAAGAACCGCAAGTCATTCTCAAAAAACAGCCGCAAGTCATTGACGCCGTACCGCAACATCGCCAGGCGCTCGACTCCCATACCGAATGCGAAGCCGGTGTAACGCTGCGCGTCGATGCCGACATGGGCGAATACGTTGGGGTGCACCATGCCGCAGCCCAACACCTCCAGCCAGCCGGTATGACTGCACACCCGGCACCCCTCTCCGGCGCACATCACGCACTGGATGTCCGCCTCGGCGGAGGGCTCGGTGAACGGGAAATAGGACGGGCGGAAACGCACCGCCAGATCCCGCTCGAAGAAGGCGCGCAGGAAGTCGTCCAGAATGCCCTTGAGGTCGGCGAAACTCACCTGCTCGTCCACCATCAAGCCCTCGATCTGGTGGAACATGGGCGTATGGGTGAGATCGGAGTCGCAGCGGTACACGCGGCCCGGCGCGATCACGCGCAACGGCGGTTGCCGCTCCTGCATCACGCGGATCTGCACCGGCGAGGTGTGCGTGCGCAGAACCCGGCGCTCGTCGATGTAAAAGGTGTCGTGCATGGCGCGCGCGGGATGGTCGGCGCCGATGTTGAGGGCCTCGAAGTTGTGGTAGTCGTCCTCGATTTCCGGCCCCTCGGCTACCTCGAACCCGAGTTGCGCGAACAGCGTCTCGATGCGCTCCAAGGTCCGGGTGATGGGGTGCAGTCCGCCGAGCCCGGTGCCGCGGCCCGGCAGCGTCACGTCCACCCGCTCGCGCGCCAGCGCGTCGGCCTCGGCCACCTGCTGCAATTCGCTGCGCCGGGCCTCCAGGGCGCTCTGCACCGCCTGCTTGGCGGCGTTGATGGCCTGTCCGGCCTGCGGGCGTTCGGCCGCGGAGAGTCCGCCGAGCTGTTTCATGCGCTCGGTGAGGCTGCCCTTCTTACCCAGATAATGCACGCGCAACTGGTCCAAGGCACCGAGGTCGTCGGCACCGGCGATGGCCTGTTGGGCCTCCTCCACGATCTCCGCCAAGTCCTGCACGCTCTGTATCCCCCGATAGTGACCCACGGGGCGGATGCCGCGCTCGGCGGAGCGCTCGCGCGGTAGAGACTCGCTACCGCGCGGCGTCCCCGGGGCGACGCTACCCGCCGGAAAAGCAAAAGGGGAAAGGAACCAGCCCTTTCCCCTTTCGGTGCACAGCCTCGGCCGGCGTCCGCCGGCCGCGCCGTCTTACTGTGCCAGGCTGGCCTTGGCCTTCTCTGCCAAAGTCGCAAACGCGGCCTTGTCGAAGACGGCCATATCCGCCAACACCTTGCGGTCGATCTCCACCGAGGCCTTCTTCAGGCCGTCCATGAAGCGGCTGTAGGACATGCCGTTCAGGCGAGCCGCGGCGTTGATGCGCTGAATCCACAGGGCGCGGAACTCGCGCTTCTTCACCCGGCGGTCGCGGTACGCGTACTGACCGGCCTTGACCACGGCCTGCGCGGCGACGCGGTAAACGCTCTTACGGCGACCGCGAAAACCCTTGGCCTGATCCAGTACCTTCTTGTGTCGCGCGTGGGCCTGAACGCCCCTCTTCACACGTGGCATGAGTGCGTTCCTCCCTTAACCGTTCGGCAACAAGCGGCGCACGCCGCGCACGTCGGACGCATCCACCTGCATCATATTGCGCAAGTGGCGCTTACGCTTGGTGGGCTTCTTGGTGAGGATGTGGTTCAGGTGCGACTGCGCGCGCTTGAACCCGCCCCCGGCGGTGCGGGAGAAGCGCTTGGCCGCGCCTCGGTTGGTCTTCATCTTGGGCATGTTAGGTACTCCATTCATCGGCCCGTCGGACTGCCCGCCCGATCGTGCCGGTAGCGAAAACCGGCCGGACCTCGCGGCCCGGCCGGTGCTGGGGCGGCCCATCAGGGCCGCCGGCAGTGGGTCGAAACCCTACTGCGTCTTCTTGGGCGCGATGACCATAACCATCTGGCGCCCTTCCATCTTGGGGAACTGTTCGACCGAACCCAGCTCCGCCAAATCTTCCTCGACGCGCTTGAGCAGCTTGCGTCCGAGATCCTGATGCAACATCTCGCGGCCGCGAAAGCGCAACGTGACCTTGGCCTTGTCGCCCTCGGACAGAAAACGCTCCAGATTGCGGAGCTTGACCTTGTAGTCGCCTTCGTCAGTGCCGGGCCGGAACTTCACTTCCTTGACCTGGATCTGCTTCTGCTTCTTCTTGGCCGCCGAACGCTTCTTGTTTTCTTCGAAGACGAACTTGCCGAAGTCCATTACCCGGCAAACCGGAGGCGCCGCCTGCGGCGCGACCTCTACCAGATCCAGCTCCGCCTCATCGGCATAGCGCTGGGCCTCTTCAATAGAGACAATTCCGATCTGTTCGCCATCCTTCCCGATCAACCGTACATTGGGTACGGCGATCTGCTCGTTTAGGCGAGGCCCACTATCCTTCGCAGCGATCTTCAGTCCTCCAAACGCGTTCGACCGCGGCTCGCGATATCGGCGGCGAGGCGGGCGCGGAAGTCGTCCAGCGACATCGACCCGAGATCTTCACCGCCGCGCGTGCGCACGGCCAGGGTTTTCGTCTCCACCTCACGATCGCCCACCACCAATAGGTAAGGCACGCGACGGAGCGTGTGCTCCCGGATTTTAAAGCCGATCTTCTCGTTTCTCAAGTCCGGCTGCACGCGAAAGCCTTCCTGCTGCAGCAGCTTGGCCGCCTCGGCGGCGTATTCGGCCTGCCGATCGGTGATGGTGAGCACCGCCGCCTGCACCGGCGCGAGCCACGTGGGGAAGGCGCCGGCGTAGTTCTCGATGAGGATGCCGATGAAGCGCTCCATGGAACCGAGGATGGCGCGGTGCAGCATGACCGGCACTTGGCGGCTGCTGTCCTCGGCCACGTACTGCGCGCCCAGGCGCCCCGGCATGGAGAAATCCACCTGGATAGTGCCGCACTGCCACACGCGTCCGATGCAGTCCTTGAGCGAGAACTCGATCTTGGGTCCGTAGAAGGCGCCCTCCCCGGGCTGCAGGTCGTGGGCGAGCTGCTTGTGCGCCAGGGCCTGCGCCAGGGCCTGCTCGGCCTTGTCCCACACGGCGTCGGAGCCGACGCGCTGCTCGGGACGGGTGGAGAGCTTGACGATCACCTCGTCGAACCCGAAGTCGGCATAAACCTTATACAAAAGGTCGATGAACGCCGACACCTCCGCCTGGATCTGGTCCTCGGTGCAGAAGATGTGCGCGTCGTCCTGGGTGAAGTTGCGCACCCGCATCAGGCCGTGCAGCGTACCGGACGGCTCGTTGCGGTGGCAGGAGCCGAACTCGGCCATGCGCAGCGGCAGGTCGCGGTAGCTCTTCAGCCCCTGGTTGAAGATCTGCACATGACAGGGGCAGTTCATCGGCTTCACCGCATAGTCGCGGTGTTCCGACTGGGTGGTGAACATGTTCTCCTGGAACTTCTCCCAGTGGCCCGACTTCTCCCACAGGCTGCGGTCCAGAATGGTGGGCGTGCGCACCTCGGTGTAGCCGTGCTCGCGCAGCAGCCGCCGGATGTACTGCTCGATCTCCTGGTACACGATCCAGCCGTGGTCATGCCAGAACACCATGCCCGGGGCCTCTTCCTGGGCGTGGAACAGGTCGAGCTGGCGGCCGATGCGTCGGTGATCGCGCTTCTCGGCCTCCTCCATACGGTGCAGATAGGCCTTGAGGGCCTTCTTGTCCGTCCACGCGGTGCCGTAGATGCGCTGCAGCATCTCGTTGTTGGAGTCGCCGCGCCAGTAGGCGCCGGCCAGCTTGGTGAGCTTGAAGGCCTTGAGCTTGCCGGTGCTGGGCACATGCGGCCCGCGGCACAGATCGATGAAATCGCCCTGACGGTAGAGCGAAAGCTCCTCGTTCGCCGGGATGTCCTCGATAATGCGCGCCTTGTACTCCTCGCCCATGTCGCGAAAAAAGCGCACCGCCTCGTCGCGCGCCATCACGCTGCGCTCGACGTCAAGGTCGGCCGCCGCCAGCTCCTGCATCTTGGCCTCGATGGCTTCGAGGTCCTCGGGCGTGAAGGGGCGCTTGTACGCGAAGTCGTAGTAGAAGCCGTCCTCGACCGTGGGGCCGATGGTGACCTGTGCGTCGGGGAACAGCGCCTTGACCGCCTGCGCCAGCAGGTGGGCGGTGGAGTGGCGAATGACTTCCAACCCGTCGGGGTCCCGATCGGTCACGATGGCGAGCTCGGCGTCTTCGTCGATGATGCGCGAGGTGTCGACCAGACGTCCGTCGACCTTGCCGGCGAGCGCGGCCTTGGCGAGGCCCGGCCCGATGGACTCGGCAACTTCGCGGACGGAAACGGGGTGATCGAAACGGCGTTGGCTGCCGTCGGGCAGGGTGATGGTAGGCATGCTGCGTCCTATGGCCAGTGGTGATCGCTACGAGAGATCACGTGAAGGGCGCCAAAACCCGACGCTAGCGGCGCCTCGGCCGCCCGTGCATGGTTGCGGCCAGGCTTTAGGCATACCCAACAAGAGAATTGGTAGGCGCGAGTGGGATCGAACCACCGACCACTACCATGTCAAGGTAGTGCTCTACCACTGAGCTACGCGCCTCTCGCTTCAAGCCGCGCAGAATAGCAAGTAGCCCCGCGCGTGACAAGCCTACAGGACTCAGACGCCGCCTTGCTGTACCGCCTCGATCAACGGGCACCGCACTGCCCCGTCGCTCGTGGCGCAGTCGTGCACCAGCCCCGCCAGGACGGCTTCTATGCGGTGCAGGTCGGCGAGTTTGAGGCGCACCTCGCGCAGCTTCGCCTCGGCAAGCCGACGCGCTGCTTTGCACTCGGCCCCATCCTCCAGCGCCAGCAGCGCCGCGACGCCCTCCAGCGAGAAGCCCAGCCGCTGCGCCGCCTTGATGAAGCGGATCCGCGCCAGAACCGGGTCCCCGTACCGGCGCACCGTCCCGTAGCGCCGCGCCGGCTGCGGCACGAGCCCTTTGCGCTGATAGAAGCGGATGGTCTCGACGCTCACTCCCGCTGCGCGCGCCAAGCCACCGATGGTCATGCCCGAGGCCTCGCTCATGATTTGACTCCGTACTTAGGTACGGTTCTAGCTTAGCGATCGACCAGCTATCGGGGAACACGCGATGCAACGGGGAAGCCGCGGACCATCGCTTCCGCACATTGCGATCATCGGCAGCGGCGCGGCAGCGGTGGCGGCGGCGACGCGCGCGGCCGAACGCGGTGCACGGGTCACGTTGATCGAACGCGGCACGCTCGGCGGCACCTGCGTGAACGTCGGCTGCGTGCCGTCCAAGATCATGGTCCGCGCCGCACAGCTTGCCCACACCCGCCGCACGAGTCCGTTCGATGCGGGCATCGAACCGGCTGAACCCGCCATCGACCGGCGCGCTCTGCTGGCGCAGCAACAGACGCGCGTGGACGCGCTACGCGAGGCGAAGTACGAACGCATCCTCGCTGCCGCCGAGGGCGTGACGGTGCTGCGCGGGGAAGCGCGCTTCATCGGCACCGCTGCGTTGTCCGTGCGCCGCGCCGAGGGCGGCGAGCATCACCTCCCCTTCGACCGCTGCCTCATTGCCACTGGCGCCTCGCCCTACATTCCTCCCATCCCCGGCCTGCGCGACACGCCCTACTGGACCTCCACCGACGCGCTGGCGACGGACAGCATCCCGCCCCGCCTCGCGGTCAGCGGCGCCTCCGCCGTGGCCGTGGAACTCGCCCAGGCCTACGCCCGGCTCGGCAGCCGGGTCACCGTCCTGGCGCGCACAACCCTGCTCGGGCGTGAAGACCCTGCCGTGGGCGCCGCGCTTGCCGATGCGCTCCGCGCCGAGGGCATCGAGATACTGACCGGGGTCGAGATACACTCGGTGCGACACCAGAATGCCGCGTTCCGGCTCGCGAGCTCCGCGGGCGAGGTGCGGGCCGAGCGGCTGCTGGTCGCCGCCGGCCGCGCGCCGAACACTGAACGCCTGGCTGCCGACCAAGCCGGCGTGGCGCTCGGCAGCCGCGGCGCGGTCAGGGTAAACCCCCGCCTGCAAACCAGCACGGCGAACATTTACGCCGCCGGGGACTGTACCGACCTGCCCGCCTTCGTCTATGTGGCGGCGGCGGCCGGCACGCGCGCGGCCATCAATATGACCGGCGGTCAGGCCACGCTCGATCTCACCGCGGTGCCCGCGGTCGTGTTCACGGACCCGCAGGTGGCGACGGTGGGTCTGAGCGAAGCGCAAGCCGCAGAGCAGGGGGTGGCGGCGCACAGCCGCACGCTGACCCTGGACAACGTGCCGCGCGCCCTCGCCAATTTCGACACCCGCGGCTTCATCAAACTCGTCGCCGAGCGCGGCACCGGTCGCCTGCTCGGCGCGCAGGCGGTCGCTCCCGAGGCCGGCGAGTTCATCCAAACCGCCGCGCTCGCGTTGCGCGCGCGCCTGACCGTGCAGGAGCTGGCCGACCAGCTGTTCCCTTACCTCACCATGGCCGAGGGCCTGAAGTTGGCCGCGCAGACGTTCGCCCAGGACGTCACGCAATTATCCTGCTGCGCGGGCTAGACGGCATCCCTCTAGCTTGGCGGTGGTAGATTACGCGCGCCCGCGGCACAGATGTGCCGCCGAGATCGACGGCGCCCAGCCGTTGATCACGAAGCGTCGAGAACCACGCTATGCGCTCGCGCGGTCTGAGAAATCCAGGAGGATTCATTCAGACCTGACAACAAGGAACATACGTGAACCGTCTCACCCTGGAGCGCCGACAGGTCTGGATCTACTTGGTCGCCATCGGCGCCGGCCTGCTGCTCGGCGCGCGATGGCCCGGCCTCGGGCCGGTACTCGAGGTCGTGTTATGGCCGACGCTGGCACTGCTGCTGTACCTCACCTTCCTGCAGGTGCCGCTGTGGCATGTGCGCGACGCGCTGCGCGACCGGCGTTTCTTAGGTGCCGCGCTGCTCGGCAACTTCGTGCTGCTGCCCGCGCTGGTGTGGGCCCTGGTGCAGTGGCTGCCGCCCGACCCCGCCCTGCGCCTGGGCGTGCTGCTGGTGCTCCTGGTGCCCTGCACCGACTGGTTCATGGCCTTCGCCCAACTCGGCAAGGGCGACGCGCCGCGCGCACTGGCCGTCACCCCGCTCAACTTGGTCCTGCAGATCGCCCTACTACCGCTGTATCTGTGGTGGATAGCGGGCGAGACCCTGCAGGCCGCCCTCGCAGCCGGGCCGGTCGCGGCGGCGGCGCTGGTGGTACTCACGCCGCTGGTGCTGGCGGCGCTGACCGAGCGCTGGATCGATGCCATGCCCGCGCGGCGCGCGTGGCGCGCGCGTGCCAGGGCGTGGCCGGTCCCGCTGCTCGCGCTGGTGGTGTTCCTGATCGCCGGGGCGCAGGTCGATGCGGTGGCCGGCACGCTGGGCGTGTTGCCCGCGGTGCTGCCCGTGTTCCTCGCCTTTCTGCTTGCCGCCGCCCTGCTCGCCCGGCTGCTGCAGCGCGCCCTGCACCTGCCCGCCGCGCACGGGCGTACGCTCGCCTTCAGCTTCGGGACGCGCAACTCCTTCGTGGTGTTGCCCCTGGCGCTGGCGCTGCCGGCGGGGTGGGAAGTGGCGGGCGTGGTGATCGTGCTGCAAGCGCTGGTGGAGCTGTTCGGAATGCTGCTCTACCTACGCGCAATCCCGTGGCTGATTCGTTAGGCGCTGCGCAAGGCCGGCTCAAAGACTCTGTAGATAGGCCACCAGCGCCGCCAGCTCGTCTTCACCCAGCTCCTGGTAGCGCTGCTTGCGGCGGACGACGCTGGGCGGAAGGCGCTCTTCGAGGTGGTCGGCGGCCACGATCCAATCGTGGAGCTCGTCGGAAGACAGGCGCCGCCCGACGCCGTCCAGTGGGTTGCGCGGATTCCCAACTCCTTGCACGGCGTGGCAGGCGGCGCAGCCCTGCGCTTGATAGAGGTCGCGCCCGCGTGCGATCAGCGCGCCGCCGTCGGCGGGGACTGCAGCGGCGCGTGGACGCGCGGGCGTCTCCATGGGCGCCCGGTTGTGCGCCCAGGCGAAGGCGAGCGCGAGCACCAGGATCACCAGACCCGACAGAAACGTCACCCAGCGTGCCCATTCCTCGCGCATCGCTACACCATATTGAACAATTCGGCGTGGATGCGGGTAGGCAGCACGCCGCGCGCCGCCAGCGCGCGGCGTACGCCGGCGGTCATGGGCATGGGGCCGCACAGGAAGTACTCATAGTCGCGGCTCTCGGGCGGGAGTACCCGCTCCAGCAGCGCGCCGTCGACGTAGCCGTGCTCGCCGTCCCAACCACGCGGCGGGTCGGTGAGCACATGCACCAGGCACAGCTCAAGGCGCGCCGTGAGTTCGTCAAGTTCCTCGCGGAAGATCACGCCCTCCCAATCCTTGTTGGCATAGATAAGGAACAGCGGACGCCGTTCGCCGCGGTCCGCGAGGGTACGCAGCATGCCCATGATCGGCGCGATGCCCACGCCGCCCGCGATGAATACATAGCCCGGCGCGTCCGGATGGCGGTCCGGGCTGAACACCCCGAAGGGCGCGTCGAGGTAGGCGCGCTCACCGGGCTGCACATCGCCGATGCTGCGCGTGAAGTCGCCCAAGGCCTTGATGGTGAACTCCACGCGCCCCGAGCGCTCCGCGCTGCCGGAGAATGAGAAGGGATGCTCCTGAAAGCGAAACGGCGTGCTACGCAGCGTGAGCCAACCGAACTGGCCGGGCTTGTGGCGAATACCGGCATGGCCCTCGGGCTCTAGCGCCAGCGTCCAGGCCGCGCCGCGCTCGGGGCGCACCTCGGCCACCTTCCACGGCCGGCGCAGCGCGCGCCAGGGCTTGAGCACACGCACGTAAACGATGAGCAACGCCCAGAACAGCGTGTAGCCGGTCCACAGCCACCACTTCTGCAGCGCCTCGGTGTAGTAGCCCACGCCGGTGATGTGCACCACGGCCAGCAGGAAGGCGGTGGTGGCGAGGGCCGCATGCATGATGCGCCAGGTGCTGTATTCGAGGCGCAGCGGCTTGCGCCACAGCGAGCTGACGATCAGCACCAGGAACAACAGGAGCGCGAGGCGCCCGGCGCTCATGTGCGCGGATGCCTCGCGCGGATCAAGCGCGCCCAAGGCCTCGGGATAGAGCACGCGCAACACGCCGAAATGGGCCAGGATCAGCGCGACGCCGAGGAGCGCGACCAACCGATGGAAGTAATACAGGATATCCATGCCAAACGGCGCGGCCGCACGTCGAAAGCGCGCGGTGAGCGCAAACTGCACGCCCATGATGGCCATGCCGCCGAAGCCGAGGGCCATGGCAAAGTCCCACCAGAAGCCGCCGCCCGGCGGCACCTCCCCGAGCAGCAGGAGCAGTAGCGGCGCGCTGATGAGCAGCAGATACGCCGCGCCCCAGCCAAAGGCGTTGCTCAGGACGGACGGGGCATTCTTGTTGTCGTTCGACATGGCAACAACGCGCAGAGGGGACTCACCAACCATAGCACTCGGCCGAGCCCCCCCTCGTGGCGGAGCCGCCGTTGCGCGTCGCCCTACCCCGCCTCGCGCGTGCGCACGCCGAGACCCAACTCGCGGATGCGTTTGATCTCGTCGCGCAGACGCCCGGCCTGCTCGAACTCGAGGTTCTGGGCGTGCTTGTACATCTGCTTCTCGAGCTGCTTGATGCGCTGCATGAGCTTGGCGGGGGGCAGGCCCATGTACTCGATCACATCCTCGCTCACCTGCCCCGCCGCGCCTCGGACGCCCCTGCCGCCGTACTGCGCCTCCAGCACGTCGGTGATGGCCTTCTTGACCCCGCGCGGGGTGATGCCGTGTTCGGCGTTGAAGGCGAGCTGCTTCTCGCGGCGGCGCTCGGTCTCGCCCATGGCGCGCTCCATCGAGCCGGTGATGCGGTCGGCGTACAGAATCGCCTTGCCGTTCAGATTGCGCGCGGCGCGCCCGATGGTCTGGATCAGCGAGCGCTCGGAACGCAGGAAGCCTTCCTTGTCCGCGTCGAGGATGGCCACCAGCGACACCTCGGGAATATCCAGGCCCTCGCGCAACAGGTTGATGCCGACCAGCACGTCGAACTCGCCCAGGCGCAGGCCGCGGATGATCTCCATGCGCTCCACGGTGTCGATGTCCGAGTGCATGTAGCGCACCTTGAGGCCGTGCTCGACCAGGTACTCGGTGAGGTCCTCGGCCATGCGTTTGGTGAGCGTGGTGACCAGCACGCGCTCGCCGACCTTGGCGCGCGCGCTGGCCTCCGAGAGCAGGTCGTCCACCTGGGTGCGCTGGGCGCGCACCTCGATCTCGGGGTCGACCAGCCCGGTGGGGCGCACCACCTGCTCCACCACCTGGCCGGAGCGCTCCAGCTCGTAGGCGGCGGGGGTCGCCGAGACGTAAATCGTCTGCGGCGCCAGGCGCTCGAACTCCTCGAAGCGCAGCGGGCGGTTGTCCAGCGCCGAGGGCAACCGGAAGCCGTACTCGACCAGGTTCTCCTTGCGCGAGCGGTCGCCTTTGTACATGGCGCCGATCTGCGGCACGGTCACGTGGCTCTCGTCCAGCACCAGCAAGGCGTCGGCCGGCAGGTAATCGAACAGCGTGGGCGGCGACTCACCGGCCTTGCGGCCGGAGAGGTAGCGCGAGTAGTTCTCGATCCCCGAGCAGTAGCCGAGCTCCAGCATCATCTCGATGTCGAACAGGGTGCGCTGCTCCAGGCGCTGGGCCTCCACCAGCTTGTCGGCCTCGCGCAGCTGTACCAGACGCTCGCGCAACTCGTCCTTCACCTGGTCGATCATGCCGAGCAAGGTAGCGCGCGGCGTCACATAGTGGGTCTTGGGGTAAATGGTCAAACGCGGCACGCGGCGCAGCACCTCGCCCGTGAGCGGATCGAAGTAGCTCAGCGACTCGATCTCGTCGTCGAACAGCTCCACGCGCACCGCCTCGCGGTCCGACTCGGCCGGGAAGATGTCGATCACCTCGCCGCGCACCCTATAGGTACCGCGCGCGAGCTCGACGTCGTTTCGCTTGTACTGCAGTTCAGTCAGGCGACGCAGCAGGAAGCGCTGGTCGATGGTGTCGCCGCGCACCAGGTGCAGCACCATGCTGAAGTAGGCCTTGGGATCACCCAGGCCGTAGATGGCCGACACCGTCGCCACGATCACCGTGTCGCGCCGCTCCATCAGGGCCTTGGTGGCCGAGAGGCGCATCTGCTCGATGTGCTCGTTGATGGAGGCGTCCTTCTCGATGTAGGTGTCGCTGGAGGGGACGTAAGCCTCGGGCTGGTAGTAATCGTAATAGGAGACGAAGTACTCCACCGCGTTGCCGGGGAAGAACTCCTTCATCTCGCCGTAGAGCTGCGCCGCCAGGGTCTTATTGGGGGCCATGATCAGCGTCGGCCGCTGGATCTGCTGGATGACGTGGGCGATGGTAAAGGTCTTGCCCGACCCGGTCACCCCGAGCAAGGTCTGGCCGGCCAGGCCGCTCTCGATGCCGTCCACCAGGCCGGCGATGGCGGTGGGCTGGTCGCCCGCCGGCTGAAAGTCCGATTGCAGCTTGAAAGGTCTATCCATAGGGTTCCTGAGGCGCGCGCCGATGCAGTATATTAGCGGGGTTTTGCCCTAGCGGTTTTCGCCCTGCGTCCCACCAAGGAGCCTTGCTTGGACATCCGATTGTCGAAAAGGGTCAATAGCATCAAGCCCTCGCCCACCCTGGCCGTGACCGCCCGCGCCGCCGAGCTCAAAGCGCTGGGTAAGGACATCATCGGCCTGGGCGCCGGGGAACCCGACTTCGACACCCCTGACCACATCAAGGAGGCGGCCATCGCCGCCATCCGCCAGGGCGACACCAAATACACGGCGGTGGACGGTACCCCGGGGCTCAAGCAGGCCGTCGTCGACAAGCTGGGGCGCGACAACAGCCTGGTGTACGCCCCCAACCAGATCCTGGTGTCCTGCGGCGGCAAGCACAGCTTCTACAACCTGGTGCAGGCCCTGCTCGATCCGGGTGACGAGGTCATCATACCCGCGCCCTACTGGGTCTCCTACCCCGACATGGTGCTGCTGGCCGAAGGCGCGCCGGTGTACCTGGAGGCGGGCCTGGAACAGGGCTTCAAGATCACCCCCGAGCAGCTGGAAGCGGCCATCACCCGGCGCACCCGCCTGCTGGTGCTGAACAGCCCCTCCAACCCGACCGGGGTGGCTTACACGCTGGCGGAGCTCGCGGCGCTGGGCGACGTGCTGCGCCGCCATCCGCACGTGTTCGTGGCGAGCGACGACATGTACGAGCACATCCTGTGGGCCGACGAGCCGTTCAGCAACATCGTCAATGCCTGTCCGGATTTGGCCGACCGCAGCATTGTGTTGAACGGCGTGTCCAAGGCTTATGCCATGACGGGCTGGCGCATCGGCTACGCCGCCGGTCCCGGCAAGCTCATCGCCGCGATGAAGAAAGTGCAGTCGCAGAGCACCTCCAACCCCGCCTCGATCTCCCAGGCCGCCGCCAAGGCCGCCCTGGAGGGCGACCAGAGCTGCATCCAGACCATGCTGCGCGCCTTCAAGGAACGCCATGAGTTCGTAGTTGCCCGGTTGAACGCCATGCCGGACGTGAAGTGCCTGCCCTCCCAAGGCGCCTTCTACAGCTTTCCCGACATGCGCGCGGTGATCGAACGGCTGGACGGGGTGAACGACGACGTGCAACTCGCCGAATACCTGATTACCCAGGCGGGCGTCGCGCTCGTGCCCGGCTCGGCCTTTGGGCTGCCGGGCTACATGCGCCTTTCCTTCGCCACCGGCCTGGAGACGCTCGCCGAGGCCCTGGATCGCATTGAAGGTGCATTGCGGTAAGACGTCGGTCCGGCGCCGGCGCGTCCTCGTAAGCGAAAGGCGACATCACTGACGGCGGGGGCTGACACGCGCGTCCCGCGTTCCTGACAGCGCCCGCAACGGGCCCGGCGTAAGCTGCCCCTCCTTCGGAGGGGAGATGGCAGCCACACACGGAGTCCCGATAAAGGCCGCGGCAGCGCCGGCCCGCCCAGCACGGGCCCGCCCAACGCAGGCCGGCGTGACACTCATCGAGCTGATGATGGGTCTCGCGCTGCTCGCGATCCTGGTCGCCCTCGCCCGCCCCACCCTGCAGAACTACGTCGCCGACCAGCGCCAGATCGCCCGCGTGAATCTCATGCTCGGGCACTTGCAGCTTGCGCGCAGCGAAGCCGTGAAACGTGGTGTGCCGACCGTGCTCTGCCCGAGCACCGACGGCAGCCGCTGCGCCGATCAAGCCCTGTGGCATACCGGCTGGCTGGTGTTCGTCGACCTCGACGGCGACCGGCAGCGCGGCGAGACCGAGCCTCTGCTGGTCGCCCAGGGCGCGCAAACGCCCGCGGCGCACATCACCTCCGGCAGCCGCGCCCGGATCGTCTACCAGACCTCCGGATTCACCCCCGGCAGCAATGCGACCTTCACCTTCTGCGACGGCCGCGGCGGCGAGCGGGCACGCGCGATCATCCTCTCCAATACCGGCCGCCCACGCGTCGCGTTCACCCAGGCAAACGGCGACCCGCTGCAGTGCCCTCCGCCTTGACGCACACCCCGGCCGACCGTACCATACGCGTCTTTCCATTCCCCGGTAGCTCAGTCGGTAGAGCAAGTGACTGTTAATCACTGGGTCGGCGGTTCGAGCCCGTCCCGGGGAGCCAGGTACAGAAAAGGGCTAGGTCTCAATGACCTGGCCCTTTTTCGTTTCGTGTCCTGTGCCTACTCCGGTTCGTGATGCATGGGCTCCAGCGCGCGCAGATAGACCGCGATGGCGCGTCGGTCCGCGTCGGTCAGATGTGAGGTGCCATCATCGATCACGTCGGCCATGCTATCCCCGGCAAAATCGCCATCTCGCGTCAGCCCCATCTCCAGATAGCGGGCGATGTGGCGCGCCCCCCAGCGGCCGATGCCGGTCTCCCGCTCCGGCGTGATATTGGGCGCGACGTCGCCACCGGGCAGCCGCGCCCCCGCGCCGAGCTGCTCCCGTTGCAAGCCGCCGGTGCGGGTGCGCGGTGTGTGGCATTCCATGCAGTGGCCCAGCGCCAGCGTGAGGTACGCCCCGCGATTCCACTCGTCGGATTCATCCGGGTCCGGCTCGAAGGTGCCCGGCTCGAAGTGGAGCCACCGCCAGCCCCTCAGGGCTGGCCGGAATCGCGCAAACCACAGCAACTCGTGGGGCGTGTTCTCCCGTGCCACCGGCGCCACCTCGGACTGCAGAAAGGCCCACAGGGCCTCGACGTCACGCGCCTGCATCTTCGTATAGGAGGTGAACGGAAATACCGGGTAATAGTGGCGTCCGTCCGGGCCGCGGCCGTCCAGCAGAGCCCGTCGTAGATCCTCCTCGGACCAGTCACCGATGCCGTGTTCCGCGTCCGGTGTGATGTTGGGGCCATAGAACGTTCCGAACGGGCTCGCGATCGGCCGTCCCCCGGCGAGAAACTCGCCCTCCTTCGCCGTATGACAGGTCACGCAGCCGCCGGCGCGCAGCACGTACCTGCCGTGGGCGATGAGGTCCTCTTCTCCCGCCTCGGGGTCATGCTCGCCAATCGCTACCTGCGCCTGAGTGGGCGCGACCCAGGCAAGGCCGGCAAGGCACAGCGCGGGAAGCCACGCTGCTGCCCCGCGCTTCACGGCGCGCCCCGCACGGATCACTCGCGGCGGAAGTCGTCGTGACACGCCTGGCAGGACTGTCCCAGATTGCGGAACCGGATGGGGTACTCATCCTCCTCGCCGGCCTCCACCGCCGCATGCAGTGCGTCGACGGCCTCGCGAGTGTCATCGGCCAACTCGACGAAGCGGTCCCAGTCATCCCAGATCTCTTCGCGCGCGTCGGTCTCGGGGAAATCGCTGCCCTCGGGGAACAGTGCGGGGATGTCGCGCGTCAGATCCACGAGGTGCTGGGCATGCAGCTGCAGATTGTCGCCATAGTCGGCGCCGTCCATGATGATCGCAGCAAGCGAACCCACGTTACCGCCGATCGCCCGCATGACGCCCTGACGATAGTCGATCGTGGCCTCCTGCTCCTCGAACGCTTGCACCGAGGCGGTTGTGCCCGCCCCCAGCGCGAGTACGGCCGCCACCGAGGCCGCGGTAACCAGACGAGCGGATTTCTTCATGTTGATTCCCCCCCTGTAGACATTAACAAACGGCCCGCACGGACCGACGACCGCGCGCCGATCAAAGGATGACTCCGGATCACCGCCCGGCCGGAAGGCTCACGCTTCTAAAAATCTAGACCATCCATCAAGGCGTTGTGATTGCCGCCGCCACCTCGGACCGTCCACTCATGGGCGCTGCCGCGCTCTTGGGTACGCCGCAGCGCGAGGCGCCAACAACTCAAAACCAAATCGCCATACGAAGCCCGCGCGTGTCGAGCGGGGGCGCCGTCGGTACGCACTGCGCCGCGCCCCTCCAGATCCGCTCCGCGCTCCAACAAGCGGCCATCGCATCCACGATGTCATCGCGCGCGGCGCCGGAGCCACGCACATCGCGCATCAGCGCGCCCAGCTCGCGCCCCCACGCCGTCTCCAGCAGGGCGAGGCGCCGGGCGCGCCCGACGCGCCCCTTCTTGCGCTCGACCACGGGTTGGCCGCCGTTGAGGGCGAAGAACGAGAGTTCCGGATGCACCTCGCGCACGCGCGCCTGCAGCGCAGGGGTGATGAGCGCATCGAGCTCCGCCAACTTGGGAAAGATGGCGTGGCATTGCCGGCTAATGCCGAGGCGACAGGACGCGCTGGCGCGATTGATGTCGCACGCGCGCCGGTAGTCGTCGACCGCGACCAGCGCCCCGCGCACCGGGGGGCTGAACACGCTAGAGGCGCGCGGCCGGCCCAGCAGCGCCCGGGCCCCGCGGTCGCAGGCGCGCCCGCCGGGCTCGGCCGCCTCCAGCAAGCCGATGGGCGCATCCACCGCGATCACCCGCGGCGCTTCGGGCACCTCCAGCAGTTCCTGCAGGGCAGCCACCACGCGCACGTGCAGGGCGCCCGAGTCGGTGTCGCGCAGCACCGCCACCCACCCACGAGGACAACCGTCCACGCCCGCAAGCCACGCCATCGCCCGCTTTCTCCTTCTCTTACGTCCCGATCCAGGCACCCGCTGGTAGTGAGGGTCGCGCGCCGACCGTACCTGTGCGCGAAGCCGACTCCACCGCCGTGTCCGCGTTAACGCATACCGAGGCGCTTGAGCTTGCGCCACAGCGAGACGCGGTCGATGCCGAGCAGCTGCGCGGCCTGCGTCTTGTTGCCGCCGGTCTGCGCCAGCACACGCCGGATATGGGCGGCCTCCTGCGCTTCCAAGGAGACATCGCCCGCCGCGTCGGCGCCCTGAAGCGCTTCGCCCGCGCCAGCGTGCAGCTCAGGCGGCAGATGGCGGGCCTCGATAACCCCATCCGGGGCCAGCGCGATGCCCCGCACCACGATGTTCTCGAGTTCGCGCACATTGCCGGGAAAGTCGTGCTGCAGCAGCCGCGCCATGGCCTCCTCGGTGACGCGCTCGGCGGGCCGCCGCAGGAGGGCGGCATGCTTCTGCATCAGATGGGCGATCAGTAGCGGGATGTCCTCGCGCCGCTCGCGCAACGGGGGTATGTGCAGCCCGACCACGTTCAAGCGGTAGTAAAGGTCCTTGCGCAGCACGCCCGCGGCCACGGCCTCCTCGGGGTCGCGGTTGGTGGCGGCGAGAAACCGCACGTCCACCGGTACCGCGCGGGTGGCCCCCAGGGGCAGCACCTCACGCTCCTGGATCACCCGCAGCAGTTTCACCTGCATCGCGGGCGACATCTCGGTCACCTCATCCAAGAACACCGTGCCGCCATTGGCCGCCTCGATCAGACCTTCTTTGTCGTTCCCGGCGCCGGTGAAGGCGCCCTTCGCATGGCCGAACAGCTCATTGGCCAGCAGGTCCTCGGAGAAGGCACCGCAGTTGGCCGCCACGAACGGCCCCTGCGCACGCCGACCATGCGCATGCAGGTAGCGGGCGACCAGTTCCTTGCCGGTCCCGCTCTCGCCGGTGATGAGCACGCTGCAATCCACCCCGGCGACTTGGCGGGCGGTGGTGAGCAACTCGCGCATGCGCGCATGATTGCCCACGATGCGCACCGTCCCTTCCTCGGCATCCAGCAATTGGCGCAGGCGGTCGTTCTCCGCCCGCAGGCGCACCTTCTCCACCGCCTCGTGCACGATCTGGCGCACCTCGTCGAGTCGAAACGGCTTGGCCACATAGTAGAAGGCGCCTTCGCGCATCGCGTCGACCGCCGACTTGAGGGTGGCGTAGCCGGTAATGAGGATGACCTCCGTGTGCGGGTGCAGCTCGCGGCAGTGACGCAGGACCGCAATGCCGTCCACAGGCTTCATGCGCAGGTCGGTCAGCACCACCTCGAAGCGCTGCTCGTCCAACGCCGCCAGGGCGCGCTCGCCGTCGTCCAGCGCGACGACCTCGTAGCCCTCCTTTTGCATGACATGGGTCAGGTTGCGCAGGGCAATCTGTTCGTCGTCGACGATCAGGATGCGCGGTTTACTCATGCAGGTTCCTCCTCGAGACAGGCCGGAAGACGCACCACGAAGGTAGCGCCCTCCCCCGCCCGGCTGCTGACGCCGAGGCAGCCGCCATGGCGCTCCACGATCTCGTAGCTGACGAACAGGCCGAGACCGGAGCCCCCGCCCGGCGGCTTCGTGGTAAAGAAGGGATCGAAGATGCGCGGCAGCAGTTCGGGCGGAATGCCGGGGCCGGCGTCCCGCACGAATACATCCACTGCCGCGCCACCCCCGGCGGTGCAGGAGTCCATGCCGGCCAGCGCCGGATCGTCGGGGGCGGTGTCTCGGGCGGGCTGCGCCTGTACGAGCACGCGTCCCCCGCCACGCTCGGCGGTCGCGTCCAGGGCATTCTTGACCAGGTTGAGAAACACCTGCTGCAGGCGCTGCGGATCACCGATGACGCACAGCTGCCCCGGCACCTCGACGTCGAGCGCGACGCCCGCCGGAATGCTGCCGCGCAGGAAGGTCAGGGTGCGCTCGAGCAGCGGCAGCAGCGCCACCGGCACGCGCACCGGCTCGCGCTCGCGCGCGAAATCCAGCAATGCCAGCACGATCAGACGGGCGCGCTCGCCCTGTTCGTCGATCTGGCGCAGCAGCTCCTGTGCGAACGCCGGATCGAGTTCGGGCAATTCTTCGCGCAGGATCTGGCACGAGGAGGAGATGTTCGCGAGGGGGTTGTTCAGCTCGTGGGCGACACCCGAGAGCAGGGTGCCGAGCGAGGCCAGCTTCTCCGACTGCACCAGGCTGCGTCGGCGGCGCTCGAGTTCGTCCAGCACGTGGTTGAAGGCGCGGGCCAGGGAGGCGATCTCGCTGTCCGAGGCGTGCTCGTCGAGGCGACGCAGGCGGCCTTCGCCAAGTTCGCCCATGTGCCGCTCCATCGTGCGCAGAGGGCGTATCACGGCCCGCGACAGCCCCTGCCCGACTGCGACCGCGAGGCCCGCGAGGAGCACCAACGCGATCAGCAGCTGCGTGCGCGCACGCTGCAGCGCCTTCTGCAGCAATTCGCGCTCGCGGCTCGCCTTGCGCTCGGCCACATCCGTCAGCGCCCGCCCCTCGTTGCGAATGGCCGTCACCAGCGCCTCCGGCACCGCGCCGCCGCCCACAACCGTCTCCGCGTACTGCGCCATGGCCTGCCGATAGCGCGCGAGATCCCGGCTGATCTCCTGCAGACGCTCCGGCGTCGCCACCAGGCCCAACTCCTCGCCGCGCGCGGTCATGAACACGCCGACTTCGACCGCGAGGCGACGAAACTCGCGATAGTCCTCCGGCTCGCCGTACAGAAAGTAATTCTTCTCGAAGCGGCGCATCTCCAGCACGGTATCCAGAAACTGTGACACCGCCTGCCCCTGTGCCACGCGGTCCTCCACGGCGCGCAAGTCAGCCAGCAGCCAAGCCACCAACACGATCAGCACCACCAGCAAACTGGCGTAGGCCCAGCGGATCTTGGCCCGCAGACTGCTCCACACGCGCACCGCGCCTCCTCAGCAGCGCCCGCTCGATTAGAGCCGTGGCGCTGCATTCCTGAAACACTGTTGCACAGTGTAACGCTTACCGATGCAACATGTAACACACAAACCTTCGTCATGACTGTACGTCATTGACTCCACGGGATCATTTCATATGGCACGGAACCTGCTCCTTAACGGCCAGCAAGCTATTCCATAAGGAGACACCTTCATGAGCCTGTTGCGACTCCTAAGCAACGTCCAACACGCGGCACGGGGCCTGGCCGGCGAGTTTCTCTCGGCCCGCGACATGGCCGAGCAGCTGAGCGGCGCCCCCGCGTTGAATGCGGCACCCGAAAAGGGCCGGGTGCTGCTCGCCATCGAAGGGACCCGCCCCACCCCAAGCGCACTGCGCTACGCCCTGGAGGCCTGCCACCGCGCACACGCCGACCTGGATCTGCTCTTCGTCGGCCCCCGTCCCGTCGAGGCGGCGCCGAGCGCCCCCGTCGGCATGACCATCCGCGCCCTCCACCGTCCGGGTCCGCTAGCCGAGCGCATCAGCGAACACGCCCGGCGTTGCCGCGAGCTGTTGTGCATCATCACCTCGCCCGGCCCCGATGCAAGCCTGCTCTGGCCGGCGGAACCCTCCCGGCGGATGTCGGTGCCGGTGGTCATCCTGGACGCCGCGGCATGAGCGACCGCACCACCAAGCTCTCCGCGCCCTGGAGCAAGCTGTTTCCCTTCCTGCGCTGGTTCCCGCTGGGCCCAGGGGCGCTGCGCACGGATGGCTTAGCGGGCTTGACGGTCGCTCTGGTGCTCATCCCCCAGTCCATGGCCTACGCCCAGCTCGCGGGTTTGCCGGTCGTGTACGGTCTGTACGCCTCCTTCGTGCCGGTGATCGTGGCGGCGCTGTGGGGATCGTGCCCGCAGCTGCACACGGGACCGGTCGCCATGCTTTCGCTGATGACCGCCGCGGCGCTGGCACCGCTGGCCGCCGCCGGCACGGATGCGTACATTGCCCTCGCGCTGCTGCTTGCCTTACTGGTCGGGGTCTTCCGGCTGGCGATGGGCCTGCTCCGCGCGGGCTTCCTCGTCAGCCTGCTGTCGAGCCCGGTGATCGCGGGCTTTACCAATGCGGCGGCGCTGATCATCGCGCTCTCGCAGCTCAACAAGGTATTCAATCTCCCGCTGGAGCAAAGCGGCGTTTTCCTGCGCGACATTCTGCAGCTCTTACTGCAGATCGCCGACGCGCACTGGCCCACACTGGTCGTGGCGGGCGCGGCGTTCCTGTTGCTGGTCGGGCTGAAGCGTTGGGCGCCGCGCGTGCCGGGCGTGCTGGTGACGGTGGTGCTGGCCACCGCGGTCAGTGCGCTGATCGGCTTCGAACGCCTCGGCGGCCAAGTGGTGGGTCAGATCCCGCAGGGGCTGCCCGGACTCAGCCTGCCGGCGCTGGACCCGGCGGCGGCCGCACAGCTCCTGCCCTCGGCCTTCGTCATGGCGCTGATCGGCTTTCTGGAGGCCATGTCCATTTCGCGCGCCATCGCCGCCCGCACCCGACAGAAGGTCAACCTCAACCAGGAACTGGTCGGCCAGGGCCTGGCCAACATCGCGGGCAGCTTCTTCCAGTCCTTCGCGGTGAGCGGCTCCTTCTCGCGCTCGGCGCTCAACGCGGCGGCGGGCGCACGTACGGGCCTGGCGGCCATCTTCAGCGCACTCGCGGTGGTGCTCGCGCTGCTGTACCTCACGCCGGTGTTGTACCACCTGCCGCAGGCCGTGCTGGCGGTGATCGTCATGCAGGCGGTGTCGGGGTTGATCGACGTAAGCAGCCTGCGCCGCGCGTGGCGCATCCAACGCCAGGATGCGGTGGCCGGCTTGGTCACTTTCGTGGCCACGCTCGCCTTCGCACCACGGCTGCAGGACGGCATCCTGGTGGGCGGCGGCCTGGCGTTGGCGTTCTTCGTGGCGCGCACCATGCGCCCGCGCATCGCGGTCCTAAGCCGCGCGGACGACGGGCAGTTGCGCGATGCCGAGGTGCACCGGCTACCGACCAGCGACCGCATCATGGTGCTGCGCATGGACCGTTCGCTGTATTTCGCCAACGCGAGCTATTTCACGCAGACGGTGCAGGCGGCGGTGCAGGCGCGGCCTGCGCTGCGCTACGTGCTGTTGGTGGGTGACGGCATGAACGAAGTGGACGCCTCCGGCGAGGAGGCCCTGCGTGAACTGGCTCGTGAGCTCCAGCGCAAGGGGGTCACGCTTACCCTGAGCAGCCTGAAGCGCCCGGTCTACCAGACCCTGCGCACCAGCGGACTAGTGACGGAGATCGGCGAGGACCGGGTGTTCGTGGACGAGGAAGCGGCCCTAGCGGCCTTCGCGCACCGCCTGGGGCCGGACTACGACCCGGCACAGTGTCCGCTGCGGCCGCGCGCGGCCTGAGCGCCGACGCACATGAGACTGCCGCGCCTCGACAGTCGGGGCGCGGCAGTTCTCGATCAGGGATTGGGATTGGCGCGGCCGCAGACGCAACCGCGCAGCGCATGACTTACATCGCGTTGGCCGCGGGTTCGCCAAGTATCCGGCCCAAGGCCCAGACCACCGGCACGTCGAGACGTCCGAAGCGAACGCCGACCCCGCTGCTGTTGGCGTAAACCACGCGCCCCGGCACCCGCCAGCGCCCGGCCAGATACGGCAGCGCCATATCCACTTCGACCACTTCACCGACGTCCAGCGCGGGGCCATCGACGAACAGCCCCTCGTGGGTGAGGTTCTCGCTACGGCAGGCGCGCTCGACCCCGTGCGCGTGATAAAGATCGACTTCCAACTCCACCGGCGCACGCGCCGTAACGCGGCGCTCGCCCTGCCACCGCGGCCGCTCTGCGTGTTTAGCCACGCCGACCACCTCCTCAGCATCCGTCCCAAGGTATGGAAAGGGATTTCGAGGGCGACAAGACATCGACCACTCGAAGCGAGACAAGGATAGACGCTAACTCGGCACAAGGCCAGCGTACGCCGCTGTCGCCACACGGCAACGACGGCGGGAGAGGTGGCGTAACAAAAAGGCCTCCCGGCGAACCGGGAGGCCGATACTACTTAGGGAAGCTCTGATTCATTCAGACCTTCCTTCCCTTAGTTGAAGCCGCCTTCGTTGCCGGGGGCACCGGTGTCCTCGCCGGTCGCGGGGCCGGCACCGGCGTCATCGGTGCCGTCCATGCCCGGCTGAGCCGCCGGGTCGTCGCCAGCACCGTCGGCGCGCACCTCAAAGGCACTGAAGTCGGCCGGCCAGTCGTCACGATCGATGCCCGGCGCCTGCTCGATCTGCTGCTCGGTCAGGTTCACCAGCACCTCGTCCTCGTCACGCGCGGCCTGCACGTCCTCCCAAGGCACGGCGACCAGCTTCTCGCCCATCCCCAGCAGACCGCCGGAGGCGATCACGGCATGCGTCACCTGGCCGTCCTCATCCAGAACCAATTCGTCGATGGTGCCGAGGTTCTCCCCCTGCTCGTTGACGACATTTTGGCCGATGATCTCACTCGCGCGCTGCGTACGCAGCGTCTCCTGGTCGACCTGCGGCTCCGGTGCGGCCATCTGATCCTGCTGATCCTGCGCCTCAGCGCCGGTGCCGTACTGCTCCGTCTCCTGCGCCATCGCGGCACCCGACAGAATCAGGGCCAGAGCCGAAGCTGTCACCGTTGCTCCCAGATAGTTCTTCATTGCAAAACCTCCGTGTCTTAGCATTGTCAGTTGCCCTGCGGGCGGCCGCCCGGCAGGGGTTACGGTTATGATGCAGGAACCGTACCTGCTCCCAAGCAATTGTTTACGCGCCGTCTTCGGCCCACGGCCCGTGACGGGCCGGCCAAAAGCGTCGTCGCCTCGCGACGCTTACTCCGCTATCCCGGCAGGCGGCTCACTCAGCTCGGGATCCGCGCCCGGCGAGACCTGCTCGCCCGGCTCGGGCGCCACTTCGGGCTGCGGCGACTCGCCCGGGAGTTCGCCGGCCTCGCCGGCCTGGATCGCCTCCATGAATTGCGCGAACTCCGCCTCGTCGATCACGCCGTCTCCGTCCTGATCGGCGCGGTCGAAATTCTCCGCCAGCTCGCGCATCGCGCTCGCCTCCTCGCGCGTAATATGCCCGTCACCCGCTTGGTCGAGCTGCGAGAACTCCTCACCGTACGCGGTGTCAGCCTCCCCGGTGCCCATATCGTCCATGGTGCTACCGACCCCGGGTGCCGGCGCATCCTGGGCACCCGGATCGTCGCCATGTTCGGCCGCGACCACACCCAGCGAGAACAATGCGGCCGCGATCGCCACCGCCAGTTGCTTCCTTTGCATAACTCATCTCCTTGTCGCTCGAACCACAGCCATTAGCTAATCAAAACCCGTGCCAGGCGAGGCCGGCCGTCCGAAGCGCGCGACGGCACGCAACGTGCGACAGGCTAGAGGCAAGCGACCGCGGTTACCGCAGGCGGAATATCGGGTTCTCCGTTGCCTGGCGACGACGCATCGTCGGCTCACGAACCGTCAGCGGAGTCTGATGTGGAAAGTGCCGGTGTGGCCTGGCCTCGCTCCTGTTGATCGAGGCGCTCACGCAGCCCCTCCTCGATCGAGATCAGCGCCTTCACCTTTTCTTCCAGGCGCACCGCACGTTCGGCCTGCCTGGCGGCGTGTCGGTTCTGGGCCTCGATCGAGCGCAGCACATGCACCATCAAATACGCCAAGTCGATCAACGGTTGTTCGGCCGCATCCGCCTGCTCGATCTCGCGCTCGAGCAATGACGCCGCACGCGCGGCGCCTTCCGGCTCCTCGCGCGCCAGTTCGACCATGGCCAGGTGCAGGCGACCGACCAGCCCGGTGTCCTCCGCGCGCGCCAGCGCACCTTCATACTCACGCTGCCGCACGTCGTTGCTGGTGCCGTGCAGATAACGGAAGTAATTGAGCAGCGCGGCGGCGCGCGCCGCTTCCCCTGCCCAATCGCCGCCCACACGATGGCGCTGCCCCAGCCCCTCCGAAGCGGGCGGTGTTGGGCCGGCGGGCATCGAGCGCGGGTCGGGCGGGTTCGTGGTGGAGAATGGTCCCCCGCCTACCGAAGCCGGATTGGCCGCCAAACCGCTGGCGCCCAATCCGCCTATCAGCACCAGGGCCAATGCGTACCCCCGCTTCATGCGATGCTCCGTATGTCTTCGCGCGGCAGGCTTACCCGGAAATGGGCGCCGCGATCCGGCTCGCCCAGGAGTTCGATGCCGCCTCCGTGAGCCGCCACGTACTCCCGCGCAATCGACAGCCCGAGCCCGGTGCCGCGGACATGCCCTACGGAAGCGGGTCGCCCCTGGAAAAACGGATCGAAGATCCGCTCGCGTTCCTCAAACGGAACCCCGGGCCCCTGATCGCGCACCTCCAGCACGGCCCGCTCCCCCTCCGCCCCCAGCCGTACGGTCACCTCTCCGCCGAGCGGCGAATACTTCACGGCATTGGAGAGCAGGTTGTCGATCACGCTGCGCAGGCGCTCTTCGTCCGCTTGCACCACCAGCGGTTCGATATCGAGAGACAAGCGCAAGCGCTTGGCCAAGATGACGTGCTTGTGATCCGCCGCCACCCGCTTCACCAGACGGTGTAGCTTGACCGGCGCGCGCACGACAACCGGACCGCGGTAGCAGGCCGCGCTGAAGTTCAGCAGATCCTCGATGCGCTTCTGCAACTGGATGGTGTTCGAGTGCAGGATGGCGGCGACGTCATGCTGCGCGCTGTTGAGCGTGCCGACCGCCTCCTGCATGAGCAGATTGCTGCCCTCGCGCAATGCGGCAAGCGGCGTCTTAAGCTCGTGGGAGATGTGCCGCAGGAACTTGTTCTTTTCCTCCTCGAGCGTGAGCAGCCGCACCCGCAGCCATTCCAGGCGCTGCCCCACCACCTCCAGATCGCGCGGCCCGCGTACGGCCACCGGCGCATTGAATTGCTCGTTGCCCAGCCGCCGGATCGCGCCTTCGATTTGGTGAATCGGGCGCGCGATCAAATAGGTGAAGATGACCGCGAGTCCAATGGCGACACCGCTGAGCAACACCGCCTGCCAGAGGACTCCGCTCTTGATCTGCGTCGCTTCGCTGCGCAGCGCATCGAGTTCACCGTCGATAAAGTGCCGGCTGCCGGCGAGCATGTCGTGGGTCAACTCCGACAACTCGGAGAAGCCCTGCAGGGCCGCCCGAATCTCGGGCCCATCGTGGGGATAGGTACGCAAGGTCTCAAAGATCGCGCGCTCCTGATCGCGCAACGCGCGCATCGAGCCCTGCTGCGCGACATCCTCCACGCCGTGCGCCAAGCGCTGCGCGGTGTGCTGAAACTGCTCGCGGCTCGCCTGATAGCTGCGAAACACCGCCTCGTCGCCTACCACCTGAAACTGCCGGGCGCCGCGCTCCAGCGCGGTCACCTGCTCTACCAGCATGCGGCGGTCCTGGATGAAGTCCACCGCCAGCAACACCGTCTGCTGGCTTTGCGCGGCAAGCCGATCGATCGCCAGCGTGGCGGTCCATAGCGCCACCAACATGGGGATAGCGACCAACGCGAATGCGCTCAGAATGAGCGTGAGCAGCGATTTGGTGAAGTACAGTCGCATCATGCCGGCTCGACGCGCAGCGCCTCCCTCTTGGACCGACCGCCCCCTCGTGCGCTAAGTCGGCTTGAACAGCGACGGATCGAGGCTGTGCCTATGCAGCAGCTTGTAGAATTCCGTTCGATTTCGCTTGGCGAGGCGCGCCGCTTGGCTGACGTTGCCGTTGGTAATGCGCAGCAGCTGCACCAGATAGCGCTGATCGAAACGTCCGCGCGCCTCGGCCAAGGGCAACATCTCCCGATCGCGATCGCGCTGACGCAGTGCGCTCTCCAGCAGTGCGGCGGAAATGATCGGCGTCGTGGCGAGCGTCACGGCCTGCTCCACGACGTTCTCAAGCTGCCGCACGTTGCCCGGCCAGGGCGCCGTCACCAGCATCTCCATCGCCTCCACCGAGAACCGGCGCAAGGGCTTTCTGTACCTGCTGCACAGCTTGCGCAGCATGTGCTCGACCAACAGCGGAATGTCCTCGCGCCGCTCGGCCAGCGAAGGCAACTCCAGGGTGACGACGTTCAGGCGGTAATAGAGGTCCTCGCGAAACTCGCCCTCGTGCATGGCGCGTTCGAGATCGCGGTGCGTGGCCGAGACGATACGCACGTCCACCGGCACCAAATCGGTGGAACCTACCCGCCGCACCAGCTTTTCGTCCAATACGCGCAGCAACTTCGGTTGCAGAGACACCGGCAGGTCGCCGATCTCGTCGAGAAACAGGGTGCCTCCGTTGGCCGCCTGGAACAGGCCCCCGTAGTCGCGCGTGGCGCCGGTGAACGAGCCCTTGCTATGGCCGAACAACTCCGACTCGAGTAACGGCTCCGGAATCGCACTGCAATTGATCGGCACGAACGGGGCTTCGGCGCGCGGGCTCGCCTGGTGGATGGCACGGGCTAGCATCTCCTTGCCGGTACCGCTCTCGCCGCGGATCATCACGCTCGCGTCGCTCTGCGCTACCAGATGCGCCTGCCCCAGCAGGTCTTCCATCAGCGGACTTCGGGTGATGATGTGCGCGCGCCACCCCGCGCGTCCCTCGTCGACGGCCTGTTCGCAGCCGAGCTGCGCCGCCCGGCGCACCTGATCAAGCAGCTCCTCGCCGTCGAAAGGTTTGGTGAGAAAACCGAACGCACCGTCGCGTGTCGCCTGGACGGCATCCGCGATCGTGCCGTGCGCCGTAAGGATAATCACCGGCAGGGTGGGGTGGTCCTGATGAATGGTGCGAAACAGCGTAATGCCGTCCATCCCGTCCATGCGCAAGTCGGTGATCACGACCTGCGGGCGCGCCATGGAAATCCGCGACAGTGCCGCCTCGCCGCTGTCCACCGCGATGACATGGTAACCGGCCGAGTTGAGCCGAATGCTCAACAAGCGCCGAAGGTCGGGATCGTCGTCGACAAGCAGCACCGTGTCCTTGTGCGGCTCTGTGCCGTTCGGACGCATAGAATTCCTCCCTGAAGTTCGAGACGCGCGTGACGCCAGTCACGCACGGGCTCCGCCACATCCCTGTGGCACGCGGGCTAAGTGGACACCCGTTCTTTAAGAAACGGCGGGAAGGACCGATTGTCAGCGCTCGCCTGGAACCCCACTGCGCGGACACGCCTTCCGAGCGCCCGCACCCAGGCCGCTGTTGTTATCGCCGTACTGCCCTAAAATCTAGCCGGGCGCGCGGGCATTTCAAGCGCGGGCGGCGCCAGACGGCGACACCTCGTCCTCGGGCGCCGGTGCCACCGCCTGCTCGATCTGCCGCCACAGGCACTGGCCGCCGCTGGCCGCCTCGATGGCGTTCAAGCGGGCTTGGTGCAATGCCGCCTCCTCGGCGCTCGGACGCACCACCGGCAGGCGAGGACGGTCCGCGGGCAGGCGCCCAGCGACGACACACTCCGCGCCCGCCTCACTCGGACCGTGCGCGTCCAGCGACAGCGCCGTCTGCCCGCCGGTCATGGCAAGGTAGACCTCGGCCAAGATCTCGGCGTCGAGCAAAGCGCCGTGCAAGGTGCGGCGGGTGTTGTCCACGCTGTAGCGTTTGCACAACGCATCCAGGCTGTTCTTCTGGCCGGGGTGCAGGCGGCGGGCCAGCGTGAGACTGTCGATCACGCTGCAGTGGTCGCGCATACGCCCCCACTGCGGGCCGAGGCGCGCCAGCTCATGATCCACAAAGCCGACGTCGAACGGCGCGTTATGGATGATCACCTCCGCATCACGGATGAAGCTGAGGAACTCCTCCACCACGGCCTCGAACGGCGGCTTGTCCGCCAGAAACTCGTCCGTGATGCCATGTACCTCCACCGCCCCGCTGTCGATCGCTCGATCGGGGCGCAGGTACTGGTGGAAACGCACCTCCGTGAGGCGACGATTCACCACCTCCACGCACCCGATCTCGATGATGCGATGTCCCTGCGACGGCTCCAGGCCCGTCGTCTCGGTGTCGAGCACCACTTGACGCATATCTCCCCCCTTAGCCGGCGCTGCGGCTCGCGCCGGCAAGCATCTGGTCGATCGCCTGGTTGGCAAGGCGGTCGGCCCGCTCGTTCTCCGGATGCCCGGTATGGCCGCGGACCCAGTGCCAATGCACTCGATGGCGGTGTGCCGCGGCCTCCAGGCGCTGCCACAGATCGGCGTTCTTGACCGGCTTACGGTCGGCGGTCAGCCACCCACGCCGCTTCCAGCCGGCGATCCAGCTGCTGATGCCCTTCTGTACGTATTGTGAATCCGTGGTGAGGTGCACCTCGCAGGGACGGCTCAAGGCCTCCAGCCCCATGATCGCCGCCATCAGCTCCATGCGGTTGTTGGTCGTGTGGCGCTCGGCCCCGTACAAGGTCTTCTCCACGTCGCCGACGCGCAACAGCACACCCCAGCCGCCCGGCCCGGGATTGCCGCGGCAAGCCCCGTCCGTATAAATCTCTACCCGCGTCACCCACGCCCCCCTTCGTCCCGACGCATACCCGGTTGTGTGAGCCCCGGCACCAACGCGCGGCGCGGCCGCCAGCGCGGCCGCACGGGGGTAAGCGTCACCACCCGCTTGCGCGCCACCAGCAGGAAGCCGCCGCCGAGCGCGGGCCAGCGCTGCCCGGCGCGCTCCATCCAGCGCAGCATGCGCATCATGCGCCCGCCGCGCAGCGGCGGGCGAAAGAAATAACCTTGAACCCCGACGATCTGTAATCCCAGAAGCTTCACCCAGTCACGTACCCGCGCCAGCGTCAGTGCACGCCCGCACCACGGAAACTGGCCGCTGCGGGCGGCCGCCAGGCGCCATGGCGCCCAACTGCCCCACGGGCTGAACCCGAGGATCACCAGGTGCCCCTCGGGCACCAACGCGCGCTCGGCCTCGCGCAGCAGGCGGTGCGGGTCGCTGCTGAACTCCAGGCTGTGCGGCAGCACCAGCACGTCCACGCTGTCGGGCGCCAGCGGCAGGGCATGCGGTAAGGCCACCACCCCGGCCGGAGCGCAGGCATCGGTGCGCGCCTGCGGATCGGCCTCCAGGACCACCCGATGGCGCACCCGGCTGCTGGCGGTCAGGTCGTCCTCGCCCAAGCGCCCCAGCTGCAGCAGGTGATAACCGAACAGGTCCGGCAACACGCTCTGCAGCACCTCCTGCTCACAGCGGTACAGGTGCTGCCCGACGGGGCTCGCGTACCACGCGCGCAGCCCCTCCCACACTTCGTGGTCGGAATCACAGTAGCGGGGGCGCGTAGCCTGACGAAATGCCATGGTTCGCAAGCATACCTTGGGCCCTGTGCACGGACCAGGACCGGGTTCGTTGACCGCCCCGCAAAACGCTGGCAGCATGGCCCTGCGCCGGCTGAGGATGGCCGGCACTAGGGACGCTCGACCTTCCAGGGACTGGAATAACGAACACCTGGAAGCCACGTCATGCCCAAGCGACCTCTTGCCGCGCCGCCATCACAATCCTCGCTGCGTCAGCGATCCGCCCGCTCCCTTGCCGCCGCCGGCCTGTTCGCCGCCCTCAGTGGCTGCGCCAGCCTCGGTAGCGGTACCCGCGATGAAGGCGAAGCGGACACGGAGCGTCTCGCCGGCGCCGAGCCGACCTTCCTGCAGGTCAGTGCCCACCACGCCCTGGCCGAGGAGACCAAGGCCGCCGTCACCGCGCCCCCCGCACTCATTGAGGAGAGCGTGCCGGCGCCCGAAGAAATCGAAACTGCGATCGCCGATGAGCTCCCCCTCGACGACGTCTGGGAGCGCATACGCCGCGGCATGGCGATGCAGGACCACAGCCACGAGCGTATCGCCCCGTTCGTGGACTGGTACGCCCGCCACCAGAACTATCTCGACCGCGTCGCCGAACGCGCGCGGCCGTATATCCACCACATCGTAGAGAGCATCGAAGCGCGCGGTATGCCCACCGAACTGGCCCTGCTGCCGGTGGTGGAGAGCGCCTATTACCCGTTCGCCTACTCCCACGGCCGCGCCTCGGGAATCTGGCAGTTCATTCCCATGACGGGGCGGCGCTTCAACCTGGAGCAGGACTGGTGGTACGACGGGCGGCGGGATGTGTACGCCTCGACCCGCGCGGCGCTCGACTACCTCGAGTACCTCAATGGCTTCTTTGACGGCGACTGGCTGCTGGCTCTGGCCGCCTACAATGCCGGCGAAGGGACGGTGCGCCGTGCCGTACACCGCAATCGCAACGCCGGGCGCCCCACCGATTTCTGGTCGCTCGACCTGCCGCGCGAGACCCGCAACTACGTGCCCAAGCTGCTCGGCCTGAGCCACGTGGTCGCCGCCCCGCAGGAATACGGGCTCACCCTGCAGCCCATCGCCAACGAGCCCTACTTCGCGCGGGTCGACGTCGGTTCCCAGATCGACTTGGCGCTCGCCGCGGAGCTGGCCGAACTGCCCCTCGAGCGGATCTACCAGCTGAATCCCGGCTTCAATCGCTGGGCCACCCGCCCCGACGGACCGCACTACCTCCTGCTGCCGCTGGAGGTCGCCGAGGACTTCCAGGCCCGCCTCGCAGAACTGGCCCCCGAGCAGCGCATCCAGTGGCAACGTCACCGCATTCGCCCCGGCGAGAACCTCGGCGCCATCGCGCGACGCTACAACACCACGGTGGGGGCGCTGCAGGAGACCAACGGCCTGCGCGGGCACGTGATCCGCGCCGGCGATGACCTGCTGATTCCGGTGGCTTCGCGCCCTGAAGGCAGCTATGCGCTCAGCGCCAGCGAGCGCCAGCGCGCCGCCGCCGAACGCCCGCGCGGCGGGCAGCGCGTGGACCACACCGTGCGCCGCGGCGACACGCTGTGGAACCTCGCGCGCACGCACGGAGTGAACGTGCGCGATCTCGCCCGCTGGAACAGCATGGCGCCGACCGATCCGCTGATGCCGGGCAGGCGCCTCGTGATCTGGTCGCAGCGCGCCGGGGCCTCGCCGGCCGTCGCGCGCGTCCCGGCGGGACCGGCGCAGCAGGCGGTGACCCAACGCATTGGCTACACCGTGCGCCGCGGCGATTCGCTGGCGCGCATCTCGCAGCGCTTCAACGTCACCATCCGCGAACTGCGCGAGTGGAACGGGCTGCAGGAAGGGCGCCACATCCATCCCGGCCAGCGCCTGACGCTCTACGTCGACGTCACCCGCCAGTCGGGCGGCTGAGCCGCCCTGCCGGCGCCCCGCATGGCCGATCCGGCCGCTGGTCCGGATCGGCCTTTTTCGGTAAGGTAGGCCGCCCGTCGCGCTCGGCGGGCCATCGGATCACGCCATACAGGACAGTCAACGACATGGGATTCTTGAACGACAAGCGCGCCTTGATCGTCGGCGCCGCCAGCACTCGCTCCATCGCCTGGGGCATCGCCCAGGCCATGCACCGTGAAGGCGCCGAACTGGCGTTCACCTACCAGAACGACAAGCTGCGCGAGCGCGTGGAGAAGATGGCGGCCGACTGCGGCTCCAGCATCGCCCTGCCCTGCGACGTCGGCAGCGACGAGGAGATCGACTCCCTGTTCACGCGTCTGCGCGAACACTGGGACCATGTGGACGTCATCGTGCACTCGGTGGCCTTCGTGCCTCGGGCGGCCCTGGAAGGCGACTACCTCGAAGCGGTCAACCGCGATTTCTTCAAGATCGCGCACGACATCAGTTCCTACAGCTTCGCCGCGCTGGCCAAGGCGGGCCGCGGGATGCTGCGCGACGGCGGCGCCCTGCTCACCCTGAGCTATCTGGGCGCCGAACGCGCTATGCCGAACTACAACGTGATGGGGCTCGCCAAGGCAAGCCTGGAGGCCAACGTGCGCTACATGGCCCAGAGCCTTGGGCCGCAGGGCGTGCGCGTCAATGCGATCTCCGCCGGCCCCATCAAGACGCTGGCCGCCGCCGGCATCAGCGACTTCCGCCGCATGCTGGACCACGTGGAGCAAAACGCGCCGCTGCGCCGCAACGTGACCATCGAAGAGGTCGGCAATGCCGGCGCCTTCCTGTGCTCCGACCTCGCCTCGGGCATCACCGGCGAGGTGATGTACGTCGACTCCGGCTACAACACCATCGGCATGGGACCGCTGGAGTAAGCAACTCCGCGCTGCCGCCTCCCGGGGCGGCAGCGCGCCCGTTGTGTCCTTGCCTCGACTCAGACTTGGCGGGACCCCGAAGCGGCGTCCGAACCGTTCTGCAGTATCCCTTCCTCGCCTTCGCGCCGCGCGATCACCACCGCCCCACAGGAATCGCCGAACACGTTCACCGCCGTGCGGAACATGTCGAGCAGACGGTCCACCGCGAGGATGAGCGCGATGCCCTCCAACGGCAGCCCGACCGCCGCAAGGATGATGGCGATGGCGACCAGCCCGGCGGCCGGGATGCCGGCCACACCGATCGACGTGACCAGCGCGATCACCACCACCAGCAGCTGGGTGCCGAGACTGAGGTCCAGCCCGTAGGCCTGCGCAATGAACAGCACGGCCACGCACTCGTACAAGGCGGTGCCGTCCATGTTGACCGTGGCCCCGAGCGGCAGCACGAATCCGCTGGTTCGCTGCGACACGCCGGCGTTCTTCTGTACGCACTCCAGGGTCAGGGGCAGGGTCGCCGCCGAAGAGCTGGTGGAGAACGCAGTCAGCAGCGCCGGCGCCATCGCCCGATACTGCCGCCACGGATTGACCCGCCCCACGAAGTACATCACCAGCGGCAGCGTGATCAGGAAATGAATCGCGAGCGCGAGCACGACCGTCACGAAGAACAAGGCCAGCGGCCCGAAAGCCGCGAGGCCGGTTTCCGCCATTACCCGCGCCACCAGAGCGAACACCCCGAGCGGCGCGAACCGCAGCACCAGGTCGGTCATGCGCATCATGACGTCGAATACGGCCTGCCAGAAGTTGGTCAGCGTTTCCCGGTACGGGCTGTCGATCCGGGTCATGAAGAATCCGAACAGCAGGCTGAAAAAGATCAACCCCAGCAGCTGCCCCTGCGCCGCGGCGTCCACGACATTCGTAGGAATCATGCGCAGGAAGATCTCGGCCACCTCGCCCGCGCCGCGCCCTTCCAACTGCGCGACCACCGGACTGTCGACCTCCGCCTGTAAGCCCATTACCTCGCCTGCCGGACGGCCGTCCAGGGTTCCCGGCTCAATGAGGTTGACCAGCATCAGCCCGACCAGGATGGCGAACAGACTGGTCGCCAGGTAATACAGCAGGGTCTTGCCGCCGAGGCGGCCGAGCGCGCCGGAGGAGCCGATGCCCGCCATCGCGTTGATGATGGAAGCAAGCACCAGGGGCACGACCAGCATCAGCAGCGCGTTGAGAAACAGCGTGCCGACGAAGTCGAAGGCTTGGTGAAAGGTGACGCCGAACAGGCCGGCGTCGGTGCCGGCCAGCAGTCCCGCCGGCACGGCGAGCGCCAGCCCGATGAGGATTTGCCAATGTAGTTTCACGCGTCCCCTCTGGGCCCTGCGGTTTCCGAGCATCGGATCCGCCGACCCGCCGGCCGCGCGCTGTTTCCAGCGCACGGCCGGCAGGGACCGTCCGAGGCGCGTTACCGATCGTCTTCTTGTGCGTGGCGGCGAATCTCCGCCTGCGCCTTCAGGCTTTCGACGACCGCCCGGAACAAGCGGTTGCCATGCTCAGATGCCAGGGCGTCCTGCACGTCCGCGCGTTGCTCCGCGTCCGCCACGTCCCCGTCTTGCACGCGGTACACGCCCAGCACGACCGGGTCGCCGTTGTCGGCGTGGGTCATCGCGACGCTCGGCTCCCCTTCGGTCGGACGCGGCAAGGTGAACGCCCTGCGCACAACGCCGGCGGGCACCCCGGCCTCGTGACGCGTGACGCCCTCGGCGCGCTCCCAACCAAGCCCTTCGGCCGCGGCGACTTCGGCGGGGTCCTCCCCCGCCTGCGCCCGTTCGAGCATCCCCTGCGCCAAGGCCCGCGCCTCTTCGCGTGCTTTCTGCGAACGCAGCGCCTCGACAATGCGTTCCCGGACATCGTCCAGCGGCAGGGCCGCCGCGGGTTCGTGCTCGGCGACGCGCACCACGACCACCCGCTGCGGCTCGACCTCGATCGGTTCGCTGTTGTAGCCCTGCGCCAGCACATCGTCGCTGAATGCCGCCTGCACCACCCGACGGTCCTGCGCGATACCGGCGTCGCCACCGTCGCGGGTAATCCAGTCGGTTTCCTGGACCGTCAAGCCCAGCTGCTCGGCGGCCTCGTCCAAGGTGTCGGGCTGCTCGTAGGTGAGATTGGCGAGGCGCTCGCCGACGTCACGGAAGCGCATCTCCGCCCGGCGGCGCTGCAGTTCCGCGCGCAACTCGTCGCGCAACTCCTCATAGCTCGGCGCCCGCGGGCGCTCAATGGCGGTCACCTGGATGAGGTGGACGCCGAACTCGGTCTCGACCGGCTCGCTCACCTCTCCTTCGTCGAGCGCAAAGGCCGCCCTCTCGAAGCCCGGCACCATGTCGCCGCGGGCAAAGCTACCGAGATCACCACCGGCCTGCGCCGAACCCGGATCCTGCGAGTACTCGCGCGCCAGCTCGGCAAAATCCTCACCCGCAAGGATGCGTTCGCGCAGACCCTCCGCCTGCTCCAACGCTTGGCCCGGCTCATCGCCTGACAGCAGCAGGATATGGCGCGCGGCGCGCCGCTCCTCGCCGCCAAATTGCTCGGCGCGCTCTTCATAAAAGGCCCGCACGGCTTCCTCACTGACCTCGACGCCGCGCGCGACGTCGTCGATTGACAGTTCCAGGTAAGCGAGGCGGACACGTTCCTGCGTGACATACCGGCGCTGATTCGCCTGATAGTGCGCCTCGACCTCGTCGTCGGTCACTTGCACCTGGTCGCGAAAACGCTCGACCGGCACCACCGCGTAGCCGATGTCGCGCTGCTGTTCCTGTAGACGCATGAACGTTTGAAACTCGTGCGGCGTGCTAAAGGCCGTCGCTGCCACGCCCGCATAGAACTGCTCAAGCAGTACGTCGCCGCGCAACTGTTCTTCGAACTGTTCGGGTGTCAGTCGCTGCGAGGCGAGAAACTGCCGATAGCGCTCCGGCGAAAACGCCCCGTTCTCCCAGAACACGTCGAATCCGCGGATCTGGGCTGCGATCTGGGCGTCGGCCGTCCGGAAGCGCGCGTCGCGCAGCGCCTCCATCAGCACTCGACGCTCGATCATCTGCTCGAGGGTTTCCCGCCGCAGCTGCTGTTCATCGATCAGTTCCGGACGGAAATGTTCGCCGAGCATGGCCTGCAGGCGCTGGCGCTGCTGCAGGTAGGCGTTCTGCAACTCGCGCTCGGTGATTTCTGCGCCGTTGACGGTGGCCACCGCCACGGTCGCTTGGCGCTGAGCGTACTCGTGCACACCCCAAAGCGCGAAGGGAACAATGATGATGACGACGATGACCCAGCCAATCCAACCCTTGGCGGAGTCCCTGATGGCCTGCATCATGGCGACGCACTCTCCCGCCCGACGCACGCGGTGCGCCGAGCACAAAGTAAAAGGGGCGCCTGCTACGCGCCCCTGGTACTCGCTGTTGAATGGCGGAGTGGACGGGACTCGAACCCGCGACCCCCGGCGTGACAGGCCGGTATTCTAACCAGCTGAACTACCACTCCGCGTGGACACTGGTGGGTGCTGAGGGGATCGAACCCCCGACATTCGCCTTGTAAGGGCGACGCTCTCCCAGCTGAGCTAAGCACCCAAACGGCCCCGCCCAGGCGCTCTGCGCCTGAAGGGGTCCGGAGGGTGCGCTAGTTTACGGCATCCTTGAGGGCTTTGCCAGGCTTGAAGCTGGGGTTCTTCGCCGCGGCAATGTTGATGGTCTCGCCGGTGCGCGGGTTACGGCCGGTGCGGGCGGAGCGCTCACGCACCAGGAAGGTACCGAAACCGACCAGAGTAACCTGCTCGCCCTTCTTCATCGCGGCGGTCACCGCATCGACCATCGCATCGACGGCCCGCGCCGCAGCGGCCTTGGACAGATCGGAAGCTTCGGCAACGGCGTCAATCAGTTCAGCTTTGTTCACGGTTTTATCCCCTCTGCTGCTTATTATTCGCAAGGCCAAAAAAACACCGCCTGGACTCGGCGGCCGCGTGGTGGACAGTCGGTTTTATACCAACCGCCGGAAACAAGTGTCAAGCGGCATCCCGCGCCCCGCAACGAAGTTTGACGGACTTCGGACGAAACCGCGGAGCAGCGTGTCCCTGTGTCAACAAAGACGACGGACGCGGCGAACTCTCGGGACCGCAAAGACGAGAAAAGTGCGAGGAAACTCCATCAAAAAGGCGCGCAGCGGTGGAACTGGACTTCCGCTGCGCGCCTTTATCGGCTAGTGCGTGCTGATAGGACGCCCTTTCTTAGTTTTTCCTTCGCTCGACGGCGGCACATCGACCTCCCCGCTGTCTTGCGGCTCAGGCATGTGCTGTAGCGCCACCTGCAACACCTCGTCGATCCACTTCACCGGACGGATGTCGAGCTGCTCCTTGATGTTCTTCGGGATATCCGCCAAGTCGCGCTCGTTCTCCTGCGGGATGAGCACGGTCTTGATGCCGCCACGGTGCGCGGCCAGCAGCTTCTCCTTCAGCCCTCCAATCGGCAGCACCTCGCCGCGCAGCGTGATCTCGCCGGTCATGGCGACGTCGGACTTGACCGGGATCTGGGTCAGCACCGACACCAGCGCGGTACACATCCCCACCCCGGCGCTCGGACCGTCCTTGGGGATGGCCCCCTCCGGCACGTGAATGTGGGTATCGGCCTTCTCGTAGAAGTCGGGGTCGATGCCGAGCATGCGGCTGCGCGAGCGCACCACGCTCATCGCGGCCTGGATCGACTCCTTCATCACCTCGCCGAGCTGACCGGTGACCACGTGCTTGCCCTTACCGGGCATGAGGACCGCCTCGATCCTCAGCAACTCGCCGCCGACTTCGGTCCACGCCAAACCCGTCACCTGACCGATCTCATCGTGTTCTTCCGCTTCGCCGTAGCGGAAGCGGCGCACGCCGAGGTACTTGTCGAGGTTACGCGCAGTGACGCTGACCTTCTTGGTCTTGGGCTTGAGCAGGATTTCCTTGACCACCTTACGGCAGATCTTGGAGATCTCGCGCTCGAGATTACGCACGCCCGCTTCGCGCGTGTAGTACCGCACGATATCGCGCACCGCCGACTCCGCGATGGAGAGTTCCTCCTCGCTGAGACCACTGCCCTTGATCTGCTTGGGGATCAGGTAGCGCTGCGCGATGTTGACCTTCTCGTCCTCGGTGTAGCCGGGGATGCGGATCACCTCCATGCGATCCAGCAGCGGGCCGGGGATATTCATCGTGTTCGCGGTTGCCACGAACATCACATCCGACAGATCGTAATCGACCTCGAGATAGTGGTCGCTGAAGGTGCTGTTCTGCTCCGGATCCAGAACCTCGAGCAACGCCGACGCCGGATCGCCCCGGAAATCCATGGCCATCTTGTCGATTTCGTCAAGCAAGAACAAGGGGTTGCGCGTGCTCACCTTCGCGAGGTTTTGAATCACCTTGCCGGGCATGGAACCGATGTAGGTACGCCGGTGGCCACGGATCTCGGCCTCGTCGCGCACGCCGCCGAGCGACATACGCACGAACTTGCGGTTGGTGGAGCGGGCGATGGACTGGCCCAGCGAGGTCTTGCCCACGCCAGGGGGCCCGACCAGGCAGAGGATGGGCCCCTTGAGCTTTTGCACGCGCTGCTGCACGGCAAGGTACTCCAGGATGCGCTCCTTGACCTTCTCCAGGCCGTAGTGATCGGCCTCGAGCACGTCCTCGGCGACCGCCAGGTCATTACGCACCTTGGTCTTCTTCTTCCACGGCACGTTGACCAGCCAGTCCACGTAGTTGCGCACCACCGTCGCCTCGGCGGACATGGGCGACATCATCTTCAGCTTGTTGAGTTCGGTGGTGGCCTTGGTCTTGGCCTCCTTCGACATGCCGGCCTTCTCGATCTTGCGCTCCAGCTCCTCCAGTTCGTTGGGCGTATCCTCCATCTCGCCCAGTTCCTTCTGGATAGCCTTCATCTGCTCGTTGAGGTAGTACTCGCGCTGGCTCTTCTCCATCTGGCGCTTGACGCGCCCGCGGATGCGCTTCTCCACCTGCAGCAAGTCGATCTCGGACTCCATGAGTCCCATCAGGTGCTCGAAGCGCTCGCGCAGTTCGACGATATCGAGGATCTTCTGCTTCTCCTCGATTTTCAGCGACATATGCGCGGCGATGGTGTCCACCAGACGCCCCGGCTCGTCGATACCCGACAGCGACGTGAGGATTTCCGGGGGAACCTTCTTGTTCAGCTTGACGTACTGATCGAACTGCGCGAGCACCGACCGCGTCAGCACCTCCGCCTCGCGCTCGTCGATGGGCGGCGAAGCCACCAGAGCTACCTGGGCGTTCAGGAAGTCGTCGGCGCCCATGAAATGGACCACCCGCGCGCGCTGACTCCCCTCCACCAGCACCTTCACGGTGCCGTCCGGGAGCTTGAGTAGCTGCAGGATGCTGGAGATCGTACCGACCCGGTAGATATCGTCCGTGCCCGGATCATCCTGGGTCGCGTTCTTCTGCGCGACCAGCATGATCTGCTTGTCCTTCTCCATGGCGGCCTCGAGCGCCTTGATGGACTTCTCTCGACCGACGAACAGCGGGATCACCATGTGCGGGTACACAACCACGTCGCGCAGCGGCAACACCGGCATAACCGCGAGCTGATCCTCGATCACTTCGGACGCCTTGTCTTGCTGCTCCATCGGGAAACCTCGCTGGGAAACTGCGCCCCTGCAGAACGCAAGGGCACCGGGGTAGTTGGACGGCTGAGTATGAGGTTGGGCCGGCGCCGGGCGAATTCAAGACGTCCCGAGCGGCCGGCGCCCCCTCCGCCCGAGCCCCGACGCTACCGATCGTCGGAGGCGGCGCGCTGCTGCTCCGACCCCTCGTAGATCAACAGGGGATCGGATTCCTGCTTGATCACCGCCTCGTCGATCACGACCTTGGCGACGTTCTTCATGGAGGGTAGCTCGTACATGGTATCGAGCAGCACGCCTTCGAGGATGGAGCGCAGACCGCGGGCGCCGGTACGACGCGCCATCGCCTTCTGAGCCACCGCACTCAGGGCATCCTCGCGGAACTCGAGTTCGGCCCCCTCCATCTCGAAGAGCTTGCGATACTGCTTGCTGAGCGCGTTCTTGGGCTCGGTGAGGATCTGGATGAGCGCCGCCTCGTCCAGTTCCTCGAGGGTCGCGATCACCGGCAGACGCCCCACGAACTCGGGAATAAGGCCGAAGCGCACCAGGTCGTTGGGCTCCACGCCGTGCAGGACCTCGCTGGAGCTCTTCTTGTCTTCCTTGGTCTTCACCTCGGCCGCGAAACCGATACCGCCCTTCTCCGAGCGCTCGCGGATGATGCGCTCGAGGCCCGAGAAGGCGCCCCCGCAAATGAACAGGATGTTGGAGGTATCGACCTGCAGGAATTCCTGCTGCGGGTGCTTGCGCCCGCCCTGCGGCGGGACCGAGGCGATGGTGCCCTCGATCAGCTTGAGCAGCGCCTGCTGCACGCCCTCCCCGGAGACGTCACGGGTGATGGACGGGTTGTCCGACTTGCGGGAGATCTTGTCGATCTCGTCGATGTAGACGATCCCCGTCTGCGCCTTCTCGACGTCATAGTCGCACTTCTGGAGCAGCTTCTGGATGATGTTCTCGACGTCCTCGCCCACGTACCCGGCCTCGGTGAGCGTGGTCGCGTCAGCGATGGTGAACGGCACGTTCAACAGCCGCGCCAGCGTCTCAGCCAGCAAGGTCTTGCCGCTGCCGGTCGGTCCGATCAGGAGGATGTTGCTCTTGGCGAGCTCGACGTCGTCCTTCTTGAGGCCGGCCTCCAACCGTTTGTAGTGGTTGTAGACTGCCACCGACAGGACGCGCTTAGCGCGCTTCTGACCCACCACGTACTCGTCGAGGATCTGGTTGATCTCGCGCGGCGAGGGAAGTTTGCTGCGGGCGGTCGCGGCCGACTGCTCCTGCACCTCCTCACGGATGATGTCGTTGCAGAGGTCGACGCACTCGTCGCAGATGAAGACTGACGGCCCAGCGATCAGCTTGCGCACTTCGTGCTGGCTCTTCCCGCAGAAAGAGCAGTAGAGGAGCTTGCCGCTGTCGCCCGTGCCGTGCCTATCGTCGGTCATAGCCCTGCCTCGTCGCCTGGTCTGTTGCTTTCAACCTTTGCAGAGAACCGGCCTGTTTGGCAAGCCCGGAAATGGTGCGGGATTTCCGGGTGGAGACGGCCTCCTAGCGGGCCTCCGTGGAGCCCCCCCGCTGAGTCAATACCTTGTCGATGAGGCCATACTTCACGGCCTCCTCCCCATTCATGAAAAAGTCCCGATCGGTGTCCTGCTGGATCTTTTCCATGGGCTGGCCGGTGTGGTTGACCAGGATCTTGTTCAGGCGGTCGCGGATCTGCAGGATCTCGCGGGTGTGGATCTCGATATCGGCGGCCTGACCCTGGAACCCGCCCAGCGGCTGATGGATCATCATCCGCGAGTGCGGCAGGCAGTAGCGCTTGCCGGGGGCCCCGCCGGCGAGCAGCAGCGCACCCATGCTGGCCGCCTGGCCGATGCACATGGTGGTAACGTCCGGGCGCACGAACTGCATGGTGTCGTAGATCGACAGCCCCGCCGTGACGGCGCCGCCCGGCGAATTGATGTACAGATGGATATCCTTGTCGGGGTTCTCGGACTCCAGGAACAGGAGCTGGGCCACGACCAGGTTGGCCATGTGGTCCTCCACCGGGCCCACCAGGAAGATCACCCGCTCCTTGAGCAGTCGCGAATAGATGTCGTACGCGCGCTCGCCGCGCGCACTCTGTTCGATCACCATCGGGACGAGGCCCAGAGCCTCGATCTTGGCGCTGCCGTTATGGCTGAAATCAGTCACGCAAGTATTCCTTTATGCTTGGGCCGTCGCCTGAGGGTTCATGACCTCCTGGAAGGAGGTCGGCTGCTCGACGACGTCCGCCTGCTCGAGCGCCCAGTCCACCACTTGGTCTTCCAGGTTGGCCGATTCCAGGTCCGCCAAGCGCCCCTTCTCAGCATAGTACCACTTGACCACTTCTTCTGGATGCTCGTAGCTGGCGGCGGTGTTGTCCACCATCTCCCGCACCTTGGCCGGGTCGGCCTTGAAGCCCTGACGCTTGATGATCTCGGCGAGGATCAAGCCCAGCGCGACGCGGCGGGAGGCCTCGTCGCGGAACATCGAGGGATCCATCTTGACGTCCTCCGGCCGCGCGCCCTGGGCCACCAGCTGCTGGTGCATCTGCTGCGCGAGACGCCCGGCTTCGCCGTCGATCAGGGCCGCCGGTAGGTCGATAGCATTGAGTTCGAGCAGCTTGTCCATCACCGCCCGCTTGGCCTTGGCATGCAGCCCTTGATTGAGCTCGCGCTCCATGTTGCCGCGCACCTCGGCGCGCAGCGCGTCGGCACCGCCCTCGACCCCAAAGCCCTTGGCGAATGCCTCGTCTACCTCCGGCAAGCGCGACTCTTCCACGGCCTTGACCGTAACCTCGAACTGCACCGGCTTGCCGGCCACTTCCTTGAAGTGATAGTCCTCGGGGAACTTCAGATCCAGCGTGCGCGTCTCGCCGGCCTTGGCACCGATCAAGCCGGCCTCCAGACCTTCGATCATACGGCCCGAGCCGAGTTCGACCGGGACATCCTGGCCCCGATTGCCGGGGAAGTCCTCACCCTCGATGGTGCCGTTGTAGTCCATGACTACGCGGTCGCCCTCGGCCGCCGGCCGCTCCACCGCCTCGAAGCTGCGGCGCTGCTTGCGCAGGTTGTCGATCATGCGCTCGACGTCTTCGTCGGCCACCTGAGCCACCGACTTCTCGATCTTCACCCCCTCGAGCGGGGCCGGCTCGACCTCGGGATAGACCTCGAAGGTTGCCACGTAGCCGAACCCGCCATCCGCGTCGCCGCTCTCCTCCGGCTCGATGCTGGGGCTGCCGGCCGGGCGCAGCTTCTCCTGCACCACCGCCTCGTAGAAGGTCGACTGGACCACCTCGCCCACCACCTCCTGGCGCACCTGCGGGCCGTACTGGCGCTGCACCACGCCAAAGGGAACCTTGCCGGGGCGAAAGCCCTTGATACGCACCGAGCGCGTCATGCGCTTGAGGCGGCTCTCGACCTCCTGGTCGATACGTTCGGCAGGCACGGAGACCTTCATGCGGCGCGTGAGACCGCCGGTGGACTCGACAGAAACTTGCATTGCGTTCCCTCGTGGATCGGTGCTAGGCATTATGGTTGCGGTTCGCAAAGCGCGGACCGGTAACTGGTGCGAAAGGAGAGACTCGAACTCTCACGGGTTGCCCCACTGGAACCTAAATCCAGCGCGTCTACCAGTTCCGCCACTTTCGCAGGACGAAGCGATGATTATATCGGCAACGGCGGGGGCTTGTAACCCACACGTGCAGCGGGCTTGAGGGAGTCGAGCAACGGCGGGGGAGGCAGAAGCGGGCCTCTGGCAAGGCCTACCGGGGCGGCACCCGGATGGGAAAGTTGGTGGGCCGCATAGGAATCGAACCTATAACCTTGGGATTAAGAGTCCCCTGCTCTGCCAGTTGAGCTAGCGGCCCGGAAGGCGAAATTAGACCATAGCGGTCTTGGCGTTTCAAGCAGCCGCCAGACGCTGCGAGTGCCGACGAAAGATGGGGTGGCTGATGGGGCTCGAACCCACGACCACTGGAATCACAATCCAGGGCTCTACCAACTGAGCTACAGCCACCATTGAAACCGCGATTCTACTATTTGGCGCGCCCGGTAGGACTCGAACCTACTACCCTCGGCTTAGAAGGCCGATGCTCTATCCGGATGAGCTACGGGCGCCTGAACGCTGCCCGCCGCCGCCCCACCGGTACGCCGCGCGCCCGCGCCGGGGCCGCAGACTATGGTCGGGGTAGAGGGATTCGAACCCCCGACATCCTGCTCCCAAAGCAGGCGCGCTACCAGACTGCGCTATACCCCGCATACCTTCCGAGATTTTGCTCGGACCGCCAGGCGTGCGCAAGGTTGGCGATATTACGCGCGCGCCCGCGGCTCGTCAATGGCGCGATGCGCACCCGCCGAGGGTTGGCGCCCGTACACGGGCATGAGATCATTGGCGCGCCTTTTTTCCGCGTAACGGGACCCACATGACGGCGCAGATCATCGACGGCAAGGCCTTGGCCGAGAGGGTAATACAAGAGGTCAAGGCGCGCGTGGACGCGCGTTCGGCCGACGGCGAGCGCGCCCCCGGGCTGGCCGTAATCCTGGTGGGTCAGGACCCCGCCTCCGAGGTCTACGTACGCAACAAGCGCCGGGCCTGCGAACGCGCAGGCATCCGCTCGTTTGCCCACGACCTGCCCGCCGATGCCTCGCAGGCCGAACTGCTGGCGCTGATCGACGAACTCAACGAGAACGAGGCGGTGGACGGCATTCTGGTCCAGCTCCCGCTCCCGCGTCATTTCGATCCCGAGACGGTGATCGAGCGCATCCGTCCGGACAAGGACGTGGATGGCTTTCATCCGTACAACATCGGCCGCCTCGCCCTGCGCCTACCGGTGCTGCGCCCCTGCACCCCGCGTGGCGTCATGCGCCTGTTGCAGACCACCGGGGTGCCCTACAAGGGCAGTCACGCGGTCATCGTCGGCGCCTCCAATATCGTCGGACGCCCGATGGGGCTGGAGTTGTTGCTCGCCGGCTGCACGGTCACCACCTGCCACCGCTTCACCAAGGACCTCGCGATACATGTCGGGGCGGCCGACATCCTCGTGGTCGCGGTGGGTAAGCCGGGGGTGCTGGACAGTGCGTGGATCAAGCCGGGCGCCGTGGTGGTCGACGTCGGTATCAATCGCGAAGCGAGCGGGCGCCTGGTTGGCGACATCGACTTCGAAGCCGCCCGCGCACGGGCCGCCTGGATTACGCCGGTGCCCGGCGGCGTGGGCCCCATGACGGTCGCCATGCTGCTACAGAACACCCTGGAAGCGGCCGACAAGCTGCACGCGCGCCCCACCCACGCCGTGCTTTGACAGGCACGCGAGCCGACTCGGCCCGCCCCTCTTACTCCCAACGCCAGCGGCTGCCGCCGGCGGCGTCTTCGATGGCCACCCCCATGTCCTTCAACTGATCGCGGATGCGGTCGGCGGTGGCCCAGTCGCGGGCGGCGCGCGCGGCATCGCGCTCGCTCACCAGGCGGTCGATGGCCTGCGCCTGGTCGGCGCGCGCCCCGTCGCCGGCCTGAAAGTAGGCCTCGGGCGCGAGTTGCAGCAACCCCAGCGTGGCGCCCAACTCGCGCAGCAAGGCCGCCAAGGACGCCGCCCGCGCCGGCTCTTCACTGCGAGCGCGGTTGATCGCGTGGCTAAGCTCGAACAACACCGCCAGCGCCTCCGGGGTGTTGAAATCGTCGCGCATGGCGGCGTGAAAACGCCCCGCGTGAGGGTCCTCGGCCGGTGCCTCGCCGGCGGGCAGGTCGCGCAGGGTGGTGTACAGGCTGGTGAGCGCGGCCTTGGCGTGCTCCAGATGCGTGTCGGAATAATTCAGCGGGCTGCGGTAGTGGCTGGCCAGGACGAAATAACGCAACACCTCCGGGTGATAACGCTCCAGCACCTCCCGCACAGTGAAAAAGTTGCCGAGCGATTTCGACATCTTCTCGTTGTCCACGCGCACGAACCCGTTGTGCATCCAGACGTTCACGAACGCATGCCCGGTCGCGGCTTCGGACTGAGCGATCTCGTTCTCATGATGCGGAAACTGCAGGTCCAGGCCGCCGCCGTGGATGTCGAAGTGATCGCCCAGGCAATGGGTGGACATGGCCGAGCATTCGATATGCCAGCCGGGGCGCCCCGCGCCCCACGGCGAGGGCCAGCTCGGCTCGCCGGGCTTGGCCGCCTTCCACAACACGAAATCGAGCGGATCGTCCTTGGCCTCGTCGACCTGCACACGCGCGCCGGCACGCAGGTCTTCCGGGTGCTTGCCCGAAAGCTTGCCGTAGCCCTCGAACCGGCTCACGTCGTAATAGACGTCGCCGTTAGTTGCCGCGTAGGCGTAGCCCTTGTCGATCAGCGTGTGGATCATCGCGACGATCTGATCGATGTGCAGCGTGGCGCGCGGCTCCACCTCGGGACGCAACACGCCGAGACGGTCGGCGTCCTCGTGCATCGCGTCGATAAAGCGCCCGGTGAGCGCCTCCACCGGCTCGCCGCGTTCGTTGGCGCGCTGGATGATCTTGTCGTCGATGTCGGTGACGTTACGCACGTAGCGCACATGCTCGGCGCCATACAGCGCACGCAGGTAGCGGTACACCATGTCGAACACCACCAGCACGCGCGCATGCCCCACGTGGCAGTAGTCGTACACGGTCATGCCGCACACGTACATGCGCACGTTGCGCGCATCGATCGGCGTGAACGCCTCTTTGCGCTTGGTGAGGTTGTTGTGGATGCTCAGGGTAGTCACGCTAGTCCTCTTGGTCGCACCAGGCGGCGAAGCGCGCGCCTGCACGGGCCGTACCGATCAGCGGCAACAGCGCCGCCAGCTCCGGCCCCTCCAACGTGCCGGTGAGCGCCGCGCGCAGCGGCTGGAACAAACCCTTGCCCTTGCGCCCGGTGCGCGCCTTGAGCGCCGCCGCCAGCGCCTTGAAGTCCGTGCCGTGCGTGTCGAGCAGCTCGGCGGCCGCGGCGAAGAACGCCCCCCCGGCCTGCTCGACCGCGCCGCGTGCGGGCCCCTCCAAAGCCAGTGGCTCGCCGTACACCGCGCGCACCCAATACTCCACATCTTCGGTCAGCCACACGTTGTCGCGCACCGCCTGCAGAAACGCCGGTTGTTCGGCGGCCGGCACCGGGCCGAGCGCCGGTGCCGCCCATGCCAGCAGGGCGGCCATGTCCAGGGCGCCCAGCGCCTCGCGCTGCCACGCCGTCAGGCGCGCCGCGTCGTGCTGCGCCGGCGCGCGCCCCACGCGCGCGAGATCGAACGCACGCGCCAGCGCGGGCAGCGGCGCCAGCGCATTGTCCTCGTAATAATGGCCCAAACGCGCAAGATGGTTGACCACGGCGAGCGGCAGGTAACCCGCCGCCCGCAGCGCGCCCAGCGCAAGGCTGTCGCTGCGCTTGGACAGCGGCTGGGCGTCCTCGCCCACCACCAAGGGAAGATGCCCATAGCGCGGGACCGGCAGATCGAGCGCTCGCAGCAACGCAATCTGACGCGGGGTGTTGCTGATGTGATCCTCGCCGCGCAGCACGTGCGTGACCCCCATCAGCGCGTCGTCCACTGCGTTGCTAAAGAAGAAGGCGGGGCTCCCATCGGCGCGCCGGATCACGAAATCGCCGATGTCCGCGGCGCGAAACTGCTGGCGTCCGCGCACCAGGTCATCGAAGTCCAGCGTAGCGCGCGCGGGCATGCGAAAGCGCAGCGTGTGCGCCTCGCCCGCCGCCACCCGCCGCGCCACCTCCGCGGCCGCCAATGCCGCGCAGCGCCCGGAGTAACGTGGCGGGCGCCCCGCCGCCCGCTGTGCGGCGCGCTCGGCCTCCAACTCGCCCACCGTGCAAAAGCAGGGATAGGCGTGGCCGCCGTTCACCAGCCGGTCGAGCTGCGCCGCGTAGACGGCGCCGCGCTCGGATTGACGAAACGGCCCCTCCGGCGCCTCACGGTCAGGGCCCGCGTCCCACGCCAAGCCCAGCCAACGCAGATCCTCCATTAGGTCCGCCTCGTGGGAGGCCTCCGAACGGATGGCATCGGTATCCTCGATGCGCAGCAGAAAGCGGCCGGCGGCGGCGTGGGCCAGCAGGTAGCTGAACAGCGCGGTACGCGCGTTGCCGAGGTGCAGGCGGCCGGTCGGGCTGGGCGCGAAGCGCGTGATGGCGGGTGTGACGGTCATGCGGGCGCATGTTAGCCCAAAGCGCCGGAGCGACCAAGGCGCACCGGGGCCCTCGGGTTTCGCGCCCTGCGCAAACCTTCTATCATTGCCCGCTTTACCAGGAGGAATGCCCCGATGCTGCGCGCCTTATTGCTCCTCACCGGCCTGAGCCTCGCCGGTACCGCCTTCGCCGAGCAGGCAGCCCCCACCGTGCGGCTGCAGACCAACCTCGGCGACATCGTGCTCCAGCTCGACCGAGAGAAGGCGCCGCAGACCGTCGACAACTTTCTGCAGTACGCCCGCGATGGGCATTACGAGGGGACCATCTTCCACCGCGTCATCGACGGCTTCATGATCCAGGGCGGCGGCTTCACCGCCGACTTCGAGCAGAAGCCCACCCGCGACCCGATTCCCAACGAGGCCGACAATGGTCTCAAGAACACCCGCGGCACGGTGGCCATGGCGCGTACGGGGCATCCGCACTCGGCCACGGCGCAGTTCTTCATCAACGTCGTCGACAATCCGTTCCTCGACCACCGCGCTCCCAACATGGCCGGCTGGGGCTACGCCGTTTTCGGCGAGGTCGTCGAGGGCATGGACGTGGTAGACCAGATTCGCCGCGTGGCGACCGGTCCGGGCGGACCCATGCCCTCGGACGTGCCGCGCTCACCGATCGTCATCCAAGCCGTATCGGTCGACTAAAGAGGGATCACGCATGATCAGGATGCACACCAACCAGGGCGTCATCGATATCCGTCTGCACGAGGACAAGGCGCCCGACACCTGCAAGAACTTCCTGCGCTACGTGCAGGAAGGCTTCTACGACGGCACGATCTTCCACCGCGTGATCAACGGCTTCATGATTCAGGGCGGCGGCATGGAGCCGGGTATGCGCGAGAAGCAAACCCACGGCCCGGTGCGCAACGAGGCCGACAACGGGCTGAAGAACCTGCGCGGCACGCTTGCCATGGCGCGCACGCAGGATCCGCACTCGGCCACCGCGCAGTTCTTCATCAACGTCGCCGACAACGCCTTCCTCGATCACCGCGCCCCGACCGTGGAAGGCTGGGGTTACTGCGTGTTCGGCGAAGTGGCGGGCGGCATGGACACGGTGGACCAGATCAAGCGTGTGCCGACCACCACCCGCGGCTTCCACCAGGACGTGCCGGCGGACGACGTCGTGATCGAACGCGTCGAAGTGGTCGACGAGGCGTGATCACCCTCTTCATCTCGGACCTGCACCTCGAAGGCAACCGTCCGCATATCGCCCAGCGCTTCGTGCGGTTTCTGCAGGAGGATGCCGTACGGGCCGACGCCCTCTACATCCTGGGCGATCTGTTCGAGGCCTGGCTCGGCGACGACGTGATCGTGCCCGAGGTGCAACCGATCATGCAGGCGCTGCGCGCGACCTCGGCAGCGACGCCGGTCTACCTGATGCACGGCAACCGCGACTTCCTGCTCGGGGAAGGCTTTGCGGAGGCGACCGGCGTGCACCTGCTTCCCGATCCCAGCGTCATCGATCTGTACGGCACGCCGACGCTGCTCATGCACGGCGACAGCCTGTGCACGGACGACGCGCAGTATCAGCAGTTCCGCGCCATGGTGCGCGATCCCGCCTGGCAGGCGCAGGCGCTCGCGCTGAATCCCGAGGCGCGCATCGCCAAGGCACGCGAACTGCGCGCCATGAGCCGCGAGGCCAACACCATGAAGGCGGAGGACATCATGGACGTCAATGCCGACGCGGTGGTGGCGGTGCTGCGCGAGCACGGCGTACGGCGGCTGATCCACGGCCATACCCATCGCCCGGCCCACCACACGCTGAGCGTGGACGGTGCGCCGGCCGAGCGCTGGGTGCTGAAGGACTGGGATACCGAAGGGGGCGTGCTGGAATGTGATGCCGCCGGCTGCCGGGCGCGTACCCTCGACTGACCGGCGGCGCGAACCGCTAGCGCGCGGCCTCAAAAACCGCCGAGCGAATAGCGCTCGTAGCTCTCCGGCAGGCGGAACAGGGCCTCGTCGACCGGCCAAGCGGGCTCGTGCGCGGTGAGATAGCGGCCCACCGCGCCGTCCTCGGAGCGCTCCCACACGGGCAGTCCGTGTTCCAGGTGGCGCGCCGGGGCGTAGATATGCGTCGCAAGGTCGCAGGGTCGACGCATGTCGGGCGGCACCATGGCGAGCGACGCACCATGCTGGCCGGCGAGCACGGTCAGGAACTCGCCCACCGCGGCGACTGCCTCGTCGTACAATCCCGGCACGCTCACCACCTCGTTGCATACCTCGCCGTTGGCGATAAAGCGGTGACGCTGGGCGTCATGCCCGGCGACGGCTTCGGGCAACGCGTCCCCGAGCTCGACGCGCTCCTCGTCGAGCTCCAAGGCCATGCCCGGGGCCTCCTCCACCGCGCGCGGCTCGATCACGAGGATATTGCCGTTCATGTTGTTCACGCTGTAGATGGTCTGCGTGCCGCGGTCGAACAACACGAAGTCGTCCGCGTCCTCGCCACCGTCCATGCGCATGAACTCGCGTGTCACCAGGGTGCGCGTCAAGTAGGGCTCGGAGCCATGCTCCTGCTCCATGAACGTCAGCATCAGGCTGGCGGGCTGCTCGCCGGCGCGCTCGCAGCCCGCCAATCCAAGACCGACCGCGCCGAGACTGATCGCGACCCCGACCGAAAGCGTACGCCTCACTCCCCGTTTCATGCGTCCAACCCCTCCAGGAACGTCATTTCATCATCCGAGAATCCGGCCTCGCGCCGGGCCTCCCAATGGAACGGCCCCTTGAGCCGCCCCTTCATGTGGCGCGCGATCAGCGCCTTGAACGTCGCCCCCGGCTCAAGGCCCCGCGCGGCACAGGCGTAGCGATACCAGCGCGAACCGACCGCGACGTGCCCCTTCTCGTCGCGCAGGATGATCGTCAGGATTTCCACCGCGCGGGCGTCGCCCGCCGCCGCCAAGCGCTCCATCAAGCCCGGCGTGACGTCCAACCCGCGCGCCTCCAGCACGCGCGGCACCAGCGCCATACGCGCCACCACATCATGCGCCGTCTCGCAGGCCATCTCCCACAACCCGTCGTGGGCATCGAAGTCGCCGTAGGCGTACCCGAGCGACGCGAGGTGGGCCTGCAGCAACTCAAAGTGCAGCGCCTCCTCGGCCGCGACCCGCAGCCAGTCACCATAATACGCCGGCGGCAGACCGCGAAAGCGGTACACGGCATCCAGACCGAGATTGATGGCGTTGAACTCGATATGGCACAGGGCGTGGATCAGCGCGGCGCGCCCTTCGCGACTGCCTAGCCCGCGCTTGGGCAGAACGCGAGGCGGCACCAGGCGCGGACGTGCCGGCCGCCCCGGCACGGGCACCGGCACGGCCGCCGCTTCCTCGCCGGCGACGGCGCGCCCCGCGTCCCACGCCGTCTGCAACGCCCGGGTCGCGGCCACCTTGCGAGTGGGGTCGCACATCATCAGCGCGGCGTGGGCACCCTGCGTGAGCGAGGCGGCGCTCATGCCCGGCTCGCCACGGGAAACAGCGGCGCCACCTCGATGTGCAATACGGCCTGCGCCGCGCGCAACGCGGCCTCGGCCTCGGCGGCCGAAGGGGCGCGCGCGAACACGAAACCAAGGTAGCTCGCACCCTCCGGCAGCGGTGTTAGCGTGTAGCCTTCCCGGACCTCGATCACCACATCCTCCACGTACGGTATCTTGAGCGCCGCCAGCACGCCTGACACCCGTCGCAGGACGCCGGCGCGCGGCGTCGGCAACATCAGCACACCGGCCCCGCCCTGCGGCGGCGCCGACTCCGGGGCGCTGCCCAGCAGTTGACCCAACACGAGGTCCTCGAGCTCCATGCCCGTGCCCCAGCGCAGCAATCGGCCACACAACCCGCCGATGGTGCGCGCCGCCACTTCCAGTAGCCACACCCCTTCGTCGTTCACTCGACACTCGGCGTGCACCGGCCCATGCCGCAAGCCGTACGCCGCACAGGCGCGCGCCACCTCGGCGGCGACGGCCTGCTGGACGCCAATCGGATGGCGCGAGGGCGTCACGTAATAGGTCTCTTCGAAGAACGGGCCGTCCAAGGGATCGGGCTTGTCGAATACCGCAAGCACACGCAGCTCACCGTCCTCGAGCAGGCCTTCGAGCGCAACCTCCACTCCGGGGACGAAACGCTCGAGCAGCGCCGTCGCGCGCTCGTGTGCACAGGCGGCCTCGCGCACGATGGCGCGCAGGCGCGCGCCGGCATGCTCGAGCGCTGCGGGCGTGTCGACCCGCATCACGCCGCGGCTGCCCGACATCGCCACCGGCTTGATCACGGCAGGAAAGGGAAAGTCGGCGGCCTGCGGCACGAGCGGCCGAGTGAGATCCACAACGCGGTGCGGCGGTATCCGCACGCCCGCCGCCGCCAGCCGTGCGCGCGCGAGATCTTTGCGCCGGGCGAGGCGAGCCGCCTCGGGTGGGTTATGTGGCAGCCCCAAGGCCCGACAGGCACGTGCCGCAAGCTCCAGGCTGGCGTCGTCCAGACCCAGCACCCCGGCGAAGGGGGCCCGCTCGGCCGCCTCGAGGATGCGCCGCAGCGCGGCGTCGGGCTGCGAAAAGTCGATGTGCAGCCCCTGTGCATAGGCGGCCACCAGAGAGTGGCGCCCTTCCGAGGCGACCAGCACCTCCGCGCCCCGGCGCAGCGCCGCACTCATGTAGGGGCCGGTGCGGTAGCTGCCGTGCGGCGCAACCAGCAGCAGGCGCGGGTTAGAAACCGGCGCCTCCACCACATCCGGCGCAGGCGCCGCTGCCGCCGAGGACCTGGAACACCTTATTGAACACGAAGCTCGGCGTGTCCTCGTCGAAATCGATCTCGCAGCCGTCGAGATAGTTCATCGCCACGCTGTCCACCACCAGACGGAAGCCCTCCCCCTCCAGCACGCGATCGTAGGCCGTGGTCTCCTCGGCAAAGGTCATGCCGTAGCTCATGCCACCGCAACCGCCGCCGGAGACGAACACGCGGATGGCCTCCACGCTGTCGTCGGCATCGGCCTGCAGTTCGGCCAGTTTGCTGCGCGCCGCCTCGCTGAGCCGCATCTCGTGGTCCAAGATGGTGTTCGAGTAGTTCGCTTCAGGCATTCCTGCACCTCCGTGGTTCTATCGGCACATTATACAGGGTGCGCCCGGTCCCACTGATATAATGCGGGCGTTCGCAACCGCGACTCATCGTCATTCGGGGCTGCGCGCCCGCTCCGGGGCGGCGCGCCCGGGAAACTTCTGGAGGTCCATCATGACGCGCACCGTGTTTTGCCAGGTCTTGAAGCAGGAAGCCGAGGGACTGGAGCGCCCGCCGCACCCCGGGGAACTCGGTCAGCGTATCTTTGAGAACGTCTCCAAGGAGGGCTGGCGCCAGTGGCTGGAACGCCTGTCGGCCATCATCAACGAAAACCGACTGAACACCGCCGACCCGGCCAGCATCGCCGTCATCGAGAAGCACATGGTCGGCTTTCTGTTCGGCGAGGGTGAGGCTGGGACCCTGCCGGAGGGATTTCGCCCGCCGGGGCAGAAGAAGTAGACGAGAACCGCCCGCGTCACCTTATCCGCAGGCCCAGCACCAGATCCATGACGTTGGTGCCGGTCGGGCCGGTGTCGACGAGGTCACCCGCCGCTTCCAGAAACGTGCCGGCGTCTGCGTGGCGTAGCGCGCGCGCCGCGTCCTCGCCGGCGGCCTCGCCGCGCGCCACGCTCCCCCCATCGATCAGCGCACCGGCCTCCTCGGTCGGCCCGTCGCTGCCGTCGGTACCGACCGCGAGCAGCCACACCCCACCCTGCCCCGCCAATTCGCGCGCCGCCGCGAGGGCGAGGTGCTGATTGCGGCCGCCACGGCCCGGATGCGGCGGCAGCGTCACGGTGGTCTCGCCGCCCCATACGTGCAGTCCGTCCGGCCCTTCCAGCAGGCTGCGCGCCAGCTGCTCACCCAAACCCGCCGCCTCGCCCGCCAGCGGTGCCGCATGTTCGTGCACGGCGAGCCCCCGCTCCACGGCGGCGGCCACCGCCGCACGGCGCGCGTGGCCGTTACTCGCGAGGATGTGGCTGCTCACCCAAGCCGCCGCCGGCTCGTCCGCGGCCAGAGGCGGCGGCGCCCGATCGAGCAACGCGGCGACCCAGTGGGGCAGGTGTGCCGGCAGTGGCGGCCACGCCACGGGATAGAGGGGAGCCGAGCCGATGATGTCGAGGCGATCGTCCGGCACATCGGAGATGACCAACTGCAGGACCCGCCGCCCTGCCAGAACGCGCGCGAGGCGCCCCGCCTTGACCAGGGAGACCCGCTGGCGCAGAGCGTTGACCTGATCGATGGGAAGGCCGCTGGCGAGCAGCCAGCGGTTCAGGCGCACCAATGCCTCCAACTCCACCCCCGCCGGCAGCGCTTCCAGCAGCGCGGAGGCGCCGCCCGAGAGCAGGAACATAAGCGAGGCATCGTGCGGTGTCCCGGCGATCCACTCCCGGACACGCCGGCCCGCGCGCAGGCTCTCGGCATCCGGCTCCGGGTGTCCGGCTTCAATACATTCGAGAGCGCGACAGCCGGGCGCCAGATGGCCGGGCTTGGTGACCACCAGTCCGTCCAACCCCGGCCAGTGCGCCAGCGCACCGGCCGCCATGCTGCAGGCGGCCTTGCCGACGCTCAACAGCGCGCTCGGGCGCGGCGGGCGATGCGCCGCAAGATAGTCCGCAACCACCCGCTCCCCGCGCACGCTTTCCAGCGCGGCGTGGAGCAGGTGGAGCAGCGTGTCGCGCGGAGTCACGCCGCCGCTACGATCCCTGCTGCGGCGCGGCGGCGTCCCGTTCCGCGCGGTCGCGGCGCTTACTCGTCACGTTCTGACGCTTGAGCGGGCAGAACTTGGCATCGAAGCTTTCGTCGCCGATGCAGCCGTAGACGGTGTCGAGCGCGGCGTCTTCGGTACGGAAAAAGTTCTCGGCGCCGATCTCCTCATACAGCCCGGTGCGGTGCATCACCTGCATCACCTGCCACTTGAGGCCACTGAACACCATGGTAATGCCGTTGTCCCGCAGGCGCCGCACCAGGTTGTGAATGGTGTCTTCGCCCGATGCGTCCACCTCGTTAATGCCGTCGCCCACCACCAGCACGTACTCGGCCTTGGGATTGGCCGCGACCGCTTCCAGGATCGCATCCTCGAAGTGGGGCACATTGGCGAAGTAGAGCGAGCCGTCGAAGCGCACCGCGATAATGTGTTCGCTGGTCGGCAGGTCGTGGATACGCGCATCGCGCAGCGTGCCGTCCGGATGGCGACCGAGAATCGCCACGCGCGGCTTCATGGTGCGGAACAGATACAACACGATGGCGAGGCCGGCGCCGGCCAGGATGCCCATATCCAGATGCGGCGCGAACGACAGCGTGGCGAGAAAGGTCACCACCGCGGCGATACCGTCGTGCTTATTCGCCTGCCAGGCATGCTTGATGGCGCCGAAGTTGATCAGGCCCACCACCGCCATCATGATGATCGCGGCCAACACCGCTTGCGGCAGGTGGTAGAGCAGCGGCGTGAGGAACAGCAGCGTGATCAGCACCACCACCGCCGTGAACACCGCGGCCATGCCGGACTTGGCCCCGGCGTTGAGGTTGACCGCCGAACGACTGAACGAGCCGCTGACCGGGAAGGACTGACTCAGACTGCCCGTGATGTTGGCCAGGCCCTGGCCGACCAACTCCTGATTCGGGTCGAGGCGCTGCTTGGTCTTGGCCGCCATTGCCTTGGCAATGGAGATCGCCTCCATGAAGCCGACCAGGGCGATCACCACCGCCGAGGCCAGCAACGTGCTGATCTTGTCCCAGGTGAGGGACGGCGCCTGCAGGGACGGCAGGCCGGAGGGAATCGCGCCAACCACTTCGCCACCGCCGACCAGCACCAACTGGTCGCCATCGACCGCGCGCACACGCCAGCGCACCGCCTCCGCGTCCAGGTGCGCAGGCACCTCGCCGTAGCGATACAGCAACGGCTCGCCGTCGGGCCCCTCGGCCCGCTGCAGACGCTGGCCGCGCAGGGCCCGCTCATGCCCCACCAGCGCGGCCTCGGCATCCGCCAGTTCCTGCTCCAGCAGCGCGCGTCGCTGGGCTGCGGGATCGCCCTCCGCGCGCCCGCGCTCGTCGGCCGCGGGTGCCGCACCCAGTGACGCCTGCAGTTCCGCGATGCGCCCCTGCACCCCGCGCACTTCGTCCACCAGCGCCTGCACATCGGCATCGGCCACCGCCGCGACCGGCACGCTGCCGGTCCGCTCGAAGCCGATCGCCCAGCTCAGCACGGTGGTGACCACCACCGCCATCAGTACGCCCGGCACCTTGGGCACGTACTTCTTGAGGGAGATCATGATCGCGAAGGCCAGCAGGCCCATCAGCAGACTGGGCCAATGCGCCGCCGCGATCTGCTGAAACACCGCCAGGATGTTGAGAAAGAAGTAGTCGCTGGTCCCCATCTGCACGCCGAGCAGCTTATTGAGCTGCGACAGGCCGATGATGATCGCCGCGGCGTTGGTAAAGCCGACGATGACCGGATGGGACAGGAAGCTGACGATCACGCCCAGCTTGAAGACGCCCAGCAGCAACTGGGTGACGCCCACCATCAAGGCGAGCAGGATGGCGAGCGCGATGAATTCCTCGGTGCCTTCAGCCGCCAGTGGAATGAGCGCCGAGGCGGTGAGCAGCGAGACCACGGCCACCGGGCCGGTCGCCAGCTGATTGGAAGAGCCCCATAGAGCGCCAACCAGGACCGGAATAAAGGAGGCGTACAGGCCGTAGTACGCCGGCAGCCCCGCCAGCTGCGCGTAGGCCATCGACTGGGGAATCAGAACCAGCGCGACGGTGATACCCGCCATCAGGTCGGTGCGCAGGTGTTCCTTGCGTAAGGGGAACCAGCGTAAAAAGGGAAATACGCGCTGCATGTAGCTCATTCGGATCCTAGCCCCCAAGCCCGCCGCGCCGCAGCCCGGCATATCATCAAATCGTAATATGCTACCAGCGGCTGGCGCAGCTGACAAAAATGCCGCTCAGAAAAAAGGGCCCGAGCGGGCCCTTCTTCCGGTAGCAGAGGTTCAACTCCGCCGAATCAACCGTGGTCGACGGCCTTCATACTGAGGCGGATACGACCCTGCTTGTCCACCTCCAGCACCTTGACCTTGACCACGTCGCCCTCGGACAACTTGTCGGCGACATTCTCTACGCGCTCTTCCGAGATCTGAGAAATGTGCACCAGGCCGTCGCGCCCCGGCAAAATGGTCACGAAGGCGCCGAAGTCCATCAGCTTGGCGACGCGCCCCTCGTACACCATCCCCACCTCGACATCGGCGGTGATCTGCTCGATACGCTTGCGCGCCTCGTCGCCGGCCGCCTTGTCGACCGACGCGATCTTCACCACGCCGTCATCATTGATGTCGATGGTTGCGCCGGTCTCTTCGGTGATGGCGCGGATGGTGACCCCGCCCTTGCCGATCACGTCGCGGATCTTGTCCGGGTGGATGCGCATGGTCACGATCCGCGGCGCATACTCGGACATCTCTTCGCGCGGCTTGTGGATCGCTTCGTTCATGCAGCCGAGGATATGCAGGCGGCCATCCTTCGCCTGCGCCAGCGCTTGCTCCATGATTTCGCGGGTGATGCCGTCGATCTTGATGTCCATTTGCAGGGCGGTCACGCCCTGCTCGGTACCGGCCACCTTGAAATCCATGTCGCCGAGGTGGTCCTCGTCGCCCAGGATGTCGCTCAGCACTGCGAAGCCATCGGCCTCTTTGATGAGGCCCATGGCGATGCCCGCCACCGGCGCCTTCACCGGCACACCGGCGTCCATCAGCGCGAGGCTGGTACCGCAGACCGTCGCCATGGAACTGGAGCCGTTGGACTCGGTGATCTCGGAGACCACCCGAATCACGTACGGGTAGCTCTCCATGTCCGGCATGGCGGCGGCGATGCCGCGCTTGGCGAGGCGGCCATGGCCGATCTCGCGGCGCTTGGGGCTGCCCACAAAGCCGGTCTCGCCTACGCTGTAGGGCGGGAAGTTGTAATGCAGCATGAAGGGCTCTTTACGCTCGCCCTCGATCGCATCGATGACCTGCGCGTCGCGCCCGGTGCCCAGCGTCGTAATCACCAGCGCCTGGGTCTCGCCGCGCGTGAACAGCGCCGAACCGTGGGCGCGCGGGAGCACGCCGGTACGAATCGTGATCGGACGCACGGTCTTGGTGTCGCGTCCGTCGATGCGCGGCTGGCCGGCGATGATGTTGCCGCGCACCACCCGCTTCTCGACCTTATCGAACGCACCTCGCACCTCGTCGGCGCTACGCCCGCTCTCCTCGCCGGTGAACCGCGCGAGTATATCGTCGCGGATCTCGCCGACACGCGCGTAGCGCGCCTGCTTCTCGCGAATCTGGTATGCCTCGGTCAAGGCACCTTCGCAGGCCTCGGCGACGGCCTGATGCAGCGCCTCGTCTTGCGCCGGCGGCTGCCAGTCCCAGCCCGGCTTGGCGGCCTCGCGCACCAGCTCCTGGATCATGCCGATCACCGCCTGGATCTGCTCGTGACCGTACATGACGGCCCCCAGCATGACGTCCTCCGGCAGCTCCTTGGCCTCGGACTCCACCATCAACACAGCGCGCTCGGTGCCCGCCACGACGAGGTCGAGCTGCGAGTCCTTGAGTTGGCTGAGGGTGGGATTCAGCAGGTAGTCGCCGTCCTTATAGCCGACCCGGGCGCCGCCGATGGGCCCGTTGAAGGGGGCACCGGAGAGCGCCAGGGCGGCGGACGCACCGATCATGGCGGGAATATCGGGATCGATCTCGGGATCGAGCGAGACCACCGTGGCGATGATCTGGACTTCGTTGGTGAAACCGTCGGGGAAGAGGGGGCGGATCGGGCGATCGATGAGGCGGCTGGTGAGGGTTTCCTTTTCGCTGGGTCGCCCTTCGCGCTTGAAGAAACCGCCGGGGATCTTGCCGGCCGCGTAGGTGCGCTCCTGATAGTTGACGGTGAGCGGGAAGAAATCACGCCCTTCCACCGCCTCCTTCATGGCCACCGCGGTGACCAGCACCACCGTGTCGCCCAGGCTCACCATGACGGCGCCCGTGGCTTGGCGAGCGATCTCCCCCGTCTCCAGTTTGAGCTTGTGCGCGCCCCATTGAATCTCTTTGCGTACCGATGCCATGCGATCTCCTCGACCCCTAGTGAGTTACTGCCTGCGTAACGCTTACCTGCGCAGGCCGAGGCGCGCGATCAGTTCGCGGTAACGCTCCAGATCCTTGCGCTTCAGGTAGTCCAGCAACTTGCGGCGCTGGCTCACCAGGCGCAGCAGACCCTGACGCGAGTGGTGGTCGTGAATGTGGCTCTTGAAGTGGTCGGACAGGTGCTCGATACGCGCCGACAACAGCGCCACCTGCACCTCGGGCGAGCCCGTATCGTTCGATGACCGACGGTATTCGCCGACCACCTGCTGTTTCGCTTCACTGTTCAGCGGCATGAGTACCCAACTCCTGACAAATGTTCGTAATGACTAAGGTGCGATATGTTACCGGTCCGCCAGCGGCCTAACAAGCAGTGGAGCGCGGCCGCGTCCAGCACCCCGGGAGGCCATGGTTCCTGAGCCCCGCGGTCACAGGCTTGCGCGACCAACGGCGCAAGCCTTTGACTGAGTACGCGACTGCGCCGCAGCCCGATGAGGGTGCCGCGCTTGGTCAAGCCACGCTGACCAGACGCTTGGGTGCGACCCGCCCGTCGTCCAGGATCTGCCCAACCCCAAGAAAGCGCTGCGTCGGCCCGAACAGGCGCACCCACCCCCGCGTGGGAGCGCGAGGAATCAGCACCGGCTGGCCCTGACGCAGGTAATGACTCGTGTTCTCGGTGAGCTGCAGCGCCGGCCAGTCGGCGAGGGCGGTGTCCAGAGGCAGCAGGCGCGCGTCCATCGCCGCGCTGCCCTGCTCCGCGAGCTCGGCCAACTCGTCCAGCCCCACGGCGTCGGCGATGTCGAACGGGCCGACCATGCTGCGCCGCAGGCTGGCCAAGTGGGCACCGCAACCGAGCGCCGCGCCGATGTCCTCGGCCAGGGTGCGGATATAGGTCCCCTTGGAGCAATGGACGTCGATCTCGAGCTCATCGCCCTCGAGACGCACCAGCTCCAGGACATGGATGTGCACCGTACGCGGGTCGCGTTCGACCTCGATGCCCTGATGGGCGAGCTTGTAGAGCGGCTGTCCTTGGCGCTTGATGGCCGAGTGCATGGGCGGAATCTGCTCGATGGTACCCGTGAATCGGGCCAGCACCTCGCGCACCTGTGCCTCGGTCAACTCGGGCACGGGCCGGCGCTCGATCACCTCGCCCTCCGCGTCCCCGGTGTTGGTGCGCTCGCCCAGCTTGCATACGCCCTGGTAGCGCTTGTCGGCGTCGAGCAGGAACGCCGACATCTTGGTGGCCTCGCCGAGACACACCGGCAGCAAGCCGGTAGCAAGCGGATCGAGGTTGCCGGTGTGGCCGGCCTTGCGCGCGTTGAACAGCCGCTTCACTTCCTGCAGCGCGGCGTTGGAGGTCAGCCCGGCAGGTTTGTCGAGCAATAAGATGCCGTTGACCGGCCGGCCCCGGGTATATCGACGTGCCAAACTGTCGCCCTCAGTCCTTAACTCTTGTTGCGATCCCCCGCCACCGCCTCATCAATCAGGCGGCTGAGCGCGCTGCCGCGCTCGACGGAGGTGTCGTATACGAAATGCAATTCGGGAATGCTGCGGATCGCCATGCGCCGCCCAAGCTCGTGGCGCAGGAATCCGGCGGCTTGGCGCAGATGGGCCACCACCGCCTCGTGCGGCTCCTCGGTATTCAATGCCGTGACGAACACCTTCGCGTGCGAGAGGTCCCGCGAGACCTCGACCGCCTGCACGGTGATCAGCCCAAAGCGTCGATCCGTTAGTTCCTGCTGAATCAGCGCGGCGAGCTCGCGCTGCATCTGCTCGCCCACGCGCCGATGCCGGGTTCCCTGCTTCGCCATAGAAGTGCGCCCTTGCTGTCCCTGTCCGTGCCCGCAGGCCGGCCGTCCTCAGAGCGTGCGACGCACCTGCACGCGCTCGTAAACCTCGATGTGGTCGCCGGCTTTGACGTCATTGTAGTTTTTCACCGCAATGCCGCATTCCATACCGGCCTTCACCTCGCCCACGTCGTCCTTGAAGCGGCGCAGCGACTCCAGCGCCCCCTCGTAGATCACCACGTTGTCACGCAGCACGCGGATGGGGTTGTTGCGCTTTACGACGCCCTCGGTGACCATGCAGCCGGCCACTGCGCCGAACTTCGGCGAGCGGAACACATCGCGCACCTCGGCGACACCGATGATCTCTTCCTTGAACTCGGGCGCCAGCATGCCGGTCAGGGCCTGCTTGACTTCGTCGATCAGGTCATAGATCACGCTGTAGTAGCGCAAATCCAAGCCTTCTTCTTCCACGCGCCGCTTGGCGGCGGCATCGGCACGCACGTTGAACCCGAGCATTACCGCGTTGGACGCGATCGCAAGGTTGGCGTCCGACTCGGTGATGCCGCCCACGCCGCTGGCGATGACCCTGACCTGCACCTCGTCCGTGGACAGCTTGTTCAGCGCATCGCTGATCGCCTCCACCGACCCCTGCACGTCGGCCTTGAGCACCACGTTGAGCGTGCGGACCTCGCCCTCCTCCATCTGGGCGAACATGTTCTCCAGCTTCGCCGCCTGCTGACGGGCGAGTTTGACCTCGCGCAGCTTGCCTTGACGGTGCAGCGCGATCTCACGCGCCTTGCGCTCGTCGGCCACGACAACCGCTTCCTCACCGGCATCCGGCGCGCCGGACAGACCCAGGATTTCCACCGGCGTCGACGGACCCGCCTCGTCGATGGGCTTGCCGAGATCGCTCAGCATGGCGCGCACGCGCCCATACTCCTTGCCGGCCAACAGCACGTCGCCCTTGCGCAGCGTGCCGCGCTGCACCAGCACGGTGGCCACGGGGCCGCGCCCCTTGTCCAGCCGGGACTCGATTACCACGCCGCGTGCGGGCCCCTCGATCGGCGCGCGCAGTTCCTGAACCTCGGCCTGCAGCAGCACCGTCTCCAGCAGCGCGTCGACGCCCTCGCCGGTCTTGGCGGAGACGTTCACGAACATGGTGTCGCCGCCCCATTCCTCGGGGATGACCTCCTCCTTGACCAGCTCCTGCTTGACCCGGTCGGGATCGGCCTCCGGCTTGTCGATCTTGTTCACCGCCACCACGATGGGAACGCCGCCGGCGCGCGCGTGCTGCACCGCTTCCTTGGTCTGCGGCATGACGCCGTCGTCCGCGGCGACCACCAGGATCACGATGTCGGTCGCCTTGGCGCCGCGGGCGCGCATCGCCGTGAAGGCGGCGTGGCCCGGAGTGTCCAAGAAGGTGATCATGCCGCGATCGGTCTCGACGTGATAAGCGCCGATGTGCTGCGTGATGCCGCCGGCCTCGCCCGCCGCCACCTTGGCGGCACGGATGTGGTCCAGCAACGAGGTCTTGCCGTGATCGACGTGACCCATAATGGTGACCACCGGCGCGCGCGGAGTCGCCTCGCCCTGCTCTTCGGCCATCTCGAGCGCCTCTTCGAGCGCATTTTCTTTGAGCAGTTTGACCTTGTGACCCATCTCCTCAACCACCAGGGCGGCGGTCTCTTGGTCGAGCACCTGATTGATGGTCGCCATCACGCCCATCCTCATCATGCCCTTGATGAGCTCGTTGACCTTGACGGTCATCTTCTGGGCAAGCTCGCCCACCGTGATCGTTTCCGGTAGCGCGACCTCTCGCACGATCGGTGCGGTCGGTGCCTGGAAGCCATGGCGACCAGCGGGGGTCACCACGCGCCCTGCGCCGCGCCCACGCTTCTTACCGCGCCGCCCGCCTTTGCCGGCCGCGACGTGCAGCTCCTGACGCCCATAGCGCGTCGCCGCTCCCTCGCGCTCGCCACCGCCGCGGCGCGCACCGCGCGCATCGGCAGGCCGGCGTTCAGGCGTCGCCCGGGCAGGTGCCGGCGCGGCGACCCGCGCAACATCCGCTTCGGCGCGCCGCGCCTCATCTTCCGCCGCACGACGGGCCGCCTCGGCGGCCTCTTCCTCGGCCTTACGCTTGGCCTCTTCTTCCCGCTGGCGGGCTTCTTCCTCGGCGCGCTTGCGCTCCGCTTCCTGCGCCTCGCGCAGCCGTGCTTCCTCTTCCGAGCGCTGGCGGGCTTCTTCCTCGGCGCGCTGGCGGTCGGCCTCTGCCTGCTCGGCCGCCTGCGCCTCCTCGGCGGCGCGCTCAAGTTCGCTGCGCTTGATGTAAGTGCGCTTCTTACGCACCTCCACCGTCACGGTCTTGCCTCGGCCCTGGCCGGTCTGACGGAGCTCGCTGGTGGTCTTGCGTTTGAGCGTCACTCGGCGCGGGGCCGCCAGCGTACTGGCCTCCTCGGACCCGTGCTTGCGCTGCAGGTATCCCAACAGCTCCACCTTCTCCTTGTCGGTGATGGGGGTGTCCGCGTCCTTCACGGGCAGACCGGCCTCCTTGAGCTGCACTAGCAGCCTGTCCACCGGGATGCCCACGACATCGGCAAATTGCTTGACGCTCACTTCCGACATACCAACCCCCTGCGCATCAACTCCTACGCTCTTCTTCAAACCACGGCGCGCGGGCCGTCATGATCAGCCGCGCTGCGCGCTCCTCGTCCATGCCCTCGACCTCCAGAAGGTCGTCCACGGACTGCTCCGCAAGGTCCTCCATGGTCACCACACCGCGGCTGGCGAGCACATACGCGAGCGGCGAGTCCATACCTTCCATCTCCAGCAGATCCTTGGCGGGCTCGGCCGCGTGCTCTTCCTGTGAGATCGCGCGCGTCAGCAGCACGTCTTTGGCACGCCGGCGCAACTCCTCGACCATTTCCTCGTCGAACTCTTCGATCTCGAGCATCTCGTCCACGGGGACGTAGGCCACCTCTTCGATGCTGGAGAAACCCTCCTGCACCAAAATGGCGGCGACCTCCTCGTCCACGTCGAGCTGCTCCTGGAACAGGGCCTGCAGCGACTTGGCTTCGGCCTCGCTCTTCTCCTCGTACTGCGCCTCGGTCATGACGTTAATCTCCCAGCCGGTCAACTGGCTGGCAAGCCGCACGTTCTGCCCGTTGCGCCCGATCGCCTGCGCCAACTGCTCGTCCATCACCGCGACGTCCATGCTGTGCGCCTCCTCGTCCATGACGATGGAGACCACCTCGGCAGGCGACATGGCATTGATCACGAATTGCGCCGGGTTCTCGTCCCAAAGGATGATGTCGACCCGCTCGCCACCGAGTTCGTTGGACACCGCCTGCACGCGCGATCCACGCATGCCCACGCACGCGCCGACCGGATCGATGCGCGGATCGTTCGAGCGCACCGCGATCTTGGCCCGCAGCCCCGGGTCGCGCGCGGCGCCCATGATATCGATCAGCCCCTCACCGACTTCCGGCACCTCCAATTCGAAGAGCTTGACGAGCATCTGCGGATCGGTACGGCTCACGAACAACTGCGGGCCACGGGCCTCGGGGCGCACGTCCTTCAGATAGCCGCGCAAGCGGTCGTTGGGACGCAAGGCCTCACGCGGAATCAACTCTTCGCGCGGAATCAGCGCCTCGGCATTGCCGCCGAGATCCAGAATCACGCTGCCGCGATCCATGCGCTTGACCACGCCGTTGACCAACTCGCCCACGCGGTCCTGGTAGGCATCGACCACCTGCTGGCGCTCGGCCTCGCGCACCTTCTGCACGATGACCTGCTTGGCCGTCTGCGCCGCGATGCGCCCGAACTCCACCGACTCCATGGGCTCTTCGACGAAGTCACCCACGTTCAGTTCCGGATTCTTCTCGCGCGCGTCGGTGAGGACGATCTGCCGGTCCGGCGCCTCCACGGCGTCGGCGTCTTCCACCACTTCCCAGCGACGAAAGGTACGGTAATCACCGCTCGTGCGGTCGATCTCGACACGCACCTCCATATCCGCCAGATAGCGCTTCTTGGTCGCCGTCGCCAGAGCCGCCTCGATCGCCTCGAAGATAATCTCCTTGTCGACGCCCTTCTCGTTCGAGACGGCTTCCGCCACCAACAGGATCTCTTTCGTCATAGCCCCGCCTCTACCGCGCCCGCCGCACCCCACGGGACGCATCATCCGCGCTTACCAGCCGGCGCACCCGCCCTCAGTTCTCCGGGACCAGGTTCGCCTTCTCCACGTTCACCAGCGGCACGGCATACTCCGCGCCGTCTTCTTCCAGCACCACCGTCTCGTCACGCACGGCGACGATGACACCGGTGATCTTGCGCCGCCCTTCCACCGGTTGCTGCAGGCGCAGCCGCGCCCGGCGACCGAGGAAGCGGTTATAGTGCGCGGCGCTGAACAGCGGCCGATCCAATCCCGGCGATGACACCTCCAGGGTGTAGCGCCCCGGGATCGGGTCCTCGACCTCCAGCACGGCGCTCACCTGGCGACTCACCCGCTCACAGTCGTCCAGCGTGATACCCGCCTCGGCATCGATATACAGTCGCAGCAGTCCGCCGCGGCCGCCCTGGGAGTGAAACTCGGCGCCGACGAGTTCGTAACCGAGCGCCGTCACGGCCGGCTCAATCAAGTTCTCCAAGGCCTTGCCTGCGCGCGCCATTTCACATTCCCGTAAACAAAAAAAGGGCCATAGGCCCACTTCCTTAAACCGCCGACTCGTCGCGTGTTCCGCTACTACTAACCCGCCGCAGCGGTTAACAAAAAGCCCCGATACCGGGGCCCTTCGCACTACCAGGATGTGGTAGCGGGGGTAGGATTTGAACCTACGACCTTCGGGTTATGAGCCCGACGAGCTACCGGACTGCTCCACCCCGCATCTGATTCGTGCATTGTACCCAGCCGCTCCAGGCATTTCAAGCGACAAAACCGCTCCACCGGGTGTCCCTGCGGCACCCGGGCGCTCGCGGCGGCCGGTCAATGACGCTGCAAGTGCCTTTTCAGATCATAGCGATAGATGAACCCAGGGAAGGCGAACACGAGGAAGAGGCAGGCCGTGATGACGTAAAACTCCCACCCCTGTTCGTAGCGCTGGCCGGTAGCCGCCTGTTCCAGACCAAGCGCCATGGCCCCCACGATGAAGTACAGCACGAACCACTCCAGCAAGCGCACATAGAAGGGCTTCACCCCGTCGCGCGGCTGCTTGATGAAAAAGATGCGCTCGCTCAGCCATGGCAGATTGGCGGCCACTATCGCGATCACGAACAAAATGCCTATCGCCAGGCTGTAGGACATCGAATCCCTCCATCGTGGATGCCCGCCGAAGCCGGCATCCGGTTCTATCCGTCGGTGCCGAGCGCGGCGCGGCGCCTCAAGGCACCAGCACCGCCACGCACACTGCGAGCAGCGCGCCGGGGAACAAGCCGAACCCCAATACCGCCAAGCTGTTCGCGCTCAGCATGAAGCGCATATCGCTGCTCGCGACGATCGGGGCGGTGTCCTCGGGCTTGTCGAAGTACATCAGCTTGACGATGCGCAGGTAATAGAACGCCCCGATGATGGAGAACACCACCGCTACGATCGCCAGCCACCACAACTCGACCGCCACCACCTCGCGCAGCACGGCGAGCTTCGCCCAGAAGCCCAGAAACGGCGGCACACCGGCCAACGAGAACATGAGGATCAACATCATGAACGCGTACCACGGACTGCGCTCATTGAGACCCTTGAAGTCATCGAGCCGTTCCGCCTCGAAACCTGATCGGCTGAGGAACACGATCATGCCGAAGGCACCCAGCCCCATCAGCACGTAGGCGATGGTGTAGAACATCGCCGCCGCATAACCCTCCGGCGTGCCCGCCAGCAGGCCGAGCAATAGAAAGCCGACGTGCGCAATCGTCGAATAGGCCAGCATGCGCTTGATATTCGACTGCGCGATGGCTACGACGTTCCCCACCGCGAGCGAAAGCACGGCGAGGATGATGATGATGCCCTGCCAGTCCCCGTGCAAACCCTCCAGGCCGTCGACCATCACGCGCATGAACATGGCGAACGCGGCCAGCTTGGGGGCGGTGCTGAGGTACAGGGTCACCGCCGTCGGCGCGCCGTGGTAGACGTCGGGGATCCACATGTGGAACGGCACCGCACCGAGCTTGAAGGCGATGCCGACGATGACGAACACCAGGCCAAAGGCCAGCAAGACCCGGTTGTGGTCGCCCTCGGCGATCAAGGTGCCCAACTCACGGAGGTCGAGCGTGCCGCTCACGCCGTACAGCATGGAGATGCCGTACAGCAGCATGCCGGAGGCGAGCGCACCGAGCACGAAGTACTTCATGGCCGCCTCGGAAGCGGCGACCGAATCGCGACGCAGGGCCACCATCGCATACAGCGACAACGACAGCAGCTCAAGGCCCAGGTAAATGGTGAGGAAATTGTTGGCGGACACCAGCACCATCATGCCCAGCATGCCGAACAGGCCGAGCACGTAGAACTCGCCCTTGAACAACTGGCGCATGCGCAGGTACTCACGCGAGTACAAGAACACGACGAACACCGCGACATAAATGGCGATCTTGAGCAGATCGCTCATCGGGTCCGCAACGAAGGTGTCATTGAAGGCAAACCGCGTCTCGCCGGTGGATACCCCCAGGGTTATGGCCACTGCCCCGACCAGGGTGGCCTGCGAGAGCAGGTAGGTCACCCCACGGTTGGTGTCGGACAGGAAGAGGTCCACGACGAGGATCAAGCACACCATCGCCAGAACGAAGATTTCCGGCGCCAGCGGCAGCAAATGGGCGGTCGCGAAGGTCATGTTCTTTCAGTCCTACAGCTTGGATTCGACGATGTGGGCGAGCAGGTTGTCCACAGTGACCTGCATCACGGCCAGCAGCGGTTCGGGCCACACGCCAAGGAGCAGCACGAAGAACGCCAGCACCGCGAGCACCAGGAACTCGCGCCCGTTCACATCCTGCAGCGCAGCGACTTCGGCACTACGCACCTTGCCGTACACCACGCGTTTGACCATCCACAGGGTGTAGGCCGCACCGAGAATCAGCGTGGTCGCCGCCAGGAAGGCGTACCAGAAGTTGGCCTGGAAGGCGCTCAGGATAACCATGAACTCGCCGACGAAGCCGGACGTGCCCGGCAGGCCGGCGTTGGCCATCGCGAACAGCACCATGAAGGCGGAGAAGATCGGCATACTGGCGGCGACACCGCCATAGGTGCTGATCTCGCGGCTGTGCAGGCGGTCGTACAGCACGCCGACGCACAGGAACAGCGCGCCGGAGACGAAGCCGTGCGAGATCATCTGCACCATACCGCCCTGCACGCCGAGCGCTGCCCCCTGGGGGCCGGTATTCAGCATCACCGCAAAGGCGATGAAGAAACCGAGCGTGACAAAACCCATGTGCGAGATCGACGAATAGGCGATCAGTTTCTTCATATCGCGCTGCGCCAGCGCCACGAAGCCGATGTACACCACCGCGATCAACGACAGCACGATCATCAGGATATCGAGCTCGCGACTGGCGTCCGGCGTGATGGGCAGACTAAAACGCAGGAAGCCGTACCCGCCCAGTTTGAGCATGATCGCGGCCAGCACCACCGAGCCCCCGGTCGGCGCCTCCACGTGGGCGTCGGGCAACCAGGTGTGTACCGGCCACATCGGCACCTTCACCGCGAACGCAATCAAGAAGGCGAGGAAGATCAGGATCTGTGCCGTCAGGCCGATCTGGACCGCATGCATGTCCAGGATCGCGAAGCTGTCCGCCTGCATGGCCAGGTAGATCAGCGCGACCAGCATGAACACCGAGCCGAAGAAGGTGTACAGGAAGAACTTGATCGTGGCGTAGACGCGCCGCGGGCCGCCCCAGATACCGATAACCAGGAACATCGGGATCAGCAGCGCTTCCCAGAAGACGTAGAACAACGCCGCGTCGAGCGCGGCAAACACGCCCACCATCAGGCCTTCGAGGATCAGGAACGCCGCCATGTACTGCGAGGGGCGGTACCGAATCACCTCCCACCCGGCGATGACCACCAGGATGGTGATCAGCGTGGTGAGCAGGATGAGCGGCATCGAGATGCCGTCCACCCCCAAGTGGTAGTTAATCCCGAAGGTCTCGATCCACGGCCGGAACTCGACGAACTGCATCTGCGCCGTGGTGATATCGAACTGGAAGTACAGCGGCAGCGAGAGCCCGAAGGTGACCAGCGACACCACCAAGGCCAGCACCTTGGCCTCCAACGCGTGGCGGTCGCCGGCCGCGAGCACGAGCAGGCCGCCGAGGATCGGCGTCCAGATAACGAGGCTCAGCAATGGCAAATCGGAAAACATCGAAATGTCACCTTTTTCTTATGGGCTCAGGCGAGCACGAAGCCGATCAGTAGCAGCAGCAGGCCGATGATCATCGCAAACGCGTAGTGGTACAGGTAACCCGACTGCACCTGACGGGCGACGCCCGACACCCAGCCGACCACGCGCGCACTGCCGTTGACGATCAGCCCGTCGATCAGCCGCACATCGCCGACCTGCCATAGGGTGCGGCCCAGCCCGCGGCTACCGCCGGCGAAGAACCAGTCGTTGAAGGCATCGAAGCCGTACTTGTTCTCCATCACGCGGTGCACCAGCGAGAAGCGCTCCTTGATGGCCGCCGGGATGTCCGGCCGCTTGAGGTACAGATACCAAGCGGTCAGCACGCCGGCGACGGCCAGCCACACCGGCAGCGAGACGAAACCATGCAGGAACATCGCCCACGCCGTCGGGTAGGCCGCACCCACCGCGGCCAGCACGTCGTGCTGCGGCAGCACGAAGATGGCGTCGCCGAAGAAATCACCGAAGGCCATGCTGCTCACATAGGGCCAGCCGATGATCACCGACGGGATTGCCAGCAGGATCAACGGGACGGTGACCACCCATGGTGACTCGTGCAGGTGGTGGCGCGTGTGCTCGTCCATGCGCTCCTTGCCGTGGAACACCAGGAAAAACATGCGGAAGCTGTATAGCGCGGTGATGAAGACGCCGAGCACCACCGCAAAGTACGCGAAACCCGAACCCGGGGTCTCAGAGGCCCCCACCGCGAGGATGATGGCGTCCTTGGAGAAGTAGCCCGCGAAGCCCGGTGCGCCGATCAGCGCCAGGGTGCCGAGCAGCGAACACCAGTACGTGATGGGCAGGTACTTCTTCAGGCCGCCCATCTTACGGATGTCCTGCTCGTGATGCATGGCAATAATGACCGAGCCGGCGGCCAGGAACAGCAGCGCCTTGAAGAAGGCATGCGTCATCAAGTGGAAGATACCCGCGGCGTAGGCCGAAGCGCCGAGCGCGACCGTCATATAGCCGAGCTGCGACAGCGTCGAATACGCCACTACCCGCTTGATGTCGTTCTGGATGATGCCGAGGAAGCCCATGAACAGTGCGGTGATCGCCCCGATCACGAGTACCACGCTGAGCGCCGTCACCGACAGCTCGTACAGCGGCGACATACGCGCCACCAGGAAGATGCCGGCGGTGACCATCGTGGCCGCGTGGATCAGGGCCGAGATGGGCGTGGGGCCCTCCATGGAATCGGGCAGCCAGACGTGCAGCGGGACCTGTGCCGATTTACCCATGGCTCCGATGAACAGCAGGATGCAGATCACCGTCATCAGCGACCATTCCACGCCCGGAATGATCTGGATGGTGACGTGCTCGAACATCGGCGCGGCGGCGAATACCTCGGCGTAGTCGAGGGTGTTGAAGTACATCAGGACGGCGGCGATGCCGAGCAGGAAACCGAAGTCGCCGACCCGGTTGACCAGGAAGGCCTTCAGGTTCGCGTAGATCGCGCTCTCCCGGGTGTACCAGAATCCGATCAGCAGGTAAGACACCAGCCCCACCGCTTCCCAGCCGAAGAACAGCTGCAGGAAGTTGTTCGCCATCACCAGCATGAGCATGGAGAAGGTGAACAGCGAGATGTAGCTGAAGAAGCGCTGGTAGCCCGGGTCATCCTTCATGTAGCCGATGGTGTAGATGTGCACCATCAACGAGACGAAGGTCACCACCACCATCATCATGGCGGTGAGGCGATCGACCAGGAAACCGATCTCCAGGGTGATGCCGGCCACGGTCATCCACGTATAGACCGACTCGTTATACGTCGGCGCGCCGTCAAACACGAAGTGCTTGAACACCAGCAGCGACAGCACGGTCGAAATCGCGACCCCGATGATCGTGGCCCAGTGGGCCCCGGCCCGACCGATCTGCTTACCGAAGAGTCCTGCCAGCGCCGCCCCGATCAGCGGGGCCAGAACGATCGCGAGGAGTATGTTCTGCATGTTCTCGGTCACGGCGCTATCCCTTCAGACTCTCGAGGTCGTCGACGTTGATGGTGTTCTTATTGCGGAACAGCACGACCAGAATCGCGAGGCCGATCGCCGCCTCCGCCGCAGCCACCGTGAGGATGAAGAACACGAATACCTGCCCGGTGATGTCCTGGAGAAAGTGCGCAAAGGCGATGAAATTCATATTCACCGCGAGCAGCATCAGCTCGATGCACATGAGCAGGATCAGCATGTTCTTTCGGTTCAAGAAGATGCCGGCCACGCTCAGGCTGAACAGGATGGCCCCCAAGATCAGGAAATCGGATAAGGCAAGCATTGTCGTTCCTCAGTCCGCGCCGCAGCGCGGCCCACGTCGAGTTTTCGCTCGTGTAGTTGGTTAGCCTTCGTTGCTGCAATCGTTAGCGGCGCTTCTCGGATGCCATCTTCACCAAGCGCACGCGATCGGCGCGGCGCACCCTCACCTGATCCTCCGGGCGCTGGTACTTGGTGTCCGGGCGACGGCGCAGGGTCAGCGCAATCGCCGCCACAATGGCGACCAGCAGAATGACCGCGGCGATCTCAAACGGATACAGGTAGGCGGTGTAGAGCACGGTGCCCAAGTGCTCGGTATTGCTGTAATCCGGCCCCTGCCTGGGGGGTGCCTCGACCAGATCGAGGCCGAAATGCTGCGGCCCCACCATCAGAATGAGTACCGCCACCATGCCAATGGCGACCACTGCCCCGACCGGCAAGTGACGGATGAACCCCTCGCGCAGCGGCGCCACATTGATGTCCAACATCATCACCACGAACAAGAACAGCACCATCACCGCGCCCACGTACACCAGCACCAGCGTGATGGCGAGGAACTCCGCCTCGAGCAACAACCAGACGCCGGCGCTGGTGAAGAACGCAAGCACCAGAAACAAAGCCGCGCGCACCGGGTTGCGCACCGTGATCACCATGACGGCCGAGGCCACCAGGATGAACGAGAAGATGTAAAAAATCGCCTTTTCCACGCCCATGTCGTCGTCGACTCCTAGCGGTAACGCGCGTCGACCGCGCGGTCTGCGGCAATCTGCTTTTCATATTGCTCGCCAATGGCGAGCAGCTTGTCTTTGGTCATGTACAGATCGCCGCGTTTATCGCCGTGGTACTCGAAAATGCGTGTCTCGATGATCGAGTCGACCGGGCAGGATTCCTCGCAGAAGCCGCAAAAGATGCACTTGGTCAGGTCGATGTCGTAGCGCGTGGTACGACGCGTGCCATCGGCCCGCTGCTCGGAATCGATCTTGATGGCGAGCGCCGGACAGACCGCCTCGCACAGCTTGCAGGCGATGCAGCGCTCCTCGCCGTTCGGATAGCGGCGCAGGGCATGCAGGCCACGGAAGCGCGGCGACTGCGGCGTGCGCTCCTCCGGATACTGCACCGTCACCTTGGGCCGGAACAGATACCGACCGGTGAGGCGCATGCCGCGCAGCAGCTCGATCAGAAACAGGCTTTTGATCTTGCCAGAGAATCCACTCATGCGTTGTCTCCTAGCCGCGCGAGAACCAGGGCCCGACCTCGGCCAGGATGGCCACGCCCAGCACGAACAGCCAGACGATGGTCAGCGGAATGAACACCTTCCAGCCAAGCCGCATGATCTGGTCATAGCGATAGCGCGGGAAGGTGGCGCGGAACCACAGGAACAGGAACAGGAAGAAGGCGATCTTGAGCATGAGCCACAAAATGCCCGGCACCCATGCGAACACCGCTTCGAGGAATGGAATACCCTCGAACGGGGACAGCCAGCCGCCCATGAACAGCAGCGCCGCCAGCGTCGAAATCAGGATGATGTTGGCGTACTCGGCCAGGAAGAACACCGCGAAGGCCATACCCGAGTACTCGACGTGGAAACCGGCCACGATCTCCGACTCGCCCTCCGCCACGTCGAACGGCGCGCGGTTGGTCTCCGCCACGCCGGAGATGAAATAGATGAGGAACAGTGGCAGCAGCGGCAGCCAATACCAGTGCAGGATGCTGCCCGACTGCGCCAGCACGATGTTGCTGAGGTTGAGACTGCCCGCGGCCATCAGCACGCCGACGAGCGCGAAGCCCATCGCGATCTCATAGGAGACGATCTGCGCCGCCGAGCGCATCGCGCCCAGGAATGCGTACTTCGAGTTGGACGCCCAACCGGCAATGATCACGCCGTAAACGCCCATCGAGGTGATGGCGAGCACATACAACAGGCCGGCGTCGATGTCCGCCAGCACCCAACCCTCGTTGAACGGAATCACCGCCCACGCGGCCAGCGCCGGACCCATGGCGAGAATCGGGCTCAGAATGAAGAGATAGCGGTTGGCACCGCTCGGCACGATGATCTCTTTGAACATCAGCTTGAGCGCGTCCGCGATGGGCTGGAGCCAACCGCGCGGACCCACCCGGTTCGGGCCGATGCGCACCTGCATGTAGCCGATGACCTTGCGCTCGGCGAAGGTCAAATAGGCGACCGCCAGCATCAACGGGCCGAGGATCAGGCTCATCTTGAACAAAATGAGGGCCACCGTCTGCAGGCCGTCCGGCATCCAGGCGGTCAGGGTCACCATGAACTCTATCATTCAGCTATTCTCGCCAAGCGTCTGTCTGTGCCGATTGTTGTTCTGCAAGCGCCGCGCAGCGCCGTCATGCTCCGGGGCTGACCTCCACATCCAGTACCCCGATGTAGCCGGCGCCCTGCGGAAGCGTCGGCACCCACACGCAGTCGTCGGGCACGCGCGCGTCGATCACCAGCGGCAAGGTCACGCTGTAATCGCCGCCGCGCAGCACCACCGAGCCCGCACCGGAGACGTGCGCCTTGGCGGCCGTCGCTTCGTTCACGAGCGCGCGCACACTCTGGGCATCTTCGGTTTGCTGCAGTGCCCCGGCACGACGCACAAGCGGATCGACGGCATAGATGGATGCCTCCGCCATCAGCGACGCACCCGCCGAACTCGATGCCGCGGGCTCCACCCACTGCCAAGCCGGCGTCTCCAACTGCGTGGGAACCTGAGCCCGCAATTCGTCGCGCACCTCTTCCGAACTCAGATACTCAAAGCCAGGGAGGTTGAGCAGGTTGCCCAACACGCGCAGCACTTTCCAGGCGGGACGTGCGTCGCCGAGCGGCGCCCCCGCGCCACCGAAACTCTGCCAGCGGCCTTCGGCGTTGACGAAGGTACCCGAGGTCTCGGCGAAGGCACCGATAGGCAGCAGCACGTCGGCGTAACTGCGCATGGTATCCGTGACGTACGCGCTGAGCGCGACTACGAACTCGGCCGCCAGCAAGGTCTCCAGCGTGCGCCGCGGGGCCGCGCAGTCGTACTCTGGCTCGATGCCCATCAGCACGTACCCCTTGAGACCGTCGGCGACCATCGCCGCGGTGTCCCGGCCCGCCTTGGGCGCGGCGGCGCCGCCGGCCACGCGATGCGGAACCGCGCCGGCTAGCCAGGCACCCGCCGCATTGCCGCCTTCGGTCAACTGGCCGAAGGTCGCCCCACTCATGCGCGCCACCGCGTCGGCAAGCATGCGCAGTTCCGCGTACCGCGGATGGGCGTGGGCCACATTGCCCAGCAGCACCACGGCCTTGGCGCCCTCGCTGAGTTGCTCGGCGACCGCGCGCTGCGCGGCGTCGGCCTGCACGCCGTCCAGGTGCTTGGCCAGACCCTCGGGGGCCGCACGACCGGCATCGAGCAGCGCCTTGGCCACGCCCGCCAAAGCGTCGACCATCTGATGCGGATGGACGACCAACTTATGGGCCAACGGAAAGCGGAAGTCATAGTCGACCGGGTTGAGCACGCTGATCCGCGCGCCTTGATTGACCGCGGCCTTGCGCAGGCGATGCGCGGCAATGGGCTGGTCCTTGCGGATGTTCGAGCCCACCAGCAGCACCGTGTCGGCGCTCTCGAGGTCCTCGATGCTCACACCCAAACCGGGGTAAGCCGGCATCTGCCCCTGCGCACGGAAGTCGCTCTGACGCAGACGATGGTCGATGTTATGGCTGCCCAGCGCACGCATGACGCGCTGGAGCAGGTACATCTCTTCAGTGGTGGCGCAAGGCGACATCAAGGCACCGAGCTGATCGGCCCCGTGCTCCTTGCGCACCCCCTCGAGCCCTTCCACCACGCGCTTGAGCGCGGTCTCCCAGTCCGTCTCCTGCCACTGGCCTGCCACCCTGACCATCGGCGTCTGCAAACGGTCTTCGGCGTACAGGCCGAGGTAGCTGAACCGGTCGCGATCGGAGATCCAGGTCTCATTGATGGACTCGTTCTCGCGCGGCAGCACGCGCATAACGCGCTGACCGCGGGTCTCGATGTGCAGATTCGAGCCAATGCAGTCGTGCGGCGCCACGCCGTCGTGACGGACCAACTCCCACGCGCGGGCCGAATACCGGAACGGTTTGGAGGTCAGTGCGCCGACCGGGCACAGGTCGATGACGTTACCGGACAGCTCCGAGGTGACACTCTTCTCAATGTAGGTGCCGATCTCCATGTGCTCGCCGCGCCCCGTGGCGCCGAGCTCCATGACGCCGGCGATCTCCTGCCCGAAGCGCACGCAGCGCGTGCAATGAATGCAGCGCGTCATGTCGGTGGAGATCAGCGGCCCGATGTTCTTGTCTTTGACGACGCGCTTCTTCTCTTGATAGCGCGAGATGTCCTCGCCGAAGCCCATGGCGATGTCCTGCAGATCGCACTCGCCGCCCTGATCGCAGATCGGGCAGTCCAAGGGATGGTTGATCAGCAGGAACTCCATCACGCCGCGCTGGGCATCGAGCGCCTTGGGCGAGCGCGTAAAGATGCGCATGCCTTCGGTCACCGGCGTGGCACACGCCGGCAGCGGCTTGGCCGCCTTCTCGACTTCGACCAGGCACATACGACAGTTCGCCGCCACGGACAGCTTCTTGTGGTAACAGAAGCGCGGGATGACGATACCGGCTTCGTCCGCCGCCTCGATGACCATTGCGCCATCGCGGGCTTGAATCGTTACGCCATTGATCTCGATGTTTACCATCGTGCGGTCCGTAGTTTGCTGAACTTCAAGGTGCGAGGGCTCACGCGCCTGCGCCGACCATGCACCGCTTGTGCTCGATGTGATACTCGAACTCGTCGCGGAAATGCTTGATGAAGCTGCGTACCGGCATCGCGGCCGCGTCGCCCAGGGCGCAGATCGTGCGCCCTTCGATCTTGCGCGCGACGTCGTCGAGCAGCTCGAGGTCGTTGGGCTGGCCGCGACCATGCTCGATGCGGTGGATCATGCGCGAAAGCCAGCCGGTGCCTTCCCGGCACGGCGTGCACTGCCCGCACGATTCCTCGTAATAGAAGTGCGAAATGCGCTGCAGCACCTGCACCATACAGGTGGTGTCGTCCATCACGATCACCGAGCCGGCGCCCAACATGGAGCCGGCCTTGGCGATGCCGTCATAATCCATGGTCACGTCCATCATGACGTCGCCGGGCAGCACCGGCACGGAGGAACCACCCGGGATCACCGCCTTCAGTTTGCGCCCGCCGCGCACGCCGCCCGCCATCTCCAGCAACTCCGCGAACGGCGTGCCCATCGGCACCTCGTAGTTGCCGGGCCGCTCGACGTGGCCGCTCATGCAAAAGATTTTGCTGCCGCCGTTGTTGGGCTTGCCGATGTCCAGGAACCACTGGCCACCCTTGCGGATGATCTCCGGAACGGAGGCCAGCGTCTCGGTGTTGTTGATGGTCGTCGAGCGCCCATACAGACCGTAGCTCGCCGGGAACGGCGGCTTGAAGCGCGGCTGACCCTTCTTGCCCTCGAGCGATTCGAGCAGCGCGGTTTCTTCGCCGCAGATATAGGCGCCGGCCCCCAGGTGCGTATACAGGTCGAAATCGACCCCGGAGCCCAGCACGTTCTTGCCGATCAGGCCGGCCGCGTAAGCCTCGGCGAGCGCGGCTTCGAAGCGCTCAAAGGGCTCCCAGAACTCGCCGCGGATGTAGTTGTACCCCACGGAGGCGCCGATGGTGTAACCGGCGATCGCCATGCCCTCGATCAGCGCATGGGGGTTATAACGCAGGATGTCGCGGTCCTTGCAGGTACCCGGCTCGCCCTCATCCGAATTGCAGACGATGTACTTCTGCCCCGGCGCATTGCGCGGCATGAAGCTCCACTTGAGGCCGGTCGGAAAGCCCGCGCCACCGCGCCCGCGCAGTGCCGAGGTCTTGAGCTCCGCGATAATGGTCTCGGGCGGCGTCTTCTCGGCGAGGATCTTACGCCACGCCTCATAGCCCCCATGACGCTGGTAGGTTCCCAGCGTCCACGGCTCGGGCTCGTGCAGGGTTCGGAAGCAGACTTCGTTCGCCATCGGTCCTCCGCTGGAGCGAGTCGCGCGCCGCGCGACTCAGTCCAGGTTGTCGAGAATCTCGTCGATCTTGGCCGGGGTCAGCTGGCCATAGTACGTGCGGCCGATCTGGAACATCGGTGCATCGACGCACGCGCCCAGGCACTCCACCTCTTTAATGGTGTAGCGACCATCGGCGGTGGTCTCGCCGAGGCCGATACCGAGGCGCTGCTTGAGGTGCGCGAGCACGTCGTTCGAGCCGCACAACATACAGGAGACGTTGGTGCATACGCAGATCTTGTGCTTACCGACCGGCTTCAACTCGTACATGGAATAGAACGTCGCGACTTCGTACACGGCGATGGGCTCCATCTCCAGGTACTCGGCCACCGCGTCCATCAGTTCGGTGGTGAGCCAACCGCCGTTCTGGTCCTGCACGATGCGTAGCGCCGGCATCACCGCCGAGCGCTTCTCCTCGGGCGGATACTTCGCGACCCAATGGTCGATTTCGGCGCGGGAGGCGGCGTTGATCAGGTCCACGCGGCTCTCGTGAGCGGACTTGGGCTGGCTCATCAGCGGTCGATCTCCCCGAATACGATGTCCTGCGTGCCGATGATCGCCACCACATCGGCGAGCATGTGCCCGCGGGCCATCTCGTCCAAGGCCGACAGATGGGCAAAGCCGGGCGCACGCACCTTGACCCGATAGGGCTTGTTGGCCCCGTCGGAAATCAGGTACACGCCGAACTCGCCCTTGGGGTGCTCGACGGCGGCGTAGGCCTCGCCTTCCGGCACGGTGTAGCCCTCGGTGAAGAGCTTGAAGTGATGAATGAGAGCTTCCATGTCGTCCTTCATCTCTTCGCGGCGCGGCGGGGCGAGCTTGTAATCCTGCAGCATCACCGGACCGGGATTGGCGCGCAGCCACCGCACACACTGCTTGATAATGCGATTCGCCTGGCGCATCTCTTCCACACGCACCAGGTAACGGTCGTAACTGTCCCCGTTCACGCCCACCGGAATGTCGAACTCGAGCTGGTCGTATACCTCGTAGGGCTGCTTCCTACGCAGGTCCCACTCTATCCCCGAACCGCGCAACATGGGGCCGCTGAAGCCGAGCTGCAGCGCGCGCTCGGGCGACACCACACCAATACCGACCGTGCGCTGCTTCCAGATCCGGTTGTCGGTTAGCAGCGTTTCGTATTCATCCACGTAGCCATCGAAGCGCTGCGTGAAGTCGTCGATGAAGTCGAGCAGCGAGCCCTGACGATTCTCGTTCAGGCGCGCGACCTCTTCCTTGCTGTGCCACTTGGAGGGCTGGTACTGCGGCATGGTCTCCGGCAGATCGCGGTACACGCCGCCCGGCCGGTAATAGGTCGCATGCATACGCGTCCCGGACACGGCCTCATAGCAGTCCATCAGATCTTCGCGCTCGCGGAACGCATACAGGAAGATCGTCATGGCGCCGATATCCAGGCCATGCGCGCCTAGCCACATCAGGTGATTCAGGATGCGGGTGATCTCGTCGAACATCACGCGGATGTACTGCGCGCGCGGCGGCGGCGTGATCCCGAGCAGTTTCTCGATGGCCAGCACATAGCCGTGCTCGTTGCACATCATGGACACGTAGTCGAGCCGGTCCATGTAGCCTATGCTTTGATTGAAAGGCTTTGTCTCGGCCAGTTTTTCGGTCGCGCGATGCAACAGGCCGATATGTGGGTCGGCACGCTGCACCACCTCCCCATCCATCTCCAGCACCAGGCGCAGCACGCCATGCGCGGCGGGATGCTGCGGCCCGAAGTTCATCGTGTAATTGCGAATCTCGGGCATTGTCAGTTCCCCTTCGCCTGCTCGGGCTCGAGATAGCGATGGTCGCGGCGGATGACGCGCGGGACCAACACGCGCGGCTCGATCGATACCGGCTGATAGACCACGCGCTGGCGTTCCGGGTCGTAACGCATTTCGACGTGACCGATAAGCGGAAAGTCCTTGCGAAACGGGTGACCCACGAACCCGTAATCGGTCAAAATGCGGCGCAGATCCGGGTGTCCTTCGAACACGATGCCGTACAGATCGAAGGCCTCGCGCTCGTACCAGTTGGCGGAGTTCCAGATATCCACCACCGACGGCAGGATGGCCGGATCGCCTTCTGCAAAACACCGCACGCGCAGGCGCTGGTTATGCGTCACCGACAGCAGGTGGTAGACGGCGGCGAAGCGCTCGCCCTGCCAGGCACCCATGCCGTACTCGCTGTAGTCGACCCCGCACAGGTCCATCAGCTGCGCGAAGCCGAACGCCTCTTCATCACGCAGCGCGCGACACACATCCAAGAGATGTTCGCGGCGCACCACGGCCGTGACCTCGTCGCCCGCCACATCGCAGGAAATCAGCGCATCGCCGAAGCGCGCCGCGATCTCATCTGCCAGTTTGCGATAGAACTCCGACATGCTCTCGCCTCTCAACGCGCGATGGTGTTGGTGCGCCGAATCTTGTTCTGCAGCTGCAGAATGCCGTAGAGCAGGGCTTCGGCAGTGGGCGGGCACCCCGGCACGTAGATGTCCACCGGGACGATGCGGTCGCAGCCGCGCACCACCGCATAGGAATAGTGGTAATAGCCGCCGCCGTTGGCGCACGAACCCATGGAGATCACCCAGCGCGGTTCGGCCATCTGGTCGTAGACCTTGCGCAGCGCGGGCGCCATCTTGTTCACCAGCGTGCCGGCCACGATCATCACGTCCGATTGGCGCGGACTGGGGCGGAAGACGATGCCGAAGCGGTCGAGGTCGTAGCGCGAGGCACCGGCCTGCATCATCTCGACGGCGCAGCAGGCCAAGCCGAAGGTCATGGGCCACAGGGAGCCGGTGCGGGCCCAGTTGATGAGCTTGTCGGCCGTGGTGGTGACCACGCCCTTCTCAAGTACGCCTTCTATTCCCATTCGAGGGCTCCCTTCTTCCACTCGTAGATGAAGCCGATCACGAGGATACCCAAGAACACCGCCATGGCGGCGAAGCCGATGACCCCGATGTTGTCGAGCGACACCGCCCAGGGAAAGAGAAATGCGATCTCGAGGTCGAAGATGATGAATAGGATCGCGACGAGGTAATAACGCACATCGAACTTCATGCGCGAATCCTCAAACGCCTCGAAGCCGCACTCGTACGGCGACAGCTTCTCGGTATCCGGGCGTTGCGGGGCCAAAACCCACCCGAGGCCGATCGCGACGGCCCCGAAGACCAGGCCCACCACGATAAAGATTAGTATCGGCAAATAGCTCTCAAGCATCAGTTGCTCCGCCCCCGGGCTTAATCAACTTTCCCAGCTTTTTCAACGCGTTATGTGCGCTGGCCAACTGAAAGATGAGTGAGTCTAGGTCACTCGGCGACGCCGTGTCAAGCGCGTCTGACAGCGAGTTCTATTTATCTATCAGCCACTTAGATTAATGAGCGTGGGCTCCGCCGAGGCGGAGCCGTGCTCCAGATAATGGTGCCGAAGGCCGGACTCGAACCGGCACGGCTTGCGCCACCGCCCCCTCAAGACGGCGTGTCTACCAGTTCCACCACTTCGGCATAGACTGCTACTGCTCCTATCGAGAGTCTTCGGCCGGGGCACGGGGTGCCGTGGGCACATCGGACGCCGGACGCTCAGGAGCCGCGGGAACCGACCGCGTGGGCAGGTCGGTCACGCTGCGGGTTTCAGCCCGTTGGCCCGAGAGATAGGCCAGCGACAGGCTGGTGATAAAGAACACGACCGCCAACATGGCCGTGGAACGACTCAAAAACGACGCTGAACCGCGGCTGCCGAAGACCGTGGACGACGCACCGCTGCCGAAGGCAGCACCCGCGTCCGCGCCCTTTCCGTGCTGCAGCAGAACCAGCACCACAAGGCTGGCGGCCACGATCACATGCAGAATCAAGAGAACCGTTTGCATCAAGCGCCCTAACCTGCCGCACGGCAGATGGTCATGAATTCGTCCGCCTTGAGGGAGGCGCCACCCACCAAACCGCCGTCGATGTCCGGCTGACGCAGCAGATCGGCGGCATTATCGCCCTTCATGCTGCCGCCGTACAGGATTCGCAAGCGCTGCGCGATGTCGGCGTCGTGCCCCGCGATCCGGCCGCGAATGAAGGCATGCACCTCCTGCGCCTGCTCGGGCGTGGCGGTACGGCCGGTACCGATGGCCCACACCGGCTCGTAAGCCACCACGGCGCCGTCCAGCGCATTGACGCCCTGCGCAGCGATTACGGCATCCAACTGGCGCGCCACCACTTGCTCGGTCACGCCTTGCTCACGCTCGTCCAGCGTCTCGCCCACGCACAGGATGGGCGTCACGCCGGCCGCACGCGCCACAGCGAACTTGCGCGCAACCAGCTCATCGCTTTCGCCATAGAGGGCGCGACGCTCCGAGTGGCCGACGATCACGTACGTGCAGCCGAAATCCTTGAGCATCTCGACCGAGATTTCGCCCGTGTAGGCGCCGCTCTGCTCGGTGCTGAGATTCTGCGCTCCCCAGCGCACCCGCTGCTCGCCCTGGAGCACCGTTTCGACCTGGCCCAGGTAGACGAACGGCGGACAGACCGCCACTTCGGCTACCTTGACCTCGTCGAGGCCGGCCTTGATGCCGTCCAGGAGCGTCCGGACGCTCGCCTTGGAACCGTTCATTTTCCAGTTCCCGGCCACTAGCGGCTGACGCATCACAACTCCTTCCGAATCAGAAAAGTGAAGGCCGCAACTCGTCCTGTCCGTTGCGGCCGTCTCTACGCGTGCTGGACCTGCGTCCCGCCCGGCGAGTCGCGGCGGCGGGGCCTCCTCCTTTGAGTACGCGGCAGCGCGTCCTGTTGGCGGCTCCATGCGCCGAGCGCGAGCCTGCCGAGAGAGCGGGCAAGCTTACCGCCGCGTGCCCCATAAATCAACGCGGTTCACAGCGGAAAACGCTATGCCTTCGCGTGACAAGCACTTAGCTCAAAGGGACGACTCAAGCGTGCGCCGCGGCAGCCTCACGCACCACCGCCGCCAGCTGCTGCGCCGCGGCCTCGACCTGCGGACCGTCCTCGCCCTCCACCATGACGCGGATGAGGGCCTCGGTGCCCGAGGCGCGCAGCAGCACCCGTCCACGCCCCCCGAGTTGTGCCTCGGTTTCGGTCACCGCGGCGCTCACGCGCGGATCCTCACCCGGTTCGAAACGGCGCACGACGGGGACATTGAGCAACACCTGGGGGCATTTGTTCATGCCCGCCTTGAGGGCATGTAAGCTGACGCCGGTGCGCACCACCGCCGCCAGGACCTGCAGCGCCGACACAATGCCGTCCCCGGTGGATGCGCGATCGAGACACAGGATGTGGCCCGAGGACTCGCCGCCCAACACCCAGCCGTCCTGCTGGAGCCGTTCGAGGACATGGCGGTCGCCCACAGGCGCCCGGGCGAATGGGATGCCCATTGCGTCCAACGCATGCTCCAGCCCGAGATTGCTCATCACGGTACCGACTACGCCACCGCTCAGGCGGTCGGTCTGGTGCCGGTCGCGCGCGATAATGAACAGCAACTCGTCGCCGTCCACCAACTCGCCCTTGTGGTCTACCATGATCACCCGATCGCCGTCGCCGTCGAGCGCGATGCCGAGATCGGCCCCGTGGGCGAGCACCGCCGCCTGCAGAGCCTGGGGCGCGGTGGAGCCGCAGCCGTCGTTGATATTCAGGCCGTTGGGCTCCACGCCGAGCGGAATCACGCGCGCGCCGCGCTCGGCGAACACGCTCGGCGCGACGTGATAACTGGCGCCGTTCGCGCAGTCGACCACGATCGTCATACCGCTGAAATCGAGGTCCCGCGGCAGGGTGTTCTTGCAAAATTCGATGTAGCGGCCGGGCGCGTCCGGGACGCGGGAGGCCTTGCCGAGTGCGGCCGAGTCGACCGTCGTGAGCGGTGCATCCAGGGCCGCCTCGATCGCCAATTCGGATTCGTCCGACAGCTTCTCCCCGGCTGCCGAAAAGAACTTGATGCCGTTGTCCGAGTACGGATTGTGCGAAGCGCTGATCACGATGCCGCCGCGGGCGCCCAGCGTGCGGGTGAGATAAGCGATGGCGGGCGTCGGCATCGGGCCGAGCAGACGGATGTCCACCCCGGCGGCGGACAGCCCCGCCTCCAGGGCCGATTCGAACATATAGCCCGAGATGCGCGTGTCCTTGCCGATGAGCACGCTGCCGCCGCCCTTCGGGCTCAGCACACGACCGGCCGCCCAACCCAGCTTCAACACGAACTCGGGCGTCACCGGGGGCTCGCCCACCCGTCCGCGGATGCCGTCGGTACCAAAGAATCTCTTGTTCATGTTCCCCCAAGACTCCGTCCCGCTATACCTGCGGGTCTGTTATCGCTCGATCTGCGCCACCGCCGCGGCGACGCGCACGGCATCCCAGGTCGCCGCAACATCGTGCGTGCGCACGATGCGCGCGCCAAAATAAACGGCCAATGCCGCGGCCGCGGTACCCGCATGTAAGCGCGCATCCACCGGCGCATCGCCGAGCAACTGCCCGAGCATGGACTTACGCGACATGCCCACCAGCACGGGCAGGCCGTCCGCCAGCAGCGCCGGCAAACCGCGCAGCAGCGCGAGGTTGTGCGACAGCCGCTTGCCGAAGCCGAAGCCCGGATCGAGGATCAGGCGTTCGCGGGCGATGCCCGCCTCTTCGCAAGCCCGCACGCGCTCCCGCAGGAAGGCGCGCACCTCGCCCACGACATCAGCATAGCGGGGCGCCTGCTGCATGGTGCGCGGCTGCCCCTGCATGTGCATCAGGCAGACCGGGACCTGCAGTTCGGCGGCCGTTTCCAGCGCGCCATCCGCCCCCAGCGCACGTACGTCGTTGATCAACCCCGCGCCGGCCGCCACGGCTGCGCGCATCACCGCGGGTTTGCTGGTGTCCACCGAGATCACCGCGGGCAGGCCTTCACGCCGCAGCGCATCGATCACCGGCACGACCCGGGCGAGCTCCTCCTCCACCGAGACGGCGGCAGCACCGGGGCGGGTCGACTCGCCGCCGACGTCGAGCAGCGTGGCCCCGGCCGCCACCATGGCATGGGCGTGCTCGACGGCACGGCGAAGGTTGCTCGAGGCATAAAAAACACCCCCGTCCGAGAACGAATCGGGGGTGATATTGAGTATCCCCATGACCTGGGGACGGGTTAGGTCCAGGGCCCGGCCCGCAAACTCCACAGCGTGGGGCGCTTAGTGCTGCCCGGCCGGACCGCCGATGCGACCGGTATCCTTGTCGCCCGACTCGGAACCGAGATCGGTATCCACCCGATCGCCGCCCGGGGTTTGGTCGGTCCAGTCGCGCGGCGGGCGCGGCGGGCGGCCGCCCATGATGTCGTCGATCTGCTCGCGGTCGATGGTCTCGTACTTCACCAGGGCCTCGGCCATCAGGTGCAACTTGTCCATATTGTCGACCAGGATCTGCTTCGCCCGCTCGTAGTTGCGCTCCACGATGGTGCGCACCTCGCCGTCGATGAGCTGCGCCGTTTCGGGCGAGACGTTCTTGTGCTGGCCCACCGAGTGGCCCAGGAACACCTCGCCCTGCTCCTCCTCGAAGGTCATCGGCCCGAGGGTGTCGGACAGGCCCCAACGGGTGACCATGTTGCGCGCCAGTTCGGTGGTGCGCTGAATATCATTGGAGGCGCCGGTGGTGACGTGCTCCTTGCCGTAGATGAGCTCCTCGGCCAACCGTCCGCCGAACAGGGAGCTGATCTGGCTCTCCAGCCGCTCCTTGCTGTAGCTGTAGCGGTCTTCCTCGGGCAGAAACATGGTGACGCCGAGCGCCCGGCCACGCGGAATGATGCTGACCTTGTAGACCGGGTCGTGCGAGGGCACCAACAGGCCGACGATGGCATGCCCCGCCTCGTGATAGGCGGTGAGACGCTTCTCCTCGTCCTTCATGACCATGGAGCGGCGCTCGGCGCCCATCATGATCTTGTCCTTGGCCTTCTCGAACTCGCTCATGCCTACCGTGCGCTTGTTGGCGCGCGCGGCGAACAGGGCCGCCTCGTTGACCAGATTGGCAAGATCCGCGCCGGAGAAACCGGGCGTGCCGCGCGCGATCACCGACGGCTTCACGTCGTCGCCAATCGGCACCTTGCGCATGTGCACCTTGAGAATCTGTTCGCGGCCGCGCAGATCCGGCAACGGCACCACCACCTGGCGGTCGAAGCGGCCGGGGCGCAGCAGCGCCGGGTCCAGCACGTCCGGGCGGTTGGTGGCGGCGATGATGATGATGCCTTCATTGCCCTCGAAGCCGTCCATTTCGACCAGCAGCTGGTTCAGGGTCTGTTCACGTTCGTCGTGACCGCCGCCGAGACCCGCGCCACGATGGCGGCCCACCGCGTCGATCTCGTCGATGAAGATGATGCACGGCGCATGCTTCTTGGCCTGCTCGAACATGTCGCGCACGCGCGAGGCGCCCACGCCAACGAACATCTCGACGAAGTCGGAGCCCGAGATCGTGAAGAACGGCACCTTGGCCTCGCCCGCGATGGCCCGTGCCAGCAGGGTCTTACCCGTGCCCGGCGGGCCCACCATCAGCACGCCGCGGGGGATCTTGCCGCCGAGCTTCTGGAACTTGCCCGGATCACGCAGGAACTCCACGAGTTCCACCACCTCGTCCTTGGCTTCCTCGACGCCCGCCACGTCGGCGAAGGTGACCTTGACCTGGTCCTCGCCGAGCATGCGCGCCTTGCTCTTGCCGAACGACATGGCGCCGCGGCCGCCCGCGCCGCCCTGCATCTGGCGCATAAAGTAGAGCCAGACCGCGATCAAGAGCAGCATCGGGAACCAGGAGATGAAGATCTGCATCAGCAGCGACTGCTGCTCGGGCGGGCGCGCGTCGATCGCCACACCGGCGTCCAACAGGTCGCCGATCAGACCGGGATCGCCCGGGCTGAAGGTCTGGAAGCGCGTGCCGTTGACCATTTCGCCGCGGATCTCACGGCCCTCGATCACGACGCGGCTGACCTGCCCCTGATTAACGCTGCTAATGAATTGCGAGTATTCAACCTGCTCGGCCTGCGGGGTACGCGGTGGGCCGAAGTTGTTGAACACCGACATCAAAATGATGGCGATGACGACCCACAAGATGAGATTCTTGGCTATGTCGTTCAAAATCCATGCCTCGTGTGAGAATCAGGGCGGGACGTTCGGCGACGCAGCGTGGCTGCGTCCGTCGCCACCCCGCAGGTTTGACGCGGCGCCTGACGGCGCCACCGGCCGCCGCAGCGCCGGTTCGGCATCTAGCGTGATGTTAGAACTCTACTATAAACGGGAGTTCCGGGCCACCAGGTACACCTCCGGCGAGCGCGGCCGTGAGGCCGCCGGTTTGCGCACGTCCACGCGCTCGAAGCCTTGCCGTAGCTCCCGAACCAGCGCGTCGAAACCCTCGCCCTGAAACGTTTTCGCGACCCAGTCGCCCCCGGGACGGAGCACCTCGCGCGCCAACTCCAGCGCGAGTTCCGCCAGGGCGATGGCGCGTGGCTGGTCGACCGCTTTGGTCCCGCTGATGTTAGGCGCCATATCCGACAGCACAAGGTCGACCGGCCGTCCCTCGAGGGCATCGAGCAGCGCCCGATAGGGTTCTTCCTCGCGGAAGTCGCCTTGCACCACCGTCACGCCGGCGATGGGCTCGATCGGCAACAAGTCGAGCGCAATCACCCTTCCCTGCGGCGCCACCCGGCGCGCCGCGTATTGCGCCCAGCCACCGGGCGCGGCGCCCAGATCGACCACCGTCATACCCGGGCGTAGCAGGCCGTAGCGCTCGTCCAGCTCCTGCAGCTTGTAGACCGCGCGGGCACGCCAACCCTCCTGCTGGGCCCGCTTGACGTATGGGTCATCGAAATGCTCGCGTAGCCAGCGATGGCTGCTCTTACTGCGTCCCATGGCCCTGTCCCGCCGCACCCCGCGCCAGCGCCCGACGCATCGCCCGGCGCGTGCGCCAAATGAGCCACAGCGCCGCACCGCCGCCAAAGGCCGCCAACAGCGCGAGATGCTCCGCCGGGCCCGGCACGAGCCGGCCGCCGACCAACCACACCAGGGGCGCTACCAGGAGAATCACCCCCAGCTCGAACTTCACCCCGTTCAAAGGGCTTGCCGACACTGCCCAGGTGCCGCGCCGCTCGGTTACACTATGCGATTCCGTCGGTTCCGGCCGTTCCACGTTAGAGGTTTCCGGTTTCATGGCATTGAATGAAAAACAGCGGCAGTTTTTGCGAGGACTCGCCCACAGCCGCAAGCCGGTGGTGATCGTCGGGCAGGCGGGCGTGAGCGATACGGTAGTGGCGGAGATCGACGCGGCGCTGAACCATCACGAGCTCATCAAGGTACGCGTGAACGCATCCGACCGGGAGGCGCGCCGCGCCATGACGGAGGACATCGCACAGCGCACGGGCGCGGAACTGGTGCAGAGCATCGGCCACGTGGCCTCTTTCTACCGGTCGTCCGAGCGGGCCCGCATCACGCTGCCCTGAGCGCCTCAGCGGCTCACACGTAGCGCACCGCCAGGATCTCGAATTCCTTCTCCCCGCCGGGGGCCTGAACCAGCGCCACCTCGCCCTCCTCCTTGCCGATCAGGGCACGGGCGATGGGCGAGTTGACCGAAATCAGGCCGGCCTTGATGTCGGCCTCGTCCTCGCCGACGATCTGATAGGTCACCTCGGCGCCGGAGGCCTCGTCCGCCAGATCCACGGTGGCGCCGAACACCACCTTGCCGCTGGGGTTCAGCGTGGTGACGTCGATGATCTGCGCGTTGGCGAGCTTGCCCTCCAACTCGGCGATACGGCCTTCGATGAAGCCTTGCTGCTCGCGCGCGGCGTGATACTCGGCGTTCTCCTTGAGATCGCCGTGTGCGCGGGCCTCCGCGATCGCCTTGATCACATTTGGCCGATCCACGCTCTTCAAACGCTGCAGCTCTTCGCGCAACTTCTCCGCGCCCCTGGCGGTCAACGGTACCTTGCCGTTCATCCCAACAACTCCTGATGTAGATCCTGCAAACGATACACGTCGGCCGCCTCGCGCCCCTTGAGCGCGAGACACATGGCCTGCGCCCCGGCCAAGGTGGTGGCATACGTCACCTTGCGATTCAGGGCGTTGCGGCGAATGGTGAACGAGTCCGCGATCGCCTGCTTGCCCTGCGTCGTGTTGACGATGAGGCTGATCTCGTCGTTCTTGATCATGTCCACAATGTGTGGCCGACCCTCGGTGACCTTGTTCACCCGGGTACAGGCGATCCCGGCCGCCTCGAGCACGTCGGCGGTGCCGCGCGTGGCGATGATCTCAAAGCCGACATCCACGAGATCCCGCGCCACGCGCGCGATCTCGCACTTGTCGGCCTGGCGCACGCTGAGGAACGCGCGCCCTTCCACGGGCAGGCTCATGCCGGTGCCGCGCAGCGCCTTGGCGAAGGCCTCGCCGAAGGTGCGCCCGACCCCCATCACCTCGCCGGTGGACTTCATCTCCGGCCCGAGCAAGGAATCCACGCCCGGGAATTTGATGAACGGGAACACGGCCTCTTTCACTGAGTAATACCGCGGCACGACCTCTTCGGTCAAACCCTGCTCCGGCAGGGAACGCCCCGCCATGCAGCGCGCCGCCACCTTGGCGAGCGGCACGCCGATCGCCTTGGAGACGAACGGCACCGTGCGCGAGGCGCGCGGATTGACCTCCAGGACGAAGATACGCTCGCCCTGAATGGCGAACTGCGTGTTCATCAGACCGATCACGTTGAGGGCGCGGGCCATCTTGGCGACCTGCTCGCGCAGCTCGTCCTGCACCGTGGTGGGCAGCCCATAGGGCGGCAGCGAACACGCGGAGTCGCCCGAGTGCACGCCTGCCTGCTCGATGTGCTCCATGATGCCACCGATGAAGACGTTCTCGCCGTCGCAAACCGCGTCCACGTCGACCTCGATCGCGTCGTCCAGGAAGCGATCGAGCAGCACCGGCGAGTCATTGGAGACCAGCACCGCGTCGCGCATGTAGCGACGCAGATCCTCTTCGTTGTACACGATCTCCATGGCGCGCCCGCCGAGCACATAGGAGGGCCGCACCACCAGCGGATAGCCGATCTCCTCGGCCAGCTGCACGGCCTGCTCCGGATCGCGCGCGGTGCGGTTCGGGGGCTGCAGCAGCCCCTCGCCCTCCAGCATGCGCTGGAAGCGCTCGCGATCCTCGGCGAGATCGATCGAATCGGGCGTGGTGCCGATGATGGGCGCGCCGGCCTTCTCCAGGTCACGCGCGAGCTTGAGCGGTGTCTGCCCGCCGTACTGCACGATGATGCCTTTCGGGTTCTCGACGTGCACGATCTCCAGCACGTCCTCCAGCGTCAGCGGCTCGAAGTACAGGCGATCCGAGGTGTCGTAGTCGGTCGACACCGTCTCGGGATTGCAGTTGACCATGATGGTCTCATAGCCGTCCTCGCGCATGGCGAGCGCCGCGTGCACACAGCAGTAATCGAACTCGATGCCCTGGCCGATGCGATTGGGCCCGCCGCCCAGCACCATGATCTTCTCGCGCTGGGTCGGTTCGGCTTCACACTCTTCGTCATAGGTCGAGTACATGTAGGCCGTGGTGGAGGCGAACTCCGCGGCGCAGCTGTCCACGCGCTTGAATACCGGCCGCACGTTCGCGCCGTGACGCGCGTCGCGCACCTTCTGTTCGTGCACGCCCAGCAACTGGGCGATGCGCCGGTCGGAAAAGCCCTTGCGCTTGAGGCTGCGCCACTCGCCGGCATCCAGCGCGTCGAGCGCCTTGCCCCGCAGGTCCTGCTCGATCTCCACCAGCTCCTGGATGTGGATCAGGAACCAGGGGTCGATGCTCGACTGTTCGTGCACCTCTTCCATGGTCATGCCGAGCCGGAAGGCATCCGCCACGTACCACAGGCGGTCCGGACCCGGGAAACGCAACTCGTGGCGCACCCGATCCTGCGCCTCGGGATCGTTCGGGTCGACCTTCTCGTTCAGCCCGTCGACCGAGGTCTCCAGACCGCGCAGCGCCTTCTGCAGCGATTCCTGGAAGGTGCGGCCGATGGCCATCACCTCGCCCACCGACTTCATCTGCGTGGTCAGGCGCGCCTCCGCCTGGGGAAACTTCTCGAAGGTGAAGCGCGGCACCTTGGTGACCACGTAGTCGATGCTCGGCTCGAACGAAGCCGGCGTGACGCCGCCGGTGATCTCGTTGCGCAGTTCGTCCAGCGTGTAGCCGACGGCGAGCTTGGCGGCGACCTTGGCGATCGGGAAGCCGGTGGCCTTGGAGGCCAGCGCCGAGGAGCGCGACACGCGCGGGTTCATCTCGATGATGATCATGCGCCCGTCGGCCGGATTGATGGCGAACTGCACGTTGGAGCCGCCGGTATCCACCCCGATCTCGCGCAACACCGCCAGCGAGGCGTTGCGCATGATCTGGTATTCCTTGTCGGTCAGCGTCTGCGCCGGCGCCACGGTGATCGAATCGCCGGTGTGCACACCCATCGGATCGAGGTTCTCGATGGAACACACGATGATGCAGTTGTCCTTGCTGTCGCGCACCACCTCCATCTCGTACTCTTTCCAGCCGAGCACGGACTCCTCGATCAACAATTCGTTGGTCGGCGAGAGGTCCAGGCCGCGCTCGCAGATCTCGACGAACTCTTCCTTGTTGTAGGCGATGCCGCCGCCCGAGCCGCCCAGCGTGAACGACGGGCGGATGATGGCCGGGAAGCCGATCTCGGCCTGCACCCGCAGCGCCTCGTCCAGGCTGTGCGCGACGTCCGAGCGCGGCGTGGCGAGGCCGATGTTCTTCATCGCCTGGCGGAACAGGTCGCGGTCCTCGGCCTTGTCGATGGCCTGCTCGCTCGCGCCGATCAGCCGCACGCCAAACTTCTCGAGCACGCCGTTGCGCGCGAGGTCCAGCGCACAATTGAGCGCGGTCTGACCGCCCATGGTGGGGAGCACCGCGTCGGGGCGTTCGCGCTCGATGATGCGCGCCACCGTCTGCCAGTCGATGGGCTCGATGTAGGTGGCGTCGGCCAGCTCCGGGTCGGTCATGATGGTGGCCGGATTGGAATTCACCAGCACCACGCGGTAGCCCTCGTCGCGCAGGGCCTTGCAGGCCTGGGCGCCGGAGTAGTCGAACTCGCACGCCTGCCCGATGACGATGGGGCCGGCGCCGATGATCAGTATGCTTTCAATGTCGGTGCGTTTGGGCATAGGTCCTTGCCGGTGCTAGCGCGCCGCCTTGCGGATCAAGTCGACGAAGTGATCGAACAGATGCCCCACGTCGTGGGGACCCGGACTGGCCTCCGGATGGCCCTGGAAGCTGAACGCGGGGCGATCCGTGCGGTGGATGCCCTGGAGTGTGCCGTCGAACAGCGAACGGTGCGTGGCGCGCAGGTTCGCCGGCAGGGTCGCCTCGTCGACCGCGAAGCCATGGTTCTGGCTGGTAATGAGCACGCGCCCGGTGTCGACCTCCTGCACCGGGTGATTGGCCCCGTGGTGCCCGGTCTTCATCTTCACCGTACGCGCCCCGCACGCCAGGCCGAGGATCTGGTGCCCGAGGCAGATACCGAAGGTGGGCAGGCCGCGGTCCACGACCTCGGCGCACGCCTCGATGGCGTAGGTGCAGGGCTCGGGATCGCCGGGGCCGTTGGAGAAGAACACGCCCGCGGGGTCGAGCTTGAGCACGTCGGCAACGGGTGTCTTGGCCGGCACGACCGTGACGCGGCAACCGCGATCGGCCAGCATGCGCAGGATGTTTCGCTTGATGCCGTAGTCGTAAGCCACCACGTGATGAGGAAAGTCCCGGGGCTGGTGCACCCCCTCCTCCAGCGACCACGTGCCTTCGGTCCACGGGTAGGGTTCCTGGCAACAGACTTGCTGCGCGAGGTCCATCCCCTTCAACCCCGGGAAGGCGCGCGCCGCCGCCAGCGCGGCATCGGCATCCACCGCCTCGCCCGCCACGATGCAGCCGTTCTGCGCGCCCTTCTCGCGCAGCAGACGCGTCAACTTGCGGGTGTCGATGTCGGCGATGCCGACCACGCCCTGCGCCCGCAGATACTCCGGCAGCGAATAGTCCGCCCGCCAGTTGCTCGCGAGCGGCGGCAGATCACGGATCACCAGACCGGCCGCCATGACGTTGGGGGCCTCGCAATCCTGCTCGTTGGCACCGGTGTTGCCGATATGAGGATAGGTCAGGGTGACGATCTGCTTGCTGTAGGAAGGATCGGTCAGAATCTCCTGGTAACCCGTCATGGCGGTGTTGAACACCACCTCGCCGACGGTCTGCCCATCGATGCCGATCGACACGCCCCGAAACAGCGTGCCATCCTCTAGCGCTAACAGGGCGGGCTTGCTCAAGAATACCTCCCGTCAGATGTGCAAAGCGGGAGGTCGTCTTGCGACTCCTCCCGCTTTGTAGGAACGCCTGGGCGTCCCGGATCGGCGCCGACCGCTCCGCGCTTCGGTCGACGCCGTGATTCATGCTCCGCGTGTCCGCGCCCCACCTTGGGCGCCCGGAAACCGAGGCCGCCACAAGCCCCGGTGCGCCAGACATTATACCGGCAGCGCCCTCAAGGTGTCACGTTGCCGACTCGCTCGCGCAGCCCGAGCACGTCCTGCATATCGTACAGGCCGGCCGGGCGTCCCATCAGCCAGGCCGCCGCCCGCAGCGCACCGCGCGCGAAGGTCAGGCGGCTGGAAGCTTTGTGGGTAATCTCCACGCGCTCGCCATCGGCGGCGAACATGACCGTATGCTCGCCCACGATATCGCCCGCGCGTATGGTCTCGAAGCCGATCACTTCGCGCGGCCGCGCGCCGGTCTGCCCCTCGCGCCCGTACACCGCGCATTGCGCAAGATCGCGCCCCAGCGCCTGGGCCACCACCTCCCCCATACGCAGCGCGGTACCCGACGGGGCGTCGACCTTGTGACGGTGATGGGCCTCGATGATCTCGATATCCACGTCGTCGCCCAGTACCTGCGCCGCCACCTCCAACAACTTGAAGCACAGATTCACGCCCACGCTCATATTGGGCGCAAATACGATGGCCGTATCCGCGGCCGCGGCGCGGATCTCGGCACGCGCTGCCTCGTCCAGGCCGGTGGTGCCGATCACCATGCGTCGCCCCTGGGCCCGGCAGTACGCCAGGTGCGCCAGCGTGGCCTGCGGCCCGGTGAAATCGACCAACACATCGAAGGGCGCGGCCTCGCCCAATTCGGCGACGAGCGGCACCCCCAGCCGGCCGACCCCGGCCAACTCGCCGGCGTCGGTACCGAGCAGGCTCGACCCCGCGCGCTCTGTGGCCGCCACCACCGTCAGCTCAGCAAACAGTCGACTGGCTTCGATCAGGCTGCGGCCCATGCGCCCGCCGGCGCCCGCGATCGCGATTCTGGTCATGGTCTCCCCCGCCTAGGCAGCGCCTAAGGCTTCATGTCCTCGAAGAACTTTTTGACGCCTTCGACCCAGGAGCGCGCGCGCGGGTAACTCCCCTCGTCCTCGCCCAGGGAACGCTCGAACTCCTCCAGCAATGCCTTCTGCTTGCGCGTCAGGTTCACCGGCGTCTCCACCATCACCTTGCAGTACAAGTCGCCCATGTGCGCGCCACGCACCGAACGCACCCCCTTCCCGCGCAAGCGAAACACCTTGCCGGACTGCGTGCCCGCGGGCACCTTAAGGTTGACGGCACCATCCAGCGTGGGCACTTCCAGCTCGCCGCCGAGGACCGCCGCGCCGAAGCTGATCGGCACCTCGCAGTACAGGCTGGTGTCCTCGCGCGTGAAGATCGGGTGGGGCTTCAGCTGAATGTGTACATACAGATCGCCCGGCGGCCCGCCATTCTCGCCCGCCTCGCCCTCACCCGCCAGGCGGATGCGATCGCCCGTGTCCACCCCGGGCGGGACCTTGACCGACAGGGTCTTGTGTTCCTGCACCCGGCCGTTGCCGTGGCAGGTCCCGCACGGGTCGGAGATGATCTGGCCGGTGCCCTGACAGCGCGGGCAGGTCTGCTGCAGCGAGAAGATGCCTTGCTGGATGCGCACCTGACCGTGCCCGCCGCAGGTGGCGCACGGCGTCGGCCGGCTACCCGGCTTCGCGCCGCTGCCGCCGCAGATCTCGCACGGCACCATGGTCGGCACGCGGATCTTGATGGTCGTGCCGTGCACCGCCTCTTCGAGGCTGAGCTCGAGGTTGTAGCGCAGGTCCGCGCCGCGGAACACGCCCGCCCCCCGTGCGCCCGCCGCGCCACCGAAGATATCGCCAAACACGTCACCAAAGATGTCGCTGAAACCGCCGCGGCCAAACCCGCCGCCGCCGAACCCACCCGGACCCGCACCGGCGGCACCCTCGACACCGGCATGGCCGAACTGGTCGTAAGCCGCCCGGCGCCGGGGATCGGTCAGCACCTCGTAAGCCTCTTTCGCTTCCTTGAAATGCTCCTCGGCGGCCGCATCACCGGGGTTGCGATCCGGGTGGTGCTTCATCGCCAGACGCCGGTACGCCTTCTTGAGCTCGGCCTCGCTGGCGTTGCGCGCGACCCCCAAAATCTCGTAGTAGTCTCGTTTACTCATGCCTTGCTCTGCTTGCTTTACGGCGGGCGTGGCGCGGCGCCGCCCGGGCAGCGGCGCACAACGACTGGATTTCGGACACCCTCAACGGCGGCAGGCGCGGGAGCCACCCCGCGCCTGCCGCCGACCCGAGTTGACCGGCGCCGCCGCCCCTTGCGGACGGCGCCCACGGCGCTGAGCAGTGGCCTTAGCCGCGCCCTTCCTTTTTGTCGACCTCTTCGAACTCCGCGTCCACCACGTCGTCCTTGGCGGCCTCGGGCTGCTCCGCACCGCCGGCCTGCTCAGCCCCGGCTTGGGCGCCTTCCTGGCCCTGCGCATACATGCGCTCGGCCATTTTACCCGAAGCCTCGCCGAGCGCCTGCGTCTTGGCCTCGATGGCCGCCACGTCGTCGCCCTTCATGGCCTCCTGCAGATCGGCGATGGCCGCCTCGATGCCCTGCTTCTCGTCCGCCTCCAGCTTGTCGCCGAGCTCGCCCAGCGACTTCTGCGTGGCGTGAATCAGGTTGTCGGCCTGGTTGCGCGCATTCACCAGGCTGTGGAACTTGCGGTCTTCCTCGGCGTGCGCCTCGGCATCCTTCACCATGCGCTCGATCTCGTCCTCGTTGAGGCCGGACGAGGCCTTGATGACGATCGACTGCTGCTTGCCGGTGGCCTTGTCCTTTGCCGACACGTTCAAGATACCGTTCGCGTCGATGTCAAAGCCGACCTCGATCTGCGGCACGCCGCGCGGGGCCGGCGGGATGTCGGTCAGGTCGAAGCGTCCCAGCGACTTGTTGGCGGTCGCCATCTCGCGCTCACCCTGCAGCACGTGCACCGTCACCGCGGACTGGTTGTCCTCCGCGGTGGAGAACACCTGCGAGGCCTTGGTGGGGATCGTGGTGTTCTTCTCGATCAGCTTGGTCATCACGCCGCCCAGGGTCTCGATACCCAGCGACAGCGGGGTAACGTCGAGCAGCAGCACGTCCTTCACCTCGCCGCCGAGCACGCCGGCCTGCACCGCGGCGCCCACGGCCACGGCCTCGTCCGGGTTCACGTCCTTGCGCGGCTCCTTGCCGAAGAAGTCCTTCACCGCCTCCTGCACCTTGGGCATGCGGGTCTGACCACCCACCAGGATGACGTCGTCGATGTCGCCGGCCGCCAGGCCCGCATCCCGCAGGGCGACCTTGCAAGGCTCGATGGTGCGCGCGATCAGGTCCTCCACCAGGGACTCGAGCTTGGCGCGCGTGACCTTGATGTTCAGGTGCTTGGGCCCGCTGGCGTCGGCCGTGATGTAGGGCAGGTTGATGTCCGTCTGCTGGCTGGAGGAGAGCTCGATCTTGGCCTTCTCGGCGCCTTCCTTCAGGCGCTGCATGGCCAGCGGATCGCCCTTCAGGTCGATACCGCTCTCCTTCTTGAACTCCCCGGCGAGGTAGTCGATGAGGCGCATATCGAAGTCCTCACCGCCCAGGAAGGTGTCGCCGTTGGTGGACAGCACCTCGAACTGGTGTTCGCCGTCGATGTCGGCGATCTCGATGATGGAGATATCGAAGGTACCGCCGCCGAGGTCGTACACGGCCACCTTGCTGTCGCCGCGCTTCTTGTCCATGCCGTAGGCGAGCGCCGCCGCGGTAGGCTCGTTGATGATGCGCTTGACGTCCAGGCCCGCGATCTTGCCCGCGTCCTTGGTCGCCTGGCGCTGGGAGTCGTTAAAGTACGCCGGGACCGTGATCACCGCCTCGGTAACCGGCTCCCCGAGGTAATCCTCGGCGGTCTTCTTCATCTTCATCAGCACGCGCGCGGAAATCTCGGGCGGGGCCATCTTCTTGCCCTTGGCCTCGACCCACGCGTCGCCGTTGTCGGCGCCGACGATCTTGTACGGCACCATCTGGATGTCGCGCTGCACGACATCGTCCTTGAACTTACGGCCGATCAGGCGCTTGATGGCGAAGAACGTGTTCTCCGGATTGGTCACCGCCTGCCGCTTTGCGGACTGGCCGACCAGGACCTCCTCGTCGTCCTTCGAGAACGCCACCACCGAGGGCGTGGTACGGGCGCCCTCCTGATTCTCGATGACGCGCGCCTTGCCGCCCTCCATGACAGCCACGCACGAATTCGTGGTGCCGAGGTCGATTCCGATGATCTTGCCCATATGCCTGTCTCCGATAGTTGTTTGGCCGCAGCGCCCACGCCGCCCTGGGGGGCTAGGTGTGGGCCGCGACCGGGGAATTCAAGGGTCCGAGCGCGATACGCGCTACTTGGCCACCACCACCATAGCGGGGCGTACCAGTCGGTCGTGCAGTCGATAGCCCTTCTGCATCACCATGACCACAGTGTTGGCTTCGTGCCCCGGGGCCTCCTGCATGCTCATCGCTTGGTGCAGCTCGGGATCGAAGCGCTCACCTGCCGGGTCGATCTCCTGCACGCCGAACTTCTCGAGCACCGCGACCAGCATCTTAAGGGTCAGGTCGACGCCCTCGATGATCTTGGCGGCGCTGCCCTCGGCCTCCGCGCCGGCCTGCAGACCGAGCTCGAGGCTGTCCTTCACCGGCAGCAGCTCCTGCACGAAGCGCTCCAGGGCGTATTTGTGCGCGTTCTCCAGCTCACGCGCGGAGCGCCGGCGCACGTTCTCCAGCTCCGCCTGCACCCGCAGCAGTTGATCCCAATGCTCGTCGGCCTTGGCACGCGCATCGTCCAGCAGCGGTACCAACTCCTCGACCGTGGGCGCCTCGCCCTCGACCTGGGCAGCCTCCTCCGCCGCGGGACGCTCGGCTTCCATCCGTTCTTCAGCCGCCTCCGCGGGCCGCCTCTCGTGGTTCGACATAGGCTCTCCGTAAGCTCGCACTAAAACCGTTCCGCGCCCATTTACCCGGGCGTGCGGATGCTATGGGGGCTCAAGACTCGTGATTCAAGGCCGCGCCCAGCAGTCTGGCCGTCACGTCGACGATGGGGATGACGCGGTTATAGGCCATGCGGGTGGGGCCGATCACCCCCAGCACGCCCACCACCTCGCCGTTCACGCTGTAGGGAGCGGTGACCACGCTGCAGGCCTCGAGCACTTCCCGCCCGGCCTCCTCGCCGATGAAGATCTGCAGGCCGTCCGCCGCAAGCGACTGATCCAACAGGTGCAAAATGTCGCGCTTGCGATTGAAGGCCTCGAACAATTGGCGCAGCGTGTTGATATCCGCCATCTCGGTATAGCTCATCAGGTTCGTTTCGCCCGCCAGCACGAAGTCGTCGCCGCTGGCCTGCTCCTCGGTAAATACCTGACCCGCCACCTCGACGACGGTGCGCATAATGGAGTTCATGCCTTCGCGGCTTTCACCCATCTCGCGGATGAGGTCCTCGCGCACCTGCTGCGGGCGACGTCCGGCGAACGCCGCATTCAAATAGTTGGCCGCCTGCTGCAACTCGCCGGCGGAATAGCTGCGGGTGGTGTGGATGATCTTGTTCTGCACCTCGCGCTCGTTCACCACCAGGATCACTAGCACGCGGTTGGCCGACAGCGGCAGGAACTCCACCTGGCGGAGGGTTACGTGCTCGCGGCGCGGCACCATGACCACGCCGGCCAAGCGCGTCACCCCGGACAACAGCGACGAGGCGGCGTTCAGCAGCCGATCCGTGGGCTCCTCGGAGCCGAGTTGGCTGCGCAGCCGCTTGATCTCCTCGTGGCCGAGCGGCTGGATGGTGAGCAGCGAATCGACGAACAAGCGGTATCCCTGCACCGTCGGCACCCGTCCGGCGGAGGTGTGGGGCGACTTCACCAGGCCCAAGTCATCGAGGTCGGCGAGTACGTTGCGTATCGTCGCCGGACTCAAGTCCAGACCCGCGTCGCGCGCCAGCGTGCGGGAGCCCACGGGCTGCCCGTCGCGGATATAACGCTCCACCAGCGCCTTGAGCAGGTGCTGGGCGCGTTCGCCGATGGCAGCGGTCTCCTTTGCCACGATAGAATCCTGTAAGCTTCTGAGAAGACAGTGAGGAAAAGGCCCGAGCCCCGCTAGCACTCCCCCGCATCGAGTGCTAATGCCAAAGTATCAATGCCCCCCTGTGAAGTCAAGGTGAGCGCCGGTTGGCGGCCCCCGACGGTCATGCTAACTTTGCGCGCAGCCTGGAGGAACGATGCCCACCCACTTCACCACCGTCGGCCTGATCGGCAAGTACGGCGACGCCAGTGTCGGCGAGATGCTGCAGCGCGTGGCGCAGCACCTGCATGCGCGCGGCCTGCGCGTCCTGATCGACGAGAACACCGCCGCATCCGTCAAGGATTGGCCGGCCGAGCTGTGCTCACGCCTGGCCATCGGCGAGCAGGCCGATCTCGCCATCGTGATCGGCGGCGACGGCACACTGTTGAATGCGGCCCGCAGCCTGGCCGACCACGATGTGCCCCTGCTCGGCGTGAATCTCGGCCGTCTGGGGTTTCTGGTGGACGTCTCGCCCCACCGCGTCACCGAGTGCCTGGACGAGGTCCTGGCCGGGCGTTACCAAGAGGAGTCGCGGCTGTTGCTGCACGCCGTCATCGAGCGCGGCGGCGAACCGATCAGCGCGAGCGACGCCCTGAACGACGTGGTGGTGCACAAGTGGGAAGTGGCCCGCATGCTCGAACTGGAGGTCTACATCGAGGACCAGTTCGTGTACACCATGCGCGCCGACGGCCTGATCGTCTCAACCCCGACGGGCTCCACCGCCTATGCCCTCTCGGGCGGCGGGCCCATCCTGCATCCCGCACTGGATGCGTTGGTGCTGGTGCCCATCTGCCCGCATTCGATGAGCAACCGCCCCATCGTGGTGGCGGCCGACAGCCGCATCGAGATCGTGGTGAAGGACGGCAGTCAGGCCCACGCGCAGGTGACCTGCGACGGGCAGATCAACCTCGGCCTGCTGGCCGGCGATCGCGTGAAGGTGGCGAAGAAGTCGCACGCGATCCGCCTACTCCACCCCGCGACCCACAACCATTACGACATCCTGCGCGCCAAGCTGCGCTGGAGCGAGCGGCTATGAGCGCCGCGGTAGAACAAGCGGCTTTGAGGGCCGCGATAAAACAAGCGGCTTTGAGCGCCGCGCAGAAGACGCCACGGGCGACGCCCGCCCCCTGCGAGGCCGCAGCACACGCATGCTGACCCACATCCACATCCGCAACATCGCCATCGTGGACGCCCTGGAGCTGGAGTTCCACCCGGGCATGACCGTGCTGACCGGCGAAACCGGGGCGGGTAAGTCTATCCTGCTCGACGCGCTCGGCCTGGCGCTCGGCGACCGGGCCGATGCCGGTTTGGTGCGCCACGGCGCCGAGCGCGCCGAGGTCAGCGTGGGGTTTCGCGTGGACGCGCTGACGGCGGTGCAGAACTGGCTCGCCGAGCACGAACTGGACGCCGACGCCGAGTGCCTGCTGCGGCGCACCGTCTCCCGCGACGGCCGCTCGCGCGGCTACATCAACGGCCAGCCGGTCACCGTGCAGTTACTGCGCGAGGTCGGCGAGATGCTGGTCGACCTGCACGGCCAGCACGAGCACCAGTCCCTGCTGCGCGCCGAGGTGCAGCGTGAGTTGCTGGACGACTACGCCGAGCACGGCGGCTTGGTCGCCGCGGTAGCACAGGCGGCCGAGGCCGTGCGCGCCGCGGATAGCGCGCTGCAGGAGGCCCGCGCGGCCCGCGCCAGCCGCGATGACCGCCTTGACCTGCTGCGCTTCCAGGTGGCGGAGCTCGAGGCACTGCAGATGGAAGCGAGCGAGCTCGATAGTCTGGAGGAAGAGCACGCGCGGCTTGCCCACGCCAACCGCTTGCTGGAGGCCGCCGAAGGTGCCCTGGCGCGCCTGGAGGACAGCGAGGAGGCGAGCGCCGCGGCCCTGCTCGGGCAGGCACGCCGCGCCCTGGAGGGCGTGCTGGAGTTCGACGCGCGCCTGCGGCCCTGCCTGGAGCTGCTCGACGGCGCCCTGATTCAAGCGCAGGAGGCCGCGGCCGAGCTGCGCCACTACGCCACGGGTGTCGAGTTCGACCCCGCGCGCCTGGCGCAGGTCGAGCAGCGCCTCGGCGCGATTCACGATCTGGCGCGCAAACACCGCGCCGAACCCGCAGCGTTGCCCGCACTCCTCGTGTCGCTGCGCACCGGTTTGGACGCGATCGAGAATGCCGAGGCCCACGAGGAGGTCCTCGCACAGCGCCTCGGCGAGGCCCAGACGCACTATCGCGAGGCCGCCAAACGGCTGAGCGCCAGCCGCGCCCGCGCCGCCAAGCGCATGGGCGCGGCGGTGAGCGAGCACATGCAGGGGCTCGGCATGGCCGGCGGCGTGTTCGCCGTGCGCCTTGATGCCCGCGAGGATGGCGACTACGCCCCGCACGGGGCCGAGCGGGTGGTGTTCGATGTCAGCGCCAACGCGGGCCAGCCGCCGCGCCCCCTCGCCAAGGTGGCCTCCGGCGGCGAGCTGTCGCGTATCAGCTTGGCCATCCAGGTGGTGGCGGCGCACAGCGCACGCATCCCCACCCTGGTGTTCGACGAGGTGGATGTGGGTATCGGCGGCGGCGTGGCGGAGATCGTCGGGCGGCAGCTGCGCGGCCTGGGATCGGGCCGTCAGGTGCTGTGCGTCACCCACCTGCCGCAGGTGGCGGCGCTCGCCCATCACCACCTGCAGGTACGCAAGCAGACCGCGGAAGGCCTCACGCTCACGGCCATCGAGGCGCTGGACGAGGACGCGCGAGTGGAGGAAATCGCGCGCATGCTGGGCGGGGTCGCCATCACCGCGCAGACCCGCGCCCACGCGCGGGAGATGATCGAGCGCGCCGGCGAGCCGCTGCCGGCCTGACGCCGGCGCCATCAAACACGGTGGGGCGCATTAAGCGCAGCGCAATGCGCCAGCGGCGCTGATCGCGGCTGGCGCGCCATGTGCGAGCCGGTGGCGCATGCCCCGCGGCGCAGTGCGCAGACCGTAAAGCGGTTGCGGGGCGTTTATCGCACCCCAGGCGCCGATCCCCGGCGTGTCAGCGGTTGTCGGCCTGGCAGTCGGGGCAGATGCCGTAGATGTACAGGCTGTGGTCGGTCATCGCGTAACCCGCCTTCTCGGCGATGTGACGCTGGCGCGCCTCGATGGTCTCGTCCATGAACTCATCCACCCGGCCGCACTTCACGCACACGATGTGGTCGTGGTGCTCCCCCTGGTTGAGCTCGAACACCGAATGGCCGCCTTCGAAGTGCAGGCGGCTGACCAGCCCCGCCGATTCGAACTGCGTCAGCACGCGGTACACGGTGGCCAGGCCGACCTCCTCGCCCGATTCCAGCAGCGCCTTGTAGATGTCCTCGGCGCTGAGGTGGCGCGTCTCACTGCTCTCCAGCATCTGGAGGATCTTGAGTCGCGGCAGGGTCGCCTTGAGCCCCGCCTTCTTGAGATCTTGAGTCTGCATGTCGCGCCTCGCGGGATGCGGCCGTGGGGAAAGAATTGGTCCCGCCTGTGGGCAGCGCCGATAGCTGCGCGCTCCCCCGATCAGGTATGATGCCAGCGCCTATGTTAACCAACTCCCCGCAGATGCAAAAGCTTCTCATTTATGGCCTGCTCGTCCTGCTGCCGCTGATGGCCGCCTGCACGCCACATCGCCTCGAAGTCCCGCAGGGCAACATCGTGACGGCCGAGATGGTCGAGCAGCTGCGCCCCGGCATGGACGAGCAGCAAGTGCTCTACATCATGGGCAGCCCGCTGTTGGTCGACCCCTTCCGGGGCAGCCGCTGGGATTACCCCTCATATGTCCTCACCCGCGGCGAGCGCCAGAAGCAGGCGCACGTGGTGCTGTACTTCGAGCAGGGGCGCCTGGCGCGCATCGAGGAGCGCATCGCCCCCGAGCGCCCCCCCGAGCGCCCCCCCGAGCACCCATAGCGGCGCGAACGTCAGTCCTTCGCGCTGTCCTCCGGCTCGAGATCGCCCCCGCCCTTCTTCATGCGCTTGCCCTCGGCGGCGCGTTGCGCGCGGACGGCCTTGGGATCGGCGATCAGCGGACGGTAGATCTCCACCCGGTCGCCCGCCCGCACGGGCTTGTCGAGCTTGGTGAGCTTGCCGAAGATGCCGACCTTGTTCTTCTTCAAGTCGATGTCGGGATACTGCTCGAGCACCCCCGAGGCGCGTATCGCCGCCTCCACCGACGCCCCGGCCGGCACCGCGAGGGCGCGCAGGAACTGCTCCTGCGGCAGCGCGTAGGCGACCTCGACCGCGATCTCCTCGACCTCAGCCGCGCTCATTGCCGTACACCTGGTGCGCGCGACGGATGAACACGTCCACCAGGGTGTTCGCGATCTGGCTGAACACCGGCCCGAACACCAGTCCGACCAGCCGGCTGGAGAACTCGAAGCTGATGTCGAAAGAGACCTTACAGCCACTGTCGCCCAGCGGGTCGAAGCGCCAGTAGCCCTCCAGGCGCCGGAACGGCCCCTCCACCAGGCGCATCTCGATCATCTTGTCCTTCTGCGTCCGGTTACGGGTAGTGAACGACTTGCGGATGCCGCTATGCGCGATGCGCAGGGTGGCCCGCACCTCGTCCTCCAGTCGCTCGTGGATCTCGGCGCTCTCGCACCAGGGAATGAAGGCCGGATAGTCCTCGATCCGGTCCACCATGGCGAACATCTGCGCAGGCGTGTACTGCACCAGCGCCGACTTGCTGATCGTCGTCAACTCAAAACCCCTTTCGGACTAGCTGTTCTCCAACAGCCGCTAGGCCGGGCGCGCCAGCAGATCCAGCACACCCACCACATGCAGGAACACGATGCCGACCGCCAGCGGCGTCACATAGCGCACGAAAAAGCGCCAGGCGCGGTAGCCGCGGCCGTCGCCGAGCGCCAGTTCGTCGCGGCTCGCGTCGCGGCCGAGCACCCAGCCCGCGAACACCGCGATGAGCAGACCGCCGAGCGGCAACATGATGTTAGACGTCACGAAGTCGATGATCCCGAACAGATTGCGTTCGCCGATCAGCGGCTCGGACCAGACATTGAACGAGAACACGGTGCCCAGGCCGACGAACCAGCACAAGGTGCCGGTCGCCAGCGCGGCCGTGGAGCGCTTCCACCCCACCGTCTCTACCAGCCAGGCGACCGCGGGTTCCAGCAGCGAAATCGCCGAGGTCCACGCGGCGAACGCCAACAGTATAAAGAACAGCGTGCCAAAGAACGCGCCCCACGGCATCTGGCCGAAGGAGATGGGCAGCGTCAGGAACACCAGCCCCGGCCCTTCCCCGGGCTGCAGCCCGCTGGCGAACACGATCGGGAAGATCGCCATACCGGCCAGCACGGCCACCAGCGTGTCCAGCGCGGCGATGGTGAAGGTGGTGCGGGCGATGGAGGCCCGGCGCGACAGGTACGAGCCGTACACCATGATGGCGCCCATGCCGAGGCTCAAGGTGAAGAAGGCGTGCCCCATGGCTACCAGCACGCCGGTGGCGGTGAGCTCGGCGAAGTTCGGCGAGAACATGAAGCGGATGCCCTGCTGGAAGGCGCCGCTGTTGAGGGCATAGCCGACCAGCACCAGCAAAAGGACCAGCATCACCGGCATCAGCACCTTCACCGCGCTCTCCAGCCCGCTGCGCACGCCGCGCGAGACGATCAGGATGGTCAGCGCCATGAAGGTGGTGTGCCAGGCGATAAGCAGTTGCGGGTCGCCCGTCAGGCTCTCGAACAGCGCTGCCGCCTGCGCGCTGTCGATGCCGGTGAACGCCCCCGTGCCGGCACGGAAGATGTAAGCCAAGGCCCAGCCTGCCACCACGCTGTAGTAGGACAGGATCAATACGCCGGCGAGCACGCCCAGCCAACCGAGGGCCCGCCAGCGCGGGCTGCGACCGGCCTCGGCGGCCAGGCTCTGCATGGTGTTGATCGGGCTCTGACGCCCGCGCCGCCCGAGCAGGATCTCCGCCATCATGGTCGGCACCCCGATCGCCACGATACAAAGCAGGTACACGAGCACGAAGGCGCCGCCGCCGTTCTCCCCCGCGATGTAGGGGAACTTCCAGATGTTGCCGAGGCCCACTGCCGAGCCGGTCGCCGCCAGAATGAACGCCCAGCGGGACGACCACTGACCGTGGATGGAAACGCGCTTTGTCACCTTAGCCCCCGGATTTTTTGGCGCTTATTGTCGGCTATGCTCCATGGCTCCCTCAACACGTCGGAAGCCCCGTCGCATTCGGCCGCTGCGGTATAATCCGCGCATGAGCGCAAAAAAGGCAAAAAAAGGCGACGGTTCCAACACCATCGCCCTGAACCGCAAGGCCCGGCACGACTACCACATCGAGGAACGCTACGAGGCCGGCATCGCGCTCGAAGGGTGGGAGGTCAAGAGCCTGCGCGCCGGACGGCTGCAGCTCGCCGAAAGCTACGTCATCGTCAAGGACGGCGAGGCTTGGTTGCTGGGGGCACTGATCACGCCCCTGCCAACGGCCTCCACGCACATCCACCCGGACCCGACGCGCACGCGCAAGCTGTTGCTGCACAAGGAGGAACTCAGCAAGCTCATCGGCTTGGTGGAGCGGCGCGGCTATACCCTGGTGCCGCTCGCCATGTACTGGAAGCGCGGACGCAGCAAGCTCGAGATCGGTCTCGCCAAGGGCAAGCAGGCGCACGACAAGCGCGCCGCCGAGCGCGACCGGGACTGGGATCGCGCCCAGCAGCGACTGTTGCGCCAGCGCTAGGCAGGACGCCGCCCGCAGCACAAGCTGCCGGTGCCGCGCGCCCTCCTCGCTTCGCGGAGCCTAGCCGGCTCCTAGCACCGGCGAACTCTCCGCTGGCCGGGAACTTGCCGGCGGCGTACACTGTCATAGTCAGCGAGATCGAAACCGGGGGCGACATGGTTTCGACGTGGGTATGAAACTTTAGGTGCATGCCGAGGTGCAGATCACCTCGTAAAACAATCTGCAACCAACATAGTTGCCAACGACGACAACTACGCTCTAGCGGCTTAAGCCCCGCTAGCCCTTGACCGAGGCCGTGCTTGTGCGCTCGGGGTCTGTGTAAGCAGGCCGCTCAAGGGTCGACTCTCACAAGATCGCGACCGAGGCTCGCCTGGGGCCAAAGCGCTAAAACCCAACCGGGATCGCCGTCTGCACGCCCTGCCGGTCGGGCAGCAGCCGGTTAAACACAATAGATCCGGCTAAGCATGTAGATCCGACAGCGTAGGACTCACGGACGCGGGTTCGATTCCCGCCGCCTCCACCAATACTGAAGCCCCAACTGTTATCAGTTGGGGCTTTTTCTTGTCTGTTTGCGCCAGTTCCCGCGTGTTATTGGGGGTTCCTGCGAACGCCTGCGGACTTTGCCAGCCGCCCGAATTGGCCGTTCCCGGCCACATTCCACTCTCTCCTGGCCATTCCTCGCTCCGGCCTCGCTCCCTGGAACTGACCCGAAGTCCGCAAAGGCCGCAACGAGGAGCCATACAGATCCACGGGTTACGCGCGGACAAATCGAGCGGTTGGATTGCAGCATTGGCAGGCGGAGGGAACAGGATCGTCGGGCAAGGAACTGGACATTTGGCCCGGTCGGGAACTTGCGGGCCGGGTTCCAGGGGTTTTCAAGCGGCGGCTCGGTTCAACGCCGCTCCCAAGGCGACCCGCAGCCGATCCACGATGGTGGGCAAGGGTTCAAGAGCAAGCTCGTTCTTCTTGATGAACGCCTGCCACAGAGCCTGCCGCGAGGGATCGTGCGCGAACTCATCCGTCAGGCCGACCGGCAACCCGGCGGGCACCGCCATGCCGCGCCGCTCGAAGGTGGCCTTGATCGCTTGGGCCAGCAGATCGGTGTCCAGGGTTTCGCGATCCAGCAACACGGACAGATCGAGGTAATCCTTCAACCTGCTGTTGGTCATACCCAGCAGCGCGATGGCGTGGAGTTTCTCCGCGACGACGGTGTAAACGGGATAGGTGCGCAAACGAGGCGCTGGCAGGTCGGCCAGCAGCACCGGATAGGTCGCATCGACGGGGCCAGGCGTCACGGCATCTCGGAAGCCGATGTCGATCTGTGTCTTGCAGCGTGCCTTGGCCAGCTCGCCACTGATGAAGATGCGCGCCCCGGCATATCCGGGGTCCTTGCGGATTTCCTCGGCGGCGACCGAGGCCGGGTCGAACACGATGCCGTCGTCTACCGCGACGCTGGCGATGTCGCGGAAGGTCTGAGCCACGGATTTCAGATCGCTCGCGCCGAAGCCAAGCAGGTCGGCGTCGCGCGTGGTCCGGTGCGGCATGTCGTACCAGAGCGTGAACAGCAACGCGCCCTTGAGCAGAAAATGATCCGCGTGCTCGGACTGGCTCAGACGGTAGAGGATTCGCTCCAGCGCGAAACGCACCAACACCTGGTTGAAGTCCACGCCCTGCGCCTTGGCGACGTTGAGCAAGCGGGCGCGCACGGAGGCCGCGACGTTATTCATTCAATGGCCTCCAGGTAGGGGCGCATCACGTTGGCCACGCGGCAGATCTTCGCGTAGCGCCACAGATCGTCCGCCGTTGCCTTGCGCTTGGCGCGCGCGTCCTTCAGCGCCTCCAGGGCCACGTCCAGACCGATCTTGTTGCGGTGCTTGAAGCAGTCCACGACCGTCTTGGCCGCGCCGTACACGCGCAGCGTCACACCGTCGCGCAGGTGCTCCTCGATGCCCGTCGTGTAGACGTCGCCCGTCATCTGAACCATCTTGATCGGCGGGTAGTCAATGCGCGGTACATGGCTGCCGCGCGCCATGGCGATCCAAATCTGACGCGGCAGCTGGGTAGTCAGTTCGTGGAATTGCAGCGCGGTCAGCAGGCAGAACACGGCCTGGGGTACTTTGGTGGCGACGGTCGCGAGACCTTCGTGCTCCGACCCCGGATGACTGGGCAGGCGGTAGAGACCGCGACCGACCTTGTCCAGCAGGCCAGCGGCCGTCAGGCGCGTCAGAACGACCCGGGGTGCGTCGATGGCGTCCAGGTCGCTGGCGCGCAGCAGCCCCTTCTGGCGGGCCAGATCGAGGACGCGCTGGGTGTGGGTGTCGGCAGGCATGGTGGGAGTATGTTCCGTTTATTCGTCGACTGCAATCTTTTTGACGAAGAATAGGCACAAGCCTGTGCCATCTGCGCTGACAGACACCGCTGCGGCGCTTATCGCCCCGAGGTCAGCCTCAACAGATGCCACCTCAAAGCCCAGCCCGCTCCCGCTGCTCATCCCACAGCGCCGGCGGGTCCACCGCCAAGTCGAAAAGCGTGACGTGATTCGGCAGCGTATCGTCCAGGATCGCGGCCACGTTGTACGGCGCCAGCGTGTGAGGTTGACCATCCGACTCACGTAGCTGTTGTCGATCCCCTCCCGCGCGGCGATCCCCTTCAGTGACTTCGCTTCCCCAGACTCCCGCATGGCCAGCCAGCGATGCCCCTTGCCCGCGCCAACTGGAGCGGCGTCGGTGTCACAACCCACCGGGACCGGTTCCGCCGTTCGGCAGCGTGACCAGCTTGCCCCCGCTGCGTCGTTTGATCTGGATCGGCACCGACAGGGTCAGCCGGCCTTCGCTCGTCTGCAGAATGTCCGGCTCGCCGGCTTTCTGGACGCGCATGTCGTTGCGGACTCAATCCCTGGAGTCCGCCGCTTCGCGGCCAGCGCGGGCATCCCCGTCTGAACCGCCCCGCAACCCTACCGTCCCGAACCCGCCCGCGTGGCGGGTTCGTCGTTTCTGGAGACCGCCGATGATCGAAGTCCCCAAACCCGCCGTCGTCGAGAACATGGTCCTGCTGCGTCGCGAGGACTTCGAGGAGCTGCTCGACTGCGCCGCCGAACACGGCGCCGAACGCTGTCTCGCCCACCTCGGCCTCGAGAACGGCCACGCCGCCCGCGACATCCGCGAGCTGCGCGACCTCCTCGACGCTTGGCGCGACGCCCGTCGCACCGCATGGCAAACCTTCGTGAAGGTACTGACCACGGGCCTGCTGGCCGCGCTGCTGGTCGGCGCCGCGATCAAGCTCAAGCTCATGGGAGGCGCGCAATGATCGAGACCCTGCTCGGTGGCCTCCTGGGCGGGGCCTTACGCCTTGCTCCCGAAGCCTGAAGTGGTTCGACCGCAAGGGCGAGCGCGGCCACGAACTCGCGATGCAGGACAATGCGCTGGAGTTCGAGAAGCTGCGGTATCGCGCACGTTCAACGGTCGTTTGGCGCGGGCTGCCGCCCCACCACCAATACAAGGGCTGCCTCGTCAGCCCTTTTCCATTTCCGGGGGAATCAAGAACCCGCGGAGCGGGGTCGAGCAGGCACCGGAAGGTGCCGCAGAACGCCGTCGCTCCGCGACGGCCGTCCCCACAGGCGTGAGGCCGCCGCGCGGCCGATGCAGACATCGCCCCCGTTTCGGCGATACTTGGGAGTGGCCGGTGGGGCAAGCCACCCCCGGCCGTTGGTGGCTGACAATTCCATGGATGGAGGACCGGCAACCATGTTCAGCATGAGGCGCGCGCAGCACGTTATCTTTGCAGCCCTGCTGGCCGCAGCGGGCCAGGTTCTGGGGGAGCCGCTCGCGGCGGGCTCGACCGAGACGTTCAAGGACAACCTCGGAGCGGACGGCTTCGTCGTGCGCGAGGGGACGGCCGGGCGGTTCGACCCGGTGCGGGAGGCCTGCGAGGGCCGGTTTGCGTCCGCGCTGTACCTGAACCAGGCGGCGCCGTACATCACCTTCAACCCACCGCCGCTGGAAGAGCAGGCGCCGGTCTTCTTTCCGGCAGCGGAGTTCCGCCTGCGGCCGGACGAGGCGGTGGTGGTGATCGGCCGCACGCCGCCCGACACCGAGTACTTCAGCTATCAGCCCTACCTGTCGCACACCTTTCGCCCGGAGCACCCGGAGGAGCCACTGCGCGGCCTGAACAGCGTGGGCGACACGATCAACATCAGCACCATAGAGACCGGCGGCGACGAGCCCTTCGAGCGCGAGGTGGTACTGATCTTCACGCCGGACCAGAACACCGAGCAGCGGGTGCGCAGCGCGCTGGAGGCGGCCGGCTATCCGGGTGAGATCATCAACACGCTGGTCATCCCCGACCCCATGGTGACGCTCGGCGTGGACGAGGCCACCGATTCCTTCGTGCTGCTGCATCGCATGAAGCAGTTCACCGACCCGGAGGCCGGCGACGCCTTCCTCAACGAGCCACCCATGGCGGTGTTCCGCGTGACGCCCGAGGAGGCGACGGAGTCCGACCCATTTCCCGTGCCGCGGCTGCGGGTGCGCGGTACGGGCCAGACCGAGTTCGACCTGACCCCCGAGCTCGCCCGCCTGCGCCAAGCGGTGCTGGATGCCAACCCGGGCATGGCGGTCACCGAGTACGAGACCCGGTCGATCGGTTATGAGGGCTTCGATCAGCGGCCCGTCAACGCCTGGGGCGACACGCGCGACACTACCCAGCTGGGTATGGGGTTCCTGCCGGACTTCGACATGCAGCACGCGATGACGTTGGCTGAGGACGAGTACCTGATCGCGTACGGGGTGAACCACGTCGCCACCGGCAAGTCCACCTCGATGAGCATCAACGTCTATGCCAGTGAGACGCTCAAAATGGCGGTCGGGCACGCTTTCGTCGATCAACTGGAGAACAGCGCCCAGACCCTCGCGGGCTTTACCGGACCGTCCGCCGATCAGATGTACGCCTACAAGATCGCCCGCCAGTGCCACGGGGAGCCCTATTGCCTGGAGCTCGCCGCGCCCCCCGACTGTCCCGTGCTGCAACTGGACGACGACACGCAGCTCGGCATCGGGATACGCGCCTATCTGGAGGACGAGACCGCGGTGGGACCGGCGGTGTCGGAGATCCTTTACGATCGGGTGATCAAGTTCTCGCCACGAGACTAGGCGCGCGGTTCACGCCATGGTGGCCAGCGTGCGGCGAAAGCGTGCCAGTGACAGTGCGAACAGGACGGCGCCGATCACCACCAGGCTGAGGAACTGGGGCCACACCACGTCCAGCCCGGCGCCGCGGAACAGGATGCCTTGCGCGAGCGGGACGAAGTGGTTGGTGGGGGCGGCCAGCATGATGACGTCCAGCGGACCGAGCGGGCCCTGCTGGACCGCGAAGCCGCCCGAGATGGCCTGCGCGCGGATGAGCCCGCCGGCGCCGGAGAGGATCTGCATGGGCAGCATGACCATGAACAGCAGCAGCCCGAACTGAGGCATCGAACGGGCAATCGTCGCCAGGAAGATGCCGAGCGACGTGGTGGCGAACAGATGCAGCGCCGCGCCCACCAGAAACAGCGCGACGGAGCCTTCGATCGGCGCCGCGAGCAGACCGCGCACCATCACGTGGAGCGCGGCGGCGGAGCTGACCAGCACCACGAGCGCCATCGCCCACATCTTGCTGGCCATGATCTCGAACGGCGTGACCGGCATGACCAGCAGGTGCTCTACCGTGCCGTGCTCGCGTTCGCGTATCAGCGCGGCGCCGGTGAGCACGATGGCGAGCATGGTGATGCCGCTGATGACCTCCATCACGGCCCCGAACCAGACCTTGTTCAGCTCGGGATTGAAGCGGGCGCGCATGGCCAGCTCCGCCGGCCGTTCCACCTCGCCCCGAAAGCGTCGCACGTAATCGTTTACTTCGCTCAAGACGATCACCTGGATATAGCTGCTGCCGGTAAAGGCCTGCCCCATGCGGGTGGCGTCCACGTTCAGCTGCAAGGTCGGCTCGCGCCCGGCAAGCACGTCGCGCTCGAAACCCGGCGGAATATGCAGTGCAAAGGTATCCAGGCCCGCGTCCATCCGCGCGTCCGCCTCGGCAGGCGTGATCAGCGCGGGGCGCAGGAAGTACGGCGGCAGGAAGGCATCGACGAGGCGCGCCGAGAGTGCCGACTGGTCGTGATCGACGATGGCGATGGGCGCCTTGTGCAGCGTCTCCGGCATCGCGGTCGCCGCGGTGTAGATGTTGACGGTGAAGGCGAAGGCGATCAGCCCCAACAGAATGGGATCGCGCGCGAGGCCACGCAGTTCCTTGATGCCCAGGCGGTAGATGTTACGCGCCGCGCGCACGTCACCGCTCCTGCTTTCTCAGCAACAGCGTGCCCAGGCCGATGAGCACGGGGACCGAGAGCGCCAGCGCAAAGAACGCCCCCTGCAGATCCGCAAACCCCAGGCCCTTCGAGAAGGTGCCGCGGGCGATCGTCAGGAAATGGGTGGTCGGAAACAGCTCGCCGACGAAACGTCCCGGGCCTGCCAGCGAGGAGACGGGCTCCACCAGTCCGGAGAACTGAACCGCGGGCAGGATGCTCAGCACGCCCGCGGCGATGAGCCCCGCCACCTGACTGCGCACAAAGGCGGAGACCAACAGCCCAAAGGCGGTGGTCGCGGTGACGTAGATCAGGGCGGCACTGGCCAACACCAGGAAGCTGCCCTTCAGCGGCACGCCGAACAGGAACACCGCCAGGCCCGTCAGCAGAAGAAAGTTGATCATGGCGAGCGCGATATAGGGGAGCTGCTTGCCGAGCAGAAACTCCAGGCGCGTGATGGGGGTGACGTAGAGATTGACGATGGAGCCGAGTTCCTTCTCCCGCACCACCGCCAAGGCGCTGAGGATCGCGGGGATCAGGATCAGCAACAAGGGGATCACCGCCGGCACCATCGCCGGCAGGCTCGCCACGTCGGGGTTGTAGCGAAAGCGCGTCTCGATGCTGGTGTGCGGGAGTAGCGGGGCGGCGTGGTTCGCTTCGCGTGCGCGCGCGGCCAGCCAGTGCTGGTGCATACCCTGCAGGTAGGCGCGCACCGTCTCGGCGCGCGCGGGCATGGAACCGTCGAGCCAGGCGCCGAGTTGCACGCTGCTCCCGCGCGACAGATCCCGAGCGAACCCCGGCGGGATCTCCAGCGCCAAGCTGAGTTCGCCCGCGCGCATGCGCCGGTCCATCTCGTCGTGGCTGCGCAGGGGTGGACGCTCGATGAAGTAGCGGGAGCCGGCGAGATTGAGCACGTAGTCGCGACTCGCCGGGGTCTGGTCGTGGTCGAGCACGGCGAAGGTGATGTCTTCGACATCCATGTTGATGCCATACCCCAGCACCAGCATGAGCAGGACGCTGCCCACCAGCGCCAGCGCGAGCCGAATCGGGTCGCGCCGCAGTTCCAGGGCTTCGCGCCGCGTATAACTCAGCAGGCGACGCAGCTTGGGGGAGCCCTGCTGCCGGCTGTCGGCGGCTCGAGCGAGCGGCGGCGGCCGGCGCGGCGGCGGCGCGGCATCGGGTGCCCCGCCCGGCGCCTCGCGTGCCACAGCATCCTGGAGGTGGCTGATGAAGGCCTCTTCCAGGCTGTGCGCGCCCCGCCCCGCCACGATCGCCGCGGGCGTGTCGCTCACCAGCACGCGGCCGGCGTGCATGAGCGAGATGCGATCGCAGCGCTCGGCCTCGTTCATGAAGTGGGTCGAGATGAAGATGGTGACATTATCGCGGCGGGCCAACTCGATCATGATGCGCCAGAAGGCGTCGCGCGCGATCGGATCCACGCCGGAGGTCGGCTCGTCCAGGATCAGCATCTCCGGGCGGTGGATCATGGCCACGGCGAGCGACAGACGCTGACGCGTGCCCAGTGGCAGCGCGAACGGCAGGGCATCCAAGATCGTGGTGAGGTCGAAGCGCTCCGCCATCTCCCGCACCCGGCCCGCGATCTGCGCCCTGGGCAAACCGAACAGCGCCGCGTGCAGGTGCAGGTTCTGGCGCACCGTCAGCTCGCCATACAGCGAGAACGATTGACTCATGTAGCCCACGCGGCGACGCGTGTCGATGTCGTGGGGCTCCACCTCGGTGCCGAACAGCCAGGCCTGTCCTTCGCTCGCGGGCAACAGGCCGGTGAGCAGTTTCATGGTGGTGGTCTTGCCGCAGCCGTTCGAGCCGAGGAAGCCGAAGATCTCGCCGCGCCGGATACGGAAGCTGACGTGGTCCACCGCCGTGAAGCGACCGAAGCGCATGGTCAGTCCGCGCGCCTCGATGGCCACATCGCTTTCCGCGCCTGCCGCGCGAGGTACGACCTCCACAGGCCGATGACCGGCCCGCTGCTCGCGCGGCAGGAGCTTGATGAAGGCCTCCTCCAGGGTGCGGCTCTCGGCCTGCACCAACAGGTCCTGCGGCGCGCCCGTGGCGAGCACCCGCCCCTTGTTCATGGCGACCAACCAATCGAACCGCGCCGCCTCCTCCATGTAGGCCGTCGCCACCAACACGCTCATGCCGGGCTGGTCGGTGCGGATCCCATCGATGAGTTCCCAGAACTGGCGCCGGGAGAGCGGATCGACGCCGGTGGTGGGCTCATCGAGGATCAACAGGTCGGGGTCGTGGATTAGCGCGCAACACAGGCCGAGCTTCTGTTTCATGCCGCCCGACAGCTTGCCCGCGGGACGGCCGGCAAACGGCGCGAGACCGGTGGCCTCCAGCAGGGCCGCGATGCGCCGTTCGCGCTCCGCGCGGGCGTGGCCGAACAGGCGGCCGAAGAAGTCCACGTTCTCGAACACCGAGAGCGTCGGATAGAGATTCTTGCCGAGCCCCTGCGGCATGTACGCCACACGCGGACACATCTCGCCGCGGTATCGGCGGTCGGCCATGTCGCCGCCCAGTACCTCGACCCGACCCGTCTGGATGGCGCGCGCACCGGCCACCAGCGAGAACAGGCTGGATTTGCCCACCCCATCCGGGCCTATCACCCCCACCAGGCGTTGCGCCGGCAGCTCGAGGTCGATGCCGTCCAGCGCCAAGGTCTTGCCGTAGCGCAGACTGACGTTGTCCAGACGCGCGACCACCGACCGCTTCGCGGGTCCGGCGTCGCTCATTCCGGCAACCTCACCTGCAGGCGCGCCGGCCAGGGTTGGGAGGTATCGAGGCGCACATAGGCCACGCCCGGCAGACCGGTTTTGACTTGGTGGATGTGCGCCTGCAGCAGCTCGGGCGGGATGCGGGCGCGCACGCGGAACATGAGGCGCTCCCGCTCAAGGGCCGTCTCGACCGTCTTTGGGGTGAACTGGGCGACGTCCGCGATAAACGAGACGTGGGCGGGAAAGACATACTCGGGCGCGGCATCGAGCACGAGGCGCACCTCGCTCCCCATGGCGATGCGCCCGGCGGCGGCGGTTGGCAGGAAGAAGGTCATGTACACGTCGCTCAGGTCGACCATGTTCATGACGCGTCCGCCTGCACCGACCACCTCGCCCGACTGCGCGACCAGATACTCGATGCGTCCTGCGCGCGGCGCCCGCAGCTCCGTTTCGGCGAGATCCGCGCGGATCTGTTCGATGCCGGCCTGTGCGGCCTCGACCGCTTGTTCCGCACCCGCGAGTTGGCTGCGGGCGGTGACGATGGCCGCATCCGCGGCCGCGATCTGCGCGCGCACCGCACTGACCGCGGCCGCGGCACCGGCCACGCGCGCCTCGTCGTCGTCCACATCCTGCTGGGATATGGCTCCTTGGCGGGCGAGCCGCGAGGTGCGCGCCAGGCGCGACTCGGCCACCCGATGCTCGGCCTCACGCTGCTCCAGCAGCGCCTGCGCGGCCGCCTTCTCCGCCTCGCGCTGCCCCACCTGACTGCGCGCGGTCGCCACCGCACTCTCGGCTTGGCGCAGTTGCGCCTCGGCCTGGTGCAACTGCGCCGCCAACACGTTGGTATCCATGCGCGCTACCACCTGGCCCGCCGTTACCAACTCGCCCTCCCGCACCAGGATCTCCTGCACCCGCCCGGCCGACCGCGCGGCAATGCTGATCTCTACGGCCTCGATGCGGCCATTGCCGCTGGCGAGGCCGGCACTGTCGTCTTGGCCGACGTACTGGCGCCAAGCCACCAGCGCGACGATGAGCAGTCCCGCGAGCGCGAGGGTGCCGATCAAGGGCTTTTTGGTTGCAAGCTTCACGGCGCGGCCCGCCGGCGACGCGGCAGTAAGACGCGCGCACCGGCAAGCGCCGCAACGCCGCCGGCGGCGGCGGCCACGCGTGCTTGCCCGAGTCCCCAGTCATGCGCCATGCGGTCCCTCGCGGAAGGCAGCGACCGCCGCCAACCGGGCGATAGCTGTACTTTGAGACTGAGTGTTAAGGGTGAGAAGTCAAGCGAGTAGACCACGGCGGCCGGTTGCCGCGGGGCACGGCCCGGCGGCGCCGGGCCGATGATTCACACCATGGAGGAACGGCGGCGGTGTGCCCGCGCGCATGACAGTCGGCCGAGATAGGCCAATCCACCGACGAGCAGCAATAGCAGGATCGCATCGGGCGCGCCCGGCGCGCCGATGGCGCAGCCCCCGCTACTCGCCAGGCGTTCCTCGCCGCTCGCCGAGGGTTCGGCCGGCGGCGTGAAACGGCCCGACTGCAGAATTGCGCCGTGGGGACCCAGCGCAAACAACGCGCCGCCGCTCGCCACCAGCCGATGGACGGACGCGGTGCCGGCGTACACGCTCGGCTCGCCGAGGTCATCGAACTGCAGCCAGACGGGCGGCTGCTCGGGGCCGGCGGTCGCTGCCGCCAGGTAGCCGTTTCCGGCCGGGGCCAGCGTCACAATGAGGTACTCGAGCTCGCTGCGTTCCTCCCAAAGACGGCCATCGGCGGACTCGACAAGCACGCTCGCGGCATCGTCGCGACCGACGGCCAGGAAGCGCGCGCCCGCGTGCACCAGCTCCACGAACTCGTAACCCTCGCGCAAGGCGCGCGGCTCCCAGGCCTCGCCATCGGGTGAGTAAAGGATGGTGCCCTGGCGCGCCAACGCCACCCAGCCGGCCGCCCCGGCCCGCACGCGGATCAGGTCCTGCCCGCCGAGGTCATCGGCCACGCGCTCCCATTGCGTGCCGGTGCGCGAGCGCGCGATCGCGCCATTATCGCCGACCGCCACGAACTCGCCCCCGCGCCACGCTACGCCGTTCAACTCCGGTCGCCCGGGGACGCTATATGCCTCCCATTCACGCCCGTCGGGCGACAGCAGCACCCTACCCCGGGCCCCTACCGCGAGGAAATGACCCTGCCCGTATGTGACGCCGCGCAGAGCGGTCTCGATGGGGGTTTCCACCATCTCCCAGTCGACGCCGTCGGGCGAGAACAGCAGCAACCCATCGGCACCGACGCCGACGAGGCCGGGCGGCCCGCCAACCAGGTCATGCAACGCGCCCGAGCGCGCGCCGCCCGATTGGCTGCGCAGGGGCGTCCAGGCGTCGCCCGCGCCCCGGTAGAGATCGCCTCCCGCACCTGCGCCGATGAACTCCGGGCCAAAGGCGGTGACGGCGCGCAGCGCGCGTACGCTGTCGCTGCGTTGCGCGCGCCAGGACCTGCCATCGGCGCTGGTGAGCAGCGCCCCGCCGTCGCCCACCGCCGCAAAGCCGTCCGGCCCGGCCGCGAGACCCTGCAGATCGCTATCGACCCCCGCCGCGTGCGCGTTCCAGAACAGGCCGTCGGTGGAGGAGACGATGGTGCCGTTATCGCCGATGGCGACGAAGAGTCCCTCGCGGAATCGCACGTGGCGCAGGTGGGCCGTGGTGCCGGAGAGCGCCCGCAGCCAGCGCTGTTTATTGGCGGAGACGTAAATCGCGCCGCCGGCGCCCACGATCACGAAACGATCCACGCCGGCGGCCATGCCATGTAACGTCCCCGAGAGCGTGGCATGCACCGTCCACTCCCCTTCGCCGGTGGTCGACTCGAGGATATGGCTCACGGTCGTACCGTTTCCGGCGGTGCTCGTTCCCACGGCCAGAAAGCGGCCCGCGTGCCACACGATGTCGCGCAGCAGAGCGGGCTCACCCACGGCCCGCCAGGTTCGGCCGGCATCATCGGACATGAGCACTTGGTGCGGGTCGTTCCCCGGCGCGTTGACCGCCATCAACCAGCGGCCATTGCCCCGCGTCAGGGCGTTGCATTGCCAGGACCTATCGAGCGCATTGAGCGCCACCGTCCAATGCGTTCCGTCCTCGCTGCGCAGCAGCCCGCCATGATCCACCACGCCGAGCAAGCCGTCGTCCTCGCTGCCAGCCAGGCACTGGATGTCCGCGCCCTGCGGCAAGGGGTTACGCCACTCCCACTCGCGCGCGCTCACGGCCTGCGCCGCCATCAGCAATGCAGCGCCCATCAGCAGAGCAACGACGACGTCGCCTCCCCGGCAGGCCGCCGGCCCCCTCACCCTTCCATTGGCGTACATGGCATCCCCTGCGTGTGCTGACTATCGTCGGTGCTCCATGCACCTGTGATGTGGCGCGCCGCCCCATCTGACGCGGCTTGTACAGGCCTATAGTCGCGTCCGTATTGCCGGTCAAGCGCGGACACGGCAGCGGCGGGGGCGGCCCCGCACATACCGTGACGAGGTTGGCATTCGCCGGTATCTCCCGTGCACACCCGCCCCTAGCCCAACGAGGCCGTCGTTGCTCGCGATGAGGTAATGGCTAAGCTCATCGCTCGGCACCCGCGCGAGCACACCGCGATGTCGCAGCACTCGAATCGGTACGGGAAACCAGGACGCGCCCCCCGTCAGTAGAAGCTGCGGTCCTCTGTGAAATAACGCAGGCCATGGAGGCGTCGAACGTCGCCGTTGGCGCGGGCTAAGCGCGAAATGCACACTTCGTCGCGGAACTGCGTCCCGCTTTGAAGTTATAGTTAACCGGCGAGTCGACCGGCCCGCGGTTCACAAGCCCGCCGGCCGCCCCACGATGGAACGGATTCGGTGCGGCCCGTGGGTCGACCGAACGACGCGGCGTCGCGGAACGCGCGCCTTGCAGGGAGCTGGAGTGATGACGCAATCCCCCACGCGGGCCGGCCGAGGCGCCGGGCACGCGGCGATCATTACAGCGGAGCTCGGCCGCCGCCGCGCCCGCACGCCTGACTACGCTGCCGAAAGCCGCGCCCTGGGCATGTTGGCCGAAGAACTGGGGAGCGACGCCCAAACCTTCCTGCAGAAGTTGGTCGACACCACCCTCGAGCTATGCGGCGCCGACGCGGCGGCCATCAGCCTGACGACGCCCGGCGGCCCACGCAGCCACTGGCACGCCATCGCCGGTGCGTTCGCTCTGCCCGGCGAAGGCGTTCCCCTCGACGCGCTACATGAACACGGCATTGGCCTCGACGATTCGGTGGTCCTGCTGGATCAGCCGGCTTGCCTGTCGGCCGCGTTGGCGACCGCGCCGCCTATCGGCGAGGCGCTGCTCGCGCCCTTCCATGCCGACGGTCAGCCCGCCGGCCTGCTATGGGCGCTCAACCATGCCGGCGGGCGCTTCGACGCCGAACACGCTCGCCTGGCGGGCAGCCTCGCCCGGTTTGCCCTGGCGGGATACCGCTTTCAACAGGCCCTCGAGATCGAGCGCGCGCGGAGCACCAAATTGCGCGAATCCCAAGCCGAGTTGCTGGCTCAGGCCCGCGCGCGCGAACGCGCGGAGCAAGTCCTCGTCACCGAGATCACGCACCGGCAGCGCCTGCAGGAAGCGGCGACCCGCGTCGATCCGGATGGTGACGTGCACGCCTTGTACGCCGAGATCCTGGCCGCGGCGATCGCCGTAACCCACGCCGACATGGGTAGCCTGCAACTCATCGAACCGACGACCGGCGACCTCGTCCTGCTGCATTCCCAGGGCTTCGACACTACGGCGGTCGCGTTTTTCGAACGCGCGCGTGTCCGTGCAGACGACTGCCGGACGGCATTGGAAAACGGTCGGCGCGTCATTATCACCAACCTCGAGGCGCAACCGCTCGGCGACAGCGCCACGCAGCACATGCTGCGCGAGGCCGGGGTGTTGGCCGTCCAGGCCACGCCGCTCATCTCGCGCGCCGGGCGCACCCTGGGCCTCATATCGACCCACTGGCGCCAAGCGCACACCCCTAGCGAACAGGAGCTGCACCTGCTCGACGTCCTGGCGCGTCAAGCGGCCGATCTCATCGAGCGCCACCGAGCCGACGCCGCCCTGCGCGAGAGCGAGGCGCGCTTTCGCGCCATCGTCAACCACAGCGACATCGGCATCGCCCAAGCCGATCCGCGCGGGCGCATCGCCTACGCCAACGACTGCTTCTGCGCATTGACGGGCCGCTCGCGCCAAACGCTGCTGCAGGGACTGCTGGTGCAGGACCTGTTGCACCCCAAGGATCGCGAACGCAGCGCGGAGCTCATGCTCAGCTTGCACGCCGGGGGACAAGCCTTCAGTACGGAACGCCGCTACCGGCGGCCCGATGGGACCGATATCTGGGTAATGGACACGGTCACGCCGGTCCTCGACGAAGCGGGCGTGTTCAACGGCATCACCATCGCCACGCTGGACATCACCCAACGTCGGCAGGCCGAGGAGCAGCGCCGCTCCTCGGAGGCGCGCTACCGCCAGCTGTTCGAGTCCATCGACGAGGGCTTGTGCATCATCGAGGTGTTGTTCGACGAGCGCGGGCAGGCACACGACTATCGCTTCCTGGAGGTCAATCCCGCCTTCGTGCGGCGCACCGGACTCAAACACGCCGTCGGGCGGCGCGTGCGTGAACTCATGCGCGATCAGGAACTCGATTGGTTCGAGGTGTTCGGCCGGGTCGCCCGCACGGGCAAGGCCGAGCGGTTTGTCCAGGAAGCGAGTCAGATCGAACGCTATTACGATGTGTACGCGTTCCGCATCGATGCCCCCGCTCAGCATCGCGTGGCGATCCTGTTCCAGGACATCACCGAACGTCTGCGCCGCGAGCGCAATCAGGCCTTTCTTGCGCGCGTCAGCGCCGACTTCACCCGCCTGACTCACCCCGAGGAGATCCTGCACGCGGCCGGCGAGCGCATCGGCCGCTATCTTGGGGTAACCGGCGTCGCATTCAGTGAGATCGACGCCGAGGGGACACATGCCACCGTGATCTATGGGCGCGGAGCGAGCCGGCCTTGCACCCAACGCGGTTACCGTTTGACCGACCTCATGTCCCAGGCGTACCTCAAGGCCCTGCGCGCCGGTTCCCCGGTGGCCGTCGACGACGTGATACGCGACCCGGGTACGCAGCCCTACGCCGACGCCTACGGTGCCCACGCCATCCGCGCACAGCTGCATGCGCCCTACCGTAGCGCGGGCCGCTGGAAGTTTCTGCTGACCGTGCAACGGGACAAGCCCTACCGCTGGTCGCCGCACGAGGTCGACCTGCTGCACAACCTGTCCGAACGGGTATGGTTGCGCCTGGAACGAGCCCGCGCGGAGGACGCCATGCGCGCCTCCGAGGCACGCTACCGTTCGCTGTTTCACAGCATCGACGAGGGCTTCTGCGTGATGGAGGTACTGTTCGACGCCGAGGACCACCCGGTCGACTACCGCTGGCTGGAGGTCAACCCGAGTTTCGAACGCCAGACCGGCTTGCGCGATGCGGTGGGCAAGACCGCACGTGAACTGGTACCCGACCTCGACGCCTCCTGGTTCGAGATTTACGGCAAGGTGGCACGCAGCGGCGAGAGCGTACGCTTCGAGAACCATGCACCGGCCATGGGACGCTGGTTCGACGTTTACGCCTTCCGCATCGGCAACCCCGAGGAGCGCCGCGTCGCACTACTGTTCAAGGACATCACCGCCGACAAGGAGGCCGAGGCCGCCCTGCGCGAGAGCGAAGCGCGGTTCCGGCGCATGGCCGACACTGCCCCCGCGATGCTGTGGCTTACCGACACCTCCGATGACTGCGCCTTCGTGAGCCGCGGCTGGAGCGAGTTCACCGGCCAATCCTTCGAGCAGGCGCTCGGTGCCGGCTGGATGGAGGCAGTCCACCCGGACGATCAGACCCGGGCACGGGCCAGCTTCCTAAAAGCCTTTCAGCGGCGCGAGGCCTTTTCGCTCGATTACCGGCTGCGTCATGCCGGCGGCGGCTACCGTTGGTGCATCGACACCGGCCGCCCGCGCTACGACGAGAACGGCGAGTGGTGCGGGTTCATCGGCTCGGTGATCGACGTGCACGAGCGCAAGCAGGCCGAGGAGGCCTTGCGCGCCGCGGACCGGCGCAAGGACGAGTTCCTCGCCACGCTGGCACACGAGTTGCGCAACCCCCTCGCGCCGCTGCGCAACAGCCTGGACATTCTGCACCTGCGCGGTGAGGCGAACGATCCGCTGCACGAGATGATGCAGCGCCAGGTCAGCCACCTCACCCGCTTGGTGGACGATCTGCTGGAAGTCTCGCGCATTACCCGTGGGCGCATCGAGCTGCGCAAGGAACGTGTGGAACTCGCGACAATCGTACGCAGCGCGATCGAGGGCGCGCGGCCCGCGATCGAGGAAGGTAAGCACCGGCTGCACGTCGCCGTGCCGAGCGCGCCGATCGTACTGAAGGCCGATGCCGTGCGACTGGCGCAGGTGCTGGGCAACCTGCTCAACAACGCCGCCAAGTACACCGATCCCGAGGGCGATATCTGGCTCGAGGCGCGTCACGCCGAGGGTGAGATGCTCATCTCGGTGCGCGATACCGGGATTGGATTGCCGCCGGATCAGCTGGCAACGATCTTCGAGATGTTCACGCAGGTCGAGCATTCCGCGGCCCGTACCCGCGGCGGCCTGGGCATCGGGCTGAGCCTCGTGCGCAGCCTGGTGGAAATGCACGGCGGACACGTCGAGGCGCACAGTCCCGGACTCGGCCAGGGCAGCGAGTTTGTGGTTCACTTGCCCCTACCGGGGGATGACGCGGGCGATCAGGAAGCGCCCGAATCGCAGACCTCGCACGGCCCGCTCGAATCCAGTCACCGCGTGGTGGTGGCCGATGACAACCACGACGCCGCTGACAGCCTGGCCGCATTGCTCGAGATCATGGGCCTGCAGCCACGCGTGGCCTACGACGGCCCGGGCGCCCTCAAGGCCTGCGACGATTATCGTCCCGCCGTCGTGCTGCTCGATATCGGCATGCCGGGCATGGACGGCTACGAGGTCGCGCGCCGGTTGCGGGCGAATCCCCGCATGGAAGGTGTTACGCTGATAGCACTGACCGGCTGGGGGCAGGCCGAAGATCGGCGGCGCACGCGCGAAGCGGGCTTCGACCACCACCTGCTCAAGCCGGTAAACCTCGACGCGCTGCGGGAGGTGCTGGAGGCGCTCTAGGCGGCCGGCGCCCCCCCATGGCGCCGTGACCGTTGAATGAGATCGCTTGCTGCCGCCCCGACATCACCACGCCACAATGCAACGCGCGGCTACGGCGCCGCGCTGACGCGCATGGCCGCCGGCATACTGATGTGGACCGCCGCCGCGCACGCTCAGCAGCTCCCCGAACCGGAAGCGCCCCCGCCCGACACCGTGCTGCTGCCGACCCAGGAACAGGCGCTGTCGGTACACGAGCCGATGTACTTCATACTCGGTGGCCGCGGGGGCGCGAACGCGCGCTTTCAGATCAGCTTCAAGTACCGTCTGTTCGACGCCGATACGGCCGTAACGCGCGCCTTCGAAGAACTCGAGGGCGTGCACTTCGCCTTTACCCAGAATGCACTGTGGGATCTCAGCACCACTTCGCGCCCGTTTCAGGACACGAGCTATCGCCCGAGCTTCTTTTGGCAGGGACGCGGCAGCCGGGAGGGCCTGCTGCCGCAGCTCTGGCGCTTCGGTTATGAGCACGAGTCCAACGGCCGCGAGGACGAAGCCTCGCGCAGCATCGATCTGCTGTTCGTGCAGCCGGCCTGGTCGACGCGGGTCGCGGATCGTGAACTCATCCTCGGGCCGCGCGCCTTCGTCTACCTCGACAAGGATGAGAACCCCGACATCCATCACTACCGCGGCAGCGCCGATTGGCTCGTGCGCTACGGCAATGAAGACAGCTGGATCGTGTACGGGGTGGGCCGCTATGGCACGACTGGCAAGGGCAGCATCGAGCTGAACTACACCTACCCGCTACGGCGTCCCATCTTCACGCGCGCGGGCGGGTTCGTCCACGTACAGCTGTTTCATGGCTACGGCCAGAGCCTGATCGACTACGACGTGAAGGAGAACCTTCACCTGCGCGTGGGCTACTCGATCACGCGCTAGCCGCGCGGCGCCGGGTCGGCACGGGCGGGTCAGCCGGGGCATCGGGCGCGATCCGGTGGATTTGCCCGCGTTCAGCCCTCCTTCGGATCAGCAAGCTGCCGGTGGGTGGCGAGCCCGCACACTACTTCCGCCTCTTGCAGGGCCACGCTCGGCTGCACACAGGCGACCGCCCGGCACACGAAAAGCTGGAGCCCAGCCGCGTGCACAAGCGCGACCTCGCCCCCCCCTCGCGGATCCGGATGTTGCGGGCACGGATCGGCCGCACTCTTACCAAACCGCGTTCACGATACTGGAATCGGGCTGTGCCCTTTACGCATAAAGACCGGAGGTAGGGAACGGGGCGCCAGCGGTTCAAAGCGCGTTCAGGCGCCGCATCGCGCATTCTTGCTAACGCGCGCCAGGTGCGCCGCGTGACGCGCGCTGCAGATACTCCAGCACAGCCGAAGCGGCCAGCGGCCGCGCGAAGTAAAATCCCTGCATGTGGCTACACCCGAGCCGTCGCAGCAATTCCAACTGCTCGGCGTTCTCGACGCCCTCCGCAACCGCGGTGAGGCCAAGGCTCTCGCACATGTGCAGAACGGCCGCTACGATCGCGTGATCGTTCGCATCGTGAACGATGTCCTGCACGAAGGTCCGATCGACCTTGACGCTCCGAATGGGAAACCGCTTCAGGTAGTTCAGCGACGAGTACCCGGTGCCGAAATCGTCCACCGCAAGCTGAACGCCGAGGGCATGCAGCGCGCCCATGGTTTCCAGCGCCCGCGGCAGGTCGCGCATGAGCAGGCTTTCGGTGATCTCCAGGTGCACATTGGCGGGCTCGACACCCTGCTCGCCCAAGATGCGTTCGACGGTTGCCGCCAGCGCCTGGCCCTCAAATTGCGCCGCCGAGATATTGACCGCAACATCCAACTCATGGAATCCGGCCGCCTCCCAACCCTTCTTAGCCTGACACGCGGTAGCCAGCACCCACTCGCCCACGGGGACGATGAGCCCGGTGTCCTCGAGCAGCGGGATGAACTCCAGAGGCGCGATTTGCACGCCGTCTGCGCGCCGCCAGCGCAACAGCGCCTCTAAGGCGAGGACCTTGCCGGTGGCATCGACGATCGGCTGATACTCGAGTTCGAACTCCTTGTGATCCAGCGCGCGGCGTAGCGCGCCCTCCAGTTCGAGGCGCTGGTGCACTCCTACATCCATCTCTGGCTCAAAAAATGCATAGCGGTTACGGCCCTGGTTCTTCGCCCGGTACATGGCCGCATCGGCGTTCTTGAGCAGCTCCGCGCTGCCTTGGCCGCCCTGCGAGGAGCAGCACACGCCCACGCTCACTGTCGCGTAGAACTCCCGCTCCTCCAAGCGAAACGGATGTGTCAGTGACGCCAGCAGCTTGGCCGCGACCGCCTCGGCATCCGCTTCGCACTTGATGTCTTCGAGCAGAATCACGAACTCGTCTCCGCCGAAGCGGGCTGCAGTGTCGGTCTCGCGCAACGTATCCTGCAGGCGCAGCGCGAAATCGCGCAACAGGCCGTCGCCGACCGTGTGGCCGAACGAGTCGTTGACCAGCTTGAAGCGGTCCATGTCGAGAAACATCACGCAAACGTTGCTCTGCGTGCGCCGCGCACGCGCCAGCGCGCGCTCCATCCGGTCCATGAACAAGGCGCGGTTCGGCAGGCCGGTCAGCGGGTCGTAGTGTGCCAGGAAATGCAGCCGCTCTTGGGCCTGCATGCGTTCGGTAATGTCCTTGCCGGTAGAGACGAAGTGCGTCACCTCCCCCTGCGAGTTGCGCAGCGGCGTGATGGTCTTCTCCTCGTAATAGAGCTCGCCACTCTTGCGCCGGTTGATGAACACCTCCCGAAATGGCTCGCCGCGCAGGAGCGTCTCCCAGACATTCACATAGAACTCGTGACTGTGCTTCCCTGAGCTCACCATACTAGGCTTCCGGCCGATGGCCTCGGCGCGCGTGTAGCCGGTAACGCTCTCGAAGGCCGCGTTCACGTATTCGATCCTGCCGCGGTGGTCTGTGATGGACACAATGTCGGCCGTCTGTTCGACCGCGCTGGATAGCTTGCGCATCTGCTCCTGCGCCTCGTGACGCTCGGTCACGTCCTGCACCGTGCCCACCACATGGATAGCACGCCTCGACATGGCGCGGGTAATCTCTCCGCGCACGTGAATCCAGCGCACGGTCCCGTCGGACCGCAGTATGCGATGGTGTGACTCGTAGAGCGGCCCGCCATCGAGCGCTTGCTGCAGCTTAGCCTCCACCCCCGCGCGGTCCTGCGGGTGCAGCAGCGCGAGATAGGTGTCGAGGGTCGGCGCGCCAGCATGGCGCTTCAGGCCGAAGATCCGGTACAGCTCGTCCGACCAGTGGAGGTAGCCGGTATCGACATTCCAGTACCAGTTGCCGAGCCGGGCGATGCGTTGCGCCTCGGCCAGGCGGCGTCGGCTGTGCTGCAGATCCGCCTCGGTGCGCTTGCGCTCCTCGATGTCGCGCAGCGTGCCGATGAACCCCGTTCCGTCATCCAGCGCGACTTCGCTCACTGCCAGTTCTAGCGGAAACACCTGTCCGTCCTTGCGCTGGCCCATCAACTCCCGATAGCCCATGTTCACGCCGAGCGGCTTGCCGCGCCGGCCGTGGTAATCTGCAAGGTACGCGTCGTGGTTTTCGCGGTGGGGCGAAGGCATCAGCATACTGACGTTCTTGCCGATCACTTCGTCGGCTTGATACCCGAACATTTTCTCCGCCGCGTGATTGAAGGTTTGAATCGTGCCGAGAGCGTCGATGATGACGATGCCGTCCGGCGCGAGCGTCACGATGGTCTGGTTGCGTGCCGCAGCCGCTTCGGCCTGCCCGCGCAAGCGCTCACGTTCGGTCACGTCCTCGAGCATCACCACCAGCGCGCAGGCATCGATGCTGTCGTGCGTGGGGGAAGGGGCCCGCTCCCAGCGCATCAGCCGAGCGTCCAGCCACCTGCCGCCTGGGCCTTCCAGCAGAGGCAAGTCCGGCACCTCTCCCGAGATATCCAATTGAGTGACCGGCTCCTTCAACGGTGCCAGCGCGGGCAAATCCAGGAGGAGGCGGCCCGCCATGGCCGCATGATCCAACTGCAGCAACTCCCCCGCCGCGCGATTCGCGTGCAGTACGCGCAGGGAGGAAGAGACCGCGAGCACAGCCACCGGCAGGGTGCAGATGATACCCGCGCTGAAGTCGGTACCCGCGCGACGCTCGGCAAGCGAATAGGCATCGAGCGCCAAGCCGATATCCATGAACACCGCCCGCGTGAGGGCTTGCAGCGCCCGCACGTCCTCCTCGTTGGCGCTCGGCAGCAAATCGGGAGCGACGTGAGAGAGATATCGCGCGTAGGCGCCGATGTACCACTTGGGGTCCAGCCCGATCTGGTGATGCCGTTCGCCCACACGCAGGCGTCCCAACACGTACTCAGGGCCGAAGTCTGCCGCCAGCAGATCGTCGAAGTACTGGACGTGAGCGTGTTTCAGCCGCTTGCGTACCTCGGGGCGCGCGATCAGCGCACGCACCGGCTCGAAGCGATCGACGTCGCTGTAGAATCGCTCGATAAAATGACGCGTGGGCGGGGCAAGGCGCTCGCGCAGCGCGCGCAGATGCTGGCGATCCTCGGCACCGAGGCCCACGAAAGCCTCTCGCTCGGCGATCGTATGGTCGTCGCCCCCCTCGGGCGCCCCCGCGTCCGTCTCAGGCTTGTTCATTGTCACCCCAATGTCACCGGCCAAAAAGCAACATGCCGCCCTCGTCCAGGGCGGGTACTCGACTACAAGCGGGGATGGGGCTTAGTGCTCGCGAAGGCGACGCAACGCCGTGCGAGGGACCGGCGTGGCGCGCGGGTTCACGGCGCGCTCGCCCGGATCCGGGTCTTGCGGTTCAGGCCATGGTAGCGGCAAGCACGGTGCGAACTTTAGCTTCAGGCATCGGCACCGGCGCCGCCGCGCCGCAAGGCCTGCGGGGACAGGTTGAGCGCGTCGCTGGCACTGGCGAGCTCCGCCGCCACCTCTTGAACCTTGCGGCGCTGCGATCGCGCATGCGCGCGCAGCGCCTCGAACGCCCCCGCCTGTGTGAGGCGGTAGCGTTCCATGATGAGGCCCACCGCCACGCTCACCGCCCGCCCGCTGGCGAGCGCCACAGCGAGGTGCTCGCCTTCGGCGCGCAGGCGGCGCAGCTGCTCCGAGACGGACAGCGCCGCGCGCAACGAGGGGACGATCTTGGGGACGTCCACCGGTTTGACTAGGTATCCGACTGCGCCCTCGTCGACCGCCTCGCGCACCGTGTCGGCATCGTCATAGGCGGACAGAAATAACACCGGAATGCCGGCTCGACCCAGTTGCCGCGCCGCCTCGATACCCCCGATCCCCGGCATGCGCACGTCGAGCAGCGCGATATCGGGCCTGCGCAGCTCCGCGAGCCGCACCGCCTCCTCCCCCGAGGGAGCGCGCAGGACCTCAAAACCCGCCCGCTCGAGCCCCTGGCCCAGCGTGGTGAGAATCAGCCGGTCATCGTCGGCAAGCAATACGGAAACCGCCGCTTCGCTCATGCGCAACGTCTCCTCCACGCCCACGAATATGAAAATGCAGGAGTTTTCGTTCTGTGCCGCAGTCTAGGCAATCTATCGACTTCGCCTTCGGAGTGCAACCATGGCATGGTGGCAGGCCAGTGGGGCCGGTGATTGGCCGCCGAAACGCTGGACCGGAGTGACGACGTCATGAACATGCAGGGAAACGAAGCTTCCCCAGAGGACGTGTTGCGGGCCGCGCTTGACCTCATGCCCCTGCCCGTCGCGCTGCTCGATGCGGACGGCGGCGTGCGGTACACGAATCCTGCGTGGCACGCGCGCGCGGCCGCCGGAGATCCCATTGCCGCGGCGACGGGGCGAAACATGCTCGCGGTGCTAGATGCCGCGGGCGCCGCCTGGGCTCCCGAAGGGGGCGAGGCTTTACGCAGCGCACTCGCGAGCGGCATCGCAACCTCCGTCGCCGCCTGCGGCGCGCCAGACGGCGCGGGGCTCGCGCCCAAGCTGCTGCGCTTCAGCCGCCTGGAAACGCCCACGGCCGCCAGCGTGCTGGCTATGCTGGAGGGCTTGCCGGAGGCGGACGATCCAGACTGCGATACGCGCTGCCAACTGCTCGACGCGCTACGCGACACGGGTGAGAAGTACCGCACCCTGCTGCGCCGCGCCAGCGACCCCATACTGACGGCCGCCGAGGACGGTCGCCTGATCGACGCGAGCGATCGCGCCGAGTCCCTGCTGGGTTATACCCGGGAAGAGCTCGCCGAGCTTACTTACCGCGACATTCACCCCTCCGGCGAACTCGCGCGCATCGAGCGGGCCTTCGAGCACCTGCTCGCGCACGGCCACGTCATCGTCATGGATACCGCGGTGCGGCGCAAGGACGGCGAAGTCGTACCTGTGGACCTCAGCGCGCGCACGATCACCTACGGCGGGCGGCGCGTGGCGCAAGGCATCTTCCGCGACGTGACCGAGCGCCATCACGCGGAGCGCGAGCGGCTCACCCAGTGGGCCGCACAGCGCGATGCCTTGGTGCGCGAGGTGCATCACCGCATCAAGAACAACCTGCAGGGCGTCGTGGGCCTGCTGCGCCAGCAGGCGGCCGAGCAACCCGAGGTAGCGCGGCTGCTGGTCTCGGGCCTGGCGCAGCTGCAATCCGTCGCCGTGGTGCACGGCCTGCAGGCGCGCGGGCAGCACGACGAGGTGCGGCTGTGCGAGATGGTCGAGGCGATTAGCCACACGGCGGCGGAACTCACCGCGGCGCACGTACACCTGCCCGTGGAGGTGGATATCCTGCGTCGCATACAGATTGCGCCCGGCGAGTGCGTACCCATGGCGCTGATACTTAACGAACTGGTGATCAACGCCATCAAGCACGGCGGCGCGACCGGAGATGGCGTCCGGGTCTCGCTCCACAGAGACGGGAGCAGCGCGGAGGTGCAAGTGCACAACCCGCAGGGCACGCTCCCGCCCGGATTCGACTTCGACGGGGGTGAACGCTTGGGCACCGGTCTGTCGCTCATCAAATCGCTGTTACCGCCGGAAGGTGCTTGGCTGGACGTCCGCGCCGACCAAGGCGGTGTCACTGCGCGCCTGCGCTTGGCGCATCCGGTACTCGTGCAGGCACCCGCAAGCTGACCGCCTGCTACAGACTGCAGGAGCCGCGCGCCTGAGGCCCGCGCCCCGATTCCCACACGGCCAAGGCGACGCCCTTAGCAGAAGGGAACTTCCACCTGCGCGTGGGCTACTCGATCACGCGCTAGCCGCGCGACGCCGGGTCGGCACGGATGGGGCCGCCGGGTCAGGCGGATCAGCCGGCGCATCGGGCGTGGCCTGCTTGGCGCCCGCCGCGCGGCGCAGGCGCAACGCATTCCCCACCACCAGCAGCGAGCTCGCGGTCATGCCGATGGCGGCCCCCCACGGCGGGATCAGGCCCGCCGCGGCGAGCGGCAGGGCCGTCACGTTGTAGCCGGCCGCCCAGGCGAAATTCTGCACGATGATGCGCCGGGTGCGCTGCGCAATGCGCCTCGCCTCGAGCAGCGCCGAGAGGTCGCGTCCGAGCAGCACAAAATCGCTGCTCGTCTGCGCCAGTGCGGTCGCCTCGGCGGGCGACACCGACACGTCCGCCGCGGCAAGCGTGGGGGCGTCGTTCATCCCATCGCCCACCATCAGCACGCGCGCGCCGCGGCGCTGTTCCGCGCGAATCCGGGCAAGCTTGTCCTGCGGCGTCATGCTCGCCTGCCAATCGGCGATGCCGACCTGCTCGGCCACGCGGCGCACGCTGCTCGGCGTGTCGCCGCTCAGGATTACGAAGCGGCGCACGCCCGCGGCACGAAGGCCGTGCAACAACGCGGGCACCTCGGGACGCACCTCGTCGCGCACCGCGAACACCGCCTGCACGCCGGCCTCATCCGCAAGCACCAACGGCGTATCGCCGCGGGCGGCGCAGGCCTCCAGCGCGGCCTGGGCGGACGACGATAGGCGTGTCTGCCGCGCGATGTAGGGCGCGCTACCGAGCCACCAACGCCCGCCGTCGATCCGTGCGCTCACGCCCGCGCCGGGCGCGTGCGTCCAATCCCGCGCGGCGCTGGGGGTAATACATGCATGCCGAAAGGCGTCTGCCAAGGGATGACTGGATGTGGCCTCTAACGCCGCCGCATGACGGCGTGCCGTGGCGCCGTCCAAGCGCCCGAGGGGCCGCGTCTCCACCACCCGCGGGCGCCCGTGGGTGAGCGTGCCGGTCTTGTCGAACACCACCACCGTGCTGTGCGCGAGCGCCTCCAGCGCCCCCAGCCGCACCGGCAGGACGCCCGCCCGCGCGAACCGCCCCGCGCCCACCGCCAGCGCCACCGGCGCCGCCAGCGAGAAGGCGCACGGACAGGTGACGATCAACACCGCCAGGGTCGCGGGCAGCGCCACCGCCGGGTCGACCGACCACCAGTAAACCGCGGTCGCCGCCGCGACGAGCAACATGCCGGCGATGAACAGGCTTGCCGCGCGGCGCGCGAGGCGCCCTTCGCCGGACCGCGCGCGTAGCGCCTGGCGCAGCAGCGCATGGATCTCGCTGAGCACGGAGTCGCGCGTGGTACGCGTGACTTCCACCACCACGTCCTGGTCGCCGTTGCAGCTGCCGCCGATGACGCTCTCGCCCGGCCCGCGCAGCACGGGCGTGGCCTCCCCGGTGACCAGGGCCTCATCGAAGCGACTCTGCCCCGCGACGATCACGCCGTCGGCCGGCACCACCTCGCCGGGGCGCACCCGCACGCGTTCCCCGGGGCGTAGCGCGGGCGCGGCGACTTCCGCCTCCGCGCCGTCCGGCTGCACGCGCCGCGCAGCGCGCGGCACCACGCGCGCGAGCCGATCCACCTCGGCCGCGGCCGCGAGCCGCCCACGCAGTTCCAAGTGACGCGCAAGCAGCAGGAAGGCAATGAACATGGCGATGGAGTCGAAATACACCTCCTGATACTGGTGCAGTGTCGCCCAGGCACTGCCCACAAATGCCAGTATCAGCGCGGTGGTCACCGGCACGTCCATACCCAGGCGCCGGTTGCGCAGGTCCTGCCACGCGCCGTGGAAGAAATCCTGCGCCGGGTAGGCGAGCAAGGCGGCGGTAGCGAGTAACGCGGCGTAGCGGCCGGCCTCTACCCAGCCCGGCAGGTTACCCGCCGCGTCGGGCGCGCCCATCAGGTAGGTGGCGAGCGAGAACTTCATCACCAGCATGCTGAGCAGCCCCGCGAAGATGAGGCGCTCGGCGCTGCGGCGCTTGTGCTCCCGGGCAAGCTCGACGCGGTGCGCCGGGTCGTAGGGGTGGGCCACGTAGCCGAGGTCGGTGATGGCGCGCAGGATCTCGCTCAACTTGAGGCGCGCGGGGTCCCAGCGCACTTGCGCCCGGCCCGCGGTGTAGTCGAAATCCACCGCGAGGACCCCGGGCAAGCGGCGCAGGCGCTGCTCGTTGAGCCACAGGCAGGAGGCGCAGCGCACCTCTTCGAGCAACAGCTCCGCCTCACGCCATCCGGCGCCGGAGCGCACGAAGCTCGCCTGAACCTGGGGGTCGTCGTACAGCGCGAGGCGTGCGGTGAGCTCGCGCAACGCCGGACGCTCGGCGTTGGGCGCGCGCTGCTCGCGGTGATGGTAGTAGTCCTGCAGGCCCGCCTGCAGGATAGCGCGGCACACCTCGCGGCAGCCGGCGCAACAAAAGGCGCGCGGCGTCTCCCCCACCATCAACGTCGGCGCTCTGCCGCGCGCCAGCGCCGAACCGCAATGAAAACAGGTTTCGCTACGCATGCCGAAGGTTATGGCTCCGTGCCGAGCCCCGCGTAGTAGCGCGCCAGCGCGTCGATCTCCTCGTCGGTTAGCTCGCTCGCGATGACGCGCATCACGCCGTAGAGATCATTGGCGCGTGTTTCGTCGCGGTAGGCGCGCATGGTGGTCCGAAAGTACAGTTCCGGCTGTCCCGCGAGCGCGGCCTTGTCCACCGCACGACCCTGCCCCTGCGGCCCGTGGCAGACGGCGCAGGCGGGTATGAAGCGGGCGGCATCGCCGCGGCGCACCAACTGCAGGGCGATGTCGTCCGGCGGCTCTGCGGTCTGCGGTGGCGGCAGAGGCTGCGCGGCGTACCACATAGCCATGTCCGCCATGTCCTGGATCTCCATCACCTCGGTCAAGGCGGTCATGATGGGGTGCACGCGGTTGCCGAGGTGATAATCGTGCAACTGCTTGAAGGTGTACTCGGGCAACTGGCCCGCCAAACTCGGAAAGTTGGGGCTGGGGCTCACGCCGGTGGCACCATGGCAGGACGCGCAGTCCTGGGCGAGTCGCTCACCGCGCTGTGCGTCGCCGCCGCGCACCAGCCGGCGCGTCTCGACGGTCCACGCAACGCGTGTCGAGGGCTCGGCCTGCGGGTCCTCCAACGCCCCCTCCAGCCCCACCGGAGGCTGCGCCCCGGCGAGCGCCGTCAGCGAGAGTGCGATAGCCGCGATCAGCAGTAACTTGGCGCGCATCGTCAAATCCCCCAGGGCGGCGAATCGTAGGTGTTCAGAATGAAGAACTGGGCGATCGGATAGCCGAATGCCGCGATCATGTAGAACACCAGTATCCAGTTCCACAACGTGAGGCCGTTGAGCACCCGCGGCACGCGCAGCACCGGATGCAACGGCTGCGCGTAGTGCAATTCGCGATCGGCCTCCACGCCGAAGGTGTAATGGCTGCGCAACAGGTTGTAGACGAACAGCAGCGCCGAGATCATCAGAATCAATCCACCGAACACCATCACGACCTGATACGGATACCACTGCGCGGCTTGCGGGATCTCGTACACGATGGAGGAGATACGCCGCGGTTGGGCCATGAGGCCGACGATGTGCCACGGCGTGGTGGTCACCACCATGCCGATGAACCACAGCCACAACTGCGTCAGCACCATCCGGTTCGAATGCAGCGGCCGGCCGGTCAGCTTGGGCCACATGTAGTAGGCGCCGGCCATGTACAGAATCACCGTGGTGCCGCCGAAGATGAGGTGGAAGTGCGCTGTCACCCAGGCGGTGTTATGCACCATGGCGTTCATCGCGTAGCTCGAATTGATGAAGCCGCCGAATCCTCCCAGGATCAAAAACAGGAAGGCGAAGACCGACGCGAGCACCACCGGGTTGCTGCGATCGAGCGACAGTATCCAGCCGAACAGACCGCGCCCCCCGCGCAACCGTCCCGCGATTTCCATGGAGGCCATAATGGTGAAGCCGGTGATCAATGTCGGCACCATCACGCCGAAGGTGCTGATGGTATGAAAAAGTTTGAAGCCGGCGCTGTGCTCCGGATCCATGAACAGGTGGTGGAACCCGACCGGAAGACTGAACACCAGCAGCATGATGAACGCGACGCGCCCGAGTTCGTCGCTAAACAAGCGCCCGCCCGCCGCGCGCGGCAGAAAGGCGTAGAGCACGATGTAGGCCGGGATGAGCCAGAAGTAGACGATGGCGTGCAACGTCCAAGAGAACAGCGTGCGCGCGAGCCCTACATCGATGGTGTCGGTCCAGCCCAGCGACCAGGGAATCAGCTGAAACAGCATCTCGGCACCGACGCCGACACTGGTCCACAGCCACAGCGCCGCATTGACGCTCATGGCGAACATGGCCAGCGGCACAGGTTGGCCGGGATTGCCCCGTTTCCACTGCACCATCATGGTGAGCATGATCACCGCCCATGCCCACGACCCCACCACCAGTAGCGTGGCGCCGATGTAATAGGCCGAGTGAGCCTGGTGCGGCGGATAGAAGGTATAGAGCACCGAGGCCTGGCCCAGCACCAATGGAACGGCGGCGATCACGGTGCCGGCAAGCGCGACCCAGAAACCAAGCCACGCGAGCGGCTTGTTCCATAAGGGGCGTTGCAGGCTGGTCGTGGCGATGTAGTAGCCGAAGCCCATGATGAAAAAGGTGGTGAGCACATAGCCCATCAGGGTCCCGTGGGTGCTGATCGCCCCGAAATAGATCGCCTGCGACTGCACCTGAGGTGCGATGCCGCTCAGCGCGAGCACTTGATAGAAACCCAAGATCGCAGCCACGGCGAATGCCGCGAAGGCCACCCACATATGGGTCAGGCTGAGTCGTTCCGCCTTGTCGAACATCGCATTCTCCCCTCCGGCCGGGCGGCGCCCGGGCCGCGCCTCACTGACCCCGGTCGCCCGGCGGGTTCGGCCCCGCCTGCACCTGATCCGGCTGCCACTGGTCCTGCGGCACCACCACCAGACGGCTCCACATGTAGTCGTGCCCCAAACCGCAGTACTCGTTGCACAGGAACGGATAGGTGCCGGGGCGCGGGAACTCCGTAGTGACCTCCGAAACGAAGCCCGGCACGACCATGGTGTTCATGTTGGTGCCGGCCACGTGCACGCCGTGCAGCACGTCGGGCGTCGCCCAGCGGAAGGTCACCGGCGTGTTGGCCGGCACTTCCACCCGCTGGGGATAGAACGCATAGCGCGCGGCAACCATGGTCACCACCACGCGCCCATCCTCGGTGATCCGAGGCCCGAGCCGGTCCTCGGCGAATTCCTCGGACAGATGCAGCGAGGCCGAGTCGATGGTCTCGACGTTACTGGGCGGATGAATGTTGGCGCTGACGGCGGTAAACAGCACGACCGCCGAGGCGAATGCCACCAGAATCAGCGAGACGTAGACCCAGGCCTTCTCGCGCGGATCGATATGCATGGCATCACCTCAGCTGACCGGCCCGCGCGCCAGGAACACACCAAAGTAAAAATACAGCCAGGCCAGCGTGAAGGCCCCTGCAAACAGCAGCATAATCACCAGGGTGCCCTTGGGCGCATCCGCGATTCGGCGTTTGTCTTCTTCGCTAAGCTCGTCCATGAGCTCCTCCATCAGTTTCAGCCGAACGTGTCGGCGACGATGTTCTCGTACCAACTGCGCCAGAACACCGATTCGAGACGCCGCTGCGCCGGTGTGGCATCCATCGGTGAGACGCCGCCGGCCCCTTCGACCGCGGTGATACCCTTATCCGTCAGTTCGTAGACGGCGGCGACGGAGATACCGTAGGTCGGACCCACCAAGCTGAAACAGGCGTTCATCAGCGACGGCAGGGTCGGTTCGTGCTCGGCCAGAATATCCAGCACCGCATGGGCGCATACCTTGGCCTGGGTGTTGGCCGAAACGCCCGACTTGGGCATCTCGCCCGCAATGCAGGAGTCGCCGATCACGTGGATGCCCGCCACGCGGGTGGACTCGAAGGTGCGTTGGTCGACCGGGCAGAAGCCCGTCTCGTCTGTCAGGCCCAAGGTGTGCGCCAGCATACCGGCCTGCTGCGGGGGGATAACATTCGCGACATCCGCCTGCTGGGCGCCGGCCGCGGTAACGATGGTGCGTGTGTTCACCTCGATTCGCTCCACCGTCCCGCCTTGCGAGCCCGGCACCCACTCGATCATTCCCCGCGGGTAGAGCTCGTCCCAGCCCTGCATGAACAACTCCTGCTTGGTGAAGCTGTCCTTGGGGTCGAGTATCAGCACCTTCCCACGCCGGTTGTAGGTGGCAAGATAGTTTGCAACCAGGCTCGCGCGCTCATACGGCCCCGGCGGGCACCGGAACGGGTTGTCGGGCGCCACCATCACGAACAGACCGCCGTCGCGCATCTCCTGGAGTTGACGGCGCAGGAGCTGGGTCTGCGGCCCCGCCTTCCAGGCATGCGGCATCACCTGGGCGGCCGCCGCATCGTAGCCTTCGAGGGCGTCCCAACGAAAATCGATTCCGGGCGCGAGGATCAAACGGTCGTAAGGATGTTCGGCGCCGGTTTGGGTTACGACGCGTCGGCGCTCGGCGTCCACGTTCACCACCGAGTCGTGATGCACCGCGATGCCGAGCTCCTCCAGCGCGCGAAAATCGTGCACCAGGGTGTCGAAAGCGCGGTTGCCGCCGATGTAGTCATTGCTCATGGGGCACGTGACGTACTGGCGATCGCGTTCGATGAGCGACACTGAAATCTCTGGATCGAGCAATTTCAGGTAACGCGCCGCGGCCGCGCCGCCGAAGCCGCCACCGACGACCACGACCTGCGCCGAGGTGCGCGCTCGGGCGGCAGGCAGCCACCCACCGAATGCACCCACCAGACCCGCCGCCCCAGCAGCTTTGATGAACTCCCTGCGCGTGATGTCGATCATGGCGCTCTCCGGGCGGAACGGCTAGCGCCGCTCCTGGGCTAGGAAGTAGCGGGCCATCAGCACGAAATCTTCATCCCGATAGCCGCGCGCGATGCGGTTCATGATGGTGCCGGGCCGCGCGCCGCTCTTGAAGTCCTGCATGGCGCGCACGAAGACCTCCTCCGAAAGACCCTGCAGGGGCGGAATAGCCCCGGGACTGTAGCCGCCGGGGCCATGACAGCTATTGCAGGACTGGCTGAGTATGGCCGCGCGCCGCACCTCGTCCTCTTCTGCTGCGGCAAACGGGCCACTGAACAGCAGCACCAACGTCAATAAAGTAGTAGCACACGATACTTTCTTCATCCCTTCGTCCTCACATTGAGGTTGCCCTTCCCGCCTAGCGGCGCGGCCGGAACCGATAGGTCTCCTTGCGCAGTTCCGACATGCCGTAGCCCTCGGCACAGGCCACCGCCTGCAGCACCGCGTCGCGCTCCAGGGTCACGAAGCCGCCGCTGGCGATCTCCGTGCCGCGCGTGCAGCTCGGAAGGTTCCCGTCGGTGGTGTAACGGATGGTGGCGCCCTCGGTGCGCGTGGTGAGGGTCACGTGCTGCGGCTCGCGGAAGGTGCCGCCACGCACGCTGAACGCCGGGCGTGCGGCGAGGTAGGGCGAAGACTGGAGGATGGTGCCGCCGTCGCCGACAACAATAAAGGTGCCATGAGCGAACAGCGCGCCGAAAAGCCCATTGTCCGTGGGTATCGGGTGGCGGCGCCACTCGATGCCGTCGGATGAACTGTAGAGCAACGACGAATCGAAATAGCCGCTGCCCACGGCCAGAAAGGTGCCGTGGCTGTGGGTGACGCCGAGCAACCAGCCTTCCTCGAAGGAACTGTCCCGTTGCCAGTTGATACCGTCCTCGGAGACGGCCACGCCACCCGAGTACTGATCTTCCCTTCCCACCGCCACGAAGCGTCCGTCGGCATAGGTCACATCGTAGAACTCAAATTCGAAGGTGCCGGTGTCTCGAGGCGTCCAGCTGACGCCGTCGGTGGAGGTCACCACCGTGTTCCACCGCTCCGCCACCGCCACGAAGCGCCCCCCGCCGTAGGCGACTCCCCGCAGGTCTTCGCTCACGCCCGACGCGCGTGCGCGCCAGGTGCGCCCGTCGCGCGAGGTGATGATCTTCCCTTCCGCGCCCACCGCGACGTACAAGCCGTTGCCGTAGGTCACCCCGTACAGGCTTTGACTCGTGTCCGAGCGGCGCAGCGCCCAGCCGATGCCGTTGGGTGACGTGAGCACGGTGCCATTCTGGCCCACCGCCACGAACCGACGCCCGGCGCTCACCACGTCGAACAGCGAGTTGCGGGTCCCGGCGTTGCGCTTCCGCCAGTCGACACCGTTCTCGGACGTGAGAATGGTGCCGCGTGACCCGACCGCCACTATTCGGTTGCCCTCGCGCGCAAGACCGTGCAGGTGTTGCTGGGTGACGCTGCTCGAGGCCAGCTGCCAAGGGCGTGCGTCGGCAGAGGAGACGATCGTGCCATACGCGCCCACCGCCGCATAACGACCGTCTCCGGCGGCGACATGGTACAGCCGCATGTCCGTGCCCGACCTGACACGCTGCCACTCGCTGCCATCGCTGGAGGTGAGCAGGACGCCATTCTCGCCGACGGCCAGGAAGCGGTTGCCGTCATGGGTTATCCGGCGCAGCTGACTATCCACCGGCGAACGCACCGGGTTCCACTGCTGCGCGTCGCTCGAGCGCAGAATCGTGCCGTCCTCCCCCACCGCGACGTAGACGTTGTTCCCGAAGGCGACATCCCGCAACGCGGCCGTCACGCCGCTGTTTGTGTGGTGCCATTCGGCGGCGTCGGGAGACGTGAGGACAGCGCCTCCGCCACCGACCGCCACGAAGCGCTCCCCATCGTAGGTAACCCCGAACAGCGTGGGCGAGCCGGCGCCCGGCGCGCCGACGGGAACGTCCATCGCGCTCCAGGTCGTGCCGTCGGCGGACGTCACGATGCGGTGACCGACCGCCACAAACGTGCCCGCACCGTAGGCGAGCCCGTAGGACTCGCCTAGCTCGTACCAGACCTGGCTCCAGTTAATGCCGTCGGTCGACACGAACAGGTAATCCACAAACCAGCCCACGCTCGCCAGGTAAATGCCGTCGGCATAGATCACGTCCAGACACTGAGCACCACCCGGCCAGTTGAACGAGAGCTGCTCGGACGTCCACTCACGCCCGTCCGTGGAGGTAAGCGCAGTGCGCCCGGAGCCTAGCGCGAGAAAGCGCCCCTCCGCATGCACCAGGCATTGCAGTGTGTCGCCCTGCGGCAGCGGATTGCGCCAGTGCCACTCATCCAGCGGCGAGGTCCCCTGGGCCAAGGCCGGTCCGCCCCCGCCAAGCAGCAGGAGCGTCGCCAGCAAGAGAACCACGGTCTTGAGGGCGTCGCCGAGACCGCGTTCGGCTTGCTGCCTGGCTTGTTGTGCTTTGTTCATTTCGCCCTCCATGGCGTATGGCATCTTCAACGTCCTCGAAACCGATAGGTCTCCTTGCGCAGTTCCGACATGCCGTAGCCCTCGGCACAGGCCACCGCCTGCAGCACCGCGTCGCGCTCCAGGGTCACGAAGCCGCCGCTGGCGATCTCCGTGCCGCGCGTGCAGCTCGGAAGGTTCCCGTCGGTGGTGTAACGGATGGTGGCGCCCTCGGTGCGCGTGGTGAGGGTCACGTGCTGCGGCTGCCGGAAGGTGCCGCCACGCACGCTGAATGCGGGGCGCGCGGCGAGGTAGGGCGAAGACTGGAGGATGGTGCCGCCCGAGCCCACCGCGATGAAGGTGCCGTGGGCGAACAGGACATCATTAAGAGCATTGTCCACGCGCACGGCGTGACGCTGCCATTCCGTGCCATCCGATGAGCTGTAGATCAGTGCGTCTTCGAAGAAGCCGGTGCCTACGGCGACGTAGATCCCGTGGCTGTGCGTCACGCCGCGCAACGCCCCATCCACAGTTGGAAGGACCGAGGCTTGCTGCCAATTCAGACCATCCTCCGACACCGCCACTTGGCCGAAAATGCTCTCGTCACCACCCACCGCAACGAAGCGCCCGTCCCCGTAGGTCACGTTGTAGAGTTCGATGCCTTCGACGCCCACATCGACCGGTGTCCAACGGCGGCCGTCGGTGGAGGTCAACACCGTCCTCCCCCCCGCCGTCGCGACGAAGCGTCCCCCGCCGAAGGCAACGCCCCATAGGCGTCCGCTGTGCCCCGAGTCGTGCGAGCTCCAGCGTCGACCGTCGCGGGAGGTGATGACGCGTCCCCCGTTCCCAACCGCTACATACACCCCATTGCCATAAGCCACGCCGTAGAGGTCCTGGCTCGTACCGGAACGCCGCGGTGCCCAGCCGATACCGTTGGGCGAGGTAAGCACGGTACCCGCGTCCCCCACCGCCACGACCAGGCGTCCCGCGCGAATCACGTCGTGAAGCGCGTGCAACGTCCCCGAATTGCGCTTGCGCCACGCCGTCCCGTCCTCGGAAGTGAGGATGGTGCCGCGCGAGCCGACCGCCACGAGGCGACCGTCCGTCCGCACGAGGCCGAACAGCGCTCTGTTGGTGAAGGCCCGGGAGGCCAGTTGCCAACGCCGGGCATCGCTGGAGTAGAGGATCGTGCCGTACGCGCCCACCGTGAGGTAGCGTCCATCGCCGGCGACCACTTGATACAAGGTTACGTCCGTGCCCGAGGAGACGCGCCGCCACGCGTGGCCGTCAGGCGAGGTGAGTACGGTGCCGTTGACTCCTATCGCCACAAATCCGTGACCGTCGTGAGCGACGTGACGCAACTGAACATCCACGGGCGACCGGACGCGAGTCCATTGTTGCGCGTCATGCGAACGCAGGATGGTGCCATTATTCCCCACAGCCACGTAAGCATTGCTGCCGAACGCGACGGCATGCAAGATTTCACTGACCCCGCTGTCCCGGTAGGTCCAGTCTATGGCATCCCGAGAAGTTAAGATGGCGCCGCCTCGGCCCACAGCGACGAACCGATCTCCGCCGAAGGTCGCGCCGTTGAGCAGGGCGTCGCCCTGGGACTGCGGGATCGACGGCCCGCCCGGCGGAAGCTCGTTCACGGCCCAGCTTGTGCCGTCCTGAGACGTCGCTATAGCTCGTCGCCCCACCGCCACGAATAAGCCCGCACCGAACGTCAGCCCGTGAAAGTCAGTGGGTAGTTCAGGACCTCCGGCGGTCCACTGCAAACCATCCGTAGAGACGTACGGGCGACCGTCCGAGAAGGCATCGGAGAACAGAGTGACGTAGCGGCCGTCGCCGTAGGCAAGATCATGACAGGTCGCCCCCGCCGCCCACCCGCCAACGAGTTCCTCCTCGGACCAGTCGCGCGCGTCGCTAGAAGTGAGCGCGGTGTGTGCTGTACCCAAGGCCAGGAACCGGCCCTCCGCGTGCAGCAGGCATTCCAAGGTATTCCCCTGCGGCAGCGGATTGCGCCAGTGCCATTCATCCAGCGGCGAGGACCCCTGGGCCAAGGCCGGTCCGCCACCGCCAAACAGCAGGAGCGTTGCCAGCAGAACGATCACCGTCTTCGCGGTAGTGCCGCGGCCGGCGCTCGCGGCGTACCGATGGTCTTCGTTATGCATGTCGCCCTCCATGGCGTGCAGCGCGCATCAACGCGATCCGCTCCTTGGAAGCGAGAGGGTTGAGACGTGCGCCGCGCAAGACGGAACGAGGAAGGAACCGGGGGCGTACGGCGAGCCGCTCGCGTGCAGGGCACACGCTTTCAGAGGCGCAGTCGGCTCGTTGCGTCAGCGCTCGCCCAAACCGTCCCCCAGTGACGGCCGCGCGCGCGCTGCTGTCCCCCCTCCCCATGACCGCCCTCCGTGGCAGCTAGGAAAATCCCGAACAGCGATTAGATTGGACCCTAGCATCTACTCGGAGGCTGTCAACGTGGAGCGGCGCCCGTCAGTTCGTGACTAGCCGGCTCAGCACCCAGCCGAGCGCGCCGAGCGAGAGCGCGTACAGTGCGGCGGGCAACAGATTACGACGCAGCACCAGCCCCTCGCGACCCGCGAGCCCCACCGCGGCGCAGGCGGCCACGATATTGAACACCGCGATCATGTTGCCCACGGCGGCGCCGGTATTCTGCAAGCCGAGTATCAGCACGCCCGACACCCCGATGCGCTCGGCGGCCTCGAACTGGAACGCGGCGAACATGACGTTCGACACCGTGGCCGAGCCCGACACGAAGGAGCCGAGGGCGCCGACGAACGGCGCCGCCACCGGCCACGCCGCGCCCACGGCGTCCGCGGCGGCGCCCGACAAGGTGAGCATCATGCCCTCCACCTCACGCGCGTTGACGTCGGACTGGATCATGATCTGCACCATCGCCACGGCGAACAGCAGCGCGAGCGTGGCGCCGCCGAGTTGCCGCAGCGTATTCCCCCAGGCCTGCGCCACCGCCCGCGCCGGCATGCGATAGAACAACGCCGCCAGCAACGCCACCACCATGAAGGGCACGATGCCGGGCAGGTACAGGTACGGCAGGCTGTAATCGATGCCGCTGCCAAGGATGTCGTTCCACTGCAGCGTGCGCGCCGCCAGCCAATCGCGCAGGCCGAGCGCAGGCAGGCGCGTCACAAGCAGCGCCAGCGCGATCACCGCATAGGGCAGCCACGCGCGCCACAGCGGCATCACGGGTTCGGTGTCGCGCGCCACCTGCTCCGCGCCCACGCTACCCGACCACTCCCCCGGCCAACGATCACGCGGCGGGAAATCCCACACCGTGCGCGGCGTGAGGAAACCCCGCCGCGCCGCAAGGAGCACCAGCGGCAGCCCGATGAAGGCCCCCATCAACGCGGGAAACTCCGGCCCCAGCAGCGCGGCGGTGGCCAGATACGGCAGCGTAAAGGCGAGCCCTGCGAACAGCGCGAACGGCGCCGCCTGCAAGCCGTGGCGTAGCCCTCGCAGACCGCGCTCTCCGGGAGGGCCGAACCACGCGGTGAGCATGCAGATCGCCAGCAGCGGCACGAAGGTACCCACCACCGCGTGCGGCAAGGCGCTCCACAAGGTGACCTCGCGCAGAAAGTCCAGAAGCGCGAGTTCGGACGTGCCGGCCGCATCGTGGGCCACGACGGCCAAACCGCCGAGCACCGGCGTCCCCACCGCGCCGAAGCTCACCGCGGTGGAGTTCATGATCAGCGCGATCATCACCGCCGCAAGCGCCGGGAAACCGAGCACCACCAACAGCGGCGCCGCGAGCGCCGCCGGGGTGCCGAACCCGGCCGCGCCCTCGATGAACGAGCCGAACATCCAGCCGACGATGATCGCCTGCACACGACGGTCGGGCGAGATACCGTCGAAACCGTGACTGATGGCACGCATCGCGCCGCTGCCGCGCAGCGTGTTCAGCACCAGCACGGCCCCGAACACGATCAGCAGGATGTTGAGCGAAGAGAGAAAGCCGTACAGCGTGGCCGCCAGCAGGCGCATGGGTTCGACCGCCCACACGCTCCAGGCGATGGCCAGCGCAATCGCCCAACCGAGCGGCATCACACGCCGCGCGGGCCACGCGAAGGCGGCCATCATGAGGGCGACAAACGCGATCGGCAGCGCGGCCAACAGCGCGCCGTAGGACGGCCCCATGGTCGGCTACGCGGTGACTAGGTTCAGCGCACGTCCGCCCAGGAACGCGGCCACGTTCTGGGTGGAGGTTTCGACGATGCTATGAAAGGCCTCCGCGCTGTTATAGGCGTTGTGCGGCGTCAGCACCACATCGGGACGCGCCGCCAGCACTTGGTTACGCAGCAGCGTCGCCGCGTCGATACCGGCGGGCATCCCGTGCGGCAGCCAGGCGGGCGCCGTGAAGGTGGCCAACTCCTCCTCCAGCACGTCGAGGCCGGCCCCGCCCAACAGCCCCTCATCCAGCGCCCACAGCAGCGCCTCGGTGTCGACCACGGCGCCGCGCGCGGTATTGATCAGCAGCGCCCCGCGCTTGATGCGCTGCAGGTTGTCGCGATTGATGAGGTGGTGGGTGGCGGGCACATACGGCACGTGCAGGCTCACCACGTCGCTCTGGCTGAGGAGGGTGTCGAGGGAATCGACATAGCGGAAGCCGTGCGCGTCAGCGTCCGCCAGCGGGCGCACGTCATAAGCGATCACCTCCATGCCGAAGCCCTTGGCGATGCGGATGGTGTTGCGGCCGATGCCGCCGGTGCCGACCACGCCCAAGGTCTTGCGGAACAAATCGAAGCCGCGCAGGCCGGTGCGGTCAAAGTCCAGACGCGTGGTGCGAGCGCGCGCCTGACACACCTTGCGGGACAAGTCGAGCATCAAGGCGAAGGCATGCTCGGCCACGGTGCGCTCGCCATAGGTCGGCACGTTGGCGACCTGTATGCCGCGCTCGCGACATGCGCGCAGATCGATATGATCCACACCGGTACTGCGCGCGGCCACGAACGCCAGTTTGGGCATGCGCTCGAGCAACGCGCGGTCCACCCGCGAGCTCACGAACACCGACAATACCTCCGCGTCCTCGGCACCTTCGGGCAGCGCGCCGCTGTCCACGCAATCCTCGGTGAAGGCGATCTCCAACTCGGGCAGCGCCTCGCGCACCCACGGCCGTTCCTCGGAACAGGCGTCCGCGTAGAGCAACTTCATCCGTCTCCTCCGTGCGTTCGTTTGAGCGTCACTATACCGGTACGCGGCGCAATGGCGCTTCGATCGGCATCAAGACGCGCGGGCGGCGCGCCGCCCGGCGCGTTCGACCAGCCAATGCAGCCCTTCGGCCGCGCCGGCCAACGCAAGGCCATATACGAGATGGGAGGCGAATCCGCGCAGGTGAGCGCTGGCTGGATAAGCCTCGCTGGGCGGTGTGATGCCCAGCGCGGGGTTGAGGGTCTCGTCGACGATGAGCGACATGGAAGCGCCGGCCACGATGCCGGCGCCCAGCGGCCTCATGCGGCTGCGCCGGCGCAAGAATCCGTAGACCGAGCCCCATCCGAGTCCCAGCCCATAGTGGATGCAGCGCTTCATGAAACCCAGCCGCTCGGGGCGCGGCTCGATGCCGGCAGCGTCGCACACCAGGCGTGCCGCCTGCCGCGCACTGCTGCCCTCGGGTAGGCGCGGCTCGCGCGCGCGCGCGGATGGCGGCGTGGCGCGCCACAGCAACACCTGCGCCTGTTCGGTCACTTTGGTAGCGAGATAACCGGCGGCAAGCGCGATCGCCCAGTCCGTTCCGATATGGCTGCGTCCCACCTCGGCCTCCTGTTTGTCTGGATTCAGTGAAGGTAGCCGCGTCGGCCACTCCGGGCAACGACGGCCGCGCCCCGCACCCATGACCATCCGGCGGCGCGGGTTGCGACTGCTACGCTTCCAGGGGAACCCGACAGTTGCCTGGTCGAAATCCATGAACGCACGATGGCGCAAGCTGCCCACCGCAGTTCTGCTCGGCGCCGCGGCGGCTGGCCCCGCCTCTGCGGCGTCGGCCGCGGCGGCGGACGAGGGCATCGCGATCGGCGGGGCGGTGCGCTTCCAGTACAGCTACGAGCCCTTTGACCAGGGCAATCGGGAACGCCGTGGCGACATCGACTTCGATACCTTCCGCATCAACGTCGACGGCACGCGGGACGAGATGGAGCTGGCGGCCGACTTCCGCCACTACGCCTACATGAACGTGGTGAAGTTCGGGTGGGTGGGCTATCGGCCCTGGGCGAACACTCAGCTGCGCGCGGGCATCGTGCCGGTGCCGTTCGGTAACCGCCCGTTGACCTCGCACAACTTCTTCTTCAGCACCCATTACTACGTCGGCCTGGAGGACGATCACGATCTGGGCGTTGCGGCGCGGGTCGAGCAAGGCCCATGGCGGCTCGATCTCGCATTGCTCAAGAACGACGAGCACGGCGGCGTGGACGGCTTCGTCAGCGATCGCACGCATCGTTACTCCTATGACGTGCTTGGTGTGCGAGCCCCGGCCGAAGGGCTGCATGACGCCCCCGGGCAGCCTCTTGGCGAGGCCAACACCGCGGCGGCGCGTATCGCGCGGACCCTGGCCTGGGGGCCCGTGAGGCTCACGCCGTCGCTCTCGGGGCTGTACGGCGAGCTGCACGACCTCGACGCGCGCGCCGGTGACAGCCGCGCCTGGGCGCTGGCGGTCGATGCCGACTACGGGCGCTGGAACCTCAAGGCCCAGTTGAGCGACTACCGCCACCGCGTGAACGACGCCCAGCTGCTCGCGGTCGGTGCCTATGCGTTCTACGACACGATTCCGGCGTCGGCGCGCATCGCCAGCGTCAACCTCGCGCGCAGCCTGCCGGTGACATTCGGCCCGATCAGCGAGCTGCAGTTCTACAACAACTACAGCCTCCTGTACCGCAAATCAGGCGACCTGAACGATACCTGGAAGAACGTAACCGGGATGCTGGTTCAGGCAGGACCCGTATCCACCTACATTGATTACATCGTCGCGCGTGACCACCCCTTCATCGGCGGATCGCTGGCGAGCGGCGCGGGCGAGCGTCACCGCCGCCTGAACATCAACGTCGGTTACTACTTCTGAAGAGGACGCCAGCGCGATGAGTAACGGCGACTCCGACCCACAACACGACACGCGCCGCGGCGCGATCAATCCGCCGGTGTTCTATAGCGCCGTGCTGCTGGTGGTGGTACTGGTGGCCTTCGCGATGCTTGCGCCGGAGCGCGCGGAGGTCCTGTTCGAGTCGGTGCAGAGCGGGATCAACGAGACCATGGGCTGGTTCTACCTGCTGGCCGTGGGCATCTTTCTCGGGTTCGTCATCGTGTTGGCCGCCAGCGGCTACGGGCGCATCAAGCTCGGACCCGACCATTCCGAACCCGAGTTCAGCTACCGTTCATGGTTCGCCATGCTGTTCTCCGCCGGCATGGGCATCGGCCTGATGTTCTTCAGCGTCGCGGAGCCGATCCTGCACTACGCCACGCCGCCGGTGGGCGAAGGCCGGACCGTGGACGCCGCGCGCGAGGCGATGCGCATCACCTTCTTCCACTGGGGGCTGCACGCGTGGGCCATCTACGCGGTGGTCGCGCTGGTGCTCGCCTACTTCGCGTTTCGCCACAATCTGCCGTTGGCGATCCGCTCGGCGCTGTATCCGCTGATCGGCGAACGCATCCACGGACCCATCGGCCACGCGGTCGACGTTTTCGCCATCCTGGGCACCTTGTTCGGCGTCGCGACCTCACTGGGGCTCGGCTCCATGCAGATCAATGCGGGGCTGAACTACCTGTTCGGCGTGCCGTCGACGGTGGCCGTCCAACTCTTGCTGATCGCGCTGATCACCGGCCTTGCCTTGATATCCCTGCTGGCCGGGCTGCACAAAGGCATCCGGCGCCTCAGCGAGTTGAACCTCATCCTGGCGGTAGTGCTGCTGGTGTTCGTGCTGGCGGTCGGGCCCACGGTGTTTCTGCTGCACACCCTGGTGCAGAACACCGGCGGCTACCTCAGCGAGATCGTGTACAAGACCTTCAACCTGTACGTCTACCAACCGGGCGAGGACTGGATCGGCGGTTGGACGCTGTTCTACTGGGGCTGGTGGATCGCCTGGTCGCCGTTCGTCGGCATGTTCATCGCGCGCATCTCGCGCGGGCGCACGATACGCGAGTTCGTTCTCGGCGTTCTGCTGGTGCCCGTGGGCTTCACCTTCCTGTGGCTCACGGTGTTCGGCGACACCGCCATCCACTTCGTGCTGCGCCAGGGCGTCGAAGGCCTGATCGACGCGGTGCAGGCGGACGAGGCCGTGGCGCTGTTTCAGATGTTGCAGAACCTGCCGCTGGCCGCCGTCACGTCGCTCATCGCGACCCTGCTGGTGATAACCTTCTTCGTCACCTCGTCGGACTCGGGCTCGCTGGTGATCGACATCATCGCCTCCGGGGGGCGGCGCAACCGGCGCCAATGGACCCGCGTGTTCTGGGCGGTGAGCGAGGGCGTGGTGGCGGGTGTGCTACTCCTGGTGGGCGGGCTCACCGCATTGCAGACGGCAGCCATCGCGAGCGCGCTGCCCTTCTCGATCGTGATGCTGATCGCCGCCTACGGCCTGTACGCCGCCCTGCGCCTCGAGATGCTCAAGCGCGGCACGCTGCAACAGCACGTAAGCTCCGCCCGCCACACGCGCGAGCCTCATTCCTGGCGCGAGCGCGTGCGCCGCATCGTGACCTTTCCCGGCGAGCGTGAGGTCAGGCGCTTCTTGCAGGAGACGGCCCGCCCCGCGCTCACGTCGGTGGCCGAGGAACTACGCAAAGCCGGCCTCGACGTGGCGGTGCGCACCGAGCCGGACCGCGAGCAGCTCGAGGTACACCTGGGCGGGGGCGGCGACTTCGTATACGGTGTGCGCCTGCACGGCTACGCACCGCCCGCGTTCATCCTCGATCAACTGGACGACGCGGCCGAAGAGCATCGTTACTTCCGTGCGGAGGTGTTCCTCAAGGAAGGCAGCCACAACTTCGACATCTACGGCTACAGCCGCGACGAGGTCATCGGCGATGTGCTCGACCAGTACGAGCGGCACATGTACTTCCTGCACATGGCGCGCTAGCCCCCTTGTCAAACAGTCAGTTAGACAACGATTCCCGTGCCGCCGGCCGACCGCCTCCGCCCCCCGTTAGCCCCACAAAATAAAAGGTGGTATTCCCGAAACGCTTGGCCTATAGTGACAGTGCTGCAGATTGTGGCTTTGGAGATTTTGGTCTGGCCCTTCAGTAACATGGCTCGTACCCGCCCCATTTCATGACCTGCAAGCAACACCCAAGTAAATGTTTAGATTAGGTATACCGCAATGGCGACAGGCACTGTGAAGTGGTTCAACGAGTCCAAGGGCTTCGGCTTCATCACCCAGGACGACGGTGGCGCGGACGTGTTCGTGCATTTCAGCGCGATCAACTCCTCGGGCTTCAAGACCCTGGCCGAGGGCCAGAAGGTGAGCTTCGACCTGCAGAATGGCCCCAAGGGCCCGCAGGCGGCGAACGTCACCGCCGTCTAAGTTCGGCACCCTTGCCGGACTGAGACGTAAAGAACCCCGCCCCCCGGCGGGGTTCTTTTTGAGGCCAGCCGCTCAGGCCGCGACGCGCTGCTGGATGGCCGCCACCACATCGTCGCTGGAGGTGCTGCGCACCGTCAGCAGGCAGTCCTTTTTCGCGTAGTAGCCGGCCAGCGGCGCCGTCTTCTCGTTGTACACGTCCAGGCGCTTGGCGATGGCCTCCTCGGTCTCGTCGTCACGCTGCACCACCTTCGCCCCGCACTTCTCGCACGTCCCATCCGCCTTGGGCGGCTTGGTCTTCACGTTGTAGATCTCCTGGCAATCGGCATTGGAACAGGTGCGGCGCGTCGTCAGCCGGTCCAGGATCACCTCGCGCGGCACGTCGATCTCCACGACGGCGTCCAGGCTGATGCCGAGTTCGGCGAGCAGGGCGTCCAAGGCCTCGGCCTGAGGGATGGTGCGCGGGAAGCCGTCCAGTAGGAAGCCCTTCGCACAATCGGGCTGCTGCAGGCGCTTGCCCATCATGTCCAGGATGAGCTGGTCGGGCACCAGCCCGCCGGCGTCCATGTACTCCTTCGCCTTCTTGCCCAGCTCGCTACCCGCGCGCACCTCGGCCCGCAGGATGTCGCCGGTGGAGATCTGCACCGAGCCGTCCAGCGCGGTGAGCAGCTTGGCCACAGTCCCCTTGCCGGCGCCGGGTGCCCCCAACAGTATCAGTCTCATGCTGCCTCCTGTTCCTTCTTCTGGGTTGAGCCCCGCAAGCTACGCGGGAACCACCGATTGTGTGGTCCCCGCCGCGGGCCGCCAAGCCGAAAGGAACTGATGGAACACCAAGTTGAGCTAATGAGACGCTGCTGTCAGAGCGCGCGGCACACGTTCCGAGAACGCCAGGAAGGAGAGGTATTCAGATCAACCCCGCCCCTCCTCGGCCTCCTCCTCGTCGAGCACCAAGGAGAACTTCTCCGATACCTCCTCGTCGTCCACGGATTTCTTCTTGGACAGCGTGATGCGCAGTTTTAGGTCTGTGGGCGAGTCGGCGTTGCCGAGGGCGAATTCCTCGGTGATCCGCCCCTGCTGCAAGAGCTTGAACAGCGCACCGTCGAAGGTCTGCATGCCGATATTCTCGCTCTTGGCCATGACCTCTTTGATGCTGTGGATCTCACCCTTCATGATCAGGTCCTGCACCAGCGGCGTGCCCAGCAACACCTCGATCGCGGCCACGCGCTTGCCGTCCACGGTCGGGACCAGGCGCTGGGAAACAAAACCCCTGAGGTTCAGGGACAGATCCATGAGCAGTTGGTGGCGGCGCTCCTCGGGGAAGAAGTTGATGATGCGATCCAGCGCCTGGTTGGCGCTGTTGGCGTGCAGCGTCGAGATGCACAAGTGGCCGGTCTCGGCGAAGGCCAGCGCGTGTTCCATGGTCTCGCGGTCGCGGATCTCGCCGATCAGGATCACATCGGGTGCTTGGCGCAGGGTGTTCTTGAGCGCGTCTTCGTAGCTGTCGGTATCCACCCCGACCTCGCGCTGGTTGACGATGCTCTTCTTGTGCGGGTGCACGAACTCCACCGGGTCCTCGATGGTGATGATGTGCCCCGCCGAGTTGGTGTTGCGGAAGTCGATCAGCGACGCCAGCGAGGTGGACTTGCCCGACCCCGTGCCGCCCACGAACAGCACCAGCCCGCGCTTCTCCATAATGAGCTTCTTCAAAACCTCGGGCAGCCCCAGATCCTCGAAGCGGGGGATCGCGGTCTTGACGTTGCGCACCACCATCGCAAGGGCGTTGCGCTGCCGGAAGATGTTGACGCGAAAGCGCCCCACCTTCGACACCGAGATGGCGAGATTCATCTCCGGCTTGCGCTCGAACTCCGCCTGCTGCTCCGGGCTCATCACCCCATAGGCGATGCGGCGCAGGTCCTCCGCCGTCAGCGTCAGATTGTCGATGGCACGGAGGGCGCCCTGGAACTTGGCGGCCGGCGGCGCACCGACGGTGAGATAAAGGTCCGAGCCGTCCTTGTGCACGAGCACCCGCAGATAATCCTGAAAATCCATGCCCCCTCCGGTCAAGAAATGCGCAACAAGCCTCTACGGCCGCCGCGACGGGTTTCGATCCACCGCGACCGCCGCCGACGCACTGAGATGTCGGCCGCCACAACGAAAACTGAAGGGCTACCGACTGGTTCGCATTCCGGAGATGGCGGAAGTGGCCGAGTTGGCCGGGGCGCGGCGTCAGCGGCCCAGCAGGCCGAGCAGGGCCGGCTCGCGCTGCTGCACGAGGTCGTGCAAGGTGTAGCCGTCGAGCGTGGTGAGGAAGGCCCGCGCGGCCTCCTCCAATGCGCCCTTCAGGCGACACTGGGGCAGAATCGCGCAGCGCGGGGACGCACAGTCGATGATCTGCAGGCTGCCCTCCATGCGCCGCACCACCTCCCCCACCGTGATGCTGTCGGGGGGGCGCGCGAGACGGATCCCGCCGCCCTTGCCGCGGCTGGTGTGCAACAGCCCATGTCCGCCCAGCTCGTGCACCACCTTGACCAGGTGGTTGCGCGAGATGTCATAGGCCCCCGCGATGTCCGAAATGGTCGCCACGCGGTCGGGCTCCAGGGCCAGGTACATCAGGACCCGCAGGGCGTAATCGGTATGTCGTGTCAGATGCATGCGCTTTCCTGTGGACGCCCCATTCTAGCAGGAAGCCGAAACGCGCCGGGCCTGCCCATCCGTCGCGCAGCGCTCCACACTTGGCGGGCGCGAGCGGCCGCCGGTGCTTGACAGCGCTGCGGCCTCGGCCTGAAGATGCATCCGCTATACATCTTTAGTGATCCGAGGGGAACCCGATGGAACAATCAATCGCGTGGCAGATCTCCCTGCTGCTGATCCTGCTGCTCGCGGCGGTCTATCTGTACGTCGTGCTCAACGCCCGCCACCAGGCGGACTACGCACCCATCCAGACCCGCGCCTATCGCCTGCGCGGCCGCTTGTTCGCCGCCTCGGCGGCGCTCGGCACCGGGCTGATGATCGGCACCCTGGTCGATCTGCCGTACAGCGTGGCCGATCAAGTCACCGACCAAGCGGTGCGGGTGGACGCCACCGGGCATCAGTTCTACTGGGAGCTCAGCACCGACACCGCGCCGGCCGGCCGCCCGGTCGTGTTCCACGTCACCAGTGCCGACGCCAACCACGGCTTCGCCATCTATGACCAGAGTATGCGTCTGGTGGCCCAGACCCAGGCCATGCCCGGCTACACCAACCGCTTGGTGCATACCTTCGCCGAACCCGGCACCTACCGCATTCTGTGCCTGGAGTACTGCGGCATCGCCCACCACGCGATGGACGCCACCTTCACCGTCACCGACGCCCCGCTCGCCGCTCGCTGATCCGGAGACCGAACATGACCACACAATCCGCCGCCGACGGGCATCTGACGCCCGCCGCCCGCAACACCGTGCTCGCCTACCTGGCCGTCGCCGGGGTGGTGCTGCTGCTCATGATGCTGTTTGGCCTGGCCATGCGCCTGGGCCAGGCGCAGCTGCTGCCGCTCGGGCTGGAACGCTTCTATCAGGTGCTCACCGCCCACGGCGCCGGCATGGTCGGGATCGCCGCGATCGGCTCCGCCGCCGTGATGTGGTACTTCCTCGCGCGCTATGTGCGCCTGTCCACCGCCATATTCGCGCTCAACCTCGGCCTGTTTCTGGTCGGCGCGGTCGCGATCCTGGGTAGCATCTTCTTCGGCGGCTTCGCCGGCGCCTGGACCTTCCTCTACCCGCTGCCCGCCAATTCCATGGGGCTGTGGTCGGCGCACGCGGCGGCGTTGTTCATGGGCGGCCTGCTGCTGATCGGTACCGGCTTTCTGATCCTGCACCTGGATATCGCGCGCGCCATCCTCGCCGCCTACGGCAGCCTGCCGCGCGCGCTGGGCTGGCCGCAGCTGTTCGGAGGCGACACCTCGGAGCCGCCGCCCGCGGCGGTGGTGGCGAGCACCATGGTCCTGATCGTCAACATCCTCGGTATCACCGCCGGCGCGGCCATCCTGGTAATGACGCTGGTCAACCTCTACGTGCCGGCCTTCACCATCGACCCGCTGCTGGCCAAGAACCTGATCTACTTCTTCGGCCATGTGTTCGTGAACGCCACTATTTATATGGCGGTGATCGCGGTGTACGAGATCCTGCCGCGCTACGCGAATCGCAGCTGGAAGCCCAACCGCGTGTTCCTGGCTGCCTGGACCGCCTCCACGGTGATGGTGATGATCGTCTACCCACACCACCTGCTGATGGACTTCAACATGCCGGTGTGGGCGCACGCCATGGGGCAGATCATCTCCTTCACCAGCGGCCTTCCCGTGCTGCTCGTGACGGCCTACGGCGCCCTGATGATCGTGCACCGCGCCAATATGCGCTGGGACCTGACCTCGGGGCTGCTGTTCCTCGGCACCTTCGGCTGGGCCGCGGGCGTGATCCCCGCCATCATCGACGCGCTCATCCCGATCAATAGGGTGATGCACAACACCCTGTGGGTGCCGGGACACTTCCACTTCTACCTGTTGCTCGGGGTGGGTGCGATGATCTTCGGCTTCATGTACTGGATGACCAAGGGCGAGCGCCCCGCGCCGGACAGCAACACCGACCGCCTGGCCTTCTGGGGCTTCCTGCTCGGCGGCCTGGGCTTCGTGTTCACCTTCCTGTACTCGGGGCGCCACAGCATCCCGCGCCGCTATGCCGAACATGCCGCCGAATGGGTCCCGTACAGCCAGATCGGCGCGCTCTTCGCCGCGCTCGTCGTGATCGCGGTGGCGGTGTTCGTGCTGCGCTTCCTGTGTTCGCTCGGCTGCACCCGCAGCGCGCCGCCGCGGGCCGCCTGATGCGCACGGCACTCGCCGCGCTGTTGATCCTGGCCGCGGGCGTGCCGGCACTGTGGGGGGCCACGGACGGCCTCCGCGCCTTCACCGCCGAGGAGGCACGCCGGCTGGCGGTACGCGAGGCCCCACGTCCCCTGCCGCCGCTCGCGCTGCAAGGCCGAGAGGGTGCCGACTGGGCGCTGACGGATTGGGCGGGGCGCACCGTGGTGGTGAACTTCATCTACACCCGCTGTCCGACGGTGTGCAACGACCTCGGCGATGCCATGCAGCGCCTGCAGGCGCGGCTGGAGGACGATGGTCCCGGCCGGCTCGGCGGGAAGGTGATGCTGCTCAGCATCAGCTTCGATCCGTACCGCGACACCCCGCGCATGCTCACGGGCTACGCCGAGCGGTTCGGGGCCGGGCCGCACTGGCAGGTAGCCCGGCCGCGCGAGGCGGCCGAGCTGCCCGCGGTGCTGCGCGCCTTCGGCATCACCGTGATTCCCGACGGCTACGGCGGCTATGAGCACAACGCCGCACTGCACGTCGTGGATCGGGCCGGCCGGTTGGCCTACATCACCGACCTCGAGGACGTCGACGGGGTGGTACGGGTATTGGAGGCGATGCTGTGAGTTATCCGGCCGCGGCCGGTCTGGGCCTGCTGGCGGCGCTGGCGCTGCCGCCGCTGCGCGCGGGCCTCGAAGGCATCATGTGGACCCACATGCTGGTGCAGATTCCCCTGCTGATCGTGGCCGGCGCCCTGCTCGGTAGCGCGCTGCCGGCGCGCTGGCGCGCGGCGCTCGCGCCTTGGGACCGCGCGGGCGTCGCGGGGCTGCTGCTTGCCCTGTTCGCCCTCGCCTGGTGGATGCTGCCCCGGCACCTCGATGCCGCGCTCGAATCGGCGGCGGTGGACGCCGCCAAGTTTGCCAGCCTCGCGCTGCTGGTCGGGCTGCCCCTGCGCCTGTCCTGGCCACGCGTGCCCTTCGTGCTGCGCGGCGTGGTGGCGAGCAAGCTGGTCGCCATGCTGGCGGTGATGGGTTGGCTGTACCTGGTGGCCCCGCTGCGGGTATGTAACAACTACCTGGTCAGCGACCAGGAGACCCTGGGGCGCCTGCTGCTATTGGCCGCGCTCGGCCTGGGGCTGGCCCTCGCGCTGCGGGCCTTCACGCTCGACGGGCGCACCTCACAGGCCCACCAGCACGCTGTAACCCAGCCCCAGGGCGCCGCACACGCCGATTAGCGGAATAATGCCGAGCTTGAAGCGGAACAAGCCCACGAAGGCCGCCACCGCCACCAGCAGCGAGAACACATCGAAGCGCCCGTCCAGCCCCTGCGGCCACAACACGTGGTAGCCGAAGAACACGGCGAGATTGAAGATCACCCCCACCACGGCGGCGGTGATGCCGGTCAGCGGGGCGGTGAAGCTGATATTGCCGTGGGTGGATTCCACCAGCGGACCGCCGCCCAGGATGAACAGGAACGAGGGCAGGAAGGTGAAGAAGGTCGCCACCGTGGCCGCCAAGGCGCCGGCCAGGAACAGCTGATCCGGGCCGAAGATCGCTTGGCTCCACGCCCCGATGAAGCCCACGATGGCCACGATCATGATCAGCGGCCCCGGCGTGGTCTCGCCGAGCGCCAGGCCGTCCATCATCTGGTGCGGCGTGACCCACTGGTAGTACTCCACGCCGCCCTGGTACACGTAGGGCAGTACCGCGTAGGCCCCACCGAATGTGAGCAGCGCCGCCTTGGTGAAGAACCAGCCGACCTGCGTCAGCATCCCCTGCCACCCAAACAGCGCGGTGAGCACCGCCATCGCCAACAGCCAGAGCCCCAACCCCACGACGAGGATGCGTACCAGGCGCCGCCAGGTGAAACGCGCGTGCGCCGGCGTCGGCGTGTGGTCGTCGAGGATCGCCGGCCCGTAGCGTTGGGCGCCGCCGCCCGCGTGCCCCCCGCCCAAGGCGAACGTGGCCGGCGCAAGACGTCCGCCGATGAACCCGATCAGCGCCGCCACACCCACGATCAGCGGGAACGGTATACCGAAGGCGAACATCGCGACAAAGGCCGCCGCGGCTATGCCCCATAAGGGGACGTTGGCCAGCGCGCGCGAGCCGATGCGGTAGGCGGCAAACAGCACGATGGCCACCACCGCGGGCTTGATGCCGTACAAAATGCCCGCCACGGCCGGTACATCGCCCCAGCGCAGGTAGATCCAGCTCAGCACGATCAGTAGCACCAGCGAAGGCAGCACGAACAACACCCCGGCCAAGATCGCGCCCCAGGTGCGGTGCAGCAACCAGCCGATGTAGGTGGCGAGCTGCTGGGCCTCGGGTCCGGGCAGCAGCATGCAATAGTTGAGCGCGTGCAAGAAGCGCCGCTCCGAGATCCAGCGCCGCTGCTCCACCAGATCGTAATGCATGATCGAGATCTGGCCCGCCGGCCCGCCGAAGCTGATGAAGCCCAGGCGCAACCAGTACCAGAAAGCCTCACGCCAACTCACTCGGCGCACCGGCGCGTCAGCCGCGTCACCGGCAAGCGCGTTGTCGCTGCTCATGCATCGTTCTCCTCTTGCCTTGCCAGGGCCGCCGCCAAGCCGCCCGCCAAGGCATCAAAAATCACCAGCGCCTCGCCCAGCAGCGCGTCGTCGTCCGCATGACGCTCACGCGCGCCACGCAGCATCGCCTCCAGACCGGGCGCCTCGGGCGATGGCACGCCGCCGACGTCGAGGTAGTGCACCAGCTGCGCCAGGCGCGCCAGCACCGGCTCGCGCTCCAGCCCAAAGCTCGCCGCCAGCACCTCGAAAGTGACGCGGTTACCCACGTGGGTGAACTCGGCACCGTCGAAATCGAAGCCGACGGCACCGGCCGCTAAGTCGGCCGGTGCCGCGAGCCAAAGGAAACGCGCCTCGGGATCTATGTGGCGCCGAATGAGCCACGCGCTCGCCAGGCGATCGATCCACGGTCGACGGCGTGTCGCCCACAGGCGTGCGCGATAGTCCGCGCGCCGACGCGCTTCGATGGCGCCGCCCAGCGCGCGAGGCTCCCCCGCGGCGCCCTCAACAGCGGCCTCCAGCCGCGCCAGCAGTGCCCGCGCCCGCGCGCGCTCGGCGCCAGGGAAGTAGTCGATCGCCTCGATGCGCGCGAGCTCACGCGCCCGCTTGGCCAGCTCACGCGCCGCGGCGCCCGGCGATTTGGCCTCCAGCTCCGCCGCGCGCGCAGTCGTTTGGCGGCTCCACGCGGCATAGTCGTTTGCGCGATCGAACAGCTGGCGGAAGGCCCCAGCCTGCGCCGCGTCGGCCTGCACATCCAACACCTGGGCGCCGCCGCCGGCCGCCGTCACTTCAGCCGCCTGTTCAACGAGAAACTCCCGCAGTCCCGCTTTCTGAGGCAGGAGGTACACGCCGTCGCGCAGCACCGCGCAGCCGCGCGCGCGTAGCCCGCGCCAGACGCGCATGCGCGCCGTGGCCTGCGCCGACGGGAGTGCGAGGATCAAAAGGTGCCAGTCCATAGGGCGTAGAGATTACTACCTTATGTGTCTCGAACGCTACTTCACGCGTGCAGCTAGTTCCCCTCCGGCCGCCAGTTGGGACACACGCCACGTCCGCTTGCAATTCAGCCTCTTACACTTGCCGGCTCCCTTGAAACATGGATGCCATCATGTCGCACGGCCTCGCTCGCGTACTCAATCTGTCGCTAGTGCTCATCGCTCTAGCCTCCCTCGCCCTGGTGCTGGCCGGCTGTGGTGGCGGCTCGAACGCGGGCAGCAACGGCGAGGCCACGACCCCCGCCCCCGATGGCGAGGTCGAGGCGAACGCCGCGCTGAGGGTCGAAGACGTGTCAGTCGCCGCGGGCGATCAGGAAGCGTGGTTCACGGTTTGGCGTACGGATGTGGAGCGCAAAGCAATCCTTCGCTACGCGACGGCGGACGGTTCAGCCGTGGCCGGCACCGACTACCAGACGGTGCAGGGTGCGCTGGAATTCGCCGCCGGCGAAAGCGCCAAGCACGTGGTGGTGAAGCTCCTCGGCAAGCCTGAGGAGCGGGTGGACTTCTCCTTGGTTCTCGCCGACCAAGAAGGAACAGAGCAGGCGGTCGGCCGGGCCCGCATCGTGCCCCTGTTGGGCGAGGCGGCGTTCGATCCCAACTGGGCGGACACCGGCGCCTTCAGCAACGCCAACAGTTGCGCCGCCTGCCACACCGCCAATGGACAGGTGATGACGCACGCCGGCCAAGACGTCAGCCCGCCGGACATGTGGAAGCACAGCATGATGGGGCAGAGTCTGACCGACCCCTACTTCCAGGCAGCGCTGGCGGAGGAAACCCACGTGTTCCCGCACCTCGCCGGCAAGATCGAGGACACCTGCCTCACCTGCCACGCACCGATGGGCCGCACCCACGCGCACCAGACGGGCGTCGGGCTCGACAGCGACGGCCACTACCGCCTGGAGACGGCGCTGCAGCAGATGCATGCGCGCGAGGGCGTAAGCTGCACCGCCTGTCACCAGATCCGGGACGACGGCAAACTCGGCACCGCGGCCTCCTTCACCGGCCAGTACAGCCTCGGCACCGGGGAGATCTACGGGCCCTACCCCGAGCCGCGCGCCGGCGCCATGCAAAACAGGACCCAGTACACCCCCGTGTACAGCCCCCATATGCGCGATTCGGCCATGTGCGCCACCTGCCACACCTTGTTCACGCCGGTGATCGATATCGCCACCCTGCAGCCCACCGGCAAGAGCTTTCCCGAGCAGACGCCCTATCTCGAGTGGCGCAACAGCGTGTACGGCCCCGGACGCAGCGCGGAAAGGTCGTGCCAGGCCTGCCACATGGCCGAGCCCCACGACGGCTACGCGACGCAGATCGCCACTCGCCCGGACGGCGGCACCATCGCCAACCTGCCCGTGCGCAGCCCGTTTCACGCCCACACCTTCACCGGCGGCAACGCCCATACCCTGGAGCTGTTGAAGGCCTATCGCGACGTGCTGGGTATCGCCGACAGCACCACCGAGGCCGGCTTCGAGGCGGCCATCGCCCGCACGCGCGACCTGCTGGCCAAGGAGACGGCAGACCTGGAGATCGGCATCATCGGCACCGATGACGACGGGCGCCTCGCCATCCCCGTCACGATCACCAACCGCACCGGTCACAAGCTGCCGACCGCCTATCCCTCGCGCCGGGTATGGCTGCACCTAGAGGTGACCGACCGTGACGGACAGCTGGTGTTCGAGTCCGGGCGCCCGGACGCGGCGGGGCGACTGTCGGTGGACGCCGATCACTTACACCCGCAGTGCCTGGCGCCGAAGAAGGACGCGCCGGTGGCGGGCTGTTACGAACCGCACCACGAGGTGATCGAGGACCCCGCGCAGGTCGCCATCTACGAATCGGTGCTGGGGGACGTGAACGGCAACATCACCTATGTACTGCTGCACGCCGCGGAGTATCTGAAGGACAACCGCATCCCGCCGCGCGGCTTCGACCGCAGCGCCGTCCCGGCGGACGGCACGACCGGCATCTTCGGTCGTGCCGCCCACGATCCCGACTTCAACCAGGACTCCACGGGCGAGGGCAGCGGGACCGACACGGTGCACTACCGCGTGGAGACGGGCGACGCCCAGGGGCCGTTCACGGTGCAGGCGCGCCTGCTCTATCAGGCGGTGCGCCCCACCTTCGTCGAAGCCCTGCACGCGGACGACCCGCGGGTGGACCGTTACAAGCACATGGTGCAGAAGATCCCGCCGTCGGTGGAGGAACTGGCCGAGACGCAGGCGGTGTACTGAGCGCGGGTTAGGGAAGCGCCGATCAATTCAGGGCTTCCCGCGGTACACGGAGGTGCCGCCGTGATCGACCGCTGCACGCCGTCGCTCGCGAAGCAAAGTGAAAACCGCGTTCTCGCTTTGCGTGGTCTGATAAATCCAGGATGGATGTATTCAGACCTCCCCCTTAGTCGTCGTCCTGCGCCAGCAGGCTGGCGTTGCCGCCGACGGCGGCGGTGTTCACGCTGACGGTGCGCTCGGTGGCGAAGCGCAGCAGGTAATGCGGGCCCCCGGCCTTCGGCCCGGTGCCCGACAGGCCCTCGCCGCCGAAGGGCTGGGCGCCCACCACCGCGCCGATCATGTTGCGGTTGACGTACACGTTGCCGACCCGCGCGCGGCGCCGGATGTAGTCGACGGTGGCGTCGATGCGGCTGTGGATGCCGAGCGTCAGGCCGTAGCCGGTGGCGTTGATGGCCTCCACCAGGTCATCGAGCCGTTCGGCCGCATACGCCAGCACATGGAGCACCGGCCCGAACACCTCGGTGTGCAGGCGCTCCAGGCCGTCGAGCTCGACCAGCGTGGGCGCAAAGTAGCTGCCCGCGCGTGCGGCCTCCGGTAGGGGCAGGCTGTGCACGGCCAGGCCCGCAGCGCGCATCGCCTGCACGTGGCCGGCCAGCGTCTGCGCCGCCCCGGCATCGATCACCGGCCCGACGTCGGTGGCAAAGAGCGCCGGGTCGCCCACCCTCAGTTCCGCCATCGCCCCCTTCAAGAGTTCCAGCACGCGCGGCGCGATCTCCTGCTGCACGCACAGCACCCGCAGCGCCGAGCAGCGTTGGCCCGCGCTGTTGAAGGCCGAGTGCAGCACGTCCGTCACCACCTGCTCGGGCAGGGCTGAGGAATCCACGATCATGGCGTTCTGCCCGCCCGTCTCGGCGATCAGCGGCACCAACGGTCCCGGCCGGGCGGCCAGGCGCTGTTGCAACCCACGCGCCACCTCGGTGGAGCCGGTGAAGGCGATGCCGGCGAGGCGCGGGTCGCAGACGAGCGCCTCCAGCGCGGCGCCCGGCGCGGGCACAAACTGCAGCGCCTCGGCGGGGAACTCGGCCGCCAGCATGATTTCCACCGCGCGCGCGGCCACCAGCGGGGTGTGACTGGCGGGCTTCGCCAGCACCGGGTTGCCCGCGGCGAGCGCCGCGGCCACCTGACCCACAAAGATCGCTAGCGGGAAGTTCCACGGGCTGATGCACAGGAACACGCCGCGCCCGTGTAGTTGCAGGAAGTTACTCTCGCCCGCGGGGCCGGGTAGCGGCTGCGGACTCTGGAACCGGCGCCGCGCCTGGGCCGCGTAATAGCGACAGAAGTCGGCCGCCTCGCGCACCTCCGCCAAGGCGTCCGGGAGGGTCTTGCCGGCCTCACGCACGCACAGCGCCATGAGCTCCGCCCGATGCGCCTCCAGGGCGTCGGCCGCCTGCTCCAGCCAGCGCGCACGCCGTTCGGCCGAGACTTGCTCGAAGTCGCGTGCCGCGCCCTGGGCGAGCGCGAGCGCCTCTTCGATGAGCGCCGCGTCCGCCTGCACCACATCGCCGACCGGACGGGAATGGTCGCACGGCTCCACCCGCGCCTTCGCGGCTCCCTCCCGCGCGCGGCCGCCCACGATGGGCGCGGCGCGCCAGCGATGCTCCGCCCACGGAGCGAGCTCCGCCGCCAGCGCGCTCACGGTGCGCACATCGCCGAAATCGAGGCCGCGCGAGTTCTTACGTTCGGGGCGGAACAGGTCGGGCGGCGCCGCGAGCCGCGCGCTGGGCCGATAGGGCGTGGTGACCAACTCGTGCACCGGGTCCACCACCACCTGCTCGATCGGCCGCGCGGCCTCCCCCAGCCGGTGCACGAACGAGGTGTTGGCGCCGTTCTCGAGCAGGCGCCGCACCAGGTAAGGCAGCAACTCGCGATGCCCGCCCACCGGGGCGTAGATCCGGCAGGGTGGAGCGTCGGGCCGCTGCTCGGTAAGGGCCTCGTAGAGCGCCTCCCCCATGCCGTGCAGGCGCTGAAACTCCACCCGCCGCCCGGACGCAATGTTCAGCACGTAAGCGACGCTGTAGGCATTGTGGGTGGCAAACTGCGGATGGAAGGCATCCTCCGCCTCGACCAGCAGGCGCGCGCAGGCCAGCCACGAGACGTCGGTGGCCAGCTTGCGCGTATACACCGGAAAGCCGTCCAAGCCGCGCTCCTGCGCCCACTTGATCTCCGAGTCCCAGTACGCGCCCTTGACCAGGCGCACCGGCATCCGGCGCCCGGCCCCGCGCGCCAGCGCCGCGAGCCACTCCAACACCGCCGGAGCTCGCTTCTGGTAGGCCTGTACCGCAAGGCCGAGCCCCTCCCAGCCGGCCAACGCGGGATCGGCGTAGGCCTGCTCGAACAGATCGAGCGACAGGTCCAGGCGCTCCGCTTCCTCGGCGTCCCAGGTCAGCTGCACGCCCTTGGCGCGCGCCAGCTGGGCAAGCGACTGCAGACGGGGGCCGAGTTCGGCCAACACGCGTCCATGCTGGGCATAGGCATAGCGCGGGTGCAGCGCCGAGAGCTTGACCGAGACGCCGGGCATGGCGAGCGGGTCGTCGGCGGCCGCCGGCGGCGCGCCCTCACCCGCCCGCGCGATCGCCTCCTGATAGGCGCGCATGTAACGCTCCACATCGGTGGCGGTGAGGGCAGCCTCGCCCAGCATGTCGTAGGAATAGCGGGTGTCCGGCCGACGCGCGCCGCGCTGCAGCGCCTCGGCCATGTCGCGCCCCAGTACAAACTGGCGCGCCAGGATGCGCATGGCCTGCTGCAAAGCCACCCGCACCAGCGGCTCGCCGCCGCGCGCCAAGACCCGGCCCAATACGGCCTGCACCGAGGCGCTGTCCGGCGCGGGACGGCTGAGCCGGCCGGTCAGCATCAAGGCCCAGGTGGAGGCGTTCACAAACAGCGAGCGGCCGGCGCCGAGGTGGCGGTCCCACTGGCCGCGCGCGAGTTTCTCCTTGATCAGGCGGTCGGCGGTCGCTCGGTCGGGGATGCGCAGCAACGCCTCCGCGAGGCACATCATCACCACGCCTTCTTCAGAGGAGAGGTCGTACTCGTGCAGAAAGGCGTCCAATCCGCCCTGGCGCGCCTGGTGCTGCTGCGCAGCACGCGCCAGTTCGCGTGCCCGCTGCAAGACCTCGCGGGCCGCTTGCGGAGGGAGTTCAGCGCGCGGCAGCAGGCCGGCCACGGCCACGGCCTCTTCGAGACGCGCGCGATGGGCCACCGCGGCACGCAGCGGCGGCAGCTCTGTGACGGGTGCGGCAAAGCGGCCAGTCATAATCGCCCCACCATAGCCCAGGCGTCGGGGCACTGCTATACGTTCTCAGGGGGAATCAGCGACGCATTGTCGCCGGGTTGCACTCGGCGGGCCGCCTGCCGCGTGCCCGCCGTTCTCGTTGGAGCACGGATGAGCAAACGCGCAACCGTTGAACTGCTGGACGACTTGTTAGCGCAGGGGGCCGTCGACGATGTCGCGCGTGCGCACCTGGGCACGGCGCTGGGTGTAGCCGGAATCGGCCTGGCGGAAATCGGCCCGCAGGGGCGCTGGCGGCGAGTCAGCCGGCGCTTCTGCGAGCTGCTCGGGCAGCAGCCGAGTGCGCTCGCCAAGCTGACGCCCGTGGAGGTGCTGTGGCCGCACGAGCCCGGCACGCACCACCTGGACGAGTTGCTCGATGGGCGCGTCGCCAAGGTTCAGACCGAGATCACCCTGCAGCGCGAAGCCGGTCCCGTGCACCTTTCATTGACCTTGGTGGCAACCGGCCCCGACCGTGCAGCGCGTCCGGCCGCCATCCACGCCGTGCTGCGCGACATCGGGGAGCGCATCCGGGCGCAGCACGCGGCGCGCCGCACCGATGCCGAGCTCAAGTTGCTGCTCGACGGCACCACCGCCTACGGCATCCTGCTGCTCGACCCGGACGGACGTATCCTGCGCTGCAGCAAGGGCGCGGCGCAGATGCTTGGGCGCTCCGCCCAAAGCCTGATCGGTCAGCCCGCGTACATCCTGTTCACCGACGAGGACCGCGCCTCGGGTCGGCTCGAGCAGGAGCTGCGCACGGCGCGCAGCGAGGGCGTGGCCGCCGACGACCGCTGGCACATGCGCGCCGACGGCACCCGGTTCTGGGCCAGCGGTGCGGTGTCGCCGTTGTATGACGCCGAAGGTCGGCTGCGCGGCTACTCCAAGATCATGCGTGACTTGACCCAGGCGCGGCTCGCGCAGGAAGAGGCGGCCTACCTCGCGAACCACGACGCGCTGACCGGCCTGCCCAACCGCACGCAGCTCAGCAACCGCCTGCACGAGGCCCTCGCCCGCGCCCAGCGCAGCGGCGACATCGTCGCTTTGCTGCTGCTAGACCTGGATCATTTCAAGCCCATCAACGACACGTTCGGCCATTACACCGGCGATCTGCTGCTCAAGCAGGTCGCCCAGCGCCTGCTTACGCAGACGCGCGAAACGGACATGGTGGCGCGCCTGGGCGGCGACGAGTTCGTGGTGGTACAGACCTCGGAGGGCGATCGCCGCGCGGTGGAGAGCCTGGCGCTCAAGCTTGGGGCCGCCCTGGCCGAGCCCTACGACGTGGAAGGACGCGTGCTGCACTGCACCGCCAGCATTGGGGTGACGCTGCATCCCGCCGATGCCGACGACCCGGTGCAGATGCTCAAGAACGCCGACCTCGCGCTCTACAAGGCGAAGAGCGATCCGAGCCGCCGCCACGCTTTCTATACCCGCGAGATGAACCACGGCAGCGAGCGGCGCCGTGAGCTCGGCGAGCGGCTGCGCCGGGCCTTCGAGGGCGGCCAGTTCCGGGTTTACTATCAGCCGCAGATCGACCTCGAGGAATGGAAGCTGGCGGGTGTCGAAGCTTTGCTGCGCTGGGACGGCCCCGACGCCCCGCTGCCCTATGCGCGTGACTTCATCAGCATCGCCGAAGAAACCGGGCTGATCCTGCCGCTCGGCGAATGGGCGCTGGAGACGGCGTGCACGCAGAGCAAGGCGTGGCAGCGCAGCGGCCTTCCGCCGATCCGCATGTCGGTGAACATGTCGGGCCGCCAGTTCGTCGACCTGCGCCTGATCGAGCGCATCCGCGCCGTGCTGGACGCCAACGAATTGGACTACGACTGCCTGAAGCTGGAGATCAACGAGCGACCGCTGACGCGCGATGCACGGGCGCGCACCGCCGTGTTGAAACTCCAGGAGATGGGCGTGCAGGTCGCGCTGGACAACTACGGCGCCGGCCTCACTAGCCTCCGCGCCCTGAAGGAGCTGCGTATCGACCAGGTCAAGCTCGCGCAGAGCGTGGTGCGTCACCTGCCCCATAGCCCGGCCGACGCGGCGATCGCCGCCGGCGTGATTCGTCTGGCCAACGACCTGGACATCGAGGTCATGGCCGAGGGCGTGGAGACCGCCGATCAGCTCGCCTTCTTGCGCGATCAGGGTTGTCGCAAGGCGCAGGGCTTTCTGTTCGCCCCGCCCATGCTGCCCGATGACCTCGTGCTGCTGATGCGCGACCACGGCTGGACGCGCATCAATCCGCCCAACGGCACAAGCTTACACCCCACGTAGATCGAGGCGGCGCACGAACTCGCCGAGGATGATGCGGTAGAGCTCGTCCTTCAGCACCGAATCCTCCACGCCGAGTTCGATGTTCGGATTGTCGTTGATCTCGATGACGTACACCCCGCGCGCGTTCTGCTTCACATCCACGCCGTACAAGCCGTCGCCGATCAAATTGGCCGCCTTTAGCGCCGCCTTGACCACGGTCGGCGGCGCGTCTTCCACCGCGAAGGCCTTGTAGCCGCCCTCGACGAACTTGCCGCCGGGCTTGTGGTTCACAATCTGCCAGTGCTGCTTGGACATGAAGTACTGGCAGGCGAAGATCGGCTTGCGGTTCAGGATGCCGATGCGCCAATCGTACTCGGTGTACAGAAATTCCTGCGCCAGGATCAGGTCCGAGTCCTTAAACAGCTTGGCGGTCAGGGTCTCCACCTCGCGGCGGTTGTCGGCCTTGAACACCCCCAGCGAGAACGACCCGTCCGGGATCTTGAGCACCGCCGGATAGCCGATCTCGCTGTCGATCAGGTGCGCGTTGGCCTTGCTCAGGATAAGCGTCTTGGGCGCCGGCACGCGGTGCGCCTTGAGCAGTTCGGCGAGATAGACCTTGTTGGTGCAACGCAGAATGGAGTTGGGATCGTCCATCACCACCATGCCCTCGCTCTCTGCCTTCTTGGCGAAGCGGTAGGTGTAGTGGTTGAGGCGCGTGGTCTCGCGGATAAACAGCGCGTCGTACTCGGCGAGGCGCGCGAAGTCCTTCTTCTCGACGATCTCGACGCCGAGGCCCATGCCCTTGCCGACCTTGATGAACTGGCGCAGCGTACGCTTGTCCGACGGCGCCAGCTTCTCCTCCGGATTGAACAGAATCGCCATGTCGTAGCGCGCCACGCTCGGCGTGCGCGGGCGCTTCCAAGGCTTGTGCAGATAGGTGCTGAGCGCGTCGCAGAACAGCGCCTCCTGCTCGACGGTGACGCCGTTCAGGTGCACCGGCTTGATCGCAGCAATCTGCCAGCGGCCGCGTTCCAGGCGAAACTCCACCTTCATCAGCGGACAACGGAACATGTCGAAGATCTGCCGCGCCAGGTCCTGCAGGCGCTCCTCGGCGCAGCGGCCGAAGAAGATGGTCAGCTCGTGCGGACTGGTCGCGGCGGGCTTGTGGCGGCCCGCGCCCAGGCTCTTCTGCACCAGGTCGTCCAACGCGCCGGTGTTCAGGCTGTAGATCCAACGGCTCGACAAGTCCAAGGTGGTGCGCACCGACGGAATCGCCTTATGCCGGCGCGCCTCGGCCAGCAGCGAACAGTAGTATCCGGTACTGAGATAGCGGTAGTTGCGGCACAGATTGACGACGCGGATGTCCTGGAGTTTGGCATAACTCGGATCGGTCAGGTAATCACGCGCCGATACCACCGTGACGCCGGGAAAATGAGACTTCCAATCGCCGAGGTTCTCGACAACGACAAGATACGTGGCCACGTTGCTCCTAATGCGCGCCCGTGCCGGCCGACGTTGCCGCGGCGGCCGCGCGCTTCTTGACGATGATCACCGCGCGCTGGCCGGCCTTGCCGTAGCGGGCCATGCGCTCGAACTCCTTGAGCGGGATCGGCATGTTGATGCTGTCCACCACCGACTTGTCGTTTTCGAAATCGACCAGCGGGTCGTGCACGTAGATGTACCCTTCGTCGAAACCGGTCACCACCACCCAATGGGGAAACTTCTCGTTGTAGATCCGGTAGGAGCTGATCAACACGAGCGGGATACCGCCTTCCTCATAACGGCGCTTCATCTCGGCGAAGCTCAGGCTCCCATAGTGCAGCGGGATGGGCAGCGACTGGATCTCCTCGACGAAATCCTCCTGCACCAGCCGAATCACCTCCTTCTTCTCGTCGCTGCGCACCGAGTCCACGAACAGCGCACTCTCGTCCTTGACGAACACCTCCACGTCGAACCCCCGATGGTAGGCCGACAGCGCCAGCCCGTAGGGACCGCAACCGCCGTGCCCGGCGGTCATGAACACGGTGGTGGACTCGCGCCAGATGCGCAGCTCGAGCTTACGTCCCACCGGCAGGTCCGGGTCCAGCGTCTGCATGGCCATCAGCAGTGCAGCCGGTCCGCAGGTGAAATCCAGCGTCTGCTGGTAGAACGGAACCCGCACCTGATCTGGGCTCAGGCGCGGCGCGAGCCCCTTCTCGAAACGCACCGCATCCATGTGGTCCTCGTAGTAGTCCTCGATCTGCTCGAACGGGCGATAGCCCGCGCGCTCGAAGAACGCGCTGCCCACCGGATCGTCGCGCCGCGCCTCGACCCGCAGCGAAATGCAGTCTTCAACGCGCGCCGCCTCCTCGGCCGCCTCGCGCAGTGCACTGCCGATGCCGCGCCGGCGCGCGTCGGGGTCCACCGCCAGCGAATACAGCCGCGCGTGCGACGTCCCGGCATGGAACAGCACGATGGCATAGCCGAGCAGCCGCCCCTCCTCCTCGTAAACCAGGGTGTGGGCGTTGGCCTCGCTTAGCAGGTACTTGAAGTTGCGCAGGGAAAGGGCGTCCGTATCGAAGCTGCGCAGTTCGATGCGCAGCAACGCCTCGGCATCCTGGAGGATGGCGTCACGGATCATGGTCGGGGTCCGCCAAATCGATGGCGTATCATACACCGAGCATCGCCAGAACCGGTGCGCCACGCGCGCCGGCTGGACAAAAAAAAGCGGGGCCGCAGCCCCGCTTTGGATCGAGCGCCCCGTCGGCGGCTAGGCGCGTCCGCCTAGCGCCAATTCGGGGTTATAGAGATACTCGATGTTGCCGGCCTCGACCTCCTTGAGGTAGGCCTCGAAGTTCTTCTTGGCCTCGGTCCAGCTGATGCCCATCTTCTCCACCAGCTCCTCGCACGGCGAGGCGTGCCACTGCAGCTGCACGATCTTGAACGGATCGGCACCGCAGGCCAGCGCCGCGAACTGCACGTCGGCCATGATCGGCACCGAGAAGTTCTGCTCGTGCGCGCGCCCGATCCACTGGTTCTTGTCCATGGTGGTGATGCAGCCGGTGTCGATACCGAGCATCACGTCCGCATTGGCCTCTTCACGCGCCACGCGGATCTTGCGGTCCATGGTGAACGAGCGGGTGAACTCGCGCTCGGAGATGATGTGGCGGAAGCCAAACCCGCAGCAGTCGTACCAGGTGGAGTAGTCGATCAGCTGCGAGCCCAGCGCCTGCGCCACCGAGGAGCCCACCGCGGTGCGGTTGCCGCCCAGCACCGTGGGGTCGTAGATCGCATCCTCGTGCACCATCTTGTAGTAGTGACACGCGGCGTGCATGGTCACGCGGATGTTGGACACGTCGATGGTCTGCAGCTCGGAGGCGATGCGGTTGCGCATCACGTGCACCCACTCGGAATAGTGGATGATCTCCTCGGGGATCACGAGCTTGCCGTCCACCAGGCGACCCAGCTTGCCCAGGATCTTCTTGACCTTCTCGCGCAGCTCGGCGGACTCGACCAGGTACTTGCGGATCTCCTTGTAGTTACCGAAGGAGGTGCCGCAGTGCACCAGCGGGAAGAAGTGACCGAGCTCGTGGCCGTGCTGCTTGCCCGACACATAGGCCTGGTGGAAGTTGCGCAGGAACACCGCCGCCAGCGACTCGACGTTGCCGATGCCCGAGCCGTGGTAGTTCCACGCCGTGCAGGAGGTCTGGTCGGTCTCGTCCAGGTAGTCCTTGCCCGGCACGAAGTCGAACTTGTTCATGAACCACATCAGCGACGCCGGGTAGCCCGGGATGTTGCCGCACTGCCCGCAGCTCTTGTGGTGCCACAGCTGCTTGGTCGGGACCTTCTTGTCCCAGCCGAACAGGGTCTTGACGTTGATGGGCTCGTGCTGGTCGGTGATCCGGTGGACGATGATCTCGCCCTCCTTCTCGAGCTCCCACATGTGCTCACGGATGTCGTCCATCCGCTCGCCGAGATCGATGGTGCGACGGTCCACGTGCTTGCGCACCCAGTCGGTCGCGCGCGTGGCCTCCTCGGCCGACAGGTTGGCGTCCTGGAAGAAGGAGCCGTGGCCGGCAATGCCGCCGCCGTCCTGCGGAGTTCCTTGCGGGTTTCCGTTGCCGTTGCCCGTCGTGCTCATACCGTCACCTCCGTTGCTCATTACTGCCGGGCACCAAAAACCCGACCAATGCGCTCAAGTATGACCCCGCGAGGGGGCGGGAGTCAAATCCTCCCGCGGGCCAGGCAAGCTACCACACACACCACATCCGATTGATATTAATGATCTTCTTTTAATATGCAGATGAGCTGCATCTTTTTGTGGTCGTGGGCCGCGAGCGTCCTGGACCGCTATAGTAGACGGCATGCAACCGACCCTGACACACATCGCTCTGCACGTGCAGGACCTGGACGCCTGCGTCAGCTTCTATATGCGGTTCTGCGGCATGCATGTGACGCACGAGCGGCGCAGCGGCGACAAGCGCATCGTGTGGCTGAGCGAACCGGGCCGCGAGCGCGAGCTGATCTTCGTGCTAATGCCGGGCGGCCCGGGCCACACCCAGGGCGCGCGTGATTACAGCCACGTGGGTTTCGCCCTCGCGAACCGCGCTCAAGTCGACCGCGTTGCCGACCAAGCGCGCGAGGCCGGACTGCTGGTGTGGGCGCCGCGCGAGGAACCGTATCCCGTGGGTTATTACTGCGGCGTGCGCGACCCCGACGGTAACGTGATCGAGTTCAGCTACGGCCAGCCGCTAGGTCCCGGCGCGCCGGACGCGTAGCGGCTCCGGACGCCGCGCCCCGGCAGGATCGGCCGCCGTGGCGGTCGCCTCGTCCAGACCCTCAACCACCAGATCGTTACCCCGCGCAAAGGCGAGCAGGTGCGCGAAGCCGAGCGGTTTCTCCACGGCATAGCGCTTGTCCACCACCAGGCTCTTCACGCCGTCCAGCGTACGCAACTGCACATAGGGGTGGTAGCGAATGCGCCCGCCGACGAAGGTCCCGCTCTGCGTGCTCAACCGCTCCGCCCAGTCGCTAGGACGAAAACGCCGTCCGGCGTGGGTCAGCCCGCGGATGATGATGTGGCCGTCCGTGTCACTGGTATTCGCCATGATCCGATCCGTCGCTGGGGCATAGGCGAGGGTCCACCCTTTCTTGCTCCGACCATGACACCGCCCAGCAGTTCGTCGCGACGCGCATCGGAGTCGCCGGACAGCCGGGCGGCGCGTGCTAGAATGCCGGGTTTTTGACCGGAGCCGCACGCGACCATGGCCGACTTCACCGCAACTCTCGCCGCGCAGGCGCGCGCCCCGCGCGTCAGCCTTACCCCGGAACTGGACGCCGCCCTGGCGGAACTGGACGCCGCGCTGCAAGCGCTGGCTAACGAACTGCAAGTGGAGTATCACGGCCCCGGCGTGGGCGTTGAAGGCGAGCGCGGCGTGTACCGACTGGCGGTCCGTGCGCACCAGGAAGGCTATAGCGACCCGCAGTGGAGCCTGCGCGTATGCGATGCGTTACCCAATGCGGGTTGGCGCGTCGCCTGGGCGATCCAGAACGTGGCCCGCTTGCGCAAGGCCGCGGTGGTGCAGTCGCTACCGGCGTTCTTTGCCGGTTATCTCGCCGCTGTGGGCGAGGCCGGGCGCGCCGACACTCCGGCCGGCCGGCGGCTGGCGGCCCTGGCGGAGGCCTTCGGCCAGACCGACACCGTCCACTGAACGCGGGTCACGCGTTGGCGCAGTCGAGGTCGTCGAAGCGGGCCTGCTGACGCAGGCAGTAGCCGAGGAAGTCCCGCAACAGCTGGTTGATCTGGCGCTTCTCGTCGCGGTGCAGCATGTGCGGGTTGGGCAGCGGGTAGCGCGGCTTGATGCGTCCGAGGTGCTGGTAGCCGAGCGTCTCCGCCACCTGCGCATCGTGATACAGACGCACCTTGAGACGCATGTCGGTCAAGTAACGCCCCCGTTTCGGAAACCGATGGGTGAGCGAGACGGTGGTGGTGTACTTGCAGCGCTCAAGCACCGTCACCCGCACGTGGGTGCCGTTACGCAGCGCCGCCCCCGCGCGACCCTGCCGACGCAGGTCCGGCAGCATGGCCATGAGCTGGTCGTAGTTGTACTCGTAAAGCGGCATGAGACTGATCATGCGCGCATTGCTCACCCAAACACTCATTCAGTTCCCTGTTCCTTCGGCGACCGTGCTCGCCTTCTGAACGCCATCGTAGTGTCATGGCTCGATCGTAAGCTGCGATTTGGTACCTGAAACGGCAGATCCGGCGACCTTCCCGCACGTCGACCTGCGCCAACGGCTCTCATTTGTATAATACCGCCTTTTTTTGGCGGTGCAGATCATGTCCCTACTCGACCTGCTGGGCCTGCATAGGTTCCCCGCCGCGGCGCGCGGTGCCACGCTGGTGGTGGCCGACAGCGCTACTCTCGCGCACGCTCGCGGTTTGCTGCAGGCACTGACCGAGCGCCTCGGGCCGTTGGCCGTGGCGCTGGCCGACGCCGGCGAGGCACCGGCGCAGCTGCCGTGGCCGGTGCTGCGTCTTCCCGCGCAAGGCGTGGGGCGCTGGCACCGGCGTCTCGCTGCCCCACGGGTCATCGCACTGGGCGCCTGCGCCGGTCGCCCGGACGTGCTCGAGGGCGCCGACGCGTGCAGCTGGGTCAACGCGCAGACGAACCACGCGGCCCTCGCCGGCTGTCGGCTGGTGACGGTCGCCGACGCCCAGGCGGCCGAACGCATCCCCGGCGCAAAGCTCACCGGCGATCCGCTGGTCGAGTTGACGGGGCTGCCCGCGGCTGCTGTCGACGAAGCGCTGTGCGAGCGTTTCCGCGATCAGCGTGCGGCGGGACGTTGGGTGGGGTATTTCGCCGCCACCGGGGAGGACGAGGAGCCGGTGGCCTACGGCAGCTTCTTTCAACTCGCGCGCCGCAAGATGGGCCTGCTGGTGCTCGCGCCGGCCGACCCCGCGCGCTATGAGCCGGTCTACCGCGAGGCGATCAAGTACCGCCTGCCCACCAACCGGCACAACCGTCTCAGCACCTCCTATGTACCGATCAAGACGCGGGTGTATTACGTGGAGGATGCCGAGGTCATGGCGGGCTTGTATGGCTGCGCGGACTACGTCGTGGTGGGCGGCACCGTGAGCGAGGCGGCGCGCAACGCGCCGGATGTGCTAACCCCCTTGGCATTGGGACGCGCGACGATCGTCGGGCCCGCGCGCCACGACGCCCTGATCGGCGCCGCCGTGCGGGCGGGCGCGGTCGCCGCCGCCACGACACCGGAGGAGATGGTCGATCACGCCGCCGCGTGGATACTCGACCCTGCGGCAGCGCAGGCCCAGGGCGAGCGCGGACGTGCGTGGCTGCACGCGCAGGTGGGTGCACGCGAACGGGTGCTGGCGCTACTGAACTGAGGGGGCTGCCGGCGGCGCGATGCCCGCAGCGCGCCGGCGCGGGAGCTACTCGCCGACGAGGCGTCCGCCCGGCCGCGTCAGGCCGTACTTACGCATCTTCTCGACCAGGGTGGTGCGGCGCATCTTGAGCCGCTGCGCGGCATGGGCCACCACCCCGCCGGTCTCCTCCAGCGCCTGCTCGATCAGATTGCACTCCAGGGCACCGAGGTGCTGCTTGAGGTCCAAGCCCTCCTCCGGCAGACGCGGTAACGAGCGCGTGTCGACCGGCAGCGACGCCGGCTGCGGATGTATACCGTGCAGCACACTGTCGCCCACGTGGCGCCGGAACTTCTCGGGCAGATCCAACACGTCGACCACGCTGTTCGGATACATGATCACCAGACGCTCGATCAGGTTGGCCAGCTCGCGCACGTTACCGGGCCAGCGGTAACGGCACAGGGCGTCGATCGCCGCCGGGCTGAGGCGCACGGAGCCACGCTTGCCGTGCTCCAGGCGGGCATTCAGTTCGTTGATCAAGACCGGGATATCCTCCACGCGTTCGCGCAGTGGCGGCATCTCGATGGGGAACACGTTGAGGCGGTAATAGAGGTCTTCGCGGAAATAGCCCTCGCGGATCTGGTCCTCGAGGTCGCGGTGGGTCGCGGCGATGATGCGCACGTCGGTGGACAGGGTCTTGTTGCTGCCCACGCGCTCGAACGCCCGCTCCTGGATCACGCGCAGCAGCTTCACCTGCATGGCGAGCGGCATATCGCCGATTTCGTCCAGGAACAGCGTGCCGCCGTCGGCCATCTCGAAGCGGCCCTGGCGCGCCGTGAACGCGCCGGTAAAGGCCCCCTTCTCGTGCCCGAACAACTCGCTCTCCAGGAGCTCCGGCGGAATCGCACCGCAGTTGACCGGCACGAAGGGCTTGTCGCGGCGGCGCGAATGGTAGTGCAGGTTGCGGGCCACTACCTCTTTGCCGGTACCTGACTCGCCAAGGATCAACACGTTGGCGTCGGAGTCGGCCACTTGTTCGATCAGGCGACAAACGCGCGCGATAACCTGGCTGGTCCCCACCAGGTTGCGGAACAGCTCCGGCGCCCGATTCGAACCCTGAAACTTGACGTGTTCACGGTAGCGCTGCGCGCGGCGCAGCTGCTGCAGCAGGGGCTGATACTTGAGCGGCCACTCGAGCTCGCCCAGCGCGTCGGCCGCCACCTCCGGATGAGCCTCCTCGTCCGGCTCCTGCAGGATCAATACCGGTACCTGGGCATCCCACTCGCGCAGCGCGCGCAGCACGTCACGCTGGCGATTCACGCCGCCGCACTGACCCAGCACCACCACCTGGACCTCGTCCAGCTCCTGCGCGCGCGCGCGCCAGGCCTCAACGTCCGTCGTCACGAGGTGGTAATCCAAAAACCCGAAGATGATCTGCAGGTGCTCGCGGCGGGAGGTAGCCCCGTCGATAAGAAGAACCACGTCGGTCATTGTTCGATCCCGCTGACCTTATTGATAGAGGAAGGACGTGCAGCCCGTGGCCGATAGTAACGGCCGTTCAGCGACGATGTCAAAATGTTGTCGTAAAAGCTGATTGCCCTTCACAAAACCGCCCCGGCAGGCACGGTGCGCGGGTATTAGTGCGCGCTAAAGCCGTGCGACATGACGCCGCTATAAGCACGAAGTCGCCGGGCATGGACCCGCGCCTCAAAATCATAAGGAGCGACGCCATGGCCTCCAAACAGAACCAGGCGATACCCTTCCCTCGTGCCCGCAACGAGCGGCGCGACCGCCTTGATAACCGAGGTCTCCGGCTCGACGATCCGCCGCACGACAGCGCCTGTCCGCCGCGCAGCGAGGCACTGGAACGGGCACCGTTGATCGATACCGTCTGTGTCGAGCGGCTACAGAAGGCGATCAACGCCGGCACGTACGGCTTCGACGCCACACGCGTGGCGTCCAAACTGGTCAAGTTCGAACGCCAACTCATTGACAACGCCGGCCGTCGGAACAAGCGCGCGGGCACCCGCCGGGCTTGAGGAAACGCCGCCCGCGGGACTGGCGCGGCACAAAAGCAGCATGTAGAATGGCGCACTTCACGGCGGCCCGGCCGCCGAAGAAACACCACTTGGGGCGGTAGCTCAGCTGGGAGAGCGTCGCGTTCGCAATGCGAAGGTCGGGAGTTCGATCCTCCTCCGCTCCACCAAGAACACACCAAGGCCAGAGCAGATGCTCTGGCCTTTTTGTTTGTCCACGCCTAAGTACTTGCCGCCGCTATCTCCCCCGCTACCCCGGGTTGAACCCGCCCCACCGGACGACTAGCTTCCTAGCAACAACAACAGGAGTTTCGGGGGGCATGGTCCGCACAGTTCTCTCATTCACGGTGCTGTCCGTCTTTGCGCTGACACCCGCCAACTATGCACCGATGGCAGCGCCGCCGACCATCGATCTGGCGCCGTTCCGAGCCGCTTTGGTGACCTTCATGACTTGGGGCGACCGGGCGGAGCCCGCCGATTGCAACATCAAGCTGGCGCGCTCGGTGGAGCTCGGGGAGCGGGCCAAGCGGTATCTGGAGGGGACACTCCAGTGCGTGTCCACGGCCGGGCTACGCTCGCCCTGGTACTGGGGCGGGAACCGATGCGACCCGCGCAAGCCGGAGCACATCGTCGCGTGGAACGAGGAGCACCGGAGGCTGCTCGACAGCGGAGACTGGATGTGCGGCGCGGACGAGGGCGTGGACCATTCGCTGCATGCCGAGTCGGCGCGCACCATGCTGGACTATCAGATCCCGCTCGCCGACCTCATCGGCCACCTCGACAGTGCCGAGCGCGGCGAAGGGCCGTTGGCGCAGAGCAGGTAGCGGACGAGCCAGTCGCCCGACTGGAGGCCACCCGTTCGTCGCATCGCGCGGGTGGGAGTCGATGCGCCTGCGCGCCGTCCAGAATCGATAGGACGTAGCAGCCCCCTGCCGTCGCACCTTTTGACCTTCCGCCCCCTCAGGTATCATCGGTCGCCGTTGCCCCGGTAGCTCAGCTGGATAGAGCGTCCCCCTCCTAAGGGGAAGGTCACACGTTCGAATCGTGTCCGGGGCGCCATTTCGCCCCCTGCTTCTCCTCAGCTCAGGCGCATGCTAACGTGCCACTACCCCTCCGGATGAGGGCCGGCATCATGCCGCGCGGCCAGGCACCCGGCGCCCTCCAACAACGATCAGAACGAGGGGTAATCCATGACCCATCTCAAGGCCGCGATCCGCGCGTTGTCTCCGCTGGCCGCACCGATCGCCGCGGGCGCGCAATGGCTTACGCTCGAAGACGACTACACGGGCATCACCGTGATCAACGCCGCGGTTGGACGCGAAGCAGGTAGTATCTTCAAGGAACGCGGCCTATAGCCGGCCGAGCGCCCACCATGCGCCCTCTTCTGCTCCTGCTGGCAACGCTGCCGCTGGTGGCGCCCGCCGATTGGTACACGCTCGAGGAACAGGTCGACGCGATCACGCTGATCGAGGGCCGTTCGCAGCCGCTCGCGGAGAACCTGATGCGCGCGCATACGATCGGCTTCATCTATGGGCCGGAGACTTACCGCGGCGTGGCGCGGCCCAATCCCGAACGCTACCAGCTCACCCGCACGGTGTGGCACGTGGACTGCGCGCGCGCCCACGTCGAAATCGAATCCCGCACCACCCAGGAACGTCCGCTGGGCCCCGCGCGGCCCGTGCGCAGTGCCGCGCCGGCGGCGCTCGCCGCGGCCGTGCACGCACACGCCTGCGACGGTCCCCGAGGCACTCCCTGGCGCGATCCCGACCAGGCCCGACTCGCCAAATGGCAGGCCCTGATGGCCGCCACGTATCCGTGGATACCGGCGCAAACGCCGATGCCGGCCCCTGCGGAGTAAAGGAGAATTTCGCATGCGGTCAATGATAAGACGGGGGCGGAACTCGTCCGCGCCGTGCCCTGCGGCAACCGCACCGGCGACTACCTGTGCACGGCGCGACATCCTGCCCATCGATTAGCGCGTGAACGAACTGGGGAACGAGAATGAGAAAGTACGCCGCCTTGGTGCTCGTCCTAGCGCTCGGCGCGCCGGGATGCGCGAGCGTCGACAGCCAGGGTTATCGCGCCGTGAACACCCTGCCCGATGCCTTTCGCGGCACCTGCGCCGGCGCGGCATTCAAGAAGCCCGGCGAGGCGCTCCAGATGCGACGGTTTCATGAAGTGAAGCCGTTCGCGAGGTTCTCGGCGAGCCACATCGAGTACGACGGGAAGGTGTATCGCTATGACCGCGTCCACTCGCGCCGCAGCGCGAACGGCATGCCCGAGGTTTTTCTACGGCCCAGCGGGACCCATGCGATGGCCCTCACCGCCTGGGACGCGGAGGTCAAGAACTACACCCTGAGGGTGCAACACCGAGAGACCAACGCCCTCATCTTCACGGTGAACTGTATCAACCTGCGGTGAGTTTCGCCGCGCGCTACGCCGCTGCTACAACAAAGCTGCGCGCATCAGCAGTCGCTACGGGGTCGATTCCGCCCGCCCTCTAACCTAGCGATGACGACGGACTATGATCGCCTACGTGGGAAGAGCGTTTGGCCTGCCTGCACGCTGGCACCGGCTTCGCTCCCCTTCAGCATTCATCGATCCCGCCAAACCTTCGTTCTCACTCCTGGCGTCGCAGGTTCCACGCACTGGTTCGCCCGCCTCGAAGGCGGCCGCAAGCCGGTTTTTCCTATGGGCGGTATACGTCTTGCCGGAAAGCAGCTGGCATCGAATCCCGTACCAGGCCACGCGGGAGCTTGTCGTGCGAGACGCGGGTGAGTCGTGCCGTGGCTCCGCCGGAGGACCACTCGATTACCACACCTTTCGCCTTGCTCCAGTCCCCGCCGAGGCCGTCGGCCGCCGCTAATGCGTGCATCACGCGCTGGAGCGTCATCCATTCCTCGTCGGTGAGATTCATCTCGGCATGGCTTGTGACACAGAACTCGCCGACATTCTCCCCGTCGACTTCATAACGTACGGTCGAGCAGCGATAGCCGCCTACGGTCTTTGCGCTGCCAGGCCTGGGGACATAGCGGTGGTTGTACCGCGCCTCGCGGCGCTCGTGGATCTGCTGGATGGTGGAGGCCGTCAACGTGGTGTACTGGCGCGCGTCCATGTCCACCACGTGCAGCTCGTCTCCGATCAGGTAGATCGGCGGATTCTCCGGCGCCGACACCAGCGCATTCTGGCCGCTGATGTGGATCTTCATTGTGCCGTCAAACTCGGCGTACTCGAACGTGACATCGGCGTGGACGGGCGAGAAGAGCATCAGGCTCAAGGCAGCGAACACGTAGCGCATGGGGTTTCCTCTTAGTTCATTCCGGCAGCGGGATGGCCCGGGATCCAACGGACGTTAACGGTCGCCGGCCTCTGCCCGGCGAGGACTGGCTCACGTTCGACCGTCCGAGCGCGGCGAGCCATGTGAACGGTGGTCGACAAAGGGATACCGGCCCACGAACACGCCATCACCACATCGGCTCCTCCGCTAGGCTGCACGCACCGCGCCGGTAGCGTGCGATCTGCTCCTCCATGGCGCGACGCGCGGCTGGCAGGGCTTCGGGCGTGTAGCGGAACGTCACGCCATAGGTCGGTTCACCACCGCGGGGCTGCTTGCGCTTGATGCGGATGACCACCTGCTCGCCGCCCTGCATTGCCTCCTGCAGACGCTTGATGGAGGCCTTGCTGCCGACAAAATCCTCCTCGGGATACAGCGAACTGCCCTGGCGGTAGCGCGAGAGGGTCGCCATCACCGCGCCGCCCAGACGGAACTCCGCGCCATCGTAGTCATCCCCCAGGCCTTCCATGTGAAACCGGGAGCTGTTCCAGCCGCGGGGATCCACCGTGGTTACCAATCTGATCGTGAAGGGATGCTCCCCCCACACCGCCTTCTCGCTCACCACGGCGTTGATGAAGTTGTCCTTGTACTCGTCCGGGTCGTGGTTCAGCACCTGCCAGTAGCGGTCGCTGCCCAGCGTACCGCTGTCCACCTCGCAAAGCGGCTGTGCCTGAACGCCGGCCACGGGCAACAGCATCAGGACAAACACAACCGGACCCACTACGAAGGAACGCGCGTACTTCATGTCACTTGTTCTCATCGCCCCCCCCCACTGATTCAGTTACGGCGCATATCCGACAAGGCCTCTTGCGCCAGCGGGTAGCCCTGGCGCGCGGAGCGGCCCAGCCAAATTCTGCCTTGCGCCTCGTCCCGCGCCACGCCGTGGCCGTTGAAGTACAAGACTGCCACGTCGTACTGCGCGCCCGCGTGCCCCTGCCGGGCGGCCTCGAGCAGCCAGCGGTGCGCCTGCGCGTAGTCCTGCGGTACGCCATCGCCATGCACATACCACAGCCCTAAACCGTGCTGCGCATCAGCGTGACCGCCTTCCGCGGAGCGGCGCACCAGCGCCCGGGCGCGCGCCTCATCCTTCGCCACGCCTTCGCCGTTCGCGTAGAAGTACGCGAGGTGATACTGGGCCTCCGCATGGTCCTGCTCGGCGGCCTCGGCGACCAGCCGCACGGCCTCGGCGAGGTCCTTGGTCACGCCTTCGCCGTTGTAATGCAGTATTCCCAACGCGAACTGGGCGTCGACATAGCCTTGTGCCGCCGCCTTGGCGAACCACGCGGCGGCCTGCGTCATGGACTGCTCGACGCCATCGCCGCGCGCATGGTCGAGCCCCCACTCGTACTGCGCCTGCGCGTGGCCCTGCTCGGCCGCCTTGCGCTGCCACGCGAGACCCTCGACGGGATCGCGCGGCACACCCTCGCCGTTGAAGTACAGGACGCCGAGGCTATAGCTCGCACGCGCATAGCCCTGCTCCGCCGCCTTGCGGTACCACTCGGCCGCGTGCGCGTGATCCTTGGGGACGCCGTTCCCGCCGTAATACAGGTTCGCGAGGGCATCCTGCGCGGACGCGTGGCCCTGCTCCGCCGCCTTGCGATACCACTCGGCCGCCTGCGCCCGATCCTGCGCGACGCCCCGACCGTCGTGATACATAACCGCTAGATTGTTCTGCGCCGTGGCGTGCCCCAGTTCAGCGGCTTTGCGGTACCAGTTGACCGCCTGTTGGTCGTCCTGCGCCACGCCTAGCCCATCAAAGTAGATGTTGCCCAAGTCGAGCTGCGCACCGACAAAGCCCTGCTCGGCAGCCTTGCGGAACCACATCACTGCTTCCGCTTCGTTGCGCGCCGTCCCTTCGCCCCGCAACAGGATTACCCCCAACATACGCTGTGCCGAGGCGGAACCGCCCTCCGCCGCGCGGCGATACCAAGCCACCGCCTGCGCGTGGTCCTGCGCCACGCCGCGGCCGCTCCGATACCACTCGCCCAGTGTCTCCTGCGCGAACTGCATGCCGTTGTCGGCCAGCGTGTGCCACCAGATCGCAGCCTGCGCGTCGTCGCGCGGCACATTCTCGTCGCCTACGGAATGACCGAAGGCCAACAGCAATCGCGCCGTGTGGTGCCCTTGCTCGGCGGCGCGGCGCAACCACTGCAGCCCCTGCGCCTTGTCCTGCGCCACGCCTTCGCCGGCGAAATAGAGATCGCTCAGGCGCTTCTGTGCCTCCGCATACCCCTGCTCTGCCGCCTTGCGGTGCCACTCGGCCGCCTGCACCTTGTCCTGTGCCACGCCCAGGCCAAGGTCGTAAACCGCGCCCAGTTGGTACTGAGCCGTGTCCAAGCCCTGCGCGGCGGCCTTGTGCAGCCAAGCGGCTCCTTGGACGGGGTCCTCCGAGACACCCCTGCCGTCGTAGTAGGCACCCGCCAGCGCAAGCTGCGACTCGGCGTGCCCCTGCACAGCGCCCTTGCGCCACCAGCCCACCGCCGCCTCGAGGTCGGCCGGCGAGGGCTCTCCCATGCTGTAGACCACGCCGAGCAAGTACTGCGCCTGCACCTCGCCCGCGCCCGCGCGGTGCTCGATCTGCGCGCGCGCCGCCGCATCGCCCTCCCCCGCGGCGTTCGCCAGGCGCTCGAGTTCGTCGGCCGCGCCCGCATGCGCGAAGGAGCCCGCCGTGAGCAACAGCACGACGGTCCAGGCCAACAGCGTTCCTGTAGTGCGCTTCAGCATGCTTGGATACCCGCTCGGTTTGTTGTTGTGTCGCCGGACCGGAGCCGGCGCCTTATCGTATTTGGTCTTGTCGGCCGGGTCATACCCGATATTGAGTATGCCGGCCGCTACGCCCTGGCCGCGGGACCCCACAGCCGCTGCGCCAGGCCCGAGGCACGCCGCGTATGTCGCGCGACGGCGGCTTCGAGCAACTGGGGAGGCGCGTAAACGTCGATGTGCTCTCGCGCGCGGGTGATCGCGGTATACAGCAACTCGCGGGTGAGCAGCGGGCCGTCCTGGTCGGGCAACACCAGCGCCACGCGGTCGAACTCCGAGCCCTGGCTCTTGTGCACGGTCATGGCGTAGGCCGTCTCATGCGGCGGCAGGCGCGCGGGCAGGACGCCGCGCACGCCTCGATCAGCGGGGAAGTAAACACGCAAATGCCCGTCGGGCTCCGACCACGTCACACCGATGTCGCCGTTGAACAAGCCCTGGTCGTAATCGTTACGCGTGATCATCACCGGGCGCCCGGCGTACCACAGGCCGGTGCCGCGCAGCAGCCCGGCGCCGCCAAGGGCGGCACGCACCGTCTCGTTCAGCGCGTGAAGGCCGCGCGGCCCCTCCCGCACCGCGCACAACACACGAAAGCGCGCAAAGGCATCCAGGGCTTCGGCGGGCAGCGCCGCGCGCAGGTAGGCGCGGTAACCTTCGACTGCCAGCGCCGCCAACTCGGGCGGCGGTGCGTCCAGCAGCGCCGCGCTAACCGCCGCCGCGTCGCCTTGCTGCACAGCGGCGGCCGCCCGCCCTACGCGGCTCGCGCCGGTGAAGCGATGGCTGGTGCGCAGCAGTACCAAGCTGTCGCGCAGTGCAGGTGCGTCCGCGGCGCCGGGCACTGGGCAGCCGACCTCGCCCAGCGCCGCCGCGAGCGGTTCCGATACCGCCTCTCCCGCGCCCTGCCACACGTCGGCCAGCACCACCCCCGCCTCCACCGAAGCGAGCTGATCCTTATCGCCCAGCAGCACCAAACGTGCCTCGGGCGGCAGCGCCGCCAACAGGCGCGCCATCAGTGGCAGGTCGATCATGGAGGCCTCGTCCACCACCAGCACGTCGAGGTGCAGCGGGTTGCCCGCGTGATAGCGCGCCGGGCGCCCGCCGCCCGTCAGACCCAGCAGGCGGTGCAGGGTGAGCGCCACCTCGGGGATTTGCGCCAGCGCGGGGGCTGGGCAATCGAGGCGCGCGCGCGCCGCGCGTACCGCCTCGGCCAGACGCGCGGCGGCCTTGCCGGTGGGTGCGGCCATAGCCATGCGCAGGCGCCGCGGCGCGTGCTCGGCGAGCAGCGCGAGGATCGCCGTGGCGGTGGTGGTCTTACCGGTGCCGGGCCCGCCGGCGATGACCGTGAGCGGGCGCAGCGCCGCGACCGCCGCGGCCACGCGCTGCCAGTCGGGCGTCTCCCGAGCGGCCGGGAACAGGCGCTCCAGGCTCGCGCGCAAGGCGGCAGACTCGGCCACCGGCCGCCACGCGGCGGCACGCGCGCGCAGCGCCTCGGCCACCGCGCGCTCGTACACGAAGTACCGCGCCAGGTACAGGCGATCGGCGCCGTCCAGGATCAGCGGGCGGGCGGCTGCGTCCGCCTCCTCGGCGCGCGCCACCAAGCCGCTGTCCAGCAGCGCCGCGCGCCAATCCTCGAGCGCGGGCGCGGGCGGCGCGTCCGGCCACAGTGCCCGTCCCGCCACTACGCGCAGATCGGCGCAGGCGTCCCCCGCGCCTAAGCGCTGGCTGACCAGCGCGGTCGCCAGCATCAAGGCCGCACTGGGCGCGGGCGCGAGCGCGGCGAACTGGCGCGCGAGATGAAAATCGAGATCGCGCAGCGCGCCCTGTTGCCAGGCACCGTGCAATAGGCGCTCCGCCGCACTCAGTTCACTCATGCGCCCCCCCCGCGCAGCAGTGCGTCCAGCTCCGTCACGACCTCGAACGGCGGGCGCGCGTCGAACACGCCCTGTCCGGGCGGCGCGTCGGCCTGCATGCCGCGCAGGAACAGGTAATACACGCCGCCCATGTGCCGGTCGTAGTCATAGCCCGGCACGCGCTGCGCGAGGTAGCGGTGCAGCGCCACGGTGTACAGCAGGTACTGCGCGTCGTAGCGGTGCTGCGCTACGGCGGCGGCCAGCGCGGGGCGTGCATAGGCGGCCGCGTCCACGCCCAGGTAGTTCGACTTGTAGTCGATGACGTAGAAACGCTGCTCGCGCTCCACCACCAGATCGATGAAGCCGCGCATCATGCCCTCCAGCGCGGCGGGCGGCAGTGGTGGCAACTCGCAGGGTTCCGCCCAGGCGCGGCGCAGACAAACGTCGAGACGCTCGGCGCGTAGCGGCGCGAGCGGAAAATAGAACTCGATCTCGGGCCGGCGGGCCTCCGGCGGCACGGCGGCCAGGCACAGCCCCCCGGCGTTCAACGGGGCGTCCAGCGGCGCGTGCAACACGTCGTGCACCAGGCGCTCCACCACGCCCTGCCATTGGCGCGCGTAGCCGTAGCGTGCCAGCACGCGCGCGAGTTCCGGCGCGCGCTCGTGCGGCTCCGATTGGAAATCCAGCCCCTCCAGCACCGCATGCAGACACGTGCCCGCCTGCGCGCCGCGCGGAAAGGCATGGATGTCGCGCGGCGCGTCCGCGGCAGGCAGCGGCGCCGCGGTGTGCGCCGCCTCCAGGCGCGCGACCAGATTCGAGTAGCTCTCGATGCGCCAGCCGTGGGCGATGCTGCCGCCGAAGCGGCGCGCGGCGAGTTCGGGCGGGTGCTTCGGCGCGAGCGGCGCGCGGTCCGTGTGCTCCGGCAGCGGCGCGAGCCGCACGTGGCCCTGCTGCGCGAGGCGCTCCCACGGCGTCCACCAGTCCTCGGGCGCGAGGACCTTCACCGCCTCGGCCACGCTCTGTCCCTCCCGCGCCGCGTCCTGATACAGCAGATACGCGAGTGCCGAGTCATGCGCGCCGTTCACCGGCCCCCAGGCGAGGTAGCAGGTGTACTTGGCGCGCGTGAGCGCCACGTACAAGAGGCGCAGGCTCTCGGCCAGGGCCTCGCGCGCGGCCAGCGCGCGGTGCGTCTCATCGCTGCCGTCGAGGTCCAGCGTCAGCGCGCCGTGCGCGTCGTGGAACAGCAGCGGCTCGTTCTTGCGCAGCGTCTTGCCGTGCCAAGGGAAGGGCAGGAACACGACCGGGTACTCCAGGCCCTTGCTGCTGTGGATGGTGACGATGTGCACCAGGCCCTCGTCACTCTCCAGGCGCAGCATCTGCTCGTCGGCCGCGGTCTGATCGCGCTGCTGCATGAGCCAACGCAGCAGCGCCGCGGGCGGGCGTGTGCGCGCCGCCTCCTGCAGCAGCTCGCCCAGTTGCAGCAGATTGGTCAGGCGCCGCTCGCCGCCCAGCACGCCGAGCAGGCGGGGGGCCACGTCCAACTCGCGCAGCAGACCGCGGAACATGGCCATGAAGCCGCGCGTGCGCCACTGCTCGTGATAGCGCTGAAAGCGCGCCAGCCACACCTCCCAGGCGCGCTCGTCCTCGGCGAGCGCGGCGAGCGCGGGCACATCCACGCCCAACAGGCGCGTGAGCAGCGCCCCACGCAGCGCGCCCTCCTCGGCCGGATGGGCGAGTGCGTACAGCACGCGGCCCAGTTCCTCGGCTTCTTCGGTGGCGTACACCGAGTCTTGTCCCGTGTACACGCTGCGCACGCCGCACGCGCGCAACGCCCCTTGTACCAGCGCGGCATGGCGCCGGGTTGGCACCAGCACCGCGAGGTCGGCCGCGCGCAGCGGCGCCTCGCCGAGTTGCGCGCGGCCCTGGCCACTCGCGGCCAGCAGGCGCGCGATTTCGCCGGCCACGGCCTCGGCCACCGCCGCCTCGGCCGCGCCCTTGGTCAGCGCCTCGCCCGCCAACTGCCACACCTGCAGGGGCGCGGGCGGCGCGCCCTCCACCCGCAGCGGCGCGGCGTCGGCCTCGCCCGCCGCCTCCACCGGCTGGAAGGCGATGGCCGGCTCGTAGATGAACGGCGCGCGCGCCGAGCCGAACAGCGTGTTCAATGCGTCCACCAGCGCCGAGGTGGAGCGCCAGTTGCGCGTGAGCGTATAGCGTCCCTCCTCGGGCGCGTCGGCCCGCGCGCTCATGTAGGTAAAGATGTCGCCGCCGCGAAAGCTGTAAATGGCCTGCTTGGGGTCGCCGATCATGAACAGCCCGCCCTGCTCGGACGGGCCGTAGACGCGTTGGAAGATGCCGTACTGCACGGCATCGGTGTCCTGGAACTCGTCGATCAGGGCGACCGGGTGACGCGCGCGGATGCCGCGCGCGAGCTCCGCGGCGCGCGGCCCGTGCAGGGCGTCGTGGAGTTCGCGCAGCAGATCGTCGTAGGCTAGGCGCCTGGCCGCACGGCGGCGCTCGCGCAGGGTCTCGGCCGCATAGCGCAACGCCTCGTGCAGCACCACCGCGGACAGGCGCTCGACGCCCTCGCACAGCGCTTCCCAGGCGGCGAAGAAGTCGTGCTCGGGCGGCGCGTGGCCCTTCTTGAAGCCGGTGGCGATCTTGGCAGGCAGGTAGCGCTTGCCGCACTCGGGCACCGCGAGCACGAGGCGGCCCTGCGCGAAGTAGGCGTGCAACTCGTCGAGGTCCGCGGCGAGCCTGCGGTACTTGTTGCCGTTCCAACCGGGATAGGCCTTCAACACCTCGCCCAGCGGCTCGCCGCCGTTGGCCCACAACGTGGCGGCGCGCCGCCACCGCGCATCCAGCGCCTGCAAGGCGGCGTCGATGGAATTCCACGCGGGCGGCGGCGCGAGGCGCGCCTGCGCTACGCGCCCGACTAGCGCGCGCAGCGCGTCCCACAGCCCGGCCGGCTCGCCCCAGCGATGGAGCACGAACTCGGCCAGCGCCGGCGGCGCGCCGTGAAAACGCGTGCGCCAGAAATCCTGCATCACCTGTAGCCCGGCGGCGGCGTCCTCGCCCTCGAACTCCAGGTCGAACAGCATGCCGCTCTCGAAGGCGTGATCCTGCAGCACGCGCTGGCAGAAACCGTGGATGGTGTAGATGACCGCCTCGTCCATGCGCAGCAGCGCCGACTCCAGGCGCGAACGCAGCGCCTGCGCATCACCCGCGCGCGCCAGCACGGCGCGCAGCGTGTCGTCGGGCTCGCCCTGCCCGTCCAGCGCCAGACGCGCGTCGCGCAGGCGGCTGCGGATGCGCCCGCGCAGTTCGGCGGTGGCCGCCTTGGTGAAGGTCACCACCAGGATCTGCGCCGGGTCCAAGCCCGCCTCCAGCACCAGGCGCAGGTACAGCGCTGCGAGGGTGTAGGTCTTACCCGTGCCGGCGCTGGCCTCGATCAGGCAGGGGCCGTGCAGCGCGAGCGTAGCGGAATCAAGCGGGCGCATCGTGACCCTCCAGGTGCTGCGCGTCCAAGAGCCGGCCGCACACCGTCTCCGCGAGCTCCAGGAAACGCGCCGCGTCCACCAGATCGCGCTCGCCCCACAACAGGCGCCGCCAGGCATCGCGCGTGTCCATGCCGTTGCGCGCCGACTTCAGGGCGGCGGCGCGGCGCGCGTCCTGCGGCGATTTGTCGCCCTTGCGCAGCGTCTCCAGCGCGGCGAGCGCGGCCTCCGGTTCGAAGGGGAGCGGCGCGCTCAGCCCCTCGCGGTACAGCGCGAGCAAGCCGGCGAGCACAGCCTGCGCGTCCGTGCAGGTCTCCAAACTCAGCGTCTCCTCGCGGCCAACGTAGAAGCTCGCATCCGCCACGCCCGCCGCGTTCAGCGCGAGGTGACGCAGCCACAGCTCCAGCCTGTCCTGCGCCCGCAGCTTGCCGCTGCGGTACAGCACCAGGCCGTGCGCGCCGATGCCGGTCAACCAGCCGGTGAGGCGCACGCCGTCCAGGGTCAGATCCAGTTCCACCCGCTGCGGCATCGCCGGCAGCAGGGGACGCAGCACCTCGGCCTGCGCGCGCGCCACGCGCGCCAGCGTCTCGAACTCGACCGCCCCGAATGCGCCACTCGGCAAGCGCCCCGCGGCGTGCATGCGTTCCGCCAGCGCCTCGGCGGGCTCGTCGCGCAGGAAGGCCTCCACCAGATCGCGGCGCAGGCCGTAACCGTCCAGGCCGCCGACGGCGAACGGTTCGGCATCCTCCAGCGCGGCCTCCTCGCGCGGCAGGCGCACGCCCAGGCGCTGCTCCAGGAAGGCGCGCGCGGGGTTCCTGAACAGCGCCACCAGCGCCTCCAGGTCCACCTCGGCCAGCGCCGGCTCGGGCAGCGACGAGGACATCCGCGGCGGCGGCTCGGTGGGGCCGCGCGCCAGCGCCTGTGCGGCCGGCAGCCATTCCTCGGCATACGAGACGGGCGGTGCACCGTCGCCGTAACAGCGTGTGCTGAACGGCTGCAGCGGATGTTCGCTGACCAGACACGTGCGGGCGTCTTTGCCCCAACCTACCGCGACATAGTCCAACAACTCGCTCACCAGCACCGAGGGCGGACGCTCGCTGTTGTCGCGCGCGTCGCGCCCCACGTAGCTCAGGTGCAGGTGTTCGCGCGCCGAGAGCAGCGCCTCCAGGAACAGGTAGCGGTCCTCCTCGCGCGGGCTGGGGTCGCCTCGGCGCGGGGTCTCGGCCATGAGATCGAAGCTCGGTGGGCGCGCGCGGCGCGGGTAGGCCTCGTCGTCCAGGCCGAGCAGGCATACCACGCGAAACGGGACGGCGCGCATGGGCACCAGGGTGCAGAAGGTCACGCCGCCGGAGAGAAAGCCGCCCGGCCCCGCCGGAGTCGCGAGTTGACGCTCCAGATGCTCGCGCAGCACCTCCACCGTCACCGGCAGCTCGTAGCCGGCACCCGTGGTCTGCTTCACCCACGCGTCCAGCGCGTCGCGCACCGCCTGCACGGCAGCGGCTTCGTCCTCCTCCTCGGCCTCGAAAAAGCCATCGAGCAGCGCGTTCACCGTCTCCTGCCAGGCCACGGGCGCCAGCGGCTGGGCGAAGCGGGTGGCAAAGCTCTGCAGGCGCGCCACCAGGGTCTGCAGGCGTCCCAGCGCTTCGGCCTCGCCGCCCTCGATGCCCGCGCAGGGCAGCACGCCCTGCACCAGCGCCGCGCTCGCCTCGGGCATGGCGTAGCCCAGGAACAGGCGGCGCAGGCCGAAGGCCCAGGTGTTGGCCTCCTCGGCGGGCAGCCCGGCGGCGGCGCGCTGCGCGCCGTCCAGGCCGTGGCGCACGCCGCTGTCGCGCACCCATTGGTGCAGCAGCGGCAGATCGCGCTCGGCGAGCCCGAAGCGCCGCAGCAGGGACGGCGTCTCCAACAGCTCGGCCACGCGCCCGGCCTCGAAGCGCCAGCTCGGCAGGGTCAACAGCTCCAGCGCCACCGCCACCAGCGGGTGCAGCTCACGCGGGCCGCGGTCGGCGAGGCTCCAGGGGATGTGGCGCGGCGGCGGGGCATTGCCGAAAACGGCCTCGACGTACGGGGCATACAACGCCACGTCGGGTGTCATCACCACCACGTCGCGCGGCGTGAGTCCCGGCAGGGCCTCGAACAGCGCCAGCAGCCGGTCGTGCAGCACCTCCACCTCGCGCAGCGGGCTGTGGCAGACATGCACGCGCAGCGTGTCGTCGGCCTCGGCGAGGCGCCGCTCACCGGGGGCTGGGGTGGTGAGTGCCAGGATGTCGCGCTGGAGGGTCGGCAGCAGGGTCCCGCCCGCGGGGGCGACGAAGTGCTCGTGCTCCTCGCCCGCGTAGTCGTGCAGCTGCTCCAGGAAGGCGCGTCCCAGGCCGCCCCAGGAGGCCAACAGCGGGTTACCGACCTCCATATAGGAGGCGAACAGGTCGCCCTGACGCTCCTGCACCCGCGCGCGGGTGCGCGGCGTGACGATGTCGCCCCAGTAGGCGGTACACGGATTGAGCACGAACACCTGCACATCTGCGCGCTCGGCCACCGCGGCCAGCACGTCCAGGTACGCCGGCGCCAGTGCCGACAAACCGAACACGCTCACGCGCGACGGCAGGCCCTTGCTACCGAGGCCGGCCGCCCGCTTGCGGTCCGCGTAGCGCTGCAGCAAGTGCCCCCGGTGCGTGCGCCCCTCGGCCAACGCGCGCCACAGCGGCGCCTGCCAGGGGTCCTCGGACGCTCCGCCCCGCTCCCACGCGTGCAGCCAGTCGGGCCGGTACACCGAGTAGCGGTCGAACACGTCCGCGATACGGCGGCTGAGTTGATACAGCTTGAGCGGCCGGTCGCGCCCCTCCAGGTACCCGCGCAGGGTCTCGAATCCGGGCGTCTCCACCCAGTCGGGCAGTACGGCCATGCAGCGCCACAGGAGGGTCTCGCGGTCCAGCACGGGCCCGCTCGGCGGCGCGTCCAGTTGCGCCTGCAGCACCCGCCATACGAAAGCGGCCGGCAGCACGAACTCCAGATTGGCCGCCACGCCCGTGCGCTCGGCCAACTGCAGCGCCACCCAACGCCCCATGCCTTGACTGGCGGTCACCACCAACTCGGGCGTCAGGGCGCCCTGCGGGGGTTCGGCCAAGCGTTGCATCAGGCCCGCCAGCAAGTCTTCCGCTCGGTTGCTGTGATGGATGTGGAGCATGGTCTGCCGCCGAAGAGAGCCTCGTACTCTACCAGAGCGCCGCGACCACTCGCGTCGCAAGCCACGCCCCGGTCCGCACCACGGTAAAACGTGCACTTAGCTGATAAGGGTAAACCCCTACAACCCTAGATAAACAACCCCATTTCAAGGTGATAGGGTTTTTCGTCAAATGGACCTGCGCAGGAGTCACCCCTTCGGCGCGAGCGCACGGAGGTGCGCCGACTAAGGATGGTCGGCGCCATGGAAGGCGACCGAATCTCGGTCGCCCGCCGCTATTTGCGGCGGGCGATTTTTCATTTCAGCATGCCGACTTCCCTTTGGGGCCGCGAGAGACCCTTCGCGCGCCCTTCCCTCGTCAACCCTCTCGCGAGCGGCCACTCCGCGCCGCTGAACGATCAGGCCAAGCTGAGCCGCTCGGCGCGCTGGTAGCCCTTAGGCAGCTTGCGCCCCCGCTGGCCGCGTTCACCGCGATACTCGGCCAGTTCGTCGGCCTTGAGGACCTTGTGCTGCTTGCCGGCATGCACGGCCACCGCGCCCCCGGCGGGAACGGCAATGACCGCGGCGACCCGCTCTTCGCCGCTCTTCAGGCGCGGCCCGGGTATCGCGATGATCTTGTTGCCCTTGCCCTTGGCGAGCTGCGGCAACTCGGCCACCGGGAAGGCGAGCAAATGACCGGCGGTGGTCACCGCCACCAGCTGCGCGCCTTCGCCCGGCACCAGTGTCGGCGCGAGCGGTTGGGCCCCGGCCGGCACACTGAGCACGGCCTTGCCGGCCTTGTTGCGGCCGTGCAGGTCGCCGGCGCGTACCACGAAGCCATACCCGGCATCCGAGGCGAGCACGTACAGATTGTCGGGGTCACCGATCAATAGGCCCGTGAAGCGGGCGCCGTCCGGGGGGGCCAAGCGCCCGGTGAGCGGCTCGCCCTGCCCGCGCGCGGAGGGCAGCGTGTGGGCGCCGAGGCTGTAAGCGCGGCCGGTGGAGTCCAGGAACACGGCAAGCTGGTTGCTGCGCCCCAGGGCGCTGGCGAGGTAGGCGTCGCCGGCCTTGTATTGCAGCGCCGCGGGCTCGATGTCGTGACCCTTGGCGGCGCGCACCCAGCCCTTCTCGGACAGCACCACGGTGACCGGCTCGGCGCTGATGAGCGCGGTCTCGTCCAGGGCCTGCGCGGCGCTGCGCGCGACCAGCGGCGAGCGGCGCGCGTCGCCGTACTTCTCGGCGTCGGCCTCGAGCTCGTCGCGGATGAGCTTGTTGAGGCGTGCGCGCGAACCCAGCGTCTTCTCCAGCGCGTCGCGCTCCTTGGCAAGGTCCTTCTGCTCGCCGCGGATCTTCATTTCTTCGAGCTTGGCGAGGTGGCGCAGGCGCAGTTCGAGGATGGCCTCGGCCTGCGTGTCGGTGAGGCCGAAGCGCGCCATGAGCACGGGCTTGGGCTCGTCCTCGCGGCGGATGATGGCGATGACCTCGTCGATGTTGAGGAACGCGATCAACAGGCCGTCGAGGATGTGCAGGCGGTCGCGTACTTTCTGCAGGCGCCACTCCAGGCGCCGGCGCACGGTGTCGGTGCGGAAGGCGAGCCACTCGCTCAGCATCTGCTGCAGGTTCTTCACCTGCGGGCGGCCGTTCAGACCGATGACGTTGAGGTTGACCCGGTAGCTGCGCTCGAGGTCCGTGGTGGCGAACAGGTGCGCCATGAGCTGCTCGACATCCACGCGGTTAGAGCGCGGCACGATGACCAGCCGCGTGGGATTCTCGTGATCGGACTCGTCGCGCAGGTCCTCCACCAGCGGCAGCTTCTTCGCGTTCATCTGCTGCGCGATCTGCTCCAGCACGCGCGCGCCGGAGGTCTGGTGCGGCAGCGCGGTGATGATGATGTCGCCGTCCTCGCGCTCGTAGCGCGCGCGCATGCGGATCGAACCCGTACCCGTCTCGTACATACGAATGAGATCGGCGCGCGGCGTGATCACCTCGGCCTCGGTGGGATAGTCCGGGCCCTGGATGTGCGCGCAGAGCTCCGCCACCGTGGCCTTGGGGTTCTCGAGCAGGTGCACGCAGGCCGCCACCACCTCGCGCAGGTTGTGCGGCGGGATGTCGGTGGCCATACCGACCGCGATACCGGTGGTGCCGTTCAGCAGCACGTGCGGCACGCGCGCGGGGAGCATGGCGGGCTCCTCCAGCGTGCCGTCGAAGTTCGGGATCCAGTCCACCGTGCCCTGGCCGAGCTCCGACAACAGCAGGTCGGTGAAGGACGCCAGGCGCGCCTCGGTGTAGCGCATCGCGGCGAAGGACTTGGGGTCGTCCGGCGAGCCCCAGTTGCCCTGCCCGTCCACCAGCGGGTAGCGGAACGAGAAGGACTGCGCCATCAGCACCATGGCCTCGTAGCAGGCGCTGTCGCCGTGCGGGTGGAACTTGCCCAGCACGTCGCCCACGGTGCGCGCGGACTTCTTGTATTTGTTGCCGGCGCGCAGTCCGAGGTCGGACATGGCGTACACGATGCGCCGCTGCACGGGCTTCAGGCCATCGCCGATATGCGGCAGCGCGCGGTCGAGGATGACGTACATGGAGTAGTCCAGGTACGCCTTCTCGGTGAAGGCGGACAGCGGCAGGCGCTCGGCGCCCTCGCGGGTGAGGTCGGTCACTGACATGGGGGTTACACCATTTCCTGCACGGCGCGGATGTCGCCCTTGGTCTCCAGCCACTCGCGCCGGTCGGCGGCGCGCTTCTTGGCCAGCAGCATGTCCATCACGCGGTCGGTTTCAAGGTCGTCCTCCAGCGTGAGCTGGATGAGGCGGCGGGTGTCGGGCGCGATGGTGGTCTCGCGCAGCTGCAGCGGGTTCATCTCGCCGAGGCCCTTGAAGCGCTGCACATTGATCTTGCCCTTCTTGCCCTCGGCGGCGATGCGATCGAGCACGCCCTGGCGCTCGGCGTCGTCCAGCGCGTAATAGATCTCCTTGCCCACGTCGATGCGGTACAGCGGCGGCATGGCGACGTACACATGGCCCGCCGCCACCAGCGGTCGGAAGTGGCGCACGAACAGCGCGCACAGCAGCGTGGCGATGTGTGCGCCGTCGGAGTCGGCGTCGGCCAGGATGCACACCTTGCCGTAGCGCAGCCCGGTGAGATCGCTGGAGCCGGGATCAACGCCGATCGCCACCGCAATGTCGTGCACCTCTTGCGAGGCGAGCACCTGCCCGGAGTCGACCTCCCAGGTGTTGAGGATCTTGCCGCGCAGCGGCATCACCGCCTGGAACTCGCGCTCGCGCGCTTGTTTGGCCGAACCGCCGGCCGAGTCACCCTCGACCAGAAAGAGCTCGGTACGACTCGGGTCCTGCGAACTGCAGTCGGCGAGCTTGCCGGGCAGCGCGGGGCCCTGGGTGACCTTCTTGCGCACCACCTTCTTCATGGAGCGCAGGCGCGATTGCGCGCTGTTGATGGCGAGCTCGGCGATGCGCTCGGCGACCTCGGTGTGCTGGTTCAGCCACAGCGAAAAGGCGTCCTTCACCACGCCGGAGACGAAGGCCGCGCTCTCGCGCGAGGACAGGCGCTCCTTGGTCTGGCCGGAGAACTGCGGGTCGCGCATCTTCACCGACAGGATGTAGCTCACCCGCTCCCACACGTCATCGGGCGCGATCTTCACGCCGCGCGGCAACAGATTGCGGAACTCGCAGAACTCGCGGATGGCCTCGGTCAGCCCGGTGCGCAGGCCGTTCACGTGCGTGCCGCCCTGCGCCGTGGGGATGAGGTTCACATAGCTCTCGGTGACGGGCGCGCCGCCCTCGGGCAGCCACACCACGGCCCAGTCCACCGCCTCGTGGTTACCGGCGAGGCTGCCCATGAAGGGCTCCTCGGGCAGCGTCGGCGCATCCCCGAGCGCCTCCACGAGGTAATCGCGCAGCCCGGCCTCGTACAGCCACTCGACCGTCTCGCCGGTATTCTCGTCCTTGAACGCGATCGCGAGGCCCGGCGCGAGCACGGCCTTGGCACGCAGCAGATGCTTCAAGCGCAGCACCGAGAAACGCGCGCTGTCGAAGAACTGCGGGTCGGGCCAGAAGCGGATGGCGGTGCCGGTATTGCGTTTGCCTACCGTGCCCACGGCCTCGAGTTCGGCCGCCTTGGCGCCGTGCTCGAAGGCCATGGTGTGGATCTCGCCGTCGCGGCGGATGGTGACCTCGAGGCGCGTGGACAAGGCGTTGACCACCGACACGCCCACGCCGTGCAGGCCGCCCGAGAAGGTGTAGTTCTTGTTGGAGAACTTACCGCCCGCGTGCAGGCGCGTGAGGATTACCTCGACGCCCGGCACGCCCTCTTCGGGGTGGATGTCCACGGGCATGCCGCGCCCGTCGTCCACCACCTCCAGCGAGCCGTCGGCGTACAGCGTAACCTCGATGCGCTTGGCGTAGCCCGCCAGCGCCTCATCGACGCTGTTATCCACCACCTCCTGCGCGAGGTGGTTGGGGCGTTCGGTCTGGGTGTACATGCCGGGGCGCTTGCGCACCGGCTCGAGGCCCGTCAAGACCTCGATGGAATGAGCGGTATAGGCGGTATAGTCGGATGGCATAGATGTTCGATCGTTAGGCGTTGTGGCGGGCGGCGGCGGCCGCGACGAACAGTTCGGTGTACGGCGCGAGTTCCTCCGCGCTGAACGCGAACACGCCCTCGCCGCCGCGCTCGAACTCGATCCAGTTGAAGGCTACGTCCGGGAACAGGGTCTCCAGCGCGGGGGCGCTCGCCCCCACCTCCACCACCAACAGGCCCTCGGGCTCGAGATGCTCGACGGCCTGGGCGAGGATCTTGATGGCGAGATCCAGACCGTCGTCGCCGGCCGCCAACCCCAGCGCCGGTTCGTGGCGAAACTCGGCGGCGAGCGCCGCCATCTCCGCCGCATCCACATAGGGTGGATTGCTCACGATGAGGTCGTAGCGGCGCCCTTTCAGGTTCTCGAACAGGTCGGACTGAATGGCATGCACCCGCGTCGTTAGGTGGTAGTCGTCGATGTTGCGCCGGGCGACCTCCAAGGCATCGGGCGAGATGTCCACCGCGTCCACGCCCGCCCCGGGAAAGGCAAGCGCGCACGCGATGGCGATGCAGCCGCTGCCGGTGCCGATGTCGAGCACACGCTGCACACGCTCGGACTCGATCCACGGCGCGAAGCCCTGCTCGATGAGCTCGGCAATCGGTGAGCGCGGCACCAGCACGCGCTCGTCGACGTAGAAATGCAGGCCGGCGAACCACGCCTCATGCGTAAGGTATGCCGCCGGCAGACGCGTCTCGACACGCCGATGCATCAGCGCCGCCACGGCCGCGCGTTCCTCGCGCGTCAAGCGCGCGTCCAGCCAGCCGGGGTTGACGTCGGGGGGCAGGTGCACCGCGTGTAGAGCGAGATACACGGCCTCGTCCAACGCATTGGTGCTGCCGTGGCCGAAGTGCAGCCCGGCCTGATTGAAGAGGCTCGCGCCCCAGCGCGCGAGATCGCGCAGCGTGTGGAGCTCGTCAATCACCGGATCCATGTCATCCGTTCCGTGCAGGTGGCCGAGGGTGGGCGCACCTTAGCACAAAGCCCGGCGCACGCGCATCGGCCCAAGAACGGCAAGCGCGCCGCCAAGGCCGCCGACGAAGAAGGGGCGCGCAACATGCGCACAGGCGCTGCCCCCCGGCCCGTTGCCGGGGGGCAGCGCCGGCGCCGCTCAGAAGCCGTAAACGAGGGTAACGGCCGAGATGGTGTCGGTGCTGGCGAAGCCCTCCGGCACCGGGGAGGTGTAGCGCACCGTGTAGGACAGCTTGGTGGCGAGGTTGCCGATCACGTCGAAGCGCAGCGCGCTGACCGACTCGGTGACCGTGTTGTCTTCGCCCGCCTCGACGATCAGATCCTGATTGAATACGGCACTCGGGTTGAAGCGATGCATGAACCGCGCCGCGCCGCGCAAAATGGCCTCGCGCTCGGTACCGCCCGTGCGCAGCGCGCTCTGTCGCGCACCGGCGCCGGCCTCGAGCTGCAGCGTGGTGTCGGTGCGCCGCACCACATTCCAGGTCAGACCCGCGGTCTCGGACACGCGGTAGCGGTAGGCGCCGAAGCGGTCACGATCGTAACGCACGTTCAGGAAGGCACCGGTCCGCGGCGTGAACTGGTAGGCCGAGCGCAGCTCGCCCATGTAGCGCTCGGTGGAAACGGCCTCCTCGGAACTCACGCGCACGCCCTTATAGCGGGCAGTGTGCGTCCAATCGTCTCGTCGTGCGTCGGCGCGTAAGGCGCTGTTCAAGCTACGCGACTGCGTCTGGCCGGTGGTGGCGACCACGCCGAGCTCGGCCTCGCCGCCGACATCCCAGGTGGACGCCTCCTGGGCCAGCGTCGGCGCCGCCAAGCCCGCGCCGAGCGCCAGGCAACAGATTCTTCTGAACATTGATGAACCCCCTCGGGAAGAACAAGCGGCTAAGCCTAGCGTCCGTGCCGCGGCTATCCCATTGGGGAAATTCCCAGCCCGCCCCCCAGCCGTCCGCCCCGAGGGTGCCCGCCGCGCGCCGCGTTCAGCACGCGTCCGGCGCGAACTCGGGCGCTAGGCGCGCCTGTAGGCGAATCACCGCCTGACCGTGAATCTGGCACACGCGCGATTCGCTCACCCCCAGCACGGCGCCGATCTCGCGCAGGTTGAGCTCCTCGTCGTAGTAAAGGGACATGACCAAGCGCTCGCGCTCGGGCAGGCTCGCCAGCGCCTCGGCCATACGCGCCTGCAGGGCCGCCTCCTGCAAGCGCTCGATCACTCCCGGCGATTCGTCGCGCACCGTCTCCAGCAGGGAGTCCTCGCCGAAGCCCAGTTCCTCCACGCTGAATACGCGCTGCCCCACCGCGTTCTGCAACAGCTCGTGGTACTCGCCCAAGGACAGCCCCAGCCGCTCGGCAATCTCGTGATCGCGCGCATCGCGGCCCTGCTCGTGCTCGATCTGGCGCACTACCTCCGCCACCTGGCGGGCCTTGCGGTGCACCGAGCGCGGGGCCCAGTCGTGCCGGCGCAGCTCGTCCAGCATCGCCCCACGGATGCGGATCCCGGCGTAGGTCTCGAAGCTCGCGCCCTGCGAGGCATCATAGTGGCGCAGGGCCTCGAGCAGCCCCAGCATGCCCGCTTGGATCAAATCGTCCACCTGCACACTGCTCGGCAGACGATTCATCAGGTGATACGCGATGCGCTTCACCAAGGGCGTGTGCTGCTCCACCCGCTCGGGTTCCCACGCACAGGGTAGCGCCTCGGCCTTCACTGCTCGGTTCATCATGCCAACACCTCCCGCCGCTCATCGCGCTCGATCAGGCGCTCCACGAAAAATTCCAAATGTCCGCGCGCGCCTTGCGGTAACGGCCAAGCGGCCACCTTTTGCGCCAACTCCTTGTAGGCACGCGCCGACTTGCTGTTCGGGTAGGCCTGCACCACCGACTGCTGCTTCTGCAGCGAGCGGCGCAGGAAGGTATCGGAGGGAATCGCGCCGAGGTAGTCCAGACTCACATCCAGCGAGCGGTCCGTCAGGCGCAGCAGCTTCTTGTAGAGTGCGACGCCCTGCGCGCCGTGCGTCATATTCGCGAGGATGTGGAACTGACACAGATAGTGGCCGCGGCTGAACAGCTTCATCAGCGTGCAGGCGTTGGCGATGGAGGCCGGCTCGTCCAGCACCACCATCAGCAAGTCCTGTGCGGCCTTAGCGAAGTTGATCACGCTGGCGGCGATGCCGCTGGCCGTGTCGACGATCAAGACGTCGAACGGCCGGCTCAACGTACTGAAGGCGCGGATCAAACCGGCCTGCTCCGTCGCCGTCAGTTCCGCCATCGCCTGCACGCCGGCCGCCGCCGGCACCACCGCGAAGCCGCCCGGCGCCTCCACCACGGCGTCGTTGAGGCCGCACTCTCCGCGTATCACGTTCCAGACGTTCCAGCGCGGCGCGAGCCCCAGCAGGACGTTCACGTCGGCACGGCCGAAATCGGCGTCGAGCACCAAGACGCGCTGCCCCAGTTCGGCGAGTGCCGCCGCGAGGTTGACGGCCACCGTGCTCTTGCCCACGCCGCCCTTGCCGCTGGTCACGGCGATGACCCGCACCGGGTGGCGAACGCCGGGCACGCTACGCGCCTCTGGTGCTGGCGCCGGCTTCCATGATCGTGCTTCTGTAACGCGCATGTCCCCCCCTGGGCGCCGAGTCGTTTCCCGGCGCGCTAGGTGGGATCCTGCAACAACCGTTCCAAAATGGGACGTGTCTCACAAACCGCGACACCGATCTTCATCTTGTTGATTCTTATAACCTTGACCGACGGCGCCAGGGAAGACGACGCGCAACGGCGGCGCCGGAGAACTGACCAACCCGCGCCGCGCGCCAAGGTTTTGGCGAGGGCGCACGCCGATCGAGCAAGGAATTACGCCATGCGACTCGCTGCACAGCGCGCCGGATCAGAACTTGAACAGGCAGGCGCGGTAGTACTGCAGTTCGCGAATCGACTCCCGCACGTCGTCCAGCGCAAGGTGGCTGGCGGTCTTGCCGAAGCCGGCCGCCACCTCGGGCGCCCAGCGCCGCGCCAGCTCCTTGATGGTGCTGACGTCCAGGTTGCGGTAGTGAAAGTACCGCTCCAGGCGCGGCATCAGGCGTGCCAAAAAGCGCCGGTCCTGGCAGATGCTGTTGCCGCACATCGGCGAGGCCCCTTCCGGCACGTGTTGGGCGAGAAAGGCGAGCGTACGCTGCTCGGCCTCGCGCAGGTCGATCTCGCTGTGCCGAACCCGCTCGGCCAATCCCGACGCCGCGTGCTGGCGCCGGTTCCAATCGTCCATTTTCGCCAGCACCGCATCGGCGGTATGGATCGCCAACACCGGCCCCTCCGCGATCACGTTCAGGGCGGCGTCGGTGACGACGGTCGCGATCTCGATGATCTCGTCGCGCTGCGTATCGAGCCCGGTCATTTCCAGATCGATCCAGATGAGGTTATTGGGGTCCTGGGGCATACCGGCTCCGCACAGCTTGAATAGGGCTGCCTATGCTAGCAAAACCCCGCGCGCCTTTACCGGGCGTGGGTCGCGCGCGCCCCGCACATAGACGACCGCGCCGGCGTGTGTAACGATAACGGGCATAGTTGCGCGCGCCCCGCGCATCCACGCCCGCCGCGCGGCCGGCGGGCGCCGGCGTGAAGAGGACATCATCATGCGTTACATCATTCCCACCGCCGTGACCCTGCTCGCGTCTTTCGCGGCCGGGGCGCAGGACACCGACGTCCAGCGCGGCAAGGCGCTGCATGACGCCAACTGCACCGCCTGCCACGGCACCAGCGTTTACACGCGCCCCGACCGGCGTATTCAGTCGCTGCACAGCCTCGAACAGCAGGTCTACCGTTGCCGGGACAACCTGGGCTTCGAGTGGCCCGAGCGCGACGTGAAGGATCTGGTGGCCTACCTCAACCAGACCTTCTACCACTTCGAGGAGTAAGGCCATGGACGCGCTAGAGGGTCGCCGCTGCAAGGTCTGCGAAGGGGGAGTCGCGCCGCTCGACGAGGCGGCCGCGCGGGCTTTGCTGGCGCAGGTCGATCAATGGACCTTTACGGACGAGGGGCGCGCCATCGAGCGCACCTTCACCTTCAAGAATTACTACCGCACGGTGGCGTTCGTGAACGCTGTGGCGTGGATCGCCCACCAGGAAGACCACCATCCCGACATCAGCTTCGGCTACAAACAGTGCCGCGTGCGCTATGCCACCCACAGCATCGGCGGCCTTTCGGAAAACGACTTCATCTGTGCGGCCAAAATCGACCGACTCCTGGCACACGCCGACTAAGCGAGCAAAACGTCCGGGCAAAGCGGCGCCCGACACGCGCCAGTCCCTGCAGGAGGGGCTGGTGGTGGCCTCGTTCGGCGCGCGTCTGGAGGTGGAGGACGCCGCGGGCGGGCGCCTGCAGTGTAACGCCGTGCGCGGCGGGGAGCCGGTGGTGTGCGGCGACCGCGTCCGGTTCGCACTGCTCCGCAGCGGCGCCGGCAAACGCGTCGGCGCGGTGCGCGAACTCCTGCCGCGACGCAGCCTGTTGTGTCGCCCCTCTCCCGACGGCGCGCTGCGGCCGATGGCCGCCAACCTCGACCGCATGCTGATCGTGTTGGCCCCGGCGCCCGCGCTCTACGAGGGCATCATCGACCGCTACCTGATCGCGGCCGAGCACTTCGGCATCCCGCCCGTATTGGTGGTCAACAAGGTCGATCTGCTGGCGGCGGAGCAACACCGGGCGCTGCGCGAGCGACTGGCGCCCTACGCGGCGCTGGGGTACGACTTGGTGTGGGCCAGCGCCAAACGCGAGGACGGCCTGGATGCGCTGCGCGCGACTTTGCGCGGGCATACCAGTGTGTTCGTCGGTCAATCGGGCGTGGGCAAGTCGTCGCTGGTCGGGCAACTCCTGCCGGAGACCGACGTGCGCGTGGGCGCGATCTCGGAGGCGACGGGGCAGGGACGGCACACCACGACCACCGCCCGGCTGTATCACCTGCCGGAGGGCGGCGACGTCATCGACTCCCCCGGGGTGCGCGAATTCTCGCTCTGGAACATCGCCCCGCGCGAGGCGGCACAGGGCTTCATCGAGTTCCGCCCCTACCTCGCTCAGTGCCGTTTCAACGACTGCACGCACACCCACGAGCCGGGCTGCGGGGTGATCGCCGCCGCCGAGCGCGGAGAGATCACACCGCGGCGCCTGGCGAGCTATCGCCAGATCATCGAGCAGCCCTGAGGCGCTACTCGCTGCCGAGCTCGCGCCGCCCGAGAAAGGCGTGCGATAAGGTCCGCCCGTCCACGTACTCCAACTCGCCGCCCATCGGCACGCCATGCGCCAAGCGCGTGGCGCGCGCGCCGCGCTCGCGCACCAGCTCGCCGATGTAATAGGCGGTCGCCTCGCCCTCCACGGTGGGATTGGTGGCCAGAATCACCTCGCGTACATCACCTTCGGCGAGGCGCGCCTGCAGGGCATCGAGCCCGATTTCTTCGGGGCCGATGCCGTCGAGCGGCGAAAGATGCCCCATGAGCACGAAATAAAGGCCGCGGTAGCCGGTGGCCTGCTCCAGGGCATCCACATCGGCGGGCGACTCCACCACGCACAGCTGGGTCGCGTCGCGCCGCGTGTCGGCGCAGAGGCGGCACAACGACTCCTCGCTCAGCGTGCGGCAGCGCGCGCAGCGCCCCACCCGCTCCACCGCGGCCTGCAGGGCCGCGGCCAAGCGCCGCGCGCCGTCGCGGTTACGCTCCAGCAGGTGATAAGCCATGCGCTGGGCCGACTTCGGCCCGACGCCTGGCAGGCAGCGCAGGGCCTCAATCAGACCGTCGATGAGCGGGCTGCGGGGCATCGGAGAGGCGTCAGAACGGCAGCTTCATGCCCGGCGGCAGGGGCAAGCCGGCGGTCATGCCCGCCATCTTATCCTTGCTCGCCTTCTCGACCTGGCGCACGGCGTCGTTCACCGCGGCGGCCAACAGGTCCTCCAGCATCTCCTTGTCTTCTTCCATCAAGCCGGGGTCGAGGCTGACGCGCTTGACGTCGTGACGCCCGGTCATGATTACCTTCACCATGCCGCCGCCCGCTTGGCCGGTGACTTCCATGTTGAGCAGCTCTTCCTGCATCTTCTGCATCTGCTCCTGCATCTGCTGGGCCTGTTTCATCAGGCCGCCAAGCCCGCCCTTCATCATGCTCGTGCTCCTTGTCGCTATGCCGCCTCGGCGGCGGCGGGTGGGTCAGTCGGCCGGACGCACCGAGTCGGGATCGACCCGCGCGTCCAGCAACTCTTCAAACTCACGTACCGTCGGGTCGTGCGCGATGGACTCGCGCGCTGCGGCCAGCCGCGCCTCGTGCCGCTGGGCATCGACGGCCGCCGGCGTGGTGGTTTCGGGCGCCTCCCCGACCTGGATGGTCACCCGCACCGGGCGCTGGAGATAGGCGCTCAGCGCCTCCTGCAGGCGTTCGCCCTGCCGATCCGTCAGCAGCTGGCGGTGGCTGGGGGCGAGGCGCAGCGTGACCTGATCCCCTTCATACTCGGCGAGACTGCAGTTGCGCGCCAGCTGTAGCGTCAACCCACCGAGCCCCAGCGCCTTTACCGCAACACCCCAGTCCAGCGGCCCGTCCGGCGCCGCGGGAGCGGGTCGTGCGGGAGGCGCCGCGGGAGCGGATCGTGCGGGAGGCGCCGATGGTACGGCTCGCGCGCTGGGCGCCGATACTGGCCGCGCGGCGGGCGGCGGTGGCTCGCGCACCTCGCTCGGCGGCGGCGGTGCGGACCGCGCGTCCCGGACCGGCGCACGCGCGGCGGCGGCACGCGCCTCGGCGGGCCCGCCGGGGCGCGGCCTCGATCGGCGGCCGGCGCGGGGGCCTGCCCGTCGGTCTCCTGGTCGGGGCGAAACGCCAGCATGCGCAACAGGACCATCTCCAACCCCATGCGCGTATCCGGGGTATAGGGCAGGTCCCGCCGCCCCAGCAGGCCGATCTGATAGAACAGCTGCACGTCCTCGGGCGCGAGCTGGCCCGCCAAGGCCGCGACGCGCGGCTCCGGTTGGCCCGCGTCGGGCACGGCCTGGGCGAGCGCCACCGCGTGCAGGATGGCGAGCAGCTCGCTCAATACATCGGCGAAGTCCGCCGCCTGCTCGGCGAGCGCCTCCACCGCGCCCAGCAGCGCGGCCGCATCGCGCGCGGCCAGCGCCTCCAACACGTCGAACACGCGGCCCTGGTCGATGCTGCCCAGCATGGCGCGCACCTCGGTCTCGCCGACCGCGCCGCCGCCGTAGGCGATGGCCTGATCGAGCAGACTGAGGGCGTCACGCAAACTGCCCTCGGCCGCCCGCGCGAGCAGCGCGAGCGCCGGGTCCTCGTAACTCAGCCCCTCCTCCCCCAGCACATAGGCGAGGCGCGCCCCGATCAACTCCGGCGGCAGCCGCTTCAGACTGAACTGCAGGCAGCGCGACAGGATAGTGACCGGCAGTTTCTGCGGATCGGTGGTGGCGAGCAGGAACTTCACATGGGGCGGGGGTTCCTCCAGCGTCTTCAGCAAGGCGTTGAAGCTGTGCCCCGAGAGCATGTGGACCTCGTCGATGAGGTACACCTTGTAGCGGCCCCGGGTCGGCGCGTATTGCACGTTGTCGAGCAGCTCGCGCGTGTCCTCCACCTTGGTCCGCGAGGCCGCGTCGACCTCGATGAGGTCCACGAAGCGCCCCTCGTCCACCTCGCGACAGGCGTTGCACTCGCCGCACGGGTGCGCGCTGACGCCGCGCTCGCAGTTGAGGGACTTGGCGAGGATGCGGGCGATGGTGGTCTTACCGACGCCGCGGGTGCCGGTGAAGAGAAAGGCGTGATGCAGCCGGTCGTTGTCCAGCGCGTTGACCAGGGCGCGCAGCACGTGCTCCTGGCCGACCAGCTGCTCGAACGTGCGCGGGCGCCACTTGCGCGCCAGTACCTGGTAGCTCACCGGATAGGCCTTGGACGAGTTACGGTCGATCGCGCCACCATAGCAGATTCGCCCCTTGCAGGCAGCGGCGCCGTCGATTGGAAAAGGAGGCGGCCCACGCCAGCCACACCCCGGCGCCCGAGTCGGCTGCTGCCGCTGCTCCCTTCCGGGCCTGACGGGGTTCACAGCGTATCGTCGCGGGGGGACCGACGCGGGCCACCATAGAGCGAGGCCCCGCGCGGGGGCCTCGGCGTGCATTGTATCAAATGCCGCGGCGCGGCGCGCTCCGATCAGCCGGCCAACCGCCGCGGTTCAGGCGAGTGCAGCAGACCCTCCCAACGGGCCCACTGCTCGGTCATCTCCATGCCGGCGCTCAGATCGAACATGGGCGTGTAGCCCAACAGGCGCCGCGCCTTGTCAATGAGAAACACCGGTCTCGCCTGGAAGAAGCGCACCATCTCCGGCGACATCGGCTCTATCGCCGGTTCGACCGCGGTTGCGGGCCCCGGCGCGCTTGCCGTCACGTTACGCCGCGGCGGCTTCGGCACGCCGGCGGGCCGTACCCGGCGCACCCATCGGCGTAAGGCTTGATACTCGCGCGTCTGGCGCAGGCGCTTGCGCGCGTCCTTCTCGCGCAGTAGCCGCCAGGGTTCGATCAGCATGCTGGGGGGGGCGTTGTCGCGCGCCCAGGCGCGGTAGTGACGCTCGATCTCCTCCGCCGAGGCCGCCACCGTGGCGCGCACCCCCAACATGCGTTCGTAATGCTCGAAATAGCTGCGCCAAGTGGTCGGCTCGGGCCCGTTGATAAGAAACGCCTCCCCGTCGGCCTCCGGACGCTGCAGGGCCAGCAGCATGCCCTCCGCCACGTCGTCCACGTAGACGGCGTTGCACAGGCCGCTCCCGCCCTCCACCAGGAACATGCGCGCGCGCTTCATGCGCTGCAGCATGCTCGCCGTCCACACCGGCACGCCGGGGCCGTACACGGCGGTGGGCTGGATCACGGCCACCGGCAGGCCATGGCGCTCGGCGTATCCCAGCGCCAACTCCTCCGCCTCGATTTTGGAATCGCCATAAGGATTGCCGCTGCGGCGGCGTTCGCAGCGCTCGTCCAGATCGCCGTCCGGCGCGACGAAGCCGTACACCGAACACGTGCTCGCGTGCACCACGCGCCGCACCCGCTGATGCAAGGCGGCCTCGAGCACCGCGCGCGTCCCCTCGAGATTGATGCGACGCTGCTCGTGCGCCTCCCCGCGCGGGTTATAGGCGCAGTGCACGACGTAGTCGCACCCCTCGGTGGCGACCCGCACCGTCTGCGGGTCCGTGATGTCGCCCTTCACCAACTCCACGGGGAAGCGCGCCACGCCCGCGGCGCGACTGAGATTGCGCGCCAGCACGCGCACCTGCGCGCCGTGCTCGAGAAACAGCTTCTCGACCACACGTCCGCCGATGGCACCGGTGCCGCCCGTGACCAGCACCTTCCGCCCGGTCAACACGCTCATGCCGCACCTCCCGCTGCCCGTGCGGGCGATGTGTCGAGCGCGCAGGCGCCCGTGACCCAAGGCAGTTGCAGAGGCTGGCGCACCCGCTGGCACGCCTCGTACAGCCGCACCGTGCGCAGCCCCTCTTCCCCGTTGACCAGTGGCTTGGCACCGCCGCGCGCCGCGCGCACCAGATCGTCGAACTGGCGCATCAAGACGTCGCGGATATGGGTATCCGGCGCCTCCCCCTCGTGCACCAGCCCCTCCCACTGCAGCGGCGTTCCCGCGCAGCTTAGCCGCAGCGGCTGATCGAAGGACGTGCCCATCTCGAGCGTGCCCCGCTCAGCGACGATACGCCAGCGGTTGCGCAGGGCGCGTCGGTGGCTGAAGGCCAACGTCCCCTGGACGCCGTCGGGAAAGCTCAGGCGCACCTCGCAGTCGGCCTCCACGCCACCCATCGCATCATCGAAGTAGGTCACCGCGCTGTAGTCGCCGAACCACCACAGCGCCAGATCCAGGGCGTGGATGCCGATGCCGGTGAGCGAGCCCCCGCCGGTCTCGGGACGGAACGCCGTGCCGTCGATCACCGGCCACGAGAACGGGCCACCCTGTTCGACCTCGAACGACTCGATGCGGCCGAGCTGCCCGCTCGCGAGCAGATGCTTCACAAGTTGCGCGTTGCGATAGAAGCGACACTGGAATCCCACCGCGAGCGCGCACCCACTCTCGTGGGTCGTGTCCACCATGCGCTGCGCGTCGGCGGAGGTAAGCGCCATGGGCTTCTCCACCAGCACATGCACGCCCTGCGTCATGAGGTCCACCGCGGCCGGCGCGTGCAAAAAGTGCGGCAGCGCGATCAGGGCCGCGTCCGCGACCTTCGGCACGTCGGCCCAGTCGTCCAGCACCGCCGGCACCTGATAGCGCGCGGCCAGCCGCTGAGCGCGCGCGCGCTCACGCTCGACGAGCGCCGTGATCTCGATGTGCGGATGACGTGCGGCGGCGGGCAAGTGGTACAACTCGGCCACCGTGCCTGCGCCTACCACCGCGAGGCGTAGTTTCTCTTGCATGAAGTTCCTCCCTGGATGTCTGACGCCGCGCGCCGCACACGCGCGACGAGCGCCTTCCCCTTTTCGACCCAATGCGCAGTAGCTGCTGTTCGTACAGTGCGCTCACAATGCCCAGATACGGCGGCGGAGCGAGCCCCAAAGGCGCCCCCACGCCCAGTTTACATTCCACAGCCAACGCCCGCGGAGCTCAGGGTCCAGCACCTCGGGGCTGCGCCGTACCAGCCGCCACCACTCCCGCAGCCCCTTGCGCCATGGCATAGTACCCATGCCCCTGTCGCGGTAGCGCCGGTACAGTTCGACGTTGTACTGCGCCCACTGCCGCGCTTGGCGGCAGGCGCCGCGCACGTCGGCCCGCAGGCGGTAGTGCATCACGGCATCGGGCGCATAGCCGAGCGTGGCGCCGGCAAGCTGCGCACGCCAACAATAGTCGGTATCTTCCAGCAGTGGCAGGTCCTCGTCGAAGCCCCCCAGACGCTCGTGCAGTTCACGGCGCACCGCGAGGCCCGCGCCGGCGGCGTGCGGCAGGAATCGCGGGCGACTGAAATGCTGCAGACCCTGTTCCTGGGGTTTCCCGCGCATTGCCATCGACCGCCTGTCGTTCAGACGCGTGTACTCGAGCCGGCTGGCAACGATTTCCTGCGTCTGTAGGGCGCTCGCCACCGCCTCCAGCCAGCCCGGTCCCATTTCGTCATCGGCATCGACGAAGGCCAGCACGTTGCCCTGCGCCCAGCGACTCCCCGCGTTGCGGGCATGGGCGGCGCCGCGTCGAGTCGCAGCAGTGACGACCCGGCAGCGCGACAGCCCCAGCCGCCGCGCCTCCCGCGCCACCCGCTCGGCAGTCCCGTCATGCGAGCCGTTGTCCACCGCGATGAGCTCCCACCACCCCGCCCAGGTCTGGCGCGCGAGTGCCTCGAGCTGAACCCCGATGGTGTCGGCGGCATTTAAGCAGGGAATGATGACGCTGATGCGCACCGGTTGTAGGGGCCGCGGCGCACCGGCGGCCCGCGAATCGACGCAATGCAGTCGAACCGCATCCTGCAATTTCGCCAGAGTCGGCGCGGATTGCAGGGGACACCACACCCATGCGCCGTCCGGCACCGTAGAGCGACTGACCTTCCCCATCCGTTCCCCCCTGTTCTCCTGCGGCAGATCCTACCGTCAGCAGGGCGCGCCGCCAGCGTGTCTCCGCCTGGTCTCCCTCTGATCTCCCTGATGCCGACCGCAATCCACGGCACAGAAGTGTGCGCGCCATCACACTTTCGAAAAGCTAGTCGAAGAGCGAGACGCTGCCAAGGCACGGCGGGGGCTGAGACTTTCTTCGCGATCATGGTGTTTGGCGCGCGCGCGCGGCCGCGTTCCTGTAGCTGGCGCTGGTGGGCGCGCCTTGCTGAGCGTCTACTGGGGCGCGGGAACTCGAGCCTGATTAGGTCTGGCGCCCCTGCTGTGTGCGCAGCACCGCCACAACGAGCCGGCGCCGCGCCCCGCGGGCCGTGCAACTCGCGGGCTGCAACTCGCGCGCGAGCGGCCATACTGTGAGGCAGGCTAGACGTGAGGAGACCACCATGGACATCGACATGATCGACGTGACTTTGCGCCTCAAGGATCCCATCGACCAGGATCAGGCTGACCGCCTGCAGGCCTCGCTACACGAGCTCGACGGCGTCATCAGCACGCATATCGGGGAAGAGACTCGCCATATGTTGCTCACCGAGATCAACCCCAGGGTCATCGACGCCGACAAGGTACTGGCCCACGTTAACAACCAAGGGGTATCGGCCGAACTGGCCGTGCCGGATCGTTTCTAGCCGCCCCGGGGCCGACGCGATCGGCCGCGACGTGCCGCCGGTTGACAGTTCACAGGGCACTCGCCACACTCGACCCCATGAGCTTCCATCGACACGACATGGTCGTCCCCGCTTGGCACCTGCGCCTGCAGGTAGTCCGCCGGGCGGCCGTGCGCCGGAGGGAGTGAGATAGCACCGTAACCCGAACATTAGGGTTGACTCCAAAAGGCCACGGAACTTGCGCTCCGTGGCCTTTTTTCGTTTTCGTCCCACGCACAAAGGATCGACATGCAGATTCCAGCCGCGTACCTCGCGGTGGTCGTTATCTGGTCCACCACGCCGCTCGCCATCCAGTGGAGCGCCGCCGAGTCCGACTTCCTGTTCGCGGTCACCGCGCGCATGGTGTTGGGGGCGCTGGTTTGCCTGGCGCTGATGGGCGCGCTCAGCGTACCGCTACCGTGGCACCGCGCGGCGCGGCGCACCTACGCGGCGGCCGGCCTGGGCATCTACGGCGCGATGCTGTGCGTGTACTGGGCGGCGCAGCACATCCCCTCGGGCCTGATCTCGGTGCTGTTCGGACTGGCCCCGCTGGTCACCGGCGTGTTGGCGGTGCTGTGGTTGAACGAGCGGGCGTTGACCCCGCCCAAGCTGGTGGGCATGGCTCTCGGCCTCGGGGGACTGGCACTGGTGTTCGGCGCCCATCACCAGCTCGGTCCGTTCGCGCTATGGGGGATCCTCGCCATGCTCGCCTCGGTGCTGGTGCACGCCGCCAGCACCGTGTGGGTCAAGCGTATCGACGCGCCGATCTCCGCCTTCGCCGTGACCGGCGGCGGCCTGCTGCTGGCCGCGCCCCTGTTCGCCTTGACCTGGCTCGCCTCCGGCGCCGCGTGGCCGGCGGCGCTGCCGAACCGCGCGGCATGGTCCATCGTGTACCTCGCGCTGGCCGGCTCGGTGCTGGGCTTCGTGCTGTTCTACTTCCTGCTGCAGCGCCTGGAGTCGGGGCGGGTCGCCGTCATCGCCCTGCTCACCCCGGTGCTCGCGCTGCTGCTCGGCCGCCTGGCGAACGACGAGCCCGTGCAGTTGCAGGTCTGGAGCGGCGCCCTACTCATCGTGGGCGGGCTCGCTCTGCATTTTTGGGGGAGAGCGCCGCGGGGTGCGGTGACGCCGCAGGGGGCGCAGCGCGAGGGGGCGGGGTAGATCCGGTTTATCCGCCCTGCCCCGCCGAACGGAGAAAGACCCCGCTGGACGACCGGGGGTCGCGGCTCACTGGCCGGGATTACGAGGGTCCATCCCTGGACCCTCGCCCCTGCGGGGCCGCCGCTGCGCGGCGTTCGAAATCGGCTGTCCTGCCGATTTCGTCGAACCGAAGAGTCCTCACCAAAGCCGCCCACACCCCCACAAAGCAAAAGCCCCGCGCGAGGCGGGGCCTAGGTGTCGCAGCCGACACGCCGGGATTACGAGGGTCCATCCCTGGACCCTCGCCCCTGCGGGGCCGCCGCTGCGCGGCGTTCCGAATCGGCTATCCTGCCGATTCGGTCGAACCACAGGGTCCTCACCAAAGCCTCCCACACCCCCACAAAGCAAAAGCCCCGCGCGAGGCGGGGCTTTTGCTTTGTGGCGGAGAGGGAGGGATTCGAACCCTCGGTACGGTTTTGCCGTACACACACTTTCCAGGCGTGCTCCTTCAACCGCTCGGACACCTCTCCAGTACGCCCGGGGTGCGGCTCGAACAATCCCCGCCCGCGGACAAGACGCGGAATGTTACCAGGGCGCCCCGAGCCTCGCAATGTGCGACAACGGCGCCATGCAAAGCACGGGGGGTTGCTTTAGAATGACGCCAGGTACCGCCGCTTCCGTATGACCAATAATCAATGAGCGCCCCCCAAACCAATTCGGAACTGCTTGCGCAGTTGAGCCGCAACAGCACCCCCTACCAGGACCCGCTGAGTCGTATCGACTGGGAGAGCCTGCCGGGTGACCAGTTCTGGCTGCCCGAAGAAGGGATGTCGCTCTATGGGCTGGCGGAGTATCACGCGCTACCGCGGGTAACGCGCCTGGCGTTGTCGCGTTACGAGTTCCTGCACGTGATCGAGGCGGGGCTCTGGCTGGAAGGGATCTTCATGACCCGCATCAGCCAGACCATAAACCACCGCGGGCGCGACCTGCCGCGACTCATCTACAACCTGCACGAGCTGCGCGAGGAGGCCGGCCACAGCCTGATGTTCGTGGAGCTGATCCGCCGCAGTGGGCTCAGCCGTCCGCGCACCCGCTTCCATCGCATGCGCCTGGCGAACGCGCTGGGTCACTACGCGCCGTTCGACTCCTCCGGGTTCTGGATCGCGGTGCTCATCGGCGAGGAACTGCCCGATCGGCTCAACCGCTTCATCCGCAAGTACCGCGACGAGATCTGCCCGGCGGTGTACGACATGACCAAGATCCACATCATCGAGGAGGCGCGCCATATCGCGCACGCCCGCGAGGTGCTGGAGGGTCGCATGAAGGGGATGCCGGCTTGGCGCCTGGCGCTGATCCGCCCCGTGATCTGCCGCGTGTTCCGCCAGTTCACGCGCGCCTTGTACTTCCCGGAACCGGACGTCTATCGCCTCGCGGGACTGTCCAACCCCGTGCGCTGGGCGCATCGGGCGCGCAGCAATCCGCACCGCATTCGCTTCGTGGACGAGATCATGCACTCGGCGCTGCGCGGCCTGCGCGACCTCGGCGTCGACCTGCGCTGGCGCTGAGCACGCCCCGCCCTACCAGATCGCGGCGCGCGCGCCCCGTCAGCCGTCCAGTTCCGCCCAGCGGGCGTAGGCGTGCTCCACCTCGGCACGCACCGTCTCGGCGCGTTGGGCCAGCGCCGCGGCGGCCTCGCCGGCGTCGGGCCGCTGGTACAGCGCGGGGTCGGCCAGTTGACCCTCGAGTTCGGCCAGTTCCTCCTCCAGCGCCGCGATGCGCTCCGGCAGGGCATCGAGTTCGCGCTGATCCTTATAGCTGAGCTTGCTTCGCGTCGGCGCCGGTTTGGCCTGCACCTCGGGCTTGGCTGCGGCCGTCGCCGCGGGTTTCTCGGTCGCGCGCGGCTCGGCCGGGCGTTGGCGCAGCCAGTCGCTGTAGCCGCCCACGTACTCGCGCACTACGCCGCCACCCTCGAACACCAACGTGGAGTTCACCACGTTATCCAGGAACTCGCGGTCGTGGCTGACCAACAACAAGGTGCCGGGATAGTCCGCCAATAGGGACTCGAGCAGTTCCAAGGTCTCCATGTCGAGGTCGTTGGTGGGCTCGTCCATCACCAGCATGTTGGCCGGCGCGGTAAACAGCCGCGCGAGCAGCAGTCTGGCGCGCTCACCGCCCGACAGCGCCGACACCGGCGCCCGCGCCCGCTCCGGCTGAAACAGGAAGTCCCGCAGATAGCTGATCACGTGGCGGGTGCGGCCGTTCACGGTGATCTGATCGCGCCCCTCGGCGACCGTGTCGAGCACCGTCGCCGCGGGATCGAGCGCCGCGCGCTGCTGATCGAAATAGGCCACCTCCAGGCGCGTGCCGTGGCGCACGCTGCCCGCGTCGGGCGCCAGCTCGCCGAGCAGCAGGCGCAACAGCGTGGTCTTGCCCGCGCCGTTGGGACCGATCAGGCCGATGCGATCGCCGCGCAGCACACGCAGGTCCAAGCCCTTGACCACCGGCTTGCCGTCGTAGGTCTTGGTCAGTCCTTCGGCCTCGATGACCAGCTTGCCGGACAGCCCACCGGCGTCCAGCTCGATCTTGGCCTTGCCGAGCAGCTCCCGACGCGCCGCACGGGCGGCGCGCAGGGCCTCGAGTCGACGCACCCGGCCTTCGTTACGCGTGCGCCGCGCCTTGATGCCCTGGCGCACCCAGGTCTCCTCCTGCGCCAAGTGCTTGTCGAACTCCGCCGCCTGCGCCTGCTCGACCTCGAGGCGTTCGTCGCGCAGGGCCTCGTACTTGGCGTAGTCGCCCGGCCAGGAGGTGAGCCGGCCGCGATCGAGTTCCACGATGCGGGTGGCCAGGCGCCGCACCAGCGCACGGTCATGGGTGATAAACACCAAGGCGCCGCGGTAACCGAGCAGGAAATCCTCCAGCCAGCCGATCATGGCGATATCGAGGTGGTTGGTCGGCTCGTCGAGCAGCAGCAGCTCCGGGTCGCCCACCAGCGCACGCGCCAGCAGAGCGCGCCGCGCCCAGCCGCCGGAGAGCTCGCCCATGCGCGCGTCGCCGTCCAGATCGAGGCGCGACAGCACCCGCTCCACCTGCTGGGTGAGCCGCCAGCCGTCGGCCGCCTCCAGATCGTGCTGCAAGGCCTCCAGGCGCACCAGCAGTTCTTCGCGAGCGGGCTCGCGTGCCAGTTCGGCCGCCGTGGCATGGTAGGCGCGCACCTGAGCGCCCAGCTCGCCCAATCCGTCGGCCACCACGTCGAACACGCTGCGCTCCTGTGCGGCCGGCACGTCCTGCTCCAGGCGCGCGATGCGCAGCGCCGCGCGGCGACGCACCTCGCCTGCATCGGGCTGCAGTTCGCCGCTCAGCACGCGCAACAGGGTGGACTTGCCGGCGCCATTGCGCCCCAACAGGCACACGCGCTCGCCGGCGTCGACCGAGAAGTCGGCCTCGTCGAGCAGCGGCGCGATGCCGTAGGCGAGTGAAACCTTTTCCAGCGATATAAGTGCCATGACGTATTCCGGGGGCGGCGTTAGCGGGTAACATCGGGGGCCGATGCGCTCGGTCGGCCGTTTGGTGCGGCCGGCCGGCGCGGACAGGGAGGCCCCCGCACGCGGCTCGAACGCGCAAGCGTTTGCGCCGCGGACGCCGCGCTCGGCCACATGCCGGGCGCGGCGCGTCGAAGCAGGGCAGGATAGCCCGTTTTCGACCTGCTAAGCCACCGCAACGCCCCGGGGGGAAGGCGCGTCCACCGATGAACGTCATTTTCTTCGCCATCATCCTGGCGGCGGTCGCCGCGGCCTCGTATCGCCAGGTGCGCTGGGACGGCGCAGGCACCGCCCCCATGGACGCCCTCTCCAGCTCGGTGGTCGAGGCCGCCGGCGGCGCGGTGGAATTGGCGATCGGCCTGGTCGGCGTGATGACCCTGTTCCTCGGCCTCATCAAGGTGGCGGAGGCCGGCGGGCTGCTCACCATCCTGGCGCGCCTGATCCGCCCGCTCATGGTGCGGCTGTTTCCGGACGTGCCGCCCGAGCATCCCGCCATGGGCGCCATGATTCTCAACATGTCGGCCAATGCCATGGGACTCGGCAATGCCGCCACCCCGTTCGGCATCCGTGCCATGCAGGAGTTGAACAAGCTGAACCCCTACCCCGGCACGGCCACCAATGCGATGGTGCTGTTCCTGGCAATCAACACCTCCAGCGTCACGTTGCTGCCCACGGGGGTGATCGCCATCCGTGCGGCCGCCGGCTCGGCCGATCCCGCCGCCATCCTGCCGACCACGCTGTTCGCGACCTTGTGCGCGACGCTCGCCGCGGTCAGCGCGGCGTTCTTCTTCCGGCGTTTCTTTGCCTTCACGGCCGCGCCGGCGCCGGTGCCCGAGCCCGCCGCGGCGGTGCAGCCCGCGGCGACCGCGAGCACCATCGCGCCCACTGAACCCCCTGGAACGGACGGACTCAAGCCCGAGGAGGCGCCGCTGCCGGATGCGGGCAAGCCCTACCCGCTCTGGGTATCCGCCGCCGCCATGCTGGGCTTTCTCGCCCTGATTCCGCTCACCGTGGCCTACGGCCGGGTGATCGCGCCGTGGATCATCCCCGGCCTTATCCTGGGCTTTCTGACCTTCGGCCTGCTGCGCGGCGTGCGCATCTACGAGGTGTTCGTCGACGGCGCCAAGGAGGGCTTCCAGGTCGCGCTGCGCATTATCCCCTACCTCGTCGCCATCCTGGTGGCAGTGGCCATGCTACGCGCGAGCGGCGCGCTGGATGCCATGATCCGCACCCTGGGGCCATGGACCAGCGCCGTCGGATTACCCGCCGAGGCGCTGCCCATGGCGCTGCTGCGCCCCCTGTCGGGCTCGGGCGCCTACGGCATCATGGCCTCGATCATCAACGACCCGGCCATCGGCCCCGACAGTTACGTCGGCTATCTGGTCAGCACCCTGCAGGGCTCCACCGAGACGACCTTCTACGTGCTGGCGGTCTACTTCGGCGCGGTGCAGGTGCGCCGACTGCGCCACGCCATCCCCGCCTGCCTGACCGCCGACTTCGTCGCCGTGGTCGCCGCCGTCGGTGCCTGCCTCTACCTGTTTGCCTAGGTCCGATTCGCGCATGACGCGGCGCCTGAGGCTCCGCCAAGCCGCGCTTGCCGCTACCACACCCCACGCGTAGAATCGCCTGCGCTTCAGGTGTCCCTGGGACCTCCATCCCAAGGATTAAACGGGAAGCCGGTGCGCCAGTTCTACTGGCAAGTCCGGCGCTGCCCCCGCAACGGTAAGCGAGCCAAGGTGCGTCAACACGCCACTGTCCTTCGGGATGGGAAGGCGATGCACCCGGAGCCTTTCGGCTCACTCGCAAGCCCGGAGACCGGCCTGGAGTTCGAGTACGTGTCGCGGTGGGCGGCAACGGCGGGCCTCTCCGACCTGCTTCCTTCCACCGCACGCGTGTCCGCGGGTGTGCGTATAACAAGAGGAAGCACCATGGTCATCCCTTTCCGGCCGCTGCTGGCCGTCGCCTGTTCCCTAACGGCCGCTGCGCCGACCAGCCTGTTTGCGCAGGCCGACGCCGATCCGTTTCCCATTCTCGTCACCGCCACGCGCACCGCGCAAACGGCGGACGAGGCGCTTGCTTCGGTGACGGTCATCACGCGCGATGACATCGAGCGCAGCCAAGCGCGCAGCGTGCCCGAGTTGCTGCGGCGACAACCGGGCGTCGACGTCGCTGCGCAAGGCGGCTTCGGCCAGCGCAGCAGCGTGTTCCTGCGCGGCACCAATGCAGGCCACGTACTGGTACTGGTCGACGGGGTGCGCCACGGCTCCGCGACCGCCGGCACGACGGCGTTCGAGAACATACCCATCGAACAGATCGAGCGCATCGAGATCGTGCGGGGCCCGCGCTCCAGCCTGTACGGCTCCGAGGCGATCGGCGGCGTGATTCAGATCTTCACGCGCGGCGGGCAGGGCGAGCGCGTCGCCAACGCCGAAGTCGGCTACGGTGAATACGGCACCTGGCGCGGCAGCGCCGGCGCCAGCGGCAGTGTCGGCAACAGCTACTGGGGCGTCCAACTCGGCACCGAGCGCAGCGACGGCTACGACGTGTTCGTGCCGCGCGAACCGGACGACGACGGTTACCGCAACGACTCCCTCAGCGCGCGCCTCGGCCACCGCTTCGCCGGCGGACACGAACTCGAACTGCACGGCCTGCGTGCCCAGGGGGAGACGGAGTTCGACGGTTGGGGGCCGGGGGCCGACAACCGCATGGAATTCGTGCAGCAGACGGCGGGCCTGCGCGGCAGCGTGCTCGCCGCCGATCACTGGGTGATCAAGGCCCAGCTTGGCGAGAGTCGCGACGAAGCGGATAGCTTCGCCGATCAGACCTACCACAGCACCTTCGACACCAAACGCCACTATGCCAGCGTCCAGAACGACCTGAGCCTCGGTGCGGCGGCGCTCGTCAGTCTCGGCGTCGATTGGCATCGTGACCGGGTGGACAGCACCACGGCGTATGCCAAGACCTCGCGCCGCAACACCGGCGTATTCGTCCAGTATCAGGTGCGGGAGGCCGATCACGACCTCGGCTTCGGCGTGCGCCGAGACGACAACGAGCAGTTCGGGGTACACAGCACCTTCCACGTCGATTACGGCTATCGGATCACCGACGGCGTGCGCGTCCTCGCCAACTACGGCACCGCCTTCAAGGCGCCCACCTTCAACGACCTCTATTGGCCCGGATTCAGCAACCCGGATCTGGACCCCGAGACCTCGGAAAGCGTCGAGTTGGGGCTGCGCGGTATGCCTGCGTGGGGTCGCTGGGAGCTACGCGCCTTCCGCACCGAGGTCGACAACCTCATCGTCTATGATCCGATCGTGAACCAGCCGATGAACATCAACCGCGCTCGCATCGACGGCGTGGAAGTGGAGGCCGGCACTCGCCTCGGCGCCTGGGATCTCGGCGCCGGCGCCAGCTTCCTGTCGCCGCGCGACCGTGACACGGGCGAGGTACTGCTCCGGCGCGCGCGCCAGAGCGCGGCGCTGCATGCGGACCGTTCGTTCGGCCGCACGACGGTTGGCACGACGGTCGAGGCGGTCGGCAGCCGCTACGACATCCATGCCGAGACTTTTGCTAGCACACGCGTGTCGGGCTATGGCCTGGTGCACTTGCGCGCCGAGCACGCCCTGTCCAAGCGTTGGGCCCTGCGCGCCAAGGTCGACAACGTGCTCGACAAGGAGTACCAAACCGCGCACGGCTACCGCATGCCGGGGCGGCTCTGGTTCCTCTCGGTCGCGTACCGTATGCCCTAGCCATGAAGTCTCAGGCGGCGTCCAGCAGACATACCCGGGGATTGGTCGGCGCGGCCGCCCTCTCCGGCCTGCTGCACGCCGCCTTTCTGATCTGGCTCACCGAGCGCCTGCCGATGCCCAGCGAAGACCCCGGCGCAACCGAATTGACCGTAGTCCTCGCACGCTCGGCGCCGCGACAGACGGCCGCCGCACATCCGCCCGCACTGGACGCGGTCCAACGCGAACAACAGGCGCATGAACAGGCGCGCGCGCAACGCGAGCCGCCGGCCGAGGCGCAATCGGCGCCGCCGCCCAAGAGCCACCCACCGTCGCCGCCGCGCACCGCCGCGCCGGCCGAAGCGAAACCGACACCGACACCGACACCGACACCACGTGATGACGCCGAAGCGGCCGCCGCGCCGCCGCCCGCGGCCTCCGCAGCGCCCCGCCCGACGCCGCCCGCCGAACGTGCGATTGCGCCCCTTGCACCGCCGCCGCGGACGGCCCCCGTCCCGAACGAAGCGCAACTTGCGCACGCACGCGCCCGGCACCACGCCCTGCGCGAGGCGCGCACCGAACTCGCGCGCCACTTTCGTTACCCGCCCCTCGCCCAGCGCAACGGCTGGGAGGGCACCGTGGTGCTCGGCTTCCGAGTGAGTGAGGACGGCGCGATCGAGGAAATCGTCATTGCCCGCACCTCCGGCCACGGCCTGCTCGACCGCGCGGCACGCGACGCGCTGGCGCGCGTGGGCCGCCTGCACGGGTTCGCGGGGGCGCGCGGCGTCGGCGCACTGGATCTGGAACTGCCCGTGATTTACCGCCTGACGGAGAGCTGATGCGATGGGTAACCGCTTGACCAAGATCTACACCAAGACCGGCGACAACGGCACCACCGGCCTCGGCGACGGCACCCGCGTCGACAAGGATGACGCCCGCGTCGAGGCATTCGGCTGTGTGGACGAGTTGAACAGCGCGCTCGGCGTGGTGCTCGCCCACGAATTGCCCGAGACGGTCCACGAGGCGCTCACCACTGTGCAGCACGAGCTGTTCGATCTCGGCGGCGAACTCTGCATCCCCGGCCGCGTCGATCTCCAGGAGGCGCAGGTCGGCCGGCTCGAGCGCGTCCTCGATACCCTTAACGGGCCGCTGCCGCCCCTCAAGGAGTTCATCCTGCCCGGCGGCACCCCCGCCGCCAGCGCCTGCCACGTCGCGCGCGCCCTGTGCCGCCGCGCCGAACGGCGCTTGGTGACCCTGGCCAAAGCAACGACGATCAATCCCGCTTCCCTGCGCTACCTCAACCGCCTCTCCGACCTGCTGTTCGTGGTCGCGCGGCACCTGAACCGCACGGCCGGTGCGCCCGACGTACTGTGGCAGCCCGGCCGCCAGCGCGCGTGAGGCAGCGCGCCTTCGGCCACACGCGCCGGCGGCGTTCGCACGCGTCGGGCGTCCTGGCGGCAATGGGAAACCGTAGATACTGTCTTCGCTTCTAACGCGCAAGTGCGATTTCAGGATCGAAGGGGCGGCCTGATTTAAGCACGCCGTAGGCGATGTGCAGCAGCTTGCGCATGGCGGCACAAGCGATCGCCTTGCCGTTCTTGCCGTTGGCCTTCAGTCGCTCGCAGAAGGCGCGAATCACGGCGTTGTGGCGCCACGCCACCAAGGCCGGCATGTAGAGCACTTTGCGCAGCAGCGAGTCGCCGGTCTTGGAGAGCCGGGTGCGTCCTGTCCACTCCCCCGAGGTACGCAGCGCCGGGCTCAACCCGCTGTAAGCGGCTACCTGTTTGGCGTTCTCAAAGCGCGCGACGTCACCCAGCAACCCCAGCAGCGCGGCACTGGTGGCTTCCCCGATGCCGGGGATGCTATGCAGCAGGTCGCGCCGCTGCCTTAGGTCGGGGTCGTTGTCGATGTGCCGGCGGATCTGCTCGCGCACCGCCTCGATCTGCGCCGCCAGGGTCGCCGACACCGCCTCCAGCGAGGGGCGTACCGCCGCCTCGGCCACCGCCAGTCGGTTGTGCTCCATTTGCTGCATCTCCAGCAGGCTATCCAGGCGACGCACCAAGGCTTGTAGCGCCCGTTCGTTCGGCGCGGGCGGCTGCCATAGGTTCAGCCTGTCGCGCTTCTCGTGACAGAAGCGCGCGATGAGCTTGGCGTCGCCCCGGTCGGTCTTGGAGCGGGCCAGCTCGCTCTTGGCATAGGCGGCGATGCGCGCCGGGTTGACCACGCTCAGGGGCACTTGGCGGTCGGCCAGGAACACCGCCAGCGCCTGGCCATACACGCCGGTGGCCTCCATGCAGACGTGCAGGTCGCTGAAGCCGTCCAGCCAACCTATCAGTGCCTCAAAGCCTTGTGGGGTGTTGGGAAAGGTCTTGGTCTTGTACTTGCCCTGGCGCAGAGCGGCCACGTCGAACTTACGCTTGGCGATATCGATACCGATGGCGGTCTTCATCTCTCCCCCTGACGAAAGCAACCTGATCATGGGGCTCGATCTGTCCCGTTCAGCCTTATCCATGCAGGCTCACACCCACGGGCGGGCCTAAGATACTGTACGTACTTGAGAACAGAAGAGGCGGCGGGGTGGGCTATCTACGTAACAGGCTGCCAGCCTAAGGGCGCAAACGTCCTGTCCCCGCCGCTGCCCGATGATCAGTCGGGAATTCTTCCACCGACCGGCGGAAGAATCTAGATATAAGGGCGCAATAAGCGCAGCGCATTGCGCCAGGGGCGTCCCGCCCCCCCCCGAGCGGCCCGAGGCGTCCCCAGCCCAACTGCTCGCCCGCAAGCCCCGCCCTCACGCGCCTGCGTCTGGCCCGTTCCGCGCGTTGCGCCGGTTGCGCATCAGCGGCGCCGGAAGGTCGACCGCCACGGCGGCGCGGCGCACGGTCTCCTGCAGCCGGGCGTGATGGGGCGACTTGTCGCACGCCGGGTCGGCCGCACGCGCCTCACCGGCGATGAGCTGGGCTTGGCAGCGGCAACCGCCGAAGCACGTGCCCCGCTCCTCGCAGGCCGCGCAAGGAGCCTGCATCCAGTCCTCGCCGCGAAAGGCGGCAAAGGCGGGCGAATCCCGCCAGATCCACTCGAGGGAATGCCGGCGCACGTTGGGCAGGTTGAGGCCCGGCAGCCCGGCGGCGGCGTGGCAGGGCAAGGCGGTGCCGTCGGGGGCGACGCCCAGGAACACCTGCCCCCAACCGTTCATGCATGGCTTGGGTCGCCCTTCAAAGTAGTCGGGCACCACGAAGTAGATGCGCATGCGCCGCCCGATGCGCGCGCGCACCTCCGCCACCACCGCCTCGGCCCGCGCCAGCTGCTCACGCGTGGGCAGGAGCCAGTGGCGGTTGCGATAGGCCCAGCCGTGGTATTGGGCATTGGCCAGTTCGACATAATCGGCGCCGAGTTCCAGCGCCAGCTCCAGGATTTCCCGCACCCGGTCGAGGTTGTGCCGGTGGAGGACGACGTTGAGCACCATGGGATAGCCCGCCGCCTTCACCGCGCGCGCGGTGGCGAGCTTGCCGGCGAAACTCGACGTACCCGCCAGGCGGTCGTTCAGTACCGGCTCGTCCGCCTGGAAGCTCACCTGCACGTGGTCGAGCCCCGCGGCCCGCAGTGCGGCGAGGCGCGCCGCGTCGAGCCCGAAACCCGAGGTTAGCAGGTTGGTGTAGTAGCCGAGCGCCCGCGCCGCCGCGACGATCTCCTCGAGGTCGCGGCGCACCAGGGGCTCGCCGCCGGACAACCCGAGTTGCGCGGCCCCGAGGCGCCGCGCCTCGCCCAGCACGCGGACCCATTCCGCCGTCGACAGCTCCGTGTCGCGCGCGGCGAGCGCCAGCGGGTTGGAGCAATACGGACATTGCAGCGGACAGCTATGCGTCAGCTCCGCGAGCAGCCACAGGGGCCGGGGCGCGGCGCGCGCGACGGGAGTCTTCATAGGACCGGCACAGCCGGCGGGCGGGCGGCGCCCCCGCCCGCCTTCCGACCGCCTCAGCGGACCTTCACGTAGAGGTTGATCTCGAAGCCGTAACGCAGGTTCTCGAACTTCGGTCTGGACCATCGCTTCATCACTAGGCTCCTCCGGTTGAATGAAAGCCGTTCGGGCGCCGGCGCGCCCGGACGTCCTGCATGCGTGTATCGAACGCTTGTATCAACAAGGCTGCAGCCAACCCTCCTCGACGGCTGCCGCCACGAGTTCCTGGACGTCGGGGGCGAGGCCGGTCTCCCCGTACGTCCGCTCCAGATCGTCGATGACGGCTGCAAGCGGGGTTTCTCCGTCGCAGCGGCGCACGGTCTCGGCCGCACTGTCATTCAATACCACCATGCCCTCAGGATAGAGGATCACCCAGGTCTGCTGGGCCTCCTCCCATTGCAGCCGGTGCCCCGGCGCGAGCCCATAGCGCGCCTGAGTCTCGACAGCGCTCATGTCCCCTCCGGAATGCCGGCGTAGGGCGGCATGTCGAGCACGTAGGCGAGATACAGGGCGTCGAGCAGGGACCACAGCACGTCGAGCTTGAGGTCGAGGGCGGCCAACACCCGGCGCTGGCGCTCGGCGCTGTCGGCCCACTCCAGGGTCAGCGCCAGCCCGTGGTCGAGGTCGCGGGCGGCCTCGCCGATGCGGCGCTGGAAATAGCCGAGCCCGGCCGGGTCGATCCAGGGATAGTCGCGCGGCCAGTTGTCGAGGCGCTGGCGGTGAATCTCGGGCGCGAACAGCTCGCTCAGGGACGCGGCCACGCCCTCGTGCCACTCGGCGTCGCGCACGAAGCGCACGTAGGCATCGACCGCGAAGCGCACGCCCGGCAGCACCCCCGCCATGGACCACAGGTCCTCGCGCTGCAGGCCGCAGGCCTCGCCGAGCCGCATCCAGGCCTCGATGCCGCCCGCGTCGCCGTCGCTACCGTCCTGGGCCAGGATGCGGTGCACCCAGCGGCGGCGGGTCTCACGGTCGGGGCAGTTGGCGAGCAGCGCGGCGTCCTTGCGCGGGATGTTGACCTGGTAGTAGAAGCGGTTGGCCACCCAGGCGCGGATCTGCTGCGGCGTGAGCTCGCCCGCCGCCATCATCCGGTGGTAGGGATGGTGGATGTGGTAGCGGCGGCCCCGCGCGCGCAGCGCCGCCTCGAATTCCTGTCTGGTCCTGGCCGCTTCCTGCATGCCGTCCCCTCTACAGATCGAGTTCCATCCCGTCGTAGGCGACCTCGATGCCCGCGGCCGCCAGCTGCCCCCGCTCGGGCCCGTCCTCCGCCAGCACGGGGTTGGTGTTGTTGATGTGGATCAGCACCTTGCGCGGCCCGTCCAGCCGCTCCAGGACCTCCAGCATGCCGCCAGGGCCGCTCTGCGGTAGGTGTCCCATGGCCGTTGCGCGGCGCGCGCCGACTCCGCGGCGCTCGAGCTCGTCGTCGCTCCAGCAGGTGCCGTCCACCAGCAGAGCCGACGCCCGGGCCATCTCGGCCTCCAGGCGCGCATCCACCTCGGCGAGCCCCGGCGCGTAGAACAGGCTGCGCCCGCTCGCCGCGTCGCGCACGCTCAGCGCGATGTTGTCCCCGGCGTGGGGGTCGTCGCGGTGCGGCGAGTAAGGCGGCGCCTTGCCCGCCACCGGGACGGCGGCGAACTCGAGTCCGTCCAGCCCCGGAATACGAAAGCCTGTGCCGTCGACCGCGAGCTCGTGCCAGCGCACCCCGCAGTAGTGCTCCAGCACCTTCAGGATCGGCAGCCCGGTGGTGAGGTCCTGGTGCACCGCCCGAGTGCACCACACGGCCAGCGGCCGGTCGTGCTCGCGCAGCATCAGCAGGCCGGCCGCGTGATCGATCTGGGCATCCACCAGCAGCACCGCGCGGATGCCGGTGTCGCGCCGCGCTGCGCCCGGCTGCAGGGCGGGCGTGGCCAGTATCTGGGCGCGGATGTCCGGCGAGGCATTCACCAGCAGCCAGCCGCGCCCGTCGCCGCTCACCGCGATGGACGACTGGGTGCGGGCGCGCGCCTGCAGCCGCCCCGCGCGCAGCCCGGCGCAGTTGTCGCAGTTGCAGTTCCACTGAGGGAAGCCGCCGCCCGCAGCCGAGCCCAGCACGCGCACCTTCAGCATGCCGTCACCGGGCCCGGGGCTCGGCGGCCTAGCGCGCTCACTGCTCCGGCTCCAGGCGCAGCAGTTCGCCCTCCTCCTCGTCGGTAAGCACGTAGATGTAGCCGTCGGGCCCTTGCGTGACGTAGCGCACGCGTTGCGCGATGGGCAGCGTCTCCTGGTCCTGCACCGCCTCGCCGTCGAAGACGATGCGCCGGATGTCCTGCCCCACCAGCCCGCCGGAGAACAGGTCACCGCGCCAATCGGGGAACTGATCGCCGGTGTACACCATCAGGCCGGACGGGGCGACCGCCGGCGTCCACACAGCCTTGGGAGCCACCCCACCCTCGAGGGTGCGGTGCGGGGTGAAGCGCTGCCCGGTCCGGTAGTCGGCACCGTAGGTGGCGAGCGGCCAGCCGTGGTTGGCGCCCTTCTGCACCAGGTTGAGTTCATCGCCGCCGAGCGGTCCGTGCTCGTTGACCCAGATGCGGTCGTTGTCGCGGTCGTAGGCGAGGCCCTGGATATTGCGATGGCCGTAGCTGAAGATCTCGGGGCGGGCGTCCTCGCGGCCGACGAAGGGGTTGTCCTCGGGCACGGAGCCGTCGTCGTTGAGCCGCAGCAGCTTACCGAGGTGGCTGTCCAGGCGCTGGGCGTGCTCCCGCGCAGGGGTGCCGTCGATCTCGAGCGGGGGGTTGCCGCCGTCGCCCACGCTCATCAGCAGCGTGCCGTCGGGCAGCCAGGCGAGGCGGGAGCCGAAATGCTGCGCCTGCTCCTTGTCGGGCTCGGCCTGGAACAGCACCTCTACGTCCTGCAGCCGATCGCCCTCGAGCACGCCGCGCGCCAGCGTGGTGCGGTTCCGGTCCGGGCTGCCGGAGGCGTAGGTGAGATAGACGTAGCGGTTCTCCTCGAAGTCGGGGTGCAGCACGATGTCGAGCAGACCGCCCTGGTTCTGCGCCAGCACCTCAGGGACGCCTTCGATGGGATCCTCCACCAGTTCGCCGTCCCGGACCAGACGCAAGCGGCCCGGGCGCTCGGTGACCAGGATGTCGCCATCGGGCAAAAAGGCCATGCTCCAGGGGTGCTCCAGCCCTTCCACCACTGTCTCCATGCGCCACCCTTCGGCCATGGGCACGTCGGCGGTCGGCTCCACCGGCTCCGGGGCCGCCGGGACGGCGGGCGCAGCCAACATCAGCGCGCCCGCCACCAGCAACGGCCGCGCGTCCTTCCAGGATGAATTGCTCATTGCGTTGCTCCCTCAACGAGATTTCGCCAACTGTAAGGGACGGGATGCGGCTGCGCGCCCGTCAGCGAAGCCCAAGGAATGACAAGACGACGACGAGCCCGACGCTATGGCATAGATGGCTGTCCCGTCCGCTGGATGACAACCGATGCGCGCGCAGAGGGTGACCCGAAGGCGTCACCGGCACGCAGTCGGGGCCGACCCGCGGAGTATGTTGAAGAATAAATCACGTTCGCCAAGAGTCCACCGTCGGGCGACGAACGGGGCGGCTCGCTAGCAGGCGGGAGCGCGTCCATACATCTCAACCATGCGACACATTGATGAGCTAGAGCTCGACGCGAATAGCGTCGCCGGGGTTCCTCAGCGGCTCCCGCTCGAGATAGGGGACCTCAGCGCGCGGCGCCCATCCTTAACGCCGGGCAGCCGCCAGTTGCTCGCACAACTCGGCGATGCCGTCGAGGAGTCGCGGCGTCGGCCGGTGCATGAGGTCGGGCGAGACCTGGAACAGGTTATCGGCGCGCACCGCGTGCAAGAACGGCCACCGCCGCCATTCGGCGAGCCAGCGCGGCGCCACGTCCCCCTCGCCGGCGCTGACGATGACCTGTGGATTGGCCGCCAGCACCGCTTCCAAGGAAACCTGCGGCGCGAGCGCTGCTTGGTCGGCGAACACGTTCTCGGCGCCGCAAAGCTTAAGAGCCTGGGTAATGATCTGGTCGCCCCCCACCGTCATCAGCGGGCGGTCCCACAACTGGTAGAAGACCCGCACGGGCGATGCGCCTGCGTAGCGCGCGCGCAGGCCCGCCAGACGCGCGTCGAACGCCTCGGCGGCCGCCATGCCGTCGACACCCCCCACCAGCACGCCGAGCGTACGCAGGGTGGCGGAGATATCGTCCAGCGCGCGCGGCTCGGTGAGGTACACGGGGATGCCGAGGCGTCGCAAGCGCGCGACCTGGTGCGCCGCGTTGCCGCTGGCCCAGCCCACCACCAGATCGGGCCGCAAGGCCGCGATGCGTTCCATATCCAGGCTGTCGTGGCGGCCGACTCGCGGAAGATCGCGCGCGGCGGGCGGCCAGTCGCTATGACTGACCGCCCCCACGATGCGCTCGCCCGCGCCGATCGCATAGAGCAACTCAGTGACGTGCGGCGCAAGGCTCACCACCCGCTGGGCGGGCGCGGGCAGTTGCAGCATGTGCCCGGTGGCGTCGGTAACGGGCGGTGGCCCCGCCTGCGCGGGCCCGAGCAGGCAGCCAGCCAGCAGCAGTGCCGCTGCGAGGCTGCGTAAGAAATGCAAGGGTGACGCCGTAGGCATAGCGGCCCATTCTAGCGCGGGCGAGCCGCACGAGCCGCACCCCGTCAGGGATGATCGAAGCGCTCGCCGTCGGCCCAGCGCGCGGTCTGGTTACCGTGCGCGGGAATGCCGCCGGCGCGCTTGAGCAGTCGGGCGAGGTGCATGAGGTTCCAACTCATGAAGGTGACGTTGCGCTGCGTGAAATCGTTCTGCGGCCCGCCGGACCCCTCATCGGCATAGGACGGGCCCGGCCCCGCCTCGCCCACCCAAGAGGCGTCGGCCTGCGGCGGCACCACGAACCCCAGGTGCTGCAGGCTGTACAGAATGTTCATGGCGCAGTGCTTGCCGCCGTCCTCGTTGCCCGTGATCACGCAACCGCCCACGCGCCCGTAGTAGATCGACTGGCCCTGATCGTTGAGCTCCGCGGAGCAGGCATAAAGTCGTTCCACGACGTTGGTGCACACGGAGGACTTCTCGCCCAGCCAGATCGGCGTGCCGAGCACCAGGATGTCGGCCGCCAACACCTTGCGCTGGATCGACGGCCAGTCGTCGCGCGGCCAGCCGTGCTGCGTCATATCGGGATAGACGCCGGGGGCAATGGTGTAGTCCACCGGCCGCAGCAGCTCCACCGCGACCTTGTTGCGCGCCATGACGGTGCGCGCCACGTCCATCAGTGCTTCGGTGTGCGAGAGCTCGCCGCTGCGTTTGAGCGTGCAGTTGAGGAACAAGGCGGTGAGCGGCTCGGTGGTGAGCGCTTCTCTTGGCATGGTTCCTCCTGAGCTTCGACAGCCGGTGCGCTGAGCAAAGGGAACGCGCGTCTCGTGTTCATGGGTTGTCGACTTTCGCCTGACCCCGAGACTAAGCGTAGCCGCCCCTGCCCTTCCACAACCTCCATGGGACTACGCTTGTTAGGTCCGTTCCATTGCGCAGGGGCTTTGCAGGGAGGCGGTCATGGGCGTAACAGCGTGCTGCAGGTGCAGCCTGCTCCTGGTGCTACTGCTTGGGCTTGGGCTCGCGCCCGTCGCCGCGGGCCAGGAGGCCGGCAGTTCGGTGGTGATCCCGGACGAGGTGCGCGAGGACGTGTATCTCGCGGGCGGGACGGTGGACGTCCTCGCGCCGGTACGCGGCGACGTGGTGGCGGCCGGCGGACGTATCGCCGTCGATGGCGCCGTGGATGGCGATGTGCTGGCGGTGGGGGGCTCGATCACCATACGGGGCCCGGTGGGCGACGACGTGCGGGCCGCCGGCGGCGAAGTACGAGTGCTCGGCCCGGTGGCCGACGGGCTGCTGGCCGCGGGGGGCAGCGTCATCGTCGGTCCGCAGGCGGTGGTAGGCGGCCGCACCGCGCTGGCGGGGGGCCGCGTCGAGATCGCCGGGCGACTCGAAGGGCCGCTGCGGGCCGGCGGCGGGCGGCTCGTACTGAGCGGCGAGATACTGGGCGACGTCGAACTGGTCGCCGACCACGTCGAACTCCTGCCCGGCGCACGCCTGCACGGCAACCTGCACTACCGCAGTCCACGGGCCGCCGCCATCGATCCGCAGGCCGAGATTCTCGGCACGATCACCCACCAGCCGACGGAGACGCCCACCGCCCCGGCCGCACCGCCGCGCGGCGCCGTGATCACGGTGCTGGCGGCGAGCCTGGCGGCCACGGGCGTGGCCCTGTATCTGCTCTTTCCCGCCTTCTCGCTTGCCGGCGCGCGCAGCGTGGGCGCCGCGCCCTGGCACGCCCTCGGCTTGGGCCTCGCCGTGCTGGCGACCACGCCGCTGGTGATTCTGCTGCTGGGGATGACCCTACTGGGCATGTGGCTCGCGCTGATGCTCGCCGCCGCCTACCTCGTCACTCTGCTAGCGGGCCTCCTCACCGGCATCCTCTATCTGGGCGATCGCGGGCTGCGGCTCGCGCGGCGTGCCCCGCTGGAACCGGGCCGGGCCGCGCAGGCCCTGGCCTTCATCGTCGCCCTGATCGCGGTCTTGCTGCTCAGCCGCGTGCCCCTGCTTGGACCGCTGGCGCTGCTGGTCCTGTGGCTGCTCGGGATCGGCGCCCTGGTGCTGGCCGTGCATGCCCGCTATCGCGCGGGCGGTGCACCCCCCTCCGCCGCTGCCTCCGCCACGCCGTAGCGCACAGTCACCGCGACGCGCAGCTGCAGCTCGCCCGGAGCCACCGGGACGGCGGCCTCGGCGGCCATCGCGAGGCGCTGGCCGGCGAACGGCACGGCACCCGCCGCCTCGTCGACCGACAACAGCGGCCCCACCGCCACGCTGGCGGCCTCGGCGTAAACCTCGGCGCGCCGCCGCGCATCGGCAATGGCTTGCCGGCGCGCCTCGTCCAACAGCGCCGAGGCGTCCTTCACATCGAAGGTAATGCCCTCGATGCGGTTCGCGCCCGCCGCGACCAAGCTATCGAGCAAGGCACCCACGCCGTCGAGGTCATCGCTGCGTACACGCAGCTGGTTGGTGACCTGAAAGCCGGCCAGGCGCTGACGGCGGCGCGTCTCCTCGTACTCGTAGACAGGGGTGACCGCGAACTGGCGGGTCTGCGTATCGCGCTCCTGCACGCCATGGCGTGATAGCACCGTCATCACCTCGCGCATCGCGCGTGTGTTGCGCGACAGGGCCTCGTCCGCCTGCGCCGCCTGGCTCACCACGGCCACATCTATCGTCACGCGATCCGGCCGTGCCGCCACTGTGCCCTCGCCTTGCACCGCAATCGCCGGTGGCTCGCGCTGCGCCTCCGCCCAGGCTGCGAGAGGAACGGCGCAGAACGCCATGAGGCTCAGGACGATGATCCAATCCACGGTGAGTCGCTTCATGACGGGCTCCGCTCCGCACCCCCGATGGGGCAGCATGATCCAACCGACGCCCGACCGGCGCACTTTGAGAATGCGGTCACGGTTTGCGGTGCCGGCCCTTCAGTAACGTGACCCCATGCCGACATCGAGGGCAGCGACGCTGCGTGCCGTCGCGGTTTGGCGTCCAAGCAGCACGATAACAACAACATCGGGAAGGAGGTCGCACAAATGCTAACGAAAAAAGACCTGGATCGCATCGAACGCAACGTCATGGTACAGGTCGGCGCGCCGGTGGCTGCCTACTGCGCCTGGGATCCCAGCGGCCTGGCGGTAGGCGTAATGCTGCGCGAGGGGCGCGGGGCGGGGTTCCTGCACGTGCTGAACCCACGAGTCGCGTCGCTCGACGACCTACAGGCTGAACTGCGTGACCTGACCGACCGCGCCGCCGAGGCGCTCTCGAACAAGCTGCGCACCAAGGGCGCCCTGACCGCCTGAGTGGCCACCGCCCACGGGAGGCGCCCACTCAAACCCACCACGCACGAAGGCGGTGCCCAGGTTCAGCTCGGGGCAGCGCTCTCGTGCGCGCTCGCATTCAGCAAGCGCATTTAAACGATCACTCTCGAAGATCGGAGCGCATGCGTCGGGCCATCACCACCTTCACCACCGCCGGAGCTGTCCTGCCGATTCGGTATTCGGGGCCAACCCCTGCGCCCTCACCGCCGTGGGGCCGACGCTGCGCGGCGTTCCGAGTCGACGGTGCTGCCGACCAGAGGCCACCCCGCACCCCAAAAGAGAGGGTGGGAGATACGCGGGTCCCTCCCTGGACCCGCGCCCCTGCGGGGCCGCCGCTGCGCGGCGTTCCGAATCGGCTGTCCTGCCGATTCGGTCGAACCCATGGGTCCTCACCAAGCCACCCGGCACCCCCATAATGAAAAAGCCCCGCGCAAGGCGGGGCTTTTTCATTATGGCGGAGAGGGTGGGATTCGAACCCACGTGGGGCGCAATGCCCCCAACCGATTTCGAGTCGGTGCCGTTATGGCCGCTTCGGTACCTCTCCATAGTTACTACTGCCGGCATTAACGCGCCGGCGGGCGCATGAAACACAATCCGCGAAGGCTCTGGTATCGGGCGCGGCTGCGCCGCGCTACCCCCAACCGCTTTGCTCGTCCCATCCCTGGGACTCGCCCCTCCGGGGCCGCCGCTTCGCAGCGGCCAAAATCGCTCCCGGCGATTTTGTCGAGTCGGTGCCGTTATGGCCGCTTCGGTACCTCTCCATGGTTACTACTGCCGGCATTAACGCGCCGGCGGGCGCATGAAACACAATCCGCGAAGGCTCTGGTATCGGGCGCGGCTGCGCCGCGCTGCCCCCAACCGCTTTGCTCGTCCCATCCCTGGGACTCGCCCCTCCGGGGCCGCCGCTTCGCAGCGGCCAAAATCGCTCCCGGCGATTTTGTCGAGTCGGTGCCGTTATGGCCGCTTCGGTACCTCTCCATGGTTACTACTGCCGGCATTAACGCGCCGGCGGGCGCATGAAACACAATCCGCGAAGGCTCTGGTATCGGGCGCGGCTGCGCCGCGCTGCCCCCAACCGCTTTGCTCGTCCCATCCCTGGGACTCGCCCCTCCGGGGCCGCCGCTTCGCAGCGGCCAAAATCGATCCCGGCGATTCTGTCGAGTCGGCGCCTTGACCGCTCCGGTACGTCTCCCTGGGTACCGCTACGCCGGCCTCGCCGCTCGGCGGGGGCTACTATACTCGGGGCGCGTGCGACAGGGGAAGGGCGACGTCCTTCAAAGCCTCAAAGCGCCCGAAAACCGCTTATTCTGTCACGTTTCCGATATCCGGGGAACCGCTGCCGGACCTATTTATGTGATACGCCGCACAAAATGGGTGGCAGCCGCATCAGAAATCGCTTAATCTACGCGCCCATGCGAGAAGATCAAGAACGTCGCTCGCGGTCGACGCGCCTCCTGGCCAGCTTGGCACTGGGGGCGACGCTAGCCATCGGGGGGGGCTGCCAGCAACCGGAGCTGAATACCCTCGATAAGGTGGTCGAGCTGGGCGAGGTGGTGGTGGTGACCCGACCGGGCGCCACCACGTACTACCTCGGACCGGATGGAGAGACCGGGCTGGAATTCGACCTCGCGCAGGGATTTGCGGAGTTTCTGGGCGTCGGTGTGCGCATCATTACCGCGCACAGCATCGACGAGATGTTCGACGCCGTCACCCAGGGGCATGCCCACTTCGCCGCGGGCGGGGTCGCCATTACGGAGGCGCGCCGCCAGCGCGCGCGCTTCGGCCCACCCTATCAGGACGTCACGCAGCAAGTCGTCTACCGCTTCGGGTCGGACCGCCCCACCGGGCTCGAGGCCTTGAACGGCGGCCGCTTCCAGATCGCCAGCGCGAGCGCGCACGCCGAGCGGGTCGCGTCGATGCAAAACGACTACCCCGACCTCGCTTGGGAGTATGCCGACGGCCCGGCCGAGGAACTCCTGGCGCGGGTATGGACGCGCGAAGCGGACTACACGGTCGCGCATTCGCACCTCGTCGCCGTACAGCAGCGCTACTTCCCCGAGCTGCGGGTCGCCTTCGACCTCGAGGGCACGCAGTCGCTGGCCTGGGCGTTCCCGCATAGCAAGGACGCGAGCCTCTACCAGGCCGCCGAGCGCTACTTCGCCGAGATCAAGGAGAACGGCCAACTCGCGCGCCTGCTGGAGAAGCATTACGGCCACCTGCGCGAGTTCGACTACGTGGGGACCCGCGTCTTCATGCGCCACATCGAAGAGCGCCTGCCCCACTATCGCGCGTGGTTCGAAGAGGCCGCCGAGGCCAACGGCCTCGACTGGCGCCTGCTGGCGGCGATGGCCTATCAGGAATCGCACTGGAATCCGCGCGCCGTCTCCCCCACCGGCGTGCGCGGCATCATGATGCTCACGCAAGCCACCGCGCGCGACCTGGGCCTCGACCAGCGCACCGATCCCCAGCAGAGCATCGACGGCGGCGCGCGCTACTTCCGCCACCTATGGGATCGCATGCCGTCTGAGATCCCCGAACCCGATCGCATGTGGATGGCCGTCGCCGCTTACAACATCGGGGCCGGGCACGTCGCCGGCGTGCGCCACATCACCACGCTGCGCGGCGGCAACCCCAACTCCTGGGCGGACGTGAAAGAGAACCTGCCCCTGCTGCAGCAGCGCGAGTGGTACCAGCAAACCCGTAACGGCTACGCGCGCGGCAACGAGGCCTTCGTGTACGTGGAGAACATCCGCAGCTACTACGACATCCTGCTGTGGACCATGGACCGCGAACCCCACCTCGTGCGCGGGCCGCGCCCGCAGGTCGTCGCCGCCCAATAGCTACCCGATCGCTACCCGGCAGCATCAACTCCGCGCGCGGCCAGCTCTCTACGTAGCTGCGAAATGTCAGTGTCCACGTCCGGTAGATACCATGAGTCCAGCTCCACTAGGGCCGCAGTCACACTGAAGACATGCATCGAAGCTGCGAGCGAGGCAAAGGAGTACAAGAGACTCCTTGCCGATGGCGTTGTGGCGATACTCGATGAGCTTGTCGGGCGTCTCGACGCGCTCCAGGCGGCCGAGGCTGCTGTAGTGGTAGCGGGTGGTGACGCCTGCCGTGGTGCGCTCGGCGAGTCGGCCGTTGGCGTCGTAGGCGTAGCTGCTGTCGCCGCTGGTTTGCAGCTGGTCGCCGAGGTTGTAGGTGGCGCTCACGCCGTGGCGGCCGCGCAGGGCGCTGGTGTAGACGCTGCGGTTGCCGTTGGCGTCGTACTGGTAGGCCTCCACCAGCACGCCGTCGCGGTGCACGGTGCTCAGGCGGCTACGCGCGTCGTAGCCGTACTCGTACTGGCGCGTGCTGCCGTCGGGCAGGGTCTCCGTGCGGGCGGTGATCTGGCCCTTGGCATTGCGCTCCAGCTGGTAGCCGCAGGGTGCGATAGGTAATGGCGGAGGGCTCACCGTAGGCGCTGTAGCTGCGCGTCTGGCTGAGGGTGCCATCGTCGAGCGTGATGGGCAGGCCGTGCTCGGCATCGCGCAGGATGCTGAAGCCGTGGATGCCGGTGAGCAGACCGTCGGCGTCGTCGGTGCTTAGAGAGTCTCAGTATCCGAGAAAGGATTCTATACATTGCCCGGGCTGTGCTTGGGCGGGGATAAGCCCTCCAGTTCCTCTTGCTTTGGAGAGTGACGCCCGCTACGCCAGCAGCCTTTCCGAGAAACGGTCCCGAAGAGCAAGAAGCAAACCCAGTGAAACAGCGTATGCGTAGACAAAAGGACTGATCATTCGGCGGACCATCCCACGACCGCCCTTCGCATCCTGGATAGCGATTTCCCGTATGGCGAATACATGCCCATTCTTGGATGCAGCAATCAAATACCTATATCCAGCATCAAGGTCAATAGCTGCTCCCTTACCTCTCGCCAGCGAGTATCCTAGGCGAAAGAGAGCGGGAGTATCGTGCTTGTTTGCCGCTATTCTATACCACTCCAAGGCATCTACATGTTCCCCTTGACTTGTAAGAAACCTTCCGTAATAGAAAGCTCCACGCGGTGAGCCCAGCGATGCGGCTCGTTGAAACCAATAGGAAGCGCCTTCATGTGAGTGTTCTGTACCAATCCCATTAAAGAGCATCCAACCCACGAATACCTGACTTTCAGCATGACCCGCTTCGGCAAGCAATCGGTAGCGTTCGTACGCCGCACGGTAATCGCCGCGCCCGTAGCAATCTGCAGCGTCCTTAAGCTCTTTTTCCATACTGCTCACGATACCCCACCCACGTCACGGCAATCGCGGAAGATTCGGTGGTAACTGCGGCGGTGTATGCGGCTGCGTGATCGCAGGCGGCTGCTGTAGCTGCGGCCCTGGCGCACGAGGTGCGGGAATTACCGGATCATCAAGCCCTTTTATTAGCTCCCTAACCACAGGACTCACCGTCCTAACCGCCCTGGGGACACACATGTAAGCACCGCCGCCGACCGCCGTGGCGCCAGTGACGGCCGCTGCCGCTCCACCTGTGACTGCAGCCGCAGTTCCCATTCCACCAGCCTGCATCGCTTGACGCGTGGTCGTTTCCCGGGAGAGCGCATGGAGCCCCGAAAAAGCATCCCATCAGGATCGATGAAGTTGACCGGATCCCCCAACACATACCCATAAAGATTCGTATCCCCACCCGCAAACCCAATCGGATCCCGCGCCGTCCAGCGGCCGGTGTCGGGGTCGAAATCCCTGTAGCCAAAGCGGATGAGGCCGGTGTCGGAGTCGTACAGCCCGCCCGCAAAGCCAAAGGGTAACCTGAAGCTCGGGTTGCTGTCGTGGAGGACGTTACCGTAGGCGTCGAAGTCGACGGACTTGACCACGCTGCCTTGGGCGTCGGTGATGTACCGCGGGCTGCCCAGGTGGTCGGTGAGGATATAGTAGACCTCCCCTTCCTCGGTGAAGCGGGTCGGGGTGTGGCCTACGGTGTATTCGTAGCGCTGCTTCAGATTGCCGTCGCCGTCGTAGATCGCCAGCAGGGTGGTTAGATCCAGCCACAGGTAGCGCTCCACCACCTCCCCGTCCACCAGCTTGGCCACCCGGTTGCCGTAGGCGTTGTGGCGGTACTCGATGAGCTTGTCGGGGGTCTCCACCCGCTCCAGGCGGCCGAGGCTGCTGTAGTGGTAGCGGGTGGTGACGCCTGCCGTGGTGCGCTCCTTGAGGCGGCCGTTGGCGTCGTAGGCGTAGCTGCTGTCGCCGTTGGTTTGCAGTTGGTCGCCGAGGTTGTAGGTGGCGCTCACGCCGTGGCGGCCGCGCAGGGTGCTGGTGTAGACGCTGCGGTTGCCGTTGGCGTCGCGAGGCGGCGCTCAGGCGGCACCTGGAAGAAGTCAGGCAAGTGCTAGTTTCCGTTCCCCAACCATCGCGCCGTTACAGGGCGCAGTTCCAAGAGAAGTTCCTTTGCCATGTCACGCAACGGCGACCATGCCGGGTGCCGCATCGCTTCAACATTACCGTCTGTCGGTGATGGCCCGGCGTAAACCGACGCCGGAACATCCCCCAGCGCCGAGACCATGGCGAGTATCTTCTTTTCCTGCTCTGCTGTGAGGTAGCCTCGCCCCACAAGGTACTTCGCTCTCTCGACGTCGATCTTCAGCTCCCACGGCACGTTATAGTTTCCCATGGCCTCGCACGCACCTTCCGGCGTGTCCGCCAAGACCTCGAGCGTGAAGACGAAAACACGGTACTCTGCTTGAAATTCGTCGTCTGGAGGAACTCCATCGCTGTTATCAGCCACGTCTATCACCCCTGCAAGTCGCACGTCAGTGGTTCGGATTCAGCTTGTCCAGCCAGTTACCTGGAGTTCCAGGTCCGTCGAAGCCTCCGCCCCCGCCTCCGCCACCCCCACGCCTGCTCCCTCGTCCTGGATGAGCTTGCTCCGGCGTGATCGGCTTTCCTTCCTGATTGTAGCGTTGCCACCCTTTGACACCGGGCTCATTGACTTTCCAATAGCCAATCGAGGCAGACGGACCACCGGGTGGTACCCATTGACAAAGTTGCTTGCCGCCCGCAGGTCGTGGCGGTCCATAGAATGCGCCGGCCGGCTGGCCAGGGCCTGCAGGTGTCCAGGGCCCTCCCGGTACGATACCGTTCGGATTGGGTATTCCCTGCAATCCATCGGGATCGATGAGGTTAACGGGATCACCGAGCACATACCCATACAGATTCGTATCCCCACCCGCAAACCCAATCGGATCCCGCGCCGTCCAGCGGCCGGTGTCGGGGTCGAAATCCCTGTAGCCGAAGCGGATGAGGCCGGTGTCCGTGTCATACAGCCCGCCGGCAAAGCCGAAGGGTAACCTGAAGCCCGGGTTGCTGTCGTGGAGGACGTTGCCGTAGGCGTCGTAGTCGAGGGTCTTGACCACATCGCCTTGGGCGTCGGTGATCACCCGCGGGCTCCCCAGGTGTCGGTGAGGATGTAGTAGCTCTGGCCATCCTGGGTGAACTTAGTCGGGGTGTGGCCCACGGTGTACTCAAAGCGCTGCTTTAGATTCCCATCGCCATCGTAGACCGCCAGCAGGGTGGTTAGATCCAGCCACAGGTAGCGCTCCACCACCTCGCCATCCACGAGCTTGGCCACGCGGTTGCCGAAGGCTCGATGAGCTTGTCGGGCGTCTCGACGCGCTCCAGGCGGCCGAGGCTGCTGTAGTGGTAGCGGGTGGTGACGCCTGCCGTGGTGCGCTCGGCGAGTCGGCCGTTGGCGTCGTAGGCGTAGCTGCTGTCGCCGCTGGTTTGCAGCTGGTCGCCGAGGTTGTAGGTGGCGCTCACGCCGTGGCGGCCGCGCAGGGCGCTGGTGTAGACGCTGCGGTTGCCGTTGGCGTCGTACTGGTAGGCCTCCACCAGCACGCCGTCGCGGTGCACGGTGCTCAGGCGGCTACGCGCGTCGTAGCCGTACTCGTACTGGCGCGTGCTGCCGTCGGGCAGGGTCTCCGTGCGGGCGGTGATCTGGCCCATGGCATTGCGCTCGAGCTGATAGGCGAAGCGCTCTGCCGTGCCGAGGCTATAGGCGAGGGCTGAGGGCTCCCCGTAGGCGTTGTAGGCGCGCGTCTGGCTGAGCGCCGCATCGCTGACCTGGGTGGGCAGGCCGTGCTCGGGATGGCGCAGGATGCTGAACCCGTGGATACCGGTCAGCAGGCCGTCGGCGTCGTAGCTGACGCTGCTTCCGGCGCCGGCGTAGCTGAGCTGATTGATCCGGAACTGGTTGTCGTAGGCGTAGTGGATGCTCTCGTTCAGCTCGCCCTGGTAGTGCAGCTCGGTCAACAGGTTGCCGTCCCAGGTGTAGCCGAGGCTCTCGAGGCCCTCCCGCACCTGGCTCAGGCGACCGCCGCACAGGTAGTCGTACTCGACAATCCCCTCGGGGGTGTCGGTGCGCGCGAGGCGGCCCTGCGCGTAGCTGTGCTCGATCCGCTGGCCGGAGGGCAGCTCGATGGCGGTGAGGCGGCGGTCGCGGTCGTACGTGTAGCGGGTGGGCTCGCTAAGCGGGGCGACGCTCTCCCGGAGCCGATCCACGCCGGTGTAGGCGAACGCGTGCTCGGCCGGGGTGGGAACGACGATCGTCGTTTGGTTGCCGTTCGCGTCATAACTGCTGACGGTACTGTGGCCGTCCGGATAGGTGATGCGTGTAATCCGGCCCAGGGCGTCGTACTCGTAGTGAGTGCTACGATCATCCGGCGTGGCGACCTCCGCCATCAGCGCGGGGTTACGGCAAGAGTGGGCACGACTCGGGTGCCAAGGCCCTTCATCGCACGGGTGCTGCGTTCGTCGTAGCCGTATTCGTACTGGCGCGTGCTGCCGTCGGGCAGGGTTTCCGTGCGGGCGGTGATCTGGCCCATCGCATTGCGCTCGAGCTGGTAGGCGAACACGTCAGCTAGTCTACGAGAACGAACCCTCGAAGTCGCTCTTTTGCGCTCCGCGTAGTTCACCAGCACAAACTGCCTGGCCTGTGAATTGAGTGTGCTAGCCGTCCTTCCTTTGAAGCGATAAAGCCAACCTTCGCCCTGTCCAGACCAAATAGACCAGCCCCAGGTTGACGATCAACATGGCGATCATATAGGCCCCCAACCACAAGACGATCTGCTGAGTGCTCTCGATCATCCACGTCCGTTCGGCGTCGGAGAGGGTTATGCTTGCTTGTTGGAGCATCGCGGGGATGTATAGCGCGTGGATAACCCAAAGCAGTGGACCCCCCAGCAGCAGAAAGAGTACCGCAAACGCCAGAGCGGGCCATACCGCAACTTTGGCTAAGCGTCTTTGGTAACGCAGGCACGCAGACTTCGGTTCACACATTGCCTGACTCCTAAGTCAACAGGAACCATCCCGCTCATTCCGGGATCGACCATCGATTAGATCTTGTATCCCCCTTAAATTCTGTTCAATCTCCTTCATGCTTTCGCTGTTCTTGATCGACTCCACCTGTTCCATCGGGGTCGTCGCAGCATCCCAGAAAAGCAATCCTCCTCCTACCGCCACAAGCACGAGTCCCGCTCCTCCCACAACGGGATTCCCACTCGCGACTCCTGCGACGACGAGGGCACCCCCGGTCGCACTAACCACAACGGCAGTCGGCCCAACCCAGCTCGGCGCAAGACCGAAGGGATCTCGCAAGGTGGCGGGGTCACCGAGCACATACCCATACAGATTCGTATCCCCACCCGCAAACCCGATCGGATCCCGCGCCGTCCACCGGCCGGTGTCCGGATCATAATCCCGGTACCCGAAGCGGATGAGGCCGGTGTCCGTGTCATACAGCCCGCCCGCGAAACCAAAGGGTAACCTGAACGCGGGATTGCTGTCGTGGAGGACGTTGCCGTAGGCATCATATTCGATCGCCTTGACCACATCGCCTTGGGCGTCGGTGATGTACCGCGGGCTGCCGAGGTGATCGGTGAGGATGTAGTAGACCTCCCCGTCCTGGGTGAAGCGGGTGGGCGTGTGGCCTACGGTGTATTCGTAGCGCTGCTTCAGATTGCCGTCGCCGTCGTAGATCGCCAGCAGTGTGGTTAGATCCAGCCACAGGTAGCGCTCCACCACCTCGCCGTTCACGAGCTTCGCCACCCGGTTGCCGTAGGCGTTGTGGCGGTACTCGATGAGCTTGTCGGGCGTCTCGACGCGCTCCAGGCGGCCGAGGCTGCTGTAGTGGTAGCGGGTAGTGACGCCTGCCGTGGTGCGCTCGGCGAGTTGGCCGTTGGCGTCGTAGGCGTAGCTGCTGTCGCCGCTGGTTTGCAGTTGGTCGCCGAGGTTGTAGGTGGCGCTCACGCCGTGGCGGCCGCGCAGGGCGCTGGTGTAGACGCTGCGGTTGCCGTTGGCGTCGTACTGGTAGGCCTCCACCAGCACGCCGTCGCGGTGCACGGTGCTCAGGCGGCTACGCGCGTCGTAGCCGTACTCGTACTGGCGCGTGCTGCCGTCGGGCAGGGTCTCCGTGCGGGCGGTGATCTGGCCCTTGGCATTGCGCTCGAGCTGATAGGCGAAGCGCTCTGCCGTGCCGAGGCTATAGGCGAGGGCTGAGGGCTCCCCGTAGGCGTTGTAGGCGCGCGTCTGGCTGAGCGCCGCATCGCTGACCTGGGTGGGCAGGCCGTGCTCGGGATGGCGCAGGATGCTGAACCCGTGGATACCGGTCAGCAGGCCGTCGGCGTCGTAGCTGACGCTGCTTCCGGCGCCGGCGTAGCTGAGCTGATTGATCCGGAACTGGTTGTCGTAGGCGTAGTGGATGCTCTCGTTCAGCTCGCCCTGGTAGTGCAGCTCGGTCAACAGGTTGCCGTCCCAGGTGTAGCCGAGGCTCTCGAGGCCCTCCCGCACCTGGCTCAGGCGACCGCCGCACAGGTAGTCGTACTCGACAATCCCCTCGGGGGTGTCGGTGCGCGCGAGGCGGCCCTGCGCGTAGCTGTGCTCGATCCGCTGGCCGGAGGGCAGCTCGATGGCGGTGAGGCGGCGGTCGCGGTCGTACGTGTAGCGGGTGGGCTCGCTAAGCGGGGCGACGCTCTCCCGGAGCCGATCCACGCCGGTGTAGGCGAACGCGTGCTCGGCCGGGGTGGGAACGACGATCGTCGTCTGGTTACCGTTCGCGTCGTAGGTGCTGACGGTACTGTGGCCGTCCGGATAGGTGACGCGCGTAATGCGGCCGAGGAGGTCGTACTTCTAGTGGGTGCTACGATCATCCGGCGTGCCGACCTCCGCCATCAGCGCGGGGTTACGGCAACAGTGGGCACGACTCGGGTGCCAAGGCCCTCTCTTCATCGCACGGGGCGCACTGTGCCGGCAAGGCTTCGCTATACCACTCCACCTCCCCCCGCAGTTGGTCGCTTACCGACCTATACTTTGATGCGACCGTCATCTGCTCCTGTACTAGCGATGCTGCACCATCGCCCCAAGCTATTGGAAGCCTCCGCGATCGATGCTAGCGCATAGCTTTCATGTCGATCAACCACGCTTGTTTGCGTCGGGTAAACTCCCGACTGGCTAATGCTGATCCTATCAACGACTTCATTCATGGCGGGAACGTACGTTCTCGGCGCGTCCGCACCCAGAACACCGACTCGAGCCGCTGGCGAAATCCATAAGTAGTCGTAAGCACCTTCGCGCATACTACTCGGACGCACGTACCTAATCAGCCCCGTCATTCCAACCTCACATTTAGCTCCAAACCAACCATCACGCGTGATGCGCTCACAGAGCGTTTCAGGATCTTCAGTGAAGAGCAAAAGGGTTACAAACTCTACGCTTCTACCGCCTGGAACACGGGAAACAATCGCTTCCGTGGGCGATCTCTCATGGACCCACCACCACGGAGGAAGCTCTACGCGCGCATACCCGATCTCAAGCGAGCTAGGGCCAAGCACGCGGTTATAAGCATAGAACGAGAGGCCGACTAGCATATTCACGTACAACCCGGCTCCAACCGCCACAAGAGCGATTGCGCCAGCCCCCATCCATGCGCGTCTAAGTCGCGACGCGCTTTTCGCCACCCCCCAGATCAATCTGCGCCTCCACTGGTAAGTGCAGCGCCGGCACCCCCAAATATCAAGTCGATTTGAGATGACGGAATCGGACCGGTGGCCGAAGTTCCTGGACAGGACATCACGACTCCTACACCTGACGACATCCCGTCGATCAACGCCTCATTCCTCTCACGATTAGCATCAAACCAAGCGTTTGGATCGCGTAATATATCAATACTGTCTTGGCGATCTCGGGCGGCCTTCAGCGTCGCCACATCCTGAGAGAATTCGGAGACCGCCTTGTATCCCTGGTAGATAACTACACCCGCTCCAACAACTGCCGCACCTATTACGAGGGGGTGCGTCCCGCGCGGGTCATAGAAGTTGACCGGATCCCCCAACACATACCCGTACAGATTCGTATCCCCACCCGCAAACCCGATCGGGTCCCGCGCCGTCCAGCGCCCGGTGTCGGGATCATAATCCCGGTAGCCGAAGCGGATCAGGCCGGTGTCGGGGTCGGACAGCCCGCCCGCAAAGCCAAAGGGTACCCTGAAGTCCGGGTTGCTGTCGTGGAGGACGTTGCCGTAGGCGTCGTAGTCGAGGGACTTGACCACGCTGCCTTGGGCGTCGGTGATCACCCTGGGGCTGCCGAGGTGATCGGTGAGGATGTAGTAGACCTCCCCGTCCTGGGTGAAGCGGGTGGGCGTGTGGCCTACGGTGTATTCGTAGCGCTGCTTCAGATTGCCGTCGCCGTCGTAGATCGCCAGCAGTGTGGTTAGATCCAGCCACAGGTAGCGCTCCACCACCTCGCCGTTCACGAGCTTCGCCACCCGGTTGCCGTAGGCGTTGTGGCGGTACTCGATGAGCTTGTCGGGCGTCTCGACGCGCTCCAGGCGGCCGAGGCTGCTGTAGTGGTAGCGGGTAGTGACGCCTGCCGTGGTGCGCTCGGCGAGTTGGCCGTTGGCGTCGTAGGCGTAGCTGCTGTCGCCGCTGGTTTGCAGTTGGTCGCCGAGGTTGTAGGTGGCGCTCACGCCGTGGCGGCCGCGCAGGGCGCTGGTGTAGACGCTGCGGTTGCCGTTGGCGTCGTATTGGTAGGCCTCCACCAGCACGCCGTCGCGGTGCACGGTGCTCAGGCGGCTACGCGCGTCGTAGCCGTACTCGTACTGGCGCGTGCTGCCGTCGGGCAGGGTTTCCGTGCGGGCGGTGATCTGGCCCATCGCGTTGCGCTCGAGCTGATAGGCGAAGCGCTCTGCCGTGCCGAGGCTATAGGCGAGGGCTGAGGGCTCCCCGTAGGCGTTGTAGGCGCGCGTCTGGCTGAGCGCCGCATCGCTGACCTGGGTGGGCAGGCCGTGCTCGGGATGGCGCAGGATGCTGAACCCGTGGATACCGGTCAGCAGGCCGTCGGCGTCGTAGCTGACGCTGCTTCCGGCGCCGGCGTAGCTGAGCTGATTGATCCGGAACTGGTTGTCGTAGGCGTAGTGGATGCTCTCGTTCAGCTCGCCCTGGTAGTGCAGCTCGGTCAACAGGTTGCCGTCCCAGGTGTAGCCGAGGCTCTCGAGGCCCTCCCGCACCTGGCTCAGGCGACCGCCGCACAGGTAGTCGTACTCGACAATCCCCTCGGGGGTGTCGGTGCGCGCGAGGCGGCCCTGCGCGTAGCTGTGCTCGATCCGCTGGCCGGAGGGCAGCTCGATGGCGGTGAGGCGGCGGTCGCGGTCGTACGTGTAGCGGGTGGGCTCGCTAAGCGGGGCGACGCTCTCCCGGAGTCGATCCACGCCAGTGTAGGCGAACTCATGTTCGGCCGGGGTGGGAACGACGATCGTCGTCTGGTTACCGTTCGCGTCGTAGGTGCTGACGGTACTGTGGCCGTCCGGATAGGTGATGCGTGTAATCCGGCCCAGGGCGTCGTACTCGTAGTGCGTGCTACGATCATCCGGCGTGACGACCTCCGCCACCAGCCCGGCTTCGTTATAGCTGTAACGCGTGGCCCGGTCGCCGACGCTTAGGCGGGTGACGCGTCCGCGCTCGTCGTACTCGTACGTGGTCGGCAGCAAGCCGCCTAGCGCAATCGTCTGCGGCAGCAGCGTGACGGGGTCGCGCAGTTCCGAGGAGACTCGGCCTTCCGGTGAGGTGTAGGTGGAGATGCCGCTACGGGCGTCTACATTCACGGTACTGACGCCGGCGCCGTCGTCCACAGTCAGCGTGTAACGCATAGTGTCCGCGCCGTTTTCGCCGTAGGCTTTGGTGAGCGTGGTGACGTTGGTCCAGCCGCTCGGCTGTGACACGGTGATGACGTTGGGGATCTCCTGGAGGGTCTTGGCATCCCGGACGTAGTCGACGACCCGGCCGACGCCGCAGGCCTCTTCAGACTCCCAGAGGCGATCCGCACGCATGCGACTCACGACCTGGGTCCCGTCCTCGCGCACCGTGGTGTGTTGAACATCGCCATCCGGCAGCAACCGCCGATCCGTCTGATACTGGTTGCTCTCCGCCGTGGTGTAGCCGTAGCGGTCGTGCCCTGGGGCCATCCTGTCGCTGAAAAACTCCCACAGCCCGCCTTCGGGGTCGTCCGAGCGGAGCAGGCGCCCGTCAGCGCTGTAGAACCGGTTGAAGGCGTGGCCGTTGGGCGTCGTCTTTCGCGTCAGCAGCCCGCCTGCGGCATAGTTGAACGCGTACGCGGTGCCATCCTCGTACGCGACGCGCGTCAAGTGGCCGTTCTCGTCGATGACTAGCTCCGTGACCTGGCCATTCGGGGCGACTAGACGCATCGGCTTACCCGCGGCATCTCGCTCCACGGTGAGGCGATTACCGAACCGGTCGACTACGGCGTTCAAGAAGCCGCGTTCGTCGTAGGAAAGGTCAAGCAGTGTCCTGCCGCTATCCAGGTCGATAGTCGCGACGTGTTTGCCGTCGTGGTTGAACCGGTAGGGCATGCGGGCAGCCGACGCAGCGTCGCGCACGCAGCGCACGTGATACTCGTCGTTCTTGTTGAAGCGCTCGCTGTGGAAGCTCTCGCTTTCGATCGCCCACGCCTGGCCATCGTTCTGGAAATTTGTGGTGGAACTCCAGTAGAGCTGCCGGAAGTCCGCCTCGGGCGACCAAAGCCCGCCCGGAGGGAACACCACCTTGGTCTGGTGCGCGAACACCGCGTTCGGGAGGACGTACAACAACTCGTTGATATTCGGCAGGCGCCAATCGTCGAAGCCCCCGTGCGTTGAGGCTTCGCAGTGCTGGATGCTACCCGCCCAATCGCGCTTCAAGCTCGCGTTGTCGAGGGCATCCTGCCACATGAGGCCGTTCTCTTGATCGACCACCACCTGCTGAGCCGCATCGCGCACCAGAGCCGTCACGTAGCGCTGGTCGATGGGCTCGCCCCGAACGCATAGCACAGGCTTCAGACGTTCTTCCGGATTGCCCGACCTGTGGTGCCACAGATCCGACGCTGCGTTGAGGTTATACATCATCGGACCGACGTTGGCGGCGGACTTGCTGATCGTGTAGCCGACCTCTTTCGCCGTAGGCAAGCGCCACCCACTACCAGGAAGGTGGACGCCCGCCGCGCAGTATTGTGCCGCCTCGTCTCGCGTGCGGAACCGCGCCGGTCGGTCGGCAAACTCCCAGACGATTCCGGTGACGCGGTCGATGAGCACGCCTTCATCGCTGATGACGTAGTCGATCGAACTGCCACCGCGCTGGTAGTACCCGTCGTCGCCGTCCACCAGGCTGAAGGTCTGTCCAGTCTTCAGAATAGTGGACCCGGTAGCCACATCTTCCGTACCGCCGCTGCCGAGGTAAACACGACCGACGGGATCGTACTCGTGCACCACGCCGAGTGACCATCCTTCCGCCAACTGGCTGTCGTAGCTGTTCTTCAGGGCGACCCCTCGGCCTTGCCAGCTGATGAAGCTTTCGCGAGCAGCCACATCCGTGACCGTATCCCCAACCGTCGCCCAAGCAACCGGAAAGTCATCCAACGGGCGCTCTTCATCCGCCGCATTGCCGGAGCTGAGATAGCGTGTCGGGAACTCATAGCCGATGCTGATCCGTCCGCTGACAATGCCGCGCGGTCGGTCCCCCGCGATGCTGCGGCCATCCCACACGAACTCGGCCTCTTGGTTGGGCGCGGGGTCAAACGTCTGCTCGTACACCCGCCCGGCAACGTCCAGCCGGGCAATGATGCGTTGCAAGCCCGCCGGAACTTCATCGCCACTAACAGTCGCGCGGATCCGATGCTTAAAGCCGGTTGTGCGCTGGCTGGCGTAGTGCAGAGCGATATTGCTTCCACCGATCGCTACATCATCATGGTGCGATTGCTGGTAGGGTTTGGCAGACGAGCCGGTACAAACCTCCTCCTCCTCTTCCGGCTTCTCCTCGTCGATCTCGACCTCGACTGCGAAGTCAACCTGCTCTTCTCCGGCGCCCCAGTTGTAATCGACGGGTGTGAAGTGGTTGAAACTTCCCCACCACAGAGTGTCACCCGGGTGATACCCTTCCAGTCCGATTGCCTCGTCCCAGACCGAACCGTTGCCGTTCAGATCGTCGGCTATGCCGTCTCCCGTATAGTCAATGCCGTCGACTACCCCGTCGTTGTTCTGGTCCAGCAACTGGACAACGACGCCGTTGCTCGAGGCGATCCATCGATCCGCCAACCGGTCGAAGTAACCGATCGGCACGATCTCGCCGACCCGAAACCCAAGGAAGTTGTCCACGAACAACACAACGTCGCTGTCGAAGACCACCGTGTCGGTGTAATGAACGCCGGCCACATGGAGATCCGTTGCGTAGGTGAACGCAGTCTCCCGCGGAAGCACGCCCGGCATGGAGGCCGGAGTCTCGTACTCCGTCGCCGTCAACCAAAAGGACTCCAGGGGCCGCTCCGTGCCGTCGATCGAGCGGATGACGGCAGACGTGACGCCGTTGAACACCACGGTGCCGCGACGCGGTCCGAACTGGTCGTTGATCAGCGTGGATTGATGTACCTGAGGTTCGCCAGACGCGAGGTCAATGCGCGTACGTTTCGTATCCCGCGGCAGGAGCATGACATCGTCAAGCGTCGCCCAGCTTCCCGAAGAGCCGATCGTGGAGCGCTGCACTACAAGATGGCCTGCTTTGTCGTACACAAGGGTCTGATGTCCGGCGGGTCCGGCGATCATGAACCGGCCGTCCGACCCGGTGCGCACTGAGCCGTATTGCGGCTTGTTTAGGAAGGAGACCTGTACGTCTTGGAGTGCGTGACCGCTGCGGCCCGTCACGAACCCCGTAAAGACGGCCATCGCCATCGGATCGTAGCGATCTACGGTCGCATTAGGCGGTAGGTACCGCAGCAGGGATTCCGCCCCTGTGCCCGTCAGATGCGCGAGGTCTGTCGGCTTCCGAACCCGCACGTTAAGGCGATTTGATTCGACGTCGCCGAGGCGGGCAAACACCCGTGCCTCGCCCTCCAGGAGGGCAATCACCTGCCCGGCGCTGACTGAGACGACCGAGCGCTGGTCGGGAATGTATTGAGCAAAGGGAGTGAAGTCGACAGCGGAGCCATCCTCATAGATGCCCGACACCTGAATCGGCTGGACATCCCCCGGCACCATGAGTAACGTCCCCGGTTCGACTTGCAAATAAGCAAGTCCTTCCGTCGTCGCGGCGTCGGGCTCAATGGAAATGACGTGGGCTGTGTTGCAACCCTGACTCCCGCTGTGATCGACCGTGCCTATCGCACTGAGGTCCCAGGTGCTCCCCTGGTCGATCGTCTTGAACACGGTAACAAAGCCCTGCGCCGCGGGTGGCTCTATACCCGGACTGTACGGACCTGTAGCAACACCGAATCCGAGAAGACCTTCCGCGAACGGCGAGCCGCTGTTCTCCTCCAATCCCGTCTGCAAGACATGGTCGCGATGCCCCCATGGCAGTTGATCAGCGCCCTCGAACTGCTCGAACCAGTCCTTATCTTGATACAACCAGAAGAAGATTCCGCGGACGAGCGCAAGCTCGGCGCTAAACGGCTCGTTATAGCTCAATCCATACGCGACGGACTCAGTCTGAATGTGTCCGTCCCTATGCTCGAGAACATAGGGATCACCGTCTAGGCGACCCGCTGGTGACTGGCCGTCGTTGTAATGCCCAATCACTTGGTTGCGCGAGTGAATGTACTCGGCGTAGTACTGCGCGACGTCCGCCACCCGTGCGTCATAGCCCTCGAAAGGCCGCAGTCCCCGCGCGGAGCGCTCGGCATTTATTAGATACAAGCCCTTCGCCTGCAGACTCATGGCGTCCCATTCGGCCTGGGACGGCATCAGCAGGTAGGCGAATACCGACGGATCCTGCTCGCGCGCGAAGTTGAACGCTCGCTCGATCTCCTCTACGGTTTCGCCGCGGTTTCCGATCCAGTCGACGTTGTCTGCGGGGTACAGCGCCAGATAGGACTGGTCGTCCTCGACCTGCGCGATGGGACATACCTCTGGGGCGCGCCCTTCTTCGACGTACAGAGCCACCGTCACCGTGTCGGTCAAGCCGTGATTCGTCGTCACCACCAGTTCGATGCCGTAGGTACCAACCTCCAAACCTTCGATGCGCGCAATGGGCTCCTGGGACACGTCCTCGCCGTTCATGCGCCACCGGAACACCAACTCGCCGTCTTCTACCGAGCTGGCACTGCCGTCGATCTCGATCGGCATTCCGACGTACGCAGATACGGTTTCGGGTGCTCTAGCCACCGGAGCGTGCGCTGCCGTTACCGTCACGATAGTCTGAGACGTCTGCCCCGACTCCGACTCCACTTCAAGGCGATAGCGTCGGACGCCCGCCTCAAGCACGCCCACATACAAGCTAGTTTCGGTGCCGATCTGCTGCTCGGTGTCGACGTCGAACCATCCGAAGCTGAGCGTGCCTCCCATGGGGTCGTAACTTTGCGAGGCATCGAGCGTCAGCTCCGTCCCGACAGCCACCGTAAGGTTGTCCTCAATCACAATCACCGGTGGCCCGGACGCGACCGTGACTTCAACAGGCGCCGATACCGCCACGCCGCCTAGATTGTCCGTAGCCCGGGCACGTAGCTGATACGTTCCGGCTGGTACATTCTCCCACTGATAGCCGTAGGGGGACTCCAACGCTGTCCCCACGACGAGATCTCCCTGGAGAAACTCGACCTTCTGAATGGTACCGTCCGGGTCCGACGCATCCGCTGCCAACGCGATACTCGCTGGAGCGGCGTAGCTCGCCCCCGAAATCGGGCTGGTGAGCGCGACGCTCGGCAGGACGTTAGAGCTCACTACAGTGATCGAAACTGGGGCCGAAGTAGTAACGGCGCCTCGATCATCAGTAGCCCGAGCTGTGATGCTGTACTGGCCCGCAGACTTGGTGCCGCCCCACTCGATCTCGTAGGGCGGTTGGGCCGACATCCCCAAGAAGCTCGAGTTGCGGTAGAAGTCAACCCGCGTGACGTAACCGTCGGAGTCGGATGCTTCCGCGGCTATCCTAATCGAAGAGGTTGGACCATAGGACTGCCCAGGAGCAGGAGACGTGAGGTACACGCTCGGGGGCACATTGGCCGCGAGCACTGACACATCGAATGGACCCGATACTGCGGTTTCCCCTAAGTTGTCCGTTGCCACTGCTCGTATCACATAATCGCCAGCGGCCATACCGGTCCAGCTAAACACGTAGCTATTAGGCATGTCGGTATAGGGATACGGATTCTCCACGCTCCCCAACAACGTGCTTCCCGCGTAAAAATCCACTGACGCCACCCGCCCATCAGGATCTAGTGCATCGGCTCGCAGTGTGATTGAGGAAGACGTGTCATATACTGAGCATTGTTGCGGCTGCGTGATTGCGACGAGCGGCGGGCGATTCTGCGCAACCACTACGACATCGACCGGGGCGGAATCCGATGTGGCGCCCAAATCATCCGTCGCGCGCGCACTGAGTGAATACTGGCCTGCGGAAACCGAACCCCACACGAACGTGTAGGGCGCGCTTGTGGAACTGCCGATCAAGGTCGCGCCTCGAAAGAAATCGACTTTCGCAATCGTACCGTCGTCATCCCACGCGTTGGCGCCTAACGTGATGGTTGCCGGCGCGACATAGCTCGATCCCGGTGCAGGGCTGATCAGAGACACGCTCGGCGACTGGTTCGGTGGCGCGTCTCCGACCGTGAATGACACGGCGTTTGACGTCGTCTTTGCCTTCTTGTCGTCCGTGGCTATCGCCGAAATGGTATAGCTGCCGACAGCCAGATTCTCCCAGTGCCACACATATGGCGCCTGGGTGACCACACCGATGGTCGCATTTCCCGCCTTGAACTCGACCTGAGTTACATACCCGTCGGTATCGGAGGCTTCCGCCTCCAGGCGAACAGTGGCGGGAGCAACGAAATGCGCGCCTTGAACCGGATCAACAAGGGATACCTGGGGGGCGACGTTCTTGGGTGGAGGAGCCGCGTTGGCGACGACCCCGAGTGTCAAGAGCAACGTCGCGGCCAAAGCTCTTAGCTGAGGGTGCATCGATTGTCCCTATAGTTATTGTTATTGTGATTGTTATTGTTAGTGGCATTGACGGACGGCGTCGACCACGACGTACTTCGATTCTGAACTACCGGACACTTCATTCGTGCGAAGAACGGCCGAGAGGCTGTGGACCCCCGCGCCGAGGTTCACGGTAAGCTGCGCCACACCATCGATTAAGGGCGCAGAACCCATCGGTGTGCGCCCGCTAAGAAACGTAATCATCCCGGACGTAGCTTCGCCATGCACTGAAGCCGTCAACTGCAGGCTCTCCGCGTTCGAAATGAACTCCGCCGAGGTCTCGAGCAAAATATCGCGCACGACGCTCGTCAGCGCCATAAGCGTTGCATCATTAAACCCCTTGTGCTCCGCCTGAAAGGCATCCTGTGTAGGCGTAAAGTTCACTAGAGTTTGGTCTGGATGGTTAGTCGATCCCGCTAAGTAAACGTGGCCCTCCCCCGACGTCACAATCGCCCTCCCACCGCCGATGTCAAACCAGAGGGAACTGGAAGAGTCGTAGGATGATCCGCTTGCGTGCGGCGTCTCCCACTGCTGAACAATGCTTGAGTAGACGAGGGCAGAACCGGAACGGCTGACTTTCGTCACGAACACAGAGTCGACGTACTCGGTTGCCTTGGTCGGGAAAAGCGAATTAATGAGCGGGAATGTGTATGATTTAGCAATTCCCGTCACGAAAGCATGACCAGCATCATCTATAGCAATGCCGTACGCGGCGTCGCCAGGCCAGTCCGGCGGAGAACTAGGGGTGATAAAACAGCTACTACGACAAACCTCTCCACCAAGAAAAGACGAGTATACTATTGCATTCCCCGCAGAGTTCAACTTCATAACAAATGCATTGCCAAGACTGGAGTTCCTGAGGCGCGCTCCAGCCTTCAGCTGGAAGCCATTCCTCACCGGGAAGTCCGGTGATCTCGTCTCCCCGGCCAAGAAGACATTCCCTTCCACGTCGATAGCTACCGCATTCACAATGTCGGTGAGACTGCCACCAATGAAGGTTGAATAGGCGAATGATCGTCCATCCGGCGAGAGTTGCACCAGAAAGCCCATGGATTTTCCATCAGTACCCAGATAGGTGGGCTGCAGCGCGCTCGCCGTGGGAAAGTCTGCCGAGAACGTCAGACCTGCCACGTGGGCATAGCCACCCGAATCGACAGCGACTGCCATTCCCTCATCCCGAGCACTTCCGCCGAGAAAGGAGGCATATACCATCTTCTTTCCGTCGTGCGCGAGCCTCGCCACAAACGCGCTACTCTGAGCGCTTAGCGCAGCTGGCTGTACCGCCTCAGGAGTTGTCTGAAAACTGGGGGTCGCGACACCCGTGAGGTAAACGCTTCCATCACCTCCAAGCGCAAGGGAGCGGATGCTTACCTCGGAGACATAGGTTGAAAACTCTAACGCGGTTCCCTGGTTGTTCAGCTTCGCTACGAATCCTGCGGAAGAATCTGACGTGGTCTGATACGCGCCGTTTGTCGTCGGAAAGCCTGTCCCAGCATATCCCGCCACAAACACGTTTCCATCTTCGTCTACGGCGAGGGCAATTCCCGCGTCTCTGCCCCGGTTACCGCCGAGATAGGTAGAATAGATCGCTGTGCGTGCAGAGGGATCCAGCTTGGTGATGAAGACGTCGCGATCCCCATTGCCTATCTGCCTATCCAATGCGGAGACGAGCGGAAAGTCGCGTGAGGATGTATAGCCTGCCACATAGATATACCCGTCGCCGTCCACCGCTATGGCGGTCGCCACATCATTCCCCGATCCACCGAGATACGTCGCGTAACTCAGAATGGGATCAATAACGAGCTTCTTCGATCTATCGTAGTTCGGGATATGGAAGGCAAGCGTGTTTGCTGCGAGCAATTCATATGCTCCCGCCACGGGGATGTGTTCACCGCGTTCCGTCTGGTAAACATATGGCTTACTCATCGTCAGTTCGTGCTCACCCACGCGGAAGCGAAGCTCACCGTTTTCACTTAGCGCTAAACCTTTAACCCCTTCGAGCATTAGATGGATAGTGGACACGTCAGCGCCGGGAGAAACTTCAAAGTCATATTGGAGGTGGCGACCGTTCCCGTAGTACACAATATCGATACCCGGATAGACGTCCGGGTACACCACGCGCGCATAGCTACCAACGTCCGTTATTGTGCCGCTGGCGCGAATGTAATTCTTGGTACCGGGATATCGATCAAAGGGAGTCGGAGGCACATCCGCAATCGCGCCTAATAGCCGCAGCCGGAAGGAGTTGGTTTGACCGGCCGAAGAGGACTTTACTGGAAGGTGGATCGTCGCCTCGGCAGCGCCCAGATACACGTTGTATCCGGCAGCTTCGGCAAAGTATTCGATGTTTGAGTCTGCTTGCCCACGGTTCTCCTCAAACGCCAACTCGGCGCCATCCGTGCGCGACATGGCCGACACTGCCTGGATGTCGGGAACGTCCGAGATGTCCCCAGCGAGAAGCTCAAGCGGCATCAGGAAGACGAAGAGAACAAAAGTCCGTGCTATGCCCATACTGCCCCCACTTGCGTCTTGTTCTTAGTATGCTGTGGAGCCATGAGGCACAGTGACGACCACGCCCCAGCGGCCGCCATCAGGCAGAACGATGGGCGTCAATCGGCTGGCTCTCTCGGCTTATTCTTGTAGTCGGTACTTTGACTTTCCAAGTCTTATAGCATCCGCGGAGATCGCACGACAAGCGCTTTTTTGGCAGCGAAAGCAATACCGGTTCCAGCGTGCCCACACGTAGTCGTTTTCCGCGGTCGTCCTTGTTGAACCAGGCAGCGGTTCGCACCCTCACCCCATCGCGTAGCGCTCGCGAACGGCATGTTACTGAGGCCTACATACCTCCCGCGTGCGCGCAGAGTAGTATCAGGTGCGTTCGACTCACTCGTGTCGCTGGCTTTACTCAGGGGAGGGCACACCCGGCTTCGGCATACGGCCAACGGTAACGTTGCGGGCACGCTGGTCGCTGAGGTTCCGGTGCGCAACCCAAACCGCTGTGGCCAAAGAACACCACCACACCCCGTTAGGATGCGACCATCACGCTGTTGCCGATGAAGCGGCCCGTCAGTGTCCCGAGCGGAATCGCTGGCTGCCTAAGTAGCGTCTCCATTCAGGCGAGGTCGGCGGCGTACGCCATCACTCCCGGGCGATGGTGGGCGGGGGGCTTGCCAGAGATGTCGTAGGTGACGCGCGCGATGCCGTCCGCCCCGTTGATGATGCGATTGGATACGGGCTCCAGCAGCTCGTAGGGCAGGTGCGCCCAGCGCGCGGTCATGAAGTCGGTAGTCTCCACCGCGTGCACCGCGAACACGCAGTCGTAGCGGCGGCCGTAACCCGTCACGCCCACCGAGCGCGCCGGCAGAAACACCGCGAAGGCCCGCTCACCTTGTCGTATCGGCCGCTGCGGCGCAGTTTCCCCGATGAAGATGTGTTCGCCTTGGCGCTACAGGTCCGCGTACTCCTTCTTCACCTCGCGCTTTCGGGTATTCCCTAGCCTCCCAGTAGCTCCGCTTCCAGCCCGAGGTAGACGTTGTAGGCGTTGCGGCGATTGGTCTCTTCGAACGCCGGCAGGTGTTCGAACTCGGACCAGTCGGTGGCGGCGTAGGCCTCGTCGAAGGGCATGAAGTCTTCCACGGCGGTCTTCATGGCCTCGCGCACGTGCGCGAGATAGCGGCGCGTGAGGGTGATGGATTCCTGCGGGTCGTCGGCGGCAGGGCCGTGGCCGGGGACCAGGGCGCTGACTTCGGCTTGCTCCATGTCTTCGAGCGCGGCGAGCCAGGCGGCGCTGTCCGCATCGCCGAGGAACGGCACGCGGCCCTCGAAGATGATGTCGCCCGAGAACAGCACGCCGTCGGGTTCGACGAACAGGGTGAGGTCGCCGTCGGAATGGGCGGCGCCGGCGTGATCGATGGTGAAGGTCACGCCGCCGAATTCGAACTCCTCGCGCTCCGCAACGTAGCGGTCGGGCTCGACGATGCGCGTGTTCTCGTCCACGAACGGCCACAGCGAGGTGCGGCGCTCTTCCAGGCGCGACACCGCAGCATCGGAGTGGATGTACTGCTCCGCGCCGCGCGGCCCGATGATCTCGGCGCCGTCGAGATCCTTGAACACCTGCAGGCCGTAAATGTGGTCGGCGTGGTAGTGGCTGACGATCACCTTGCGGACAGGCTGATCGGTAATCTCGCGGATGCGCTCGCGTAGCGTGTTGGCAAGCGCGGGTGTGCCGAGGGCGTCGAACAGCACCACGCCTTCATCGGTGACGATGATGCCGGCGTTGGAGATAAAGCCCTCGAACTCGGTGGCGGTGCCGTCTTTGCCATCGGCGAACCAGACGCGGTCGCTGAGCTGCTGCAGCGTCATCTCGACGCTGGTCTCCGCATAGGCAGGTTCGGCCGCGTCCGCCGCCGCCTGCGTCTCGGGCGCCTGGCCCTGCTCACATCCCACCAGTGCGCCTATGGCCGCGAGGGCCAGCCAAGGTTTCATACTCATCCTCCCGAGCGGCTCGAGCGGCCGCCATTCATGTGGTTTCGGCCATTCTAGCAGGCTCGGAAAGCGGCTTGGCGAGCACCAGGAGCCGCGCCGGGGCGGGCGCGCTAGGCGCCGGACGCGCCGGGGCGGGCGCGCTAGGCGCCGGACGCGCCGCGGCGGGCGCGGAAGAAGCTGCGCAACAGCGCGGCCGACTCCTCGGCACGCACACCGCCCTCCACCGCGACGCGGTGGTTGTGCAGCGGGGAATCGAGTACCGGGAAACGGCTGGTGACGGCGCCGGTCTTGGGCTCATCGGTGCCGTAGACCACGCGCGCAATGCGCGCGTGCACGATTGCGCCGGCGCACATCAGGCAGGGCTCGACGGTGACATACAGCGTGGCGCCAGTGAGGCGGTAGTTGGCGCAGCGCCGCGCGGCGGCGCGCAAGGCGACGATCTCGGCATGGGCGGTGGGATCATGGGTGCCGATGGGGCAGTTCCAGCCCTCCCCCAGCACCTCGCCATCGCGCACGATGAGCGCCCCGACCGGCACCTCGCCCGCCGCCTCGCCCTCGCGCGCGAGCGCGAGCGCGCGGTCCATCCAGGCGAGGTCGCCAGCATCAGTCATTACGCCCACTCCATGACTACCAAGCCATGTTCCGTAAGCGGCGCAGGATCAAGGATGTTAGGGGTCACGAAGTCCGTCTTCGTTGGTGCGGTTCGTCCGGGATCACGGTGCTTCATCCTCACCCGGGGCAAGATGCAGCAGACGTTCGCTCCGCCAGACGCGGATAATTCTCACCCGCTGCGGATCACGCCGGTACACGATGCGAAACGGCGGATGGATAAGTTCCCGCAATAAGGGTTGATCGAATTCGGGCACCACGCGGCCCATGTCAGGGTGCTCGGCAAGCGACTGGACGCGCTGAAATATCTCCCCGACCAGCTTGGCCCCGACATCGGGCACCCCCTGTTCGGCGTACCAGGTCCGTACCGCATCAAGATCACGCAGTGCGGACTCGGCGAAACTGATGACCATCCGGCGCTCAGGCTACTTGAGGCCGAGCCGCGCCATAGCTTCGTTGAGGGAGACCTCGCGCCCTGCCTCCAGGTCCGCCAATCCTGCGACCACGGCGCGCATGAAGGCCCGCTCTTCCTCCGCCTTCTCGTAATCGACCACCGACTGCACCACGGCCACTCCGCGGCCGCGGCTCGTAAGGAGCACGGGGCGGTGAGCCTCGGTCGCATGCTTCACCACCCGCCCCGGGTTGACCTTGAGATCGGTCAGGGGGACCAGATCCTCGGAAAACTTAATAGCCATTGACTCGCTCCGCAAAGCGCTCTGATCAGCACCCAAAATAGCGCCACTTCGACGACCATTCAACAGGTCTCTAGTTGCCAGTGGATGCTTGTCGCTGCGCATAGCGAGTAGGCGTCACTCCCACTCGATGGTCGCGGGCGGCTTCCCGGAGATGTCGTAGGTGACGCGGGCGATGCCGTCCACCTCGTTGATGATGCGGCTGGAGACGCGCTCCAGCAGCTCGTAGGGCAGGTGCGCCCAGCGCGCGGTCATGAAGTCGATGGTCTCCACCGCGCGCACCGCGACCACGTAGTCGTAGCGCCGCCCGTCGCCCATCACACCCACCGAGCGCACCGGCAGGAACACCGCGAAGGCCTGGCTGACCTTGTCGTACCAGCCGCTGCTGCGCAGCTCCTCGATGAAGATGTGGTCGGCCTGGCGCAGAAGGTCGGCGTACTCCTTCTTCACCTCGCCGAGGATGCGCACGCCGAGCCCGGGACCGGGGAACGGGTGGCGATACACCATCTCGGAGGGCAATCCCAGCTCCACACCGATCTTGCGCACCTCGTCCTTGAACAGCTCGCGCAGCGGCTCCAGCACCTTGAGCTTCATGATCTCGGGCAGGCCGCCGACGTTGTGGTGCGACTTGATGACGTGCGCCCCGCCGCCGCCCTTCACGCCGGCGGACTCGATCACGTCGGGGTAGATGGTGCCCTGCGCGAGCCAGGTGGCGTTCTTGAGCTTGCCGGCCTCTTCCTCGAACACCTCGATGAACAGGCCGCCGATGATCTTGCGCTTGGCCTCGGGGTCGCTGACCCCCTTCAGCGCGGTGAGGAAGCGCTCGGAGGCGTCCACACGCAGCACGCGCACGCCCATGTGCTGCGCGAAGGTGGCCATGACTTGGTCGCCCTCTTGCAGGCGCAGCAGGCCGTTGTCCACGAACACGCAGGTGAGCTGATCGCCGATGGCCTTGTGCAGCAGCGCCGCCACCACGGAGGAATCGACGCCGCCCGAAAGGCCGAGCACCACCTCCTCGTCGCCCACCTCGCGGCGGATGCGCTCGATGCTCTCCTCGATGATGTTGCCCGACGTCCAGCGCGCCTCGCAGCCGCAGATCTCGTGCACGAAGCGCGACAGGATGCGCGCGCCCTGGCGCGTGTGCGTGACCTCAGGGTGGAACTGCAGGCCGTAGTAGCGGCGCGCCTCGTCGGCGATGCCGGCGATCGGCGCGCTGTCGGTGCTGGCGATGAGCTTGAAGCCCTCGGGCAGTTCCTCCACCCGGTCGCCGTGGCTCATCCACACGTCGAGCATGCCGTAGCCCTCGCGCGTGGTGTGGTCCTCGATGTCGCGCAACAGGCGTGAGTGACCCCGGGCGCGTACCTGGGCGTAACCGAACTCGCGGTGGTTGGCCACCGCCACCTTGCCGCCGAAGTGGGAGGCGATGGCCTGCATGCCGTAGCAGATGCCGAGCAGCGGCACCTCGAGGTCGAATACCGCCTGCGGCACGCGCGGCGCGGCCACGCCGTGCACCGACTCGGGCCCGCCGGAGAGGATGATGCCCTTGGGCGCGAAGGCGCGCAGCGCCTCTTCGTCACTGTGCCAGGGGCGGATCTCGCAGTAGACACCGGCCTCGCGCACCCGCCGGCCGATGAGCTGCGTGTACTGCGATCCGAAGTCGAGGATGAGGATGCGGTCGGTGTGGATGTCCGCGGGAGCGGCGTGTTGATCGGTCACTGGGTTCGAGCTCGCGTGGCGCCCGCGCGGGCCGCCGCGCGGCCCACGCGGGGCGGTGATTACAGCCGGTAGTTCGGCGCCTCTTTGGTGATCGTCACGTCGTGCACGTGGCTCTCACGCATGCCGGCATTGGTTACCCGCACGAACTCCGGACGGGTGCGCATCTCCTCGATGGTACGGCAGCCGGTGTAGCCCATGCTGGCGCGAATGCCGCCGAGCAGCTGGTTGATCACGGGCTGCAGGTTGCCCTTGTACGGCACGCGGCCCTCGATGCCCTCGGGCACCAGCTTGTCGGCCTCGCCGCCTTCCTGGAAATAGCGGTCGCTGGAGCCCTGCTGTTGGGTCATGGCGCCCAGCGAGCCCATGCCGCGATAGGACTTGTAGGAGCGGCCCTGGTAGAGCTCCACGTCGCCCGGCGCCTCTTCGGTGCCGGCGAACATGCTGCCGACCATCACCAGGTGTGCGCCGGCGGCCAACGCCTTGGCGATGTCGCCCGAATAGCGGATGCCGCCGTCGGCGATCAGCGGAATGTCGGTGCCCTGCAGGGCCTCGGCCACGTTGGCGATGGCCGAGATCTGCGGCACGCCGACGCCCGCCACAATGCGCGTGGTGCAAATCGAGCCCGGGCCGATGCCGACCTTGACCGCATCGGCGCCCGCCTCGGCCAGCGCGCGGGCGGCGTCGCCGGTGGCGATGTTGCCGCCGATCACCTGCACGTGGGGGAAGTGCTTCTTTACCCAGCGCACGCGGTCCAACACGCCCTGCGAGTGGCCATGCGCGGTGTCCACCACCACCACGTCCACCCCGGCGGCGGCCAGCGCCGCGACGCGCTCCTCCGTACCGGCCCCGACGCCCACCGCCGCGCCGGCGCGCAGCCGGCCCTGCTCGTCCTTGCAGGCGTACGGGTTCTCGGTGGCCTTCTGGATATCCTTGACGGTGATCAGCCCACGCAGCTGGAACTTGTCGTTCACCACCAGCACCTTCTCGATGCGGTGTTCGTGCAGCAGGTTGACGATCTCGCCGCGGTCTGCGCCCTCCTTCACGGTGATCAGGCGCTCTTTGGGGGTCATGATGCTGGAGACCGGCTCTATGCGGCGGGTCTCGAAGCGCAGGTCGCGGCTGGTGACGATGCCGACCAACTCCTCGCCCTCGACCACCGGCACGCCGGAGATGGAGTGCTCGCGGGTGAGGCGCACCACGTCCTGGATGCTGGTGTTGGGGCTGACGGTGATCGGCTCCTTGATCACCCCGCTCTCGAACTTCTTCACCCGGCGCACATGCTCGGCCTGCGCCTCAATGGTCATGTTCTTGTGGATGATGCCGATGCCGCCTTCCTGGGCCATGGCGATGGCCAGACGCGCCTCGGTCACCGTATCCATGGCGGCGGACACCAGCGGGATGGACAGGCGGATGCCGCGGGTTATGTGGGTGGCGAGTTCGACCTCCTTGGGCAGCACCTTGGAGTGGGCGGGCACCAGTAGGACGTCGTCGAAGGTGAGGGCTTCCTGAACTATGCGCAGCATAGATAAGGCTTCCTAAAGCGAAACGCGCATTATAAGTTTTTCCTGCCGACGGGTAAACGTGTGCGGGTTCCCGAATGCGCCGGGAGGCGGTGGGCGCGGTCGCGCCGCGGCGGTATCATCTCCCTCATGAACCAAGACCGTGAACCGTGGGGGGGCACGCCGGGAGCCGAACGCGAGATCCTGCGCGTCTCCCAGCTCAACCGCAACGTACGCCTGCTCCTGGAGGGCTCCTTCCCGCTGCTGTGGGTGGAGGGGGAGATCTCCAACCTCGCCCGTCCCGCCTCGGGCCACCTCTACTTCACCCTGAAAGACGCCCAGGCGCAGGTGCGCTGCGCCATGTTCCGCACGCGCGCGGGGCTGCTCAGCGTACGGCCCGAAAACGGCATGCAGGTGGTGGTGCGCGCGCGCATCTCGATCTACGAGCCGCGCGGCGACTACCAGCTCATCGTCGAGCACCTGGAAGAGGCCGGCGACGGCGCCCTGCAGCGCGCCTTCGAGCAGCTCAAGCAGCGCCTCGCCGCCGAGGGCCTGTTCGCCACCGAGCTCAAGCGCCCGCTGCCGCGCTTCCCGCGTCGGGTGGGCGTCATCACCTCGCCCACCGGGGCGGCGATCCGCGACGTGTTGGCGGTGCTGCGCCGGCGCTTCCCCACCCTGCCGGTAGTGGTGTACCCGGTGCCGGTGCAGGGGACCGAGGCGCCCGCCGCCATCGTGCGCGCGATCGAGACCGCCAACGCGCGCGGCGAGTGCGACGTGCTCATCCTCACCCGCGGTGGCGGGTCGCTCGAGGATCTGTGGGCCTTCAACGAGGAGCGCGTGGCGCGCGCGGTACGGGCCTCCGAGTTGCCCATTGTGTGCGGCGTGGGGCACGAGATCGACGTCACCATCGCCGACTTCGCCGCCGATCAGCGCGCGCCCACCCCCTCCGCCGCCGCCGAACTGGTCAGCCCCGAGCGCGCCGAGTGGGCGCAAAAGGTGGACAAGCAGGCGGCCGCGCTGCGCCGCTGCATGGTGCACCGCCTGGCGGAGGCGCGCGGGCGCGCGGAGGGCCTGCGCGCCCGCCTCCGTCATCCGGGCCGTCGCCTGCAGGACATGGCCCAGCGCCTGGACGAGCTGCACGGGCGCATGCAGGGCTGCCTCACCCGACGCCTCGCGCTGCAGACCCGTCAGGTACAGGACCTCGCCCTGCGCCTGCAGCGCCAGACCCCACGCACCCAACTCCTGCGGCTCGGCAGCCAGCAGGCGCAGCTGGCCACGCGCCTGCAAGGGGCCGTGCGCGCGGCGTTACGCAGCCGTCAGGACCGCCTGATGGGCGACGCGCGCGCCCTGGAGGCGGTCAGCCCGCTCGCCACGCTGGGACGCGGCTACGCCATCGTGCAACGTCTACCCGAGCGCACCCTGGTGCGCACGGCCGATCAACTCGAACCCGGCGCGCGCGTGGAGGCCCGCTTCGGCCGCGGCCGCGCCACCTGCACTGTGGAGGAGATCTCGAATGATTAAAGGGGGGCTCGCCCTGTTCGCCCTGCTGGGCTCGGCGCTGGCCGCCGGCACCGCCTGGGCGTGGCCGGCACACGATCCGGTGCCGGGGGGCGTGGCGGTGGTGCCGCTGGAGATCAGCGGCAGCCGCGCGCCGCTGGTCACCTACGGCGAGCGGCGCGTGCTGGTGCTGCAGCGCGAGGGGCGCTGGCACGCGGTGGTCGGGCTGCCGCTGAGCGCGCGCCCAGGCGTGCATCGCCTCGAGCTGCGCGAGGGCGAGCAGCCCCAGCGCATCGAATTCTCGGTCCACGACAAGGACTACCCCACCCAGCACATCACGCTAAGCAGCAACCGCCGGGTGAACCTCTCCGAGGCCGACTTGGCGCGCCACCAGCGCGAACGCGTGAAGATGGACGCCGCCCTCACCCACTGGGCCGACGCGTCCGAGGTGCCGGTGCGCTTCACGCTGCCGGTGGAGGGCCGCCTCTCCAGCCCATTCGGCCTGCGCCGCTACTTCAACGAGCAGCCACGCGCGCCGCACAGCGGCCTGGACATCGCAGCCCCCGAAGGCACGCCGGTCACGGCCCCCGCGCCGGGACGCGTGCTGTCGGTGGGCGATTACTTCTTCAACGGCAACACCGTGTTCCTGGATCACGGCCAGGGTCTGGTCACGATGTACGCCCACTTGCACACCATCGAGGTGGAGCCCGGCCAGCAGGTCGCGCAGGGCGAGGTGGTCGGTACCGTCGGCATGACCGGCCGCGCCACCGGCCCGCACCTGCACTGGGGCGTGAGCCTCAACGACGCGCGCGTCGATCCGCTGCTGTTCGTGGAGCTGCAGGAAGCGGCACTGGAGGAGCAGGCGCCTTAGTCGGCGGCTGAACGATGGCCCGCCCAGGCGAGCGGGCCGGCGAGAAACGGCGGCGAATGCCGCGCGGCGCGCTCGCCGCTACGACTTGCCCTTGACGTGACGCATCAGGCGCTTGCGGCGCTCGGCCTGACGGGGGGTGAGCTTGTTCTTGCGGCCCTCGTAGGGGTTGGCGCCGGAGCGGAACTCGATGCGCAGCGGCGTGCCGCGCAGCTTCAGGCGCTCGCGGAACAGATTGACCAGGAAGCGCCGGTAGTTGTCCGGCACGGCCTCGGCCTGGGTGCCGTGGATGACGACCAGCGGCGGGTTGCTGCCGCCCTGGTGGGCGTAGCGCAGCTTGATGCGCCGCCCCCGCACCAGCGGCGGCTGATGCTGGGTCACGGCGTCCTGCAGCAGACGCGTGAGCTGGGGCGTCGGCAGCTTGCGCATGGCCGCGTCGTAGGCACGCTGCACGCAGCCGAACAGGTCGCCCACGCCGGTGCCGTGCAGGGCCGAGATGGTGCGCACCTCGGCGAAATCCACGAACGGCAGCTTGCGGTCCAACTCGCTGCGTACCCGCTCGCGCACGTCGCGTTCCAGACCGTCCCACTTGTTCACCACCACCACCAGCGCGCGACCGGCCTCCAGCACGAAGCCCAGCAGGTGCGCGTCCTGGTCGGAGATGCCCTCGCGCGCGTCCAGCACCATGATCACCACGTGGGCCTCTTCGATGGCTTGCAGGGCCTTGATCACGCTGAACTTCTCGATGGCCTCGTGGACGCGACCGCGGCGGCGCACGCCCGCGGTGTCGATCAAGGTGTAGCGCTGTGCGTCGCGCTCGAAGGGGATGTGGATGCTGTCGCGCGTGGTGCCGGGCATGTCGTAGGCAAGGACCCGCTCCTCGCCGAGCATGCGGTTCACCAGGGTGGATTTGCCGACGTTGGGCCGCCCGAGCACGGCGACCTTGATGCCGAACTCCTCCTCGGCCGCCGCGTCGGGCGCCTCGGGCTCGGGCACCGCTTCCAGCACCTGTGCGATCAGGTCGGGCACGCCGTGGCCGTGCGCCGCGGCGATGGCCAGCGCCTCGCCGAGCCCCAGAGCGTGAAACTCGACGGCGTGGACGTCCGGGTCCAGGCCTTCCATCTTATTGGCGACCAGGGTGACCGGCTTGCCGGTGCGCCGCAGCTCCGCGGCGATGGCCTCGTCGCCGCCGGTCAGGCCGCCGCGCCCGTCCACCAGGAACAGCACGTGGTCGGCTTCCTGCACGGCACGCATGGCCTGCTGTGCCATGAGGCCCTCCAGGCCGCCGCCCTCGCCGGTGAGGCCGCCCGTATCCACCACGATGAACGCGCGCCCGGCATGCTCGACCCGCCCGTACTGGCGGTCGCGGGTCAGCCCGGGTTGGTCGGCCACCAGCGCATCGCGCGAACGCGTGAGGCGGTTGAACAAGGTGGACTTGCCGACGTTGGGGCGCCCCACCAGGGCAATGACCGGATGCAGCGCCATGGCTCGCTCGTCAGCCTCCGACGCGCCAAGCGCTGAGGCGCCCGCCGCGGCCGTGCACGTACAGGTACTCGCCCTCCACCACCGGTGCGGCGAGGACCCCGCGCCGGTCGGCGCGCTCGCGCGCCACCAGGCGCCCGTCCTCGCGCGCGAACCAGTGCAGATAGCCCTGGTAGTCGCCCACCACCACGTAGTCGCCGTGCACGGCCGGGCCGCTGAGGCGCCGGCCGCGCAACTCGTCCTGACGCCACAAGGTCTCGCCGGTGCGGGCATCGAGCGCCCACAGGTGATCGTCGGCGTCCGTCACATACACGGCGCCGACCACCGCCGGACCGCGCGGCCGCGCGTCGGTGGCCAGACCCGCGTGCACCGAGATATCCCGCGCCCACACGGCCCGGCCGCTCTCCAGTTCGATGGCGCCCACACGCCCCTGATAGCTGGCCGCGAAGACCAAGGGGCCGACCACGAGCGGATCGGCGTCGATATCCACCATGCGCTCGAGCTCGTTGCGTCCGCGCGGCACGCCGAGCGGCAGCTCCCACAGCACGCCGCCCTCGGCCAGGGTCAGCGCGGTGAGCTGGCCGCTGTCGAAGCCGGCCAACAACCAGTCGCCGAGCAGCAGCGGCGCGCTGGTGCCGCGCAGCGTCAGCACCGGCACGGTGCGGTCGTAAACCCACAGCCGTCGGCCCTCGCGCGCATCGAGGCCGGTAAGGCGACCATCACCCGAACGCACCACCACCACCCCGCCCGCCTCACGCGGCGGCGCCAGCACCTCGGAACTGACCCGTGCGCGCCAGATCTCCTCGCCGGTATCGGGCGCGAGCGCCACCACGGTGCCGTCGCTCGCGCCGATATACAAATGAGCGCCCCAGCCGGGCGAACTGGTCAGCGTCGCCTCGAGATCTTGGCGCCACAGCGGGCGGCCGCTCCCGGCTTCGTAGGCGCGCACCGTACCGCCGCGCTCGCCGACATAGACCGCGCCGTCGGCCACCAGCGGCGCCAGCCGCAGATAGCGCTTGTCGTCGCCGCCACCGGCGCGGCGCTGCCAGTCCCGCTTCACCTCCACGGTGGGTTCGAACTCGACCAGCGGCGCCGGGGGTTCGACCGCCGAGCGTGTGGCGCAACCGGCGAGCAGCAGGGCGGCGAGCGCCGCCACCGTCAGCAGGCGTCTCACGAGGCCGCGTCCTCTTGTGTGGCCGCATCCGCGACGTCGTCATACTTCATCTGTAACAGCTGCGAGGGCCGCCCCTCCACGCCCTCCAGCGCGGCCGCGTAGGCCTGCCGCGCCTGCGCGCGCTCGCCCATCGCGAGGTACACGTCGCCGCGCGCCTCGTCGAAGGCGGGCCGCAGGGGGTCCGCCACCTCGCCTTCCAGCCGTGCCAGCGCCTCTTGGTGCTCGCCGGCGTCGAGCAGCAGCCGCGCCAGGTGCAGCCGCGCCAAGGTGCGCGCCTCATCGGTACGGGCATTGTCCGCCGCCCAGGCAAGCTGCGCGCGGGCCACGTCGAGTTCATCCTGTGCCACCGCGGCGCGCGCCACGGCCAGCGCGGCGAGGCCGGCGTAGGCGCTGCGCGAATACTCGCCGATCAGCCCCTGGCCTTGCTCCATGACGCGGGCGTACTCGCCCTGCTCCAGGTCGTGGAGCATGGACTGGTACGCCATGGAGGCCGACTCGGCCTGGCGCTCCTGCTGCTCCATCCACCACCAGGCACCGCCGGCGATGGCGCCGCCAAGCACCACGCCGAGCACCACCGAGCGGCCGTACTCCTTCCACCAGCGCTTGAGCGCTTCGAGTTGTTCGTCGTCTGTCTGCACCGTCCTGCCTCCTGATCCTCAATCGGCCCGCTAGCCGATGGCGGGCTCTTGCTGTGTCGTTGGGCGCGTCACCCTCTCCGCCAGGTGCTCACCGAGGCGCTCCTGCGCCACGCTCTCCTGCTCACGCGCCTCGCGCAGCCATTTGATACCGGCCACCCCCTGCGCCACCTCGCTCTCGCCCAGGATCACCGCCACCGCAGCGCCGCTGCGATCGGCGCGCTTGAGCTGGCTCTTGAAGCTTCCGCCGCCGGCGTGCATCAGCACGCGCAGGCCCGGCAGCGCGTCGCGCAGCCCCTCGGCCAGCGCAAAGCCGCGCCGCTCGGCCGCATCCCCGGCCATCACGAGATACACGTGCGGCGCGTCGTCCAGCCGACGCGTCTCGTCCAACAGCGCGACCAGGCGTTCCAGCCCGGCGGCAAAACCGATCGCGGGCGTGGCCTTACCGCCTAATTGCTCGACCAGGTCATCGTAGCGCCCGCCGGCGCAAACCGTGCCCTGGGCGCCGAGGCGGTCGGTGACCCACTCGAACACGGTACGCGAGTAGTAATCCAGTCCACGCACCAGGCGCGGGTTCACCACGAAGTCCACGCCCGCGTCGCGCAAATAGCCCTGCAGGGCCTCGAAATGCGCCTGCGACTCGGCGTCCAGGTGTTCGGTGAGCACCGGCGCCTCGGCGAGCATCGGCGCCATCGCGGGATTCTTGCTGTCGAGGATGCGCAGCGGGTTGGTGTGCAGCCGCCGCTGACTGTCCTCGTCCAACACGTCCGCGTGCTGCGCAAGATAGGTCACCAAGCGTTCGCGATAGGCCGCGCGGGCGGCGGCGGTGCCCAGCGAGTTGAGCTGCAGGGTAACCGCGTCGCCCAGACCCAGCCCGTCCAGCCAGCGCCGCGTCATGACGATGAGTTCGGCATCGATGTCCGGCCCCGCCAGCCCGTAGGCCTCCACGCCCACCTGATGGAACTGGCGGTAGCGCCCCTTCTGCGGACGCTCGTGGCGGAACATCTGACCCGCATACCACAGGCGCTGCACCTGATTGTGCAGCAGCCCGTTCTCGATGCAGGCACGCACGCAGCCCGCGGTGCCCTCCGGGCGCAGGCTCAGGCTGTCGCCGTTACGGTCTTCGAAGGTGTACATCTCCTTCTCGACCACGTCGGTGACCTCGCCGATGGAGCGGCGGAACAGCTCGGTCTTCTCCACCACGGGCAGGCGAATCTCGCGGTAGCCGTACTGGGCCATCAAGGCGCGGAAGCCGGCCTCCAAGTACTGCCACTGGGGGGTCTGCTCGGGCAGGATGTCGTTCATCCCGCGCACGGCCTGTACGGTGCTGGACAAAACTGACCTCGATCGACGGGTTGGAAGGGCGCGCGCGGACGCGCAGGAGGCCGCATTATACATGGGCGGTGGCGGCGCTAGCAGGATGTTGAAATGCCCGGCACTGCGGCGTTGCGCCACGGCGCGCCGAAACACTGGACGGGTTGTCCCCGTCGGCGCTCAGACGGCCTTGATGGGGATCACGGGGCGCCCGGGCTCTGCCTCCCCCGCTTCGGCGCGACGTGCAAGTTCGGCGCGCACCACCCGCTCGAGCTCGTCGACCAGACCCTCGTTGCCGACCTTGTGATGCGGCTTGCCGCCGATATAGAGCAGATTCGGGCTACCGCCAGCCAGGCCGATGTTGGCCTCGCGGGCCTCGCCCGGGCCATTGACCACGCAGCCGATGACCGCGACGTCCATGGGCTCGAGTACATCCTCCAAGCGCTCCTCGAGGGCGTTCACCGTGGCGATCACGTCGAAGTTCTGTCGCGAGCAGGACGGGCAGGCGATGAGGTTGATGCCCTTGTTGCGCAGGTGCAGGCTCTTCAGGATGTCGAAGCCGACCTTCACCTCCTCCACCGGATCGGCGGCGAGCGAGATGCGGATGGTGTCGCCGATGCCGTCGGCGAGCAGCATGCCGAGCCCGATGGACGACTTCACGGTGCCCGCGCGCAGGCCGCCCGCTTCAGTGATGCCGAGGTGCAACGGCTGCTCGATCTGCTTGGCCAGCAGGCGGTACGCGCCCACGGTCATAAAGATCTCGGAGGCCTTCAGGCTGACCTTGAAGTCCTGGAAGTCGAGCCGGTCGAGGATCTCGATGTGGCGCAGGGCGGATTCGACGAGCGCCTCGCTGGTGGGCTCGCCGTACTTCTTCTGTAGATCCTTCTCGAGCGAGCCGGCGTTCACCCCGATGCGGATGGGGATGCCGCGGTCGCGCGCGGCGCTCACCACCGCCTGCACGCGATCCTCACGCCCGATGTTGCCCGGGTTGATGCGCAGGCAGTCCACGCCCAACTCGGCCACGCGCAGCGCGATGCGGTAATCGAAATGAATGTCCGCCACCAGCGGCACCCGCACCCGTTGCTTGATGCGCCCGAACGCCTCGGCGGCCTCCATGGTGGGCACGGACACGCGCACGATGTCGGCGCCCGCGCGTTCCAGACGCTCGATCTGCGCCACCGTTGCCTCGACGTCACAGGTCTCGGTATTGGTCATGCTCTGCACGGCGATGGGCGCCCCGCCGCCGACCGGCACATCGCCGACCATGATCTGGCGGGAAGAGCGTCGCTGTATTGCACCGTGGAACTGCATGTCGATCACCGCGGGATAGAAGGTGGGCTAGTGGCGCGCTTGGCCGATGCGAAAACGCGCCGCATCATTCGCGCGATTGTAGCGTGACTGGTCGAAGCGCGCACCGTCGTAGGTCACTGCCACGCCGGGCGAATAGCCCAGGAATACCGTGAACGGCGGCTCACCCTCGAGGCTCAACTCACGCCCGGCCGCCACCAGGTTATAGGCCAGGCGCTCGCCGCTCGCGTCGGTCACTTCGGTCCAGGAATCGGCCTCGAAGCGCAGCACCAGGCGCGACTTGGGCGCCGCTGCGGCGACCCGCGGGGCCGCCTCATTGGCCGCCGGCGCGGCTTCGCGCCGCGCCGCGAGGGCGTCCGCGGGCGCGCTTTGCACCTGCGGGGCCGGTTCCGGGGCGGGGGCCGCCGCGCGTTCGGAGGCCGCCGTCGGCGCGGGCGCCGGGGCCGCCGGCTCCACAATCGGCGGCTCGGCGAGCGGCTCTGGGCCGGCAACCTCATCGGGCACCGCGTCCCCCGCGGCTACCGTGACCGAGCCGCCCGCGTCCTCGACCGGCAGCCGCTCGGCGAAGCGGTCCGAGCCCTGCGTGGCCCACCAGATCGCCAATAGCGCGACCAAGCCCAGCACCACCGCATAGGTCACCAGTCGCACCGGGGCATCGCTGCTGCGCACCTGCGGACGGGTGATGTTCGGCATCAGGGCGGGGTCATGGAGGTCCAGCGGAAACTCGCCCACGACGGTATCGGGGTCCAGCCCCAGGTGGCGCGCGTAGGCGCGCAGGTAGCCCTTGATAAACATGTCGGCCGGCAGTGCCGCCCGCTCCTCCGCTTCCAGCGCCTGCACCACCCGCGCCTCCAGCCGCAACGCCTGAGCGGCCTGCTGCACGGTCTGACCGCGGGCCTCGCGCGCGGCCCGCAGCCGCGCGCCGGCGCCCAAGCGCTCGGCCGATTCCTGTACGTGTTCAGTGTCGCTCATGTCGCGTGCGTTCCCATTCGCGCATCAGGCGCGCTTCGTCCGAATCCGGAAAGCGGTTGTTCAACTGCATGCGAAGGCTGGACACCGCATTCTGATCGCCCAGCGCGTACTCGTTGCGCACCGCGAGCCACAGCGTCTCGGCCGTATGCGGACCGACCTCCCGATACCGCTGGAGGTAACGTCGCGCCTCCAGGTGCTCGCCCTGCTCGTACTTGAGCTCCATCAGCGCCACGAGCGCCGTAGGCAAGTGTGGATCGAGTTGCAGCGCCGACCGAAAGTAAGACGCCGCCTGTTCCGCGTCGCCATTGCGCTTACTGCACACGCCCAGGTTTTCGTAGGTCTGCGCCGGGGCGTTGTAGACCGGGTTGCGCAGCGCCGTGTGGAAGTGCTTGGAGGCGCGCTGGTACTCCCCCTGGGAGCACAAGAACACGCCGTAGTTGTTGTGCAAGGCGGCGTCTCGCGGGGCCAGCCGCACGGCGCGCGCGAAATGCTGCTCGGCCTTCTCCGGCTCGTCCAGACGCCGATACAACTCGGCGAGGTAGTGGTGGGCCCGGTCCAGGCGCGGATTGTGCTGCAACGCCCGCTGCAGTTTGTTCAGTGCGAGTTCCAGTTCGCCCTGCTGCATGTAGGCCAGACCGAGTTCGGCATTCAACTCAGCCGGACCGCTCTGCTCTTCCCGTGGACCCTTGCTGGCACATCCTGCCAGCAAAACAATCAGCATCCCTGCCAGAACCAAGGTTCTGGTCGATGCTCTCATCTCACCTCCTGCACCCTCTGTAGGCGTTGGCTGCGGCGCGTCCGATCTTGTACCCGGCCTGCGAGCTGACCGCAGGCGGCGTCGATATCGTCACCGCGTGTCTTGCGTGTAATGGTGGTCAGGCCCGCGGCCAGCAGCACGTCGCGGAAGCGATCGATGCGGGACTGCGAGGAGCGCCGATAGCGGGCCTGAGGAAAGGGGTTGAACGGGATCAGATTCACCTTCGAAGGCACGCCACGCAGCACCCGGATGAGTTCGCGCGCGTGCTCCAGGCTGTCATTGACGCCCTCGAGCATGACGTACTCGAAGGTGATGCGCCGGCGCGAATCCGCCGCCACGTAGCGTTTGCAGGCCGCCAACAGCTCCGCGATAGGGTACTTCTTGTTGAGCGGCACGAGTTCGTTTCGCAGCGCATCGTTGGGCGCGTGCAGCGAGACCGCCAGCGCCACGTCGCTCTCCTGGGCCAAGCGATCGAGCATGGGCACGACGCCCGCGGTGCTCAACGTCACGCGCCGCTTGGACAGGCCATAGGCGAAATCGTCCATCATGATGTCCATGGCGGGCACCACGTTGTCGAAGTTGAGCAGCGGCTCGCCCATTCCCATCATCACCACGTTGGTGATCACGCGCTCGGCGGCCGGAGAATCCCGCCGCGCGCCGTCCGGATCCCCTTCCAACGCACGCTTCGCGACCCACACCTGCGCGATGATCTCCGCGGTGGTCAGATTGCGGTTGAAGCCCTGAGCCCCGGTCGAGCAGAACGAGCAGTTGAGGCTACAGCCGACCTGCGAGGACACGCACAGCGTGCCGCGCCCGGCCTCGGGGATGAATACCGTCTCGATCGCGCTGCCGCCGTCCACGCTCAGCAACCACTTGCGCGTACCGTCGGCCGAGGTCTGCTCCAATCGCACCTCGGGGGGGCGGATCTCACAACGCTCGGCCAGCCGCGCCCGCAGTGCCTTGCTGAGGTTGGTCATGGCGTCGAAGTCGGTGACACCAAGCTGGTGTATCCACTTCAACACCTGCGTGGCGCGGAAGGGCTTCTCGCCGAGGTCGACGAAATAGGCCTCCATCGCGGCACGGTTGAGGCCGAACAGATTGAGGCGCGCGTTCCCTTCCTGGGTTCCCGCGGCCTGGGGGCGGTCTGACTGTGCTGCCTGATCCATGGGGCATTGCCTCTATGACGCTGGGGTACTTCGGCGGCGGGCGGTCCGGCGTCGCGCTGCCGCCGCCCCCGGAGACGGAGCGGCGCGCGCGGCGCACTCCCCGCTGCTCACGCGGCGCTGCAGCGACGGCACCTCCGTGTGCCTAGAACGCGCGGCGCCTCAGCGCGTCCGCGCGCACAATTCCTCGGGCTTGAAGAAGAAAGCGATCTCCTCCCGGGCAGTCTCCGCGGCGTCCGAACCATGCACGGCGTTCTCGTCGACGGTCTCGGCGAAATCGGCGCGAATGGTGCCGGGCGCGGCATCCTTCGGGTTCGTGGCGCCCATCAGCTCACGATTGCGAGCCACCGCGTTCTCCCCCTCGAGCACCTGCACCATCACCGGGCCGGAGGTCATGAAGCTCACCAAGTCGTTGTAGAACGGGCGTTCCTTGTGCACCGCGTAGAAGGCTTCGGCCTGCTCGCGCGACAGCTGCAACATCTTGGCGGCGACGATGCGCAACCCGCCCTTCTCGAAGCGGCTGTAGATTTCGCCGATCACGTTCTTGGCGACGCCGTCGGGCTTGATGATGGAGAGGGTACGTTCTGTGGCCATGACTACTCCGTAAGGTCTCTAGGGGGGTGTCCATCCGCCTCCCGGCGGTCGCGCTATTCTAACGGTCGCCCCGCAGGCCCACAATCGAGCGCCGTGACCGCGTGCACAAAAAGTCCGCGCAACCCGCCGAACGACCGCGCGCCGCCCTGCAGAGCCATGGCGCACCGCCGCCGAAGACAAGCCATTGAAAACAAAGTCGGCGGGCATATGGACGCCCGTCTTGATTGGACGCAGACGCGCGCCAGGGGTTCAGCCGCGACGAGATAGATGGCACGGGAACGGCGCGACATCAGGCCACGCGCCCACAACCGCCGAGAACCCGCAGGGTCCGCGGCACAGGGATGTGCCGCCCGTTTTCGGGGCAACACGCCGAAAACGAAGGAAGGCGAGAACCACGCTTCTCGCCTTCCGTCAGCCGGGGAATCCAGGAGGGATTCATCCGGCTTAAAACAGCCGCCGCCCGTTTTCGGGGCAACACGCCGAAAACGAAGGAAGGCGAGAACACGCTTCTCGCCTTCCGTCAGCCGGGGAATCCAGGAGGGATTCATCCGGCTTCAAAACAGCGCCATCCCGGCTTGCAATCAGATATTGAAACTCTCTCCGCACCCGCACTCGTCCTTGACGTTGGGGTTGTTGAACTTGAATCCCTCGTTGAGGCCCTCGCGCCGGTAATCGACCTCGGTGCCTTCGAGGTACATCAGGCTGCTCGGGTCGACGATCACCTTCACACCGTGACTCTCGAACACCTTGTCCTCGGGCGCCACCGCCTCGGCGTAGTCGACGACGTACATGTAGCCGGAACAGCCCGTACGCTGCACCGCCACGCGCAGTCCCTCGCCGGAGCCGCGCTTCTCGATGAAGTTCTTGACGCGGCTGGCGGCCGCGGGGGTGAGACTGACTGCCATTGACTACCTCCTGAACATACTTGGCGGCGCGCCTTCCGGCGGCGCCAGACCACACTTTCCGAAGCTTGACCGCTGCGTGCTAAGGACGCACGAAGCGCGCCACCTTAATATCCTGGCGCGTGGCGACCTCGCGCACCGCGCGCCGCTCCACCAGTTCGCCGAGGGTGATGTTGCTCAGGAAACTGTGGATCTGGTTGCTGAGATCCGCCCATAGATCGTGGGTCAGGCAGCGCTCCTCGCCTTGGCAGTTGGAGGCCCCCCCGCAGCGCGTGGCGTCCACCTTCTCGTCCACGGCGGTGATGACGTCCGCCACCGCAATGTGTGCGGCGGCGCGGCTCAAGCGATAGCCGCCGCCCGGCCCGCGCGCGCTCTCGACCAGCCCGTGCTTGCGCAACCGTGCAAACAGCTGCTCAAGATACGACAGCGAGATGCCCTGGCGCCGCGAGATATCGGCCAGAGTGATCGGGCCATCCGTGTAATGCAAGGCGAGATCCAGCATTGCGGTGACGGCGTAACGCCCCTTGGTCGTCAACTTCATAGCTCTTCCTTCGCGCGCGATTGCTGTCCAGTGTGTGCCGCGGCGCCCGGATACGGGCGAGGCCCAAGGCCCGAGGCGGCTCAATCGGCGCCTGGTGAAAATCTACCCAACGCCCCCCAACCCCGGCAATACGGGTACTACCTACTTGCGGCCCGCGGCCGCTTCCTGCTCGGGGCCGCCGGGCTTCTGGCTCTCCAGATCCACGCTGCAGGCGGCCGACTCGGGCGCCGTCCCGTGGAACTTCGGGTCGAGGCGCTGCATGGCATGCCACAGGATCTCCAGCTGCTTATCCGTCGCGTGCATGTGATCGAGTACGCAATCGATGGCATTAGCCACCGGATCGGGCATGTCCTGTGTGGTGCCGTAGGCGTCGAAGCCGATCTTCTGCGCCATCGCGCGACGGCGCGCATCGACCTCCACCACCGGCCCGCTTTTGCGCACCACGCGCCCCGGGATGCCCACTACGGTGGCGCCGGCGGGCACGTCCTTGACCACCACGGCGTTCGAGCCCACCCGCGCGCCCTCGCCCAGCGTGATCGGCCCGAGCACCTTGGCGCCCGCGCCCACCACCACGTCCGCGCCGAGCGTCGGATGACGCTTGCCCTTCTGCCAGCTGGTGCCGCCCAAGGTCACACCGTGGTACAGGGTGCAGTCGTCGCCGATCTCCGCGGTCTCGCCGATCACCACGCCCATGCCGTGGTCGATGAAGAACCGCCGGCCGATCTTGGCCCCTGGATGAATCTCGATTCCCGTCAACCAGCGACCGACCGTCGAAAGCACGCGCGCCAGCCACTTCAGGCGCCACTGCCACAGCGCGTGACTCAGGCGGTGCAGATAAATCGCATGCAGGCCGGGATAGGTGGTGAGAATCTCCAGTGCATGACGCGCGGCAGGATCCCGCTCCCTGATGCAGCGAAGGTCTTCGCGCAGCCGGCCAAACATAGGCGTGAGCCCCTATTCCTGAGTAAACGCGTCAACTATTATGACGCAACTCGCCGTCACGATGCCAGTGCCGACTAGCATCGCCTTCAGCGTCCGGTTTTCTTCTGCACCGCGGTCAACACCCCGCGCAGGATGTTGAGTTCCATGCGCTCAAGTTGCGCCCGGTTGAACAGCCGGCGCAAGCGGCGCATCAGTTGGCGCGGGTTGCCGGGATCCAGGTAGTCGACCTCTACCAGCACCTGCTCGAGGTGAGCGTATAGCCCCTCCATGTCGGCGCCGGTAGCGAGCGGCCCGTCCGTCTCCGGCGCCGGAGGCGCCTCGCGCGCCGCCAAGTGCAACTCGTAGGCCAGCACCTGCGCGGCGGCTGCCACGTTGAGCGAGCTGTAGCGGGGATTGCTCGGGATGTGCACCAGCGCGTTGCAGCGTTCCAGTTCCTGGTTGGTCAGGCCCGAATGCTCGCGCCCGAGCACCACCGCCACCTGCGCCTCGCCCGCCAACGCCATCGCCCGCGCGGCGGCCTCGCGCGGCTCGACCACCGGCCAAGGCAAGGTGCGCAGGCGGGCGCTCGCTCCGAGCACCAAGGCGCAGTCGGCCACGGCCTCCTCCAGCGTCGCGCACACCACGGCGCGGGCGAGCAGGTCGTCGGCCCCCGAGGCACGCGCGGTGGCCTCGGCATGCGGGTACTCCAGCGGGTCGACCAGGTACAGCCGCTCCAGGCCCATATTCTTGAGCGCGCGCGCCGTCGCCCCGATATTGCCGGGATGCGAGGTGTTGACCAGGACAAAGCGAATCTGCGAGAGGCTCATGAAACATGCCGACAGCACTTGCGGGCTGCTAGAATACAACGTTTTGCAGCCAGGCGGGCGCCTGCCCCTGCGCCACGAACCGAGGAGTCCCCTACATGCACCCCCTGCTGAACATCGCCGTTCGTGCCGCGCGCAGCGCGGGCAACGTCATTGCACGTTCGGTCGACCAGCTGGACACGCTCAACGTCGTGCAGAAGGCGCAGAACGACTTCGTCAGCGAGATTGATCGCCGCGCCGAGCAGGAGATCGTGCGCATCATCCGCGAGGCCTACCCCCAGCACGGCATCCTGGCCGAGGAAAGCGGCGCGCAGGGGCTGGACGAGGAGTATGTGTGGATCATCGACCCGCTCGACGGGACCACCAATTTTCTACACGGGTTTCCGCAGTTCGCCGTCTCGGTGGCCGTGCAGCAGCGCGGGCGTTTGTACCAGGGCGTGATCTACGACCCCCTGCGCCAGGAGTTGTTCACCGCTTCACGCGGCGCCGGCGCGCAGCTCAACAGCCGCCGCATCCGCGTCACCAGCCGCCGCAGCCTCGACGGCTCGCTGATTGGTACCGGCTTCCCCTTCAAGGACCTTGAGCACCTCGACGCCTACCTCGAGACGTTTCGCGCGATGCTCCCCAAGACCGCGGGTATCCGTCGCGCCGGTGCCGCGGCGCTGGACCTCGCCTACGTCGCGGCCGGGCGCCTGGATGGGTTCTGGGAGATCGGGCTCAAGCCCTGGGATATGGCGGCGGGCGTGCTGATGATCCAGGAGGCAGGCGGGCTGGTCGGCGACTTCGCCGGCGGCCACGGCTATATGGAAAGCGGTAACGTGGTTGGCGGCAACCCCAAGGTCTTCAAGGCCATTCTGCAGACCATCCAGCCGCACCTCGGCGAGGCTTTGACCCGCTGAAAGGGCGCTCCGTCGCACTTCCCTCTCCTGCGCGGCACCCCGACCGTGGCGCAGCCGTCGCGCTAGTGCCTTGACAAGCCCGCGGCGCGGCTGCTAAACGGGAGCGTAGATCCCGACTCCAAGAGGTCGGTGGGTAACGACCCGGTGGGGATCCTTCGGGCGACGGACCCGGGTCCGCCGTCGTCAGTGGAGCGCAGGCAGCGAGCCGCGCCAGCGGAATACGCCTGCCGCGCCCCGCCCAACCTCATAAGGGGGCGGTATGAAGAATGTTGTCACCTACCTGGCTCCACCTCTGGCCGTGTACCGCTACGCCTATGCGCGCTGTTGCGCAGCGCCCATAGGCGTATTCTGGCTCGCCGGCATCACCGCATTGCTCTATGGCTTGAACGACGGACTGCTGGGCAGCAGCGGGCTGGAGTGGATGATGCTGGGGCTAGGCTTGGTGCTCTGGGCAATCGCCGTGGTGTGGACGTTCGACACCCTGCGCCGGGCCGCGGAAGACGAACGCGACCCGGACTGCACCAGCGGGGAAAGCGCCCACTGCCACGTGGTGCGCCCGCAAGACGACGAACAAGACCCGCTGGAGGAAGTGCGCCGCCTGAGCCATTGAGCGGCCATCGTGCGTGGCGCCCGCGCAGGGCGCCGCGTGGCATCGGCTCAGGGCTCCGGGCGCCCTTCGCCTTCCCCTTCACCCTCTTTCTTGACGGGCATCAGATCCGCCTTGCTGACACCCAGCGCCAGCGCGACGGGGCTCGCGACGTAGATCGACGAGTAGGTACCCACCACCACGCCGATGATCAGCGCGATGGCGAAGTTGCGCATCAGTTCACCGCCGATCAGCAGCAGGGTCAGCAGCACCAGCAAGGTGGTGACGCCGGTGACCAAGGTGCGCGACAGGGTTTGGTTGATCGACACGTTCATCACGTGTGCCGGCGTGCCCTTGCGCAGACGCCGAAAGTTCTCGCGGATGCGGTCGAACACCACGATGGTGTCGTTGAGCGAATAGCCGATCACCGCCAGGATGGCCGCCAGTACCGTGAGGTCGAAGCTGAGTTGGAACAGGGCGAAGATACCGAAGGTGATGATCACGTCGTGTATCAACGCCGCCACCGAGCCCAGCGCGAAGCGGTACTCGAAGCGCAGCGCCACATAGATCATCACCAGAATCAGCGCGTAGAGCATGGCTAGCGCACCGTCTTCGGTGAGCTCGTCGCCCACCTGCGGCCCCACGAACTCCTGGCGGCGCCGATCGACCTCACCCTCCACCGAGGCATCGAGGACCGCGAACACCTGCTCGGCCAGGGTGGCGGCCTGCACACCCTCGCGCGGCGCGAGCCGCACCAGCACGTCCCGCGCGGTACCAAAGTGCTGTACCACCGCATCATCGAAGCCCGCCTCGGCCAGCACCGCGCGCACTTCGGACAACTCCACCGCATGCGGATAGCCCGCTTCAACCAGCGTGCCGCCGGTGAAATCCAGCCCCAGGTTCAGACCGCGCGTGGCCAGCGCCACTATCGACACCACGATCAGCACTATCGAGATGAACAGGGCCAGCTTGCGCTTGCCCATGAAGTCGAACTCGGGGTTCTTCTTGATCAGCCACATGACGCGAACCCTCAGATCGACAGCCGGCGCATACGGCGCCCGCCGACGAAGTAGTTGACCACCGCGCGGGTGCAGACGATGGCGGTGAACATGGAGGTCGCGATACCGATCGTTAGCGTGATCGCGAAGCCTTTAATCGGGCCGGTGCCGAACATGAACAGCACGATGGCCGCCAGAATCGTGGTGATGTTGGCGTCGGCGATACTCGAGAATGCCTTGTCGTAGCCCGCCACGATGCTCGCGTGCGGACTGCTTCCGTTACGCAGCTCCTCGCGTATTCGCTCGAAGATCAGCACGTTGGCGTCCACCGCCATACCCACGGTTAGCACGATGCCGGCGATACCCGGCAGGGTGAGTGTGGCCTGCAGCATCGACAGCACCGCCACGATGATGACCAGGTTCAGCCCCAGCGCGAGGTTGGCCACCAGCCCGAAACCGCGGTACCACAGCGCCATGAACGCCAGCACCAACACGAAGCCGATCACCACCGAGCGGAAGCCCTGCTCGATGTTGTCCGCGCCCAGGCTCGGGCCGACGGTGCGCTCCTCGACGATCTGGATGGGCGCGGCGAGCGCGCCGGCACGCAGCAAGAGCGCGAGGTCGCGCGCCTGCTCGGGGCTGCCGACGCCGGTGATCTGGAAGCGGCGGCTGAAGTGGCCCTGAATCGTGGCCACACTGATCACCTCTTCCACGCGACGGGTGCGCTGCTGCGCCTCGCCGCCGACCATGACGGTTTCGACCCGGTTTTCGATGAACACCACCGCCATGGGGCGGCCGATGTTGTCGCGCGTGGTCTGGCTCATGGCGCGCGCGCCCTGCCCGTCCAGGCTGACGAACACCGCGGGGCGCCCGCCCTCCTGATCGAAGCCGGACGAGGCGTCGGTGATCTGATCGCCGGTGACGATCACCTGCCGGCTCAGCAGCACCGGCGAGCCGTCGCGCTCGCGATACAGCCGCGCGTCGAACGGCACCCGGCCCGTCTGCGCCGCCTCCTGCCACTGGTCGTGCGTGCCGACCGCGAGGCGGAACTCGAGCGTCGCCGTGGTGCCCAGGATCTCCTTGGCGCGCGCCGTGTCCTGCACCCCCGGCAGCTGAACCACGATACGGCTCTCGCCCTGCTGCTGGATGATCGGCTCGGCCACGCCGAGTTCGTTCACGCGGTTGCGCAGGGTGGTGATGTTCTGCTGCACCGCGAAGCGCTGGATCTCGCGCTGCTCGTCTTCGGACAGACGGGCATAAAGAAAGAAGTTCTCGCCCCGCTCGGCGGTGGTGAACTCGAGCGCACGGAACTCGCCGCCCAGGTGGCGCTGCGCGCGTTCGCGCTCGGCGGCATCACGGAAGCCGATCTCCACCGCGCCGCCCTCGCGCGCCACGCTCAGGTAGCGGATGCGCTGGTCGCGCAGCATGGACCGGAAGGTGTTGACGTAACGTTCCAGCGCCTGGTGGACCGCCGCCTCCATATCCACTTCCAGCAGGAAGTGCACGCCCCCGCGCAGGTCGAGCCCCAGGTACATGGGCGCGGCACGCAGCGCGCTCAGCCAGTCCGGCGTGTTGGGCGCCAGATTGAGGGCCACCGTGTACTCCGGGCCCAGCGCGGCACGCACGATGTCGTTGGCGCGCAGCTGATCTTCGGTCTCCTCGAAGCGCACCAGGATGCCGCGCTCGACCTCGTCCACCGCGCGCGGGGTCAGGTTGGCCTGCTGCAACGAGTCCATGATGCGCTCGCGCGCGGCGGCGTCGAGCGTCGCGGTACGCGGCGGTGAGACCTGCAGAGAGGGGTCCTCGCCGAACAGGTTGGGCAGCGCATACACCACGCCCACCACGACGATGGCGAGGATGAGGAGATACTTCCAGAGCGGAGTACGGTTCATAGTCTACCTGCGCGGCGCGACCGCCTCGGCCGCGCGCGTACTGTTACCGGCTAAGAGGGGCCTCAAAGGGTCTTCATGGTCCCCTTGGGCAGCACCGAGGAGATCATCTGGCGCTGGACCTTGACCTGGATGTTGTCCGCCACCTCGACGACCATGAAGTTCTCGCCGAGTTCGATGATGCGCCCCACCAGCCCGCCGTTGGTCACGATCTCATCGCCCTTGGCCAGCTCGGTCACCATCTTGCGGTGGTCCTTGGCACGCTTGAGCTGCGGGCGGATCAGCAGGAAGTAGAACACCACGAACAGGATGATCAGCGGCAGGAAGGTCGCCAGCATGCCCGGTTGATCGGCGGCCGGCGCGGCCTGCGCCCAAGCATCAGAGATGAAAAAGCTCATAAAGTTTCCCAAGGTTGGCGGTAAAAAGCGGCATTATGACATAGCCTCGGCGTTGCGGGCATGGAAGGCCTGGGCGTATTCCTCCACCCGTCCAGCCGCCACGGCCTCCCGCAGCTCGCGCATAAGCTGCTGATAGTAATGCAGGTTGTGGATGGTGTTAAGCCGTGCGCCGAGAATTTCGCCGCATTTGTCCAAGTGGCGCAGATAGGCGCGGGTGAAATGACGGCAGGTGTAGCAGTCGCATTCCGGGTCGAGCGGGCCGAGGTCGTGCTGGTAGCGGCTGTTGCGGATGCGCACCACGCCGCCGCGCACGAACAAGTGGCCATTGCGTGCGTTGCGCGTGGGCAGCACACAATCGAACATGTCCACGCCGCGCACCACCGCATCCACGATGTCGGCCGGGGTCCCGACGCCCATCAAATACCGCGGCCGCTCGGCGGGCATCGCCGGCGTCAGTTCATCCAACACCCGCAGCATCTCGTCTTTGGGCTCACCCACCGACAAGCCGCCGATGGCGTAGCCGTCGAAGCCGATGGCCTGCAGACCCTCGAGCGAGCGATGGCGCAGTTCGGTGTGCATCCCGCCCTGCACGATGCCGAACAGCGCGTTGGGGTTGTCGCCGTGCGCCTCCTTGCTGCGCGCCGCCCAGCGCAGCGACAGTTCCATGGAGGTGCGCGCCGTGCGCTCATCCGCGGGATACGGGGTGCACTCGTCGAAGATCATCACGATGTCGGAGTTCAGGGCGCGCTGCATGGCCATGGACTCCTCCGGACCGAGGAACACGCGGTCCCCGTTCACCGGCGAGGCGAAGGTCACCCCCTCCTCGCGCACTTTGCGCCGGGTGCCGAGGCTGAACACCTGAAAGCCGCCCGAATCGGTCAGAATCGGCCCGTGCCAACCCATGAAGCCGTGCAGTCCGCCGTGCGCCTCGATTAGCTCCCGGCCGGGGCGCAGCATCAAATGGAAGGTGTTGCCGAGCACGATCTCGGCGCCGTCGGCGCTCACCTCGTCCGGCGTCATGGCCTTGACCGTGCCGTAGGTGCCCACCGGCATGAAGGCCGGCGTCTCCACCGTGCCGTGCGCCAGATGCAGGCGCCCGCGCCGGGCCTGCCCGCTGCGCCCCAGGAGCTCAAAGCGCATCGCGGGCCTCGGGCTGCGGGGTGATGTACATGGCGTCGCCGTAGCTGAAGAAGCGATAACGCTCCTCCACGGCGTGCGCATAGGCCGCCAGCACCGCCTCGCGCCCCGCGAAGGCGCTCACCAGCATCAGCAATGTCGATTCGGGCAAATGAAAATTGGTGACCATGGCGTCCACCACGCGGAACCGATAACCGGGATAGATGAACAGATTCGTCTCGCCGGCGTAAGGGCGCAGCGTGCCGTTCTGCGACGCCGATTCCAGCGCACGCACCGCCGTGGTGCCGACCGCCACCACGCGCCCGCCGCGCGCGCGGGTGCGTGCCACTTGCTCCACCACCTCCGGCGTCACCTCCAGCCACTCGTAGTGCATACGGTGCTCGCGGACATCATCCGCGCGCACCGGCTGGAAGGTGCCCGCGCCGACGTGCAGGGTCACGAAGGTGCGCTCGACACCCCGCGCCGCCAGCTCCGCCAGCAGCGGCTCGTCGAAATGCAGCCCGGCGGTGGGCGCCGCCACGGCGCCGGGCCGGCGCGCATAGACCGTCTGGTAGCGGCTAAGGTCGGCGGCCTCGGCGGCGCGGCCGATGTAGGGCGGCAGCGGCAGCTCGCCATACGCCTCCAACAGCTCGAGCAGCGGCCGCTCACCCGCCAACACCAGCTCGAACAGATCCTCGCGCCGCCCCACCACCTCGGCCCGCAGGTCCTCGCCCAGCCACAGCGTGCTGCCCTCGCGCGGCGACTTGCTGGCGCGTACCAGCGCCAGCGCCCGGCGATCGTCGAGGATGCGCTCGATCAGGACTTCCACCCGCCCGCCGCTGTCCTTGTGTCCGCGCAGCCGCGCCGGCACCACGCGCGTGTCGTTGAACACCAGCAGGTCGCCGGGGGCCAACAGCGTCGGCAGCTCCGCGAAACGCCGGTCCTGCCATTGCCCGGTGGCGCCCGCCAGGCACAGCAGGCGGCTGGCGCCGCGCTCGGCCGGCGGGTGTTGGGCGATGAGCTCGGGGGGGAGATCGAAATGAAAGTCGGTACGCTGCATGGGCCGCGCGATGGTAACAGATCGGCTCGCCGGCTGCTTGGCCGGGCGCCGCCGGACGCGTATACTTCCGCGTTCCCTCGCCGGGGTGGCGGAACTGGTAGACGCGCCTGACTCAAAATCAGGTGGTGGTGACACCGTGGGAGTTCGAGTCTCCCCCTCGGCACCATTTTATATACGGAAGAATCCATCCATGGATTCTTCCTAGTCGCCCCTTGAAAAGCGTGGTTTTCAAGGGGCTCCCATTATCGGCTGGCGCCGATAATGGCGGCACCTCCCTGTGCCGCGGGGGCGCGGCGGAATCCATCCATGGATTCTTCCTAGTCGCCCCTTGAAAAGCGTGGTTTTCAAGGGGCTCCCATTATCGGCTGGCGCCGATAATGGCGGCACCTCCCTGTGCCGCGGGGGCGCGGCGGAATCCATCCATGGATTCTTCCTAGTCGCCCCTTGAAAAGCGTGGTTTTCAAGGGGCTCCCATTATCGGCTGGCGCCGATAATGGCGGCACCTCCCTGTGCCGCGAAGGCGCGTCGGGATCCATCCATGGATTCTTCCTGGTCGGCCCCTGAAAAGCGTGGTTTTCAGGGACCTCCCATTTTCGGCGCTTACCGAAAATGGCGGCACCTCCCTGTGCCGCGGAGGCGCGTCGGGATCCATCCATGGATTCTTCCTGGTCGGCCCCTGAAAAGCGTGGTTTTCAGGCGCCTCCATTTTCGGCGCTGCCGTAGCGGGGCAGTTCCCTGTGTTCGCGCCGTCCGACCAGCGGACCCGGACCCTGTTTGGGAACCGATCCTGAGCCCATTGAGCGGCAATGTCCCGCACCACCTTGGACTGAGCGGCGGGATGGGCGCACAATAGCGATCTTGGCCCGCTTCGGCGATCCGCGGTGCTGGCACCAGTCCCAAATCCAGTAGGCCCGCCTTCTGCTGCTGATGCGGCACGCGTTATCCTTCGCCAATCCGCCGACACCCGACCCGGCACCCGCTCGGGTCCAATAAGGACGAAAACACACCTATGCCCGGTACTCAATTCCCGCTGGAGGTCCAACCGACCCTTCCCGCCCGCCTCGCCCGCCTGAAGGAACTGGCCGACGATCTGTTGTACAGCTGGGAGCGGCAGGTGCGCGGTCTGTTCTACCGCCTCGACCCCCAACTGTGGGAAACCTGCGGGCACAACCCGCGTGTGTTCCTGCGCCGGGTGGCGCAGAGCGTCCTGGACGAGGCGATCAACGACCGCGTGTTCATCCAGGATTACAACCGCGTCCTATCCGCCTACGACATCTACCGCGAGGAGCGGATCCGCTCCGGCGTGGAGGAGATTCTCGATCCGGATCAGGACCTGGTCGCCTACTTCTGCGCGGAGTTCGGCTTCCACGAGAGCTTCCCGATCTACTCGGGCGGCCTCGGCATCCTGGCCGGCGATCACTGCAAAGCCGCCAGCGACCTCGGCGTGCCCTTCGTGGCGGTCGGGATGCTGTACCGCCGCGGCTACTTCAACCAGATCATCGACGAACAGGGCAACCAGGTCGCCCAGTACGCGCAAAACAATGTGGCGGACCTGCCCGTGACGCCCGCGCAAGACCGCAACGGGACCGACGTCTACGTCGAGGTGGAGCTGCCGGGGCGCACCGTGCGTCTGAAGGTCTGGCAGGCGGTGGCGGGCCACATTCGCCTATACCTGCTCGACAGCGATCTGCCCGAAAACAGCGAGGCGGACCGCTCCATCACTTACCAACTCTACGGCGGCGACATTCACACCCGCATGCAGCAGGAGATCGTGCTCGGTATCGGCGGGGTGCGGACGCTGCGTCAACTCGGCCTGCAGCCGACGGTGTGGCACATCAACGAGGGGCATGCCGCCTTCCAGATCCTGGAGCGTTGCCGCGAGTTGATCGACGAAGGGCTCTCCTTCGAGGCCGCATTGGAGGCAGTGGCCAGCGGCACGGTGTTCACCACCCACACGCCGGTGCCGGCCGGGCACGACATCTTCCCGCACGAGATGGTGGACGAGTACCTCTCCCCGCTGGTGCAGCGGCTCGGCATCTCGCGCGAGGCGTTCCTCGAACTCGGTGCGGGACCGGCCAACCCGCACGGCTTCAACCAGACCGCGCTGGCGCTGCGGGGCTCGCGCTTCCATAACGGGGTGAGCCGCATCCATGGCGGCGTGGCCTCGCAGATGGAGGCCTACGTGTGGCCGCAGATCCCCGCCGAGGAGAACCCGATCGGCTACGTCACCAACGGCGTGCACGTGCCGACCTTCCTGGCGCGCGAGTGGGCCAATGTGTTCGACATGCAGTTCGGCGGCGGGTGGCGTACCGAGCTGTGTCACCCGGATTATTGGCAGCGCATCGACGACATTCCCGACCACAGCTTCTGGAGCCTGCGCCAGTCGCTGAAGGCGATGTTACTGGAGGACGTGCGCCGCCGCGCCGTCCGCCAGCACCGGCGCAACGGGCTCTCCGAGTCGCAGACCGAGCGCCTGGTGCAGCACCTGCGCCCGCACGAGACGGAGGTGCTCACCGTGGGCTTCGCGCGCCGCTTCGCCACCTACAAGCGCGCCACGTTGCTGTTCGCCGATCCCGAGCGTCTGGAGCGTCTGCTGAACGACCCGGAGCGACCGGTGATCCTGATCTTCGCCGGCAAGGCCCACCCGCACGACCAGCCGGGCCAGCACCTGATCCGCATCATCCACGACTTCTCGCGCCGGCCGGAGTTCGAGGGCAAGATCATCCTGCTCGAGGGCTACGACCTCGCGCTGAGCCGCAAGCTGGTCTCGGGCGTGGATGTGTGGTTGAACAACCCCGACTACCCGCTGGAGGCCAGCGGCACCAGCGGGCAGAAGGCCGGCATCAACGGGGTACTCAACCTCAGCATCCTGGACGGCTGGTGGGGCGAGGGCTACGACGGCGAAAACGGCTGGGCCATCACCCCGCACGGTCCGCAGTACGACGCCACCTTCCGCAATCGCGAGGAGGCACACGAGCTGATGGACATCCTGGAGAAGCAGGTGGTGCCGCTGTACTACGAGCGCAACGGCCACGGCTACTCCGAGGGCTGGGTGCGCAAGTCCAAGGCCTCCATGCGTTCGCTGATGCCGCGCTTCAGTTCCGAGCGCATGGTGATGGACTACGTGAAGCACTATTACGGCCCCGCGAAGCAGCAGCACGCCGCGCTCATGGCCGACGAGTTTCGCGGCGCACGCGTCCTGTCGGAATGGAAGAAGAAGGTGCGCGCCGCGTGGCCCGGCGTCAGCCTTGGCGGCGAACAGTCACCGCCCAGCGAGATGCGCGCCGGGGAGTCGTTGGTCCTGGAAGTGAACGCGCAACTGAACGGGCTGGAACCCGACGACGTGGTGGTCGAATGCCTGGTGGGCACCTTGGGCGAAGACGGCGAGTTCGTGGAGCACGACAGTCACGCCTTCGACCATCAAATGACGCGACGCGACGGCGCGGCGCTGTTCCGTCTGGACTTGCAGCCGCCGTTGGCGGGGCTGCAGTACTACAAGGTGCGCATGTATCCCTACCACGCCCAGCTCAGCCACCGCTTCGAGACCGGCTGCATGCTGTGGCTGTAGGCGCCGCACGGTAACGACGGAGGCCGCCCCTGGGCGGCCTCTTTCGTTCATAGCGCACGCAACAAAAAGCCGCCCGAAGGCGGCTTTTCATTTCACTGCTCTGACCAATCCACGATGGATCTATTCAGGCCTTTCTTAGCTGAAACGCGGCGTGCGTGCAGCGAAGGGTTTCCCTCCGCCGGCACCTCGCTTGCCCTTGTAACCGCCGGGACGGCCACCTGGACGCGCACCGCCGGGACGGCCCGTCGGCACCGGACGCCGCGGCTCCAGGCCAGGCACGACGGCGTAATCCAGCCGCTTACCCGTGAGCCGCTCGACCTGGCCCAGTCGCCGCCGATCCTCGGGACCGATCAGCGAGATCGCGGTGCCGCTTGCGCCCGCGCGACCAGTGCGGCCGATGCGGTGAATGTAATCCTCGGCCACCATCGGCAGATCGAAGTTGATCACGTGGGTGATGCCGCTGATATCCAGACCGCGCGCGGCCACATCCGTCGCCACCAGCAGGCGCACCTGGCCGCGGCGCATGTTGTCCACCGTGCGGCGACGGTCACGCTGCGACATGTCGCCGTGCAAGGGCGCGCTGGCATGACCGTTCTGGCTTAGAGCCGCCGAGAGGTCTTCGGCGCCACGCTTGGTACCGGTGAAGATCACCGCCTGGGAGAGGTCCGCGTCCTCGATCAGGTGCTTGAGCAACGCCCGCTTGTGCGACACATCGTCCGCCCGGTAAGCGCGCTGATCGATGTTGGTGTGCGGCGTCGCGGAGGCCGCCAGTGCGACCTGCGCGGGATCCTTCAGCAGCATACGCGCGACCGACAGCACCCGCCCTTCCAGCGTGGCCGAGAACAATACGGTCTGGCGCGTGGCCGGCGTGGCGGCGGCAATGTCCTTCACCGCGTCCACGAAGCCCATGTCCAGCATACGGTCGGCTTCGTCCAGCACCAGCATTTCCAGGCGCGAGAAGTCGACACGCCCGCGCGCCATGTGATCCATCAAACGGCCGGGAGTCGCGACCAGCACGTCCAGCGGCTGCGACAGCGCACGCTGCTGCGGCGGGTAAGCCATGCCGCCCACGACGGTGGCGAGTTTGACGCGCGAGAAGCGACCCAACTGGCGGAAGTTCTGCTCCACCTGCATGGCCAGTTCACGCGTCGGGGCGAGCACCAGCACGCGCGGTCCATGGCCGGGGGCGCGAGTTTGCAGGCGCTCCAGAGCCGGCAGCGCGAACGCCGCGGTCTTGCCGGTGCCCGTCTGGGCCGAGGCCATCAGATCACGGCCCGCGAGCAACACAGGAATCGCCTCCCGCTGAATCGCGGTCGGCACGGTAAATCCACAGCTATCGAGCGCGCGCAACAGCGGCTCACTAAGATTCAGGTCATTGAAAGACAAAAGCATACCCCTCGCCCGCCATGCCACTGGACGAGCGCAAACGAATGATTGACAGTAGGCGAACTACGGTGGCTGTAGCGACCGCCCGGTCTCGTGGCGCCTGGGGCGCCCGGTCTTCTAAGACCGCGACACCTGTCGACGCATACGTCGCTAACCGCGAAGCCGGAGGTGGGAAAGGAACCGGAGGAGGGTCAGGAACGCTGGGGGCGGAGTATAACCGCCGCGCGGCCAAAAAGCGAGCAGCAGCCGCAGGTCGGGGCGCGCGTTCCGCAATGCCCCTTCAACACCCAGCTAGTCCCGCGGCGGCAACCGGCCGTAGAGTCCCGCCAGGTGCAACAGGTGGCCGGCCTTGTCCTCGACCCCGTCCTCCCAGCGGAAGCGCCAGCGCCAGTTCCCCTCGGAGGTGCCCGGAGTGTTCATGCGCTGCTCGCTGCCGAGTTCCAGCACGTCCTGCAGCGGCACCACCGCGAGGCGTGCCACCGACGCCGTGACCGCGCGGATCAGGGGCCAGGGCATGGGCTCCTCCGGGCGCCCGAGGTATTCATGGATAGCGGCCTGCTCGTCCTCCCCGAGTTCGGCATACCAGCCCATGGTGGTGTCATTGTCATGCGTGCCGGTGTAGGCCACACAGTTGGGGCGGTAGTTGTGCGGCAGGTAGGGATTCTCCGGGCCGCCGTCGAAGGCGAACTGCAGGATGGTCATCCCCGGCAGCTGAAACTGATCCCGCAGCGCGCGCACCTCGTCGGTAATGAGGCCGAGGTCCTCGGCCACCAGCGGCAGCGGATCAAAGTGCTTGTGCAACTCCTCGAACAAGGCCTCGCCCGGCGCCTTGACCCAGTGGCCGTCGACCGCGGTCTCCGCCTCGCCCGGGATGTCCCAGTAGGCCTCGAAGCCGCGGAAGTGGTCGATACGTACCAGATCGAACTGGCGCAACTGGGTGCGCAGGCGCTCGCGCCACCAGGCAAAACCATCTTGCTCCATGCGATCCCAGCGGTAGTGCGGGTTGCCCCAGCGCTGCCCGGTTTTGGAGAAGTAATCGGGCGGCACCCCCGCCACGCGCGCCGCATTACCCTCGTCGTCCAGCGCGAAGTACTCGCGCTGCGCCCACACGTCGGCGCTGTCGTGCGCGACGAAGATCGGCACGTCGCCGAACACCAGGATGCCGTTGTCGTTCGCATAGCGTTTGACGGCGTCCCATTGGGTGAAAAACACCCATTGTTCGAAGCGGGCCTGCTCCACATCGCGGGCCAGCCGCGCGCGCGCCTCGGCCAGCGCCTGCGGCTCACGGTCGCGCAGCGGCACCGGCCATTGCATCCACCCCTTGGCCTGTTGCTCGAGGCGCACCGCCTGATACAGCGCGTAATCGTCCAGCCAACTCGCCTCCTCGGCACAGAAGCGCTCCATGGCGTGATGCTGCGCCTCGGTGCCGTGGGTGCGAAACGCGCGGTAGGCCTCGCGCAGCAGGCGTTCATGGTGCGCTTGATCGCCGCCGTGGGCGGCCTCGGCCGGCAGCCAACCCGCGGCCACCAGTTCCTCGATGCTGATCAAGCGCGGGTTGCCCGCGTGCACGGACAGGCACTGGTAGGGTGAGCGGTTGTCGTGCGTGGGCCCGAGCGGCAGGATCTGCCACACGCCCTGCCCGGCGCGTACCAGAAAGTCCACGAAGCGCCGCGCATGCGGGCCCAGGTGGCCGTACTCCCAGGCACCCGGCAGCGAGGTCGGATGCAGCAGAATGCCCGCCATGCGGCGGGGCAGTACCTCATTGCGCACCACCATCAGTGGCTCCGCCGCATGGCGCCGCCATGTTCGGGCGCCCCGCCGCCGTGCGAGAGCACGTGCGTGAGGTCCTCCGGCGGTTCGTCACCGATCAATTGATAAAGGTTGGCGAGGTGCAGGCGGAACAGGCGCTCGAAATCGCTCACCGACTCCGCGGCGTTGTAGTCACCGAACCACCAAAACCAATCGGAGCCCTCGCACACGGCGAGCTGACGCTCGGCCGCTGCCAGGCGCTCACCGCTGAGGCGGCCCTGGGCAACCGCCTGGTCGAAGGCCTGCTTGGCCGCGCCGAGCAGATCCCAGCCGCGATTCTTGTCGCTCTCGCCGATCCAGGTCGAGAAGGTGCCGTACACCCAGCTGCCGCTGACCAGCCGGGGCAGCGTGGCCGCCTCGGGCGCGCGCGCCAATAGCTCTGCGTAGGTGGTGAGTTCGAGTTGCGGGTGCTCGGCCAGGCGCCGGTACAGCCCGCGCAGGAAGTGGTAACCGTTTTGCGGATAATGCTCCCAGGCGTTCTCGCCGTCCATGATGATGGACACCACCGGCGCGGCCTCTGCGCTGCATGCGTTCGCCACCTCTTCCAGGTGGTGTACGAGGTTGTTCACGGCATCGTCTCCATGCCAGTCCGAATAGGTGAAGCCGATCAGATCGGACAGGCCATCGTCCCTGAAAAAACAGTGCAGGCCCTCTACGTCCTGGACGCGGTAGGCGCGGTGCGGACACTCGCCGGCGCCGCGCTCCGCCGCCGCCTGCGAGTTGCCAAGCACGGTGCCGCCGCTTGCCGCCCAGCGAAAGCCGTACTCGGCCAACAGCTTCAGTGTAGCCACGCTGACCGCCCCTTCCGAGGGCCAGCAGCCGGCCGGTCGGTGCCCGAACGCGCGCTCGAACACCTGGAGACCGCGCTCGATGTGCCAGCGCGTACGTGCCTCCCCGCCGGGATACTGGGGGAGCAGCGGCCGCGCGAATCCCGGCATGGCGTCCTCGGCGCTGCCGAGATCGAGCAACAGCGGGACAATGGGATGGGCATAGGGCGAGGTGGCGAGTTCGACCTGGCCGCGCTCGGCCAGCCGCCGGTAGCGCGGCAGCAGGTCCTCCAGCAGATCCTTGATCAGCCCCATCAGCAGCCGGCGGTCGTGCAGCGTGTAGGCACGGGCCTTCTTGATCAGCTGCTGGGCGCGCGGCTCGGCCATGCGCACGGTCTCGCCCAGCCAGACCAAGTGGTACCACACCACCAGGTCGGCGAAGTACTCATCGGCGAGATAATCCACGCTGTGCGGGTGATCGAGCGCGAAGCGGCCCAGTTCGGCCAGCTCCGCCAAGGGCGTAAACGGCTGGATCATGCGCGCCTCATTGGCGCGCAGGCAGGTGCGGATCAGTCCTAGGCGCGCCTCGCGCCCCGTGGGCAGCGCCGCGGCGTCCAGTGCCGCCAGCAAGGGATCGCGCACCGCGCCTTCGCCCGCCAGGTGGGCGCGCACCTGCGCGGCGTAGTCCTCGATCTGCTCAATCAGGATGGGGGCGAAGTTCACCACCGCGCGCGCCTCGGGCTGTTGCTCCAGCAGCGCGGCCATGTCGACGTAGTCCTTGATGGCGTGCAGGTAGGTCCACGGCTGGAGATACTCCCCGCTGACCAGGTCTTTGTACTGCGGCTGGTGCATGTGCCAACACAACACCACCGGCAAGCGTTTAGCGGGCATGGTGCAGTTCCTGGCCCAGCATCTCCGGCACCACCAGCACCACGCCGTTCTCGGACACGTGATAACGCTCGGCGTCGGCCGCCCGGTCCTCGCCGATGACCGTGCCGTCGGGGATCTTGCAGCCCTTGTCCACCACAACCTTGTGCAGTCGACAGCCCCGCCCGATGACCACATCCGGCAGGATGACCGAGTCGGTCACCTGCGAGCCCTCGTCCACGAACACGTTGGAGAACAGCAGCGAGTGACGCAGCACGGCCCCGGAGATGATGCAGCCGCCCGAGACCAGCGAGTCGGTGGCCATGCCGCGGCGCCCCTCTTCGTTGAACACGAACTTGGCCGGCGGCAGCTGCGCCTGATAGGTCCAGATGGGCCAGCTCTGGTCGTACATGTTGAGCTCGGGGGTGATGCCCACGAGTTCCATGTTCGCGTCCCAATAAGCGTCCACCGTGCCGACGTCGCGCCAGTAGCCCTGTCCGCCGGTGATCGGGTCGCGGAAGGGATAGGCCATCACGCGGTAGCGGTCGATGGCGTGCACGATGATGTCCTTGGCGAAGTCGTGCGAAGAACCGGGCGCGTCGTGGTCACGGATCAGCTGCTCGAACAGGAACTGGGTGCTGAACACGTAGATGCCCATGGAGGCGAGCGTGACGCCCTCGCGACCGGGGATGGACTCGGGCTCTTGGGGCTTCTCTTGAAAGCCCCGCACGCGCATGTCGGGGTCCACCTGCATCACGCCGAAGGCGCCGCGCGCCTCGTCCACCGGCACCTCGATGCAGCCCACGGTGAGGTCCGCGTGGTGTTCGACGTGGTAGGCCAGCATGGGGCCGTAGTCCATCTTGTAGACGTGGTCGCCGGCCAGGATGAGCACGAACTCGGGGTTGTGGGTGCGAATGATGTCGAGGTTCTGGTACACCGCGTCGGCGGTACCGGCATACCAACCGGTATTCAGGCGCTGCTGCGCGGGCAGCAGCTCGATGAACTCACCGAGTTCGGCACGCAGGAAGTTCCAGCCCTGCTGCACGTGGCGGATGAGCGAGTGCGCCTTGTACTGGGTGAGGATGCCGATGCGACGGATGCCGGAGTTGAGGCAATTGGAGAGCGGAAAGTCGATGATGCGGAATTTGCCGCCGAAGGGGACGGCAGGCTTGGAGCGCCACTGGGTCAGCTGTCTGAGGCGGGTCCCGCTGCCGCCTGCCAGGACAAGACCCAGGGTGTCACGGGTCAGGCGGCTTACAAAACGCGAACTTCTATCCGGCATTATCTCCCTTCCTGTCTCAGTAGTGCGCACTGCGCGTGCGGCACGGTCCGTTGTCGTTGTTCCCGGTGCACGACCGGCTGCCGCGGCGGCGGCACACGCACGCCCCGCGGCCGCTCGGCGGCACGCGGGGACGGGGGCGGGATCTCGGCCCGGCGCGGGATGCCGGACCAGGATATTGCAAGCCTAAGGTTTAGACCATGCCCCGGCGGCTTGTCATCGACCCGCGTGCCGGATGCGCCCGCCCGACCCCGGGTTATAATGCCGCCTTTGCCCGACCCACCAACCGCCCGCAGGACTGTACATGGACAAGACTTACGACCCCGCCGCCATCGAGCCGCGCTGGTATGCGCGCTGGGAAGAGGCCGGCTACTTCCGGCCGCGGGAGGACCAGGGGGATGCGGGGAAGGACGGCGCGGGCGCGCCCTACTGCATCATGATCCCGCCGCCCAACGTGACCGGCAGCCTGCACATGGGCCACGCCTTCCAGGACACCCTGATGGACGCCCTCACCCGCTACCAGCGCATGCGCGGCGCGCGCACGCTGTGGCAGCCGGGCACCGACCACGCGGGCATCGCCACGCAGATGGTGGTGGAGCGGCGCCTGAACGCGCAGGGCAAGACCCGCCATGACCTCGGGCGCGAGGCCTTCGTCGAGGAGGTGTGGCGCTGGAAGGAGGAATCCGGCGGCACCATTACCCGCCAGCTGCGCCGCATGGGCGCCTCCTGCGACTGGTCGCGCGAGCGCTTCACCATGGACGAGGGGCTCTCGGCGGCGGTGCGCGAGGTGTTCGTGCGCCTGTACGAGGAAGGGCTGATCTACCGCGGCCAGCGCCTGGTGAACTGGGACCCCGTGCTGCACACGGCGGTCTCGGACCTCGAGGTGGTCTCCGCCGAGGAGGACGGCAGCCTGTGGCATATGCGCTACCCGCTGGCCGACGGCAGCGGGCATCTGGTGGTGGCGACCACGCGCCCCGAGACCATGCTGGGCGACACCGCCGTCGCCGTGCACCCCGAGGACGAGCGCTACCGGCACCTGGTGGGCAAGGCGGTCACCCTGCCGCTCACCGGGCGCAGCATTCCGATCATCGCCGACGACTACGTCGACCCCGAATTCGGCACCGGCTGCGTGAAGATCACCCCGGCGCACGACTTCAACGACTATGCCATGGGCCAGCGCCACGACCTGCCCATGATCAGCATCCTCACGCCCGATGCCTGCATCAACGACAACGCGCCAGCGGCCTACCGGGGCCTGGATCGCTTCGAGGCGCGCAAGCGCATCGTGGCGGACCTGGAGGCGCAGGACCTCCTGGAGCGGATCGAGCCGCACAAGCTCATGGTGCCGCGCGGCGACCGCTCCCACACCGTGGTCGAGCCCTACCTCACCGACCAGTGGTTCGTGAAGGTCGGGCCGCTGGCCGAGCCGGCCATCCGCGCGGTGGAGGACGGGCGCGTGCGCTTCGTGCCCGATAACTGGAAGAACACCTACTTCGAGTGGATGCGTAACATCCAGGACTGGTGCATCTCGCGCCAGATATGGTGGGGCCACCGCATCCCCGCCTGGTACGACGAGGCCGGTACCATCTACGTCGGGCGCGACGAGGCCGAGGTGCGCGCCAAGCACGGCTTAGCCGAGGATTACCCCCTGCGCCAGGACGAGGACGTGCTGGACACCTGGTTCTCCTCCGCGCTGTGGCCCTTCTCCACGCTGGGCTGGCCGCAGCAGACCCCGGAACTCAAGACCTTCTACCCCACCAGCGTGTTGGTCACGGGCTTTGACATCATCTTCTTCTGGGTGGCCCGCATGATCATGATGGGCCTGAAGTTCATGGACGACGTGCCGTTCCACGAGGTCTACATCCACGGCCTGGTGCGCGACGCCCACGGCCAGAAGATGTCCAAGTCCAAGGGCAATGTGCTCGACCCGCTGGACCTCATCGACGGCATCGAGCTCGACGCGCTGGTGCAAAAGCGCACCACCGGCCTCATGCAGCCCGAGATGGCCAAGCGCATCGAGCAGGCCACGCGCAAGGAGTTCCCCGACGGCATCCCCGCCTTCGGCACCGACGCGCTGCGCTTCACCTTCGCCGCGCTCGCCTCCACCGGGCGCGACATCAAGTTCGACCTGGGGCGCATCGAGGGCTACCGCAACTTCTGCAACAAGCTGTGGAATGCGGCACGCTATGTGTTGATGAACACGGAAGGCGAGGACTGCGGCGCCGCGGGCGGGGCACTCGAACTCTCGCAGGCCGACCGCTGGATCCTCGCGCGCCTCGCGCACACCACTGCGGCGGTGCACACGGCGGTCGGCCAGTACCGCCTGGACCTCGCCGCGCAGGCCATCTACGAGTTCACCTGGAACGAGTACTGCGACTGGTACCTGGAGTTGTCCAAGCCCGTGCTGCAGACCGACGGGAGCAGCGAGGCCGCGCGGCGCGGCACGCGGCACACCCTGGTGCACGTGCTGGAGACGGTGCTGCGCCTCGCGCACCCCTTGATGCCCTATATCACCGAGGAGATCTGGCAGCGCGTCGCCCCGCTCGCGGGCAAGACCGGCGACACGATCATGCTGCAGCCCTACCCCGAGGCCGAGGCGATTGAAGGCGACGACGAGGCCGTGGCCGAGATGCAATGGCTGATGAGCTTCATTCTCGGCGTGCGGCGCATCCGCGGCGAGATGAACATCGCGCCCGGCAAGCCCCTGCCCGTCATGCTGCAAGACGGCGGCGCGCGGGACCGCGACTACGCCGCGCGCAACCGCGTCTACATCGACAGCCTGGCGCGCACCGAGAGCGTCACTTGGCTGGACGGCCAGACCGCGCCCGAGGCGGCCACCGCGCTGGTGGGCGAGCTCAAGATCCTCATCCCGCTCGCGGGGCTGATCGACAAGGACGCCGAACTCGCGCGCCTGCAGAAGGAGGCCGACAAGCTGCGCAAGGACCTGGAGCGCAGCGAGGCCAAGCTCGCCAACCCGAGCTTCGTCGACCGCGCGCCCGCCGACGTGGTGGACAAGGAGCGCGGCCGCGTGGCCGAGATGCGCGCGGCGCTGGAGACGCTCGAAGCGCAACGCGCACGCATCGCCGGGCTTTAACCGTAGGGCGCATTAAGCGCAGCGCAATGCGCCGGCCAAGGTGGCAAACCGGGACGCCCTCGGCGCAATGCGCTGCGCTTATTGCGCCCTACAATCCCTACACCCGCTCCAGCTCCCGCGCCATGCGCCGCCCCTCTTCCTCGTCCACGAACCACAACAACGTGCCCCCCGCCACGAAAAGCACCAGCACCGCCAGGATGGCGTAGCGCGGATCCCCGAGCAGCAGCGCCAGCGCGCCCATCGAGATCGGCCCCAGCACGGCAGCAAACTTGGTCATCATGTTGTAGAAGCCGAAGAACTCCGCCGCCTTGTCCTTGGGAATGAGGCGCGCGTAGTAGGAGCGGCTGAGCGACTGGATGCCGCCCTGCACGAGCCCGATGGCGACTGCCAGCACGAAGAACTCGGCCGTGCGCTCCATGAACACCGCGTAGATGGTCACGCCGATGTACACCACCAGCGCAATGTAGATGCCGAGCTTGGGTCCCCAACGCTGGCCGATGTAGCCGAAGGCGAGCGCGGCGGGAAAGGCCACGAACTGCGTGAGCAGCAGCGCGAGAATCAGGCTGTTGACGTCGAAGCCGCGTGCCATGCCGTAGTCCACCGCCATGCGCACGATGGTGTCCACACCGTCGATGTACAGCCAATATGCCACCAGAAACAGAAACACCACCTTCAGGCGGCGGATCTCGCGAAAGGTTGCGACCAGCTGGCGCAGCCCCTCGCGCACCGCGCGCCCGCCGCGCGCGCCGCCCGCTCGCGGCTCAGGCACCAGCCACAACACGGGAATGGCGAACACCGCCCACCACACCGCCACCGTAACGAACGCCACCTGCACCGCGTGCGCGCTATCCCGCAGACCGAAGGTCTCGGGCGAGAGCGTCATCCACACGTTGACCGCGAACAGCAGCCCGCCGCCGAGATAACCGAGCGCATAGCCCAGCGCCGAGACCTTGTCGATACGCGACTCGTCGGCCACCGCAACCAGCAAGGAATCATAGAAAATGATGCCGCCCGAGAAACCGATGGTGGCGAGCACATACAGCGCGACCGCCATCTGCCAGTGGCCGGCCTGCACGAAGTACAGCCCGCCGGTCATGACCACGCCGAGCAAGGTGAAGAACAACAGGAAGCGCTTCTTCGCGCTGCCGCGGTCGGCGATGGCGCCGAGCACCGGCGCGAGCGCCACGATGATCACGCTGGCCAGGGAGTTGGCGACGCCCAAATGAAAAGTGGGCAGCGCCGGATCGACCTCGCCGCTCCAATACTGGCGGAAGAAGATGGGGAAGAAACCCGCCATCACCGTCGTGGCAAAGGCCGAGTTGCCCCAATCGTAAAGCGCCCAGGCGAAGATCTGCTTTCTGTCGTTTTGCATCGGAACACTCATTCGCGGGCGGCACGGTGCAACACGCAACGACACCAGGGCACCCGTGCACCGTCGGCGCAATGCGCGACCGCTTATTGCGCCCTACGCCTCGCCCGCCCGCAGCGGCAATGAACGCAAGGTAGGGCGCATCAAGCGCAGCGCACCGGCAGCGTTGACCAGACTGCTAATGCTCCCGCGTGGCGACGAACTCGAGATCCGGCCAACGCTCGATAGTGAGATCGAGGTTGACCCGCGTCGGCGCCAGGTACGCGAGCTGGCCCGCTGCGTCGAGCGCGAGGTTGTCCTCGGCCTTGCGCTTGAACTCCTCGAGCTTCTTGCCGTCGTCGCCGTACACCCAGCGCGCGAGGCGCACGTTCACCGGCTCGAACAAGCAGTCCACGCCGTACTCGGCCTTCAGCCGGTGCGCGACCACGTCGAACTGGAGCACGCCCACTGCGCCGAGAATGAGATCGTTGTTGTTGAGCGGGCGAAACAGCTGTGTGGCGCCCTCTTCCGATAGCTGCTCCAGACCCTTCTGCAGCGCCTTCACGCGCAACGGGTCGCGCAGGCGGGCGCGGCGAAACAGCTCCGGCGCGAAGTTCGGAATGCCGACGAACTTCAGGTCCTCGCCCTGGGTGAAGGTGTCGCCGATCTGGATGGTGCCGTGGTTGTGCAGGCCGAGGATATCGCCCGGCCAGGCCTCTTCGGCCTGTTCGCGGTCGCGCGCCATGAAGGTAATCGCGTTGGCGATCTGCACGTCTCGCCCGATGCGCACGTGGCGGAGTTTCATACCCTTGCTGTACTGACCGGAGCACACGCGCAGAAACGCGACACGATCGCGATGCGCGGGGTCCATGTTCGCCTGGATCTTGAACACGAAGCCGGTGAACTTCTCCTCCTCGGCGGCCACCTCGCGCGTCTGGGTGGCGCGCGGGCGCGGCGGCGGCGCGAAGCTGGCGAACGCATCCAGCAGCTCCTTCACGCCGAAATTGTTGATGGCCGAGCCGAAGAACACCGGTGTCAGGCGCCCCTCGGCGAAGGCCTGCTGATCGTAGGCGTGGCTTGCCCCGCGCACCAGCTCGATCTCGCCGCGCAGCTCCTCGGCCACGCTCGCACCGAACAACTCGTCCAGGCGCGGGTTGTCGAGCCCCTGGATGACCTCGCCGCTCTGCACCTTGCCACCGTGGGTGGCGCTGAACAGATGCACGCTGTCGGTGTGCAGGTTGAACACCCCCTTGAAGGCCTTGCCCATGCCGATCGGCCAGGTGACGGGGGCGCACTGGATCTTGAGGATGTCCTCCACTTCGTCCAGCAGGTCGATGGGCTCGCGGCCGTCGCGGTCGAGCTTGTTGATGAAGGTGACGATGGGCGTGTCGCGCAGACGGCAGACCTCCATCAGCTTGATGGTGCGCTCCTCCACGCCTTTTGCGCTGTCGATCACCATCAGCGCCGAGTCGACCGCGGTGAGCGTGCGGTAGGTGTCCTCGGAGAAGTCTTCGTGGCCCGGCGTGTCCAGCAGATTGATGATGTGCTCGCCGTAGGGGAACTGCATCACCGAGGAGGTCACCGAGATACCGCGCTGCTGCTCGAGCTCCATCCAGTCGGAGGTGGCGTGGCGCGCCGCCTTACGGCCCTTCACGGTGCCGGCAAGCTGGATCGCGCCGCCGAACAACAGCAGTTTTTCGGTGAGCGTGGTCTTACCGGCGTCCGGGTGGGAGATGATGGCAAAGGTGCGCCGCCGTGCGGCCTCTTGCGCGATGCGCGACATAGCGATGATCCGTACTCAAGGGGATGGAAAAACGCATCACTATACGATGCGCGCGCCATCCATGGGAACCGGCCAAGGAAGCGCCGATCCCAGAACGCTCCAGACTTCCCGCGGCACAGGGATGTGCCGCCGTGAGCAACGGCGCAAGCCGTTGCTCACGAAGCAGGGCGAAAACCACGCTTTTCGCCCTGCGTGGTCTGAGCCATCCAGGACGGATGGATTCAGACCTGCCAAACGGGCGCCGCCGTGAGCAACGGCGCAAGCCGTTGCTCACGAAGCAGGGCGAAAACCACGCTTTTCGCCCTGCGTGGTCTGAGCCATCCAGGACGGATGGATTCAGACCTTCTTACAGCGGCTTGGACAGGACCAAGGCGTCCTCGCGCCCGCGCTGGGCCGGATAATAGGCCGGCCGGCGACCGATCTCTTTGAAGCCCAACCCGCGATAGAGCTCCACGGCCGAGCGATTCGACTTGCGCACTTCCAAAAAAGTCACCTGCGCCCGACTGCCGCGCGCCCGCGCCAACAAATGCTCGAGCAGGCGCCGACCGATGCCCTGGCGCTGGTGCTGCGGGTCGACGCAGAGATTGAGGATGTGCGCTTCCCCCGCGGCCACCGACATAATGCCGTAGCCGACCGGCCATCCCTCGCGCACGTACACCCAGCAGTCGTAGCCCACCTGCAGACAGTCGCGGAAGATGCCGACCGTCCAGGGGTAGGCATACGCGCTGCACTCGATGTCCATGACGGCATCGAGGTCGCGCAGCTCCATGCGGCGTAGGGCCTCGCCGGGTTCGGCGCTCAACGCGCGGCCTCGCTGCGTGCCAGCAACAGGTCCTGCCAGGCCTTGGCCTTGTCCTGCGGCGCACGCAGCAGGTAGGCAGGATGGTAGGTGACGACCAGCGGGGACCCGTCCGCATAGCGATGCGCACGCCCGCGCAACCGCGCGAGCGGAGCGTCGGACTTCAAGAGGTTCTGGGCGGCGACCCGACCCACCACCAACAAGATGCGGGGACGCACCAAGGCGATCTGGGCATGCAGGTGCGCCTCGCAGGCGGCGGCCTCCTCGGCCGTGGGGTCGCGGTTGTTGGGCGGGCGGCACTTGAGCACATTGGCGATATACACCTGCTCGCGCGCTAGGCCCAAGGCGCGCAGCATGGCGCTCAGCAGTTGCCCGGCGCGCCCCACGAAGGGCGCCCCCTGGCGGTCCTCCTCGGCACCCGGCGCCTCGCCGACGATCATCCACTCGGCGCGCCGGTCACCCACGCCGAATACCGGCTGGGTCCGGGTGGCATGCAGGCCACAGGCGGTGCAAGAGGCCACCGCCCGCTCCAGCTCCGGCCAATCCAGATCCGCGCGCGGGGCGGCCTCAAGGTCCGGCGGTGCAGATAGGTCAGAGGCGGCGGGGGTTTCAGGATGCACGGACTCATCGCGCGTGCGTGCCGCCGGCTCGGCGGGCTCGGAGGCCCGCCGCCGCCAGGGCGTGATGCCCATCAGCTCCAGATACTGGCGGCGGCGCGCGTCCATCACGCCGCGGAACTCAGACGTCCGCCGCCTGCGGGTGCGCCCGCGTAACGGTGGCGTAGAGCTTGTTCAGCGCGTTGATGTACGCCTTGGCGGAGGCCACGACGATGTCGGTATCCGCCCCTTGCCCGTTGACGATACGCCCGCCCTTCTCCAAGCGCACGGTGACCTCGCCCTGCGCGTCGGTGCCGCTGGTGATATTGCTCACCGAGTAGAGCTGCAGCTGGGCGCCGCTCTCGGCAACCGACTCGATGGCGCGGTAGGCGGCATCCACCGGGCCGCTACCCTCGGCGCTGGCGGTGAGCTCCTCGCCCTCGCGCACGACGGTGATATCGGCACGCGGCGTCTCCCCGGTTTCCGAGCACACCCGCAGGAACGCCAGCTTGTAGAGTTCGCGCTCGGCCGCGAAGGTGTCGGACACCAGCGCGTGCAGATCCTCGTCATAGATGTCGTGTTTCTTGTCCGCCAGATCCTTGAAGCGCTGGAAGGTGGCGTTCAAGTCCGCCTCGTGCTCGAACTCGATGCCGAGTTCCTTCAGGCGTGAGCGAAAGGCGTTACGACCCGAGTGCTTGCCGAGCACCATGCGGTTCGCGGTCCAGCCGACGTCCTGCGCGCGCATGATCTCGTACGTCTCGCGGTTCTTGAGCACGCCGTCCTGATGGATGCCCGACTCGTGCGCGAAGGCGTTGGCGCCCACGATGGCCTTGTTGGGCTGCACCGGAAAGCCGGTCACGTTCGAGACCAGGCGCGAGCAGGTCATGATCTGGGTGGTGTCGAGGTGGTCGACCTGACAGGGGAAGATGTCCTGACGCGTGCGTACCGCCATCACCACCTCTTCAAGCGCGGCATTGCCGGCACGCTCTCCGAGGCCGTTGATGGTGCACTCGACCTGACGCGCGCCGTTGACCACCGCGGCCAGCGAATTGGCCACCGCAAGGCCGAGGTCGTTGTGGCAGTGCACCGAGAACACCGCCTTGTCCGAGTTCGGGATGCGCTCGCGCAGGGTGCGGATCAGTTCGCCGAACTGCTGGGGTACGTTGTAGCCCACGGTGTCGGGTATGTTGAGCGTGGTGGCACCGGCGTCGATCACCGCCTCGAGCACGCGACACAGGAAGTCGATATCCGAGCGGCCGGCGTCCTCGGGCGAGAACTCCACGTCGTCGGTATACTGCCGCGCGCGCTTGACCGCGTGCACCGCCTGCGCGAGCACCTGGTCGGGCTCCATGCGCAGCTTCATCTTCATATGAATCGGCGAGGTGGCGATAAAGGTGTGGATGCGGGCCGCGTTGGCCTCGCGCAGGGCCTCGCCGGCCCGGTCGATGTCCCCGTCCACCGCGCGCGCGAGGCCGCACACGCGTGAATCCTTCACCGCACGCGCTACCGCCTGCACCGCCTCGAAGTCACCCGAGCTGGCCACCGGGAAGCCGGCCTCGATCACATCCACGCGCAGACGCTCAAGGGCGGTGGCAATGCGCACCTTCTCGTCGCGCGTCATGGAGGCACCGGGACTCTGTTCCCCGTCGCGCAAGGTGGTGTCGAAGATAATGAGCTGGTCTTTCATGGCTACTGCTCCTGCGAACGCGCCTGTGCGGTTCGTCAACGCTACGGAAGTCTACAACGCGGATGCGTGATCGTGGCCCTCACGCCGGGGCGTCTTTCACTCGCTGCTCAGGGCAGCAGTCGTAGCGAAAGCAGGGCGTCGTGGGAGAGGAGCAGAGCAAAGGAGATGCGCGCACCGGCATGCGGCGGGCGCATACGCACCGCGCCCTGCGCACCGGCAGGACGGCAGAGGCTTGAATGTCGGCTTACGGGCTCCATGCCGGAAACTATACCGTCGCGGGTCGGCCTTTGCCAAGCCGGCTCAGGGCTTGTCCTCGCCGGCGCGGTCGGTGCCCTCCAGGTGTGCCTTACGCTCAGCGCGGCGCCGACGCAGATTGGTCAGTGTGAGTACCGGCCCGCTCAAGGCGTACAACAGGAAACCGGCGAACAGCACCTGCGGCGGGTCGATGGAGATCAGCACGAACACCAGCACCACCACCAGCATGGTCACGAACGGCACCCGGCCGCGCAGGTCCAGGCCCTTGAAGCTGTGGTAGCGGATGTTACTCACCATCAGCAGGCCGGCCAGCACCGTGAGCATGAAGGCGGGCAATCGCCAGGTCTCACCGTCGAAGCCGTAGCTGCTGCCGACCCACACCAAGCCCGCCACCAGCGCGGCGGCGGACGGACTCGGCAGCCCTTGGAAGTAGCGCTTGTCGGCGGTATCGACCTGGGTATTGAAGCGCGCCAGGCGCAGCGCCGCCGCGGCGGTGTAGATGAACGCGGCCAGCCAGCCGAGCTGACCCAGCTCGATCAACGACCACTGGTAGATGACCAGCGCCGGCGCCAAGCCGAAGGACACCATGTCGGCGAGGCTGTCGTACTCGGCGCCGAACGCACTCTGGGTGTTGGTCAGGCGCGCCACCCGCCCATCGATGCCGTCCAGCAGCATCGCCACGAACACCGCGATGGCGGCGTGGCGGAAGTTCCCGCCCATGGCCGACACGATGGCGAAGAATCCGGCGAACAGCGCGGCGGTGGTGAACAGATTGGGCAGCAGGTAAATGCCCCGGCGCCGCTTGGGCTCGATGCCGTCGGTCTTGCGTGGTGTCACCGCCTCATCCTTCTCGCTGGCCATCCATCGTCGCCGCATACGGTACAACATGGCGCCGGGCGCGGCACCCCCGACAACCCGCGCGTTTGCGCAAGCACGCTCATCCCCGCCCCCGCCAACGCGCAAAGAAAAGGCCGCATCGCGGCCCTCTCCGACGCCTAGTCGCGCGGGGATACTTCGACGCAGCCCGAGATCCCCGCGCGACAGCTCGCGTCGCGCTAGTTCTTGCTGCGGTCGACGATGCGGTTGGCCTTGATCCACGGCATCATTTCGCGCAGGCGCTCGCCCACCACCTCGATCTGGTGCTCGCGGCCCAGGCGGCGCAGGGCCTTGAGCTTGGGCGCGCCGGCCTGATTCTCGATGATGAACTCGCGCGCGAACTCGCCCGTCTGGATCTCGCGCAGGATGCGCCGCATCTCGTTCTTGGTCTCCTCGGTGACCACGCGGGGGCCGCGCGTCACGTCGCCGTACTCGGCGGTGTTGGAGATCGAGTAACGCATGTTGGCGATGCCGCCCTCGTACATCAGGTCGACGATCAGCTTGAGCTCGTGCAGGCACTCGAAGTAGGCCATCTCGGGGGCGTAACCCGCCTCGACCAGCGTCTCGAAGCCCGCCTGCACCAGCGCCGTGGCGCCGCCGCACAGCACGGCCTGCTCACCGAACAGGTCGGTTTCGGTTTCTTCGCGGAAGTTGGTCTCGATGATGCCGGCACGCCCGCCGCCATTGGCCGAGGCATAGGACAGCGCGATGTCGCGCGCCTTGCCGCTGGCGTCCTGATAGACCGCGATCAGCGAAGGCACGCCGCCGCCCTGGGTGTAGGTGGAGCGCACCAGGTGGCCGGGGCCCTTGGGGGCGATCATGATCACGTCGAGATCGGCGCGCGGCTCGATCTGACCGAAGTGGATGTTGAAGCCGTGCGCGAAGGCCAGCACCCCACCCTGCTTGATGTTGGGCTCCACGTGCTCGCGGTACAGACGCGCCTGGTGCTCGTCCGGGGCCAGGATCATGACCAGGTCGGCGCTCTTGACCGCCTCGCCGCATTCGGCCACGTTCAGCCCGGCGCCCTCGGCCTTCTTGGCCGAGCCGGAGCCAGTGCGCAGCCCCACCGTGACGCTGACGCCCGAATCCTTCAGGTTGTTCGCGTGGGCATGCCCCTGGGAGCCGTAGCCGATGATGGCGACCTTCATGCCGCGGATGATGCTGAGGTCGCAGTCCTGATCGTAATAGATGTTCATGGGCGTCTCGTTATTGCAGAAGGGTATGAAAGGGAAAGAGAAGGTCGCTCAGGCACGCAGGCCCTTGTCGCCGCGCGAGATGCCCGACACGCCGGAGCGCACGGTCTCGAGCACTTGGGAGCTGTTCACCGCCTGGATGAACGCGTCGAGCTTGTCGCCGGTGCCGGTGAGTTCGACCGTGTACGTGGTGTCGGTGACGTCGATGATGCGGCCGCGGAAGATGTCGGTCAGGCGCTTCAGCTCCTCGCGCTGCTCGCCGCCGACCGCGCTCACCTTGATGAGCATCATCTCGCGCTCGATGTGCGTGCCCTCGGTGAGGTCCACGAGCTTGACCACGTCCACCAGCTTGTTGAGCTGCTTGGTGATCTGCTCGATGATCTCGTCCGAGCCGCGGGTGACCAGCGTCATGCGCGACAGCGAGGCGTCCTCGGTGGGCGCCACGGTGAGCGACTCGATGTTGTAGCCGCGCGCGGAGAACAGACCGGCCACGCGCGACAGCGCCCCAGCCTCGTTCTCCAGCAGAATCGAAATGATATGCCGCATCTTCTTATGCCAGTTCCCGCTCGGGCGCCAGGTGCATCTCGTTGTGCCCCTTGCCCTGCGCGATCATCGGGTAGACGTTCTCGGTCTGGTCGGTCATGAAATCCAGGAACACCAGGCGATCCTTGAGCGCCAGTGCCTCGCGCAGCGCGCCCTCCACGTCGCCCGGCTTCTCGATGCGCAGACCGACGTGGCCGTAACTCTCGGCCAGCTTCACGAAGTCCGGCAGCGCGTCCATGTAGGACATGGCGTAGCGGCCTTCGTAGAAGAACTCCTGCCACTGGCGCACCATGCCCATGTAACGGTTGTTCAGGTTGATGACCTTGATGGGCAGGCGGTACTGCAGCGCGGTGGACAGCTCCTGGATGCACATCTGGATGCTGGCCTCGCCGGTCACGCAGGCCACGGTCGCGTCCGGATGGGCGAGCTGCACGCCGATGGCTGCCGGCAGGCCGAAGCCCATGGTGCCGAGTCCGCCCGAGTTGATCCAGCGGCGCGGCTTGTCGAACTTGTAGAACTGCGCGGCCCACATCTGGTGCTGGCCGACGTCGGAGGTGATGTAGGCATCGCCACCGGTCGCCTCGTACAGCTTCTCCAGCACGAACTGCGGCTTCACCAGTTCGCTCGCGCGGTCGTAGCGCAGGCAGTCCTTGGCGCGCCATTCGTCGATCTGTTTCCACCAGGCCGCCAGCGCCTCGCGGTCGGGATCGCGGCGCGCCTCCTTGAGGGCTTTGTTCATGTCGGTCAGGACGTTGCGCACCGAACCCACGATGGGCACGTCGACCTTCACGTTCTTAGCGATGGAGGCGGGATCGATATCCACGTGGATGATGCGCGCGTGCGGGCAGAACTTCTCGATGTCGCCGGTCACCCGGTCGTCGAAGCGCGCGCCGATCGCCACCAGCACGTCGCAGTCGTGCATGGCCATGTTCGCTTCGTAGGTGCCGTGCATGCCGAGCATGCCGACGAACTGGGGGTCGGTCGCCGGATAGGCGCCGAGCCCCATCAACGTGTTGGTGATGGGGAAGCCGAGCGCACGCGTCAGTTCCGTCAGTTCCGCCGAGGCGTCGTCGAGCACCACGCCGCCGCCGGTGTAGATCATCGGGCGCTTGGCGCCCAACATGAGGTCCACGGCGCGACGGATCTGGCCAGGATGGCCCTGCACCACCGGGTTGTAGGAGCGCATGCGCACCGACTCCGGATAGACGTAGGGCACGCGGATGCGCGGATCGGTGATGTCCTTGGGGATGTCGACCACCACCGGGCCGGGACGGCCGGTGGTCGCGACGTAGAACGCCTTCTTGAGCGTCTCGGCCAGCTCGTTGACGTCCTTGACCAGGAAGTTGTGCTTCACGCACGGGCGGGTGATCCCCACCGCGTCCACTTCCTGGAAGGCGTCGGAGCCGATGTAGCGGGTCGGCACCTGGCCGGTGATCACCACCATCGGAATGGAGTCCATGAAGGCGGTGGCGATGCCGGTCACGGCATTGGTCGCGCCCGGGCCGGAAGTGACCAGCACCACGCCCGGCTTGCCGGTGGAGCGCGCATAGCCGTCCGCCGCATGGGTGGCGCCTTGTTCGTGGCGCACCAGCACGTGCTTGACGGCGTCCTGCTGATAGAAGGCGTCATAGAGGTGCAGTACCGCGCCGCCGGGGTAGCCGAATACGTACTCCACACCCTCGTCCTTCAAAAACTGGACGACGATTTCGGCACCGGAGAGCTCCACGTCACAACCTCCACGAAGGTGAAAAGCGCCCCGAACATGGGGGCGAACAGCGAGGACACGCGCAAAGGAAGAAAGTACTTATATTAGCGACGCAGGTCAAGCAGGGCCGCCCGACGACCCGCCGCGGCGCGCCAGGTGCGCGGGCGCGGCTCAGAACCTGGCCAGGTGATCGCGGGCGCGCTGCACCAACTCCGGGGGCAGCCCGCTCTTCTCGGCGATCAGCAGGCCCAACGACTTGCCCGGCTCGCCGATGCGCAGCTGGTAGGTGGGGCGCAGTTGCTCATGGTCGAACAGCATCGAGGCATTGCGCACATGGTCGCGCTGCGCGGCATAGGTCTTGAGCGGCGACAGGTGGGTGTTGACGATGCCCTGCACGCGGCGCTCGACCAGCTCGTCCATCACCGACATGGCCAGCGCCGCCCCCTCCTCCGGATCCGTGCCGGTACCCAGCTCGTCGAGCAGCACCAGGGTGCGCTCGTCCGCCTCGGCCAGGATGCGCTTCAAGACCTCCACATGGCCGGCGAAGGTGGATAAGTGATGGAACAGGCTCTGGTGATCGCCGACGTCGACCATCACGCGGCGGTAGTTGCCGATCACGCAGTCGCCCTCGGCCGGAATGTGCAGCCCGCAGTGGGCCATCACGGTCAGCAGCCCCAGGGTCTTGATGACCACGGTCTTGCCGCCGGTGTTGGGGCCCGTGATCACCAACACCCGGTTCTGGTCGTCCAGACGCACCGACAGCGGCACCGGCTGCGGGCCGCTGCCGTCCGCGTACTGCAGCAGCAGCAAGGGATGGTAGGCCTGCTCCAGCGCGACCAGCGGCTCGTCGGCCAGCTGCGGCGCGTGCGCGTTCAGGTGCTGGCTGAGCTGCCCGGCCGCGAGCGCGAGGTCGATCCAGGTGAGCGCGGCGATCTGCTGATGCAGCGCATCGAGATGCGCGCGCACCACGCCGGTGATCTCGCGTAGCAGGCGCTGCTGCTCGGCGCCGATCTGGCCGTTGACGGTCTCCAGGCGGTTGTTGACCGCCACCGCCTCCATCGGCTCCATGAGCACATCGCGCCCGCCCATGGCGGTGCCGCGACGCACCCCCTTCACGCGGTCGGCGGCGCTGTTGTGCAGCGCGAACACGGCGCGCTGATTGTGCCACTGGACCTTGGGCTCCTTGACCGCGTCGGCGACGTCCGCGGCCTGCATGCGCCGCTCCACGATCTGCCCGGCCTCGGCGCACAAACGCGCCTGCTCCCCATGCAACTCGGCGAGCGTCTCGCTCGCCTCCGGGCGCAGCGCCGCGCCGGCCGCCAGCGTCTGCGCCAGCCGTTCGGCCACCGGCGCCGGGGCGTTCAGCGCCGCGGCCGGCCCCGGATAGAGCGCCGGCCAACGTTCCACCGTATCCCGCAGCCCCTCCACCGCCTGCATCACCAGACGCAGGTTATGCAGCGCATGCACGTTCAGCGCCGCGCCCTCGCGCGCCGCCTGGCGCAGTGCGGCACGCATGTCCGGCAGTTCGCCCAGCGCCGGGACGGCGCCCGCCTCCAGGACCTCGCGCGCGGCGGACACCGAGGCTTGCATGCGCAGCGCATCGGCCAACGCGGGCGCGGGCTCCAGGGCCCGGGCGGCGTCGGCGCCGTACGGGGTGGCGGTGAGTTTCTCCAGCAGTCGCCGGATGCCCTCGAACTCCAGGGCCTTGAGGTCGCTGTTCATGGAAGGCGTTTCGAGAATTCGTCTGCAATCATGGCGGTTAACGGGACGCACCGGCGCCACCGCGCGAGTTCAACATCGTAGCAAACGCCCGCGCCACCGACCATGGGCACCGCCCGCGGCAAAAAGCATCCCAAAGCCCGCCTTTTTGTCGACCCGCCGGTGCACTTGGGGGCGCAAGTCCTGTAGACTAGAGCCCATCAGCGACACGGAGCGAGCGACTCCGGTCGATTCGAAGTACAAGGTCTCCCTTGTCATGCCATCCGAACCTGTGAGCATGCACGCCAACAACAAAATCATCATCGAGGGCATCACCACCGAGGGCCGCAAGTTCCGTCCCAGCGACTGGGCCGAGCGGATGAGCGGTGCCCTGTCCACCTTCGGTGGCGGGCGGATCCACTACTCCCCGCTGCTGCAGCCGCAGACCTCGCGCAGCGGCTCCAAGTGCGTGGTGGTCGATCCTGCGCTGCGCCAGATCCACCCGGAGCTGTTCCGGCACATCATCAACTTCGCGCGCGCTAACCACCTGACCATCATCGGCGAGCCTGAGCCCAGCGAGGCCTGAGGCCGTGCCGTACCTGAGCCTGCAGACCAACCAGGACTTGAGCGAGGAGCAGGCGAGCGCACTGCTTCCGCGCCTCTCGACGCAGCTCGCCGACCTGCTCGGCAAGCCCGAGCGCTACGTCATGGTAGCCCTGCGCCCGCCCGTGCCGATGATGTTCGCCGGCAGCGACGCCCCCGCCGCTTATCTGGAACTGAAGAGCATCGGGCTGCCGTCCGCAGACGCACCGGCCCTGTCGGCCGAGCTATGCGCCCTGCTCGAGGAAACACTCGGCATCCCCCGCGACCGCGTGTATATCGAGTTTGCCGACGCGCCCCGCACGATGTGGGGCTGGAACGGGCGGACCTTCTAGCCGGCGCGGCCTGTACGCTCGGGGCGCCCCGCGGCTACAATGCCGGCACCCATAAACGCGGAGTCTTGCCGTCCGATGCGTAGCTCGCAGTTTCTACTCAGCACCCTCAAGGAAACCCCCTCCGACGCCGAGGTCGTCAGCCACCAGCTCATGCTGCGCGCGGGCATGATCCGGCGCCTGTCCAGCGGACTTTACACTTGGCTGCCGCTGGGCCTGCGCGTACTGCGCAAGGTGGAGGCCGTGGTGCGCGAGGAGATGAACCGCGCCGGGGCCCAGGAGGTACTGATGCCCGCGGTACAGCCGGCCGAGTTGTGGCAGGAGTCGGGCCGCTGGGAGCAGTACGGCCCCGAGTTGCTGCGCCTCAAGGACCGCCACCAGCGCGAATTCTGTTTCGGGCCGACCCACGAGGAAGTCATCACCGACCTCGCGCGCAACGAGCTGCGCAGCTACAAGCAGCTGCCCGCCAACTTCTACCAGATCCAGACCAAATTCCGCGACGAGATCCGTCCGCGCTTCGGCGTGATGCGCGCGCGCGAGTTCCTGATGAAGGACGCCTACTCCTTCCACCAGGATGCGGCCTCGCTGAACGAGACGTACGAGGTGATGTACGCGGCGTACACGCGGATCTTCCAGCGCCTGGGACTGGACTTTCGCGCGGTGCGCGCCGACACGGGCTCCATCGGCGGCAGCCTGTCCCACGAGTTTCACGTGCTGGCGGACTCCGGCGAGGACGCCATTGCCTTCTCCGACGGCAGCGATTACGCGGCCAACGTGGAGTTGGCGGAGGCGGTCGCGCCCGCCGCCGAGGCACCCGCACCCGGCGAGGACCTGCGCCTGGTCGACACCCCCAATGCCAAGACCATCGCCGAGCTCGTCGAGCAATTCGGCGTCCCCATCGAGCGCACGGTGAAGACCCTGGTCGTCGCCGCCAGCGAGGAGAGCGGCGGCGGCCTCGTCGCACTGCTGATCCGCGGCGATCACGAGTTGAATGCGGTCAAAGCCGAGAAGCTGCCCCAGGTGGCCGCGCCGCTGCGTTTTGCCGAGGAAAGCGAGATCCGCGCCGCCATCGGCGCTGGGCCGGGCTCGCTCGGCCCCGTGAAGCTGCCCATCCCGTGCGTGATCGACCGCGCCGTGGCGGCACTGGCCGACTTCGCCGCCGGCGCCAACGTCGACGGCAAGCACCATTTCGGCATCAACTGGGCGCGCGACGCGGCGCGCCCCGCAGTGGCCGATCTGCGCAACGTGGTGGCGGGCGACGCGAGTCCCGACGGCAAGGGCACCCTCAGCATCCGCCGCGGCATCGAGGTCGGGCACATCTTCCAGCTCGGCACCAAGTACAGCGCGGCGCTGGGCGCGACGGTGCTCGACGAGCAGGGCCAGAGCATCGTGATGCCCATGGGCTGCTACGGCATCGGCGTCTCGCGCGTGGTCGCGGCGGCCATCGAGCAGAATCACGACGCGCGCGGCATCATCTGGCCGCAGGCGATCGCGCCGTTTCAGGTCGCGCTGGTGCCGATCAACATGCACAAGTCGCAACGCCTGCGCGAGGCCGCCGACGCGTTGTACGCCGCCCTCACCGACGCAGGCTTCGAAGTCTTCTACGACGACCGCAAGGAACGCCCGGGCGTCATGTTCGCCGACATGGAACTCATCGGCATCCCGCACCGGGTCGTCCTGTCCGAACGCGGACTGGACGCCGGCGAGATCGAGTACAAGGGGCGTAGCGATGATCAAGCGGCGCAGGTTCCCATGGCGGAACTGGCGGCCTTCCTCCGCGACCGGCTCGCCGTCTGAAGAGCGCCGCGCCGGTGCGGCCTGCGCGCTGGCGTTCGGCCTGCTACTGATCGGCGCACCTGTCGCGGCCGACGCCGACCACGGGACTCTGCGCGCCGCCCTCGCCGATGCCCTGGCGGAACCGGACACCTTCGAGGACCGCTACGCCGCCGAGGTGTGGCTGGTCGACATGGCGCACCGCTTGCGCCACCGCATTCCCGACGAAGCCGAACGCATACGCCTGCTGCGCAAGGTGCACCAGGAAGCGGCCCGCGTCGATCTGCCGCCGGAAGTCGTGCTCGCCGTGATTCAAGTGGAAAGTAATTTCGATCGCTTCGCGATTTCCGTGGCCGGGGCGCAGGGTCTGATGCAGGTGATGCCCTTCTGGCTGGAGGAACTCGGCCGACCCGACGACAACCTGTTCGATCTGCGCACCAACCTGCGCATGGGCTGCACCATCCTGCGCCATTACCTGGACCGGGAGCGCGGCGACCTTACTCGCGCACTGGCGCGCTACAACGGCAGTTTCGGACAGACTTGGTATCCCGAACGGGTGTATCAGGCGTTGAACACCCGCTGGGCGGCCCGCTGACGTGTGAGGGGCGCCCCTGCATGGAGAGCAGCAACCGAAGAAAGGGACCGCGAGGCACCGGTGGCGGCGTTCCCACCGCAGCTAGAAAACCGTCGTCGTAGAGGGACGCTACTTCACCGAGAAGCCGGCGGGGGCGTCGCCGTCGACCACCTCGCAGTCGACGCCCTCCACACGCGCGGCGCGCGGCCCCTGCCACAACCAGGACCGCAAAGCCTCCACCTGTGCCGGCACACCGCAGGCCAGCACCTCCACCGAGCCGTCGTCGAGATTGCGCACATAGCCGCGCACCCCGAGCTCCTTCGCCTTCCGCTCGGTGGACGCGCGGTAAAACACGCCCTGCACGCGACCGCGTACACGGCACGTCATGCAGACGCTCACGGCAGATCGACCTGCCCGCTCTGCCCCGCACGCAAGGTCACGCGGTTCGGGTCGTAGTCGAACTCAACGTCCACCGCGTAGCCGCCGGCCTCCGCCGGCTCGAGACCGACATGGCGCACCTGTCCGTCGAATCGCTGGCCGGCCACACGCACCGGCACTTGCGCACCGCGCGTGAGACGGCCGACGACCTCCTCCCCGGCTTGCGCACGCGCCACCATGCGCCCGTCCTGCGCCAGCACCAGCAACGGCGTCACCTGCAGACCGGACGCAATGGCCTGCCCGGGCTCCACCATGCGCCGCAGCACAACCGCATCGAACGGTGCGCGCAGCACGCTGTATTCCAGATTCAATTCACTTTGTACCAGTTCCGCCTGCGCCGCGGCGTACTCGGCCTTGGCGCGCGCAAAGGCAATCTTCGCGACATGCAGCTCGTGATCCGACAGCACCGTGCGTTCATACAGCTCCTCGGCGCGCTCCGCCTCGCGCTCGGCCTCCGCGAGGGCTTCCTCCTGGCTGGCCATGCGCGCCTTGGCACGCGCCACGGCGGCCTCGTAGCCGCGCGCATCGAGCCGCACCAGTACCTGCCCGCGCTTGACCCGCTCGCCCTCGCGCACCTCGACCGCCCGCACCGTGCCCGACACCGGCAGGCCCAACTCCACGCGCGCGGCCCAGTGCAGCGTCGCCGCCTGTTCCGCCGCCAGGGGCACCGAGCCCCAGAGCAGTGCCAGCGCTGCGAACGTCACCAGCGCGACGCGACGCGCCTCCACCATGCTTCGTGCCCTCACCGTATCGCCTCCTCCGGTAGCGGCATCGCCCCTGTGAGCGCGTCCAGGCGCGCCCAGGCTTGCGCCAACTGAAAGTCCACCTCCGCCCGCGCCAATTCGGCCTCGGACACGCGCACCATCGAATCCCCCAGATCCGTGCGAACCTCCATCTCGTACAGCGCGCGGCTGCGGTCGAGATAGAGGGCGCGATAATCGCGCAGCACATTCATCTCCTGCCGACGCGCCTGCAGGTGCTCGAGTTCGAGGTACAGCTCGAGCACCTGCTGACGCAACGCCAGGTCGTGGGCGTGCAACTCGGCGCGCAGGCGCGCGAGCTCGGCGTTCTGCTGCGCGACCTGCGCTGCGACCCGCCCGCCGGTAGCCAGCGGCACTTCCAGCACGACGCCCGCGCGCCACTCGTCGCGCCCCGACAACGGGCGCTCGTAGTGGAAGGCCTCGAGTTCGGCATCGAGGCGCGGGCGACGCCCGGCACGCGCGGCGCTCACGCGCTCGCGCGCGGCGTCAACCTCGGCGCGTAACGCGCGTAGCGTGAGATTGTGTTCGCGCACGCTTTGCTCCAATTCCTCCAACTCGGGGAGCTCGCGCTGCAGGGCCAGGTTCGGCACGGCCAGGTTGGCGGGCAACTGGCCGGGGCGGCCCAGCACCGCCGCCAGGCGGGCGCGCGAGGTGCGTTGGCGATGCTGGCTCTCAATGCGCCGTGCACGAATGTTCTGGAAACGGCTTTCATGCTCGAGCAAATCGACGTCCGAGACCTGACCAAGCTCGTGCCGATCGCGCAGCCGATCCAGCGCCACGAACACCACCGCCATGTCCTCGTTGTCGCGCGTGAACTGCAGATCGGCCAGCAACACGTCAAAGTAGTGCCGCATGATCTCCAGGCGCCGCTGCTGCCGCGCATCGAGATAGGCGAGTTCGCTGCCGTGCAGCGCCGCATCGGCTGCCGACAGCGCGCCGCGACTGCGCCCGAAGTCGTAGAGATTCTTACGCACCACGATTCCCGCGAGGTGATCCTCGACACTGTCGCGGTTGTTATCGGGGGAGAGCTCGGACGGCCCGACCACGCGCGCACCCGCAATCAGGCTTGCCTCCAAGCCAGTACGCGCGCGGGCATCGAGGCGTCCGGCGCGCGCCCGGTCTCGCGTAGCGAGCGCGCGCGCCAGATCGGGATGCTCGGCCTCGTCAGCCAGCGACAAGGCATGGTTCAGCGTCAGGGGATCGGGCAGTGGCTGCGCGGTGTCCGCCGGCGCCGCGATCGGCAGCACCAGGCACGTGCACAACGCGAGAAACCGCGCGCCCCTCCCACCGCGCGGCGCCCACGAGCGCTTGATCATCGGTCGATCAGCTGTCCTTCTTGTTCGCGCCGATAGCGGGTAAAGCGCATGTCCTTATAGATGCCGTCCGCCACGAACTGCGCCATTAGCAGAAACTCGTCAGGGCCGGCCGTGCGTCCGGTGTGGCGGTGCACCATCTCCCCGTCGAGATCGAAAAAGGCCATCACCGGCGTGGCCCGCACGCGGTGCTCACGAAACGCGAAGTCGCGTTCCGTCATGGTGTTGCCTTCGAAATCGACCACCTCCACGCCGCCCTCGATGTCGACACTGAAGGCGAGGAAATGGTCCTTGAAGTACTCCTGGACCGCGGGCTGATTCAGCACGTGGTCCTTCATGTAGTGGCAGAACGGGCACTCGTCCATCTCGAAGAAGATGAACACACCCTTCTTGTTCTCCTCCCGCGCCTTCTCCAGTTCTTCCTGGAAATCGTGCCAGGTTTCGTCGAAGAAGTGGCGATAAGGATCGCGCGGCCCGTCGGCGGATACCGCCAAGGGTGCGGCCAGCAGAGCGGCAGCAAGGAATAGAACGCTGAATCTCGACATGTGTAACCTCCGCCTAGCGCCCACGGCTTTCGTGCTTATCGATGAATTCATCCAGCATCTGGGCGTCGAGTTCGCCGAGGTGACGCGCGACAACCTCGCCGGACGGATCCACCAGATACGTTGTAGGCAGTCCGACGACGGGGCCCAGCGGCGTCTGCGACGCGGGCTCCATGCGCAGTACAGGATACGAGATCGCATGCACATCGATGAAGCCCGCCAGCATGTCGGCGTCGATGTCTTCCATGTTCACCCCAAGGACCACTGCATCGTCCCGGCGTTCGTGGAACCTGATCAACTCGGGAATCTCTTTCAGACAGGGCGGGCACCACGTCGCCCAGAAATTGACCACCACCCAGTTGCCGCGATAGTCGGACACCTTGTGTTCCCGGCCATCCATACCGGGGAGGACTAACTCGGCGCTGGCGAGCGCCGCCATGGGTAAGACCAGGGCGATGCTCAGCAACCATCGACGTACCGCTCGCGACATATTGGCGCCTCTTCGGAGTCTTTTTTGTACCGACCGCGCCCTGACGAAAAGGTTCCGGTGCTCACCCATGCCGAGCTGGCATGCCGCGCATAAAAAAGGGCTCCCCGAAGGGAGCCCCTTTGACCCTTTGGGGCGCCGGTATTAGCGGCGGCCTCGCAGGTAGTCCTGGTCCGACTGCTCGACCCGGCCCAGTTCCCACTCACCGCGGGTACGGGCATGCTGCGCCGCCGCGTCGATGTCCTGCTGCGAGAAGTTGCGCTCGATGCGGAAGCGCTGACCCGGGTAGATCAGGTCGGCGTCGGTGATCTGGTCGCGGTTGGTGCGATAGATCAGCGGCCAGTGGTAGGGGTTGTTGTAGACCTCGGCCTTGCCGGAGATCGACCACAGGCTGTCGCCACGCTGCACGTTGTACTCGGTGGCCTCGCCACCGGCTTGCGCGCGACGCTGCTCGGCCGCCAGCATCGCCTGCCGACGGGCCTGGACGGCGAGTTCGTAGGCGGTGTCGTAGTCGCCCGCATCGAAGGCCGTGCGTGCGTCTGCGATCATCTTCTCGGTGTCGCGCCACTCCTGCCCGGCCTCGCGCGCCTGGCGCAGGGCCTCCTCGGCATCCTGGATCGCGCCTTCGGCGGCGGCACGGCGGAACGTCTCACGCTCGGTGCGGCGCTGCTCGGCCGCCATCTCGCCCTCCGCACGCGCGCGCTGCGCCAACTGCAGCGCCTGCTGCGCATCGCCGGCCTCGAGCGCCTTCTCGGCGTCTTCTATGAACTTCTCGGTGTCGCGCCAGACCTGACCTTCCTGCGCAGCTGCGCTGGCGGCCGCGCGGGCCTCTTCGATGGCCTGCCGCGCCTCGGCCTCAGGACCGCGCGGCTCGGGCTGCACGGCGGCACAACCCGCGGCGACCGTCAACACCAGCGCCGCCAGACTCGAATACTTAAGCGAATCCTTTATTTTCATTTTCGGTAACTCCCGACTCATGAGTGTTTCGTCATTATCTTTAGACTTGAGAGAGGCCCTTAGATTCGGCCCATATCTCGCTGTTTTAGCCTTGACCTGACGCTATCACCGGCCCTATAAAGGTGTCAACCGGTGCGAACGCCAGTCCGCTCACAGCGCGGAGTCGCTTGTCGTCGCGCGGCGAATAGCGAGGCTGCGAGAGCGCATCGCTTGTTCCTTGGCTTCCAACGCAGCGTCCCGAGCGCTGCGGTACTGCCCTGCCTCCAAGTCGCGCGCGGCCTGCTCCAATAACCGTTCGGCGGCAACCAGGACATCCACGGCGTAGCGCTGCGCTTGCGCATCCCGCGCTGCCTGAACCGCCTGCCGGGCATCGCTCATTTCTTGCACCGGCGGAGCAACCGCGCAGGCCGCCAAAAAGAGCAAGGAAACCGGAACCGCAAGTAGCCTTTTCCAGCGATCCCCAGAACCTCTCGACATGCCGGCACCCATGGAAAAAACTAACGCATTTGGACTTGTTAAGGCCTGGCGACAAGAAGCTATCACCGGCCCTGTTGGGCTGTCAAGAAAGTCCCGGTACAATGGATGTTTTGGCGAATTTGGACGAAATTCTGTGATGGTAGTCACCATTTTTCATAATCCACGCTGTAGCAAATCGCGCGCCACCCTGGAGCTGTTGCAGGCGAAGGGCATCACACCGCGCGCCGTGGAGTACCTGAAGGCACCACCTTCTCCCGCGCAGCTGGAGGAGATCCTCCGCAAGCTCGGCATGGAGGACCCCCGGCAGCTCATGCGGCGACAGGAACCCGAATACCGGCAACTCAGTCTGGACGATCCCACCCTGGACCGCCAGGCGCTGCTGGCCGCGATGGCCGCCCACCCACGGCTGATCGAACGACCGATCGTAATCGCCGGCGAACGCGCCGCCCTCGGGCGTCCGCCCGAGAACGTCCTGGAGATACTCTAGATATGGCGGACGTACTGGTGCTGTACTTTAGCCGCCACGGCGCCACCGCCGAGATGGCCAGGCGGATCGCGCGCGGCATCGAGGAGATCCCCGGCGTGCACGCGCGCCTGCGCACGGTGCCGCGCGTCTCGACCGTCGCCGAGGCGGTGGAGGACAGCATACCGTCCGAGGGGGCACCCTACGCGACGCTGGAGGATCTAAAGGAATGCGCGGGGCTTGCGCTCGGCAGTCCGACCCGCTTCGGGAACATGGCGGCGGAGCTGAAGTATTTCCTGGACAGCACCAGCCCGCTGTGGCTGACCGGCGCCCTGGCAGGCAAGCCGGCGATGGTGTTCACCTCGACCTCCACGCTGCACGGCGGCCAGGAGGCGACCCTGTTGTCGATGATGATTCCCCTGCTGCATCACGGCATGCTGATCCAGGGCGTGCCCTACACCGATACCGATCTTCTGCACACGCGCACCGGCGGCACGCCCTACGGTCCCAGCCACACCGCCGGCACCGACAACGACCGTCCCCTCAGCGACGAGGAGGCGCGCCTGTGCCGCGCCGCGGGCCGGCGGCTCGCCGACACCGTGCGGCGCCTGGAGCGACACCATGACTAAAACGCGCTGGGCGCGCATCACGACGCTGGTGGGTTACTTCGGGCTGCTGATCCTGCTGCTGCTGTGGATCACACTGCTGCAACGCCCGCAATCGCCGATTTCGCTGGTGGTGCTGGTATGGGTGGTACCCCTGCTGTTCCCGCTGCGCGGGCTGCTGCATGCGCGCCCTTACACTCATGCCTGGGCGAGTTTCCTTGCCTTGCTGTACTTCGTGCACGGGATCGGGGAAGTGGCGGCCGGCGGGGTCGGCGTCTATCTAGGCGCCCTGGAGGTGCTGTTCAGCACGCTGTTCTGGACGGGTGCGGTGCTGTTCGCGCGTTTTCGCGGGCGCGAGTTGCGCTTAGTGCGCGAGGCCGCGGAACGCGCGGGCTAAAGCAGCGGCGCCTGCCAGACCGTCCCCAAGTTCTGCCCTCGGGAAGCTTTGTTTTATGCCGTCACCTGCGGCACACGGATGTGCCGCCGTGATCGACCTTTCTCAGTCGCGCGCGGCAATGACGCCGCGCACGAACGGTATCGTCACACGGCGCTGGGCAGCGAGGGAGGCCCTGTCGAGTCGATCGAGCAAGGCGCACAAGGCCGGCAGATCGCGGCGCCAATGGCGCAGTAGGAACCAAGCGACTTCCTCGCTCACGTCCAACCCGCGACGCGCCCCCTGACGGCGCAGCGCGTGCACCTTATCCGCGTCATCCAGCGGCTCCAGGTGGAACACCGCGCAGGCGCTCAAACGCGAGCGCAGGTCCGCCAACCCAAGGGGCAACGCCTGGGGCGGGGCCGCCGCCGCGAATACCAGACGCCCCCCGCCGGCCGACACCTCGTTGTACAGCCCGAACAGCGCCGCTTCCCAAGCGGGCTGACCGGCCACGGCGTCGAGATCGTCGACGCACACCAGCGCGATCGATTCCAGGCCCGCCGCCATCGCCGGGGCAAGTGCGGGCTCGTGCAACGGCAGGTACGCGCTGCTCGCCTGCGCGTTCGCGGCCTCCGCGCAAGCCGCCTGCAGCAGATGACTCTTGCCGGTCCCCGGCGCACCCCACAGATAGATCAAACGCTCCGGCCCGCGCAGCGCCGCCAGCGCGGCGCCGTTGGCGCCCGCCTCGAAGTGCTCGAAGGTCGGCGCACCGGCGAGCGCCATGCGCAAAGGCAGCTGATGGCTCATCGCGAGGCCCGCAACGCGCGCAGCCGATCGCGCGCGCGTCCGCTCCAGATCCATACATACTCGCTGCCGCTCGCAACGGTGGTCGCCGCGACGACGTAGATCAAGGCATCGATCAACCCGGCCGGCATCGGCAGTCCGCCCAGCGCGACGATGACGGCGAGCACCAGCACCATTTGCATCAGGGTATTGAACTTGGAGAGCGCGCGCGGCTCCACCCGATAGTTGCCAAGCGCGGCGCGGTACGCCGCGGCGCCGGCCAGGATGAGCACGTCCCGCCCGATGACCAGGGCGACCAGCCAGATGGGCAGATGACCGAGCAACCCCAGGCTGAGGTACAGGCCGACGTGCAGCAGCTTGTCGGCCAAGGGGTCGAGGAGCGAGCCCAGCCGGCTGGTCCAGCCATAGCGGCGTGCGAGAAAGCCGTCGGCGCCGTCCGACAGACCCGCCACCAGAAACAGCACCATGGCCGCGGTGTACTGCTCCAGCCACAGCAGCGCGATCAGCGGCGGCACCAACAGCAGACGCGCGCCGGTGATGAGGTTAGGGATGTGCCGGTAGCGGCTCACGACCTCGCGCTAGCGCACCAGACGCAGCACGACCTCATCGTCTGCGCCCTCGCTCTCGACCGCGGCCAGTGCGGCATTGCCGCGTAGTGCGCGGCCGAGGCCGGCACGTCCGCCGCGGGCATCGACGCGAAACACGACGTGGTCGGCGCCGAGGGTCTGCGGCTGCGCGAGCGATACCGGCCCGACGCGTTCCAGCGCCTCCATGGCACGCCGATAGTCCTGTAGGCCGCGTACGTCGCGCACACGCACATACAGCACGCCCTCCTGGCCGATGTTCTCCCCATAGTGGCGTGCCAGCAGATCACCGGCATGATCGAGCCCGCCGGCGAGCGTGTCCTGCAACGAGCCGCTCGACTCCCAGCCGGCCACTGCCTCGCCGCCCTGGAACAACTGCCAGCGTCCCGACCACTCGCGCGCGCCACGGGAGACACGGCCGCTCAGCACGGAGGCGGCGTCGTAGCGCTCCGAGGCCTCGAGCACGGGCTCGTGAAAACCGCCCCACAGATCACCCAGTCGCACCCGCCCCTGATCGGTCAAGTCCATCAGCGGAAACATCAGCGGCAAGGCCCGCTCCTGGGCACGTGCCTCGAGGACTTGGCGGGTCTCATGGTCGAGGTCGGCAGCGCCCAGCAGCATGCGCTCGCGTCCATCGTCGACCGCCAGCCACACCAGCGTGGCGTTGCGCGGGAACGGCCACGACACCACCTGCGCCCGACTGAGCAGCCCTTCCACGGCCGCCGTATCGAAGCGCACCCACAAGCGCTGGCCCTCGTCGTCCGCCAGGTAGCGATACTGCTGCACCAGACGACCGGCCTGACCGAGCGCTGCGCGGGCCTGCTCGTGGTCGAGCACGGCCCGGGTGCCGGCCACCTTCACCAGCACTTTGCTCAAGGCGGCACCGAGTGCCTGGTCGCGCTCCCCGGCGGCCTGAGAACGCACCGGCACCTCGACCTCGTATACGGCGGCGGGTGCGCGGGCCTCCGCATGGGCCACGGCGAGAATCAACAAAAGAGAGGTCAACAATATGCGCAAAACAGCCCCCGGGGATCGACGTCTTGCGGCCGTGCGCGCGTTTTCAGCGCCTAAGCCGGCCTGATAGACTATGGCGCCTATTATGCCTCCATTCTCCCTCAAGGGAATGTGCCCTTCCGCCAACTGGAGTGTCTTGTGACCGAGCGCAACCCCGATTCCCAGGCGTCCTTGAGCTACCGCGACGCCGGCGTCGACATCGATGCCGGCGATGCGCTGGTCCAGCGGATCAAGCCGATTGCCCAGCGCACCGCGCGTCCCGAGGTGATGCAGGGCCTGGGCGGCTTCGGCGCGCTGTTCGAGTTGCCGCTCGACCGCTACCGCGAACCGGTGCTGGTATCCGGCACGGACGGAGTCGGCACCAAACTCAAGCTCGCGATGCAGATGGGCCGCCACGACACCATCGGCATCGACCTGGTCGCGATGTGCGTGAACGACCTGGTGGTGCAAGGCGCCGAGCCGCTGTTCTTCCTCGACTACTACGCCACCGGCAAGCTGGACGTGGAGGTCGCCGCGCAGGTGGTCGAGGGCATCGGCGTGGGCTGCGAGCGCGCCGGCGCCGCGCTGATCGGCGGCGAGACCGCCGAGATGCCGGGCATGTACGGCGGCGGCGACTATGACCTTGCCGGTTTCTGCGTCGGCATCGTGGAGAAGAGCGCCATCATCGACGGCAGCCGCGTGCAGGCCGACGACGCGGTGCTCGGCATCGCCTCCTCCGGCCCGCATTCCAACGGCTACTCCCTGATTCGCAAGGTGCTGGAAGTTTCCGGCGCCGATCTCGCCCAGCCCTTCGACGGCCGCACGCTAGGCGAGGCCCTGCTCGAGCCGACGCGCATCTACGTCAAGCCGCTGCTGTCGCTCATGCACCAGGTCGAGGTGCGCGCGCTGGCCCATATTACCGGCGGCGGACTGACCGAAAACATCCCCCGCGTGCTGCCCGAAGGCCTGGGCGTCGAACTGGGCGCCAAGACCTGGCAGCAGCCCGCCATCTTCGACTGGCTGCAACGCGAAGGGGGTATCGAGACCGCCGAGATGTACCGCACCTTCAACTGCGGCATCGGCATGGCGGTGTGTGTCGCGCAGGGCGACGCCGAACGGGCCCTCGCCCACCTCGCCGAGGCCGGTCTGCCGGCTTGGCAGATCGGGCGCGTCGTCCCGCTGCGCGACGGGGCCCCCGCGGTCCTTATCCACGAGTGAGCGTCGGCACCGCGCCGTTGCCGATCGTCGTCCTGATCTCCGGCGGCGGCACCAACCTGCAAGCGATTTTGGACGCCTGCGCCGAGCGGCGCGTGCACGCGCGGGTGCAGGCGGTGATCGCCAACCGGCCCGCCGCCGGCGGCCTGGAACGTGCGCGCCGCGCGGGGGTGCCGGCGCAGGTCGTGGATCACACGGAATATTCGGACCGCGCCGCCTTCGATCGTGCGCTGGCGGCCGCCATCGATGCCCACCGCCCCGGGCTGGTTGTGCTGGCGGGCTTCATGCGTATCCTGGGGGACGAATTCGTCGCGCATTACGAAGGGCGCATGATGAACATCCATCCCTCGCTGCTGCCGCTGTACCGCGGCCTTGACACACACCGGCGCGCCATCGCCGACGGGCAGCGCGAGCACGGCGCCAGCGTGCACTTCGTCACCCGCGAACTGGACGGCGGGCCGGTCATCCTGCAGGCGCGCGTGCCGGTGCTGTCCGACGACACGCCGACCTCGTTGGCGGCGCGGGTGCTGGAGCAGGAGCACCGCATCTATCCGCAGGCTATTGATTGGTTCGCGCGTGGGCGCCTGCGCCTTGAAGACGGACGCGTCTTCCTGGACGACCGTCCGTTGAACGCCGCCGCCCCCACGGATCCCGGCGTGGAGCCGGCGGGATGAGGGCCGTTCCCGCCGCCCTCTTCCTGTTCCTGCTCGCCGGCCTCGCGCTCGCCGAGGCGCCGCAGCCCTTCAGCGCCAGCTACACCCTCACCGCCAACGGCGTGCGCGCCGCCGAATCGAGTCGCACCTTGCAGCGCCGGGAGGACGGCGTGTGGGAGTTTCGCACCGTGGCGCAACCGGCCGGCGTCGCCACACTGTTCGTACGCGACCGCATCGAGGAGTACAGCCGCTGGCGCCTCGAAGAGGGTAAGGTCAAGCCGATGTCATACGCCTATCACCAAACCGGCGGCCGCCGGGAGCGCCACCGGGAGATCGCCTTCGACTACGAGCGCGGCGTGATCGCCAGCACCCTCACCGATGAGCGCTGGGACCTGCCCTGTTGCGCGCAGGACCTCGCGTCGATCCAGATCGCGTTGATGCTCGACGTTGCGCAAGGCAAGACGCAGATGGAATACCCGATCGCCGACGGACGGCGGGTCGAGTCCTACACCTTCGAGGTCAAGGGCGAGGGGCGGGTGGAGACGCCGGCGGGACGCTATCACACGGTGCGCGTCGAACAGCGCGACACGGACCGCCAGCGCAGCATGATTTTCTGGTTGGCGCCGGAACTCGGCTATCTACCGGTGCGCATCGAGCAGCGCGACGCCGAGCGCACTGTCGGCACGCTGGTGCTGCGGCTCACCCGGCTTCGGGGCGATCCCGGCTGAGGTAATCGCCCCCGCCTCAGGTCTTGGGCAAGGTAACGCCCGTCTGCCCCTGATACTTCCCGCCGCGATCCTTATAGGAGGTCTCGCACTCCTCGTCGGACTCCAGGAACAGCATCTGGGCCACACCTTCGTTGGCGTAGATCTTGGCGGGCAACGGCGTGGTGTTGGAGAACTCCAAGGTGACGTGCCCTTCCCACTCGGGCTCGAGCGGCGTGACGTTGACGATGATGCCGCAACGGGCGTAGGTCGACTTGCCGAGGCAGATGGTGAGCACCTTGCGTGGGATACGGAAATACTCGACCGTGCGCGCGAGCGCAAAGGAATTCGGCGGGATGATGCACACCGGCCCCTTGAAATCGACGAAGCTGTTCGAGTCGAACTGCTTGGGGTCGACCACCGCCGAGTTGATGTTGGTGAAGATCTTGAACTCGTCCGAGCAGCGCACGTCGTAGCCGTAGCTCGAGGTGCCGTAGGAGACGATCGGCCCGCCGCCGTTGTGCCGTACCTGTCCCGGCTCAAACGGCTCGATCATGCCCTGCTCCTGCGCCATGCGCCGGATCCAGCGATCGGACTTGATGCTCATCTGCCCCGCCCCTGTGTGTGCGAATATGCCTGATGTTATTGTCGCCGCCGCGCCCTGCTCCGGAGCGCCGCGCCGATCCCAGTCTTGGCCGGTGATGCGCCAGCGGCGGGGGTCTTGCCCCCCTCGCTGCCGTCTCCCTGAGGGAGAGGGAGAAAAAGCCACGGTGAGTGCCGCCCGGCGCACTCGTGCGCACCCGCGCCCGACGCAGGCGCCCCGCGGCACACGGATGTGCCGCCGCTATGCGAAGGCGGGCGAAAACGACGATTTTTGCCCGCCGTGCCTGAGCGGGCCATGGATGGCCCGTCTCAGGCTTCTAACATCGCTGCCGCTATGCGGAGGCGGTCGAAAACCACGCTGTTCGACTGCCGTTGCTGAGCAACCCGGGTGCCCCGCACGCACCCGCGCCCGACGCAGGCACCCCGCGGCACACGGATGTGCCGCCGCTATGCGGAGGCGGTCGAAAACCACGCTTTTCGCCCGCCGTGCCTGAGCGGGCCATGGATGGCCCGTCTCAGGCTTCTAACATCGCCGCCGCTATGCGGAGGCGGTCGAAAACCACGCTGTTCGACTGCCGTTGCTGAGCAACCCGGGTGCCCCGCACGCACCCGCGCCTGACGCAGGCACCCGCGGCACACGGATGTGCCGCCGCTACGCGGAGGCGCGGGAAAACCACGCTTTTCGCCCGCCGTGCCTGAGCGGGCCATGGATGGCCCGTCTCAGGCTTCTAACATCGCCGCCGCTATGCGCAGGCGGGCGAAAACGACGCTTTTCGAACGCCGTGCCTGAGCGGGCCATGGATGGCCCGTCTCAGGCTTCTAACATCGCCGCCGCTGTGCGAAGGCGGGCGAAAACGACGCTTTTCGAACGCCGCTGCCTGAGCAATCCGGGTGCACCCGCACGCACCCGCGCCTGACGCAGGCACCCGCGGCACATGGATGTGCCGCCGCTATGCGGAGGCGCGGGAAAACCACGCTTTTCCCGCGCCGTGTCCGGGCAGGCCAGGGACTGGCCTGTTCCGGACTTCAATCAGCTATTCTGAATCACGATATTCGGGAACTTCGCGCTGTGGTCCTTCGCCCGCAGCGACAGCTTGGCCGCCATACGGCGCGCGATGGCGCGATAGATTTCCGCGATGCGGCTCTGGGGTTCAGCGACCACGGTCGGGCGACCGTTGTCGGCCTCCTCGCGAATGCGGATGTCGAGCGGCAGCGCCCCCAGGAAGTCGACGCCGTACTGTTCGGCCATACGGACACCGCCGCCCTCGCCGAAGATGTGCTCCTCGTGGCCGCAGTTGCTGCAGATGTGGATGCTCATGTTCTCCACGATACCGAGCACCGGCACCTCGACCTTCTCGAACATCTTCAGCCCCTTGCGGGCGTCGAGCAGGGCGATGTCCTGCGGCGTGGTGACGATCACCGCGCCCGCCAGCGGCACCTTCTGCGCGAGGGTAAGCTGCGTGTCGCCGGTACCCGGCGGCAGGTCGACGATGAGGTAGTCGACGTCCTTCCAGTTGGTGTCGTTCAGGAGCTGCTCCAGGGCCTGGGTAACCATGGGGCCGCGCCAGATCATCGGGGTTTCCTCGTCGATGAGGTAACCGATGGACATGGACTGCAGGTCGTAGCTCATCACCGGCTCGAGCGAACGGCCGTCCTTGGAGTCGGGGCGCGCGTTGGTGCCGAGCATGCGCGGCTGGCTGGGACCGTAGATGTCGGCGTCCAGAATACCGACCTTGGCCCCCTCGGCCGCCAAGGCCAGCGCCAGGTTCACCGCGGTGGTGGACTTGCCCACGCCGCCCTTGCCGGAGGCGACGGCGATGATGTTCTTCACCCCGCTGATGGGCTTGACGCCCTTCTGGGTGGCGTGGCTGGAAATCTTGCTGTCGATGTTGACCGTCACCTCGCCCACGCCGCGCACCTGCTTGAGCTTCTCGCGCAGCTTGTCGGCCAGTTCGGCCTGAAAGCCCTTGGCCGGGTAGCCCAGCTCGATCTTCAGCGTGACGTTATCGGCGTCGTCGATCTCGATACCCTTCACCGCCTTGGCCGATACCAAGTCGGAATCCAGGTTCGGCTCGATGAATTCCTTGAGCGCCGTCTCGACCTGCAGCTGCGACACGCTTGCCATAAACAGTCCTCCTTATGCCGTACTTGGGCTCGGCGGGCAAAACGCAATATTACACGATCGGGCGCGGCGGCCGATAGCACAACCACCGCCCCCGCGGGCACCAGAACGGCGCAGGATCGCGTATCATAGGCGCCTTTTCCGCCGCGACCGAGTCGACGAATGCCGCACACACCGCGCCAAATCCTGGTCACCAGCGCCCTGCCCTACGCCAATGGGCCGATTCATCTCGGGCATATGGTCGAGTACATCCAGACCGACATCTGGGCTCGCTTCCAGCGCCTGCGCGGCCATCGCTGCACCTACGTGTGTGCCGACGACGCCCACGGCACGCCCATCATGCTGCGCGCCGAGCGCGAGGGCATCACGCCCGAGGCGCTGATCGCCCGCATGAGCCGCGAGCACCAGGCGGATTTCGCGGATTTCCACATCGGCTTCGACAACTACCACAGCACCCATTCGCCGGAGAACCGCGCATTGGTGGAGAGCCTGTATGGGCATCTGCGCGCCGACGGCCACATCACCTCGCGCACCATCGAGCAGGCCTACGATCCCGAGCGCGAGATGTTCCTGCCCGACCGCTTCGTGAAGGGCGAATGCCCGCGCTGCGGCGCGGCGGATCAGTACGGCGACAGCTGCGAGGTCTGCGGCGCGACCTACACCCCGCTGGAACTCAAGAACCCGCGCTCGGCGGTGTCGGGCGCGGTGCCGGTGCAGCGCAGCTCCGAGCATTACTTCTTCAAGCTGCCGGTGTTCGAGAGTCTGTTGCGCGAGTGGACCCGCGCCGGCCACGTGCAGGCGCAGATCGCCAACAAGCTGGATGAGTGGTTCGAGGGCGGCCTGCGCGAGTGGGACATCTCGCGCGACGCGCCCTACTTCGGCTTCGAGATCCCGGACGCGCCCGGCAAGTACTTCTACGTCTGGATGGATGCGCCGGTGGGCTACATGGCCAGCTTCCAGCACCTGTGCGCGCGCACCGAAGGCCTGGACTTCAACGCCTACTGGCGCGAGGACGAGGCGACCGAGGTTTACCACTTCATCGGCAAGGACATCGTGTACTTCCACACCCTGTTCTGGCCCGCGATGCTGCATGCCGCCGGCTACCGCATGCCGAGCGGGGTGTTCGCGCACGGCTTTCTCACCATCAACGGCCAGAAGATGTCCAAGTCGCGCGGCACCTTCATCATGGCGCGCAGCTACCTGGACCACCTCAATCCCGAGTACCTGCGCTACTACCTGGCGGCCAAGCTGTCGGGCGGCGTGGACGACCTCGACCTCAACCTCGACGACTTCACGCAGCGCGTGAATGCGGACCTGGTGGGCAAGGTGGTCAACATCGCGAGCCGCTGCGCGGGCTTCATCACCCGCCTGTTCGACGGTCGGCTCGACCCCGCGGGGCCGGAACCCGCGCTGTTCGAGGCCTTCGTGCAGGCGCGCGAGTCCATTGCCGCGCACTACGAGGCACGTGAATACGGGCGCGCGGTGCGCGAGATCATGGCGCTCGCCGACCGCGCCAACCAGTACATCGACGAGCACAAGCCCTGGGTGCTGGCCAAGGACCCGGCCCAGCAGGCGCGCGTGCAGGCGGTCTGCTCCACCGGGCTGAACCTGTTCCGCGTGCTGATGGCCTACCTCAAGCCCGTGCTGCCGCAGATGGCCGCGCAGGCGGAGGGGTTCCTGCGCTGCGCGCCGCTCGACTTCGACAACCTTGCCGAGCCGCTCGCCGACCACCGCATCGACGCCTTCCAGCCGCTGATGACACGCGTCGACCCTAAGGCCGTGCAGGCCATGCTCGACGACGCCGCCAAGGCCGCGGCGGCCGAGGCGGCGCCCGCCGCGACGGCGCCTGCCGCGCCGACGGCCGATCCGATTGCCGAGACCATCGGCATCGACGACTTCGCCAAGGTCGATCTGCGCGTGGCGCGCATCGTGGAAGCGGCGGCCGTGGAGGGCGCCGACAAGCTGCTGCGCCTGACCCTCGACCTCGGCTTCGAGCGGCGCACGGTGTTCGCGGGCATCCGCAAGGCCTACCGGCCGGAGGACCTCGAGGGGCGGCTCACGGTGATGGTGGCCAACCTCGCCCCGCGCAAGATGCGCTTCGGCGTCTCGGAAGGCATGGTGCTGGCCGCCGGCCCGGGCGGCCAGGATCTGTGGATCCTGAGCCCCGACACCGGCGCCCAACCGGGGATGCGCATCAAATAGCGGGCGGCGGCGCGCGCCTGTCCGCGCCCGCAACCTGTTAGAATACGCGCGGGCCCCGCGGCAGGCGGGCCCGCGCACCGCGATTCATCCCCTTGGATCACCTGCGCGCATCGGCGCTTCCAGCTCTTCAGGCGACCTACGGATGACCGAATACGCCCTCATTCTGATCAGCACGGTCCTGGTCAACAACTTCGTGCTGGTGAAGTTCCTGGGCCTGTGCCCGTTCATGGGCGTCTCGCGCAAGCTGGAGACGGCCACCGGGATGGCGCTGGCCACCACCTTCGTGCTCACCCTGTCCTCGGTGGTGAGCTACCTCGCCAATACCTACCTGCTCGCCCCGCTGGGGCTGGAGTATCTGCGCACCATCACCTTCATCCTGGTGATCGCCGTGGTGGTGCAGTTCACCGAGATGGTGGTCCACAAGACCAGTCCGCTGCTCTACCAGGTGCTGGGTATCTTCCTGCCGCTGATCACCACCAACTGCGCGGTGCTCGGCGTCGCGCTGCTGAACGTGCAGGAGCAACACAGCTTCCTGCAGTCGGCGGTGTTCGGCTTCGGCGCGGCTGCGGGTTTTTCGCTGGTGCTGATCCTGTTCTCGGCGCTGCGCGAGCGGGTAGCGGCGGCCGACGTGCCGGTGCCCTTCCAGGGCGCGGCCATCGCACTGGTCACCGCGGGACTCATGTCCATGGGCTTCATGGGCTTCGCCGGTCTGGTGAGGGCCTGAGCGCATGCTGAGCGCCATCCTTGCGCTGGCCGCGCTGGCCCTGGTATTCGGGCTGTTGCTCGGCTATGCCGCGGTGCGCTTCAAGGTCGAGAGCGACCCCATCGTCGACCAGGTGGATGCCTTGCTGCCGCAGACCCAGTGCGGGCAGTGCGGCTACCCCGGCTGCCGCCCGTATGCCACCGCCATCGCCAACGACGAGGCGGACATCAACCAGTGCCCGCCCGGCGGCGAGGCCACCATCCATGCATTGGCCGACCTGCTCGGCAAAGATCCCAAGCCGCTCAACCCCGAGAACGGGGCGGCGCAGGAGAAGACCGTCGCCGTCATCGACGAGCAGACCTGCATCGGCTGCACCCTGTGCATCCAGGCCTGCCCGGTGGACGCCATCGTGGGCGCGGCCAAGCAGATGCACACCGTGATCGCCGCCGAATGCACCGGCTGCGACCTCTGCGTGCCGCCCTGCCCGGTCGACTGCATCGACATGGTGGCCTTGCCCGAAGACGTCAACACCTGGAAGTGGCCCTACCCGGAAGCGCCTCGCGACCAGCGCGAGACGGAGGGCAGCTGATGGCGCGCAAGCTCTGGCGCTTCCATGGCGGGCTGCGCCTGCCGGGCTACAAGGCGATCTCCACCGCGCGCGACGCGGTGCCGGCGCGCCTGCCCCGGCACCTGGTGCTGCCGCTCACCCAGCACATCGGCGAACCGGCCGAGCCGGTGGTGGCGGTCGGCGACCAAGTGCTGAAGGGCCAGCTCATCGCGCGCGCCGACGGCTATGTGAGCGCGCCGGTGCACGCGTCCAGCTCCGGCCGGGTGGTGGCCATCGAGGAGCGCCCCATCCCGCATCCCTCGGGCCTCACGGCGCCCTGCATCGTGATAGAGACCGACGGGCGCGAGACCTGGGCGCCGCTCACGCTGCACCTCGACTACGCGGACATGGACCCCAGCGCGCTGCGCAACCTGATCCGCGAGGCGGGCATCGTCGGACTCGGCGGGGCCGGCTTTCCGAGCTACATCAAGCTCAATCCGGGCCCGGGCCACAAGGTCGACACGCTGATCCTGAACGGCGCCGAGTGCGAGCCCTACATCACCTGCGACGACATGCTCATGCGCCAGCGCGCGCGGGAGATCCTGCAGGGCATGACCATCATGCGCCACGCGCTGCAGGCGAAGCAGTGCCTGATCGGCATCGAGGACAACAAGCCGGAGGCCATCGCCGCCATGCGCGCCGCGGTGAAGGCGCTGGGAATCGAGCAGGTCGAGGTGGTGGTCATCCCCACGATTTACCCGGCCGGCGGCGAGAAGCAGCTCATCAAGACCCTCACCGGCCTCGAGGTGCCGAGCAACGGCTTGCCCATCGACGTCGGCGTGGTGTGCCATAACGTCGGCACGGCGGCGTCGGTGTACTGGGCGGTGATCTGGGGCGAGCCGCTCACCTCGCGCTTCGTGACCGTGACCGGCGACGGCGTGGCCGCGCCGCGCAACCTGGAGGTGCTGATCGGCACCCCCGTCCAGGATCTGATCGAGGAGGTCGGCGGGGCGCGTCCCGGGCTGCGGCTCATCATGGGCGGGCCGATGATGGGCTTCACCCTGAGCGGCGCGGATGTGCCGGTGGTCAAGGCCACCAACTGCATCCTGGTGGCCGGACCGCAGGTGGTGGGCGACCCGCCGCCGCCCATGCCGTGCATCCGCTGCGGGGCCTGCACCGACGTCTGCCCCGCCCAGCTGCTGCCACAGCAGTTGTACTGGTACGCGCGCGCCAAGGATTTCGACAAGGTGCAGGACCACAACCTGTACGACTGCATCGAGTGCGGGCTGTGCGCCTACGTCTGCCCCAGCAACATCCCGTTGGTACAATACTTCCGCTACGCCAAGACCGAGATCTGGGCGCGCGAGCGTGACCAACAAAAGGCCGACCTCGCGCGGCGCCGCCACGAGTTCCGCCTGGAGCGGCTGGAACGTGAGAAGGCCGAGCGCGAGGCGCGCCACCGACAGAAGAAGGCCGGGGTGAGCGACGCCGCGGGCGACGACAAACAGGCCGCCATCAAGGCGGCGGTGGAGCGCGCGCGGCGCAAACGCGAGGCCGCGGCGCCGCTCGGCGGCGCGGACAGTGCGCCCGCCACCAGCGACCCGGCGACACCCGCCCAAGACGACCAGAAGGAATAGCCCCAGGTGCTGCTGAACAACCCCAGCTCGCCGCACGTGCGCGGGCCGCTCAGCGTCAACGTGGTCATGTTGCGCGTGCTGTACACGCTGGTGCCCGGCGTGGCGGCCTACGTCTGGTTCTTCGGCTGGGGCGTGGTGATCAACATCAGCATCGCCGTGGTGGCGGCGCTGGCCAGCGAGGCGTTGATGCTGCGCCTGCGCGGCCGGCCGTTGATGCCCCACCTCACCGACGGCAGCGCCATCGTCACCGGCGTGCTGCTGGCGCTCGCCCTGCCACCCCTGCTGCCTTGGTGGATGACGGCGGTGGGCGCGGCGTTCGGCATCATCGTCGCCAAGCAGCTCTACGGCGGCCTGGGCTACAACGTGTTCAACCCGGCCATGGTCGGCTACGCCATGCTGCTCATCTCCTTTCCGCGCGAAATGACGCAGTGGCTGCCGCCCGAGACCATCGCGGCCACCTTCCCCGACTTCTGGGACTCGCTGCGCTACGCCTTCACCGGCGTCCCGCCCGCGCCGATCGACGCCATCACCATGGCCACGCCGCTGGACCACATCAAGACCGAGCTCGGTCTCAATCGCACGATCACCGAGATCAAGGCAGGCAACCCGCTGATCGGTGAAGTGGGTGGGGTGGGCTGGGAGGTCGTCAACCTCGCGTTTCTGGCCGGCGGGGTATGGCTCATGCTGCGGCGGGTGATCAGCTGGCATATCCCGGTCGCCATGCTCGGCACCCTGGGCGCGCTGGCCACCGTGTTCTACCTCACCAATCCCGACGCCAACGCCTCGCCACTGTTTCACCTGTTCAGCGGCGCGGCCATCCTGGGCGCGTTCTTCATCGCCACCGACCCGGTGAGCGCCGCCACCACTCCGCGGGGGCGGCTGATCTTCGGCGCCGGCGTGGGCGCGTTGACCTTCGTCATCCGCGTGTTCGGCGGCTATCCGGACGGCGTGGCCTTCGCCGTGCTGCTGATGAACATGGCCGCGCCCACCATCGACTATTACACTCAGCCGCGCGCGTTCGGCCACGGGAGGCGCTAGTGTTCAAGGCCCTGCTGCGCGCGATGTTACCCAGCGCCCTGGTGCTCGGCGTGTTCGCGGTGGTGGGCACGGGACTGGTGGCGTTCACGCAGTCGCTGACCGCGGACCGTATTCTGGAGAACGAGCGTGCCACGCTGCTGCGCACCTTGCACACCCTGGTGCCGCCGGAACGCTACGACAACGAGCTGTTCAAGGACACGGTGGAGGTGCACGATCCCGAGCGCCTCGGCACACGCGAGCCGGTCACCGTGTTTATCGCCCGCCGCGAGGGGCAGCCGGTCGCGGCGGTGTTCAACACGATCGCGCCCGACGGCTACAGCGGCAGCATTCGCCTGCTGGTGGCGGTGAACCGCGACGGCACCCTGGCGGGCGTGCGCGTCATCGCGCACCGCGAGACGCCAGGCCTGGGGGACTACATCGAGGCGGGGCGGTCGGACTGGATCCACGCCTTCGCGGGCAAGTCGCTGCAGGACCCGCCCCCGGCGCGCTGGCGCGTGCGCCGCGACGGCGGCGAGTTCGAACAGTTCACCGGCGCCACCATTACGCCGCGAGCGGTGGTGCGCGCTGTGTACAATACGCTGCGCTACTACGAGGCGCGGGGCGAGCACTTGTTCGGCCAGCCCGAGGAGACCCAGGATGAGTGACGGCTACGGCGACATCACGCGCGCGGGGCTGTGGACCAACAACCCGGCCTTCGTGCAGTTGCTCGGCCTGTGCCCGCTGCTGGCGGTCACCGGCACCTTGATCAACGGCCTGGGCCTGGGGCTGGCCACCATCCTGGTGCTGGTCACCTCCAACGTCATCGTCTCGCTGATCCGCAACGTGGTGCGCCCCGAGATCCGCATTCCGGTGTTCGTGCTCATCATCGCCTCGGCGGTGACCGCCATCGAGCTCAGCATGAGCGCCTACTTCCACGAGCTGTACCTCATCCTCGGCATCTTCATCCCGCTGATCGTGACCAACTGCGCCATCCTGGCACGCGCCGAGGCCTTCGCCTCGAAGAACAACGTCGGGCGCGCCTTCGTGGACGGCCTCATGATGGGCGTCGGTTTTTGCGCCGTGCTGGTCGTGCTGGGCGGGCTGCGCGAGTTGGTCGGCCACGGCACCCTGTTCGCCCAATCGCACCTCATGTTCGGCGAGCTCGGCCGCGCCTTCACCATCACCGTGTGGGAGGACTACCGCGGCGTGCTGCTGGCCATCCTGCCGCCCGGTGCGTTCATCGGCCTGGGGCTGCTGATTGCGCTCAAGAACGTCATCGACGCCCGTCAGCAGCGGCGCGCGGCCCAGCGGGCGCCGGCGCCGCGGGCGGCCACGGCGGAGGGCTGACCGCGGACCGGCGCGCACGCCCATTGCGTGCCTCCTTCCCATGTCGGCCCGCTCGCGCCTTTAACCCCCAGACCGATTCTGTTACGTTATCGCCCGATTTCGGCGTATTAGCCCGTTAGATGATTCTTATATACCCCTCAGGGAGTTGACTCGATGGCAGGACATTTTCCTTTCAGCGGCCGCGGCGGCCGGGCCGCCACCACCGCCTTCTTCGAACTGCAGGGCTACAATGCCGAGCTGCAGGAGAAGTACTACCGCTGGTGGTACGAATGGGCCAAGCGCTTCGTTGAGCAGGACAAGGAGCTCAGCCAGACCAAGGCCATCGAGTTCCAGAGCTATCCGTACGGGCAGCACGCCCATCGCGGCTTCCACCTGAACGACAAGGTCTGGGCGGTGATGCTCGACGACCTGGGCCACTTCATCAAGTACGCCCTCTTCCCCCGCCTGTCGTCCGACGACATGCACAAGCTGGAAGACAAGCACCGCAAGATGGTGGAGGAGCTGCGCAACGAGACCGGCGCCAGCCCGCGCGAGCCCGCGCCGGACATCGGCTACTTCCGCCACACCTAGGCGATAACGCGGGGGCCGCGTGCCCCCGCCGCCTTCCACCCCGCCCGTGAACGCCGCCAAACGCCGCGCCATCTTCGAGCGTCTGCGCGCGGCCAATCCCGCGCCCACCACCGAGCTCGAGTACCGCACGCCGTTCGAGTTGCTGATCGCGGTGATCCTCTCCGCGCAGGCCACCGACAAGGGCGTCAACAAGGCCACCGCGCGCCTGTTCCCGGTCGCCAACACCCCGCAGGCGATCCTCGGCCTCGGTGAGGAAGGGCTGAAGGAACACATCAAGACTATCGGCCTGTTCAACACCAAGGCCAAGAACGTTCTCAAGACCTGCGCCATGCTGGTGGAGCAGTATGACGGCGAGGTGCCGCGCGAGCGCAAAGCGCTGGAGGCCCTGCCGGGCGTGGGACGCAAGACCGCCAACGTGATCCTGAACACCGCCTTCGGCGAGCCGACCATGGCGGTGGACACCCACATCTTCCGCGTCGCCAACCGCACCGGCATCGCACCCGGCAAGACCGTGCGCGCCGTCGAAGACAAGCTGCTGCGCGTGGTGCCCAAGGAGTTTCTCCAGGACGCGCACCACTGGCTCATCCTGCACGGACGGTACGTCTGCACGGCCCGCAAGCCCGCCTGCCCCCAGTGCCTGATCGCGGATCTATGCGACTACCGCCACAAGACGCCGGCCGCCGTGCCGACGCCGCGCGGCAGCGCCGCATAAGGCGTAAGCTTTCCTGAAAGAGGTGAGGGACTCATGATCTTCGGACAAGACCGCGACAGCCTGCGCCGCCACTTCTTCCAGGCCTGGGACAAGGCCCGCACCGGCCAGCCGCTGGAACCCCTGGAGCGGCTGATCGCCGAGGTGGTGGGCGAGCACCCCGAGTACCACGCGCTGCTCGCCGACGAGGACGCGGGCCTCGCGCGTGACTACACGCCCGAGGGCGGCCAGTCCAATCCCTTCCTGCACATGGGCATGCACATCGCGCTGCGCGAACAGATGGCGGCCGGCCAGCCGCCCGGCGTGCGCGAGGCGTTCCAGGATCTGGTGCGTCGCACCGGCGACGCCCATGCCGCCGAGCATCACGCCATGGAGTGCCTGGGTGAGACGCTGTGGACCGCTCAGCGGACCGGCACGGCGCCCGACGAGCGGGCCTACCTCGCCTGCCTCAAACGCCTGGGCGGCGCCAAGCCCTGAGGCGAACCAATCCTTGCCAAGCCAAGGACGATTAAACAGAATACCGATCAGGAGAGGGGCGGCCCCGGGACAGGCTGCAACGGCCGCGGTTTGGACAACAACAAAACGCAAACCGGAGAATAATGATGAAAAAAGTCCTTCTAGGTGTGGCCGCCACGGCGGTGCTGTCGATGGCGTTCTCGACCAACGCCACCGCGCGCGAGTTCGCCGACATCTATACCGAGTGCGGCCTGGGCGCCATGATTGCCCCGAACAACGGGCCCGTCGCCGCCGTCACCAACGTGACCTGGGATCTCGGCACCACCGCCATCAGCTCCAACGCCACCAGCGCGGACACCTGTGCGGGCGCCAAGGAACAGACCGCGTCCTTCATCTTCGAGACCTACCCGCAGCTGGAGAAGGACATCGCGCAGGGCCAGGGCGCGCACCTGGACGCCCTGATCGCCATGTCCGGCTGCCCCGCCGCCGCGCGCGAGGGTCTGACCGCGTCGCTGCGGGCCGATCTGGCCGGCACGGTGGCTGACACCAACTACACCAGCCAGTCGCGCTTCGAGCAGGCCGGCACGCTGCACCAGCAGCTGCACCAGCACATCGCGCGTCACTCCTGCACCATCGGCTGAGGCACGCGGCCGACCCGCACGGGTAGGTTATAAGTTGTAGGCCCGGATCGCCCGACCCCGCGTCGGGCGATCCTTCTCACCAGGTACGTCCGCCCTTGCGTACATTCTTTCGCACGATCTCAGGGGCGCTACTGCTGCTGGCGGCCGCCTCGGCCGGCGCCGGCCAGGCTCACCCCTCGGAGCCTTTCTCGGCGCCATTCGCTGCCGACGTGCTGAGCGCGTTGGCGAGCCACCCGCAATGGCTGCAGCTCCTGCACTACGACCGCCACGGGCGGCGCAGCGAGATCGTCAGCGACGCCTTCTTCCTGTCGCCCGCCGGGCGCCACGATCCCGAGGCCGAATTGCGCGCCACCCTGCGGGCGCTGACGGACACCGAGGCGCTGCACGACGACCACCCGCGCTGCCAGTTTCCGGCCCGCTATTTCTGGCTCAGCCGCCACCTGGATCTGCCGGGCTACCGCGTGCGCGAGCCCGCCTGCGCGCGCTTCGAGCGCTGGGCGCAGCTAGACGACATCCGATCGGCCAGCCTGCTCATGGTCAGCGGCTACTTCGGCAATCCGGCCTCCGCCTTCGGTCACACGCTGCTCAAGTTCAACAGTGAGCGCCCACACGGCGGCGGCTCGCTGCTCGACCTCACCTTCAACTTCGGCGCCCTGGTGCCCGACAACGAGCTCACGCCGGTCTACATCTACCGCGGGCTCACCGGCGGCTACCAAGCGGGCTTCTCCGACCGGCACTACTACACGCAGGATCTCGTCTATGCGCGCACCGAGTTCCGCGACATGTGGGACTACGAGATCGCTTTGGACGACGACGCGTTACAGCTGCTGGTGTTTCATCTGTGGGAGATGACCGGCCGCAAATTCACCTACTACTTCCTCACCCAGAACTGCGCCTATCGGCTTGGCGAGCTGATGACCCTGGCGACCGGCGAGCCGTTCGTGGACGGGGTACGCGGCTGGTACGCGCCGATCGAGCTCTTCCACCGCCTGCACACCCTGGACGAGCGTGCACCGGCGCCGCTGATCCGCGCCATTCGCTACATGCCGAGCAGCCAGCGCGCGTTCTACCACCAGTTTCGCGCCCTGGCGCCCGCCGAATCGGGCGCGGCCGGCGCCGCCATCGCCGGTGCACCGCTCGACGAGGCGCTCGCCCCGCTGACGACCGAGCAGCGCATCGAGGTGGTCGATGCGCTGCTCGCCTACTACGAGTACCGCGGCGTCGCGCAGGAGGACGAGGCACTGCGCGGGGCGCGGCGCGAGCTGCTGGCGGCGCGCCTGCGGCTGCCGCCGCGTGAGCGCGCCGCCGCGCCGGTGCCGGCGCGTCCCTCGCCGGCGCTGGGCTCGGCCCCCATGGCGCTCGGCGCGGGCGTCGGCTGGGAGCGCGACGGCGGAGCGTACGGGCGGTTGCAGTGGAGCGCGTTCGCGTACGACCTGGTGGGCGCGAACGGGCTGGAGGCCGGAGAACTGGTGGCGCTGGACGCGGCGCTGGGCGTGGACCGGCACGGCGACGGCTTTCTGGAACGGCTGGACCTAATCCGCGTGCGCCGCCTCAATCCCGACCCCCCGCCGGTGCCGGGCGAAAGTCGCCTCTCCTGGCACGTGCGGGTCGGCGCCGAGCGCCATTATCGACGCGGTGCGCCGCAGACCGACCCGCTGATCAACGCGGGGGCGGGCCGTGCGGCGCGCCTGAGCCGCCATGCCATCGGCTATCTGGGCGTGGACCTGTGGGGCTACACCGGCCCCGCCGCGGCCGCGGCCGAACCCACCGCCGCCGTGCTCGTGGAGGGCGGGACCTGGAAGGCGTGGCTGCACGGCGGCGCGCGCTACGACAGTGCGGACGAGCGCTGGCTCGCCACCGCCGGGCTGCGCGCCGGCTACCGGCTCGCGCAGCACCGCGCGCTACGCCTGGAGGTGTTGCACGAGCACGACACGCGCGCCCTGCTATCTTTCAATTACTACCGTTGATCGGTAGCGGGGCGCGCGACGCCCACCTTCAACCAAGAATAAGAAGTGGAACCCATGGACGGTCGTCTGATATTCGCTGCACTGGCTGCGCTCTGCCTGTCAGGGTGCACCTCGATGTTTCTCCTTCCCGATCGGGTCGAGCGCCTCAGTCCCGACCGGCTCGAACTGCAGTACGAGGACGTCTGGCTGCATGCCGCCGACGGCACCCGCGTGCACGCCTGGCACCTGAAGGCCGAGGGCCCGCGCGAGGGCACCATCCTGTTCTTCCACGGCAACGCCCAGAACAACAGCGCGCACATCGCCTCGGTCCACTGGCTGCCGGCGCAAGGCTTCGACGTGTTCATGCTGGACCCCCGCGGCTACGGCCAGTCGGACGGCGAACCGCACATCCGCGGGGTCCATCTCGACGCTCAGGCCGCCCTTGACCATGTGGCCGACGCCGCCTGCGGCGAGATCATCGTGTACGGCCAGAGTCTGGGCGGGGCCATCGGCATCCACACCGTGGCGCGTTCGCCGCATGCGCATTGCGTGCGCGCGGTGGTCTCGGAAGGGGCGTTCGCGAGCTACCGGGGCATCGCGCGCGAAAAGCTGGGCATGATCTGGCTCACCTGGCCGCTGCAGGTCCCCCTCTCCTACCTGTTTTCCGACCGCTACAGCCCGGCGCGGGTGGTCGATCAGATCAGCCCGGTGCCGCTCCTCATCGTGCACGGCACCGACGACCACATCGTGCCCGCCCACCACGCCGAGCGGCTGTACCGGGCCGCCGAGGACCCGCGTGACCTGTGGCTGTTGCCCGACGTCGGGCATATCGGCAGTTCACTGCACGAAGAGAACCGCGCGCGGCTGGTCGGCTGGTTGGTGGCGGCCTTGAACGGCGATCGTTCGCTGGCGGCCGAGAAGCCGGCGCCGGCAGACGCGGCCAACTAGTTCGGGCGGCGCTGACGCGCCTTCATCACCGCACTATCGGCCCGCCGCCGATTCCTGCAGCAGCGCACGCACCGGGTCCAGCATCTCAGGCTGGTCCCAGTCGCGGCCGCCGATGGCGCGGTAGGCCATGCGCCCTTGTGGGTCGATCACGAAAGTAGTGGGGATACCGCGCACCGGCCAATCGGCGATGACGGTGGAATCCTCGTCCAGCAGCAGGGGGAAGTCGACGGGGTAATCGGCGAGAAAGGTGAATACGGTGTCCTCGTCCTCACCGACGTTGATCGCGATGAGCACGATGTCCTCATCCTGCACCTGTTCCCACGCGCGCTGCATGGCCGGCATCTCTTCCAGACACGGCGGACACCAGGTCGCCCAAAAGTTGAGGATGACGGCCTTGCCCCGGTAGTCGGTCAAGCGTTGCACATTGCCGTCGAGGTCCGGCAGCGTGAAATCGGGCGCGGGCGGGCGCTGCGGCAGCGGCGTAAGCGAGGTGGGCAACTCGGCTTTGACCGGCGCGACGAGTGACAGCAGCAGTCCGGCCATAAAGCCGATCACCAGCGGGTTCATGGCCTCTCCTCCACCAGCTGCGCCACGTCTGGCGCACAGTGCATGTCGGGAATGGTCACGGTGCGCGGCTCGCCGTCGAGTAGCCAGCGGACCCGCAGCTCGAATTCGGTCCCGGGCGGCAGGCCCAAGGTGGTCATACCCCAGTTGTAATCGGCGTCCTCGAAGATCTGGTCGGTGGGAAACGTCGCCCAGCGGAAGGCGATGCGCGCCGCGTCCGGCAGCCCCGCCTCGCGCCAGTGCGCGTCCCACTGCTCCTCGAGGATCGGCGCCTGCGCCTCGCCGCCGGCGGGTTGTACACGCCATTGCGCGAGATCCACCTGCACCGGCCGCCCGTCCGGGTCGGCGTTGCTGAGCACGGTCTGGAACACGCAGTCCTCTGCCACCTGCTCCGCGGCGTCCGGCGGGAACCCGCGCGCCGCAAAGAAGGCGCGGCTTTGATCGGGCAGGCGCTGGATCATCTCCAGGCTGATACCGCCGCCCTGCCAGTGCCAGCGCTGCAGACCGGTGTCGGGATTGATGCTGTGGGACAACTCGCCCTGCGCCTGCGTCGCGGCCGCCGCAGCGAACGGCATCCATAGACAGGCACTCGATAGGATGGCGACGACATAGAACACACGCATGCCCCCAATACTATCGCAAGCATGCGGTGTGTGCCCAAACCGGCCAGGCTCAGGCGTGCGCCCGCAACACCTGCAAAAAGGCCTCGCCGTAGGCCTCGAGCTTGCGCGCGCCCACGCCGTGCACCTCCGCCAGTTTCGCCAACGTCTGCGGGCGATGCTCCAGCATCGCGAGCAGGGTGGCGTCGTGGAAGATCACGTAGGCGGGCACGCCCTGGGTCTCGGCGAGCGCCTGACGTTGCTCGCGCAGCGCCTCCCACAGCGCGCGGTCGGCCTCGGGCACCACGCGCTCGGCGCCGCGCCCCCTTCCCACGGCGCGCGCCGCGCGTACCGGGCGCGCGGCCTTGCGCAGCATCAGCGTCTGCTCGCCGCGCAGCACCGGGCGCGCGGCCTCGGTGAGGCGCAGGCCGCCGTGGCCCTCGAGGTCCACGGTCAGCAGGCCGTGCGCGATGAGCTGGCGGTAGAGGTTGCGCCACTCGTTCTTGTCCAGCTCCTTGCCGACGCCGAAGGTACTGAGCGCGTGATGCCCGAAGCGCTGCATGCGCTCGCCGTCGATGCCGAGCAGCACCTCGACCAGGTGCGTCACGCCGAAGCGCTGGCCGGTGCGGTACACCGCCGAGAGCGCCTTTTGCGCCGCCACCGTGGCATCCCAGGTCTCGGGTGGGTTGATGCAGGTGTCGCAGTTGCCGCAGGGCGCGGGCAGCTCGTCGTCGAAGTAGCGCAGCAGGGCCTGGCGGCGGCAGGTGGCCAGTTCGCAGAACGAGAGCATCGCGTCCAGCTTGTGGCGCTCCACGCGCTTGTGCGCCTCGGGCGCGTCGGAGGACTCCTGCATCTGGCGCAGGGTGATCATGTCCTGCAGGCCGTACACCATCCAGGCGTCGGCGGGCAGACCGTCGCGCCCGCCGCGACCGGTCTCCTGGTAGTACGCCTCGAGGCTCTTGGGCAGGCTCAGATGCGCGACGAAACGCACGTCGGGCTTGTCGATACCCATGCCGAAGGCGATGGTGGCGACGACGATGACGCCGTCCTCGCGCAAAAAGCGCGTCTGGTGGCGCTCGCGCTCCTGCGCCGAGAGGCCCGCGTGGTAGGGCAGCGCGGTGAGACCCTTAGCCGCGAGCCAGGCGGCGGTCTCCTCCACCTTGCGCCGCGACAGGCAATAGACGATGCCGGCCTCGCCCGGGTGCTCGTCCTGGATGAAGCGCAGCAGGCGCTCGCGCGCGTTGCCGGTGTTCTCGTGGATGGCGTAGCGGATGTTGGGGCGGTCGAAGCCGGTGACGAATTCGCGCGCCCCATCGAGCGCGAGGCGCGCGGCGATCTCGCGACGGGTGCGCACATCCGCGGTGGCGGTGAGCGCGATGCGCGGGACCTCGGGGAAGCGCTCGTGTAGCACCGAGAGCTGAATGTACTCGGGGCGAAAGTCGTGGCCCCACTGCGACACGCAGTGCGCCTCGTCGATGGCGAACAGCGCGAGGCGCGCGCGCCCGAGCAGCTCCAGCATGCGCGGCATGAGCAGGCGCTCGGGGGCGACGTACAGGAGGTCGAGTTCGCCCTGTAGCAGCGCGCGCTCCACCGCGCCCGCTTCTTCCATGCTCAGAGTCGAATTCAGGTAGGCCGCGCGCACGCCGTTCTGGCGCAGCGCCTGCACCTGGTCCTGCATGAGCGCGATGAGCGGCGAGACCACCACGCCCACGCCGGGGCGCACCAGCGCGGGGATCTGGTAGCACAGCGACTTGCCGCCGCCGGTGGGCATGAGCACCAGGGCATCGCCGCCGTCGATCAGGTGCCCGACGATCTCGCCCTGGTGCGGGCGAAACTGCGTGTAGCCGAACACGCGCTCGAGGATCGTGTGCGCCGGGTCGCTGGCGCGCGTTGCGGGGTCAGGGGCCAAACCGTCTCCTTTGCGTGGTGCGTGGCTGTTGGCGGCCGGTGCCGGTCGCCTGCAGAGCGGCCAAGCCGGCTAGGTGTGGGGCGTCGCCGGTGCCAGCCGATAACGGCCCCGCCCGGCGCTCTTGGCCGCATACATCGCCTGATCGGCGGCCCGCAGCAACTCTTCCGGTGAACCCTGCACGAGGGGAAAGTAACACACGCCGATGCTCGCCCCCACGCGGTGCGCGTGCTCGCCGATGGGCAGTGGCGCCGCGGTGGCCGCCAGCAGCTTGCGCGCGACCTGCTCCGCCTCCGCCTCGTCCTCGAGCCCCTCCACCACCGCCACGAACTCGTCGCCGCCGAGCCGCGCCAAGGTGTCGGCGCCGCGCAGGGCCTCTCGGTAGCGGGCGCTGATCGCCTTCAGCACCGCGTCACCCTCGGCGTGCCCATAGGCGTCGTTGATGGGTTTGAAATTATCCAGATCGATGAACAGCAGCGCAAAGCCTTCGCCCCCAGATCGGCGCGCGCGCCCCTGGGCGGTCTGGATGCGATCCATGAGCAGGCGTCGGTTGGGCAGCCCGGTGAGCGGGTCGTGGGTAGCCATGCGGCGCAGGGTCGACTCGTTCTCCAGCGCGACCCGCAGGTCGCTCGCGAGCTTGGCGCGCAGATGCTGGGCCAGATGCTCGGCGGCGCCAATCTCGGCCGCGCCCCACGGCAGCGCGCTGCCGCGCACCTCCTCCACCCACAGTTCGAACGAGCGGCGCGGCGTGAGCTCATCTACTCGCGCCGGATCCGTGTGCTTGTCGGGCTTGCCCGCCCAGCGCACCTGCAGCGGGCGCTCGGCCCGCAGCCACAGCAGGTAGTCCTCGCCGTCCGGCGACAGCGGCACCAGCAACGCCCCCCCTATCCAGTCGCGGCGCGCGGCGAGGTCCGGCGTCAACTCGTGCACACGCGCCGTGTGCACCGCCCCACCGCCCTGCGCTTGCGCCTGGGCGAACAACGTTGCGACAAGCGGGGCCTCCACGCCGGGCGGAAGCGCGCGGCCGGTCACCGTGCAACGCGCATGCAGCGCAACCACCATGGTCTCGGCCCCCCACAGCGCCAGCAGGTCGGGCCCGGCCGCCACGTCATCCAGGAATGCGCTGGCATCCAGGTGCCGCTCGGCGATCTGGTCCAAGCGCCCGCACAGGCGGCGGCATTCCGCTGCGGTCTCGACCTCCAGGTGCTGCTTGAGCTGCAGCGACAGCGCGCGCGCCGCGGCGTCGCAGAACCGCCGCAGCGGCGGACTCACCGCGTGCGCGCCCTCGTGGTGACACACCAGCATTCCCCACAGCACCTCCTCCACCATCAAGGTCATCACCAGCGTGGCGCCCACTCCCATGTTGGCGAGGTACTGCAGGTGCACCGGCGACACACTGCGCAGCAAGGTGTCGCTGAGGTCCAGCGGTTCGGCGCTACCCGGCGCCACGACCAAGGGCACCGGCACATAGGCGCGGTCGGGAATCACGCGAATGCGGTTGCGCGCGTACAACGCGCGCGCCTGCACCGGGATGTCGGTATGGGGGAAGTGGTGCCCCAGGAAGCGCGCCGCGACGCCGCGCACCTCCTCGACGATGATGTCGCCGTTCCAGTCGGGGTCGAAGCGGTACACCATGGTGCGATGAAAGCCGGTCACATCGGCGATCAGGCGCGCCACGCGTTCCATCAGGTCCTGCGAGGAACGCGCCTGCTCGAGTTGCGCGGTGAGCGTGTCCTGCAGCCGGAACAGGCGGATGTAGTCATCTCGAAACGCGGGCCGATCCTCCTCCAGTTCGAGAATCAGGCCGCGCGGGTACGGGCTCGCCGTCACCACCACGTCGCAGGCGCCCGCCGGGCAGCCGACCGTGGCGTCGAACTCGGCGCGCCCCGCGCCGTCCGCGAGCAGCGACGCGACGCGTTGGGCCAGCCCCGCGCCGGCCACCTCCTCCAGGCGCCGTCCCACCGCCGCGTGAGGATCGAGGCGCAACCAGTCGCCGGCATTGGCACTGATCTGCTCCACCACGCCGTCCCGCGCCACGGCCAGCAGCACGCCGAAGGGCTGGATGCTGCCGGGCACGTGGATGGGTTCGCGATCGCAGTTGGTGAGGTTGATGTCCTCGGGCGCAGGACGCGGGCCACTCATGGCGCGGCGTCGGCGAGGCAGGCGTGATAGAGGTCGAAGGTCGCGCGCGCCGTCTCGGCCGCCGCGGCACGCGCCGGCGCCTCCCAGGCGTGTGCCGCGCCGATTCGCAGCCAGAACGCGGTCCAGCGAGCGCCGGTGTCGGCCCCGTAGCCGGTGAAGTAGCGCTGCGCCTGGACGGGAATGCGCGCATTGCGGCGCAAGGCCTTGCCGATCACGCACCCGCCGAGTGTGGCGCCTTCCAACACATAGAGGCAGCCCACGCAGCACGAAATGTCGTCGAGTTCCGGCGATGCGGGCAGGGGCGGCGGCTCGGGGCTGACGCCGAGGCGCGCCAGATCCTCGTGCAGCCACTGCGATTTCCGCAGCCGCGCGCCCCAGTCGAGCCCGCGGCCGGCCCATTGCGCCTTCTGTTTGCGCAGCGCGCGCTCGCAGGCCACGGTGGCACGCAGCAAGCCCCGCAGCGTCGCGCTGTAGGCAGGGCGATCGAGTCCCGGGTCAAAGAGCCGCGTCAGGGCGGGCAACGACTCCACGGCCCGGTGGCGGACAGCCGTCGCCGCCCGCAACTCGGCCGCCAGGAGGTCGCGTCCCGCGACGGCCGCGGCCCTGCCCCGTCCTTGGGCAGCTTGAAGGCCTGGCATGCCCTCAAGCTTGGTCGGCTCCCGGCGCTACGTCTACCTCCCGCGGCGAGCAGGCGGGCGACGTGCGTCAGCCGCGGCGCTTGGCCGCGATACGCATGCGCAAGGCGTTGAGCTTGATGAAGCCCTCGGCGTCCTGCTGGTTGTAGGCGCCGGCGTCGTCCTCGAAGGTGGCGATGTTGGCGTCGAACAGCGAGTCGCTGGCCGATTCGCGGCCCACCACGATCACGTTGCCCTTGTAGAGCTTGAGGCGCACGCGCCCGTTCACCGTGGCCTGCGAGGCGTCGATCATCTGCTGCATCATCACGCGCTCGGGCGACCACCAGTAGCCGTTGTAGATCAAGCTGGCGTAGCGCGGCATCAGCTCGTCCTTCAGGTGCGCGACCTCGCGGTCCAGGGTAATGGACTCGATGGCGCGGTGCGCCTTTAGCAGGATGGTCCCGGCGGGCGTCTCGTAGCAGCCGCGCGACTTCATGCCGACGTAGCGGTTCTCGACGATGTCGGCGCGGCCGATGCCGTGCTCGCCGCCGATGCGATTGAGCTCCACCATGATCGCGGCGGGCGAGAGGTCTTTACCGTCCAGCGCCACCGGGTCGCCGCCCTGGAAGGTGAGCTCGACATAGCGTGCCTCGTCAGGCGCCTGCTCGGGCGAGACCGTCCAGCGCCACATGTCCGCCTCGGGTTCGGCCCAGGGATCCTCCAGGATGCCGCCCTCGTAGGAGATGTGCAGCAGGTTGGCGTCCATGGAGTACGGGGACTTCTTGCCGCGCTTCTGCTCGATGGGGATGTTGTGCTGCTCGGCGTAGGCCAGCAGCTTCTCGCGCGAGTTCAGGTCCCACTCGCGCCAGGGCGCGATCACGCGCACGTCGGGTTTGAGCGCGTAGGCGCCGAGCTCGAAGCGCACCTGGTCGTTGCCCTTGCCGGTGGCGCCGTGCGAGATGGCGTCGGCGCCGGTCTCGTTGGCGATCTCCACCAGGCGCTTGGCAATCAGCGGCCGCGCGATGGAGGTGCCGAGCAGGTACTCGCCCTCGTACAGGGCGTTGGCACGGAACATGGGGAACACGAAGTCGCGCGCGTACTCCTCGGTGAGATCGTCGATGTAGATCTCCTTCACCCCCATGGCCTGCGCCTTGGCGCGCGCGGGCTCCACCTCCTCGCCCTGGCCGATGTCGGCGGTGAAGGTCACCACCTCGCAGCCGTAGGTGTCCTGCAGCCACTTGAGGATGATGGAGGTATCGAGCCCACCGGAGTAGGCCAGGACGACTTTGTTCACCTGCGCGGACATGTTGCGTGCTCCCGAAGAGTCGAGCGGCCGAGGGGGGCCGGAAAGCGCGCATTATACGGCAGCGCGGCCCGCACGCAGCGCCCGGCGGGGCATGGCGGCGCTCTGCTATAGTCGCTAGCGGCAGGAGGCGGAGGCGCACGATGGACGGATTCGGCTGGGCGATCATGGGCTTGGGCACGCTGCTCGTGCTGGTCGTGCTGCTCGACGTATTCCTCGCCGTGCTGCACGTCAACCGCAGCGGCATCCTGGTGCCCTACGCCCATCGCGGCGTGTGGTGGCTGTTCATGCGTCTGGGCCCGCGCCGCGGGTCGGCGCGACGCCGCCTCCTGGCGCTCGCCGGCCCCACCATGGTCACCGTCGGCTTCCTGATCTGGGTGGGCGTGTTCATCCTGGGCTTCGCCTTGATCTACTGGCCCAACCTTGAGTATTACCGCGCCGAGGACGAATTCACCCGCCCCCTCGGCTTCTCCGCCGCCCTGTACTACAGCGGCGTGACCGCCACCGTGCTCGGCTACGGCGACATCACGCCCATGACCCTCGGTCTCAAGATCCTCGCCTTTGTGCAGTCCGGGCTCGGCTTCGGGCTGCTCACCGGCATCGTCGCCTACCTGCTCGGCGTGGTAAACGGGGTCACCGAGCGCGACGTGCTGGCGCTGCGCGTGCACAGCACCACGCACGATACCGACGACGGGGTGCACGCGTTGCTGCGCTCGCTGCAGTGTGAGGACATCGGCGACACCCGGCTGCGCCTGGACGCGCTGGTGGGCCACCTGCACGAGTTCCAGGAAAAGATGCGCAAGCTGCCCCTGCTCTACCTGTTCTACCGCTCGGGCGAGCGGCGTCACGATCCGGAATCCTATCTGCAGGTCGTGGTGGAGATGGCAGCGGCCGCGCTACTGCTCGCCCACACGGCGCGCTATCGGCGTCTGCTCAACGTCGCCGAGGATCTGGCCCAAGCCACGGGCGCGGTCCTGGAACTGACGGCGGCCGAGCATTTGGGAGCGCCCTTCGCCGCACGCGTACGGCAACCCGACATCGAGCGCCTCGACCGGCGCTGGGTGGCACACATTCGGCGACGCCTGACGAAACGCCTCGGCGCAGGGTCCGCCGCCGACGCGGACGACGTACCCGCCGCCCTGCGCGTCGCGGCGCGCGGACGCCTCGTGCTGCAAGCGCTGGAGCCGCGCACACGCTGGCCGCTGGACCACCCGTGCCGCTACCGCGAGGCAGGTTAAGGAAAACGGCCCTATCGAGGATCTGACTTGGAGCAGGTTCAAGAAAACTCCGATTGATTCACCGTTCTCTACCGTCTCCTGCCTCCTCACCCGCTCCGCGCTGCAAGGGCGAGTGGTACGGCGTGTTCAACCGAACCTTGCTATCGAACCGCGCCCGCTCTGCTTCCTTACCTACCTCGTGGATGGTGCGCGCGCACACCTCGAGCGGGAGCCTGTAGGTCTGGCCGGGCGTTTGAATAGTGCATACAACCACGGCTCATGGAGGATCAGGGCGCCGAGCACTTTGCGCCGCTACCAGTCGAAATTACGCTCAACGCTGTCACCGTGACCAAAATCAAACCCATGCCCAGGATCTGTAGACCGACTAGGCTTTCATTCAAAACCACAACACCGAATAGGGAGGCGGTGACCGGCTCGACCATCGCGACAATGGACGCGACTGCCGGTGCGGTATGCCTCAGGCCGACGATATACAAAATGAACGACAATCCCGCGCCAAGCACCCCTAACACTACGAACCACGGCCAACTCGACGATCCCGGAACGGCCAGGCGCTGATCGGCATCACCCAGCCAGACAAGAATGGTGGCGAGTACTGCGAACGCGATCATGAGTATCGCTTGTGGGCTGCCGTGCGGTGCCGCGTACTTGAAGCCGAAAATGAACAATGCATAGGACAGGCCGGCGAGCAGCCCGGCACCGGCGGCAATGGGTGTGACGTCACCCGCGCCAATGTCGTAAACCCCGGTAAGCAGCACGACGCCCAGCATGACTAACCCGATCGCGACCCACTTGAGCAACGTGGGCCGTTCGAGCTTGAGCGCGAAGGACACGAGATAGACGAACACCGGCGCGCAGTACATCAGGGTCGCTGCAACCGCGACACTGCCCTCCGCGATGCTTACGAAATAGAAGGCGAAGTTGCCCGCTACGCCCAGCCCGGCAATCACCGACCAGAACCATAATCGGCCACTTGCCAATCCGCTGCCGCGCGGACGCAATGCAAGCCAGATTAGAACGAATAACAGCCCGATCGCGCCGCGGTAGAATGAGACCACCACCGGGTCCCACCCCTCGGCGGTGAGTATGCCGCCGATCCCGCCCGAGAGTCCCCACGATAACGCCGCCAGTACCACGAACGTCGTGCCCAGACTCACCGACTTGTCGGATGACATTAACCCCTCGGATTCGCGGCTCCCGTACCAGTGGAAAGCCTATACCATGGGCGCGAAGTGCGCGCCGAACCGCCGACGATTCGACAGAAACCCGCACGAATCCTGGGTCACGAGATCTGAGTCAGTGAACGATTCCCGCTAGTATGCAAAGTCGCTCCAAGGACGACGTACTTCCCCGCTCTCTCCGCCGACGACGACCGCTCCGGCTACCCTCGCGCACTTGCCTGTGTACCGCCGGCGATCTTGTCTTTGAGAATCCGGGTCAAAGTGCGTCGGACCGCGGGAAGGGGCTTGCGCCACACGCTGGACGAGAGGCTTGATGCTCCGTATAAGTACGCCACAGAAAAATAACAAAAGGTCAGAAACCCATGGACCACCAGCAAGCGCAAGCGCGCGTCGACCGCATCCAAGCCTTTCGCGAGGAACTCACTCAGCTGGCGCGGGAGGGCGTGTTCGAGTTGCCGGCGGGAGCCAAGGCGCGGCTGGACAAGCACTACGCCGGCCTGCTCGCGCGCTTCGCGGCGCAGTTCGACGTCGACACCACGAGCGATCAGAAGCGCCTGTCCTGGGGCATGCGCCTCGCCTCCTTTCTGGGCGCTCTGGCGCTGTCCGCCGCGGTGTTTTTCTTCTTCTATCGGTTCTGGGGCGGCCTGGGCACCGCGGCGCAGGTGGGCCTGTTGGCCGCCGCGCCGCTGCTGGCGACGCTCGGCGTGGAATACGCCGCGCGACGCGAGCGCACCCTGTACTTCGCCTCGCTGATGGCACTGGTGGCCGTTGCCTGCTTTGTGCTGAACCTGTCCGTGCTGGGGCAGATCTTCAACATCACGCCCACCCAGAACGCCTTCCTGGCCTGGGGCGCGTTCGCGATGCTGCTCGCCTATACCTATCGGCTACGCCTGATCCTGGTGGCCGGCCTCACCAGCCTGCTGGGTTATCTGTCGGCGACGACGGGCACCTGGAGCGGGGCGTACTGGCTGTCGTTCGGCGAGCGACCGGAGAACTTCGTGCTCGGCGGCGTCTTGATGTTCGCCATCGGCGTGTTGTCCCGCCACCGCCAGCCCGCGTTCGCGGCCATCTATCGCGTGTACGGCCTGCTGGTGGTGTTCATCGCCATCCTGATCCTCTCCAACTGGGGCCACATCAGCTACCTGCCGTGGTCCAGCGCCGCCATCGAGCAGAGCTACCAGACCCTCGGGTTCGCCCTGGCCGGCCTGACCATCTGGCTGGGCATCCGCGGGCAGTGGCCGGGCATGGTGAACCTGGGCAGCAGCTTCTTCGTGCTCCACCTCTACACCAAGCTGTTCGACTGGTGGTGGGACTGGCTACCGAAATACCTGTTCTTTCTGTTACTGGGGCTGATCGCGGTTCTGCTGCTGGTGCTGATGCGGCGGCTGCGTAGCGTTGGCGCGGAGGTGCGGACATGAAGCGCGCGGGACTGCTGTGGGCGCTGGGCCTGCTGGTGCTCGTCAATGGCGCGGTGTTGGCCGGCGCGGCCTGGAACCGGGCGGGGGCGCCGGATGCGGAGCTGCTGCTCACCGAACGCGAATTGCCGCTGGCCTACAACTGGCGCAGTGGGGAGAACAGCGGCGTGCGCCTCGCGCTGACCCTGGCCAGGGAGGCGGGGTCGCCGCGCTGGCTGGATGAGGGCAAGCTGCGGGAGTTGGGGTTTGAGCCCCAGCGCTTTGTACGCGAGGCGGCGCGCTACAAGACTCCCCTACCGCGGCGCGCCTACGTCGTGTTGGAGTTCGACGGCCCGGCCTGGGCGGCGCTGGTCGAGGAAAGGGTAGAGGCGCTGGCGCGGATGCCGGCGCTGGTGGAGGCCGGCAAGCAGACCGCCGAGCAACTGCGGCACGCCGAGCGCGAACTGGCGCGCGTGCGCGTGGCCGGCTCCCGTCTGGTGCCGGTGGATGCGGGCAAGGAGCCGGCGGCGCTGCGCGAGCGCTATCCGGACCGCTCGCGCTATGCCATCGTCCCGGCCGAGATCCGTATGCTCTCCCACCCGCAGGGCTATATCAGCCGCCTACTCACCCGCTCCATTCACGTACCGGCGCCGTTCCACCCTGCGCTGCAGGCGGCGACTGCGCGACCCCACGCCGGTGACGCGGCGTCCGACGCAGGGCGCAAGGGCGCCGATCCCTGGCAAGTCGCTGCGTACGACTACCGTAGCCCCCCGCGTTATGCCGTCAGCCTGCGCTACGGCCAGCGCAACGAGCCGTGGATCGAGGACATCCGCGTTCTACCGTAAGTAACGACGCGCGACGCCGTCCAACCGGGAAGTAACCAGGACCGCAGAAGACCGGGTCATATCGGGGCAGAGAACATTTCCCGTCAACAGGGTAATGTCCCCCAAGGCGACCCGCCCCCCCTGCTCTTCGCCGCCGCGCGGTCGCCCCGGCTGCGCCCGCGCCACACTTGCCGCTGTGCCGTCGCGTGGCTCCAGATCACTGCATCGCGAGGGCGGGACCGAGGGAGGAGCTTCATCGGCGGGCCTCCTGCCGCCGAGGCTCCGAGTTCACCCTCGCAGGCTCTCGCCGGGACCGGCCTTCTACTGGGTGTTCACCTTGACATGGGTTGGGGTGGGTACTAGTGATTTTTAAGACCGGAAGTGGAGGAAGCCCGGGGCGCAGTGGCCCTGGGGGTCAAAGTGGTCGTGGTTTGGTTGTTGGTGTGCAAGCGTGGGAAGTGGTCCGGAGTGCGCTGGCGACAGGCTGCGGCTGTTGAGTCGGCAGAACGTCATCCACCTTCATCCGCCTTATCTCCGGCGGTCGATCCTATGCTCGCCCTCCAGCGTGTCCTTGACAGGTAACGCCGCCGCGGCGGGGTGCCTGCAAGTACGTGTCTCTTCTACGTCACGTTCAGGTGCGGAGGTTTCCCATGTTACGGAAGTTAGTTATGGCACTGCCGGTGGCGGCCTTGGCGGCCGCCTTTGCCGCGCACGCGCAGCCGGTCGAAGACCCGCTGGAAGTGCTCGAGGGGCTCATCGAACAGGTCGATTCCGACTACCTGACCCAGAGTGAACAGAACCTCATATTGATGGCCGACAATCCCGCGCTCTGGACGGTGGAAGACGGCGAAGCACTGTTCTACGAGGCGCGCGGGCCCAACAATGTCTCTCTGGAGGAATGCGACTTCGGCAAGGGCCCGGGCGTGCTGGAAGGCGCCTATGCGGAGTTGCCCCGTTACTTCGAGGACACCGGCAGGGTCATGGATCTGGAGAGCCGTCTGGTGCACTGCATGATCACCCTGCAGGGCTTCCCGGAGGACGACCCGGCGGTGAGCAAGCGCGACGGGTCCGACTCCGATCACATGCAGCTGCAGACGTACATTGCCTACCAGTCCAACGGCATGCCCTGGAATCCGCCCCTGGATCATCCGGTGGAACAGGCGATGCGCGATGCCGGGGAGTACATCTTCTACCGTCGCGCCGGCAACATGGACTTCAACTGCGCCACTTGCCACACCGCGACCGGCAAGCGCATCCGCGCCTCGGTATTGCCGGACAAGAACATCCCGGAGGAATGGACCAAGGCGGTTTCGTGGCCGGCGTTCCGGGCAGGCCATGATCACGTGCGCAGCAGCCAGCACCGGGTCCGCGAATGCCTGTGGCAAATGCGCCATGCGGTGCCCATCGGCGGATCGGACGCAACCATCGCCCTGATCTCCTACTGGACTGACCTGGCACGAGGCCAGCCGACCGTCCTGCCGGACGTGAAGCGTTGATCCCGGTCGCACACAGGAGTGTCGAAATGAAATTCAAGAGCATGAGCCGATTGGCGGCAGGGTGTGCCGCCGGGACGATCGTTCTGAGCCTAGTTGCCTGCGCGGGGGCGGAAGGCGGAGCAAGCAACGCCGAGGCCAACAAGGACTACACGCAGATGAGCGCGGCCGAACTCGGCGAGTACCTGGTGATGGAATCCGGTAGTTTTCACCTGGACATGCCCACCCAGGAAGGCACCACGGCGCGGGAGCGCATGTCCCAGGACGAGCTGCAGAAAGTGTGCAGCGAGACGCGCAATCGCCCCAGCGGGGAACAGGCCGGCCAGATCAGCGCCGCGGCGCGGGAGACCATCCAGTACCCGGAAGACGGAATCCAGCTGGGAGACTGGGAACGGGGCGGTGAGTTGTCCTGGGGCGGATTCGGCTACCGCCTTTCGGAGGATAACTACGACGACCATACCCGCCGCGCCCCCGACGGCGCCTGCTACAACTGCCACGCCATGTCGACGGAACGCACCGGCGGCACCATCGGCCCCAGCCTGACCGGCTATGGAAAGACGCGCGGTGACACCGAAGACACTCGCCGGTTCGTCTACGAGGTGATCTACAACCCGCATGCCTACTTCCCCTGCAGCAACATGCCGCGCATGGGCGCTAATGGCATCCTGGACCCGCAGGCCATCGCCGACATCATGGCCTACCTGCTGCATCCGGAGTCGCCGGTGAACCAGTAAGCCCTTGAGCGACGATCAGGAACGGGAAGCGAAGCGGGCCGCCGGCATGTTGCCGGCGGCCCTTTGTTTCGAAGTCATCGTGGGGGAGGGAACGAATCGGCGTTGAGTAGCGGACGTATAACCAGCCCCTGAACAACCATTGTAACCAGATCTTCCTCCGTTCCTTCGCTAGGCTTACTTCGCGGATTCGTAAGACCACTTCATCCTTCCCGCGATCGTAAATCGGCCTGGCGCCCACCATAGTCGGCCACCCCGCGGCTCGCGCCGGCGATACTGACCAAGCGCGAGGGCGCTGTTTGGCTTTGTGGAGACGCGATGCAATACTTCCGGGCTTTTTGCGGCATTCGCCCTCCGACAAGGCCTCTTTATCCATGCAAGAATCCATCGCACTAACGCCCGAGATGATGGTGGTCCTCGGGCTGCTGGGCTTGACCATCTTCCTGTTCGTCTCCGAGGTCGTGCGGGTGGACGTGGCGGCCGTGTCCGTGATGGTGTTGCTGGGCCTGATCAGCCTGCTTCCCGGGCTCGGCAATGTGGCCGACACCCAACGTCTGTTCGATGGCTTCGCCAGTAATGCGGTCATTTCCATCATCGCGGTGATGATCATCGGCGCCGGCCTGGACAAGACCGGCGTCATGAGCCAGGTCGCATCCTTCATCATGCGCTGGGGCGGCACCACCGAGAAACGCGCCATCCCCATGGTTTCCGGCACCGCGGGGGTGATCTCCAGTTTCATGCAGAACGTGGGCGCCGCCGCCCTGTTCCTGCCGGTGATCTCGCGCATCTCGGCGCGCACCGGGCTGCCCATGTCCCGGCTGCTCATGCCCATGGGCTTCTGCGCCATCCTGGGCGGCACCCTCACCCTGGTCGGTTCCAGCCCCCTGATCCTGCTCAACGACCTGCTGCCCGAGGGCATGGAGCAGTTCCAGCTGTTCGACGTGACCCCCATCGGGCTCGCCCTGGTGACCACCGGCATCCTGTACTTCGTGCTGCTGGGCAAGTACGTGCTGCCCGCCGTGCGCAGCGAGGGCTCCAGCGGCGAAAGCACCGTGCGCTACTTCAAGCGGGTCTACGGCCTGGACTACACCATTCGCGAATACACCCTGCCCTCCAGCCATCCCATGTCCGGCCACACGGTGAGCGACCTGGAGCGGGAATACGGCATCAACGTCATCGGGACCTTGGTGGCTGGTGAGCTGCGCGTGGCTCCCTGGCCCGGCTACCAGCTCAACGGCACCGTCCAGCTCGCGGTGCTGGCCCCCGCCGAGCGCCTGGACGACTTTGCCGAGGGCGCCGGCCTGCAGACCCCGGGTCACCTGGAGGTGTTCTCCGACGCCCTCTCCCACACCACGTCGGGCGTCGCGGAGCTGGTGATCCCGCCCGGTTCCGACCTGATCGGCAAGTCGGCGTCCGAGATCGCCATGCGCAAGACTTACGGTCTGACGGTGCTGGCCATCCACCGCGGCGAGGAGACCCTCCGCGAAGGCCTGCGCGACGTGCCCCTGCGCGCCGGCGACACCCTGGTCACCCATTGCAGATGGAGCGCCCTGGCGCGCCTGGAAAAGAACCGCGACTTCGCGATCGTCACCAGCGAATACCCCCACGAGGAGCTTCGCCCCCAGAAGGTAGGCTTCGCCGTGCTGTTCTTCGCCATCGCCCTGGGGCTGATCCTTTTCACCGACCTGCGCCTGTCGGTGGCCCTGCTGGTAGGCGCCGTGGGCATGATCCTCACCGGGGTGCTCAACATGGACGAGGCCTACAAGGCCGTGAGCTGGAAGACCGTCTTCCTGCTGGCCAGCCTCATCCCCCTCGGGGCAGCGGTGCAGGACACCGGCACCGCCGCCTGGATCGCCCACCAGACGCTGGGCCTGCTGGGCGGCGTGGAGCCCTGGATCCTACAGACCGCCATTGCGATTCTGGCCACCTTCTTCACCCTGGTCATGTCCAACGTCGGCGCCACCGTGCTGCTGGTGCCGCTGGCGGTGAGCATCGCCTTCGCCGCCCAGAGCATGGGTATGAACGCGGACCCGCGGGTGTTCGCCCTGACCGTGGCCATCGCCACATCCAACGCCTTCCTCATCCCCACCCATCAGGTCAACGCCCTGATCATGGGACCGGGGGGTTACCGGGTGAAGGACTTCATCAAGGCCGGCGGCATCATGACGGTGCTGTTCCTGGTGGTGTCGCTGATCATGCTGAACCTGATCTTCTAAGGGGGATCGGCCGGGGGTTGCGCTGGAAACCCCGGTCGAAATCCCGCGACCGAAAACCCGGGGCAGAGAACATGCCACTAAGCGAAGTGGCCCCGAAGGCCGCCGCGTAGATCGCGCGGGATGTGATGAACCGATCAGCGTTGCCCAACGCGTTCCTGCCATAGCTGGACCACCGACTCCCTATAGGTGAAGAGGTACGCCTCCCGGTTGCTCCGCTGCTTTGCCCGAGTCCCGATCCGGGCGCGCAATCGGGCGCCCCTGAACCCGCCTTCCTGCCCCCGTCTGCGAACTCCATCACACTTCAGGAGCTTTCATTGGAGTAGCCTTCCCTCACAACAAGGCGTCCGGTGTGGAAGCCGCAGCGGTCAATTGAGGGGGGGTGCAGCATGAGATTCGGACTCTTGATTCTAGCCGTCGTGTCGATGGCCGGCTGCGCGACAGGCCAGGTTCCGCAAACGGCGTCGGAGTTCCGGGAGGCGTTCCAGACCCAGCGGACGGGGATGTTCGCGAAGATTACACGCATAGAGGTCTATGAGACCTCCCGCTCTTTCGCCGACGTCTACAGGACGCTGGCCGATCGGGCTCCGGCCTGTCTCGACACCACGGTGACGGAATCGCGCATCCTCGGCGGTCAGATGCACGCGTCGAGGACCACGTTCGTTCCCAAGCTGAACCAGACCGGCCGGACGAACGCAGAGCTTACGATCCAGGTGCCGGGCCGCGTCAAGAACCCATCGGATGGCATGTACATCATGCTGGTCGATGTTGTGGGGGCTGCAGGCGGCGGTACCGCCCTCACCGTATATGGACGTAAGGCGGAAGGTTACATCTTTGACGCGCTCGATCGCTGGGCGGCGGGTAACGACCTCTCGTGTCCGACGATGAAGGCTTCGGCGTAACGGAGCTGCCGTTACGGCCCGCTAAGGCCGCTTCGTAGTCGTGTCGCATGGCGAAACTGGGGTCTGTCCAGGTCTGTCCCCGATTATTACGCGAGATGCCAGTCCTGCCCTAACGCTAGCGCTCACCGGCCCCGGTTTAGTTTCCATTCTCGGCACCGGCTGGTAATGAGCACAAGGGTCCACAGTATCCCTATCTGTCGTGCAGAGCGTGATTCCGCTGGTCTCGCCTCCGACCTCTCCGCGACTGTGGATTACAACAAAAATAACAATGAGGGGTTTTTCCAATGCCATCTCTTTATACTTGCATTAGTCCGGACGCGGTCCGAAAGGTCGCGCTGGGGCGCGTGCTCTGCGTCCTAAGCTGGTTTCCGCTACTCTCGCTGATCGCCTGCTCTACCGCCACTGCAGCGGTGCCTTCGCAGTTCGCCGGCCTGATCCAGCTAGGCGCTACGCAGGGACACGCAGTGCCGATCTCAAACAATCTGTTCTTACGTCAGCAGTATGATGCCGCCGGCGCGCTCGTCACTTTCCAGCCTTGGGTTAGGGATCCGGAGAGCCAAGAGTGGATATATTCCGTCGCTCCCGGGGAAACCTTCATGTGGATTTGGCGCGATGTTAGCTCAGGCCAGCCGCTTGCGTTCAACAGCGTCCGCTACCTTGGAGGCGACGATTTATGCTGGAGCGATGGCTCCTGCGGTCCGTCCGTGTCCTGGTGGTCGGCGTTGGTCCTTCAATGCATGGAGGAACACGACCGCGTCCGGGTCGAGGTTTATCACGACGGCGCGTTCCTCGGCGCCGATACGCTGCGCCCAACACGCTTCGTGCCCCAGCTGACGACAACTGAGATGGCATCGGCGATCGAACCAAAGCGCACGCGGCTCCGCGAGGGTGAGAGCACCGAAGTTTCTGTAGTTGTAAGCGATGACCTCGGCTGCTCGCGACCGATCGCCGGTGCCCGCGTTCGCGTTAGCGCAACGACTGCGAAGAGTGAGACCAACGCGCAGCCGTACCTGACAGTAAATGATATTGGCACCGGCAAGTTCTCCAGCCTCGGATTCGACGCGGTCCTCAACCCGGACCACCCAACCCAGGCCGGGACGGTAATCGAAGGAATTACCGACTGGCAGGGGCAGTTTAAAGCACGCTATGAGGCCCAGGCGCACGGCGCCGAGGAGTCGATCGCGTTTGAGGTCACGCGTCCGGCCAGCGGAACTGACCCAAAGTTGGTCGGCCAACCTGTGGAAAGGCAACTCCGCATCGCCGTTCCCGACTTGGTACGCATCACCCACGACAGCGCGCCGCTGGCCTTCCGCGACGGGGGCAGCTGTCGCCATGCAGAGGACCCGCACTGGCTGACGATCAACACGCGCTCACGGGTGATGGCCCTGGCGGCGATTTATCACAATCAGACGGGGAGGCTATTGTCGTTGAATGACGGCAGCCTGCCGCTCGGCGGCGTCATCGCCCGCGGACGTGTGACCCCCGAGCACGAATCCATCCCCCAGATTCCCGACCACGGAACTCCGCGCTGCCACGGCTCGCACCGCCAGGGCATCGACATTGATTTCAATGACACCGACCGGTTAGTCGGGCAACCTGGAAAGGAGCCGGCGGGGCAAAGCATGCGCACGACCATGCACGAACTTCTTGGCGAGGAGTTGCCCCTGCTCAGCATACTCGACATCTGGGCTCGGAGGGCCGACGGCACCCCTCATCACACCAACAACTCGATCCATTATCGTTTTCCGGATTAAGGGGCTTCGTCATGAGGATCAGAATAATCCACTCGCTGTGGCTTCCGACGTACCTTCTTCTCGGCGTTTCCGTTCTAAATGCCGCCGAGCTTAAGGATCCTCGACTGCGCGATGACGACATTTCGCCGACCACTATCAGCGTCGACGTCACCCGCAACGCCCATGGCCACTACGCCTATACCTACGATCTGGTCATGCCCGAAGAGAACACCGGCACAGTGAACATCTTCGCCTTGTCCATCAGCTGCGCTCACGCGGTAGACCCGCGCGGCTTCGACCTGCAAGATTACCCCACCGCGGCCATGGGGAGTTTCTCGCGCAACGGCCTGCACGTCCCAGTCGCCGTCGACGCCTCCTGGGGTCAGTCAGCCAGCTTTGGCATTTCTGAGAGCAACTGGGTGCACTGGGGAATGTTCGCACGCCCAGGATCGAGCAGACGGGGCCTGCGACTGATAAGCCCTTACCCCCCCGGTGCGCGCGAGTACCACATTATACCGACTATGCTCTACAAACTGAGCGAGTGGGATTACGACAGCTTCGACAAGGACGACCCGACCGTTCCCAGAGAGGACGACATGACCGTCGCCGGCATCACCACGGGGCCTGCCTGTCCGGGTGAGGAGTATCCTGACGATGGCGGCGGCGAGGGGCCGGGTGACGGCATCCGCTTCGCGGGAAGCCCGTTTTCCAGCCAGCACGAGCTGCGCAACGACCTGCTGACCTACTCGGCCCCGCTGCGCGACCAGTTTCACGTCCCCGCCGGCACCCGGGAGTTGGAGCTGATCATCCACTACCACGAGGCGATCGACCCGCGCACCTTCCGGGTTACGCCGATGCAGAGCCAGGCGCGCCGTTTGTTCAACCCGCAGCCGGGGAGCAGCGAGACGGTACGCATCCCCCTGCAGCCCGGAAAGAACCGCATCGAGCTTCAGGTACAGGAGGCGTTCGTGCCGCCCGGCCGGCGCGACGGCAGCGAGGCAGCCGCCGAGCGCGGGCGCGGCGGCGTCGCCATGGACCGCGATGTGTTCGTGATACGTGTCGGCACGGCCGAGAGCGCCACCGACAAGGGCCGGGGCAAGACCCAGTGAGGAGCTTCAGGAACATGCGCACCCTAACCTCGCGGCGTGCCTGGGCGGCGCTGGTGGCGGCACTGCTCGCCGCCGCGGCCCTGATCGCCCTTCGCTCCCCGGCAGCCCCGGAAGTGGTCGAGAGACCTACCACGCGGATTGACGCGCGGGATCTCCAGCAGTCGCTCCCAACGCCTGTGGGCGAAACGCTCCTTGGCACGACCACCGCCGGCCCGCCGTCCCCGCCTCCCGAGTGAGGCACGCGCAAAAAGCCCCCCCAAAAGCGGGTTAGCTCAGTCTGTCCCCGATTATTGGGGCAGGGACCCAGTGAGGAGCTTCAGAACATGCTCCTAAACCCTGGGGACTATCCCCGATTTTCCGTAGTGGTAGCCGGATCAGAACGCGTTAGCGACTATTATTAGAAGAGTCGGCTCTCAGACCGGTCGCTATCGCAAGTGTTTGTTTATTATGAATCCCGCTGAGCCAGGATACGCCGGAGAGTCATGAGGATAGATCATGTGTGCGTCTACCCATCAGAATCCCGCGTTGACCCTTACAGACAGAAATCCACTGAGGCGCGCCGCCAAGGGCGTACGCTATGTAGCACTGTGCGCCGTGCTGGTGTTTGCGAACCTTCCCGCCATCACCTTTGCCCAAACATCGTGTCCTGGAATTCACGTGAACATTCTGGACATCAGAAACAACGTTGGGGCGATAGCGTGTGCCCTGTTCGAAGGCCCAGATGGCTTTCCCACTGAGTTTCTGCACTACGCGACCAACATCATGGTGATAAAGATTCGAGATACTGAGGCGCGTTGCGATTTTCTAGACATCCCGCCGGGGACATATGCGCTTGCCGTCATCCATGATGAGAATATGGACGGCAAGCTGGACACAAACTGGCTAGGGATTCCCACGGAAGGCTACGGTTTTTCGAATGACGCAAAAGCCACGATGAGTGCGCCTTCGTTTGACGCCGCCAGCTTTACATACGACGGGCGGAACCTCGATATGACGATCACCTTGGAATACTGACGGAGAACCCCGGTCCGCTCAGTTCTCACTTTCTAACGGCAGCGGATGTCCAACAGCCGCGGTCAGGTCAGATTCCTGTGAATGAATGTCCTGATTGCCTCAACATACGCGTCCGGGTGTGTGGCGTGTGGAATGTGGCCAGCGCCTGGAAGGGCAATGACCTCTACGTTGGGCAGCACGTCGGCGAGCTTTGCCACTACCGGGGCGAACATCGGCGGACTTTGGTCGCCGGTCGTGAGCAGCGAGGGTGGAGAGAACCCTTGATCCATTCAAGATCGAAAGCAAGTTGCTCGGGATCGTTTGACTCGTCCAAGAAGGTCGGTGCGTTCTCGATTAATGTCTGCTGGGACTCAGGCGGGAACTGTGCCCAGGTGTTGGGGCCGAGCGCAACCTTCTCGACGAACTGCTCCGCGGCACCGGCATGATCGCCGGAAGCGATGCGCTCGACGACAGCACCGATCTCGTTCTCGACTTCTTTTAGCAGCGGCGCCATGGCCGGATCGTCTTCGAGCAACGAGAACAGCGGCGGCTCGTGAGCGATGAGTCCCCTGAAAAGGTCGGGGCGCTCTCCGGCCAGCCGGAGTGTGATCGACGCGCCAAACGAGTTGCCGACTACCCACGCAGGGGCTAGCCTCAGGTTCTCGATCAACGCGGCCAGGTCGGCGACATCTTCCCGGACACTTCCTTGCGCGTCTAGGCGCTGACTTTCGCTGTGCCCGCGTCGGTCGTAGGCAAGCACCCGGAACGAATCGGCCAAACGCGGAACAACCGGATCCCAACCGTGGTGCGAGTCCCAAGACCCGTGCACGAGGACGAGAGGAGTGTCGCCCGTAGCGTTAAGCTCATAAAACAGCTGGACGCCGTTAACATTAATGGTTGCCATGTCATCGTCCTTCCGCTTTATCCGTTTGTTCCCAGAAAGGTTATGGGGGAGATCCACTCTGGAATCGCACAACGCGCTGCCCATAAGCTGTCGGAGTGTCGGAGCCATGGACGATCATCCGCTTCATCGGCCTGTTACCTCGCCCGTTCGGTGAAATCGGACGCCACGCCGACGCGCCAGTCCGAATGAGCAAGATGCGGCACCTGTTCTGCTCAGCGGAAGTGCGATCATGACCCTCGATATCGCCGCTGCGATCACCCGCAGGCCGATTCATGGTTGCGGCTCGATGTTGTGGTTTCTGCGGAAGAAGTTATGGGGATCATAGCGGGTCTTGATCCGCCGCAGGCGCTCCGCGTTGTCACCGAATGCGGCCCGAAGACGCTCCTCGCTTTCATCGTGGCTGAGAAAGTTCACGTACACGCCGGTGGCCGCGTGCTCGCTGAGCCGGGTATGGCATTCCCTCGCCCAGCCGATGCACTGCTCGTCCTCCGCCGGCCGCTCGGCACGTCCGCCGAGCGTCACGATAAAGCCGGCGTCCCGGTGCGGGTACGCCGTCGCGTCGGCGCAGGCTCGCCGATGCGCCCGCCCAGGTGCTGAATCAGGATGTCGCACAGCGGGTTCGGCATCGTCGCGGCACAACCGACGAGGGTATCGATGAGCTCGTCGGATAGCGTGGCGAGGTTGTGGGACTTCCAGTAGTAGCGTCCGCCCTTCGGGTACAGGGGGTCGGAACGGCGCTGGGCCTCCGCGTAGCGTGCAGGGGCGACGGCATCGGCGAGCGGACGGCCGAACTCGCGCAGAGGCCGGAGTATCTCCTCACCGTCCTCCAGGTCCCCAACGTAGCACTGGATCAGGAAGAGCACTTTGGTTCCGTGTACCTGCTCCGGCAGGAACGGCAGCGGTGGCGCCGTCAGGAAGTCCGCATAAACGGTGCACTCCTTCGGCGCCCTGCTCGTGAACGCCTCGTAGTGCCGGAGCACCGCCGCCGCATCCTCTAACCGGTGGACGGTCGGGCCGAAAAGCACCTCCGGCCCAAGCTCGTGAAGCCGGAACTCGAACGAGGTGACGACCCCGAAGTTGCCGCCCCCGCCCCGTATCGCCCAGAAGAGGTCCGCGTTCTCCTGCGCGCTGGCCTTCACGAGCTCCCCTTCGGCGGTGACGACGTCGGCGGCGAGGAGGTTGTCGGCGGCGAGACCGAAAGTCCGCGCGAGCCAGCCGAATCCACCCCCGAGCGTCAACCCCGCCACGCCGGTCGTCGAGATGATGCCGCTCGGGGTCGCGAGACCGAACGCCTGCGTCTCGTGGTCGACGTCGCCCCATTGGGCGCCGCCCTGGACACGGACGGTGCGTGACTCCGGATCGACGTCAACGGCACGCATGAGCGACAGATCGATCATCAGGCCGCCGTCCACGCTGGCGAGCCCGGCGACGTTGTGCCCGCCCCCGCGCACCGCGACCGTCAGGCCGGTCTCGCGCGCGAATTTCACCGCCGCGATCACGTCGGCCACACCTGTGCAGCGCGCGATAAGCGCGGGCGCTCGTCGATCATCGCGTTCCAGAGCGCGCGGGCCTCGTCATAGCCGTCGCTCTCGGGCCGCAGCAATTCGCCGCGCAGGCTCGTCTCGAAGGGCCCGAGCGCCGCATCCGTCCGACTCGCATCTGGCATCGCTCCTCCTACCGGAAGCGCGGGGCTTCCGCTACGGGTTCCCGTCTAATCGATTGCCGGCGACGCCGAGTTGCTCCATGAGCGCGAGGGTGTCGTAGTAGTCACGCTCCCAACCGATCCGTCCCTCACGGACCTCCACCACGCTGCAGGCGACCACCTCCATCCTCCTGCCGGTGGGCGGGATACCTTCCAGATCGCCGCGGTGCGTGCCTGCAAAAACGTACTCCACGATGGATACGCTCTGACTCGGCAAGTGCTGGTGGCGGATCTCGATGGCGAGATCCGGGAACGCCGTCGTGAACGTCTCCACGACCGCAAGGACGGCCGCCACGCCCCGGTGCTCGACACCGTCGCCGCCGGTGTAGCTGCAGTCGGGTGGTAGATCTCGCGGAGCCGCTCGAAATCACGATCCGGCACGGCTTCGTAGACGGCGCGATGGAGTTCCCTCGTGGTGCTCATCGGTGGATGATGGTTTCGCGGATGAAGCCGATGACGGCGGTGGCACGCCCGGAGCGCGGGCCAGCCGGAGTTCGCTTGCGCAGCTTGTCCTGTCTACCCCACAAAAACGGATTCTAGTTGGCGTGGCCCAGGGGTCAAGGTGGTGGGAATTACGCTGGGGTCCGCCTTCAAACAGAAGAACAACGATTCAACGGCAGCGACTGCTGAAGCTGGGTGGGAGCTGCTGGAACTCGCGGGCGCCAGACGTCAGCGGGGCACGGACTTGTATTCCGACATACTTCGCCTCTCCAAACACCGCTACTCGTCTGCTCCGGGTACATCAGCGCAACGTTGCATCGCAAGAACCGACCCTGTCGCACGCCTGTGCTTCGTCAACGCCGGCAGCGACATCGAAAACGTCTGTCCCCGATTATCCCGTATCCTGGGTTTGCGGACGGCTGGAGGCAATGCGAGGCATCAACTCCAGGGCGACCCGATTCCGCCATAGCCGTGTCCCCTGCCAAACAGGCGGACAGAGAGGCTAGGACACTTATTTCGTCTCGTTCTTCTCCTGAGCCTGTGCCTGCACAAGCTTCATCTGCTCTCCGCAGCAGATCTCTGCATGTGGCATGCTTTCTGGACAAGGACAAGGCTTCTCATAAACAAGCTGGGCTCCGCACTTCTCGCACGCATATCGATCACCGACATTACGTTGCATTTCGCTCTCCTTCTTAGCTTCACACGTAAGAGTAGGGTATACCGGCCACCTGCGCTCGCAAGCATCGCGATCGTGTCGCCTAACGTGTTAATTCCCCGCCTGCGCAGCTTTTCGGAGAAACCCGCAATCTCCGCAGAAAGCCGGGTTAGGAGAAACCGGGGTCTGTCCCCGATTATGCACGGAGAAACCCGCAATCTCCGCAGAAAGCCGGGTTAGGAGAAACCGGGGTCTGAGCTAACCCGGATTCCTCGGACAGGTTAATTAAGCATTTCGCCATTCGCCATCAACTTCCTCCGGCGTGCGATAGCCCAGAGTCTGGTGCAATCGCTGCCGGTTATAGTACACCTCGATGTAGTCGAAGATCGCGGCCTTGGCATAGTCCCGCGTCGGGAAGTCGCGGTGGTGCACGAGCTCGTTCTTTAGGCTCGAGAAGAAACTCTCCGCGACCGCATTGTCGTAAGCGCTCTTGCGACCACTCATGCTGGGAAGGGCGCCCGCTGCTTGTAAGCGATCCCGATACATAGCGGCGCTGTAGGTGGCTCCGCGGTCCGTGTGGTGGATGAGGCCCGGTGGGGGCGCCCGGTGCGCGAGCGCCATGTTCAACGCAGCTAGAGCGAGATCTTTGTCCGGACGCGTTCCCATCGCCCAGCCCACCACTTTGCGGGAGTAGAGGTCGAGCAGCACCGCGAGGTTGAGCCACCCCTCCCGGGTGCGGATGAAGGTGATATCCCCGACCCACGCACGATTGGGCGCCGACGCGAGGAAACGACGCTCCAGTCTATCGGGCGCCGCCAGAGGTGTCTGGTGGTGCTCGATGATCACCCGAAAGCGGCGCTTGCGGTTGGCTTCGATGCCATCGCGCTTCCTCAGCCGCGCCACACGGTGCTTGCCACAGGGGACGCCTTCGCGGCGTAGAACATGCCAAGTCTTGAGCGCGCCGCACGCCTGTCGGTGTTCACGGTGGATGCGGCGGATCTCGATCAGGAGGGCGGCATCAGACTGCGCGCGGGCGCTAGTCCCGCGCCCCTGCCACATAAAAGCGCTGCGCGAGACCTGTAGGGCACGGCACAATGAGGCCAAGGAGTACTGCGAGCGCGACACTGCGATGTAGGCGTACTTCACGTCAGATCCTTCGCGAAGTACGCCGCAGCTTTTTTTAAGATGTCGCGCTCCTCGGTGACCCGCTTGAGCTCTCGGCGCAGGCGTTCGATTTCGCTCTGCTCGTCAAGGGGCTTGCGGCCTGGTCCACGGAAAGCGCGATCTGTTCCAGCGACGTCGAGCTGCTCCCTCCATTTATAAAGCTGGTTGCGCGCGACTCCCAGTTCCAGCGCGAGCTGGGTCGCTGGCTTCTGGCCAAGCTCCAATAGGCGTACTGCTTCGAGCTTGAACTCTTTCGTATACCGGGTGCGCAGGCGCTCCGGATTCACCTTATTCTTCTTCGTTCCCATCGGACACCTCCTGAGGTATTGTCTACCTTCAAAAGTGTCCGAGAAAAGCGGGTTAGCTCAGTCTGTCCCCGATTATGCACAGCTGGTTGGGGCGATTGGCCGTGAATCGGCGATTGACCCGGTCCAGCGGGCACGGCGCGGAGCGCTCCGCTACGGTGGTGCGCACCGACTTACCACGGCGCGCGCCCTGCAAGCCCAGGCGGCGCATGAGCCGCTCGACCGTGCAGCGCGCCACGGCAATGCCTTCGCGGTTGAGCTGCTTCCAAACCTTGTCCGCGCCGTAGACGTGCAGGTTGGCCTGCCAAACCCGCTCAATCTCCGCCATCAGCACCGTATCGCGCTTGGCGCGGGCGCTGCGCAGATCAGGATCACGCTGGCAGGCCGCATGGCGCCGGTAGGCGGACGGGGCGACCTGCAACACCTTGCAGATCGGCTCGACCCCGTAAACGTCTCGGTGCTGATCGATGTAGGCGTTTACTTCAGCTTGCGGTCGAGCTCCGCCTGCGCGAAAAAAGCGCTGGCGGTGCGCAGGATCTCATTGGCCCGGCGCAATTCCTTGTTCTCGCGCTCCAGTTCCTTGATGCGCTGCGTCTCCGTCGTGGGAGTGCCCGGACGCGCCCCGGAATCGACCTGCGCACGCTTGACCCACTCCAGCAGCGTCTGCGGCACGCAGCCGATCTTGGGCGCGATCGACTCGACAGCAGCCCACAACGAGGAATATCCGCCCCGATGCTCCTGCACCATGCGAACCGCGCGCTCACGCACTTCCGGGGAAAACTTGTTGGTCTTGTTCATGGCTCCATTCTCTCAGAGGTTGGAGCCTCCGCGAAACCCGGGGCGGTTCATGCTGGCCCATGCCTGGAACCACGAGCACGTTCAGCGCGCCCAACTCGAGCAGGCCGCTCACGCCGAGCGGGAAGGGGTAACCGTGCGTGACAAGTTCGACCCCCACGGACTGCCCCCGGACGTCCTGACGCAGCTACGCGACGCACTCAAGTCAATTCCCGGCCTGCGACGCGTGTACCTGGTACGGAAGCGGGTGAAGCATTTCGCGCACCGCCCGCTCTTCATCCTTGGATTCGGCGTCACGGGCGTGCTCCGGCCACATAGCAAAAGCCGCGCCGTGCGCGTCCTAAACCTCATCCAGGAGCGCGTTAGCTTCCCCGGCGAGACGATGATCCTGAACGTCGAGGGCGACAACTATCGATTCGGACGAAAGCTGCGCTGGAAACGCGGAGCGCGCATCGTTTGAGACCGCACGGCGCCATACCAGTCTATCTGGATCTTGGCAGGATCAATTCCCGATTACTCCGCAGGTCAGACCACTCTGGCCGGCGGTTCGCACACCGCTACACGGCGCTGCCACGACCAGCGTGTGCCGCCGCCCAGCCAAGATACCCGCAAAGCAGAGCGAACATGCCGGTAAGCGTCATGGCGTAATGAACTTGACGACAGCGAACATGCTCCGCGAACAACGAGAACTCAGAGCCACAGAAGCCTGACGCCAGACTTGCGGCAGAGATAATCCACAGGGAGCAGTAGAGCGACGCCAGCGCGCTGAGGAGCGAGCCCGCGATGAGCCAAACACGAAACCCGCGCCTCATGCCTGCCCCGACTACCCCGTAAACTAGGGGCGATCCCAGATCACTCTCAGTTACCCTGCCGATTGCGCTGCGCCCGTTCGCTGCGCACAAGCAGAATCCGAAACTGTATGAACATGCAGATCACAGCAACCGCAATCACCCCAAGGAAAATCGGCCAAGCGAACTCCGCCGGGATCAGGCCGAGCGGCTTCCCGCTTCCCGGGAACAATTCCGCGAAAGCGATCCCGATCAAAATGATTGCCACCAGATCAACTGCCAACAGGGCCGGCGGAAACAGCCCCGCTGTGTTGTTCTGCGATCGCGTACTCATGAGTTTCTCCTCCGACCAGGGCAGCCCCCGTCTCCACGAAAGGCGGGATAGCTCAGCTTTTCTTCTGCTTCTTTCTCCGGGTCTGACGTCTGACCCTTCTCCCTTCTCGCCTACCTTCATAAGTCGACGCTCGCCGCGCGCAGATCGTCCAGATGCCGGCGGCAATCCTGCTCCGTTGTCGCCGCACTGGATGACGTGCTGCGGAACACCAGGAAGCGTGAAGCCGTGCTCCCTTGGCCCCCCCCTCCTTCTTGTTGTTCGGAGATTAGCGGAAATTGCTCTCTGACCCGCGCCTTGGTTTCCATATAACACCAGATGTGAGCCTCTCTGGTTTCCTAGAAATACACAGTATCTTCAGTTGTCGTGCAACGTTGATTGTGCGAGACTGGGCCTACCGCGCATGCGCCCTCTAGGCTGCGGATTACAACACAATAACAATGAAGGGTTCCTTCCAATGCCCTATTCTCATCCTACCGTTAGTGCGGTTCCAGCACTAACGATCGTGCTGTGGCGCGCGCTCTACGTCCTAGGCTGGTTCCCGCTTCTTTCACTGATCGCCTGCTCTGCAGCAACGGCGGCGGTTCCATCGAAGTTTGCTGGCTTAGTCCAGGTAAACGGACAGGTAGTACCAATCGTGAACAATCTGTTCCAGCGTCAGCAATATAGTGCCGCTGGCGCGCTGGTCACTTTCGAGCCTTGGGTAACGGATCCGGAGACCAAAGAGCGGATCTATTCCGTCGCTCCCGGGGAAACCTTCATGTGGATTTGGCGCGATGTTGACTCGGGCCAACCACTTGCATTCAACAGCGTCAGCTATCTCGGCGGCGAGGCCTTATGCTGGAGCGACGGCTCGTGTGGTCCATCCGTGTCCTGGTGGTCGGCGTTGGTCCTTCAGTGCATGGAGGAACACGACCGCGTCCGGGTCGAGGTTTATCACGATGGCGCCTTCCTCGGTGCCGATACACTGCGCCCGACACGCTTCGTGCCCCGGCTGACGACAACGGAGATGGCATCGGCGATCGAACCCAAGCGCACGCGGCTCAGGGAGGGTGAAACCACCGAAGTTACTGTCGTTGTAACCGATGATCTCGGATGCTCGCGCCCGATCGCCGGTGCGCGAGTCCGCGTGAGCGCAACGATTGCGAAGAGTGAGACCAATGCGCAACCGTACTTGACCAAAAATGATATCGGCACCGGAGAGTTCTCCAGCCTCGGATTCGACGCAGTCGTCAACCCGGACGAGCCGACCCAGGCCGGGACAGTCATCGAAGGAGTTACCGACTGGCAGGGTCGTTTCAAAACACGCTATCAGGCCCAGGCGCATGCGGCCGAGGAGTCATTCGCGTTTGAGGTCACGCGCCCGGCCAGCGGGACTGACCCAAAGTTGGTCGGTCAACCTGTGGAACGGCAACTCCGCATCGCGGTGCCCGACTTGGTACGCATCACCCACGACAACGCGCCGCTCGCTTTCGCCGACGCCGGGAGCTGCCGCCATGCAGACTACCCGCACTGGCTGACGATCAACACGCGTTCGAGGGTCATGACCCTGGCGGCTATCTACCACAATGAAACGGGGAGGCTACTGTCGTTAAATGATGGCAGCCTACCACTCGGCGGCGTCATCGCCCGCGCACGTGTGACCCCCGAGCACGAATCCATCCCCCAGATTCCCAACCACGGAACTCCGCGCTGCCACGGCTCGCACCGCCAGGGCATCGACATCGACTTCAACGACGACGACCGGTTGGTGGGAACACCTGGAAAGGAGCCCGTGGGCCTAAGTATGACTGCGACCCCATCAGGCAGCGGCGACGGTACGGTACTCGACCGACTTGACGTCGTTACAAGCTGGCTTGAGGGAACGCGTATTCCCTCCGCGGGGATTCACTACCGCTTTCCGAACTGAGAGGCTTCGCCATGACCCAGAGAATCATCCATGCGCTGTGGCTTCCCATCGGTCTGCTCCTCGGCGCTTCCGTTATTAATGCCGCCGAACGTAAGGACCCCCGACTACGCGATGACGACATTTCGCCGACTACGATCAGTGTCGACGTCACTCGCAACGCTCATGGTCACTACGCCTATACCTATGACCTTCTAATGCCCGAGTCCAACACCGGACAGGTGAATGGTTTCGTCTTGGCGATCGGCTGCACCGAGGCGGTGGACGCGCGCGGCTTCGATCCAAGCGACTACCCCTCGGACTCGAAGGGAAATTTCTCGCGCGATGGCTGGCACGTCCCGGTCGCCATTGACGCTCCCAAGGATGCATCTCGCGACTTTGCAATCTCTGAGACCAACTGGGTGCACTGGGGAGTGTACGCGCGCCCAGGCGCGAGCAGACTGGGCCTGCAGCTGATCAGCCCTTACCCGCCGGGACCACGCGAGTACCGATTGGTGCCGTCCATCAACTACAACTGGAACGAGTGGGACTACTCGGACGTCGACGAGGAGACTCCGGATGTCCCCTGGATTGACGACATGACCGTCGCCGGCATCACCGCGGGGCCCGCCTGTCCGGGCGAAGAGTATCCGGACGATGGCGGCGGTAATGGGCCGGGTGACGGCAGCCGTTTCGCGGGAAGCCCGTTCTCCAGCCAGCACGAGCTGCGCAACGACCTGCTGACCTACTCGGCCCCGCTGCGCGACCAGTTTCACGTCCCCGCCGGCACCCGGGAGTTGGAGCTGATCATCCACTACCACGAGGCGATCGACCCGCGCACCTTCCGGGTTACGCCGATGCAGGGCCAGGCGCGCCGTTTGTTCAACCCGCAGCCGGGGAGCAGCGAGACGGTACGCATCCCCCTGCAGCCCGGAAAGAACCGCATCGAGCTTCAGGTACAAGAGGCGTTCCTGCCGCCCGGCCAGCGCGACAGCAGCGAGACAGCCTCCAATCGCGGGCGCGGCGGCGTCGCCATGGACCGCGATGTGTTCGTGATACGAGTCGGCACTGCCGAGAGCGCGCCAGGCAGGGGCCTGGGCAGGACCGAATAAGAAGCTCCAGGAACATGCGCTCCTACCTTCGCGCGCATCGCAAGGGCAGGTCTCGGTCGCAGGGTCATCGCAGCGCGTCGCAGAGTCAGGTCCTGCATTTTGCTTCTTTGGTAAAAGCAAAGGCAAACATCAAGACCCCGCTCCTGCGTGTGAATGGCGAGCGCGAGCAGGTCGAGCGGGAGCCCGGGGAGGTGTGGCTGAGGGTCTGAACCTTCATCAAGGTGCCTCCGTTGCCATCTATCCGTACTTTGCGCGCACCGCAAGCCCCGAACCCTAAGCGAGGATCAGACTGCCGAGCGCTCAGACCGGCCGGTTCCTGACCGGACGCTCAGCGCGGTTACCGTGGCCACGATCAAAGCCATGCCGAGCATCTGTCGCGCGCCCAGGGATTCCTGCAGGATCACCACGCCGAAGAGCGAAGCGGTGACCGGCTCGACCATCGCCACCACCGACGCGACCGCCGGCGCGGTGTGCCTCAGGCCCGCGACGTAGAGAATGAACGACAATCCGGCGCCTAGCACCCCCAACACCACCAGCAGGGGCCAACTCGGCGATACCGCAAGCGCCACGGTCTGCCCGGCATCGCTCAACCCGACAAGGATGGCGGTGAGTACCGCGAACGCGATCGCGAGAATCGCCTGGGGGCTGCCGTGGGGTGCCGCGTACTTGAAGCCGAAGATGAATACCGCATAGGACACGCCGGCCAGCAGCCCGGCACCGGCAGCGATCGCCGTAACCTCACTCGCTCCGATATCGTGCACGCCGGTCAGCAGTACGACGCCGAGCAAGACGAGCGCGAGCGCGACCCACTTTGACACCGTGGGTCGTTCGAGCTTGAGCGCGAAGGACACGAGGTAGACATACACCAGCGCGCAGTACATCAGTGTTGCCGCAACCGCGACACTGCCATGCGCGATGCTGACGAAATAGAATGCGAAGTTACCCGCTACACCCACACCGGCAACCGCCGACCAGAGCCACAGTCGCGGACGCCCCAACCCGCTGCCGCGCGGGCGCAATGCAAGCCAGGCGAGCACGAACAACAGGCCGATCGCCCCGCGGTAGAACGAGACCGCAATCGGACACATAATCGGGGACAGACCCCGGTTTCTCCTCACATAATCGGGGACAGACCCCGGTTTCTCCTAACCCGGCTTTCTGCGGAGATTGCGGGTTTCTCCGAAAAGCTGCGCAGGCGGGGAATTAACACGTTAGGCGACACGATCGCGATGCTTGCGAGCGCAGGTGGCCGGTATACCCTACTCTTACGTGTGAAGCTAAGAAGGAGAGCGAAATGCAACGTAATGTCGGTGATCGATATGCGTGCGAGAAGTGCGGAGCCCAGCTTGTTTATGAGAAGCCTTGTCCTTGTCCAGAAAGCATGCCACATGCAGAGATCTGCTGCGGAGAGCAGATGAAGCTTGTGCAGGCACAGGCTCAGGAGAAGAACGAGACGAAATAAGTGTCCTAGCCTCTCTGTCCGCCTGTTTGGCAGGGGACACGGCTATGGCGGAATCGGGTCGCCCTGGAGTTGATGCCTCGCATTGCCTCCAGCCGTCCGCAAACCCAGGATACGGGATAATCGGGGACAGACGTTTTCGATGTCGCTGCCGGCGTTGACGAAGCACAGGCGTGCGACAGGGTCGGTTCTTGCGATGCAACGTTGCGCTGATGTACCCGGAGCAGACGAGTAGCGGTGTTTGGAGAGGCGAAGTATGTCGGAATACAAGTCCGTGCCCCGCTGACGTCTGGCGCCCGCGAGTTCCAGCAGCTCCCACCCAGCTTCAGCAGTCGCTGCCGTTGAATCGTTGTTCTTCTGTTTGAAGGCGGACCCCAGCGTAATTCCCACCACCTTGACCCCTGGGCCACGCCAACTAGAATCCGTTTTTGTGGGGTAGACAGGACAAGCTGCGCAAGCGAACTCCGGCTGGCCCGCGCTCCGGGCGTGCCACCGCCGTCATCGGCTTCATCCGCGAAACCATCATCCACCGATGAGCACCACGAGGGAACTCCATCGCGCCGTCTACGAAGCCGTGCCGGATCGTGATTTCGAGCGGCTCCGCGAGATCTACCACCCCGACTGCAGCTACACCGGCGGCGACGGTGTCGAGCACCGGGGCGTGGCGGCCGTCCTTGCGGTCGTGGAGACGTTCACGACGGCGTTCCCGGATCTCGCCATCGAGATCCGCCACCAGCACTTGCCGAGTCAGAGCGTATCCATCGTGGAGTACGTTTTTGCAGGCACGCACCGCGGCGATCTGGAAGGTATCCCGCCCACCGGCAGGAGGATGGAGGTGGTCGCCTGCAGCGTGGTGGAGGTCCGTGAGGGACGGATCGGTTGGGAGCGTGACTACTACGACACCCTCGCGCTCATGGAGCAACTCGGCGTCGCCGGCAATCGATTAGACGGGAACCCGTAGCGGAAGCCCCGCGCTTCCGGTAGGAGGAGCGATGCCAGATGCGAGTCGGACGGATGCGGCGCTCGGGCCCTTCGAGACGAGCCTGCGCGGCGAATTGCTGCGGCCCGAGAGCGACGGCTATGACGAGGCCCGCGCGCTCTGGAACGCGATGATCGACGAGCGCCCCGCGCTTATCGCGCGCTGCACAGGTGTGGCCGACGTGATCGCGGCGGTGAAATTCGCGCGCGAGACCGGCCTGACGGTCGCGGTGCGCGGGGGCGGGCACAACGTCGCCGGGCTCGCCAGCGTGGACGGCGGCCTGATGATCGATCTGTCGCTCATGCGTGCCGTTGACGTCGATCCGGAGTCACGCACCGTCCGTGTCCAGGGCGGCGCCCAATGGGGCGACGTCGACCACGAGACGCAGGCGTTCGGTCTCGCGACCCCGAGCGGCATCATCTCGACGACCGGCGTGGCGGGGTTGACGCTCGGGGGTGGATTCGGCTGGCTCGCGCGGACTTTCGGTCTCGCCGCCGACAACCTCCTCGCCGCCGACGTCGTCACCGCCGAAGGGGAGCTCGTGAAGGCCAGCGCGCAGGAGAACGCGGACCTCTTCTGGGCGATACGGGGCGGGGGCGGCAACTTCGGGGTCGTCACCTCGTTCGAGTTCCGGCTTCACGAGCTTGGGCCGGAGGTGCTTTTCGGCCCGACCGTCCACCGGTTAGAGGATGCGGCGGCGGTGCTCCGGCACTACGAGGCGTTCACGAGCAGGGCGCCGAAGGAGTGCACCGTTTATGCGGACTTCCTGACGGCGCCACCGCTGCCGTTCCTGCCGGAGCAGGTACACGGAACCAAAGTGCTCTTCCTGATCCAGTGCTACGTTGGGGACCTGGAGGACGGTGAGGAGATACTCCGGCCTCTGCGCGAGTTCGGCCGTCCGCTCGCCGATGCCGTCGCCCCTGCACGCTACGCGGAGGCCCAGCGCCGTTCCGACCCCCTGTACCCGAAGGGCGGACGCTACTACTGGAAGTCCCACAACCTCGCCACGCTATCCGACGAGCTCATCGATACCCTCGTCGGTTGTGCCGCGACGATGCCGAACCCGCTGTGCGACATCCTGATTCAGCACCTGGGCGGGCGCATCGGCGAGCCTGCGCCCGACGCGACGGCGTACCCGCACCGGGACGCCGGCTTTATCGTGACGCTCGGCGGACGTGCCGAGCGGCCGGCGGAGGACGAGCAGTGCATCGGCTGGGCGAGGGAATGCCATACCCGGCTCAGCGAGCACGCGGCCACCGGCGTGTACGTGAACTTTCTCAGCCACGATGAAAGCGAGGAGCGTCTTCGGGCCGCATTCGGTGACAACGCGGAGCGCCTGCGGCGGATCAAGACCCGCTATGATCCCCATAACTTCTTCCGCAGAAACCACAACATCGAGCCGCAACCATGAATCGGCCTGCGGGTGATCGCAGCGGCGATATCGAGGGTCATGATCGCACTTCCGCTGAGCAGAACAGGTGCCGCATCTTGCTCATTCGGACTGGCGCGTCGGCGTGGCGTCCGATTTCACCGAACGGGCGAGGTAACAGGCCGATGAAGCGGATGATCGTCCATGGCTCCGACACTCCGACAGCTTATGGGCAGCGCGTTGTGCGATTCCAGAGTGGATCTCCCCCATAACCTTTCTGGGAACAAACGGATAAAGCGGAAGGACGATGACATGGCAACCATTAATGTTAACGGCGTCCAGCTGTTTTATGAGCTTAACGCTACGGGCGACACTCCTCTCGTCCTCGTGCACGGGTCTTGGGACTCGCACCACGGTTGGGATCCGGTTGTTCCGCGTTTGGCCGATTCGTTCCGGGTGCTTGCCTACGACCGACGCGGGCACAGCGAAAGTCAGCGCCTAGACGCGCAAGGAAGTGTCCGGGAAGATGTCGCCGACCTGGCCGCGTTGATCGAGAACCTGAGGCTAGCCCCTGCGTGGGTAGTCGGCAACTCGTTTGGCGCGTCGATCACACTCCGGCTGGCCGGAGAGCGCCCCGACCTTTTCAGGGGACTCATCGCTCACGAGCCGCCGCTGTTCTCGTTGCTCGAAGACGATCCGGCCATGGCGCCGCTGCTAAAAGAAGTCGAGAACGAGATCGGTGCTGTCGTCGAGCGCATCGCTTCCGGCGATCATGCCGGTGCCGCGGAGCAGTTCGTCGAGAAGGTTGCGCTCGGCCCCAACACCTGGGCACAGTTCCCGCCTGAGTCCCAGCAGACATTAATCGAGAACGCACCGACCTTCTTGGACGAGTCAAACGATCCCGAGCAACTTGCTTTCGATCTTGAATGGATCAAGGGGTTCTCTCCACCCTCGCTGCTCACGACCGGCGACCAAAGTCCGCCGATGTTCGCCCCGGTAGTGGCAAAGCTCGCCGACGTGCTGCCCAACGTAGAGGTCATTGCCCTTCCAGGCGCTGGCCACATTCCACACGCCACACACCCGGACGCGTATGTTGAGGCAATCAGGACATTCATTCACAGGAATCTGACCTGACCGCGGCTGTTGGACATCCGCTGCCGTTAGAAAGTGAGAACTGAGCGGACCGGGGTTCTCCGTCAGTATTCCAAGGTGATCGTCATATCGAGGTTCCGCCCGTCGTATGTAAAGCTGGCGGCGTCAAACGAAGGCGCACTCATCGTGGCTTTTGCGTCATTCGAAAAACCGTAGCCTTCCGTGGGAATCCCTAGCCAGTTTGTGTCCAGCTTGCCGTCCATATTCTCATCATGGATGACGGCAAGCGCATATGTCCCCGGCGGGATGTCTAGAAAATCGCAACGCGCCTCAGTATCTCGAATCTTTATCACCATGATGTTGGTCGCGTAGTGCAGAAACTCAGTGGGAAAGCCATCTGGGCCTTCGAACAGGGCACACGCTATCGCCCCAACGTTGTTTCTGATGTCCAGAATGTTCACGTGAATTCCAGGACACGATGTTTGGGCAAAGGTGATGGCGGGAAGGTTCGCAAACACCAGCACGGCGCACAGTGCTACATAGCGTACGCCCTTGGCGGCGCGCCTCAGTGGATTTCTGTCTGTAAGGGTCAACGCGGGATTCTGATGGGTAGACGCACACATGATCTATCCTCATGACTCTCCGGCGTATCCTGGCTCAGCGGGATTCATAATAAACAAACACTTGCGATAGCGACCGGTCTGAGAGCCGACTCTTCTAATAATAGTCGCTAACGCGTTCTGATCCGGCTACCACTACGGAAAATCGGGGATAGTCCCCAGGGTTTAGGAGCATGTTCTGAAGCTCCTCACTGGGTCCTGCCCCAATAATCGGGGACAGACTGAGCTAACCCGCTTTTGGGGGGGCTTTTTGCGCGTGCCTCACTCGGGAGGCGGGGACGGCGGGCCGGCGGTGGTCGTGCCAAGGAGCGTTTCGCCCACAGGCGTTGGGAGCGACTGCTGGAGATCCCGCGCGTCAATCCGCGTGGTAGGTCTCTCGACCACTTCCGGGGCTGCCGGGGAGCGAAGGGCGATCAGGGCCGCGGCGGCGAGCAGTGCCGCCACCAGCGCCGCCCAGGCACGCCGCGAGGTTAGGGTGCGCATGTTCCTGAAGCTCCTCACTGGGTCTTGCCCCGGCCCTTGTCGGTGGCGCTCTCGGCCGTGCCGACACGTATCACGAACACATCGCGGTCCATGGCGACGCCGCCGCGCCCGCGATCCGCGGCCGCCTCGCTGCCCTCGCGCCGGCCGGGCGGCACGAACGCCTCCTGTACCTGGAGCTCGATGCGGTTCTTTCCGGGCTGCAGGGGGATGCGTACCGTCTCGCTGCTCCCCGGCTGCGGGTTGAACAAACGGCGCGCCTGGCCCTGCATCGGCGTAACCCGGAAGGTGCGCGGGTCGATCGCCTCGTGGTAGTGGATGATCAGCTCCAACTCCCGGGTGCCGGATGGCACGTGAAACTGGTCGCGCAGCGGGGCCGAATAGGTCAGCAGGTCGTTGCGCAGCTCGTGCTGGCTGGAGAACGGGCTTCCCGCGAATCGGATGCCGTCACCCGGCCCCTCGCTGCCGCCATCGTCCGGATACTCCTCACCCGGACAGGCCGGCCCCGTGGTGATGCCGGCGACGGTCATGTCGTCCTCTCTGGGAACGTCGGGGTCGTCCTTGTCGACGCTGTCATAATCCCACTCGCTCCAGTTGTAGTTCAAGGACGGTATCAGTCGGTATTCGCGTGGACCCGGGGGATAAGGGCTGATGAGTTGCAGGCCTCTTCGTAGCGATCCTGGGGGCGCGGCGACTCCCCAGTGCGCCCGGTTGCTCTCGGCGATTGCGAGCGGGCCAGCCTGTCCCCACGGGGCGTCGATGGCGGCGGGGACGTGTAGGCCGTCGCTCGAAAAGTTTCCCATCATCGCCTTGGAAGGGTAGTCGCTCGGGTCGAAGCCACGCGGGTCCACCGCCTCGGCGCAGCCAATTGCCAAGGCGAAGGTTCGCACTTGACCGGTGCTCCCTTCGGGCATGTCGAGGTCGTAGGAATAGACGAAGTGCCCGTGGGCGTTGCGGGTTACCTCGACGCTGATCTTAGTAGGAGAGATGTCATCATCGCGTAATCTAGGATCCTTGAGTTCGGCGGCATCAACAAGGGAAACGCCTGCCAGGAGGCAGGCCATGAGCCATAGCGAGCGGGCAATATTGATGGTCATAGTCAGGCCACTTTAGTTTGGGAAGCGGTAGTGGATCGATCTGGTTCCGTGATGGGCAGTGCCGTCATACAATCCCGCCCATTCATCGAGTAGGGTAAGCAGCGTCCATTCCAAACCGTTAAACTCGTGCTGCGTCTCCCGCATATTCAGTCCGATAGGCTCCGCTCCAGGCGGTCCCACCAACCGGTCAGTCGCGTTGAGATCGATGTCGATGCCCTGGCGATGAGAGCCGTGGCACCGCGGAGTTCCGTGGTCGAGTACGGCGAAGGCAAGCGGTGCGCTATCGTGAGTGATGCGTACTAAGTTTGGAATGGCAATGCGGAGTTGCCTTTCCACGGGCTGAGCGACCAAAGCCGGGTCGGAGCCGCTGGCCGGGCGCGTGACCTCGATCGTGATCGTCTCTTCGGCGCCGTGGGCCTGGGCCTGATAGCGCGCCTTGAATCGCCCCTGCCAGTCGGTAAAGCCCTCGATGACCGTACCGGCCTGGGTGGCGTCGTCTGGGTTGACCACCGCGTCAAACCCGAGGGTCGAGAACTTGCCGGTGCCGATCTCGTTCTGCGTCAGGTACGGCTGCTGGTTGGTCGCATCTTGTGCAATCGTTGCGCTTACGCGAACGCGGGCACCGGCGATCGGGCGCGAGCAGCCGAGGTCATCGGTTACAACTACAGCAACTTCGGTGGTCCCACCCTCGCGGAGCCGCGTGCGCTTGGGTTCGATCGCCGATGCCATATCAGTTGTCGCCAGCCGGGGCACGAAGCGTGTTGGGCGCAGCGTATCGGCGCCGAGGAACGCGCCGTCGTGATAAACCTCGACCCGGACGCGGTCGTGTTCCTCCATGCACTGAAGGACCAACGCCGACCACCAGGACACGGACGGACCGCAGGAGCCATCGCTCCAGCATAAATCGTCGCCTCCAAGGTAGCGGACGCTGTTGAACGCAAGCGGCTGGCCTGAGCTAACATCGCGCCAAATCCACATGAAGGTTTCCCCGGGAGCGACGGAATAGATCCACTCTTGGCTCTCCGGATCCCTAACCCAAGGCTGGAAAGTGACCAGCGCGCCGGCGGCATCATACTGCTGACGTAAGAACAGATTGTTTGAGATCGGCACTGCGTGTCCCTGCGTAGCGCCTAGCTGGATCAGGCCGGCGAACTGCGAAGGCACCGCTGCAGTGGCGGTAGAGCAGGCGATCAGCGAGAGAAGCGGGAACCAGCTTAGGACGCAGAGGACGCGCCGCAGCGCGACCTTTCGGACCGCGTCCGGACTGATGCGAGTATAAAGAGATGGCATTGGAAGAACCCCTCATTGTTATTTCTTGTTGTTGTAATCCACAGTCGCGGAGAAGTCGGAGGCGAGACCAGCGGAATCACGCGCTGCACGACAGATAGGGATACTGTGGATCCTTGTGCAACTTACCAGCTAGTGCCGAGAATGGAAACTAAACCGGAGCCCGGGAGCGCTAGCGTTAGGGCAAGGAGAGGGAATGGCATCTCGAACAACCTGGTAGAGATCGAGGGGGCTACCATCGGGACTTGCATGGTGACGGTTGCCGAGGCGGACCATTGAGGAGACCGAGGCGTCGCGAAGAAATTGGGTCAGACTCTGAGGTTTCCCCACATCTTTTCGCTTCTAAGCCGCGTTGACAAGTAAATTCCGCAACCGGCGGACTGCGTCCGGCGCCGGCGGCGACAGTATTCCGTGCCGCCTTCGCAATGACTCCCATCCGAGCCACACCACCGAGTGCTTTTGCTTCCCGCATGGCGCTGACGCCTGAAGTCCGAGCGTCGTCGACTTGACCGCCACCCCTTCAAGCCAGGCCGCGAGGATAGCCAGCGCGTGTATAAGCAGCAGCATTTCGAGGCGTGGCGCATCGCGGGTCAGCGTATCCTCGAACGCCGCCCCGAATCGGTGAGACTTGAGGTCGCGGAAGGACAGTTCGATCTGCATGCGCTTGCCATAGAGCGCGGCAATGTGGGCGGCCGGCAACTCCGACAAGGAGCGCGAGTACGCCAGAAGCCACGGTTCACGTTCACGTTTGGCAACCTTTCGCGAGTAGCCGCCCTTGGCGCGGGTGCCAAGTCGGGTGCGGTGCACTCGCCCCTTCGGCGCGCGACGTACAAGTACTAAGCAGCAGGCAAAACATTTGCTCTCGGTCAGCTCCACTTCACCCAAGGAGACGGCCCTGCGCGTCGCTTGGGCGTACAGATCCCTAGAGGGCATCCACGGCGTGTCGCGGGAAAAGCGAACGCGGCTGCGGTGGCGCACCCGCCCTAACCAATGCCAGCCCAACTCCTCTACCGCGTGGAACCAAGGAACACGAAACCCCGCGTCCGTCACGACGATCGGGCGCACGCCCTTGGGCAGTACCGCGTGTAGCCGCCGCAAGAAGGCCGCCTCCACCGCCGGGTTGCCCAGCAACCTCGTCGGGTGCACCTCTTCGTACACTGTCATGGCGCGTCCGCGCGCGACCACCGATACCCGAAGGAGATGCCAGCGACCGTCACGTTTGAGCTCGCTCCAGTCGACGATCAGCACTGGCTGTGGCACGCGTAAAAGCCAACGTGAAGCGCGCTGATAAAAGGCCGTCCGGTGAACCTGGACGGAGCGATTACTCAACAGCCGATCGAAGCGCTTTGGTAGTCCCCCCATTCTTGGTCGCACGCAGAAGTAGATTAGGCCGCTAAGGCCATTTTCTGCTTTGGGGTGATACCTCCCAAGCCCATATTGGGCCGTTCATTGTTGTAGGTCCACAGCCAGCGGGTCGCATAATCGCGCACCTCCTCCAGCGTGTCGAACAGGTGCTGGGCGAGCCAATCGTATCGCACCGTGCGGTTGTAGCGCTCGATGTAGGCGTTCTGCTGCGGTTTGCCGGGCTGGATGTGAAGGATGTCGATGCCGTTGCGTTGGGCCCAGCTGAGCAGCGTGCCGCTGATGTACTCGGGCCCATTGTCGCAGCGGATAGCCAGCGGCTTACCGCGCCACTCGATGACCTGCTCGAGCGTGCGGATTACCCGCTCGGCCGGCAGCGAAAAATCCGCCTCGATGGCAAGGCCCTCGCGGTTGAAGTCATCGTTGACGTTCAAGAGCCGAAAGGCGCGCCCGTCGGCGAGCGCGTCGTGCATGAAGTCCATCGACCACGTTTCGTTGATGGAGCTTGGCTCGGCCAGAGGCTGGGGCTTCTCGCGTACCAGGCGTTTCTTGGGCTTGATGCGAAGATTAAGCTCAAGCCAGCAGTAGATGCGGTACACGCGCTTGTGGTTCCAGGGAAAGCCCTTGACGTTGCGCAGATACAGATAGCACAGCCCGAAACCCCAGTTGCGGTGATTGTAGGTGAGGCGCACGAGCCAGTCGGCGATGAGCGCGTTCTCTGTCGCCAGCACCGGGCGATAGCGGTAGCAGCGCTCGCTGACCTGGAACAGCCGGCAGGCGCGGCGGATCGCCAATCCCTGATCCCTCACCGCCCACTGCGCCATCTCCTTCCGTTGAGACGGCGCTACCATTTTTTTGCCATCGCCTCCCGCAGGATCTCGGCGTCCATCTTGGACTCGGCGTACATCTTCTTCAGGTGCCGGTTCTCCTCCTCCAACTCCTTGAGTCGGCTCATCATCGAGGCGTCCATGCCGCCGTACTTGGCGCGCCACTTGTAGAAGGTGGCGGTGCTGATCCCGTGGGTTCGGCACACGTCCGGCACCGCCCGTCCGGCCTCGGCTTCCTTCAGGATCGCTAACACCTGGCTGTCACTGAACCGCGATTTCTTCACGTAGAATCTCCTCGTGGGTGGAAAATTCTACTTCTAAACGCGACCAATTTCTGGGGGGATTACCGGGCCGTCTCCTTGGGTGAAGTGGAGCTGACCGAGAGCAAATGTTTTGCCTGCTGCTTAGTACTTGTACGTCGCGCGCCGAAGGGGCGAGTGCACCGCACCCGACTTGGCACCCGCGCCAAGGGCGGCTACTCGCGAAAGGTTGCCAAACGTGAACGTGAACCGTGGCTTCTGGCGTACTCGCGCTCCTTGTCGGAGTTGCCGGCCGCCCACATTGCCGCGCTCTATGGCAAGCGCATGCAGATCGAACTGTCCTTCCGCGACCTCAAGTCTCACCGATTCGGGGCGGCGTTCGAGGATACGCTGACCCGCGATGCGCCACGCCTCGAAATGCTGCTGCTTATACACGCGCTGGCTATCCTCGCGGCCTGGCTTGAAGGGGTGGCGGTCAAGTCGACGACGCTCGGACTTCAGGCGTCAGCGCCATGCGGGAAGCAAAAGCACTCGGTGGTGTGGCTCGGATGGGAGTCATTGCGAAGGCGGCACGGAATACTGTCGCCGCCGGCGCCGGACGCAGTCCGCCGGTTGCGGAATTTACTTGTCAACGCGGCTTAGAAGCGAAAAGATGTGGGGAAACCTCAGAGTCTGACCCCGATTATTCATAACCCCGCCGCGCATGTAGGAGAAAACGTATGGCACACCTTTCACGGCCCTCAAAATCTTACGCGCGGGGATCCCTGTCTTGAACGCCGACGCACTCGAGAAATCTGGAGCTACTACAGACAACGGCTGCTTAAGCTCTGTCCATATCCTCAATGAGTGCGACAAATCCAAAAGCGACACTTGATCATAGCTTCGAACCGATTCCGCGTAGTGCCGACGCAAGCGCTCAAGGTTCATCAAGATGTTTTGCATGCTATTACCCGGAAGAATCGTTTTTCGAACACGGGGCAGACTCGAGACGCTATCAGGGTCGGCTATTAGGGGCGGCTATTACGGCCAGACTCCAATATGGCCGGCCATACCCGTTCGGGACTGACCAATTCGAGCCTGATCCTATTTCTTCCAAGTCTGACCCTATTTCTTCCATCCGACCTGACCCCGCCCTCCTTTCCGCTCGTGCTTATACATAACCAGGAAACCGCTTCTCTATAATAACGCGGAGGGCGGGCGGAACGTCGCCCCACGAGTCACCCCATCCGTATGCTACCTTGAACGCTTTGAACGGCTTCTCGCTAGATGGCGCGGGATACCCCAGAACGTCTTCCATGCACTCTTCTAGCACAACGATTCGATCTTGATCTCCGACAGCCTCCGCTATCGGCTGGTTGAACTTCTCGGCATCCGCGACGCCACCGTCGCGGTCATGCATCACCCGAAAATCGAGGTCAAGCGCCCGAAAGTATCTCGCCACGCCGATGATAGATGCCTTACCCCTCGCCTTAATCACCTCAAAATCCGCGGCGATCTTTGTTCTTGTATCGTCTGGAACTCGTTTCAGCGCCTCACGCAGCACGATTTCCTCTGTATCACCTTCCACGACGATTACAGTCTTCGTGAAAAAAGCTCGCGCTACATAGTCATCGATGCGCAGAAGCATTTTCACATATGACTTGTCGTTCTCACTTAGTTCACCGAATTTGTCGCTCACATTGAAGGCGACGGCATTCGTATGCCCACCAGCATGACGAAAACGGTTTAGCACCTGCCTTGGTTTTCTTGAGAGGTCAATTAGATATGGAGAGTGCGTCGTGGCCACAATTTGGGAATGTGTGCCAGAAAGCTCGTAGATCGAGTCACGCATCTGGTTGGCTGCGCTCGGATGCAAGTAGATTTCCGGTTCCTCAAACCCAATGATCAGGCTACGGTCTGACTTGTCTTCGCGTTGCGCGAGCCACCTTTGCCTGAACCGCAGCATCCCGAAGACCGCTGCTCGCACCATCCCGGTGCCTTGGTGGCTAACGGGAGTCCTAATGTTGCTTGACATGGCGATTTCGAAACTTGGCACAAGCGCCTTGCTAGGGTCACTGAGATCTGCTGTGGCATGAAGAACAGAATCAGGGAACACGCGGCACAAGACTTGGTTCAGTTCGGCCATCATCTTTCCGAACTCTGAGTCGGCATCTGATGGATCTAACTCTTTCGCGAGATCATTAAGGTGCTTCTGCGCCTGTTTGTAGCTCTCCGACTTTTCACGGACCTCCTCAAAGAGCTCGCCTAGCGTCTTTCCGAGAACCCCCTTTTTGGGATCGTCGATTTCGTAAGATGCTGCTTCCGCGGGTATCTGGAGAAATCGTGGGAGGCGACTGAGGACGTTTCCTGGTACCCCACCGGGATTGTGGAACCACTCTTCTTCCTCGCCGAGGTCCCACAACTCGTCTATGGATTCGAGAATGATCTTGTCTTTTGCTGCAACATTCTTTCCAAGGTCATCAAACAACTCCGCAAACGCCTGTTGGCTTGCTCCTGCGGCAATAAACTCCTGGGGCGACTTGCACGCGACAAACTGCGGAAATAGCGTGCGCTTCTTTGACTTCAGCTCAACGACAACATCTTTCCCAAGTGGATAGCTTTTTCGGTAGTGAATGGATATGCCGCTCTCGCCCGACCCTTCCGGTGGTTGATAGGCGAACGTTCTCCCCTTAAACCCTCTCCAATTGGAAGACTCTGCCGGGACGTTTCGGAACTCCGCTTCAATGACGATACAGTCCGACACCACTTTTGTTTCTCCGGTCTCGGCGTCCTTTTCCGAATAGTATTCGGCTTCTGGAATTCGCTTATTTGCCGAGAGCAGGTAGTTGATCGCGATCAGAACGGAGCTCTTCCCGGAATTGTTGGGACCTATACAGAACGTGGCGTCCCCAAAAAGGATATCCACAGAACGAAGCCGGCGAAGTCCGTCAATATGAAGCTTATGCAATTTCATGTTCTGGATTTCCTGCCCGAAACTCTTACAGCCTGCCAAGGGGCGGCGCGAGCGAAGCGGGCGTCACAATGAGCGATAGCGCACGAACTTGCGCACCTTGTTATGCCTCTTCTATGCGCTGGATTACCCGACTGGCTAATTCAACATACTCTTGCGCCGAGTCTTCATCGATTTGTGCATCTGAAAGATGTACGGCCTCGTTTCGTGTTCTTCTTAGCCGTCCAAGCATTTCGAAAACGCCTTTCCCGAGACTTCCATAATCGAGCGTATGGAAGTGTAACTCTCGCATTGTGAATGGCTTATCCTTTTTTACTTCAATTCCGTGACGTTCGGCATACTTGAGTAGCGCGCCTTCTATACTCAGCCAAGCTTCAATTATCGCCCCACGTGGGGAGAGTTTAGCTAGTTGAGATGATTGGCTTTTGAGATAAGTGGTGTTTTTGTAATCGGGAAGAACCTTTTCCGCTTCTTTCTTTGCCGCTGCCAATTCATGCCGAAATTCCACTTCGGTGTCGTTGTGGCGTATGCGGGTGATTTTCGAGAGAAGCCTGCCGACTTCTTCTCGAAGCACAACTGCAATTACGACCACCGCTATTGGCCATGCGAGCGATTTAACGAGTTGTGATATGAAGGTTAACCAATCCATGATTTCTTTTTGTGCATAACGGCTACGGAAACTCGCCGTCGTATTGGGAATAAGGGGCGAAGATCGTGAGGTGGCATGCTCGGGGCGTCATCGCCAGCCCTTCTTGTGATTTTCGTCACATCATCCCGCGCGAGCGCCACGGATTCAAGCGCGACCTCCTCCAGGCGACCGACCGCCCAAAGAAAAAGCCGATGATGGCGTAACCGCCATCATCGGCTTAGTCGTTACTTACTAAGGCCGCGCTACGACCGCGCGGCGACGCGCCTACCCCACCCGCGCCGCCTGCTTAGCACTCCGCCGCAACCGCGACAACAACCGCCGCGCCAGCTCGCCAAACAGCTCGGTCTGGGTGGGGTGCGGGTGGATGGCCTCGGCGACCTGCTCGAGGGTCATCTCGCCGCTGACCATCATCACGCCCTGGCCGATGAGGGTGTCGGCGTGGTCGGCGAGGAAGTGCACGCCGACGATCTTGTGGGTGGCCTTGTCGGCGACGATCTTGATGAGGCCGTGGGTCTCATTGTTGATCATCGCCTTGGCGTCGATGCTCATCGGCGTCTTGACCTCGACGGCGTCGATGCCGCGCGCCTTGGCCTGCTCGCTGGAGAGGCCCACGAAGGCGGCCTGCGGGCGGGTGAAGATCACGCCGCTGTCCTTCTCCTCGCGGTAGCGCATGTCCTCGCCCAGGATGGTGGCGGCCGCCACGCGACCCTGCTGGCCGGCGGTGTGCGCGAGCATCAGGCCGCCGATGACGTCACCCACGGCGAAGATGTGCGACACCGAGGTGCGGCAGCGCACGTCGGCCTTCACCACGCCGTGCTCCACCGCGACGCCGGCGTTCTCGAGACGCAGCGGCTCGAGCACCGGGCGCTTGCCGGTGGCCATCAGCACGTAGTCGCACTGGTAGGCCTCTTCCTGCTCGCCCCCTGTCCCCTCCTCTCGGGGAACCTGGAAACGCAGGGTCATGGCGCCCGGCTTGCCGGTGATATCCACCACCTTGGCATTGGTGCGCACGGTGAGGTTCGGGTCGGCGTCCAGCACCGCGATGAGCTGCTTGGCGACCTCGGGCTCGACCTCGGCCAGGATGCGGTCGCGCCCTTCCAGCATCACGACCTCGCAGCCGAAGTCCTGGAAGATCTGCGCCATCTCCACGCCGATGGCGCCGCCGCCGATGATGCCGAGGCGCTTGGGCGGCTTGGGCAGATCCCACACGGTGTCGGAGGTGAGTACGCCGCCGGTCTCCACGCCTTCGCGCGCGCCGGGGATCGGCGGCACGAACGGCGGCGCGCCGGTGGCGATCACCGCGCAACCGAAGCTCAGGTGCCGGCCCTTGGAGCCGTCGCCCTGCGGGGCGCGCTTGTGCGGGTCGTCCAGGTTGCCGCTCTGGTCGACGAACACGCGATGCTCGGTCTCGAACCAGGCGAAGCCGTGGATGACGTCGATCTTGACGCCCTTGTCGGTCTTGAGGGCCATGTCGCCGCGCGTCTCGAGCACGTTGCGGCGGGTGGCCTCCAGGGCCTTCCAGTTGAGCTTGGCGTCGGTGGTGCCTTCCACGCCCAGGTGCGCGTCGTGCGCGCGGTCGCGGATGCGGTCGGCCGCCGCGCGCCAGGCCTTGGAGGGGATGCAGCCGCGCCACAGGCACTCGCCGCCCGGGAACGGGGCGTCGTTTATCATGGCGACCTTGAGGCCGTGGCCGGCGAGATCGCGCGCGCAGTCTTCGCCGCCGGGACCGCCGCCGATCACCAGCACGTCGTAGTCCCAGTCCCCTTCGGGAATGGCGGGGCCGAGCGGGCCCATCCAGCTTTCGGGATTTTCCAAGTAGCCCTTCAGGGTATTGAGGTAGAGCGCCACCTCGGCGCCGTTCACCACGCGGTGGTCGGCGGTGACGGTGAGCGGCATGCCCTCGGGGCCGGCCGCCGCGATGGCCAGGATGGCCGCGGTGCCGGGCGTCGGGATGGCGTCGAAGTAGCTCACCCCCATCATGCCCATGTTGGACACCATGAAGGTGGGGTTGGCGTACTCCTCGGGGGCCAGGCGGCGCTTGCGCGCGCGGTCCACGAGGCCCTTCCAATCCGTGTTCAGTTCTTCCAGCGAGCGCGACTCGCAGTGGCGCAGCACCGGCACCACCAGACCACCGCCCTCGGCGGACACGGCCATGCCGATGTCCACGTTGTCGCGCTCGACCAGCTTGTCCACCGGCTGGTAGGCCCAGTTGATGGACGGGTGCTTGGCGACCGCCAGCGCGCAGGCCTTGGCGATGGCCACGGTGACCGACACGCCCTTCTTCTTGGCCGCCTTGATGATCGGGCCGGGCTGCGCGTTCACCGACACGCGGAAGGTGGGCATGGTGAGCGAGGCGGTCATGGAGTGCGCGACCGCGCGCTCCATGGCCGTCATGCGCCGGCCGTGGCCGGGCACCTGGATCTCGGGCAGGGCGTGCGCCGGCACCGGCTGCGCGAGCTCAGTGGGCCGCTCGATGGGCTGCGCGCGCAGCACGTCGGCGCCGACGATCACGCCCTCGGCACCGGTGCCCTTGAGGTTGTTCAGATTGACGTGCAGCTCGGCCGCCAGGCGCCGCGCATAGGGCGAGGCCTGCTTGTTGTCCGGGCGCGGCGCGGGCTTCGCGCCGGTGGCGCGCGGCGCCGCGGGTGCGGGCTCCGGCGCCGCCTCAGGCGCGGCTGCCGCTGCAGGCGCGGCGGCCTTGGCGGGCGCGCCCACCGGGGCCGCCTCTTCGCGCACCACCTGCCCTTCCTCGGCCACCAGGTACGCCAGGGGGCCGCCGACCGGCACCACGGCATCGACCGGCGCAATGGGGCCGGAGAGGTAGCCCTCGCGGAACACCTCCACGTCCATGATCGCCTTGTCGGTCTCAACCGTCGCCACGATGTCGCCGCGCGAGATCTTGTCGCCGGGCTGCTTCTCCCAGCTGACCACCACGCCCTCGGTCATGGTGTCGGAGAGCTGCGGCATCTTGATGGTGTGGGTGGCACCGGCGGGTTCCTGCGCGGCGGAGGTGTCCGCGGGCTGACCGGCGCCTTCCTCGGCGGCGTCCTGCGGGGCCTCCTGCTCAGGCGCGGGCGCGGCGGCCGGGGCGGCCTCGCCGTGCTGCACCTCGGCTTCGCTCGCGACCAAATAGCAGATCGCCTCGCCCACCGGCACGACCGCATCCACCGGCGCGATGGGGCCGGAGAGGTAGCCCTCGCGGAACACCTCCACGTCCATGATCGCCTTGTCGGTCTCCACCGTGGCGACGATGTCACCGCGCGAGATCTTGTCGCCGATGTTCTTTTCCCAACTCACCACCACGCCCTCGGTCATGGTGTCCGAGAGCTGGGGCATTTTGATGACGTGCGGATCTGCCATTAGTGTTTAAGCCTTGCCCAGCAGCTTGAGGGCGGCGTCCACCACGCTCTTGGCGTTGGGGATAGCGGCCTTCTCCAGGGTGTGGTTGTACGGCACGGGCACGTTGGCCGCCGACACGCGCACCGGCGGCGCGTCCAGCTCGAAGAAGCACTCTTCGTTGATGATGGCCATGACCTCGGAGCCCACGCCGACCGGCGCCTCGGCCTCTTCGGCGATGAGCGCGCGGTGCGTCTTGCTGACGGAGTTCTTGATGCCCTCGCGATCGAGCGGCGCCAGCGAATACAGGTCCACCACCTCGGCATCGATGCCGTGCTGCTTGGCCAGGATCTCGGCCGCCTGCAGGCACCAGTGCACCGAGACGTTGTAACCGAACAGAGTGATGTCCTTGCCCTTGCGCGCGACCTCGGAGCCTTCCAGCGGATGGAAGAACTCGCCGTCCGGCACCTCGCCCTTCATGTTGTACATGAGCTCGTGTTCGTTGATGAACACGGGGTCGTCGCAGCGCACCGCGGACTTCAGCAGACCGTAGGCCTGCTTGGCGTTGCTCGGCGTGACTACGCGCAGGCCGGCGATGCCCATGAACACCTTCTCCATGCGCGCCGAGTGCTGCGCGCCGAGCTGATGCGCGGTGCCGCCCGGCGAGCGGATCACCACCGGGGCGGTCAACTGCCCGCCCGACATGTAGCGCACTTTGGCGGCGGTGTTGATGATCTGGTCGGTAGCGAGCCACGCGAAGTTCACCGACATGATCTCGATGATCGGGCGCACGCCGATGAACGAGGCGCCGATGCCGAGGCCGGTGTAACCGTTTTCGGAGATCGGGGTGTCGATCACGCGCTCCGGGCCGTACTTGTCGAACAGACCCTGCGTGGCCTTGTAGGTACCGCCGGCGACGCCGATGTCCTCGCCCATGCAGATCACCAGCGGGTCGCGCGCCATCTCCTCGTCGTGGGCACGACGGATGGCTTCCCAATACATCATCTCGGCCATTAGCGCGCCTCCCCGCGAACGTACGGATCGTTTTCCGCCAGCACGTATTTCTCCAGTTCCTCGACCTTGGGCTCGGGCGACTCCTCGGCGAACTTGATCACCTCGTTCTCGATCTCGTCGATCACCTCTTTATCGAGCGCCTCGTACTGCTCCAGGGTCATCTCGCCCGCCTTGATGAGGCGGTCGCGCAGAATGATGATCGGGTCGCGCTGGCTCCAGGCCTCCTGCTCTTCCTTGGTGCGGTAGGCATTGGAGTCGGACATGGAGTGACCGCGATAACGGTAGGTCATCAGCTCGAGGAAGTACGGGCCCTTGCCGGAGCGCACGTGGTCGACCGCCTTCTTGGCGGCCTTGAACACCGCCTCGATGTCCTGCCCGTCGGCCTGCGCGGAAGGGATGTCGTAACCGCACACGCGCTTGTGCTGTTCGATGACCGCGGTGGAGCGGTCGATGCGCGTGCCGATGCCGTACAGGTTGTTCTCGCACACGAACAACACCGGCAGCTCCCACACCTTCGCCATGTTCAGCGTTTCGTGGAAGGTGCCCTGGTTGTTGGCCGCATCGCCCAGAAAGCAGATCGAGATCTCGTCGCCGCCCTTGAGCTTGATGGCCTTGGCCATGCCCGCGGCGAGCGGGAACGGCCCGCCCACCAGCGCGTAGCCGCCCATGAAGCGCTTCTCGACATCGAAGATGTGCATGGAGCCGCCGCGGCCCTTGCTGGAGCCGGTCTCTTTGGCGAACAGCTCGGCCATCACTTCTTTCGGGTCCGAACCGCACTTGATGGCGTGCACGTGATCGCGATAACCGGTGATGACGTAGTCGTAACCCGGTCGCGCGGCTTCCATGACGCCGTGTGCACAGGCTTCCTGCCCGGAGTAGAGATGCAAAAAGCCGCCGATCTTGCGTTCGACGTAGGCCTCGTAGCAACGCTCTTCGAAGCGGCGCGCGAACAGCATCTCGCGCAGCAAGCGTTTCTTGTCCGCAGCGTTCATGGAGCTCCTTACTGCTTGATCGTTATGGAATTCGGGAAGAGCGCAGGTGTTCGACAGGGCGACCCGGCGCGCGCAAACGGCGTATGATCGGGATTTTTCTGATTCAGGTCAAGGCAGACCGCGCGCCGCCCGCGCCTCCTCGGATGCGCCATATCCTGGTGCGACAACCACTTAAGCCAAGCCGCGGCAGGCCCGGCAGGAGCCTGTCGCGCCGCAAAACGCGAACGCACGCACACTTTTAGCCGTGCGCGTGCGCGCTTCTGCGTCGGCGCACGGTGCGCGTACAATGCTCGGCTTCGTGATGGAGGGGCTGCCACATGCAGAACAAGGACTTTCGAATCGAACGCGACAGCCTGGGCGAGCTGCGCGTGCCCGCCGACGCCCTGTACGGCGCCCAGACTCAGCGCGCGGTCGATAATTTCCCGATCAGCGGCCTGCGTATGCCGCCCGCGTTCATCCAGGCGGCGGCCTTGATCAAGGCCGGCTGCGCGGTCGCGAACCAGGCCAATGGTCAACTCGAGAGCGACCTCGCCGACGCCGTGCGCCAGGCGGCGCTGGAGGTCGCGCGCGGGCGCCATGGCGAACAGTTTCCGGTGGACGTGTTCCAGACCGGCTCGGGCACCAGCACCAACATGAACGTCAACGAGGTGCTCGCCCATCTCGCCACGCGCCGGCTGGGCCGCCCCGTGCACCCGAACGATCACGTCAACCGCGGTCAAAGCTCGAACGATGTGATCCCCGCCGCGATCCACGTCAGCGCGAGCCTCGCCCTGCACCGCGAGGCGCTGCCCGCGCTGGACGAACTCGCGCGTACCATCGCGCAGCGCGTTGCGGAGTGCCAGGGCATCGTGAAGACCGGGCGCACACATCTGATGGACGCGCTGCCGGTCACCCTGGGCCAGGAACTCGGCGGCTGGGCCGCACAGGTGCGCGACGCCGAGGCGCGGCTGCGCGACACCCTGCCGCGCCTGCTCGCGCTGCCGCTCGGCGGCACGGCGGTGGGCACCGGGGTGAACGCCCCGCCCGGCTTCGGCGCGGACGTGGCGCGCTGGTTGGCGCAGGAGACCGGTGTCGATTTCCGCCCGATGGACAATCTGTTCGTGGGACTCAGCAGCCAGGACACGGCGGTGGAACTCAGCGGCCAGCTGCGCGGGGCGGCGGTGGTGCTGATGAAGATCGCCAACGACCTGCGCTGGATGAACAGCGGCCCGCTGGCCGGCCTCGGCGAGATCGCCCTGCCCGCCCTGCAGCCCGGCTCGAGCATCATGCCCGGCAAGGTCAACCCGGTGATCCCCGAGGCGGTGGCGATGGCCGCCGCGCAGATCATGGGCAACGACGCCACGGTGGCGGTGGCGGGTCAATCGGGCAACTTCCAGCTCAACGTCATGCTGCCGGTGACGGCCTACAACCTGTTGCAAAGCATCGAGCTGCTGGCGCACGCCGCCCAGGTACTCGCGCGGCAGGCGATTGCGGGCTTCACCGTCAATCAGGCGCGGCTCGAGGAGGCGCTGTCGCGCAATCCGATCCTGGTCACGGCCTTGAACAACGTGATCGGCTACGAACGCGGCGCGGAGATCGCCAAGCGCGCCTACCGCGAAGGCCGTCCGGTGATCGAGGTCGCCGCGGAGATGACCGACCTGTCCCGCGAGGAACTGGCCGACCTGCTCGATCCGCGGCGGCTGGTTGGCGGGTCGGAATGAATGCAGCCTGGATTTTCCGATTCACGAAGCGACGGTGCGCGCGCTTTTCCGTTGTGATCAACCGCTTGATGCCGTGATCATGACGAGACGTTCCTGCATGGCGCCGTAAGCCTGGGAGCCGCTCGGCACTTCGCACAAGGACGCTCGCAGGCGTCGGCACCGCCTTTGCTGGCATAATGGCGCACTGGCCGCCGCACGTCGCGGCCACAATCCATTCGATTCATCCATGCAAGCGGAGCACTACATGCAACGGCTGACTCTGCGCCGCCCCGACGACTGGCACCTGCACGTGCGCGACGGCGATGCCCTCGCCACGGTCATCCCGCACGTCGCCGCCCAGTTCGCGCGCGCGATCATCATGCCCAATCTCAAGCCGCCGGTGCGCACCACCGAAGAGGCGCTCGCCTACCGCGAGCGCATTTGCGCCGCGGTGCCGGCGGGGATGCATTTCGACCCGCTGATGACCCTCTACCTCACCGAGCAGACCACGCCGCGCGAGATCCAGCGCGCCAAGTCCAGCCGGCAGGTGTACGGGGTGAAGCTCTATCCCGCGGGTGCCACCACGCACTCCGACGCGGGCGTGCACAAGCTGGAGAACACCTACGCCACGCTCGCGTGCATGGAGGAGGAAGGCCTGCCGCTGTTGGTGCACGGCGAGGTGACCGACCCGGCGGTGGACGTCTTCGACCGCGAGCGCGTATTCATCGACACGGTGCTCGCCCCGCTGCTGGAGCGCTTTACGCACCTGCGCGTGGTGCTCGAGCACATCACCACCCGCGAGGCGGTGGAGTTCGTGCAGAGCCGCAACAGCAACGTGGGCGCCACCATCACCGCGCACCACCTCTTGATGAACCGCAACGACATGCTGGTGGGCGGCATACGCCCGCACCACTACTGCCTGCCGGTGCTCAAGCGCGAGAGCCACCGCGCCGCGCTGCTCGAGGCGGCCACCAGCGGGGATCCGAAGTTTTTTCTGGGCACCGACAGCGCGCCGCATCCGCGCGAGGGCAAGGAAAGCGCCTGCGGATGCGCCGGCGTGTACACCTCCCACGCCGCGATCGAACTCTATGCCGAGGCCTTCGAGGAGGCCGGCAAGCTCGAGCAACTGGAGGGCTTCGCCAGCCTGCACGGGCCGCGCTTCTACCGCCTGCCGGCGAACACCGCCACCATCACGCTGGAGCAGGCCCCGCAAGCGGTGCCGGCCAGTTACGCGTTCGGCGACACCGAACTGATCCCGATGCGCGCCGGCGGCGAGATCCGCTGGCGCCTGCTGAACCCCGCCGCCGCCTGAAACGGCGGCGGCCATTTGACGATTCGAGGACTCCACCCGGCATGAGCGAGCAGCCGCAGGACACGGACCACCGCGTGCGACGCATCGCGAAGCGCTTCCGCGGGTTTTTGCCCGTGGCGGTGGATGTCGAGACCGCCGGCTTCGAGGCGCGCACCGACGCCTTGCTGGAGATCGCCGCGGTCATCATCACCGTGGACGAGAGCGGACGCCTGCGCACCGGCGCCACCCACGCCGCCCACGTCGAGCCCTTCGAGGGCGCCAACCTCGACCCGCGCGCGCTGGAGTTCACCGGCATCGACCCGTTCCACCCGTTCCGCTTCGCGGTGCCCGAGCGCAAGGCCCTGGAGACCATCTTCGCGGAGGTGGACCAGGCCGTGAAGGCGCACGGCTGCAGCCGTGCGATCCTGGTCGGGCACAACCCTTGGTTCGACCTCGGCTTCCTGAAGGCGGCCTGCGCGCGCAACAAGATCAAGCGCACGCCGTTCCACGCCTTCAGCACCTTCGACACCGCCACCCTGGGCGGGCTCGCCTACGGCCAGACGGTGCTCGCGCGCGCGGCCATGGCGGCCGGCTTGGCCTGGGACCCGGACCAGGCCCATTCGGCGCTGTACGATGCCGAGCGCACCGCCGAGCTGTTCTGCACCATCGTCAACAGCTGGGATAGCCGCGCGCCCGCGCCGCCGCCCGCCGCACCGCCCGCAACGGATTGAGCGGCCGGCGCCCTCAATCGCCGCGCGCCTCGATCAGCAACTCGCCGGTGTAGGCGTCGAAGGTCAGTTCCCACTCCACGCCCTCGGCGTCGATCAGTTCGACCTCGTACACCTCGCGCCCATCCTCGTGCTCGAGCTCCACTTCCAGCAGCCGCCCGGGCCGGTAGGCCCGCGCCAGCGCCGCGATCCGCTCCAAGGGCAGCGGCTCGCCGGGCCGCAGGTCCATGTCGTAGCCGCGCGAGGCAGCGCGCCCGAGCGCCGTGGCCGCCAGAAAGCCCAAGCCGAAACCGCCCACTAAACCCATCATGCGCATAACACACTCCTTGTGTGGCCAAGCCTTGTGCACCCCGTCGGGGATGCAGAACTTCCTTAGCTTATACGCAAAACGGCCCGGACAAGCCGGGCCGTTCTGCGGGGGTGCGGCGGCGTATTACTCGGCCTGCGCCTTCTTGCTCACCGCCTCGTCGACCATCTTCTTGAGATCGCCGCTCTCGAACATCTCGACCGTGATGTCGCAGCCGCCGATCAGTTCCCCATCGACGTAGATCTGCGGGAAGGTCGGCCAGTCGGCGTAGCGCGGCAGGTTCTGGAAGATCTCCGGGTCCGCCAACACGTTCACGTAGGCGAACTCCTGACCGCACTGCTTGAGCGCCTGCGCGGCGCGCATGGAGAAGCCGCACTGGGGCATCTGCGGCGTGCCCTTCATGAAGATCACCACCGGGTTCTGCTCCACGTGCTGCTTGATGCGTTCCATTACGTCCATTGTTTTCACCTCACTGACATGCTTGCCGAGCCCGCGGCTCAATCGACACAGTCTAAACCCTGCCGCCCCGGGCATAAAGCGGCCATTGGTACGGGTTTTCGTTCAGGTATGGGGATCGACGTTGCGCTGCAGCCAATACTCGAACAACGCCAAGTGCCATAGCTTACTGCCCTGGATGCGCGTCAGGTACGCCTCCGGCTCGGCCAGCAGCTTGTCCACGTAGGCGCGCTCGAACACACCCCGCCGGCGACAGGCCTCGGAGTTCAGGATGTCGCGCATGAAGTCGAGGAACTCGCCGCGCACGTATTTCAGCGCCGGCATCGGGAAGTAGCCCTTGGGGCGGTCGATCACCCCATCGGGCAGGCGCCCGCGCGCCAGACGCTTCAAGACGTGCTTGCCGTCCGAGCCGAGCTTGAGCTCCGGCGGCATGGCCGCGGCCAGCTCCACCAGCTCGTGATCCAGGAACGGGACGCGCGCCTCCAGGCCCCAGGCCATGGTCATATTGTCCACGCGCTTGACCGGGTCGTCGACGATCAGCGTGGTGACGTCCAGGCGCAGCACGCGGTCGATGAAGGTCTGCGCGCCCGGCTCGCCGAGCAGGCGCTCGACGAGCGCGCTGGTGTGGTCCGCGCCGCGGTAGGCGGCGGTGACGGTCTCGAGGTACTCGTCGTGGTCGCGGTCGAAATAGTGGCTGCGAAAGCGCTCCAGGTCGCTGCCGGTGGTCGCCTCCATGCGCGGATACCAGAAATAGCCGCCGAACACCTCGTCGGCACCCTGCCCGCTCTGCACCACCTTGACCTCGCGCGACACGCGCTCGGCGAGCAGGTAGAACGCCACCGCGTCCTGGCCGACCATGGGCTCGCTCATGTTGTCCACCGCCTCGGGCAGACGGCGCAGCACCTCGTCGTTGGGGATGCGGATCTTGTGGTGGCGCGTGCCGTAGCGCGCCACCACCTGGTCGGAAAACTCGAACTCGCTGCCGCGCTCCTCGCCGATGTCCTCGAACCCGATGGAAAAGGTGTGCAGATCGGACACGCCCGATTCGGCCAGCAGCGCGACCAGCAGGCTCGAATCCAGCCCGCCCGAGAGCAGCACGCCCACCGGCACGTCGGCCACCGTGCGGCGCTTCTCCACCGCCGCGCGTAGCGCATCGTGCACCGCCTCGGTCCATTCGTCCTCGCTGCGCGCCACCCCCGGCCGCTGCGCCTGCAGGGTCCAGTAGCGCCGCGTGCGGGTGCTGCCGTCCAGGCCGATGGTCTGGCTGGTGCCGGGCTCGAGCTTGCGCACCTCGCCCAGCACGGTGCGCGGCGCGGGCACCACCGCGTGCAGCGTGAACTGATGGTGCAGCGCCACCGGGTCGAGTTCGCCGCTCACGCCGCCACCGGCGAGCAGCGCCTGCGCGCTGGAGGCGAAGCGCAGGCGCGCGTCGTTGCGCGTGTAGTACAGCGGCTTGATGCCGAAGCGGTCGCGTGCCAGGAACAGGCGCCGCGCGCGCCGATCCCACAGCGCGAAGGCGAACATGCCGTGCAGGTGCTCGGGCGCGCGCTCGCCCCACTCGGCGTAGGCCTTGAGGATGACCTCGGTGTCACCCTCCGAGAAGAAGCGGTAGCCGCGCGCGCTGAGCGTGGCGCGCAGCTCGCGGTAGTTGTAGATCGCGCCATTGAACACCAGCGCGAGCCCCAGTTCCTCGTCCACCATGGGCTGGTGCGAACGCGCCGAGAGGTCGATCACCGACAGGCGCCGATGGCCGAACGCGACCGGCCGCTCCGCCCAGGCGCCGGCATCGTCCGGCCCGCGGCGGGCCAGGCGTTCGCTCATGCGCGCCACCGCCTCGGCGTCGGCCGGGCCGCCGTCCAGGCGCAATTCGCCGCTGATTCCACACATCGTGCTAGGCGTCCTCCTGTTGTGCCGCGGGGCCCCAGCCGCCGCCGCCCGGGGTGCGTAGCGTAAGCCGCTGCCCCGCCGCGACGCGGCCGCTGAACTTGCCGGGCAACGGCTCGCCGTCGAGCAGGTTCTCGCCGCGCGCGCCGTGCGCGCCGCCCGCCAAGCCCCATGGGGCGTAACGCCGCCGCTCGGTCAGCAGCGTCACGGTGGCCGGCGCCAGGAACAGATACTCGCGCTCCACGCCGTCGCCGCCGGGGCGCCGCCCCGCACCGCCCGAGCCCTGGCGCAGCGCGTAGCGCAGCACGCGCACCGGGTAGCGCGCCTCGAGCGCCTCCACCGGGGTATTCAGCGTATTGGTCATGTGGGTCTGCACCCCGCCCAGGCCGCCGCCGCGCGGCCCCGCGCCCATGCCGCCACCCAGGGTTTCATAGTAGTCCCAGGTGCCACCCTCGGCCGCGGCCGCGCGCGCGCCCATGGCGAGGTTGTTCATACTGCCGTGGCTGGCCGCCGGGACCGCCTCCGGCAGCGCCTTGGCGAGCGCACCGAGTACCACGTCCACCACCCGCGTGCTGGTCTCCACGTTGCCGGCCGCCACCGCGGCGGGCGGGCGGGCGTTCACCAGCGAGCCTTCCGGCGCGCTGAGGGTGATGGGCCGAAAACTGCCCGCGCAGGCGGGGGTGTAGTCGGGCATCAGGCAGCGAAAGCAGTAATACACCGCGGCGGCGGCCACCGACAGCGGGCAATTGACGTTGCCGCGCACCTGCGCCGCGGTGCCCGCGAAGTCCACCGCCACCGTGCCGTCGTCCACGGTCAGCGTCGCCGCGATGGGAATGTCGCGCTGTCCCAACCCGTCGTCGTCCAGATAATCCACGTACTCATAGCGCCCGGCCGGGAGCGCGCGCAGCGCCGCCCGCGCGAGGCGCTCCCCATAGGCGTTCAGCTCCGCGAGCGCCGCCGCGAAGCGCCCGCCGCCGAGACCCCGCACCAGCGCCTGCAGACGCGTCAGGCCGACGCGGTTGGCGCTTATCTGCGCGGCAAAATCGGCCGCGCTCTCATCCGGGCGGCCGGTGGCGCCGACGATGCGCTGGAAGGCCTCGGTCACCGGCGCACCCGCGCGCTGGATGAAGGTGGGCGGGATCACCAGCCCCTCCTCCTCCAATGAAGTCGACAGCGGCATGGATCCCGGCGTGCTCGCGCCGATGTCGGCGTGGTGGGCGCGGTTGGCGACGAAGGCGACGCAGGCGCCTCCCTCGAACAACGGCGCCACCACGGTCACGTCGGGCAGATGGGTGCCGCCAAGGAAAGGATCGTTCAGGATCACCATGTCGCCCCGCGACCAGTCCACGCGCCGCACCACGTCGCGCATCGCGTAGGCCATGCTGCCCAGGTGCACCGGGATGTGCGCGGCCTGCGCGCACAGCTCGCCCTGGGCGTCGAACACCGCGCAGGAAAAGTCCAACCGATCCTTGATGTTGGGACTCACCGCGGCGCGGCGTAGCGCCGCACCCATTTCCTCGCACACCGCTTCGATGCGGCTCGCGAACAGGGACAGTTCTATGGCTTCCATCGCCTCTCGACAGCCTCGCCTTTCTGCGTCACCCCCAGCCGGGGTGTACAATACTATGTTCTCACGCGGGCGCCCGTCTCTGTCCCTGGCCTGCGCCGCGTCGACTCCGCTCCGCCTGACAACACCCAGCATAAGGAGGTATGCATGGAACACAAACTGCCCGAACTCCCGTACGCCAAGGATGCACTCGCGCCGCACATGTCGGCCGAGACCCTGGAGTTCCACCACGGCAAGCACCACAAGACCTACGTCGACACGCTGAATAAGCTCATTCAGGGCACTGAGTTTGAGGACGCGCCGCTCGAGACCGTCGTGAAAAACGCCCAGCCCGGCCCGCTGTTCAACAACGCCGCCCAGGTCTGGAACCACACCTTCTTCTGGCAGTGCCTGAGCCCCAACGGCGGCGGCGATCCGCAAGGCGATCTGGCCGATGCCATCAACCGCGATTTCGGCTCGGCGCAGCAGTTCCGCGACCAGTTTGCCGAACGCGCCACCAAGAACTTCGGCTCCGGCTGGACCTGGCTGGTCAAGCGCAGCGACGGCACGCTCGCCATCGAGGACACCAGCAACGCCGGCACGCCCATTACGAAAGGGATCAAGCCGCTGCTGACGGTGGACGTGTGGGAGCACGCCTACTACATCGACTACCGCAACGCCCGGCCCGAGTACCTGAAGCACTTCTGGAACATCGTGAACTGGGAGTTCGCCGCCAAGAACCTCGGCGCGTAAGCCAGCGCTGCAGTCGCATCACCGAGAGCCCGGCTACCACCGGGCTCTTTTTTGCAGTGAGCGCAGCGCAAGGCGTCGTAGGGCACATTAAGCGCAGCGCAATGCGCCGGCCGCTCTCGCGTGATTTGATTTGCACCCCGTTGGCGCAATGCGCTGCGCTTATTGCGCCCTACAGTGACTGCACTTTACGTCCTTTCGGCTTGCTCTGGCACCCCGCGACGGCGTCCAACCGTGCGGCTTCGCATAACGCAGTCCAAACATAGAATCCAAGGCGTCGTAGGGCGCATTAAGCGCAGCGCAATGCGCCGGCTGCTCTCTCGTAATTTGCGCCCCGTTGGGCAATGCGCTGCGCTTCGCGCCCTTTCTGCTTTCCAAAAGGAAAAAGCCCGGCTTGCGCCGGGCCTTTCTCTTAGTGCTTCGCGTTGCCGTTCCGGATCGGCGGGCTGGGCCGCCGATCCGGGAAACGGATCAGAACGGCAGACCGTGCGCCGCCGCACCCATGAACAGCAGCATGGGGATGGACAACATCATGTTGGTGCGCGAGGCCAGCAGCGCCACGCGCCGGGCGCGGGCCTTCTGCTCATCGGTGGCGGACACCAGGCCGAGCACCTTTTTCTGGTTGGGCCAGATGAACACCCACACGTTGATCAGCATGATGGTGCCGAGCCAGGCGCCGATGCCGATGTTGGTGAGGTAGGGGTTGGCCTGGCCGATGCCGAGCGTGAAGGCACCGACGAAATTGGCGCCCAGCAGGCCCGCGCCCGCAATCCAGGTGACCACCGCCGACCAGCGGAACCACAGCAGCGCGCGCGGCGCGACGTACTTGCTGATGCCCGCGCCACCCGGGCCGCCGGTGTCGGCCGCGGCGGCCGCCAGCGCGGGCACCTGCACCAGATTGAAGTAGTACAGCAAGCCGATCCAGGTGATACCCGCCAGCAGATGCAGCCAGCGGAACAGCGACATGATATCCAGTTCCATGAGTCGATCCCCTTAATTCAATTGTTCTTGTTCGTGGGCTGTTCAGGCGATGGCGCGCGCGACGAACACCAGGATGATCGAAAGCACGATACCGAGGATGATCGTGCCGCCGATGCTCTCCAGCGGATTTTTCATGATTATTCTCCTTGCTGCGTTGTAATCGTTCTTTAACGTTGGGCGGGGCGCGTTTGGGACGCGGCTCACACAGCTGGGTTCGCAGCATAAGGCACTGATACCCGGAACACAATAAGCGCCGCCCGCGCGCGTTTGCACTGCGCGTGCGCCACCGCTAGAATCGGCCTTTTCGTTGCCGATGGCGGCCTCGGGTGGGGCTGCCATTTTCTTTTTTATGCTGCGAGCGAGTGATGAGCGCATGAGCGACGCGTTGATGAACACCTACGCGCGCCTCCCGGTGAGTTTTTCCCATGGCGAGGGCGCCTGGCTGTGGGACACCGAGGGGCGGCGTTACCTGGACGCGCTGTCCGGCATTGCGGTGTGCGGCCTGGGCCATGCCCATCCGGCCGTTACCGAGGCCATCGCGCGTCAGGCCGGCGCATTGCTGCACACGTCGAATCTGTACGGCATCCCGCGTCAGGCGACGCTGGGCGCGGCGCTCACGCGCCTGGCCGGCATGGACAAGGCCTTCTTCTGCAACTCCGGCGCCGAGGCCAACGAGGCGGCGATCAAACTCGCACGCCTACACGGCCACCGCCGCGGCATCGCGCAGCCGACCATCGTCGTCACCCAGGGCGCCTTCCACGGCCGCACGCTCGCCACGCTGACCGCCACCGGCAACGCCAAAATCCAGGCCGGCTTCGAACCGCTGCCGCAGGGCTTCTTGCGCGTGCCCTTCGACGATCTGACGGCGATCGAGAACATCGCCGGCGTGGACCCTTATGTGGTCGCTGTACTGGTCGAGCCGATTACCGGCGAGGGCGGTATCCGCGTCCCGTCCGAGGGCTACCTACCCGGCCTGCGCGCGCTGTGTGACCGCCACGGCTGGCTGCTGATGGTGGACGAGGTGCAGACCGGCATGTGCCGCACCGGGCGCTGGTTCGCGCATCAGCACAGCGGCATCGCCCCCGACGTGATGACGCTCGCCAAGGGCCTCGGCAACGGCGTGCCCATCGGCGCGTGTCTGGCGCGCGGCGAGGCGGCCGAGGTCTTCCAGCCGGGCAACCATGGCTCCACCTTCGGCGGCAACCCGCTCGTCTGCAGCGCGGCGCAGGCGGTGGTGGATACCCTCGAGCGCGAGGATCTCGCGGCGCGGGCCGGCGCGCTCGGCGCACGCATGACGCAGGGCCTGCGCGAGGCGCTGGCCGACACGGCGGGCGTGGTCGAGGTACGGGGCCAGGGACTGATGCTCGGCATCGTGCTGGACCGTCCGTGCGGCGCGCTGGTGCGCATGGCCCTGGACGAGGGCCTGCTCATCAACGTCACCGCCGAGCGCGTGGTGCGTCTGTTGCCGCCGCTCATCATCAGCGATCAGGAGGCGGACGCAATCGTGCAGCAGGTCAGCGCGCTGATCGCCCGCTTCCTGCAAGAGAACAAGGGGTAACACCATGCGCCACTTCCTCACCCTGCTCGACCTGGAGAAGTCCGAGCTCAAGGGTCTCATCGCCCGCGCCATCGAGCTGAAGGCCATGCTGCGCAAGGGCGAGCCCTACGAGCCGCTCAAGAACAAGGTGCTCGGCATGGTGTTCGAGAAGTCCTCCACCCGCACGCGGGTGTCGTTCGAGACCGGCATGATCCAGTTCGGCGGCTCGGCGATCTTCCTGTCGCCACGCGACACCCAGCTCGGGCGCGGCGAGCCGATCGAGGACAGCGCGCGGGTGCTCTCGCGCATGGTCGACCTCATCATGATCCGCACCTACGAGCACGAGAAGATCGAGCGCTTCGCCGCCTGCTCGCGCGTGCCGGTTATCAACGCCCTCACCGACCGCTTCCATCCCTGTCAGCTGCTGGCCGACGTGCAGACCTTCGTCGAGCACCGCGGCCCCATCGAGGGCAAGACGGTGGCCTGGATCGGCGACGGCAACAACATGTGCCACAGCTACATCCACGCCGCGCGGCAGTTCGATTTCACGCTGCGCATCGCCTGCCCCGTGGGCTACGAGCCGGATCGCGAGATCCTGCTCTCCGGCGCCGAGAACGTGCAGCTCATCAGCGATCCCATGGAGGCGGCGCGCGGCGCCGACCTGGTGGTCACCGACGTGTGGGCCAGCATGGGCCAGGAGGAGGAGCAGGCCAAGCGCGCGCTGGCCTTCGCCGACTACCAGGTGACGCAGACCTTGATGCAACAGACCGCGCCGGGCGCGCTGTTCATGCACTGCCTGCCCGCTCACCGCGGCGAGGAAGTGGCCGCCGAGGTCATCGACGGCCCGCAGAGCGTGGTGTGGGACGAGGCCGAGAACCGCCTGCACGCGCAGAAGGCCCTCATGGAGATGCTGGGGCGCGAGCTGTAGCGCCCCCGAGGCGCGGTCGCCGGTGCGGCCGCGCCTTTTTTTTGCGGTCGATTGCTAACCGTCCGGTCGGTCAGTATACTCCGCGCCAGTCCGTTCACCGTTTGCGGGTAGCATCCATGGCCCCAACCCCCGAGTCCGCCGGCTGCAGTGCCGTCGATCGCATCCTCGATGCGGCCTGTGAGTTGTTCTCCGAGCACGGCTTCGATCACGTCTCCATGAGCGCGGTCGCGGGTCGCGCCGGTGTGAGCAAGGCCAATGTGTTCCATCACTTCAGCTCCAAGGACGCGCTCTACATCGCCGCGCTGCGGGCGGCCTGCCGCACCTCGCGCGAGGCCATCGAGCGCCTGTCGCAAGAGGAAGGCAGCCCGCGCGAGCGCATCCGCCGGTTCGCGGCCATGCACCTCGCCTCGCTGATCGACAACGAGCGCGATGCGCGCCTGTTGCAGCGCGAGGTGATGGAGCGCGGCCATAGCGACGGGCGGCACCTGGCCGAGGACGTGTTCGCCGACGGCTTCGCCCGCCTGGTGGAGCTGGTGGCCGAGGGTCAGCGCTGCGGCGAGCTGGATGACGCCGTGCCGCCGGCGCTGCTGGCGACGCTGATCCTGAGCGCCAACGTGTTCTTCTTCCAAACCCGCGACATCCTGCGCCACCTGCCCCGGGTGGACTTCGCGGATGCGCCCGAAACCTATAACAAGCTATCGCTGGATCTGCTGCTCGGTGGCTGCAGACCGAAGGAGGCCTCATGACCCGCCGTTACCGAATCCTGCTGACCACGGCCTTGGCGCTCGCCCTCGGCGGCACCCTGGTGGCCTGCGGGACCGACGGCGACGCACCCGCGCAGAACGCGGCCAACGGACCGCGTGCCACCGCCGTGGGCGCGGCCGAGGCGCAGGCCGGCACGGTGCGCCTGACCGAGCGCAGCCTCGGCACCGTGACCGCCAAGGAGGCGCCCACAGTGGGCGCCGAGGTCGCGGGGCGTGTCCTGCGCCTGCACGCCGACGAGGGCGACCAGGTGCGGGCGGGGCAGCTACTGGCCGAGCTCGATCCAGGCGACTACCGCCTGGCGCGCGACGGCGCGCGCGCCGAGATCGCGCGCCTGGAGACCCTGATCGAGAACCAGCGCCGCCAGGTCGAACGCAACCGTGAACTGCTGGCCGAGAACTTCATTTCGCAGAGCATGCTGGACGATACCGAGGCGCAGCTAAGTGCGCTGGAGCGCCAACTCGAGGGCGCGCGGGCCGAGCATGCGCGCGCCGAACGCGACATCGCCCGCACGCGCATCGTCTCGCCCGTCGACGGCACCGTGGAGGAGCGCCGCGCCAGCCCCGGCGAGTGGGTCGGCACCGGCGCGCCCTTGTACCGCATCTCCACCGACCAGGTGCTGCGGGTTCACCTGCCCTTTCCCGAGCGCGTGGCGACCCGCCTGCGCCCGGGGCTGACCGTGGAACTCGCCTCGCCGGCCGCGCCCGAGCAGCGCATCGACGGCACCATCACCGAGCTGCGCCCGAGCATCGGCACCGCCTCGCGCGCGGTGACCGTCATCGCGGAGTTTCCCAATCCGGGTGGCTGGCGACCCGGTGCGAGCGTCACCGGAACCGTGAACCTCTCCGAACGCGCCGACGCCGTGTTGGTACCCGAGCTGGCGGTGGTGCAACGCCCGGCCGGCTACGTGGTGTACGTGATCGAGGAGGGCCGCGCGGCACAGCGGGTGGTGCGCCCCGGGCAGCGCCAGAACGGTCACGTGGAGATCCTGGAGGGGCTGCAGGCCGGTGAGCGCGTGGTCACCGACGGCGCGGGCTTCTTGACGGACGGCGCGCCGGTGCGCGAGGTGAGTTCATGAACCTGCCCGAGATTTCCGTCCACCGCCGCGTCTTCGCCTACATGCTGAGCGCGGTGCTGGTGCTGTTCGGCCTGGTGGCCATGCGCGAGCTCGGCGTCGACCGCTTCCCGACCATCGACTTCCCGGTGGTGTCGGTCACCACCGTGGTGCCGGGCGCCAACCCCGAGGTGATCGACGCGAGCGTCACCACCATCCTCGAATCGGCGGTGAACAGCGTGCCGGGCATCGACAGCGTGCAGTCGACCTCCTCGCCCGGCACCTCCATCGTGGTGGTGACCTTCAACCTCGACAAGGACATCGACGTCGCCTTCAACGAGGTGCAATCGAAGGTCAATCAGGTGCTGCGCCAACTGCCCACCGACGCCGATCCGCCGGTGGTGGCGAAGGTGGAGGCCGACGCCTCGCCCATCATGTGGGTGGTACTGCAGGGCGACCGTACCCAGCAGCAGCTCAGCCAGTACGCGCGCAACGTGGTGCGCAAACAGCTCGAGACCATCGACGGCGTGGGCGAGGTGCGCATGGGCGGCGGCCTGCAGCGCACCATCCGCGTGGAGCTTTATCCCGAGCGCCTGACCCAATACGACCTCACGGTGCAGGACCTGATCGCCGCCTTTCAGCGCGAGCACCTGCAGCTGCCGGGCGGCTTCCTCACCTCCGGCCAGACCGAGCGCCTGCTCAAGCTCGACCTCGAGTTCCACAGCGTGCGCGAACTCGAGGAGATGGTGATCGCTCACCGCGACGGCGCCAATGTGCGCCTGCGCGAGGTGGCCGAGGTGCGCGACGGGCTGGCCGATTTCCGGCGTCTGGCGCGCTTCAACGGCGAGCCCTCGGTGGGCCTGGGCATCGTGAAGGTGCCGGGCAGCAACACGGTGGCCATCGCCAACACGGTGCGCGAGCGCCTGGATGCCGAGATTCGTCCGCAGTTGCCGCCGGGGCTGCGCCTGGAGATCGCCTCCGACCAGTCGGTGTTCGTGCTGGAGATGATCTACGCCCTGCTCGACAAGATCATCCTGGGCACGCTGCTCGCCGCGCTGGTGGTGTGGGTGTTCCTGAAGAACTTCCGCGCCACGCTGATCGTCGCGACCGCGATCCCGGTGTCGCTGCTCGGCGCGGTGGCGGTGATGTACTTCTTCGGCTTCACCTTCAACACCCTCACCCTGCTCGCCCTGCTGCTCCTCATCGGCGTGGTGGTGGACGACGCCATCGTGGTGTTGGAAAACATCTACCGACATCGCGAGACCATCGAGCCCGACCCGATCAAGGGCGCGCTCTCGGGAACCAAGCAGGTGGTGTTCGCGGTGCTCGCCACCACGCTCTCGCTGGTGGCGATCTTCGCGCCGGTGGTGTTCATGGGCGGCATCATCGGGCGGTTCTTCGAATCGTTCGCCATCGTGGTGGCGGTGGGCGTGCTCATTTCCTACTTCGTGGCGGTCACCCTCACGCCGGCGCTGTGCGCGCGCTTCCTGCGCGTGCAGCCCCAGCACGGGCGCGTGTACCACGTGCTGGAGAACGGCTTCCGGCGGCTCGACAACGGCTACCGCTGGCTGCTGAACCACGCCCTCGACTGGCGCTGGACCACCATCGCCATCGCCACGGTCATCGTGCTCTCCAGCGGCTGGTTCTTCGCCAACGTCGGCAAGGCCTTCCTGCCCGAGGAGGACGAGGGCCAGTTCATCATCATGCTGCGCGCGCCGCTCGGCGCCGGCATCGACTACACCGACGGGCGCCTGCGCTTGGTCGAGGACGTCATCGCCAAGCAACCCTCGGTGCGCAACTACTTCACCGCCATCGGGCTCGGCGACCGCGGCCAGGCCAATCAGGGCATCGCCGTGGTGCGCATGCTCCCGCACGCCGAGCGCGATCAGTCGCAGCAGGAGCTGATCGCCGCGGTGAACGCCGAACTCGCGCAGATCCCCGGCGTGCGCGCCTTCGCCGGGCCGATTCCGATGGTCGGCGGCCAGCGCGGCGAGCCGCTGCAGTTCGTGGTGCGCGGCCCGAATCTCACCGAGGTGGCCGAGTACTCGCAGGCCATCCAGGAGCGCCTCTCGGCCATCGACGGCATGGGCCGCATCGACCTCGACCTGCAGCTCGATCTGCCCCAGCTGGTGCTGGACGTGGACCGCGAGCGCGCCGCCTCGCTGGGACTGTCCGCGCGCGACGTGGCGCAGGCGGCCAACGTACTGGCGGGCGGCCTGGACGTCGCCAAGTACAACGATGAGCCGGGCGACGGTGAGCGCTACGACATTCGCCTGAAGGCCGTGGAGGGCAGCTTCCAACAGCCGGATGACCTCTCCGCAATCTGGCTGCGCAGCGCGCAGGGCGAGATGGTGCGCCTCGACACCGTGGCGCAGTTCCACGAGGAGGTCGGCCCCGCGGTGGTGGGACGCCACAGCCTGCAGTATGCGGCGAACTTCTACGCCAATCCGGACCTGCCGCTCGGCGATGCCGTGGACCACGTGGAGCGGGTGGCGGCCGAGGTGCTGCCGCTCGGCTACACCGTGCGCATGACCGGGCAGGCCGAGGAATTCGGGCGCACCATTAACTACGTCATCTTCGTGCTGCTGGTGGCCACCATCCTGGTGTTCATGGTGCTGGCGAGCCAGTTCAACTCCTTCATCCAACCCTTCATCATCATGATGGCGCAGCCGCTCGCGGTAATCGGCGGCCTGGTGGCGCTGTGGGCCACCGGCCACACGCTGAACATCTACTCGATGATCGGCATGATCCTGCTCATCGGTCTGGTAGCGAAGAACTCCATCCTGCTGGTGGACCTCACCAACCAGCTGCGTGCCGAGGGCAAGTCGGTGGACGACGCGCTGCGCGAGGCCTGTCCGATCCGCATGCGCCCGATCCTGATGACCTCGCTCACGCTGATCCTCGCGCTCATGCCGGCCGCGGCGGGTTGGGGCGCCGGCGGAGCCACCGTCGGCCCGCTGTCGGTGGCGGTGATCGGCGGCATGATCAGCTCCACCCTGCTCGCCCTGGTGGTGGTCCCGGTGGTCTACTCCCTCATCGAGCGCCACCGCGAGCAGCGCCAACTCGAACGTGTATCCACGGAGGCCGAGGCATGAGTCGCCCGCGACAAAACAACAAAAACTCCTACCGCGCCCTCGGGCTGACGCTCGGGCTGCTGTGTCTGGGCGGCCCGCCGGCGGCCCTCGCGCAGGAGAACGGCCTCTCGCTGAGCGAGGCGTACCAGATAGCGCGCGAGCGCGATCCGCAACTGGCCGGTGCGGAGCATCGCGCGGCCGCCGCCGGCGAGCGCATCCCGCAGGCACGCGCCGGCCTGCTGCCGCAGGTCTCGGCCACTGCCGACGTCAGCCGGCGGCACTCGAACATCCGCCTCGGCGGCGACGAGGACAACGGCGAACTGGACCGCACCTTTACCAGTCGCGGCATGGGCCTGAACGTGGTGCAGCCGCTGTACGACCGGCCCGCGCGTGAGCAACTGCGCCAGAGCCGCGCCGGTGCCGAGCAGGCATCCGTCGCGCTGGCCGGTGCCGAGCAGGAACTCCTGCTGCGGGTCGCCTCCAGCTACTTCGCGGTGCTCGCGGCCGCCGAACAACTGGCCACCGCCGAGGCAGGTGAGCGCGCCATCACCGCCCAGCAGGAACGGGCGCGGCGCGCCTTCGAGCTCGGCCAGGTGACAGCGGTGGACGTCAACGAGGCCGAGGCACGCGCCGACCTTGCGCGCGCGCAGCGCATCGAGGCCGAGACCGAACTCGAGATCCGCCGCCACGCGCTGGCACGCGTGCTGGGACGCCCGGTGGGGCGCCTGCTGCACCTGACCAGCGAGCCGCTGCCGACGCCGCCGGGCGAGGTCGGCAACTGGATGGAGCGCGCACGCAGCGAGAACATCGAAGTGCGCCTGCAGCAGCAGGCGGTGGCGATCGCCGAGACGGAGATCGCGCGCAGCCGGGGGCTGGCTCAGCCGCGCCTGGACGCCGTGGCGGGCTACACCGACCGTCGCGGCCAGCAGTTCGGCGGCATCTCCAGCGACACGCGCGAGGCCCATGTCGGTCTGCAGCTCAACATCCCGCTCTACTCCGGCGGCGCCGAGCAGGCCCGCGTGCGCGAGGTCACCCGCAACCTGGCGGCCGAGCGGGCAGCGCTGCAGAACCTGACGGAGCAGGCGGAACTGGAGGCGCGCAGCGCCTTCATGCGCACCACCGCGGGGCACGCGCGGCTGCAGGCCCTGGAGCAGGCGGTGCGGTCGGCGGAGAGCGCGCTGCGCTCGACGCAGCGCGGCGCCGAGGTCGGCGTGCGCACCAACATCGACGTGCTGGACGCCCTGCAGCAAGTGTTCGTCGCCCACGCCGAGTGGATGAACGCGCGCTTCGACTACCTGCTCAACCAGCTGCAGCTCGCCGCCGCGGCCGGCGCGCTGGAGCCCGAGGCACTGACCGAACTCGACGCCCTGCTCGAGCCGGCCTCGGCCGCCGGTGCCATGCTGGAGCGGCTGGAGCTACGGCCGACGCGCTAGACGTCCCGCAACGCGCGGGCGAGGGAGTAGGAGCGCCTAGGCGGCGCGATCCGCAGCGGCGCCGCGCAGTGCGGCGCATGCCCGGCTCAGCGGCGCTCGGCGGACCAAATCGGCAGATCTTGCGCCGCCACCTTGAGCGTCAGACCGTGAGCGCCCGGGTATGCCAACGCCTCCACGCGCGCGACGACCACCCGCGCGCCACCAGCGCGGCGCACACACGTGCACCGCGCGGCAGGTGCACCGGCACGCTCGTCATCTCAAACCCCTCATCGTCGGCGGCATGGGCCCGGCCCACGATGTAGCCCAGCGCCGGATAGTCGAGCACCACACTGACCGAGGTGCTCATGCGCACCTCCGCGAGGTGCGTGCCCCGATCTCCAGCCACATCGGCAGCACCGCGCGCCGCAATGCCGGATCCCACGCCGGTTCGCCGCACACACGCGCCCCTTCCACGAGCAGGCGTCCCACCCAGGGAGACACCTCGCCGCGCGCCTCCCGCGTGAGGCTCGGCGTTCCGGCCCAGGGGCGCATGCGCAGCAAGGCCGGCATCCAGACCGGCGCGCCGCCGCACCGCAAGGCGCCGAGTTCGGTCGGCGAGAGGTGCACGCACAGGAGCAGGTGCGCGAGGTTCAGGCGCCGGGCGTAGCGCAGCACCGCCTCTATCAGCAGCGCCGCCACCGCGAGCCGGTCCGGTCCGGCGGCCAGCACCGGCCAGCTTAGCTCCAACGAGGGGGGCGCCTCGCGCCATGCGCCGAGGTTGAACAAGGCTTCGACGAAGCTACCACCCGCGCTCAACGCGTCCGCCGGTGCCAGCACGCGCGCCGCGCCGAGCAGTGCGCCGCCCTCGCCTTCCACCACCAGGTGATGTGCGAAGGGATCGAGCGCATCGCGGCAGAGGTACTCGACATTCCCGCCTGCGCCTTGCGCGCGCGCATCGCGCATGCGCAGATCGAGAACGGCGTGCATTTCGGTCGGCTGCAGTCCCCGCACCCGCAGCGGTGTCCCGAGCGGGGTCCGGATGTGTTTCGGCATGACATTCATGGATCGACTTCCTCTTGCTGTCGCCCGGCTCGGCCGGGCGTCGGTACATTGCGATTGCGATGCGGCAAGTGTCGAGGCGTGAGATGACACGGCGACGTCGCGCGGATGAAGGTTCAGCGACAGGAAAAAAAGCCCGCCATCGTGCGGGCACAGGTGCCATCCTTGGCGGAGGGCGCGTCCCTGCGCCTGGTTGTTTTGGATCGGGTGACCCGCAAGGGTCTAGAAGTTGTACATCATGCCCACGCTGACGCCACGCGCCGTCTCGCCCGTCACCGTGGCGGGGCTCACGCCGTGGCCGCCACGCGACATCCGAAACGCGGCATTGTCGTCATTGCGTGTCATGGCCATCGCCGCGTACACGCGTGTGGCGCGATCGAGCTGGTAGTCCACACCCAACGCGAGCATGGCGGCGTCGGCGTCGGCCTGATCCGAACTCAGCACGTAGTACTGCGTCTTCAGCGAGGTGTTACCCATCTTGTAGCGCAGACCGATACCGTAAGTGTCCACGTCGTAACCGATGTCGGCGCGCTGCACGAGGCCGGTCACGCGGAAGGCGCCGAAGTCCTGGTAGGCGCCTAAGCGTGTCGCATTGAAGTCGTTGGCCTCGTTGTCTTCGTGGGCGATCGCAAGGTAGGTGCCGCCGACGCGGTAGGTGAGCGCAGCGCTCCAGGCGCTGTTCTCGTCATCGGGCGGATTGCTGGTCGCCGCGTTGTTGGTCGCGTAGTGCAGGTCCGCCGTCAGCCCGCCCATCGCCGGCGTGCGATAGTGGATGCCGTTACGAAAGCGCGTATCGAAGTCCGCGCCGAGTTCGGACAAACGCGTCAGGTTGCGGGCGTCGCCGATCTGATCGCCGAATAGGTCGGTGCGGCTGCGGATACCTTTCAGCGGCGTGTCCATGTATCCCAGACGTACCAAGCCGAAGTCGCCCGACAAACCGGCGAAGGTGTCGCGCGTGGCGAAGTTGGTCCCGGTCTGGTCGAAGCGCACCTCCTGCTCGATCTGCATCAGGGCCTTCATGCCCTGCGGCAGTTCGCGGTCGGCTTTGAAGCCGAGGCGGCTGGAGTTGCTGGAGACGTTGAGGCCGCTATCGGCGCCATCGTCCAGGTGATCGACCGACACGTGCGCACGCCCGTAGAGGGAAACCTCGGCCACGGCCGCGGCAGGGGCTGCGGTCGCCGCCGCCAGCGCCAGTGCCATCATCTTGCTTCGCATTGTTCTCTCCTAGTTCCGCGTAGTAGGGGCCGGGCGGCCCCAACGGCGGCTAGGATGAGCAACGCATGTGCAGGTTGGGTGACGGGGCGATGAAGATTGCGTGACGCGCGGCTCAAGCACCGATGACGCCGCCGTCTTCTTGTTCGGTCGCGATGGTGGCCGAGCGCGCACGCGGGGCGTGCGCGCCATATGGCCAGAGGCCACGCGCGCGGCGGTCGCCTAGCAGATTATCCCGACGCCAAAGCCTGATGATGCTAGCCGCGCCGAGGGCAGGCTCAGGAAGCCGTTGGTCAGCCGCGCTCCTCCAGCGCCGCCCGCTCCATCTGCTCCAGGCTGACGTGGCGCACGTCCTTGCCCTTCACCAGATAGATGATGTACTCGCACATGTTGCGCGTGTGATCGCCGATGCGCTCCAGCGCGCGCGCCGCCCACAGCACGTCGAGACAGCGGGTGATGGCGCGTGGGTCCTCCATCATGAAGGTGATCATCTGCCGACTGATGGCCTCGTACTCGCTGTCGACACCGACATCGGACTTCACCACCGCGAGCGCGGCCTCCACGTCGGTACGCGCGAAGGCGTCCAGCGCGCCACGCACCATGTGCACCACCCGCTCGCCCATCGCGCGCAGCTCGACGTACTGCGTCTTCGGCCGCTCCAATTCGGCCAGGTGCAGGCCCATGCGCGCGACCTTCTCGGCCTGATCGCCGATGCGCTCGAGGTCGGTGATGGTCTTGATGATGGCAACGATCAGGCGCAGGTCGCTGGCGGTGGGCTGGCGGCGCGCGAGAATCTGCGCGCACTCCTCGTCGATCTCCACCTCGAAGGCGTTGACCTGTAGATCGCCGTTGATCACCGCACTCGCGAGCTCCTTGTCGCCGGCCACCAGTGCCGTCACCGCTTCGTTGATCTGCTTTTCCACCAGCCCGCCCATGGCGAGCACGCGGTTGCGCACGTCTTCCAGTTCTTCGTTGAACTGCTTGGAAATGTGCTGCCCGAGATTCATTGTGTCCATGTGACTCGCCTCAGCCGTAGCGGCCCGTGATGTAGTCTTCCGTCGCCTTCTTGCGCGGATTGGTGAACAGCGTGAGCGTGTCGTCGAACTCCACCATCTCGCCGAGGTACATATAGGCCGTGTAGTCCGACACGCGCGCCGCCTGCTGCATGTTGTGCGTGACGATGACGATGGTGTACTGCTGCTTGAGCTCGTAGATCAGCTCCTCGATCTTGGCGGTGGAGATCGGGTCCAGGGCCGAGGCCGGTTCGTCGAGCAGGATCACCTCCGGCTCGATGGCCACCGCGCGCGCGATCACCAGACGCTGCTGCTGACCGCCGGACAGGCCGAAGGCGTTCTCGTGCAGACGGTCCTTCACCTCGTCCCACAGCGCCGCGCGGCGCAGCGATTGCTCCACCACCTCGTCCAGCACGCGGCGGTTGCGCACGCCCTGGATGCGCAGCCCGTAGGCCACATTCTCGTAGATGGACTTGGGAAACGGGTTGGGCTTCTGGAACACCATCCCGACGCGCCGACGCAGCTCGGCCACGTCCACGCCCTTGTCGTAGATGTTGGCGCCGTCGATCAGTACCTCGCCCTCGATGCGGCAGTTGTCCACCAGGTCGTTCATGCGGTTGAAACAGCGCAGCAGGGTGGACTTGCCGCAGCCGCTCGGCCCGATGAAGGCCGTCACGCGCTTGGCGGGAATGGTGAGCGTCACGTTGCGCAGCGCGTGCGTCTCGCCGTAGTAGAGATTGAGGCCCTTCACTTCCAGCCCCGGCGCCTCGTCGGCGAGGCGCAACCGCTTCTTGCGCGTGCCGCCCTCGAAGAACCGTGGCTTCAGATCGGCCTGGGCCGCGGGTAGGGTCTGATCGTTCATGTCTTGCTCCTCGCGCACGGCCGGCGCGTCAGTCGCTCTCGGCGCGGTACTTCTCGCGCAGGTGATTACGGATACCGATGGCGGTCAGGTTCAGCACCACGATAATGGCCACCAGGGTCAGCGCGGTGGCGTACACCAAGGGACGCGCGGCCTCCACGTTCGGGCTCTGGAAGCCCACGTCGAAGATGTGGAAGCCCAGGTGCATGAACTTGCGCTCCAGGTGCAGGTAAGGGAAGTTGCCGTCCACCGGCAGGTTCGGCGCGAGCTTCACCACGCCGACCAGCATCAGCGGCGCCACCTCGCCCGCGGCGCGCGCCACCGCCAGGATCAGCCCGGTCATCATGGCCGGCGCGGCCAGCGGCACTACGGTCTTCCACAGCGTCTCGGCCTTGGTGGCGCCGAGCGCCAGGCTGCCCTCGCGAATACTGCGCGGGATGCGCGAGAGGCCTTCCTCGGTGGCTACGATCACCACCGGCAGGGTGAGCAGCGCCAGGGTGAGCGAGGCCCACATCAGGCCGGGCGTGCCGAAGGTCGGCGAAGGCAGCGCCTCGGGATAGAACAGCCGATCGAGGTTGCCGCCCAGGAAGTACACGAAGAAGCCCAGACCGAACACGCCGAACACGATCGACGGCACGCCGGCGAGGTTGTTCACCGAGATGCGGATCATGCGCGTCACCGCGCCCTGCTTGGCGTACTCGCGCAGGTAGATCGCGGCCAGCACGCCGAGCGGCGTGACCACGATCGACATCAGGATCACCATCAGCACCGTGCCGAAAATGGCCGGAAAGATACCGCCCTCGGTGTTGGCCTCGCGCGGTGTGCCGGCGAGAAAGCCCCATAGGCTCCGCGCATAGTGGCCGGTCTTCGCGACCGGCCCCATGGCGTTCGGTTGCCAGGCGCGCACGATGTGGGCGAGCGGCTGCTCGAGGCTGCGCCCGTCGGCGGTCTGCGTCACCACGCTGTCGCGCCGCGCGGCATCGTTCAGCGCATCCAAGCGCTCCTGAAACGCCGCGTACTCGCCGTGCAGCGCCTCGCGCTGCGCCGCGATCTCGGCACGGCGCGCCTCCCGCGTCAGCGCATCGAGTCCGCGATCGAGTTCCAAACGGCGCTCATCGAGGCGCAGGCGTTCCATGCGGTGGTTCACCGCGCCGATCTCGTAGCGCTCGATGCGGCGGATCTCCTCGGCCAGCGCATTGGCGCGCGCCAGGCGGGCCTGAAACTCCGGCCACGCCGCCTCGCCCTGCGCGACCTCGCTGCCGGCCTCCTTCACCGCCACCAGGTAGCCGTAGAAGTTGCCCCACTCGGTGCGCTCCATCACCACCGCTGGACCGGGCGTGCGCCACGCGTCGATCAGGTCGCCGATGAACCAGCCGAAATCGCGCCCCGTCAGGTCGCGGTTGCCCATCTTGATGAGGTGGCGCTGGACCACCTCCTGACCCTCGGGCACCGAAAAACCGGCCTCGCGCAGCGCCGCGGCGGTCACCGTCTCGCTGCGCGAAAGCTCGCCGAGCACGCGCACGCTCTCGCCGCCCGGCTGCCGGTAGTCGAACTCATACACCGTGGCGGGCCAGAAGTGCCCCAAGCCGCGCACCCCGATCAACAGCAGCAGGCCGACCACCATCACCACACTGATGGCGACCGCACCGGCGTGCAGCCAGATCCAGGGGGCACCACTCTTGAACCAGTCTTTCACGTGCTATCCCCTTACAACGCCGCGTACTTGCGACGCATGCGCTGCCGCACCACTTCGGCGACGGTATTGACCAGGAAGGTGAGCGCGAACAACACCAGCGCGGCGAGGAACAGGATGCGGAAGTGCGAACTGCCCACCGCCGTCTCCGGCATCTCCACGGCGATATTCGCCGACAGCGTGCGCATGCCCTCGAAGATGTTGAAGTTGACGATCGGGCTGTTGCCGGTCGCCATGAGCACGATCATGGTCTCGCCCACCGCGCGGCCGAAGCCGATCATCACCGCCGAGAAGATGCCGGGGCTCGCGGTGAGCAGCACCACGCGCGTCACCGTCTGCCAGGGCGTGGCACCGAGCGCGAGCGAGCCCTGCGTGAGGTGCTTGGGCACGTTGAAGATGGCGTCCTCGGCGATGGAGAAGATGGTCGGGATGACCGCAAAGCCCATCGCGATGCCCACCACCATGGCGTTACGCTGGTCGTAGGTGATGCCGACATCGGTGAGCCACTGGCGCATGCTGCCGTCGAAGAACCAGACCTCCAGCAGCGGGCTCAGCTGCACGCTCACCCAGCCCACCGCGAGCACCACCGGGATGAGCAGCGCGGCCTCCCAGCCACCGGGGATGGCGTGGCGCAGCCCGGCCGGCAGCCGCGTCCAGCCGAAGGCCAGCGCGAGCATCCCGAGCGGCATCAGCAACAGCACGCTGAACACCGCCGGCAGGTGATTCTCCAGGAACGGCGCCAGCCACAGCCCGGCGAGGAAACCGAGGATCACGGTCGGCAGCGCCTCCATGATCTCGATGGTCGGCTTCACCGCGCCGCGCATCTTGGGGCTCATGAAGTACGCGGTATAAATCGCGCCCATGATCGCCAGCGGCATGGCGAACAGCATGGCGTAGAACGCCGCCTTCAGCGTGCCCAGACTGAGCGGCACCAGGCTGAACTTGGGCTCGAACTCGTCGGTGGCCGAGGAGGACTGCCACACATAGTCGGGACCGCCGCGCCCCTCGTACCAGACCTTGCGCCACAACGCGCTGAAGGATATCTCCGGGTGCGGGTTGCTGAGGCGGTGGTACTGGAGGGTATTGTCGGCCTCCAGCACGAACAGTCCGTTGTTGCGCGGCGCGATGGCCAGCCCCGCGATCGGGGCCTCGGCGAGGCGCTGACGCAGCACGGTGCGCGCCGAGGTCGGGTAGTGCAGCGCCACCTCGCCCTCGGCATCGGCGGTGGCGAAGCCCTTGCGCGCATGCTCCGGGACGATGGTGGTCACCGCGGCCCCGTGGGCCGGGAAGCTGCGCACATGCGCGAGGCGGCCGAGGTTGTCGGCGCCGCGCACCAAAAACCACTGCGACACGCTGCCCTCGGAGCCGCCGACAATGATCGACACGGTGCCGAGCACAAACTCCAGCGCCGTCACCGAGGCGTCCTCCCGCGTCAGCACGCGGCGGCTATCCACCAGGCGCGCCTGGGCCGGGTTGCTCACGTCGTAATAGTGCAGCATGCCCTCGGCGTCGCCGACGTAAAGGTTGCGCATGGCGCCGTCCACCAGCAGGCGCGTGGCCGAGGCGGGCGGCGCGGGCAACACGTAGCTCGCGCGGCGGGTGACGGTCTCGCCGGTCATGAACGAGGTGGTGGCGGTGTACTGCACCAGCAGCAGGCGCCGGTCGGCGGTCACTGCCGCGACCGTGGTGCCGCGCGTGCCTTCCTGCACCGCGAGCGACACCAGCGCCGCGCCGCCCTCGTCCACGACCACCGGCTCCTCGCCCAGCGGAAAGTCCAGCCGCGGGCTCACCTGCCGCACGTCGTCGGGATAGCTGATGTCGTAGGCATACTGCACCACCACCGCACGACCGTCGGAGAGCCCGAAGGCCAGCAGTCCGGTGCGCGGCTCTGCCGCCGCCACGCTCACCACCTCCACCCCCTGGGGCACCGGCAGGGCATGCTCGGCCAGCACCCGCCCGGTGTCGGGCACGAAGAAGGTCACCTGCCCCGTCGGACTGAAGCGCGTGCCCACCTCCCGGTGCCGGTCCATGGCGAGGTACGCGGTCTGCGCCGGCCCCGTGCCCGGCACGGTGTAGCTCGCCACCGGGGTAATCGAGGCGGCGCGGAACATGGGCACCACTTCGCTCATGAGGTAGACGAAGATCAGCGCCAGCGCGCCGATCACGCTGTACCCACCCAGCGCCACGCCATAGCGGGCGACCAAGTCTTTGACCCCGCGCCAGCGGCGCAGGCGCCGACGGGCGGCGGCATCCGGCAAGGCGGGTCGCGCGGTGGAGGGGGCGGACGCCCCGGCAGCTTGCAGATCGCTCATGGGAAAACCGGTGGTCGAATCATGCGCGCCACCTTAGTGCGGGTTTGTTACGCGCGTGTGACAGGACCAAACGAAAAAGGCCCGTCCGCAATGCGGACCGGCCCCCTTGATTCCGGTGGGTACCAGGGGCGTCAGCTGCCTACGACCGTCGTCCTTGGTAATGATCACGGCGCCGAGCGCGGGCGCGGTGCAGAAGGTGATCGAGCGGCCCTCCTGCACAGGAGCGCCCCCCCTCAATACGCCAATCGCCCCAGGGCGGCGCACTTCCCTCGCCTGCTGTGCGAATCGAAGATCGAGCTCCACCACACTTCCGAAGGTGTAGGTTCATTGCGGCAAGCTGCGCCAGCCTTGAACACTTCGCCGAAACGTCGAAGCGCGCGCAGCATCCACGTGGTCTCACGTCTCCCCGCCGTAGCGCGTGCGCCCGGGTATGCGCAGCGGCCGTCTTCGCTCGGCAACCCCGCTGTGTTGGTGAAGGTCGGCATCCGCACCTTTTATACTTTTTTCGACTCCGATATTGTCCGACTTCGGCTGCACTTGTTTTTTTTACAACAAGTACTTCACTTAACGTACAGGACTCCAACCCCTAGCAACATACCGAGCAGCGCGGCAAAGAACCGGCGGCGGAGCCGACTCTTATTCCATGCGCCCCTCGTCGGGGGTTCTCCTGCATATAACGGAAGGGTTACGCACAAGCGCGCCCAAAAGAAGAAACAAGGAGGATTCGACGTGAAAAGATCAATAATTCACAACACCCTTGCGACAATGGCTACCGCCATCACCTTGGCATTTGGGAGCACCGCCCATGCGAACGAGGAACCCCCATGCCCGTTCGACGAAAGCCGGTCGGGTCTCTGTGGCTACTACCATTCCCAAATCAGTCCTGCAGAGGCCTACGTCAATGCGATTCTGAACCGCGGCAATGCGACGCGCCCTTCCGACGGGCCGGTGATTCTTGATGTGCGGAGCACGCCTGAATACAAGGCGGGGCATCCGAAGCATGCATACAACATCCCGTATCCCTTCATCTATCAGCACTGTGAAGAGCGGCACCCGGACGGCGCCTGCGCCGGCGGCGGCGCCCGCATCCTCCAGGACGACACGGCATTCGTCACCTATGTACAGAACCTCGTTCCTGACAAGGACACCCCGATCTACATGCTGTGCCGCACCGGCGTACGCAGCGTCGCTGCATCGAACCTGCTCACGGATGCAGGCTACACACACGTGCGGAACATCTGGGAAGGCTTCGTGGGCATTTACCTGACGGCCCCGAAGGTACAGGAGGACGGCACCATCGCTGTTCAGGCCGTTGATCTCAACCACGACGGTGTCCTTGACGACCGCGACAAGAACGGCTGGCGCTATCACTACGGCTTGCCCTATGAGACGCGCCTGCTGCCCCACCTGATCTACAAGGACATGGCCTATCTGTACGACTGGGACTGACTGCTCGGAAGGTCAAGAGACCCCGCGTTCTCGCGGGGTCTCTTGACGTAGGGCGCGAAGACTGAGCGCCGAGAAGGTCGCACCCTCCGGGATCGGCGAGACGTACACGTGTAGATCAAGGTGTTCCTAATTCGCCGGAGCAAACTGCGCGACGAGCTTCTGAGCAGCGAGAGCTGCGAACGGAGTCGCGCGCGTCCCGACCTGCGAGCCCATAATCCAGCGCCACTGTTTCGTCGAGGCGACCATCGACCGCCGACACTGGCGCATCGGCAGGGCGAAGCGCTATCGAGGGGTGCTGCCCAACCGTTCGTCCATCTCCACGGCCTGCTCCATCGCCTGATAGTCGCGTGGAGACAGATTGGGCATGTATTCAAGGAAGGCGACGATGGCCCAGAGGTCTTCGTCGTCCTCGGTGAGGCGCCAAGCGGGCATGCCGGTCATCTTGATGCCGTACTTGGTGATCCAGAACAGCTCCGCCGAGGTCCATTTGCGCGGCGCGTCGACCAGGGGCGGGGCGGGCGGCCAGAGGCCGAGACCGAGGTCTTCGGGGGCGACGCCCGGTGCGCCGTGGCAGTACACGCACTCCTGGCGGAAATGCACAAAGCCGCGACGAATGAGTGCGTCGCCGCCAAGCTCCGGCGCCTCGATATTGGCGGCGCGGCGCTTCACCGAATGCTCCATGGTGGTCTGCATGACCCAGCGCACGGGGCGCGTATGCGGCTCGGTGGCGGCGATATCGTAGATGCCGGAGTAGATGAAGGCGACGCCACCCCCGGCCGCCAGGAGCACGAAAACGGCGAGCGCGAGCAGCACCTGTCGCCAACCGAGAGTAATCATATGCCTGCCGCCACGTTCGACCTCGACACCCGCGCTAAGCCGCTTCGGCCAGAGTCTAGCAGGCGCTTGAAGCCTCTCCCCTTCACGAGGCCCGCTAGTGCGGCGGCACCAGCTCGTCCTCGGCGGGCGCAGTGCGTCCCGGGCGGACGACCACCCGATTGCGACCGGCCGCCTTGGCTTGATAGAGCGCCTCGTCGGCCACCTCGATCAGCATGTGCATGTCGTTATCGCCGTCGGGAACCATCGTGGCCACTCCGACACTGACGGTGACGTGCGCCAGCGCGTCATCCCGCGCCTCCAGACGCAGTTTGGCGACGCACGCGCGTATGCGCTCGGCCACCAGCCGCGCGCCGGCGAGCTCGGTGTTCGGTAGCAGCACGGCGAACGCGTCGCCGCCGTAGCGTGCCAGCAAGTCACTCGGCCGGCATACAGAGGCACGCAAGGCCGCCGCCACTTGGCGCAGACACTCGTCGCCGGCCGGATGGCCATGCCGGTCGTTGTGTTGACTGAAGTGGTCGATGTCGGTCATCAACAGACTGAGCGGCCGACGCTCGCGGTCGCAGCGCGCCCACTCTCGCGCCAGCGCGCCTTCGAAGTAGCGGTGGTTCGCCAAGCCGGTCAGCCCGTCCTGCATGGAGAGTTGTTTGAGCACGTGATTGGCATGCTCGAGCTCGCGCGTAAGACTAATCAGGCGGGTCTGCGAGGCCCGCAGTTGCCAATTGATGCGCAGGATATGGAGCGCCGTCGCAACCGACAGCAGCACCGCGAGCGCGAGGACGATCAGCCAGTAACCGTACTGGCGCACCAAGCTGCCCAACTCGATGTCCTCAACGCTATCGTACGGGGCGACACGCAACTCCCGCAGCAGTTCGTGCACGGCGGTGTAATCCAACGGCATCGTCCAGCCTGCCGAGCGGCTGGCGCGCGCCTCCGGGCCGTCGGACGGGAGCTGCAGCAGCGCCGTGCCGACCCGGTGTGCGAGCTCCTCATTGGTGCGTGCAGTGCGCGCGAACGCCCATTCGGGATAAAGACGGGTGCTGAGCAGAAACGGGAAACCCGCCGCCTCCTGGCGATTGATGATCTTGAAATCCTCAAGCGCGATCAGTCCTTCGCCGGCCATGCGCTCCAGGGTATCGGTCCGCACGGTACCGGCATCGACTACGCCGTTGCGCACTGCAAACACGATGCCATCTTGCGGAAGACCCGCGAAGGCGACGTGGGCGAGATCGCGGGCCGGGTCCAGCCCCGCGTCGCGCATCTCGCGCAACGCCATCAAATAGCCGCCGAAGGCGTCCGGCCGCACCGCCATGAACGACTTGCCGCGCAAATCGGCGAGCGAGGCGATGTCGGTGCGGTCGGCGCGGGTGAAGATCACCGCGCCGAAGCGCGTGTAGGACTGCCCCTGGCGCAAATTGCGCAGCGTCAGCAGGCGCGTCACGCCGTGGTGGGCTTCCAGCGCGGCATAGGATCCGGGATTGGTGATGACGAAATCGACGTGGCCCTGCGCGACGGCCGGGCCGATGGTGCTGTTGGTGAGTGGGACGACGATGAACTCGCGGCCCGGGATAGTGCGCGTGAGATAGGCGGCGGTCGGCCGCCACGCATACAACGCCGCTTCGCTGCCGCGGTGTGCCAACACGCCGATGCGCACCACCGAGCGCTCGTGGGCGCCCGCATCCGCATCTGCCAATGCGGCCCGCGGGGCCGGCAGGAGCGCCAGCAGTAGCGCTGTGATCAGCCACGGTTTGTGCGCGCGCATACCCCCTCCAGGCCGCGACGGCTACGGTAAGGGTCTGAACCAATCCATCCAGGATTTCACGACCCACGCATAGCGAAAGCGCGGTCTTCACTTTGCTCCGCGCGCAACTCCTTGGCGTCGACCACGGCGGCACATCCCGGCCTCGCCCGCGGATCAAACGCGCAACGTCTCGATCCGGCGCAGCCTAGCGGATGTACCGCGTCGGCAACGTGCAGGGTAGCCCTTATTCGAGATTTTGCTCCTGTCACGCTATGCCTACGCCGAGAGCGGGTCAAGCACGCCGTGCACCGCGTGAACTATGTTGTTTGGATCACGGGTCATCATGGAGGATGCTGCGCCATGCCTGCAGCGAAAGTGGTAGTGATCACCGGTGCGTCGGCTGGCGTGGGCCGCGCGACCGCCCGGCTGTTTGCCCGCGAGGGGGCGAACGTGGTGCTGCTCGCGCGCGGGCGCGCCGGGCTCGACGCGGCGGCGCGTGAGGTGCGCGATGCCGGCGGCGAGGCGCTGGTGATCCCGTGCGATGTGGCCGACGCGCCGCAGGTCGAGGCGGCCGCGGACCAGGCCGAGGAGGCCTTCGGTCCGATCGACCTCTGGATCAACAACGCGATGGTCACGGTGTTCTCGCCGTTGAAGCTGCTCGAGCCTGAGGAGTTTCGCCGCGTCACGGATGTGTGCTACCACGGCGCCGTGTACGGCACCATGGCGGCGCTGCGGCGTATGACGCCGCGCGACGCCGGCACGGTCATCCAGGTCGGCTCGGCACTCGCCTTTCGCGGCATCCCGCTGCAATCGGCCTACTGCGGCTCCCAGTTCGCGCTACGCGGCTTCACCGAGGCGGTGCGCAGTGAATTGATCCACGAGAGCAGCCGGGTGCATGTCGGGATGGTGCAGCTTGGCGCGATGAATACGCCCCAGTTCGGCTGGGCGCGCAGCCACCTGCCCTATCATCCCCAGCCGCTGCCGCCGATCTACCAGCCGGAGGTGGCTGCCGAGGCCATTCGTCACGTGGCGCACCACCGCCGCCGTGAGATCTGGGTCGGCAAGGCCACCGCGCAGACCATCCTCGGCAACCGCGTGGCGCCCTGGCTGCTCGACCACGTGCTGGCGCGCAAGGCCTGGAGCGGACAGCAGACCGACGAGCCGCTCGAAGGCGGGCGCACGGGCAATCTGTTCGAGCCCATCGACGAGGACCACGGCGCGCGCGGGCGCTTCGACGCCGAGGCCAGCGAGCACAGCGTGCAGCTGAAGGCCTCGCAGCACCGTCATTGGCTGGCGCTGGGGGCGGCGGTAGCAGGCGTGCTGGCCGCGAGCGGGGCCCGACGGCGCACACGCCGCGCCTGACGCGAGGGCAATCCCTGCGCTCTGCTTATACTCAGGGAGAGCGCTCGAGTAGAGCAGCGGAAACTGCGCAGCATCCTCACATGGACAAGGAGGTGCATGATGAGCGACGCACACGTAACCACCGATCACGCCGCGATCCGCCAGTGGGTCGAGGCGCGCGGCGGGCGCCCGGCGGCGGTGAAGAACACCGGCGCCGGCGACGATCCCGGCATCCTGCGCATCAACTTCCCCGGCAGCGAGGCGGACGACAAACTCGAGGACCTGTCCTGGGACGCGTTCTTCGACAAGTTCGAGGATCAGAACCTCGCCTTCCTACATCAGGACGAACTGAAGGACGGGGCCGAGAGCCGCTTCTTCAAGCTCGTCAATCGGGACGCCTACTAGCGGACCCACAGAACCCCGTGCCGCGCTCCACCGGTCGATGCATTCACGCCGCGTCCGACCGCCGCGCACCACTTTCGGGATCGAACAGGTGCAGGCACTCGCGGGGGATGTGAAAGCTCGCGGTCTCGCCCTCGCGCAAGGGCTCGTCGGGCGCCGCGCGCCCCTTGATCCGCCCGCCCTGCCAGTGGCCGACCACCCAGAGGTCGCTGCCGGTGGGCTCCAGTACCTCAACGCGGGCGGCAAGTGCGTCCGCCGCGCCGCCGCCCGCGCGCACCTGCACATCGGCCGGGCGTATTCCGATCAACGCGTCGCGCGCCTGCGCGGGCGCCAGTCCCGCGTCGGCGAGCGCGGCGCCCTCCAACAGATTGATGGGCGGGCTGCCGACGAACTCGGCCACGAAGCGCGTGGCCGGTGTGCGGTAGAGCGCCAGCGGCGTGTCGACCTGCTCGATGCGCCCGGCGTGCATCACCGCGACGCGATCCGAAAGCACCATCGCCTCCTCCTGATCGTGCGTGACGTACACCGTGGTGATGCCGTGCGTCTCGTGCAGGCGCTTGAGCTCCTCGCGCATCTCCAGACGTAGGCGCGCATCGAGGTTGGACAACGGCTCGTCCATCAGGAACACGCGCGGGCGGCGCACCAGCGCGCGGCCCAGCGCCACGCGCTGGCGCTGCCCGCCCGACAGGGCGCGCGGGCGCGCGGCGAGCACCGCGTCGAGCCCGAGCGCCGCCGCCACGGCGTGCACCTCGCGCGCGATCTGCGCGCGCGGCAGGCGCCGCACGCGTAGCGGAAAGGCGATGTTCTCGAACACGCTCATGTGTGGGTACAGGGCATAGCTCTGGAACACCATGGCCACGTCGCGCGCGGCGGGCGGCAGGTGATCGGCACGCGCCTCGTCCAGATAGAGCGCGCCCGCGCTGGGCGCCTCCAGACCGGCAATCAGATTGAGCGCGGTGGACTTGCCGCAGCCGCTCGGCCCCAGCAGGGTGAAGAACTCCCCATCGCGGATGGCGAGGTCGAGTCCCTCGATGATGGACTTGTCCGCGTAGCGTTTGCTCAGTCGCTCGAAGCGTATGCTCGCCATCCAGTGCTCCTTGTTCTTCTAGGCCTCGGCTATTCCTTGACCGCCCCCGTCGTGAGGCCCGCCACGATGCGCCGCTGGAACAGGAACGCAATCACCACCAAGGGGATGATCACCGTGATGGTGGCGGCCGCGATCTCGCCCCACGGCACCTCGTGCAGGCCCGGAAACTGGGCGATCTCCACGGGCACGGTGCGCGAGGCGGTGGTGGAGGTGAAGGTCAGCGCGTAGAGAAACTCGTTCCAGGCGGCGATGAACACCAGCAGCCCGGTGGCGACCAGCCCCGGGACCGAGAGCGGCAGCAGCACGCGCCGAAACGCCTGCAGCGGCGTGCAGCCGTCCACGCGCGCGGCGCGGTAAAGCTCGTCGGGGATCTGATGCAGGAACGCGGTGAGCAGCCAAATGGCGAGCGGCAGCGAGAAGCTGGTGTACACCAACACCAGCGCGAGCAGCGTGTCGCGCAGGCCCAGACCGACAATCAGCAGGTACAGCGGGCTCACCGTCGCGATGGGGGGAAACATCGAGGTCGCCAGCACCGCCAGCAGGATGAGCGCCTTGCCGCGCACCGGCAGCTTGGCCAGTGCGAAGGCGGCCAGCGAGCCGGCGGCGAGCGCCAACGCGGTGGTGCCGGCCGCCACGATCAGGCTGTTGGCGATGATGCGCGCGAGGGGGTGGTCGCCGAGCACCGCGAGGTAGTGCGCGGTGCTCGCGCGCGTAGGCAGCAGCGGCGGCAAGGTGGTGAGCTCGTGCTCGGGCGTCAGCGAGGTGACGAACTGCCAGAGCAGCGGCGCCAGGCTGTAGAACGCCACCACGGCCAAACCTCCGTACAGCCAGACCCGCTTCATTGCCAGGCGCGCCGCAGGCGCAGCGTGAAGCCGACGGTGATCAGCGCCACCAGGGCGAAAGTCACCGCCGCCAGCGCCGAGCCGTAGCCGAAATCCAGAGTCTGGAACAGGATCTTGTAGGCGTAGATCGACAGCGTCTCGGTGCTGTTGCCGGGGCCGCCGCCGGTCAGCACGTACACCACGTCGAACACCCGGAAGGCGTCGATCACGCGCAGGATGAGCACGATGAGGATCAGCGGCGCGAGCTGCGGCAGCGTGATGCGCCGGAACATCAGCCACGCGGAGGCGCCGTCCACGCGCGCCGCGCGGTACAGATCGCGCGGGATGCCCTGCAGGCCCGCGAGCAACAGCAAGGCGACGAACGGGGTCATCTTCCACACGTCGGCGGCGATCGCCGCGTGGATGGCGAGGGTCGGATCGCCCAGCCAGTTCACCGGTGCGCCGAGCAGGTAGTTCAGCACCCCGAACTCGACGTTGTACATCCACTCGAACATGCGCGCGGAGACCACCGTCGGCACCATCCACGGCACCAGCACCAGCGCGCGCATCATGCCCTGCCCGCGAAACGCGTGGCGCAGCAGCAGCGCGATGCCGAGCCCCAGCGCGAGTTCGACCGACACGGACACCACGGTGAAATACACCGTGTTCCACAGCGCATTCCAGAAGCGCGCGTCGGCCACCACACGCAGATAATTGTCCGCGCCGACGAAGCCCGCCTCGGGGGCGAGCAGCGAGGCGTCGGTCAAGCCCAGCCAGATGACGTAGACGCTGGGAAAGCCCGTGAACACCAGCAGCAGCAACACCGCCGGGGCGAGAAAGCCCGCCGCCTGCCGGTGCACGCCGTTCAAAACAGCGCCGCCTCGGCCTGGCGCTGGGCATCGCGCAGCGCCGCCTCCGGGCTCTTGACGCCGGCCACGGCGGCCGAGAATTCCGCCTGCAGGATCTGCGACAGGCGCGCGTAGTGCGCACTCACCGGGCGCGGCCGCGCCTGTTCGAAGATGGGATAGAACAGCGCGAGCTGCGGCTGGGCGGCGCGTAACTCGGGGTCGTCATAGAGATCGCGGCGCGCGGGTTGAAAGCCGTAGGCAAGCGCCAAGGCCTTCTGCGCCTCGCGCGAGGTGAGGTAGGCGACCAGGGCCTCGGCCTGCTGCGGGCGGCGCGAATGGGGATTGACCGCCAACTGCCACCCGCCCAGCGTGGCGGCCGCCTCGCCGCCGGCGAAGCGCGGCAGGGCCGACACCCCTACCCGGCCGCGCACCGCCGACTCGGGCCGCTCGAACAGCGCCCAGGCGTAGGGCCAGTTACGCAGGAACAGCGCGTTGCCGTCGCCGAAGATGCGCCGCGCGGGCTCTTCGGTGAGCGTGGTGACGAACCGCGGCGTCACCCCGTCGCGCTGCACCAGAGCGACCAGGAAGCTGAGCGCCTCGCGGTTCGCCGGGGAGTCGATCACGGGTGCACCGTCGCGCCATACCTCGCCGCCGTTGCTCCACAGGTACTCCAGGACATTGGTCACCAGCCCCTCGTACTGACGCCCCTGCCAGACGAAGCCGTACATCCCCTCCTGCGGCGCGATGCGCTGCGCGGCCGCCCGCAACTCCGCCCAGCTCTCGGGCGGCGCCGTGTCATGGCGGGCCAGCACGTCCTTGCGGTAATACAGCAGCCCCGCGTCGATGAACCAGGGCGCGGCGTACAGCCGTCCGCGGTAGGTCACGGCCTCGCGGGGGCCGTCGAACAGCGCGGCGCGCGTATCGGGGTGCAGGGCATCGGTGAGGTCGCGCAACCAACCGGCGGCGGCGAACTCGGGCACCCAGATCACGTCCACCGCGAACACGTCGAAGCTCGCGGCGCGCCCGCGCAGGTCGATCACATAGCTCTGGCGCTGTTCGTCGCTGCCGGAGGGCAACAACTCCTGGCGCACGGTCAGGCCGGTGCGCGCCTCGAAGTCGTCCAGCAACGCGCGCAGCGCGCGCGGGTCGCCGAACAGCTTGGCGTGCTTGAAGACCAGCGTGTCGTCGGACGGGGGCGGGTGGCAACCGATAAGCGCGGCGAGGAGGCCGAGCGCGAAGGCAATGAGGACAAAGCACCGCGCCCCGCGCCAGCCGGCGCGGAGCATGGGCGGTGCACCGCTCGAAAGAGCGGCATGATGAAGGCGCTTGTCGCGGGTGAGGGCCAAGACCCGTCGACGCGCCTAGCGGCGGCGCAGGGCGTCGATCAGGTCGGCCTTGTTCATGGTGCTGCGGCCCTCGATATCCAGCTCCTTGGCCTTCTCATACAGATCCTCGCGACGCCAGTCCTCGTACTTGGGTGCACGGCCACCCTTGCGTCCGGTGGCGTGGCGCGGCGAGTTGGCGATACGTGCGGCTTTCTCCTTGCTCGCGCCCTGCTCACGCAGACGCTCGTACTGACTGTCGTCCTTGATCTGCGGTCCGTGATCCTTGGTCATCCGTGTCTCCCGGACGGACGATGTGCCCGTGCAGCGCCACCGTCCTCATACTCAGTCTGGCCCACACGCGGGCAGGGTCAAGTGCGCACTTACTGCGCCAGGGACGCGCCGCGGCTGCTCGCGCGGCCGCTCCAATGCAAGGTGTCCTGATCCGTGCCGCGCGGACGCGCCGCACCGACCATGTCCTCGCCCGCGACGGTGCCGGAGAATTCGTAGACGTGCGCGCCCGGCGCGGTCACCGTGAAGCTCAGACGATCGCCGTCCAGGCGCACCGCCTCCAGCGGCACCAGCACGCCGTCGATCTCCGCCTCGCCGTGCACCTCCTGAAACACCTGGTCGAGGCGCAGATCGAAGGCGAGCGGGCCCTCCTCTCCGCGCGCCGCCACGCGCCAGACCCCGCTGACCTCGGCCGGTACCCGCCAGAAGTACACCACGCGCCCCTGGACGTGGCGCACCTCGTCCGGCTCCCACTCGCCCATGTCGAAGGCGTGCGAGACCACCGGGGTGCCGGGCGCGAGCTCGCGCAGCAACTTGGGCCGCAGCTTGATATTCACCGTCGACAGCAAGTACAGCGTGACCGCGTCGGCCTCGCTGAGATCGAGGTCGAACAGGTTGCCCTCGATAAACTCGACCTGGTCGGTCACGCCCGCGACACGCGCGTTCTCCCAGCTCTCGTCGATGCGGTTGGGGTCGATGTCGATGCCGACGGCGCGCGCGCCATAATCCTTGGCCGCGCTGATCACGATGCGCCCGTCGCCCGAGCCCAGGTCGTACAGCACGCTGTCCGGCCCGATCTCGGCGAGCTCCAGCATCTCCTCCACCACATCCATCGGCGTGGGAACGTAGGGCACATCCCGCGCCCCGGCGGCGGCCACCCACAGCAGCGCGGTCAATCCCGCAGCGGTCCATGCCATGCGCATCAACTACCTCCTTGTTTGACCGAAGCGGACACCAGCCCGCGGCCGCGACCCGCCCACCACAACATCGGCACGCCCAGGACGAGCAGCGCCACTCCCAACAACGCGCCCAATCCCGAATAGGCGAGGCTGGCATACAACATGTAGGTGCTGCTGCCGACGAACAGGATCGGCAACACGGGATACAGCGGGACGCGGAAGGGCCGCGCCACCTGGGGCTCGCGCACGCGCAGCACGATCAGCGCCAAGCCCGTCAGCAGGAAGAACAGCCAGAACACGGGCGAGACATAGTGCACCATGGTCTCGAAACCGGAACGCTGCTGGGCGCCGATAAACACCAGCGCCAGCGCCACGGCGCCCTGCACCAGCAGCGCGCCCACCGGCGCGTTGCCCTGCGCGCGCCACCGCGCCAGAAAGCCCAGCGCAGGGAAGTCGCGCCCCAGCGCGAAGTTGGTGCGCGCGCCGGTGAGGATGGTGACATTGATCGAGGCGAACACAGCCACCGCAATGAGCGCGCTGACCAGGCGCGCCGCGTTGTCCCCCAGCACGGCGCGCATGGCGTCGGCGGTGACCACTTCCGAGCCCGCCATGGCGTCCACGCCGAGCATGCGCAGGTAGGCGAGATTGACCAGCAGATAAGCCAAGGTGATCAGGCCGATGCCGACCACCAGCACGCGCACCATGTTGCGCCGCGCACCGCGCAGCTCCGAGGAGACATAGGCCGCTTCGTTCCAGCCGCCGTAGGTGAGCAGCACGAAGATCATGGCGAGCCCGATCGCCTCGCCCGGGCGCAGGCCGCCGGCCGGTTCCGCGGCGGGCACCGCGCCGCCGCCGAGGGTGAGGCCCAACACGATGATGGTCAGCAGCCCGCCGAGGGTGATCAGCGTCATCGCATTCTGCAGCCCGGAGGCCTGACGCAGTCCGACCAGATTGAGCCCGGTGAGCAGCACCACCGCGGTCGCCGCGTAGATCGCCGCGCCGTTCTCGCCAAGGGGCCAAAGGGCGCTGGCGTAGTCGCCGAATACAAAGGCCAGCAGCGCGATGGAGCCGGTTTGCAGCACCGCCAGACGCGACCAGCCGAACAGAAAGCCGAGCCGCCGCCCGTAGGCGCGGCTCAGGTAGTGGTACTCGCCGCCGCGGGTCGGATAGGCGCTGGCGAGCTCGGCGTAGCACAGCGCGCCGATGAGGGACACGATGCCGCCCAGTAGCCAGGCGGTGAGGATCAGCGGTTCACTGCCCAGGCTGCCGGCGACGATGGCGGGCGCCTTGAAGATCCCGGCGCCGATGACCAGGCCGACGATGATGGCGACCACGTCGATCGGCCGCAACGCATGATGCGCAGAGCCTATGGACTCGGGCGGCTTCGCCCTCATGCACGACCTCCCCTGGCGTGAGCACGCACGGGCCGCACGACGGTCAGGCGGGAATCGGCCGGCCTGTCGTCGACGCGGACGCGCAGGATTTACCGAAGTGTAGGCGACGGCACTCGGCGCTGCCGCCGCTTGGCGCGGCGAGGCTTTCGGGAATTCCTAGACTTACAGAAGATCGAGCTGCTGCGGCCCGTGGCGCGGGGGTGCGAATCGGCCCGCGTCCAGGGCCGGCCCCGGTCCGTCCAGACCGAGCCGCCGGCGCGCGAGCCGGAAACGCTTGGCCAGCAGCTCGGCGAACACCCCCTCGCCGCGCATGCGGGCGCCGAAGCGCGCATCGTAGGCCTTGCCGCCGCGCGTGTCGGCCACGCGCGCCATCACGTGCTCGGCCTTCAGGGGCGCGTGCACCTGCAGCCAGTCTCGGAACAAGCCCTCGACCTCCAGCGGCAGGCGCAGCAGCACATAGCTCGCCGTCTGCGCCCCCGCCTCGGCGGCCGCCTGCAGGATGTCCTCGAGTTCGGCATCCGTGAGCACCGGGATCAGCGGAGCCACCATCACCCCGACCGGCACCCCCGCCTCGGCCAGCCGCCGCACCGTCTCCAGGCGCCGCTGGGGCGCCGCGGCCCGCGGCTCGAGTCGGCGCGCGAGCGCGCGGTCCAGGGTGGTGATGGAGACGTACACCGCGGCGAGGTTCTCGGCGGCCATGGGGGCGAGGATATCGAGGTCGCGCTCGACCAGCGCGGACTTGGTGACGATTGCCACCGGGTGACGGTGTTCGGCCAACACCTCGAGGATCTGGCGCGTGATACCCCACTCGCGCTCGATGGGTTGATAGGGATCGGTGTTGGTCCCCAGCGCCAGGGTCCGACAGCGGTAGCCCGGGCGCGCGAGGGCCTCGCGCAGCAGACGGGGCGCCTCGGGCTTGGCCACCAGACGCGATTCGAAGTCCAGCCCCGGCGACAGCCCCAGGTAGGCGTGGGTGGGGCGCGCGAAACAATAGACGCAGCCGTGTTCGCAGCCGCGGTAGGGATTGATCGAGCGGTCGAAGGGGATGTCGGGCGACTGGTTGAAGGCGAGGATACTGCGTGTGGCGTCCAGGCTCACCGTGGTGCGCAGCACCGGCGCCTCCTCGTCGGCGCGCGCCCAGCCGTCGTCGTAGGCCTCGCGCCGGTGGGCGTGGAAGCGGACGTCCGGATTGTCGGTCGCGCCGCGGCCCTTGCGCGGGTCGCGGCGAACGGCGTCGTCACTCACGTGTGGCCTCAGATATCGGTGACCGTGGCCCCGCCGGCCTGGATGTAGCACACCGGCATGTGGTCACAGTTGTGCGCGTAGCCCACGTGACCATGCCGGTCGATGAGTATCAGGCCCGCCTCGCTGCGGGTGCGGGCCTCGAGCAGCCCCACCGCCTCGCGCGCCGCGGCCATCGCGTCCAGCCCGAACCGCGTCAGGTCGAGCGCCGACTTCGCCATCACGGTGCGGATGATGGCCTCGCCGATCCCGGTGCAGGAGACGCCGCCGGCCTCGTCGGCATAATTGCCGGCGCCGACCAGCGCCGAGTCCCCCACGCGTCCGGGGAGTTGGCCGAAGCGGCCCCCGGTGGAGGTGGCGGCGGCGAAACGACCGGCCGCATCGCAGGCGACGCAACCGACGGTGTCGTTCACCTCGCCGTCGCCGCCTTCCTGCCCGCGCGCCTCCTCATGACGCTGCGCCTGGCGCGCCACCACCAGTTCGCTTGGGTCGCACAGGGCGACCTGGTGCGCCTCCGCGAAGCGGCGCGCGCCCTCGCCCACCAGCAGCACATGCCGGCCGTCTTCCAAGATCGCCCGCGCCAAGCGAATGGCGTTCTTCACCCCGCGCACGCCGCCGATGGCGCCCGCGCGCAGGCCCTCGCTATCCATCAGACAGGCATCGAGCTCGACTTCGCCGTCGCGGGTCAGCACGGAGCCGGTGCCGGCGTTGAACTGCGGGTCGTCCTCCAACACCACCACCGCCGCCTCGGCCGCCTCCAGCGCGCTTCCGCCGCGTGCCAGCACGTCCCAACCGGCCTCGGCGGCGGCGCGGCAACCCTCCTGCCGGGCCTCCCACTCATCCGCCGGGCAGCGGCCGGCGCCGCCGTGCACGATCAGGCTGGGCAGGGGTGATATCGCGGGCATGCGGCCTCCTTGGCGAGCATCTCGTTCCGTGGTGAGTATAGGCCGCGCGCGATGGCGCCCGGCGGGGCGCCGGGTCAGACGAAAGGAATGCGGGCGGCGAACCGCCCGGCGATCAGGCGACCTGCACCGGGATCGCGTTGCAGCAGCGGGTGATGCGGTTACCCTCGCCGAGGTAGACCAGGTTCGGCTTGTAGTTCACCAGTTCCTGGTTGCTGAGGCCGACGTAGGCGCAGATGATCACCAGATCGTCCACGTTCGCCTTATGCGCGGCGGCTCCGTTGACCGAGATGATGCCCGAGCCCTCGGAGGCGCGTATGGCATAGGTCGTGAAGCGCTCGCCGTTGGTCACGTTGTAGATCTCGATCTGCTCGTACTCGCGAATACCGGACACGTCGAGCAGGTGCCCGTCGATCGCGCAGGAGCCTTCATAATGCAGCTCGGCGTGCGTAACGCGCGCCCGATGCAACTTGGCCTTGAGCATGATGGTCTGCATGTCACCTTCCCAACCGGGGACGCAAGCAAAGGCGACCATTATGAAGCCACCGCACTCGGCATTCAACAACGCGCCCCTCAGTCCGGGGTGCGCCCCACCAGCACGTTGTCGATGAGGCGCGCGCGTCCGAGGCGCGCGGCGGCCAGCACCGCGAAGCGCTGCTCGTCGGGCGCGGGCGGCGCGAGATCCTCCAGGCGGCGCACGCTGAAGTAGTCGGGCTCCATGCCCGCCGCGCGCAGTGCCGCAGCGCCCTCCCGCTCCAGCGTTGCATAGTCGCGCACGCCGGTGGCAAGCTCGGCCGCCGCCGCCTCCAGCGTCTGGTGCAGCGCCGGCGCGCGGGCGCGCTCGGCAGGCGTCAGGTAGGCATTGCGCGAGGACAGCGCCAGCCCGTCGGCGGCGCGCGCCGTCGGCGCCCCCACCACCTGCACCGGCAGGCGTAGGTCGCTGACCAGGCGTTTGATGACCAACAGCTGCTGGTAGTCCTTCTCGCCGAACACGGCCACGTCGGCGCGCACGATGTTCAGCAGCCTCGCGACCACCGTGGCCACGCCGTCGAAGTGGCCCGGACGCGCGGCGCCGCACAGGATGTTGCCGAGCGCGGGCGGCACCACCACGCGCATCGCACCGTCCCGACCGTAGGGGTAGATCTGATCGTCGCTCGGCGCGAACAGCAGGTCGACGCCCTCCTCGGCCAATAGGCCGGCGTCGGCCTCCAGGTGCCGAGGATAGGCGGCGTAATCCTCCGTGGGACCGAACTGCAGGGGATTGACGTAGATGCTGACCACCACGCGCGCGGCGCGCCGCCGTGCTTCGCGCACCAGTTCCAGATGCCCCGCGTGCAGGCTGCCCATGGTGGGGACGAAGGCGAAGCGCTCGCCGCCCGCCCGCCAGCGCCGCCGATGCGCGGCCACTTGTTCGACGGTGTTGCAGAGATCCATGCGGAATGTGCCCTAGTCGAAGCTGTGCTCCGGACCGGGGAAGCGCCCCTCCTTGACCGCCTGCACGTAGGCGCGCACCGCGCCAGGAACATCGCCCGCCTCGCTCATGAAGTCGTGCACGAAGCTGGGGCGCTTGCCGGGCGTGATGCCGAGCATGTCGTACAAGACTAGCACCTGGCCGTCGCAGCCCGCGCCCGCGCCGATGCCGATCACCGGAATCTCCAAGGCCTGGGTCACCTGCGCGGCCAACGCCGCCGGCACGCACTCCAGCACCAACAGGTCGGCGCCCGCCGCTTCCAGCGCGCGCGCCTGCTCGAGCAGCGCCTCGCCCGCGGCGCCGCGCCCCTGCACGCGGTAGCCGCCCACCTTGTGCACCGATTGCGGCAGCAGCCCGAGATGGGCGCACACGGGCACGCCGTGCGCGGCGAGCAAGCGCACCGCGTCGAGCACCGGCGCACCGCCTTCGAGCTTTACCACCTGCGCCCCACCCTCTTTCAATAACCGCGCGGCGCTGTCGAGCGCCCGCTCCGGGGTCGCGTAGCTCAGCGAGGGCAGGTCGGCCACGATCAGGCCATGGCGGCTGCCGCGCTTCACGTTGGCGCAGTGGTACACCATGTCGTCCACGGTGACCGGCAGGGTCGAGTCGTGCCCCTGCAGCACCATGCCCAGCGAATCGCCCACCAACAGCACGTCGACGCCCGCCTCGTCCAGCACCGTCGCGAAGGCGGCGTCGTAGGCGGTCAGGCACGCGATGCGCGTACCTTCCCGCTTCATGCGGCGCAGTTGGGTGAGACTGAGTCGGCTCATGAGTTCAGCGCGATGGGCAACGGATTGAAGTAGTGCCGGCCGCTGCGCATGCCCCGCACCTGCTCCAGAAGCTGGGCGTAGTCGGCGTCGTTGGTGGCGAAGTCGATCTCGGTGGCGTTGACGATCAGCAGCGGCGAGTCGTGATAGTGGTGAAAGAAACGCGTGTAGGCGTCGCACAAGCGCTGCAGATAGTCCTCGTTCATGTGCCGCTCGCTGGGTCGGCCGCGACGTTTCACGCGCGCCTGCAATACTTCCACCGGCGCCTGCAGGTAGATCACCAGATCCGGCGTGGGGACGGCGGGCGTGAGCTGTTCATACACCTGGCGGTAGAGATCCAGCTCGTCCTCGTCCAGGTTGAGCTCGGCGAACAGCCGGTCCTTGCCCATCAGGAAGTCGGCGACGGTCAGGGGTCGGAACATGTCGCCCTGGCGCAGCCCCTTGAGCTGCCGCGCCCGTTGAAACAGAAAGAAGAGCTGCGTCGGCAAGGCGGCGCCGCGCGGGTCGCGGTAGAAGCGGTCGAGGAAGGGGTTCTCCTCGTCACCCTCCAGCAGCAGTTCGCCGCTGAAACTCTGCGCCAGACGACCGGCCAGGGTGGTCTTGCCGACGCCGATGGGACCTTCCACGACAATGTAGCGAAACGCGCTGCTCATACGGCTGCCGCTCCCGTGTGTGTACCGTGTAAACAGGATGCCTGGATGAGCCGCCTCACGCGACTCCGGTCGCCAGCCGCACCAACCCCGCGTCGGAGCAGCGCGCCACCAGCGGACCCAGCGGGCCATGCCCCGGGATATCGAGGTCCGGCGCGATATCCCGCAAAGGATACAGGACGAAGGCGCGCTCGTGCAGTCCCGGGTGCGGGAGGGTGAGGCGCGCATCGACGAGCTGCAGATCCCCGTAGAGGAGCAGGTCCAGATCGAGGGTGCGGGGTCCCCAGCGCTGCGCACCGCGCACCCGCCCCTGCTCCTGCTCAAGGGCCTGCAGCGCATCCAGCAGGGCGTGCGGGGCAAGTTCGGTGTCCAGCGCGGCGACGGCGTTGACGTAATCGGGTTGGTCCTGCGGGCCGAGCGGCGCGCTGCGGTACAAGGGCGAGGCGATGACGGCGTCCACGCCCGGCAGTTGCGCCAGGCGCGTGAGGGCACGGCTGACCTGGGCGAGGGGATCCCCCAGATTGCTGCCGATACCGACGTAGGCCCGCACCATCACCGGCCGTGCGCGCCGCTCAGGCGTCGGGCGTCGGCTGCGCCGTTCGGCGGCGACGCCGGCGCCGGCGCCGCTTGCGCTCGGGCTCACCCTCCCCCGTCGCCGCGGGCGCGCGCACCAGCGCCTCCTTGGTGGTGCCGTCCGCCTCCTGAAAATCGGTCCACCACTGGGCCAGCTCCGCGACGTCCTCGCCCGCCTCGGCGCGCAGCAGCAGGAAGTCGTAGCCGGCGCGAAAGCGCGGCTGCTCGATCAACTGCGCCGCGCGGCGCCCGGCGCGGCGCGTCAGGCGCTCCTGCAAGGCCCAGATCTCGCGCATCGGCTGAGTGAAGCGGCGCGGAATCGCCACGCGCGCCACCTGGCCCGCAATCACCTCGTCGGCGGCAAGCTGGACGGCCTCCGCCTTCGGCACGCCGTCGGCCTCGTAGCGGCGCGCGTGCAACTGCAACGGCTCCCACAACAGCGCGGCGAACAAGAACGCCGGCGTGACCGGCTTACCCTCGGCCAGGCGCGCGTCGGTATTGCCCAGCGCGCGCAGTACGAAGGTGAGCGGCACCCCTTCGGCCTGCACCGACACGCTCGCCTCGGTCTGTGAGAACAGATGGTCGAACAGGTGGAACTGGCGCAGCTGGTCGTAGGCCGCCACCGCGTGCCCGCTCAGGAATAGCTTGAGCACCTCTTCGAACAGGCGCGCGGGCGGTACCTGTGCCAGCAGGGGCGAGAGCGCACGCACCGCCTCGGCGGTCTCCGCGTGCAAACGAAAGCCGAGCTTGGCGGCAAAGCGCGCCGCGCGCAGCATGCGCACCGGATCCTCGCGGCAACGCTGCCAGGGATCGCCGATGAAGCGCAGCTCCCCTGCATGCAGGTCGTCCAGACCGCCGGTGTAGTCCACGACGGAGAAGTCCGCGATGTTGTAGTAGAGCGCGTTGACGGTGAAGTCACGGCGCCAGGCGTCTTCCTCGAGGGTGCCGTACACGTTGTCGCGCACGATCATGCCAGAATCGTCCTGCAAGGCGCCCTCACCCTCCTCGGTGGCGGGGCCGCGGAAGGTCGCCACCTCGATGATCTCGCGCCCGAAGTGCACGTGGGCTAGACGAAAGCGCCGCCCGATCAAGCGGCAATTGCGAAACAGAGCGCGCACCTCCTCGGGGCGCGCGTCCGTCGCGACGTCGAAGTCCTTGGGTTCGCGCCCTAACAACAGGTCGCGCACGCCGCCGCCCACCAGATAGGCCTGATAACCCGCGTTCTGGAGGCGGTAAAGGACTTTGAGGGCGTAGTCGCTGATATCGGCTCGGGAGATGTTGTGCTCCGGCCGGGGGATGATTCGTGACGCGCTGATGAGACGATCCTCGCTTTGCTTATATTTTCCTTGCGCGGCCGCGGTGGCCATCGCGCCTATTGGGCCCGCTACAACATCGCCCACTGACGCGGCGCCTTCGCGTGCGGTTCCGAAGCAGAGCCCCGGAACCGGGTTGAGAGGCTGGCCGGACGGCGCCCGTCCCTGCGGCTCGAAGATTCATGTTGAGCAAATGCTAAAGCTCGGTATAATACCACCGCTTCGGCAATCATCCTATGATTGCTCGCTTTATCCGCACGCTCCCTTCGTCTAGCGGCCTAGGACACCGCCCTCTCACGGCGGGAACAGGGGTTCGAGTCCCCTAGGGAGCGCCATCTTTCGCTGCACCATCGTCCGACCTCCCCCTATCCGGCGTTTAGTGTGACGCAGTTCTCAAGTTGCGTCTCGAGCTGCCGTCATAGACATCGCCGCGCACGGAACGCGCCCTTCATCCGTAGGGGGACATCCAATGAAGAACAAACTCTTGGCCGCCGTCGGCGCGGCTGTTACGGGCGCGTGTGTCACCGCCGCTCAGGCTGCACCATTTACGGCGCTCGACGCCCGGGCGCTTGGCATGGCCGGCACCGGCGTCGCCGCCGGCGCCCCGCACCAGGCCGCACTCTATAACCCGGCCCTGCTCGCCGCCCATCCCGATCAGCGCTTCGGGCTCATGCTGCCCTCGATCGGCGTGCGCGCGGCCGACCCGCAAGACCTGTTCGACGAACTCGACGACTTCCAGGACAGGGAACTGGTCGAACGCCTGGAGGCGGCGGTCGCCGCGGCGGAGGCGAATCCCTCGCCGACGACCGCCGAGGCCGTGCAGGACGCCGCGCGCGACCTGAAGGCCGGGCTGGAGCGCTTGCACGGCCGTGCACTGGTCGCCGACGCGCAGGCCGGCCTCGGCATCGCGGTGCCCAGCCAGAGCCTCGGCGTCGCCGTGAGCGGCCATGGCTGGGCCAGCGGCGGCGGCCTGCTCAGCATCAGCGAGGCCGACCTCGCGCTGATGGATCAGTACATCGACTACGACGGCAGCGGTGCCCCGCCGCCCTTCGAGGGCGATCGCGATCTACAGTCGCAGGTCCTGCTGCGCGGCGCGGTGATTGCCGAGTTGGGCGTCTCGCTGGCGCGCGCCTTCTCGGTCGGCGGCCGGACGATCGCGCTCGGCATCACCCCCAAGTACCAGAACGTGCGCACGCTGGATTACGGTTTCCAGGTCCAGGACGAGGACGCCGAGATCTCCCTCAGCGAGGGCGAGCGCCAGTACAGCAACTTCAACGCCGACCTCGGCATCGCCACCGAACTGGGCGGTGGTTTCCTGGCCGGCGCAGTGGTGAAGAACGTCATCTCCCAGCGCTACGCCACGGTGGAGGGCAATGAGGTGACGCTCAAACCGCAGGTGCGGGTAGGGCTTGCCCACCGCAGCAAGTGGACCACGCTTGCGGTGGACATGGACCTCACCGAAAACGACCCGCTCGGTTACGACGAGCGCACCCGCTACCTCGCCCTCGGCGCCGAGCTGAACCTCTGGAACACCGTGCAGCTGCGCGGGGGCTACCGCCGCAATCTGGTGTCCACCGACATCAGCGCCGGCGATATCTATGCCGTCGGGCTCGGCTTCTCGCCCTTCGGCGTGCACCTCGACCTCGGCGTCGCCGGCAACGACAGCGACGTCGCCGCCGCGCTGAACCTCGGCCTACGCTTCTAAGTGAAGGGCTGAAATACCGCCATCCTGGCGCTCCCAGGCCGCGCGAAGGCACATCTCTGGCCGCGGGAAGCGCTGAGTTTCCAGAGCTTCCCTAGGCTTCCTCCTGGACCCGTGCCTGGGAAAGCCGACGGCCACACCCGCCCAAGCCTCGTTGTTCCAGACTCACGCGGCCCATTACGGGCACCACATGCAACATCTCCCCTACTCGCTAATCAGGAGCTTTCAAGAACAGAGGGGAGGTGGTCGTGACGCGGGCACGGCGCGCGCAGAACCGCTGTGCCACAAAGTGGTGGCTACGGGTGGACTTGACGGCCGCGCCCGGAGCGCGGACGGACGCCGCGCAGCGGCGCCCGCAGGGCTGCGGCCATGGATGGCCGCAGTCACGGATTCGTCGGGAACGAATCCGCTCGCCGCGTAGCGGCGCCCCGCCGGGGCGAGGCCCAGGATGGGCCGAGAGATCCCCCGACCTCAGCTTTCAAAACAGAGTGGAGGCGGTCGTGACGTCGGCAGAAGCGCTGAGAGAACCACAGTGCGCTAAGGAAGATTGGTGGCTACGGGTGGACTTGACGGCCGCGCCCGGAGCGCGGACGGACGCCGCGCAGCGACGCCCGCAGGGCTGCGGCCAGGGATGGCCGCAGTCATCCCCCGACCTCAGCTTTCTGAACAGAGGGGAGGTGGTCGTGACGCCGGCAGAAGCGCCTGTAGAACCACAGCGCGGTAAGTAGAGTGGTGGCTACGGGTGGACTTGACGGCCGCGCCCGGAGCGCGGACGGACGCCGCGCAGCGGCGCCCGAAGGGGGCGCGCCAGGGATGGCGCGCATCATCCCCGACCTCAGCTTTCTGAACAGAGGGGAGGTGGTCGTGACGCCGGCAGAAGCGCCTGTAGAACCACAGCGCGGTAAGTAGAGTGGTGGCTACGGGTGGACTTGACGGCCGCGCCCGGAGCGCGGACGGACGTCGCGCAGCGACGCCCGCAGCGCTGCGGCCATGGATGGCCGCAGTCATCCCCCGACCTCAGCATTCAAAACAGAGGGGAGGTGGTCGTGACGCGGGCACGGCGCGCGCAGAACCGCTGTGCCACAAAGGAAGTGGTGGCTACGGGTGGACTTGAACCACCGACCTCAGCATTATGAGTGCCGCGCTCTAACCAACTGAGCTACGTAGCCAAAGAGAACCGGCCGGCATGGGCCGGAAGCCGCGCATTTTCCCTGCCGGGGCGCGGGCTGTCAAGGCAAGCGGCGCTCAGACGTTGAAGCGGAAGTGCATCACGTCGCCGTCCTGCACGATGTAGTCCTTGCCTTCCAGGCGCCAGTGACCGGCCTCCTTGGCGCCCTGCTCACCGCCGTCGGCGACGAAGTCGCCATAGCCGACCACCTCGGCGCGGATGAAACCCTTTTCGAAATCGGTATGAATGACCCCCGCCGCCTGCGGCGCGGTGGCGCCTACCGGCACGGTCCAAGCGCGGACCTCCTTCTCGCCGGCGGTGAAGTAGGTCTGCAGGCCTAGCAGTTGGTAGCCGGCACGGATCACCCGGTCCAGCCCCGGCTCCTCCAACCCCAGTTCCTGCAGGAACTCGGCCCGCTCTTCCTCGGCCATGTCGGCCAGGTCGGCCTCGATGGCTGCACATACCGGCACCACCACCGCCCCCTCGGTGGCGGCGAACTCGCGCACCTGATCGAGGTAGGCGTTGTTCTCGAAGCCGTCCTCGGCCACGTTGGCGATGTACATGGTCGGCTTGACCGTCAGCAGGTGCAGATCGTAGAGCAGTGCCTGCTGATCGGCATCCAGGCCCAGGGCGCGCACCGGTCGGCCCTCGTCGAGGGTCGCGCGCACCTGCTCGTAGAGCTTGGTACGGGCAATCGCGTCCTTGTCGCCGCTCTTGGCTTGCCGACTGACGCGCGCGAGGCCTTTCTCAACCGTCTCGAGGTCGGCCAGCGCGAGTTCGGTGTTGATGACCTCGATGTCGCCGAGCGGGTCCACGCGGCCGCCGACGTGCACCACGTTCTCGTCCTCGAAGCAGCGCACCACGTGGGCGATGGCATCGGTCTCGCGGATGTTGGCCAGGAACTTGTTGCCGAGGCCTTCGCCCTTGGAGGCACCGGCCACCAAGCCCGCGATATCCACGAACTCCATGGTCGTGGGCAGCACGCGTTGCGGTTTCACCATGGCGGCCAGCTTGTCGAGCCGCGGATCGGGCACCGGCACCACCCCCACGTTGGGCTCGATGGTGCAGAAGGGGTAATTGGCCGCGTCGATGCCGGCCTTGGTGAGAGCGTTGAACAGCGTGGACTTGCCGACGTTCGGCAGACCGACGATACCGCACTTGAATCCCATGGACGCGTAGGTTCCTTACTGTGACCGGATCAGTTCCGGGTGTGCAGGCGCTGCATGACCTTCTGGGACTCGCCGGCGAGCAGCATGGGCATGCACTCCAAGGCCTCGGCCAGCCCCTCGATGATCAACTCGCGTTCGGCCGCCGGCGGCTTGCCGAGCACATAGCCCACCACGTCGTTACCCGGGCCGGGATGCCCGATGCCGATACGCAGCCGCGCAAAGGCGTTGGTGCCGAGCTGGGCAACGGTATCGCGCAAGCCGTTGTGACCGCCGTGGCCGCCCCCCTGCTTGAGCCGCACCTGACCGGGCTGCAGATCGAGTTCGTCGTGCGCCACCAGCACCGCCTCGGGGGCGATCTTGTAGAAGCGTGCCAGCGGGCCGACCGCGCGCCCGCTATGGTTCATGAAGGTCTGCGGTTTGAGCAGCCACACCGGGCCTTCGGGCCCGTCCAAGCGCGCGACCTCGCCCTGGAAGCGCGACTCGCTCTTGAAGCTCGCCCCGTGGAGGCGCGCCAGCGCGTCCACGAACCAAAAGCCCGCGTTGTGCCGGGTCTCAAAATACGTCGGCCCGGGATTCCCCAGGCCGACGATGAGCTCAGGCCGCAACTGCCCGCTCCTTGCGCATTACTCGGCGGGCGACTCTTCGCCCTCGGCCTCCTCGCCCGCGGCCTCGACGGCGCCACGCGGCAGGGAGATGCTCGCCACCGGCAGATCATGCTCGGGACCATGAGCGAGCTCAGGCAGCTCGACGCCTTTGGGCAGCTTGATGTCGGACAAGTGGACCGAGTCGCCGACGTTCAACCCCGACAGGTCGACCTCGAGGAACTCCGGCAGGTCCTTGGGCAGACAGGAGATCTCGGCCTCGATGATGTTGCGACTCACGATACCGCCGGCCTTCACCCCGGGCGCCGTATCCTCACCCATGAAGTGCAGCGGCACATGCACCCGCAGCGCCTCGTTCTCGCTCACCCGCAGCAGGTCGACGTGCAGCACGATCGGCTTGAAGGGGTGACGCTGCATGTCCTTGAGCACCACCCGCTCGGCCTTGCCGCCGAGCTTCAGGTCGAGGATGTGCGAGTACACGGCCTCGTTCTCGAGCTGCTTGAGGATCTCGCGCTGCTCGAGAGTGATGGACTGGGGATCCTTGCCGGCGCCGTAGATCACGGCCGGCACCTTGCCCGCGCGACGTAGGCGGCGGCTCGCACCCTTCCCCACGTCGGCACGGGGTTCACCATTCAGTACAAACTGCGCAGTCATTGCGTTTCTCCTATCAACGAAAAACCACCGCTGGTGCGGTGGCCGGACCCTCCCGCGACCAGGAGGGATATGCCGCCGGTACGGCGGCGCGAGGCATCCGCTCGCGCGGGCTGCCCTCAATCCATGTACAGCGAGCTGACCGACTCCTCGGTGCTGATGCGCAACATCGTCTCGGCCAGCATCTCGGCGATGCTGAGCTGGCGGATCTTGTCACATTCGCGCGCCTCGGGGCGCAGCGGAATGGTGTCGGTCACCACCAACTCGTCCAATTGCGAGCGCGTGATGTTGGCCACCGCCGGACCGGACAGCACCGGGTGCGTGCAGTACGCCACCACCTTGGCGGCGCCGTGATCCTTGAGCGCCTCGGCCGCCAGACCCAGCGTGCCGGCGGTGTCGACTAGGTCGTCGATCATCACGCAGGTGCGCCCTTCCACGTCGCCGATGATGTTCATCACGCGCGCCTCGTTGGGACGCGGACGGCGCTTGTCGATGATGGCCAGTTCGGCATCGTCCAGACGCTTCGCGAGCGCCCGCGCGCGCACCACGCCGCCCACGTCGGGGGACACCACCATCAGGTTCTCGTAATGCGAGAGCCAGATGTCGCCCAGCAGGATCGGCGAGGCGTATACGTTGTCCACCGGCAGGTCGAAAAAGCCCTGGATCTGATCGGCGTGCAAGTCCACCGTGAGCAGACGATCGGTGCCCACGCTGGCGATCATGTTGGCCACCACCTTGGCCGTGATGGGCACCCGCGCCGAGCGCGGCCGCCGATCCTGGCGGGCGTAGCCGAAATACGGGATCACGACCGTCACACGGCTGGCCGAGGCGCGGCGTACCGCGTCGACCATCACCAACAACTCCATCAGGTTGTCGTTGGTGGGTGCGCAGGTGGGCTGCACGATGAACACATCGCGCCCGCGCACGTTCTCCATGATCTCGACCATTACCTCGCCGTCGGAGAACCGACCGACGATCGCCCGGCCCAGGGGCATATTGAGGTAGCCGGCAATGTCCTGCGCGAGCTGCAGGTTCGCATTGCCGGAGAAGACCATCATGCTGCGGTCGGCCACGCCTACCCCTTCACGTGCTGCACAAACGAAAGTGGCTGGGGCGCCAGGATTCGAACCTGGGTATGCAGGGATCAAAACCCTGTGCCTTACCGCTTGGCGACGCCCCAATTGATGCGGACATGGGCCATCCTGGCCCAGTCCTTTGACGCTGCGGCGAAAACAAGTTTCCGCCTTGCTTCGCGCGCTTTACAGCGCGCGGCGGTGCTGCTGTTCCAACGGACACGAGCCATCCTGGCTCGGTCCTTTGACGCTGCGGCGAAAACAAGTTTCCGCCTTGCTTCGCGCGCTTTATACAGCGCGCGGCGGTGCTTCCCTGCACCGCAGAACAATCGGTCGTTCGGCGCAGTGCCGGGCCACGGCCATCCTGGCTCGATCCTTTGACGCTGCGGCGAAAACAAGTTTCCGCCTTGCTTCGCGCGCTTTACAGCGCGCGGCGGTGCTGCTGTTCCAACGGACACGAGCCATCCTGGCTCGGTCCTTTGACGCTGCGGCGAAAACAAGTTTCCGCCTTGCTTCGCGCGCTTTACAGCGCGCGGCGGTGCTTCCCTGCACCGCAGAACAATCGATCGTTCGGCGCAGTGCCGGTCACCGCCATCCAGGCCGGTCCTTTGACGCTGCGGCGAAAACGAGTTTCCGCCTGCGGCATGTCCCTGCGCGGCGGGACAATCGGACGATTTACTTTGCTACGCCTTCTCGTCCGTCGCTGCGGCAGCCGCGAGGCGCTCGAGCAGCGGCGAGCGGTTCAGGCCGCGGGTCACGTGTATCTGCCAAGCGGCGTCCACGATATCGGCGCGGAGCGCCGCGGCTTGGCGACGCGCCGCGCCTTCCTCGGCATGCGTGGCGAACACCGTGCAACCCGTGCCCGTGAGTCTAGCCCCTGGCCCCAACCGATCCAGCGCCCGGGCCACCAGCGGATAGCGCGCCCGCACCACAGGTTCGAACACGTTGGCGCACCTGCCGGACAGAAAGTCTTCTATTGTAACCGGCACGCAATCGCGCCGCAATTCGGGCGCCGCAAACACTTGGGCCGTGCTCACCGCGACAGGCGGCACCAGCAACACGTACCAGGGCTCCTCGAGAGGCGCCGAACTGAGGCGCTCGCCGACGCCTTCCGCCCACGCCGCCAGCCCGTGTACGAAGACCGGCACGTCCGCGCCCAGCGCAAGGCCGAGTTCCGCCAAGCGCGAGGCGGACCAATCCAACCCCCACAGGCGATTGAGTGCCACCAATACGGTGGCGGCATCCGAACTGCCGCCGCCGAGCCCAGCCCCCATCGGCAGGCATTTTCGCACCGCGATGTCGACGCCGAGCGCGGTGCCGCTCGCCGCCTGCAGGCGTCGCGCGGCGCGCACCACCAGGTCGACATCGGGCGCCACGCCCTCGAGCTCGCTCGCGCGCTGGATGGCCCCGTCTTGGCGCACGGCCAACTCCAGCGTGTCGGCGAGGTCCAGGAACTGAAATACGGTCTGCAGGGTGTGATAGCCGTCCGCGCGCCGGCCGGTAATGTGCAGGAAGAGATTCAGCTTGGCGGGGGCGGGCCAGGCGGCTCCCTCGGGGGCGGGCGCGGCCGGACTCACGACTCGCCCAGCGTCCAGGTGTCGACCACCACCCGCACGCGCAGATCGGCGTGCCGCAGCGCCAGGCGGTCGGGCACCGCCACCCCGCGCACATCGGTGTAGCGCTGGAAGGCGATGTGCCACCCGTCCTGTTCGAGCTCAAGCAACCGCCCTTGCGCATCCAGCTCGAAACGGCCGAGTGCGCCCGGCTGGGGCAGCCCGCGCATCCAGTAGCGCAGCCCGTTGACCGGCAGGCGCCAGCCGGTGTTTTCCTCCAGCAAGGCCTCCGGCGAAGCGGCCACACGCTGCTCGCTGCCCGAGTCGAGCACCACGCGGTAGGGATCGCCCGACAGGCGCACCGCGCCCTGCCCCATGGGACCGACCAGGTCGATCAGGTAGTGGTCGGCATCCTGCTGCCACTGCACGTTGGCGTGCCAGCCCTCGTGCGCGCTGCGAATCGCAAGCCGCCCCCGTACGCCCCAGACTGCCCATTCGGCGAGCTGCGCCTGACGCGCGGCCAGGGCCGCCTCGGCGCGCTCGCGCTCGGCCGCGCCCACCGCACGCTCACCCGGCGTCGCGCACCCGCCGAGCCCCAGCGCGACCAACGCGGCCAGCGCGGTGCCGAGCAGGCCGGCACGCCACCCTCGGTAAACGTCGCGCGTCACTTCTTGAAGCGCCGCACGGTTTCCTGCAACACCCGATGCTCGGGCGCCTCCTCGAGCGCCTTCTGCCACACCGAGCGCGCTTCCTGCTCGCGCCCGACCACCCACAGCACTTCGCCGAGGTGGGCCGCGATCTCGGGATCGTGCTCCAGCTCGAGGGCGCGCCGCAGATACTTCAGCGCCTCATCGAGCCGCCCCAGGCGGTAATAGACCCACCCCATGCTGTCGACGACCGCCGGGTCGTCGGGCATCAAGTCGTAGGCGCGGCGCACGTAGTCGTAGGCCTCCTGATGGCGATCGGTGCGGTCGGCGAGCGTGTAACCCAAAGCGTTCAGCGCGTGGGCATGCGCCGGATCCTGGTCGATGATCAGCCGCAGGTCGCGTTCCAACACCTCCAGGCGATCGAGGCGTTCGGCGACCAGGGCCCGGGCGTACAGCAGGTCGGCCTGATCCGGCATGTCGGCGAGCGCGGTGGTGTAGACGGCGAAGGCCTCCTCGTAATGCGCGGCCTGGCGCAGCAACTCGCCCTCGGCCAGGGTCACGCGTACGTAATCGACGTGATCCTCGACCTCGAAGCCGTGCAGGCGCTCGCGGGCGCCGTCGAGGTCGCCCTCGCGCGCCAGCACCCCGGCGGCGCGCAGCTGTGCGTCCAGGAAGTACTCGCCCGCGCCCACCACGTCGTACCAGCCGATGGCAGCCACGGCATCCTCGCGCGCCTCGGCGATCTGCCCCATGAAATAGCCGACCTCGTCGGTACGCTGGCCGGTCTGGGCGAGCTGGGTGAAATGACCCTCGGCCGCATCCAACTCGTTCAGCTGCATGGACAAGAGGGCCAGCGCGAACAAGGCATCGGCATTGTCCGGCGCCAGCTCGGATACGCGTTCGAACTGCACCCGCGCGTCATCCAGGCGACCCTCGTCGAGCAGCATGCGGGCGAAATGCAGCCGCAACTCGATGTTGTGCGGGGATTGGCGCAGGGCCGACTCCAGGTCCACCAGCGCCTGGTCGCCGCGCCCGTCGCGGCGCAGTACCACGGCGCGCAGCGTCAGCGCGAGCGGCCAAGCGGGCCGCGCCTCCAGCGCGCGATCGATGTGCGCCAGCGCCTCATCGGTGGCCCCTAGCTGCATGGCGAGATGGGCTTGGGCGTAATGCGCCTCCGCCTCATGCCCGCTGCGCTCGGCCACGCGGCGCAAGGTCTCGGCCGCCTCCTTGGGCTCGGTCTCGCGGGCCAGCAGGGTGGCGAGCACCAGATAGGCATCCATGGGCTCGCCTTCGCTGCGGCGCACCACCTGTTCCAATTCCTGCGCGGCCGCGTCCAACCGGCCCGCACGGACCAGCAGCACGCCGGCAACCTGGCGCGCGTCGAGGTTGTCCGGCTGCACCGAGACCCACAGGCGGGCGGCCTCCAAGGCGCGCTCATCCTGGCCGGTGTACATCGCCAGCTGCACCGCGCGCTCGACCACGCGCGGATCGCGGGAGATGCGCGCCGCGCCGAGGTAGGCGTCGAGCGCCATATCGGCGGCCCCGCGCTGCGCGGCGATCTCGCCGAACAGCAGGCGGAAGATAACCTCGGCCTCGCGCGGCGAGGTGGCGGGCGTGCGCGTGGCGGTGAACGCAGCGGGCTCGGCCTGCGGCTCGGCCCGCTCGGCCTGGTCGACGGGTGCCGACTGACAACCGCCGACGGCGAGCAGACTGACTAATACGGCAACGAAGGCGCGCATGACGGTTCTAATCCTGTGTGTGCGACGGTGCGGCGACAGGCGCCGAGTGTATATCCAATGCAGCATCTTTATAATATGCTACACGCCCGCAGGGCTGCCTGTCCCGGCGGGGTTCGGGCCCGACTCCTGGGAACACCATGGCGCTTCTGACCCTCGGTATCAATCACAAGACAGCACCGGTCGAGATCCGGGAGCGGCTGGCCTTCGCGCCGGACGCGCTCAAGGACGCTCTGCGTGACCTCGCGCGGCGCCAGCCGGTAGAGGAAGCGGCCATCCTGTCCACCTGCAATCGGACCGAGGTCTATTGTGGACTGGAACGACCCGATGCGCGCGCCGTAGTCGAGTGGCTGCGCGGCTACCACGGCCTGCAGCGCAGCGACGTGGAGCCCTACCTTTATCTACATCCGAATCAAGACGCCGTGCGCCACATGCTGCGCGTGGCCAGCGGACTCGATTCGCTGGTGCTCGGCGAGCCGCAGATCCTCGGCCAGATCAAGGGGGCCTACGGCACGGCGGCCGAAGCGGGCACCGTCGGCCGGCGCCTGGGCCGCCTGTTCCAGCACTCCTTCGCGGTCGCCAAGCGCGTGCGCACCGATACGGCCATCGGCTCGAGCCCGGTCTCGGTCGCCTTCGCTGCGGTGAGCCTGGCACGCCAGATATTCGGTGACCTGCGGGCGAACACGGCGCTGTTGATCGGCGCCGGCGAGACCGTGGAGCTGGTGGCGCGCCACCTCACCGAGAACGGCATCGCAAAGCTGTATATCGCCAACCGCACCCTGGCCCACGCCCAGCTGCTCGCCCAACAGTTTCAAGGCGAGGCGCTACCGCTGGACCAAGTGCCCGAGCGCCTGGCGGCGGCGGATATCGTCATCTCCTCCACCGCCAGCCCGTTGCCGATCCTCGGCAAGGGCGCGGTAGAGAGCGCCCTGCGCCGCCGCAAGCACCGCCCCATGTTCATGGTCGACATCGCCGTGCCGCGCGACATCGAGGCCGAGGTGGGCGAACTGGACGACGTCTATCTGTACACGGTCGACGACCTCAAGGACCTCATCGACGAGAACCTCGCCTCGCGCCGCGAAGCGGCCGCCCAGGCCGAGGAGATGATCGACGTGCAGGTGGCGCACTTCATGGGCTGGCTGCGCTCGTTGGAGTCGGTCGACGTCATCCGCGAGTACCGCGAACACAGCGAGGCGGTACGCGACAAGGTCGTCGCCGAGGCACAGCGCCAGATCGCGCGCGGCGTGGACCCGCAGTTGGTGGTTTCCGCCATGGGGCGGCTGCTGACCAACAAACTCATGCACCAGCCGAGCGCACAGCTGCGCCAGGCCGCGTACGACGACCGACGCGACGTCCTCGACGCCGCCCGTACCCTGCTACTCCCCAAGAACGACACCTGAATCCGTGAAACCGTCCATCCGCAGTAAGCTCGAGAATCTCTCCGAGCGCCTGCAGGAGCTTAGCGCCCTGTTGGCCGACCCGGAGACCCTCGCCCGCCAAGACCGCTTCCGGTCGCTGTCCAAGGAATACGCCGAGCTCGAGCCGGTGGTGAAGGCCTACGCCGACTTTCGCGCCGCCGCGGAAGACATCGAGCAGGCCCAGACCATGCTGCGCGACAGCGACAGCGCCATGCGCGAGCTGGCCGAAGAGGAGCTGGAGACCGCGCGTGCGCGCCAGGGCGCGCTCGAGCACCAGTTGCAGCGCCTGTTGCTGCCGCGCGACCCGCACGACGAGCGCAACATCTACCTCGAGATCCGCGCCGGCACCGGCGGCGACGAGGCCGCCTTGTTCGCCGGGGACCTGTACCGCATGTACGCGCGCTACGCCGAGCAGCGCCGCTGGCAGGTCGAGATCATCAGCGAGAGCCCCGGCGAGCACGGCGGCTACAAGGAACTGGTGCTGCGCGTGGCCGGCCAGGGCGCCTATTCGCGCCTCAAGTTCGAATCGGGCGGCCACCGGGTGCAACGCGTGCCGGCCACCGAGAGCCAGGGCCGCATCCACACCTCGGCCTGCACCGTGGCGGTACTGCCCGAGGTCGATGAAGTCGACCACATCGACATCAGCCCCGCCGAGCTGCGCATCGACACCTTCCGCGCCTCGGGCGCTGGCGGCCAGCACGTCAATAAGACCGACTCGGCCATCCGCATTACCCACCTGCCCACCGGCATGGTGGTGGAATGTCAGGACGAGCGCTCGCAGCACAAGAACCGGGCGCGCGCCATGGCGCTGCTGCAGTCGCGTCTGCTCGCCGAGCAGCAGGAGAAGCAGCAGGCCGAACAGGACGCCACGCGCCGCCTGCTGGTCGGCAGCGGCGACCGCTCCGAGCGCATCCGCACCTACAACTTCCCGCAGGGACGGCTGACCGATCACCGCATCAACCTCACCGTGTACAAGCTGCAGGACATCCTGCAGGGCAACCTCGACGAGGTCATCAACCCATTGATCAACGAGTACCAGGCGGATCAACTCGCCGCACTCGGCGAAGCCTGATGGTCGCGCCCGCCGCGCAGGAGACCCTCGGCGCTCGGCTGCGGGCGGCCGCGGCGCGGCTCGAGGGGGTTTGCGCCACCGCCCGCCTCGACGCCGAGGTGCTGCTGGCCCACACGCTGCAGCGCGACCGCGCGTATCTACGGGCGCACCTGGACGACCCACTGCCGCCGCCGGCCGCTTCCGCATATGCGCAGCTCGTGGCGCGTCGTGCGCAAGGCGTGCCCGTCGCCTATCTCACGGGGGTGCAGGAGTTCTGGTCGCTGCCGCTGCGGGTCAGCGAGGCCGCGCTGGTGCCGCGCGCCGATACCGAGTTGCTGGTGGAGTTGGCCCTGCAGCTGCTGCCGCCTGAGCGCGAGGCGGCGGTCGCCGATCTCGGTACCGGCACCGGCGCGGTGGCGATCGCCCTGGCGCGCGAGCGCCCGCGCGCCCGCATGGTGGCAACCGAGGCCTGCGCGGCGGCCCGGGCCCTTGCGCAGTCCAACATCGAGCGCTGGGCGCCGGGTGGTGTCGACCTGCGCGCGGCGCGCAGCGGCTGGTTCGACGCCTTGCACGACGAACGCTACGATCTCATCCTCTCCAACCCGCCCTACATCGCGGCGCACGACCCGCACCTCGAGGCGGACGGCGTGCGCTACGAGCCGCGCCTCGCCCTGGTTTCCGGTCCCGACGGGCTCGACGCCCTGCGCGCGATCATCGCTGGGGCCGCCGCGCACCTGCACGGCGGCGGCTGGCTACTGCTGGAACACGGCTTCCAGCAGGGCGAGGCCGTGCGGGCACTGCTGTCGGCCCACGGTTACGTGGAGGTTGCCACCCATGCCGACCTCGCCGGCCAGCCGCGGGTGAGCGCCGGGCGCCGCGCCGGCTGAGCGACCGCCGGCTTGAAAATCGTCTCCGGCGCGGTAGCATGGCTCGAAGCGGTCCCAGCTTGGGAGCAGCCCGCGAGTTGCTTCGAAACCCATACGCGATGCGCGAGCCGGTGGTCATGGACAGCGATACCCTCAGAGCACGGGAGCTGACGTTCTGCCCCCTGCACCCGGACGCCGATCAGGCGCACACCGCGGCGCAGCTGCTGGCGGCGCTCCCCGGTGTCCTCGCCGCCGAGGCGCAAGCGCCCACCCAGCTCGCCATCCGCTACGACCTGCGCGCCATCTGCCTGCTCGATCTGGAACATGTCCTCGATGACGCGGGACTGCACCTCGACAACAGCCTGCTGCAACGCCTCAAACGCGCGCTGATCCACTACACCGAAGAGACCCTGCGGGCCAACCTCGCCAGCGACGAGGACCCCACCCGCCAGGTGTTCGTGCATCGCTACCGCCGACTGCGCCATGGCTGCCGCGACCGACGGCCCGACCACTGGCGCCACTATCTTTGAGAGCGCCTCCCATGAACGATGAACAGCTGCTGCGCTATAGCCGGCAGATCCTGTTGCCCGAGGTAGGCGTCGAGGGTCAACAGCGCCTGCTCGAGGCGCGCGTGCTGGTGGTGGGCCTGGGCGGCCTCGGCTCGCCGGTCGCCATGTACCTCGCCGCGGCGGGCGTGGGGCACCTGGTGCTAGCCGATTTCGACCATGTCGATCTGTCCAACCTGCAGCGTCAGATCATCCACACCACCGCCGAGGTGGGCCGCGCAAAGGTCGACTCGGCGCGCGCCCGCCTCGCCGCCTTGAATCCGGACGTGCGCATCGACACGCTGCCGGTCGTCCTGGAAGGCGAACAGCTCGCCCGCGAGGTGGCGGCGGCCGACGCGGTGGTCGACGCGACCGACAACTTCGCCATCCGTTTTGCGCTCAACGCCGCCTGCGTCGCGCACGGCACGCCGCTGATCTCAGGGGCGGCGATCCGCATGGAAGGTCAGGTCGCGGTGTTCGATCCGCGGCACGACGGCCCCTGCTATCGCTGTCTGTACAAAGAGGGCGAGGAACTGGGCGAGACCTGCTCACAGACGGGGGTACTCGCGCCGGTGGTCGGCATGATCGGGTCCGTGCAGGCCACCGAAACGTTGAAGGTGCTGATGGGGGTGGGCGAACCCCTGCGCGGCCGCCTGCTGATGCTCGATGCCTACCGCATGGAGTGGCGCAGCCTGCGTCTGCCGCGCGATCCGCACTGCCCGGTCTGTGCGAGCCCCGGCACGCGGCCACAGGCCGGCGCGGCTAGCCCAACTGGCTGAAGTCGTAGCCCATCACCGCCTGCGGTTCCTGCAGGAAATTACCCTGGATGTAGTCCATGCCGACCTGCCAGAGGTACGTGAGGCAGTTGGCATCCTCGACGTACACCGCGACACACTGCTTGTTCAGCCCGTGGATATGCTCCACCAGCTTGCTCAGGGTGGCCTGTTTCGCCTCGCTCTGCGTCAAGCCATTGATGATGCTCCCGTCCAGCTTCAGGAAGTCCACGTCCAGATGGTTAAGCGCGCCCCAGGTGTCGCGCTCGGTGCCGAAATGCGTCAGCGCCACGCGACAACGCACCTGATGCAGGGCGCCGACGAGCAATTTCGCCTGCTTCAGGTGCGTCAGCGCGACCGGCTCGCTGATCTCGAACACCAGGCTGTCGGCCTCCAGGCGTGCCAGCCGGATGCGCTCGACGATCCACTGCAGCAGGCGCGGCTCGCTCAAGGAGGCGCCCGAGATCCTGATAAAGAAACTGCCCTGCTGACCCGCCGCGCGCCGCTGCGCCAGCACCTGGAGTGCATTGGCGATCACCCAGCGGTCGATGTAGGACATCAGGCCGGTGCGCTCGGCGAAAGGCATGAAGATGTCCGGCAGCACGTCGCCGCCCTCCTGATCGAGCATCCGTACCGCCACCTCGTACTTCTCGGCCGATTCCCCGCGCAGGCTGGCGATGGGCTGATACACCAACCGGAAGCGGTTGTTCTTGAGCGCGGTCTTGATGAGCGCGCTCCAGCGCACCACTTCTTCGCGGTCGCCCTGGACGTGCGCCGCGGCATGCACGAGATGGAAGCGGTTGCCGCCCTCGGCGTGGGCAAGACCACAGCCCTTCTCCGCGGTCGCCAGCACGTCCTGCACGCTGGTCGTCGTCTCGTTCAGCAGGCTGATGCCGATGCTCGCAGTGGTGGTCACCGATTTGCCGCCGACCTCGGAGATATGCCCCGCGACTCGCGGTATTAGGCACTGGGCGAGCTTCTCCGCGGCCGCCGCGTCGGCGCCCGGCAGCAGGACGGTGTAGGCCTTGGCCTCGAAGCGCGCGAGCGTCGTCTTCCCGCCGCAGGCACCCTGCAGCAGGCGCGCGATGTCGGCCAGGACGACGTCACTACCCGCGATACCCACTTCTTCCTTGATGGCCTTGAACTTGTCCAGCGTCAGGTACAAGACCGCGGCCCGTTGTGAACCGTCGCGCGCTTGGGCGATGGTCTCTTCCAGCAGATCGAGGAAATAGCGACGGTTATACAGACCGGTGAGCAGGTCCTGGGTGGTGAGCGAGGCGAGTTGCTGTTCCAGTTCCTTATCGCGTGACTGATCGCGAATGATGATCTGCATGCACGGCTCGCCGTCCATGCGCGAGGGCTGAAACGCCATGCTCACGTCAAATGCTTTGCCGTCGGCGCGCTGGCCCCGCAAGGAAAGCGTCGCCTCCTTGACCTTGCCGCGGTCGTAGTCGCGCAGGAACTCTTTGAAGCGACCTTGATCCTCGCCGTCCACCATATCCATCACCGGCAGCGCCTCGAGGTCGTCGAAGCTTTCGTAGCCGAATAGCTTGAGGTAAGAGGGGTTGGCGTAGATGTGCATGCCGCCGTGTACGAATGCCACGGCATCGCGCGAACTGGCGATGAACTCGCGCGCTTGGCGCTCGGTCTCCCACAGCAGCTTCTGGCATTGCCGATGGCGACGGCGCTCGAGCAGGTCTGCATACTCGCGCTCCACGGCGTGACGAAAGCGCTCCGGGTCGAGTTCCCACACCGCATCGCGCGCCCCCGCGCGGAATGCCGCCGTAACCGCCTGGCTGGCCAGCGCCTCGTCCAGCCCGGGCGGCAACAACAGGACGAAGGGCGCATCCTTACCGAGGCGGCGTATGAGTTCCACCGCCGCGGGCGATGCGAGGCCGCCGACTTCGGGCCGGCCGAGCACTAGATCGATCACCTCGCTCTCGAGGATCGCCTGCGCCTCATCCGCCCGCTCGGCGCGCTGGGCGCGCAGCCGATGACCCGCCGAACGCAACACGTTCAGCAGCCGCTCCATGTCGTTGGAGGAAGGATGCAGGAACAGCAGGCGTAACTGCTCGTCGTCGGGCGCCAGCGCGCCCGCGACGGCGGCGGCCTGCGCGGCGGAGGAGTTCGTGTCGTGTGACATGCGGGCGATTATTGTGATCGAGTCGTGGTTTGTGTCGTTTTACCGCATCGCATAGCGGACGCGCCAGCGCCCGCCACTAGATAAGCGGACGTTTATATTCCTCACCCGCCACTTCGCGCACCAGGCGCGGCACGAGGTAGCCGGGCAGCGCGGCGCGCAGCTCGTGCATAAGTGCCTGCGCCCGCGCCTCCTCCACCTCGAAGTGGGCGGCCCCTGCCACCCGGTCGAGCAGGTGCAGGTAGTAGGGCAGCACGCCCTGTGCGAACAGGCCCTCGCTGAGATCGCGAAGCGCACCGGCGTCGTCGTTCACGCCGCGCAGCAAGACCGCTTGGTTGAGCAGCGTCGCGCCCGCTGTGCGCAAGGCGCCGAACCCAGCGGCCACCTCGCCGTCGAGTTCCCGCGCATGGTTGCAGTGCACCACCACGACGGTTTGCCAAGGCAGGGCCTCCAGCCAGGCCAGCAGGCCCTCGTCCACCCGCTCGGGCAGCACGATGGGCAGCCGCGTGTGCAGACGCAGACGCCGCACGTGGCGGATGCCGCGCAAGGCGTCGGTGAATTCGTGCAGGCTGCGGTCGGCGAGCATCAGGGGGTCGCCGCCGCTCAGGATCACCTCTTCGATGGTGTCATCGCCGGCGATGTAGTCCAGCGCTCCGCGCCAGTTCGCGGCACGCGCGTTCGCCTCCTGATAGGGAAACGCGCGCCGGAAACAATAGCGGCAGTGCACGGCGCAGGCACCGGTCGCAACCAGCAACACGCGCCCGCGGTATTTGTGCAACACGCCGGGGGCGGCCACCGCGCCCAGATCGCCCACCGGGTCGAACCCGAAGCCCGGCACGGCGCGCCCCTCCTCGGCTACCGGCAGCACCTGCAGCAACAGGGGATCGTGCCGATCGCCGGGGCGCATGCGCCGCATGAAGCCGCGCGGTACGCGCAGCGGAAACTGCGCCAGCCCTGCGCGCACGCCCGGACCGTCCTCGGGCGGCAAACCGAGCAGCGTCAGCAGTTCGGCGGGCGTGCGCACCGCGTCGGCCAGCGCCCGCTGCCACGAGGTCGGCCCCTGCCCCCGCGCCGTGCTTCGCGCTATCATAGGCGCCTTACTCCTGCCCCCGGCGGCACCTGCGCGAACGACGAGGAACCGATGGCTTCATATGGAATGAACGACTTCAAAAACGGGCTCAAGGTCATGCTGGACGGCGATCCCGCCGTCGTGGTGGACACCGAGTTCGTCAAGCCCGGCAAGGGCCAGGCGTTCACGCGCGTCAAGATGCGCAACCTGAAGACGCGGCGCATCATCGAGCGCACCTTCAAGTCGGGCGAGTCGCTGGACAGTGCCGACGTCATGGACACCGAGATGCAGTACCTGTATTCGGACGGCGAATACTACCACTTTATGCACCCCGAGAGCTTCGAGCAGGTGGCGGCCGACGAGGCCGCGGTGGAAGACGCCAAGCAGTGGCTGAAGGAACAGGACTTCTGCACCGTGACGCTGTGGAACGGCGTCCCCATCGCGGTCACGCCGCCCAACTTCGTGGTCATGCGAATCGCCGAGACCGACCCCGGCGTGCGCGGCGACACCGCCAGCGGCGGCGGCAAGCCCGCCACGCTGGAGTCGGGCGCGGTGGTGAAGGTGCCCCTGTTTCTGGACGTCGGCGAACTCATCAAGGTGGATACCCGCACGGGCGAGTACGTCGGGCGCGCGAAGGAGTAGGTCGCCATGACCGTCGGCGAGGACTGGCGCCCCAGCGCGCCGCTCGCCACGCTGCAGGCGCGGGCGCGGATGCTGGCCGGCATTCGCGCCTTTTTTGCGGCGCGCGACGTCCTGGAGGTGGAAACGCCCATCCTCGCGCGCACCGGCAGCCCCGACCTGCACCTTGCCTCGCTCTGCACCGACTACCACGGCCCGCACGGCGGGCGGCTGTACCTGCAGACCTCGCCCGAGTACCACATGAAGCGCCTGCTCGCCGCCGGCAGCGGACCCATTTATCAGGTCTGCAAGGTGTTCCGCGACGGCGAGGCCGGGCGGCTGCACAATCCCGAGTTCACCCTGCTGGAGTGGTATCGCCCCGGTTTCGATCACCACCGGCTGATGGACGAGGTGCGCGACCTGGTACGCGCCCTGCTCGGGCCGCTGGACGAAGAGCGCATGACCTACCGCGCGGCCTTCCAGCGGGCGCTCGACCTCGATCCCTTGCAAGCCCCTGCCGCCGAACTGGCCGCGACCGCCGCGGCGCAAGGCATACGGGTGCAGGGGCTCGAGCCGACCGAGACCGCGCGCGACGCCTGGCTCGACCTGCTGCTCACGCACTGCGTGGAACCCACCCTGGGCCGGGATACGCTGACCTTTCTGTATGAGTATCCCGCCAGCCAAGCGGCCTTGGCGCGCCTGGCACCGCACGATCCGCGCGTCGCCGAGCGCTTCGAGCTGTACCTGCACGGCGTGGAGCTCGCCAACGGCTTCCACGAACTCGCCGACGCCGAAGAGCAAGGCCGGCGCTTCGCCGCGGACAACGCCGCACGCGCAGCGGCAGGCCTACCCCGCGTCGAGCCTGACGAGCGCCTGCTCACCGCCCTGCGCGCCGGGCTGGGCGACTGCGCCGGGGTCGCCTTGGGTGTGGATCGATTATTGATGCTGGCCGTGGGTGCGCGGGCGCTGGAAGAGGTCGTCGCCTTCCCGGTGGCCCGCGCCTGAGGTCAACGCGGTGACTGCGGGTTCTTTTCCCGCTTCCACGCGTCCATGCACTCGACGCCGCAGAAGTGCAGCACGTACTCGCCGCCTTCCGAGGTGACGACGGTGGACGCGGGGATCTCCTTCTTGCATTGCGCGCAGCTCAGGTGTTCCGGTTCCTTGGGCTGCGGACGTGTCTCGGTACTCATACACACTCCTTCTCGAATCGAACGCTTTCCCAAAGTCTAGCGTCCGCGCGGCGGCGGGTGGGTACAATGGCGGGCTCGCACCGGGAGACCTTATGCGATCCAAACACGAACAACCCCGCCGCGCGCCGCAGGTATGGCGCAAACCGAGCCATTTTCTGGCGTTCGGCTTCGGCAGCGGACTCGCGCGCTTCGCCCCCGGCACCTGGGGCACTGTGGCCGCCATCCCGCTCTATCTCGTCATGGCGCCCCTGACGTTCTGGGCCTACCTCGGTGTGACGGCGCTGCTGTTCGGCATCGGCGTATGGCTGTGCGAGGTGACCTCCCGCGACCTCGGGGTGCACGACCATCCGGGCATCGTGTGGGACGAGATCGTGGGTTACCTCATCGCGATGGCGGCCGCGCCGGTCGGCTGGGCCTGGATGTTGGCGGGCTTTGTCCTGTTCCGGCTGTTCGACATCTGGAAGCCGTGGCCCATCCGCCGGCTGGATCGGCAGGTGAGCGGCGGCTTCGGCATCATGGTGGACGACGTCCTGGCGGGAGTGTACGCGGCGGTGCTGCTCGCGCTAGCAGCTTGGCTGCTCGGCGCTTGAGCGAAGCGGCCTCGAACGCGCGCGTTCAATGGCGGGTGGGCGGCACCGGCGGCGCGGAGGCGTCCGCAGCGAACAGCTGTTCGGCGTCCACCGGATCGAAGCGGTAAGTGGCACCGCAGAACTCGCAGGTGACTTCCACTTTGCTCTGCTCCTCGATGATGCTCTGCACCTCCTCGTGGCCGAGGCCGCGCAGCATGGCGCTGACCCGCTCGCGCGAGCACGAGCAGCGGAAACTCATCGGCTCGGGCTCGAACAGGCGCACGTCCTCTTCGTGAAACAGGCGCCGCACCAGTTGCAGGGGATGCAGCTCCAGCAGCTCTTCGCGTTTCACCGTCTCGGCGAGCATCTGCGCGCGGTTCCAGATGTCGGGGTCCTCGCCGCTGTGGTCCCGCGGTAGGCGCTGCAGCAACATGCCCGCCGCCCCTTGCGGGGTGGCCGTCAGCCACAGACGCGTGTCGAGCTGCTCGGAGCGCATCAAGTACTCCTGCAGCGCCTCGGCCAGGGTGTCGCCCTCCAGGCTGACGATGCCCTGATACCGCTCGGGGCTGTGACGCGGTTCGATGGTGATCGCGAGGCGACCCTCGCCGGTGGCCTGGCGTAGCGACCCGGCCGGCACCTCGCCCGCCCAGCGCGCCAGCGCGCGGATGGTACGCTCGCTGGTGCATTCCACCACCATCATGTAGAGCGGCCCCTTACCCTCGATCTGCAGGGTCAGCGAGCCCTCGTACTTGAGCGTGGAGGACAACAGCGCCGCGGCGGCGGTCAGTTCACCGAGGAGGTCGCGTACCACGGTGGGATAGTCCTGGCGCCGCAGCACCTCCTGCCAAGTGGCATCGAGATGCACCACCTCGCCGCGGATGGCGGCCTGCTCGAACAGGAAACGTTGCAGGGAGTCGTTGTGGCGTGTGAGATCCATCGCGGGTCCTTCCGTGATAGGGGCGCGCCGCAGGCGGCGGCGCGCCGGGCCGTTAGGGAAGGTCTGAAATAAATCCATCCTGGATTTCTCAGACCACGCAAAGCGAAAAGCGTGGTTTTCACTTTGCTTCGTGATCAACGGCTTGCAGCCGCTGATCACGGCGGCACCTCCCTGTGCCGCGGGAAGCTCTGAATAAATCAGAGCTTCCTCAGGCGAGCTTGCGCTTGAGCAGCTCGTTCACCTGCGCGGGGTTCGCCTTGCCCTGCGTGGCCTTCATGACCTGGCCGACGAAGAAGCCGAACAGCTTGTCCTTGCCCGCGCGGTACTGCTCGAGCTGCTGGGGATTGCCGGCGATCACCTCGTCGATCACCGTCTCGATCGCGCTGGTGTCGGTGATTTGTTTGAGGCCCTTCGCCTCGATCACCGCATCGGCGTCACCCTCGCCGTTCCACATCGCCTCGAAAACGTCCTTGGCGATCTTGCCGGAGATGGTGTTGTCGGTGATGCGCTGGAGCATGCCGCCCAGCATGGCGGGCGAGACCGGGCTTGCCGTAATCTCGATCCCATCCTTGTTGAGCGCGGCGGACAGCTCGCCCATCACCCAGTTGGCGGCGAGACGCGCATCACCCGCGTCCTTGGCGACGGCCTCGTAGTAATCGGCCATCTCGCGCGAGGCGGTCAGCACGCCGGCCTCGTAGGCACCGAGCTCGTACTCGTGCTGGAAACGCTCCTTCTTGGCGTCGGGCAACTCGGGCAGCTCGCCGCGCACCTCTTCGATGAAGGCCTCGCTCACCGCCAGCGGCAGCAGGTCGGGGTCGGGGAAGTAGCGGTAGTCGTGCGACTCCTCCTTGCCGCGCATGCCGCGCGTCTCACCCTTGTCCGAGTCGTACAGGCGTGTCTCCTGAATCACCTTGCCACCGGACTCGATGAGCGCGATCTGGCGCTCGATCTCATAGTTGATGGCGCGCTCGACGAAACGGAAGGAGTTGACGTTCTTGATCTCGGCACGCGTGCCGAAGGCGCTCTGCCCTTTCGGGCGCACCGACACGTTGGCGTCGCAGCGGAACGAGCCCTCCTGCATGTTGCCGTCACAGATCTCGAGGTAGCGCACCAGCGAGTGCAGCTTCTTCATGTACGCCACGGCCTCCTTGGCCGAGCGCAGATCCGGCTCCGACACGATCTCGAGCAGCGGCGTACCGGCGCGGTTCAGGTCGATGCCCGTCATGCCGTGGTAGTCCTCGTGCAGGGACTTGCCGGCGTCCTCCTCGAGGTGCGCGCGGGTGATCCCCACGCGCTTGACGCTGCCGTCCTCGAGCTCCACGTTCAGGTGGCCGAGCTCAACGATCGGCAGCTCGTACTGGCTGATCTGGTAGCCCTTGGGCAGATCAGGATAGAAGTAGTTCTTGCGCGCGAACACCGACTGCGGCGCGATGCGCGCCCCGACCGCCAGACCGAACTTGACCGCCATGCGCACCACGCCCTCGTTCAGCACGGGCAGTACGCCGGGCAGGCCGAGATCGACCGCGCAGGCCTGGGTGTTCGGCGCCGCGCCGTAGGCGGTGGGCGCGCCGGAGAAGATTTTGCTCTTGGTGGCGAGCTGGGCGTGGACTTCCAGCCCGATGACCGCTTCCCATTCCATGACGTTGAACCCCTACTCGAAGCCCGGCGGGACGCGCCGGTGCCAGTCGGTGGCCTGCTGGTAACGATGCGCGACGTTCAACAGGCGCGCCTCGTCGAAGTGCTTGCCGATGAGCTGCAGCCCCACCGGCAGGTCGTCGGCGAAGCCGGCCGGGATGGACATGCCCGGCAGACCGGCGAGATTCGCCGCGATGGTGTAGATGTCCGACAGGTACATGGACACCGGATCTTCGGTGCGCTCGCCGATGCGGAAGGCGACCGTCGGCGAGGTCGGCCCCATGATCACGTCCACCTGCTCGAAGGCGCGCGCGAAATCGTCGCGGATCAGGCGGCGCAGCTGCTGCGCCTTGTTGTAATAGGCGTCGTAATAGCCGGCCGAGAGCGCGTAGGTGCCGATCATGATGCGGCGCTTGACCTCGGCGCCGAAGCCCTCGCCGCGCGAGCGCTTGTAGAGGTCCTCGAGATCGCGCGGCTGCTCGCAGCGGTAGCCAAAGCGCACGCCGTCGTAGCGCGACAGGTTCGAAGAGGCCTCGGCCGGGGCGACCACGTAATAGGTGGGCACCGACAGCCCGACGTTGGGCAGGTCGATCTCCACCAGCGTGGCGCCGAGTGCCTCGTACTCCTTCAGCGCCGTGTCCAGCGCGGCACGCACGCCGTCCTGCATGCCCTCGCCGAAGAACTCGCGCGGCAGCCCGATGCGCAGGCCCTTCAGGTCCTGTTCCAGCCCCGCGCTGTAGTCGGGAACGGGCTGCTCCACGCTGGTGGAATCGAGCGGATCGAAACCGGCCATCGCCTGCAGCACCAGGGCCGCGTCGGCGGCGCTGGTCGTCATCGGCCCGGCCTGATCCAGGCTGGAGGCGAAGGCGATCATGCCGTAGCGCGACACCCGCCCGTAGGTCGGCTTGATGCCGGTGATGCCGCACAGCGCCGCCGGCTGCCGGATGGAGCCCCCCGTGTCGGTGCCGGTCGCCAGTGGCGCAAGACGCGCGGCGACCGCGGCCGCCGAGCCGCCCGAGGAGCCGCCCGGCACCGTGTCCGGGTTCCAGGGATTCTTGACCGCCCCGTAGTGACTGGTCTCGTTGGAGGAGCCCATGGCGAACTCGTCCATATTGGCCTTGCCGAGCATCACCATGCCGGCCTCGGCCAGACGCCGCACCACGGTCGCATCATAAGGCGCGACGAAGTTGTGCAGCATGCGCGAGCCGCAGGTGGTGAGCACGCCGTCGGTGCAGAAGATGTCCTTGTGCACCATGGGGACGCCGGTGAGCGGACCGCCCTCGCCGCGCGCCAGGCGCGCATCGGCCGCGCGCGCCTGCGCCAGCGCCTGCTCGGGCGTCAGCGTCACGCAGCAATTGAGCGCGGGGTTGGACTGCTCGAGGCGCGCAAGGTAGGCGCGCGTCAGCTCTTCGCTGGAGAACTCGCGCGCGGCCAGGCCGGCGGCGAGCTCCACGATGGTCTTGTCGTGCATATTTAGGGTGTCTTACTCGATGACCTTGGGGACCAGATAGAGGCCGTCCTCCACCTGGGGCGCGATCGCCTGAAAACGCTCGCGCTGGTCGGTCTCGCTTACCGCGTCCGGGCGCAGGCGCTGCACCGCGTCCAGCGGGTGCGCCATCGGCGTCACGCCCTGGGTGGCCACGGCATTCATTTGCTCGACCAAATCGAGTATGCGCGAGAGATTGCGCGCATACTCCGGAACGTCCTCGTCCCGAATGGCCAGACGCGCCAGCTGCGCGATTTTTTCTACGTCCGCCTTCTCTAGTGACATGCTGGACCTGGTTTTGTGACAGGGGTTGGCAAACCACCGAAGTTACCACATCCGCCATCTTGCCCAAAGTCCCGGCAGTCATTAAAGTACCCGCACGCTTCAACCCTACGGACCCCGCGCTTCCCATGCTAAAACGCCTACGAGGTATCTTCTCCAACGACATCTCTATCGATCTCGGAACCGCCAACACGTTGATTTACGTGCGCGGGCAGGGGATCGTGCTGGATGAACCTTCGGTAGTGGCCATTCGTCAGGATCGTGGCCCCGGCGGACCAAAAAGCATCGCGGCGGTCGGGTTGGAAGCCAAGCGCATGCTGGGCCGCACGCCCGGCAACATCGTGGCCATCCGACCCATGAAAGACGGCGTAATTGCCGACTTCACGGTCACCGAGAAGATGCTGCAGCACTTTATCCATAAAGTGCATAAAACCCGCTTCCTGCACCCCAGCCCGCGGGTACTGATCTGCGTCCCCTGTGGATCCACCCAGGTGGAACGCCGCGCGATCCGCGAGTCGGCCGCCGGCGCGGGCGCCCGCGAGGTCTACTTGATCGACGAGCCGCTCGCGGCCGCCATCGGCGCCGGCATGCCGATCAGCGAGGCGCACGGCTCCATGGTGCTCGATATCGGCGGCGGCACCAGCGAGGTGGCGATCATCTCGCTCTCGGGCGTGGTGTATGCCGCCTCGGTGCGCATCGGCGGCGACCGCTTCGACGACGCCATCATCAACTACGTACGCCGCAACTATGGCATCCTGATCGGCGAGGCCACTGCCGAGCGCATCAAGCACACCATCGGCTCGGCCTATCCGGGCAGCGAAGTGCGCGAACTCGAGGTGCGCGGCCGCAACCTGGCCGAAGGCATCCCGCGCACCTTCACGCTGAACAGCAACGAGATCCTGGAAGCCCTGCAGGAGCCGCTGTCCGGCATCGTCAGCGCGGTGCGCACGGCGCTGGAGCAGACGCCGCCGGAACTGGGCGCCGACATCGCCGAGCGCGGCCTGGTGCTCACCGGCGGCGGCGCGCTGCTGCGCGACCTCGACCGCCTGCTGATGGAAGAGACCAGCCTGCCGGTGCTGGTGGCCGATGAGCCGCTCACCTGCGTCGCGCGCGGCGGCGGGCGGGCGCTCGAGATGATCGACGAGCACGGCGGAGACCTGCTCAGCACAGAATAAGCGCCCACGCGCCGGCGGGGCGGTTCGATCCACGGACGGGGTATTCGCAATAATCCACTGCGGGGGCCAAGGCCGTCCTCCGCCTGTGAACATCCGTGGAGGTCGCCATCAAACGGCTGTTCATCCAGGGTCCATCGCTCACCGCGCGGGTCGTCCTGCTGAGCCTGCTATCCGTGGTGCTGATGACGTTGGACCATCGGGAAGGACACTTGGACGCCGTGCGTGGCACCCTCGCCCTCGCGCTCGCCCCCCTGCAGTACGCGGTGGATCTGCCGGCGAGCGCGGGCGACTGGGCGGTGGAGGCCTTCAGCACCCAGCGCCACCTGCGCGATGACAACGACCGTCTGCGCACCCAGAACCTGCTGCTCAAGGCGCAGATGCAGAAAATGGCTTCCCTGGAGTCCGAAAACCAGCGCCTGCGCGCCCTGCTGCACTCCTCAGAGCGTGTCGCGGAGCGCACCCTGATCGCCGAGCTACTGGCGGTGGATCTCGATCCGTACCGCCGCAAGGTCGTGCTCAATCGCGGCGGGCGCCATGGCGTGTTCGCCGGCCAGCCGCTGCTCGACGCCTACGGGGTCATGGGGCAGATCACCCACACCTCGGCATTGACCAGCACCGCCCTGCTCATCACCGACCCCGCGCACGCGGTCCCGGTGCAGGTCAATCGCAACGGCCTGCGCGCGCTGGCGGTCGGCACCGGCGCCGACAACCAGTTGGAATTGCCCCACTTGCCGAACAATGCCGACATCGTGCCCGGTGACCTGCTGGTCACCTCGGGCCTCGGGGGCCGGTTCCCCGCCGGCTACCCGGTCGGTACGGTGGTGCGCGTCGACTCCCAGCCGGGGCTGCCCTTCGCGCGCGTGGTCGCCGAGCCCACCGCCCAACTCGACCGCAGCCGCCAAGTCCTGCTGGTGTGGCTGGAGGAGCGCGCCACGCAGGCGGTGGCGGACGCAGCGCCCGAGCCGGCCGGGACCCTCCAGGACGCACCGCTCGCCGCGGAGCGGCTGGACGCCGACGCACCATGAAGGGCGTCGGCGCCCAAGGCGTGCTGGTCATCGGCGCCTCCTTTGCCGTCGCCCTCGCGCTGACCGTGCTGCCGCTGCCCGGCTGGACCAGCGCCGCGCGGCCCGAATGGGTGGCGCTGGTGCTGATTTACTGGTGTATGGCGGTGCCCTCCCGCGTCGGCGTGGGGGTGGGCTGGGGCGTGGGCCTGCTGCTCGACGTGATGCGCGGCGCCGTGCTCGGTCAGCATGCCCTGTCGCTGGCCATCGTGGCCTACCTCACCCTGAAGCTGCACCAGCGCGTGCGCGTCTACCCGCTCTGGCAGCAGGCGCTGAGCATCCTGGTGCTGATCGCATTGCACCAAATGATTCTGTTGTGGATTCGCGGCATCACCGGTCAAGCGCCCGCCGGCTGGGATTACTGGACGCCCTCGCTCACCAGCATGCTGTTGTGGCCATGGCTGTTCCTCATCCTGCGCGACGTTCGGCGCCGCTTCCAGATCAGCTGAGGGGCGGCTACCGATGCCGAGAAGCCCCTATGCGCAACTCCAGGATGCCGGCGGCGAGGCCCGCCTGATCGGCACGCGCGCCTTGATTGCTGCCGTGCTGGTGGTGCTGGCGCTGCTGGGGCTGATCGCCCGGTTGAGCTTCCTGCAGATCGTCGACCATGGGCATTACACCACCCTGTCGCACAACAACCGCGTCAACATCCTGCCCGTGCCCCCCACGCGCGGCCTGATCTACGACCGCAACGGCGTGGTGCTGGCCGAGAACCTGCCGAGCTTTAGCCTGGAACTGGTCATCGAGCGCGTGCCCGACCTCGAGGCCACGCTCGCCGAGTTGGGCGAACTGATCGAGATCACCGAGGCGGACCTGCGCCGCTTTCGCAACCTCGCCCGCGCGCGCCGACCCTACGAAGGCGTACCGGTACGCACCCGCCTCAGCGAGGAGGAGACGGCGCGCTTCGCCATCAACCGGCACCGTTTTCCGGGTGTGGATATCGAAGCGCGGCTCACGCGTCACTACCCGCTGGGGGCCCTCACCGCGCACGTGGTGGGCTACGTCGGACACATCAACGCGCAGGAACTCGCCCGCATCGACCGCTCCGCCTACCGTGGCACTACCCACATCGGCAAGGTCGGCATCGAGCACCGCTACGAACAGGAGCTACTCGGCCAGGTCGGCCTGCAACAGGTCGAGACCAACGCCCTCGGGCGCATCTTGCGCGTACTCGAGCGCGTCGACCCCGTCCCCGGCAAGGACCTGCACCTGAACATCGACGTGCGTCTGCAGGTGGCCGCCGAACGCGCACTCGATGACCGCCGCGGCGCCGTGGTGGCCGTGGACGTGCACACCGGCGCCGTCAAGGCGTTGGTCAGCCTGCCGACCTACGACCCCAACCTGTTCGTGGACGGTATCGACCGCGAGACGTACAACGCGCTGATGAACTCGCCCGGGCGGCCGCTGTTCAACCGCGCGTTGCGCGGCCAGTACCCGCCCGGCAGCACGGTGAAACCGTTCGTCGGCCTGGGCGGCATCGAACTCGGCCTCAACACGGCGTCCGAGGGGCTGCACTGTCGCGGCTGGTACACCCTGCCGAACGACGACCGGCGCTACCGCGACTGGCGCCGGCAGGGACACGGCCACACCGACCTCGACAAGGCCATCGTCGAGTCCTGCGACATCTATTACTACGACCTCGCCCACCGCATGGGTATCGACCGGCTGTCGGACTACATGCTGAGCTTCGGTTTCGGTAAGCACACCGGCATCGACATCAGCGGCGAGGCGCGCGGCCTGATGCCCACCCGCGACTGGAAGCGCGGCGCCCGCGGCCAGGCGTGGTTTCCGGGCGAGACCCTGATCGCCGGCATCGGCCAGGGCTACATGCTCTCCACACCGTTGCAGCTCGCGACGATCACCGCCACCCTGGCCAACAATGGCCGGCGCCTGCGCCCGCAGGTAGTCAACAGCCTGTACAACCGCGCCAACGGCGAGATGCAGACCCGTCTGCCGGAGGTCACCGACACGATGACGCCGAGGAGCGCCGCCAACTGGCAGCAAGTGCAGCACTCGATGATGCGCGCCGTGCACAGCCCGCGCGCCACCGCCCGCAGTATCGCCAACGCCGAGTACCGCATCGCCGGCAAGACGGGCACTGCGCAGGTATTCGGGCTCGCCCAGGACGAGGAGTACGACGAAGAGAACGTGGCCAAGCACCTGCGCGACCACGCCCTATTCGTCGCCTACGCACCCGCCGAGGAGCCGCGCCTGGCGGTGTCGGTCATCGTGGAGAACGGCGGTAGCGGCGGCGCCGTGGCGGCGCCGGTCGCACGCCAGGTGCTGGACGCGTACTTTTTGGAGGCGCAGCCATGAGCCTGCTGTCCGTAGGCTACCGGCGGGGAGACGAAATGCGCCATGAGGCCGGCGTGTGGGCCCGCCTGCACATCGACCTGCCGCTGCTGGTCGGTCTGCTGCTGATCGCGGGCGCCGGGCTGGTAGTGCTGTACAGCGCGGGCGGCGAGGACATGGACCTGGTCTGGCGCCAAGTGGTGCGCCTGGGGCTCGGTTTCGCCGTACTGGTCGCACTGGCACAGGTACGTCCCACCACGCTGCGCGCGTGGTCGCCCTGGGTGTTCAGCGTCGGGCTGCTGTTGCTGCTCGCGGTGTTGTTCTTCGGCGAGGTCGGCAAGGGCGCGCAGCGCTGGCTGGACCTCGGCGTGGTCCGCTTCCAGCCCTCGGAGCTCATGAAGCTCGCCGTCCCCATGATGGTCGCCTGGTTCCTGGCCGAGCGCCCGCTGCCGCCCACCCTCGGACGCCTGCTCGGCGCGGCGCTGCTGATCGTGGTGCCGGTCGCGCTGGTGGTCAAGCAGCCCGACCTCGGCACCTCACTGCTGATTGCCGCCTCGGGGGCCTTCGTGCTGCTGTTGGCCGGCCTGCGCGCGCGCATCATCGGCATTTTGGCCGCTTTGGGAGCGGCGACCGCGCCGGTGGCCTGGCACTTCCTGCACGATTACCAGCGCCAGCGCGTGATGACGTTCCTGAATCCCGAGAACGACCCGCTGGGGGCCGGTTATCACATCATCCAATCGAAGATCGCGATCGGCTCGGGCGGGCTCTACGGCAAGGGCTGGCTGAACGGCACGCAGTCGCACCTGGACTTCCTGCCGGAGCGCTCCACGGACTTCATATTCGCCGTATTCGGCGAGGAGTTCGGCTTCGTCGGGGTGGTGCTGCTGATTGCGCTATACCTGTTCGTGATCGGACGCGGGCTGTACATCGCGGTCCGGGCGCAGGACAACTTCGGGCGCCTGGTGGCCGGCAGCCTGACGCTGACGTTTTTTGTGTATCTGTTCGTGAACATCGGCATGGTCACGGGCCTGCTGCCGGTGGTCGGGGTCCCGCTACCGCTGATCAGCTATGGGGGCACCTCCATGGTGACCCTGATGGCGGGGTTCGGTATCCTCATGTCGATTCAAACGCACCGCAAAATGCTCGCGGGCACGTGACGCGCCGCGACGCCAGGGGGAGAACGTGAAGCACTACGGATTGATGGCTGGGTTGTTCCTCTTGTTCGGCTCCAGCGCCCACGCGGCGCTGCTCGAGCGCCCGGAGCTGCAACGTTTCATCGACGACATGGTGGACCGCCACAGCTTCGAGCGGCCCGAACTCGAACGCGTCTTCAGCCAGACCGAGTTGCGTCCCGACATCATCCGCGCCATGACGCGCCCCGCCGAGCGCCGCCCCTGGCACCAGTACCGCCCCATTTTCCTCACCGGCGACCGCATCAACGGCGGCGTCGCGTTCTGGAACGAGCACGCCGACACGCTGGCCCGCGCCGAGCAGACCTACGGCGTGCCCGCCGAGATCATCGTCGCCATCATCGGCGTGGAGAGCCGCTACGGACGGCACAAGGGCAGTCACCGCGTGATCGACGCGCTGGCGACCCTCGCGCTCGACTACCCGCGGCGCGCGCAGTTCTTCACCAGCGAGCTCGAAAACTACCTGCTCATGACGCGCAAGGAAGGCTACGACCCGCTGGACATGATGGGCTCCTACGCCGGTGCCATGGGCAAAGCACAGTTCATGCCCAGCAGCTTCCAGGCCTACGCGGTGGACTTCGACGGCGACGGGCGACGCGACCTGTGGAACAGCGCCGCCGACGCCATCGGCAGCGTCGCCAATTACCTGCGCGCCCATCAGTGGCAGCGCGGCGGGCCGATCGTCAGCCGCGCCCAGCTGGACGGCAACGGCTATCGTGAAGTGCTCGAGCGCGGCATTCGGCCGCACTCCACCGCCGAGGAGCTGACGGCCCACGGCATCCGTGTGGGGCAGGCCGTACCCGACAGCGTGCGCGGTGCGCTGATCGAGCTCGAGACCGAGAACGGCGTCGAGCATTGGGTCGGTTGGCAGAACTTCTTCGTCATCACGCGCTACAACCACAGTTCGCTGTACGCGATGGCGGTGCACGACCTCGCCCAGGCCATCCGCGCCGCGCGCGAGAAGTAAGCCGATGAGCGGTCGCACTCTGCACGGCCTGTGGCCGTGGGCCGGGATGGCCGTGTTCTCGTTACTGCTCGCGGCGTGCAGCTCGCCGCGCGAGCCGGTGCAATCGGCCCAACCCTCGCAGCCCGCGGAACCCGTCAAGCCGACCTCGGTCGCGCGGCCGATTCCGCCCTCCGGTCCCGACCCGGACGGCGCGCCGGCGGGCCGCGTGGACGTTACCCATGTGGCGAACGCGGTGCCCCGTCCGGAGCCGCGCGCCCGCTACGGCAATCCGGCCCGCTATACCGTGATGGGGCAGACCTACCACGTGCTGGACACCGCCGAGGGCTACGCCGAACGCGGTCTGGCGTCCTGGTACGGCACCAAGTTCCACGGCCGGCGCACCTCCAGCGGCGAGATCTACGACATGTATCAGATGACCGCCGCCCACAAGACCCTGCCCTTGCCGAGCTACGCCCGCGTCACGCATCTGCAGACGGGGCAGAGCATCGTGGTGCGCATCAACGACCGCGGTCCGTTCCACGAGGGACGCATCATCGATCTGTCCTACGTGGCCGCCAAGCGCCTGGGGATGATGCAGGCGGGCACCGCGCCGGTGGAGGTGGTGGCCATCGTACCCACGGAGGCGCCGCTACAGGCCGAGGCACCGGGGCTGATCCGCCCGGTCGAGGCGCCGCCCGTGGAGGTGCGCCCCGGCGCGCGCCTGTACCTGCAGGTCGGCGCGTTCACGCGTCGCGAGCGGGCCGAGGCCCTGCGTCAGGACTTGGCGCAGCACCTCGAACGCGAGGTGGTGGTCACGCAGGGGGGCTCCCACGACCAGCCGGTTTACCGGGTGCGCTTGGGGCCGCTGGCCGACACCACCGAGGCGGATGCGCTCACCCGCCGCGTCGGGCCGCTGGGTATCATCAGCCCGCATCTGGTGATGGAGTAGCGCTTTGCGAACCAGACCTATCCCCGGCCGCTCGGCGGGCCGTACAATTTCCGAGGCGGTGCCCCGGTCCGGCACCGCACCTTTCCGTTCATGCCGTAACAGCGCAGCGAGTCGACTCACCATGACGTCAAGAATCCTACTCCTCGGTCTCCTCCTCGCCCTGCTCACCGCGCCGGTCGGCGCGAGCAGCATCATTCCGGCCGCACCGGCCATCGCCGCCAAGGGCTACCTGCTGATGGATTTCCACAGCGGCCAGGTGCTTGCCGAGGAGAACGCCGACGCGCCGCTCGAACCGGCGAGCCTCACCAAGATCATGACCGCCTACGTGGTATTCCACGAACTGGCGCAGGGGAACATCGCGCTCGACGACGAGGTGCTGGTGAGCGAGAAGGCCTGGCGCATGCCCGGCTCGCGCATGTTCATCGAGGTCAACAACCGCGTGTCCGTCGAGGACCTGCTGAAGGGCATGATCATCCAATCCGGCAACGACGCCAGCGTGGCGCTGGCCGAGCACGTGGCCGGCGGCGAGGACGCCTTTGCGCTGTTGATGAACAATCACGCGCGCCAACTCGGCATGAACCACTCCAACTTCCTCAACAGCACCGGCCTGCCGCAAGCCGATCACATCACCACGGCGCGCGACATGGCGCTGCTGGCCCGCGCCCTGATCGAGCGCTTCCCCGAATACTACGGCTGGTATTCCGAGCGCAGCTTCACCTACAACGGCATCACGCAGCACAACCGCAACCGCCTGCTGTGGCGCGACGAGAGCGTGGACGGCTTCAAGACCGGCCACACCAACGCCGCCGGCTACTGCCTGGTGGCGTCGGGGCAGCGCGGCGACATGCGTCTGATCTCGGTGCTGCTCGGCGCGGCCAACGAAAACGCGCGCGCGGCCGAATCGCACAAGCTGCTCAACTACGGTTTCCGCTTCTTCGAGACCCACCGCCTGTACGCCGCCAACGAGGCGCTGACCGACATCCGTATCTGGCGCGGTGCCGCCGAGACCTTGCCGGTCGGCCTGACGGAGCCGCTGTACATCACCGTGCCGCGCGGCCAGTACGACAACCTGAAGGCGACCATGGCCATCGACGGGCAGATCGTCGCGCCGACCGAGAAGGGTCGCGAGCACGGCTTTGTGCACGTGACGCTGGGCGATCGGGAACTGGCCAGCCGGCCGCTGGTGGCGCTGGACGACGTCGGCGAGGGCGGCCTCTGGCAGCGCCTGGTCGACAACGTCAAGCTGATGTTCCAGTAGGCGCGCACCCATGGCGGAGCCGATGCATCCCAGCAGCCTCGTCTACCTCAACGGCGCGTTCATGCCGGCCACCGAGGCCAAGGTCTCGGTGCTCGACCGCGGCTTTCTGTTCGCCGACGGCGTCTATGAGGTCATCCCGGTGTACGGCGGCCACCTGTTCCGCCTGGAGCACCACCTGCAGCGCCTCGACGACAGCCTGGCGGGCATCCGCCTGGCCAACCCGCTGTCGCACGAGGCGTGGCGCACGCTGCTGGAGGAACTGGTGCGCCGCAACGGCGATGGCGACCAGTCGCTATACCTGCAGGTGACGCGCGGCGTGGCGAAGCGCGACCATGCCTTTCCGGCCGCTGTCGAACCGACCGTATTCGCGATGTCCTCGCCCCTGCTCGAACCCGCCGAGCAGGTGCGGCGCGAGGGCGTGGCCGCGATCACGGTGGAAGACATCCGCTGGAAGCTGTGCCATATCAAGTCCATCGCCCTGCTCCCCAACGTGCTGCTGCGCCAGCACGCCGTCGAGGCGGGCGCGGCCGAGGCCATTCTGGTGCGCGGCGAACAGGTTACCGAAGCGGCGGCCAGCAACGTGTTCGCGGTGCTGAACGGGATCATCGTCACGCCGCCCAAGAGCGCCTTGCTGCTGCCGGGCATTACCCGCGACCTAGTGGTGGAACTGGCGCGCGAGCACGACCTGCCGCTGCGCGAGGACATCCTCTTAGCGGACGATCTACCCGACGCGGACGAGATTTGGCTCACCAGTTCCACCCGCGAAGTGACCGCCGTCACGCGCCTCGACGGCCATCCGGTCGGCAGCGGCAAGCCCGGCCCCATGTGGGCCCGCATTACGGAACTCTACCGCGCCTACAAGGCGCGGCTGCGCGCCGGCGGCTGAGCGTCGGCGCCGCACACAGGAGGTGACATGGGAGAGGACAGCCCCCTACAGTTTCCCTGCCGTTTCCCCATCAAGGTGATGGGGCCCACGCGGCCCGGCTTCAGCGAGGAGGTGTGCCGACTGGTGCGCGCCCAGGCGCCGGACCTCGGCGACGCCGACGTGCGCTGCCGCGCGAGCAGCGGTGGGCGCTACCTGTCTGTCACCGTCACCATCAATGCCCAGAGCCGCGCGCAACTCGACGCCATCTACCAGGCACTCACCGCTTGGGAAGGCTCGAGTTTCGTGCTGTAGACGCGATGCGGATGACAGCATCGGCGCCCAGGGCGGACGCCGTGCAGGTGCGCCGGCTCGGGCGGCGGGACTACCGTCCCGTGTGGCAGGCCATGCAGACCTATACGGACAGCCGCGGCCCGGACTCCCCGGACGAGCTGTGGGTCGTTGAACACCCGCCGGTGTATACCCTCGGCCTGAACGCCAAACCCGAACATGTGCTCGACCCGGGTGACATCCCGCTGGTCCCCGTGGACCGCGGCGGCCAAGTCACCTACCACGGCCCCGGCCAGGTGGTCGTGTACACGCTGCTGGACCTGCGCCGCCGCGGCCTGGGGGTCAGGGAGCTGGTCGACCGGCTGGAGCTGGCGGTGATCGACTTGCTGGCCGCCGAGGGCGTGACGGGTGAGCGCCGCCGCTCGGCACCGGGTGTGTATGTGGGCGGCGCCAAGATCGCCGCGCTCGGCCTGCGCGTACGCCGCGGCTGCGCCTATCACGGCCTGGCCTTGAACGTCGCCATGGACCTCGCGCCCTTCGCGCGCATCAACCCCTGCGGCTACCCCGGCCTGCCGGTTACCCAGCTGGCCGATCTGACCGCGCTGAACGACGTCGAAGCGGCCGCCGAGCGGCTGCTCGTGCATTTGCAGGCGCGCCTCGCGGAGGCCTCGCGCGCCGCGTGAGCGCTCGGCGCGAGGCCGATCACGGCCCGCACGGTTTGTGCACGGCCCGACAGGGCCTACAATAGCCCCCTTTGCCGCCACGGCCCGGAGCCGCGCATGTCGGATCATCCCCTGGACGAGCTGCCCCCGGTAGCTCCCAATCCCCTAAAAGGGGCCTCGAAGACGGCCCGCATCCCCATCAAGGTGGTGCCGGCCGAGCGCCCGCTGCGCAAGCCGCACTGGATACGCGCGCGCTCGCCGAACAATCCCGAGGTGGTGCGGCTCAAGCAGGTCCTGCGCGAACATCGCCTGCACACCGTGTGCGAGGAGGCCTCCTGCCCCAATCTCGGCGAGTGCTTCGGTCACGGCACGGCGACGTTCATGATCCTCGGCGAGTTGTGCACGCGCCGCTGCCCGTTCTGCGACGTGGCCCATGGCCGCCCGCAGCCGCCCGACCCCGAAGAGCCCGCCAACCTCGCCCGCACCGTGGCGGCCATGGGGCTGCGCTACGTGGTCATCACCTCGGTGGACCGGGACGACCTGCGCGACGGCGGGGCGGCGCACTTCGCCGCCTGCATCCAGGCCGTGCGCGCGGCCAGCCCCCAGACCCGCATCGAGGTGCTGGTGCCGGACTTCCGCGGCCGCGAGGCGCGCGCGCTAGAGGCCTTGGCGGCCGCGCCGCCGGACGTCTTCAATCACAACCTGGAGACCGTTCCGCGCCTGTACAAGCAGGCCCGGCCCGGGGCGAGCTACGAGGGTTCGCTGCGCCTGCTGCAGGCCTTCAAGCAGCGATTCCCCGCTATCCCCACCAAATCGGGTCTGATGGTCGGTCTGGGCGAGAGCGACGCCGAAATCGAAGAGGTGCTGCGCGACCTGCGCGCCCACGGCTGCAATATGCTGACACTGGGCCAGTATCTGCAGCCGAGCCGGCACCACCTGCCGGTGGCCCGCTACCTGCCGCCCGAGGGCTTCGCCCGCCTCGGCGAGGCTGCGCGCGCGCTCGGCTTCGACAACGTGGCCAGCGGTCCCATGGTGCGCTCCTCCTACCACGCCGATCTGCAGGCGGCGGGCGAGGCCGTGCGCTAAGCCTTGTCGCTAGCCCTCACCCGCCTCGCCGAAGCGCTGGTCCTGCCGCCCGGCGGGCCGCTGCTGCTGGCTCTGATCGGGCTGTTGGCGCTGCGCAGGCGCCCGCGGCTCGGCGGCGCACTGCTGCTCACCGGCTGGTTCGCCCTGTATCTGCTCAGCCTGCCCCTGGTGGCGCAGGCCCTCGCCGCGCGCCTGGAAACCGCGCCCGCCGTGTCGGCACAGGCGGCACGCGCCAGCGACGCGGGTGCCGTGGTGGTCCTGGGCGGCGGACGCTACGTGGATGCGCCCGAGTATGGCGCCGATACCCTCTCGCGCTGGCCGCTTGAGCGGGTGCGCTATGCGGCCCACCTGGCGCGGGCGACAGGGCTGCCCGTGCTGGTGAGCGGGGGCGCGCCATTCGGCGGCGAGCCCGAAGCCGACCTGATGGCGGCGGTGTTGCAGGAGTTCGGTGTGAGCGCGCGCTGGCTGGAGCGCGACAGCCGCACCACCTGGGAGAACGGCACCTACAGCGCCAGCCTGCTCGCCCCGCACGGCATCGAGCACGTGCTGCTGGTGACCTCCGCCTGGCACATGCCGCGCGCGCAGCGCGCCTTCGAGCGCGCCGGCCTGACGGTGGTGGCGGCGCCCACCGGCTACACGCGCTTACGCCATCCGGCCCGGCGCGGCGAGGACTTCCTGCCGAGCGCCGAGGCGCTGGACATCAGTCGGCGGGTGCTGCGCGAGGAGCTCGGCGCGCTGGTCTACCGCTTCAGGCCGTCTCCTGCAACGGCAGGCGCTCCATCAGGTAGCACAGACAGTCCTGGCGAATGATGTTCTCGTCGCGGGTCAGCATGGACGGCATCACCGGCAGGCGGGTACGCAAGGTGCCCTGCTCCACCGTGAAGTACCGCTCGCCCACGTCGGCGCCCTGCTCGTCCCACGCCTCCAGCCGAACATGGCACCCGTTGACGTATCCCAGCACGGTACCCTGCGGCAGTTCGTGGAAGTTGTAATGATCCAAGTCCTCGGCGAAACACAGACTGCAGTCCTCGGTGGGCTGCGCTCCGAAACCAAAGCGCGTGTGCGGGGGCACCTTTACCACCGCCACGGTGTGAAACAGCCCGATGTCCTGCGGCGCCACCGGATGGCTCGGCAGCTCATTCAGATGCAGGCAGGCCTCCAGATAATCGAGCGCATGAGCCATGCTGCCCGCCTGACCCGGCTGGCCGCACTCCAGCGTGACCGCCGGACACAGCTCAGCGAAGGCCATGGACTGCACGCCGTCGGGCTTGCGGAAATACACGACCGTGCGGCTGAACAGCGTGGCCAGGTGCAGGTACGCGGGCATGAGTCGGTTCACGCAGGCGTAGTGCGGATTGCGGCCGGTGTTGTTGTGCACGTCCACGCTGGCGAACACGCCGCGCGCGGCCATCGCCGCCACCACCTCGGCCATCAGCGCCCGTTCCGGGGCGAAGTCCTTCCCCGGCGTCCACACGCGGTTATAGTCCGGCTGTCCCGGCAGGCGGCGCACGCCGGCGCGCGCCGCCGCGACGTTGCCGACGAACAGCGACAGCGCGCGCGGCAACGCCCGCCCGGCGTAGCGCGCAAGCAGCGCACGCACGGCGTCCCACCCGGTGGTCTCGTTGCCGTGCAGCAGTACCGACACGAACAGCGGCGGCTCGCGCCGGCCCGGCAAGTGGATCAGCGTCGGCCCCCGCAGGAGCTCCCACACGCGCGCAGCATCCCGGGTCAGCAGTCCGTCAGGCAGCGCGTCCAGTACCGTCAACATGCGTGTTCCCTTCTCCGTGTCGTGCCGCGTGCGCGGATCCCATTGCTCTCTCATTGTATCCAACACACGCCGCGGCCCGGGCGTGTCGGCGTCACCGGAGCGCTACGCCGCGTATGATCGATGTGCTGATACAAATGGGCGGCCTGATCCTGTGCGGCGTGCTGTGGCGCGCTTGGCAACCGGGAGGCCTGCAGGCCGACGCGGTGCGTCCGGCGCTCACCGCCCTGGTGTACTACATCTTGCTCCCGGCACTGATACTCAGGGTGTTGTGGCAGGCGCCGCTTGGCGCCGACAGTCTGCGGCTGGCCCTGCTGGCCGCCGCGACCATACTACTGGCCCTGGCGACCGCCGCAGCGGTCTACCGCGTGGGCCGCACGCCGCCACGGCTCGCCGGCGCGCTGGTGCTGGCCGCGGCCTTCCCCAACGTCATCTACCTCGGTTTGCCGGTGGTGGGTCAGGCGCTGGGCACGTGGGCGCAAGCCATCATCATCCAGTACGATCTGTTCGCCGCCTTCCCGCTGCTGATGACCGTCGGGGTCTTGATCGCACAGCATTATGGGCAACGCGCCGATGGCCGGCGCGGCACCACGCCGCTGACGCCGCGCCGGCTGCTGCGCGCCTTCGCTGCGGTGCCGCCCCTATGGGCCGGTATCGCCGCCGTCGGGCTCAACCTCGGCGGCGTGGGGCTGCCCGAGGGGTTGGACCGGTGGCTGGAGCTGTTGGGCAATGGCGTCGTCCCGCTGATGCTCATCGCGCTCGGGATGGCACTGCGCTGGGACGTGGTGCACTGGCGTCGTCTGCCGGTGCTGGCGCCCGCGCTGGTCATCCAGCTAGCACTGATGCCGCTGTTCGCCTGGTGGGCAGGCCCGGTGCTCGGCCTGCCATCCGCCACCCTGGCGGTGTTGGTCTTGGGCAGCGCGATGCCCAGCATGGTGATCGGTTTGGTTTTTTGTGATCGTCACGGGCTGGATACTGGGGCCTACGCCGCGGCGGTGACGCTGTCCACCGCATGCAGCGCACTCACGCTGCCCCTCTGGCACGCGCTGGTCGGCTGAGCGGAACTAAAGTTGACCGCGTTAGTCAGGCTTACTATAGGTACAATGTTTGTCTGCACCTGCAGGAAGGAATGAACATGCGTCTGTCCCCGAAAGGCCGTCATGCGGTCACCGCTTTGCTCGATCTGGCCCTGCATCAGGACCAGAAGGCCGTCCCGCTGGCGGAGATCACCGCGCGGCAGAACATCTCCGGCTCTTACCTCGAGCAGCTGTTCCGCCACCTGCGCCAAGCCGGCGTGGTACATGGCACCCGGGGACCGGGCGGTGGCTACCGCCTGGCGCGCGTGGCCGATGAAATCACGGTCGGCGAGATCATTCGCGCCGTGGAGGGCGAAAGCGGCACGCCGCCGGCACACGCCCAGCCGGGCCAGAACCTTCCGCAACAGCTTTGGCAAGAGGTAAGCCAGTCCCTGTACGGCGTGCTGGACGGGATGACGCTGGGGCACCTGGTGCGTCGGCCCGCGCCGGGACGCCACAAGGCGGACCTGCGAACGCTCACCCGCGCCCACGAGGAGCGTACCCGCTCAGCCGCCTAGAGGTCGGCCTAGATGTCGGCTGGAGCAGCCGTGATCTGACAGCGCTGCGCCCGGTTTGCGCCGGGCGCAGCGCGTTTGAGTAGGGTCGATCGGCGTCAGTGGGCGTGGCCGTGAGCCAACTCTTCCTCGGTGGCGTCGCGTACGTCGATGATCTCGACGTCGAAGGTCAGATCCATGCCCGCCAGCGGGTGATTGGCATCGAGCACCACGCCGCCGTCCTTGACCTCCTTCACCGTCAGCACGATCGGCCCGTTGGGGCCCTCGGCTGCCACCTGCATACCCACCTGCGGCGTCATGTCCTCGGGAAACTTGTCCGGCGTGACCTCGAACTCGGCCTCGGGATTCTTCGGGCCGTAGGCCTCGTCGGCGGACACGTGAACCCGGGCCTTGTGTCCGACTTCCGCCCCATCCAGCGCCTTCTCCAACCCCGGCACGATATTGCCGAAGCCGTGCAGATAGGCCATGGGCTCGCCGTTGCTGGCGTCCAGCACCTGGCCGCTGCCGTCCGTGAGTGTGTATTCCATCGAAACCACTCGGCCATTCGCTGCCTTCATACCCTAATCCTTCCTGTGTGCGTAAAAACCCACACTATAGCGAAGGGTGCCGGGCGTGTCGCCCCTCCCATGACGTGCCCCGCGTAGTGCGGCGTGACGCTCATTCGATCAGTGACTTGCGTCCGGCGGAGGGCATTGCCCGCACTCCCGAGGCTGGCTATGCTTGGGGAACGCATGAATATCCCTTTGAACCGCCGTAGCTTCCGTCTGTTGGCGAGCACCCTGCTCCTGCTGCTCGCCGTGCCGTGGCTGATAGCGCAGGAGATCGCGCCCGGCCCCGGTCCGGCGGTGGTGCTCGACATCGAGGATGCCATCGGTCCCGCGACCAGCGACTACGTGCAGCGCGGGCTGCGGGAGGCCGCCGAGCGCGGCGCGCCACTGGTAGTGCTACGCATGAACACCCCGGGAGGCCTGGACGCCTCCATGCGCTCCATCGTTCAGGAGATCCTGGGCTCCCCCATCCCCATCGCCACCTACATCGCCCCGACCGGCGCGCGCGGTGCCAGCGCCGGCACCTACATTACCTATGCCAGCCACATTGCCGCGATGGCGCCGGCCACCAGCATCGGCGCCGCCACGCCCGTGCAGATGGGCGGCGCGCCGGGGGCGCCGGAGCCCGAGCAGCCCCGCGAGCGGGAACGCGAAGAGGATGGGGATGCGCCCGAGGAGGAGCGCCAGGAACGGCCACGCGAAGGCACGCCGCAACCCGGTACGGCCATGGAGCGCAAAATCATCAACGACGCCGTTTCCTACATCAAGGGGCTGGCCAACCTACGCGGCCGCAACGCGGAGTGGGCCGAGCGCGCGGTGCGCGAAGGCGTGACGCTAACCTCGGAGGAGGCGCTGGCCGAGGGCGTCATCGACGTATTGGCCAAGGATCTGCGCGATCTGCTGGAGCAAATCGACGGACGCACGGTGGAGGTACAGGGTCAGGAGCGGCTGCTTGCCACGGCAGAGCTCGCCATCGAGCACATCGAGCCCGATTGGCGCACACGGCTGCTGGCGGTGATCACCAATCCGAACGTGGCGTACATTTTGATGCTGATCGGCATCTACGGCCTGATCTTCGAGTTCGCCAATCCCGGCAGCATCGTACCCGGGGTTGCGGGCGCGGTGTCCCTGATCCTTGCGCTGTTCGCCTTCCAGGTGTTACCGCTCAACTACGCCGGTCTCGGGCTGATCATCCTAGGCATCGCCTTGATGGTAGCGGAGGCCTTCGTCCCCAGTTTCGGCGCCCTGGGTATCGGCGGCGTGATCGCGTTCGTCATCGGTTCGGTGATGTTGTTCGACACCGACGTGCCCGGCTTCGAACTCGCGCTGCCGCTGATCGGCGCGGTAGCCCTGCTCAGCGCCGTCATGCTCACCGTCTTGCTCGGCATGGCGGTCCGGGCCCGGCGTCGCCCCGTGGTCTCGGGCGCCGAGTCGCTGGTCGGCGACCACGGCGTCGCGCTGGGTGATTTCGGCGCTGAACAGCCAGGTTACGTGCGCGTGCAGGGCGAGGCCTGGCACGCGCACAGCGCGCTGCCGGTACGGCGCGGGCAGGCGATCCGCGTCATCCGCATGGACGGCCTGTCGCTCGAAGTGGAACCCGCGGACTCGGCAAAGGAGAGAACAACATGACCCTGTACTTCGTGTACCTGCTGATCGGCGCCGTCATCCTGATCCTGATGAGCGCATTCCGAATCCTCCGCGAATACGAGCGCGGCGTGATTTTCCAGCTCGGCCGGTTCTGGAAGATCAAAGGACCGGGGCTGATCGTCGTCATCCCCGGCATCCAGCAGATGGTGCGGGTGGATCTGCGCACCGTAGTGATGGACGTGCCCAGTCAGGACGTGATCTCGCGCGACAACGTCTCCGTGAAGGTCAACGCGGTGATCTACTTCCGCGTAGTGGACTCCCAAAAGGCGATCATCCAGGTGGAAAACTACTTCGACGCCACCAGCCAGCTCGCCCAGACCACGCTGCGCTCGGTGTTGGGACGCCACGACCTGGACGAGATGCTGGCCGAACGCGACAAGCTGAACAACGATATCCAAGACATACTGGATGCGCAGACCGATGCCTGGGGCGTGAAGGTGGCCAATGTGGAGATCAAGCACGTGGACATCGATCCCTCCATGGTGCGGGCCATCGCGCGCCAAGCGGAGGCGGAGCGCGAGAAGCGCGCCAAGATCATCCACGCGGCGGGCGAACTGGAAGCGTCTGAGAAGCTGCTGGAGGCGGCGCGCGTTCTCGCGCAGCAGCCCCAGGCGCTGACCCTGCGTTACCTGGAAACGCTCGGGGGGCTGGCCAGCGACAAGAGTTCGACCATCGTGTTCCCCTTGCCCATCGACCTACTGAACCGCTTGAGCGGCGGGCTCCTCGACGACCAGACCGGCGCCGGTCGCGAACGCGGAACTACTTGACGACGCTGAGCTTGGGCCGGCCCCGTCCGGGGCCGGTGCCACCGCCGTCCGGACCGTCCGGGCCGTCGTCGCCGTCACCCTCGCCCTCGTCTTCCCCGTCGTTGGGAAACATCATGCCCCGACCGTTCTCGCGCGCGTAAATTGCCAGCGCCGCATCGGGAGGAAAACTCACCGTCACCGCCTTGCCGGAGAAGCGGGCACCGAACCGCACCTCGTCGTTACCGAGGTGCAAGCCGTGTACTGCGGCCGGCGCGAGATTGAGGACGATCTTGCCGTCACGCACGAACTGGGGCGGCACACTCACGCCGGTGGCGGCTGCGTCGACCAGCACGTAGGGCGTGAGGTCGTTGTCCACCAGCCATTCGTACATCGCGCGCAGCAGGTAAGGGCGCGTGGAAGTCATCAGAACTGCAGATCGCTCTCGCGCGGGCTGAGGCTTTGGCGAAAGGCCTCGCGTTCGAACAGGCGCTGGGCATACTCGCCCACCGACTTGGCCGCCGATCCCGGCAGCTCGATCCCGAAGCTCGGCAACCGCCACAGCAAGGGCGCGATTGCACAATCCACCAGGCTCAGCTCGTCGCTGAGGAAAAAGGGTTTCTGCTTCAGCACCGGACCGAGCATGGTCAGCCCGTCGCGCAACTCCTGGCGCGCCGCCGCGCTCGCCTTGGTCTCGCGCCCCGCGAGTTGTGCGGCGAGCGGATACCAGTCGCGGTCGATGCGGTAAAGCATGAGACGATTGCGCGCACGCGACACCGGATCGACCGGCATCAGCGGGGGGTGCGGGAAGCGCTCGTCGAGGTACTCCATGATGACGCGGGAGTCGTACAACACCAGATCCCGGTCAACCAGCGTGGGGACTTCGTTGTAGGGATTCAGGTCGGCCAGATCTTCGGGCTTGCGCTCGGCGTCGACGTTGTGGACTTGCGCGCTAACGCCCTTCTCTGCCATCACCAGGCGCACGCGATGGCTGTGCAGACAGTTATCACCTGAATAGAGGATCATGTCGCTCACAACCGTATTGATCCAGGGGGGCGAACCTTCCACGGCCGTCCTCGCCCCGGCGCGACGCGCCTCCTGGTACTGAATAAAACTGCGGGGGCATCCCTGCCCCCGCGGCTTGCGGGTTCAATCCGCGTTAGTGCACATCCTTCCAGTACTCTTTCTTGAGAGCGTAGGCGAGCACCGTAAAGATCGCCAGGAACAGCAGCACCCACAGACCCAAGCGCTGGCGGTCGAGGGCCATCGGTTCACCCATGTAGACCATGAAGTTTACCAGGTCGTTGACCGCCACGTCGTATTCGGCAGGCGTGAGCGATCCGCGGCGCGCCATCTGGTAGCCTTCCAGGACCTGGGCCTCATCGCCATTCGCATCGGTCTCGGTGCGATAGACCGGTGCTTTCAGGCCCTCGAGTTCCCAAAGCACGTGCGGCATGCCGACATCAGGGAAGGCCGCGTTGTTGACGCCGAAGGGCCGGTCCTCGTCCACGTAGAAGGTACGCAGGAAGGTGTACAGCCAATCGGCCCCGCGCGCGCGGGCGATCACGCTGAGGTCGGGCGGCGCCTTGCCGAACCACTCGGCCGCCTCAGCGCGCGGCATGGCCACGCTCATGGTGTCGCCGATGCGCTCGGTCGTGAACATCAGGTTCTCGGTCACCTGGCTTTCGGTGAGCGCAAGGTCCTCACCCATGCGGTTGTAACGCATGTAGTTGGCCGAGTGACACGACAGGCAGTAGTTCACGAACAGGCGTGCCCCGCGCTGCAGGGAGGCCGTGTCCTCCAGATTGACGTTGGCGCGGTCCAGCGGGACGGCAGGTCCCGCGGCGGCGGCCCATCCGGGGAGGACCGCCAGGATCAAGGCGATGACGAATTTCTTCATTGGGTCACCCTCTCCGGAACGGGCTTGTTCTTCTCCATGCGGGTGTAGATCGGCATGAACAGGAAGAACGCGAAGTACAGGACGCTGAAGATCTGCGCGAACAGCGTGTAGGTCGGGGTCGCCGGCTGCGTACCGAGGAAGCCCAGCACCAGGAAGCTGACCACGAAGATGGCGAGCGCCCACTTGAACTGCCAACCGCGGTAGCGGATGGAGCGCACCGGGTTACGGTCCAGCCACGGCAGCACGAACAGCACCGCGATCGCCGCGCCCATGGCCACCACGCCCCAGAACTTGTCCGGCACCGCACGCAGGATCGCGTAGTACGGGGTGAAGTACCACAGCGGCACGATGTGCTCCGGCGTCACCAGCGGGTCGGCGGGCACGAAGTTGTCGCGCTCGAGAATCCAACCGCCACCGTCCGGGAAGAAGAACACCACCACCGCGAACACAATCAGGAACACGCCGACGCCGACGATGTCCTTGACGCTGTAGTACGGGTGGAACGGGATGCCGTCGCGCGGAATGCCGTTCTCGTCCTTGTGCGCCTTGATCTCCACGCCGTCGGGGTTGTTCGACCCCACCTCGTGCAGCGCGATGATGTGCGCGACGATCAGCGCGAGCAGCACCAGCGGCAGCGCGATCACATGGAAGGCGAAGAAGCGGTTCAGCGTCGCGTCGGACACCACGTAGTCACCGCGCACCCACAGGGCCAGCGGCTCACCCACATAGGGAATGGCACCGAACAGCGAGATGATCACCTGCGCGCCCCAGTAGGACATCTGGCCCCAGGGCAGCAGGTAGCCCATGAAGGCCTCGGCCATCAGGACGAGGTAGATCAGCATGCCGAAGATCCACACCAATTCGCGCGGATGCTTGTACGAGCCGTACATCATGCCGCGGAACATGTGCAGATACACCACCACGAAGAACGCCGAGGCGCCCACCGCATGCATGTAGCGGATCAGCCAGCCCCACGGCACGTCGCGCATGATGTACTCGACGGACCCGAACGCGAGGGCCGCGTCGGGCTTGTAGTGCATGGTGAGGAAGATGCCGGTGACGATCTGGAGAACCAGAATAAGCATCGCCAGCGAGCCGAAGTAATACCAGAAGTTGAAGTTCTTGGGTGCGTAGTACTGCGCCAGGTGCTCGTTCCACATCTTGGAGACGGGGAAACGCGCATCCAGCCAGCCGAGCAGGCCACTATTGTATTTTTCCATTAGGCGGCTCCTTCCTCGTCTTCACCGATCACGAGCAACGTGTCGGACAGGTAACGATGCGGCGGCACCTCGAGGTTGGTGGGCGCGGGGACGTTCTGATAAACGCGGCCGGCCAGATCGAAGCGCGAACCGTGGCAGGGGCAGAAGAACCCGCCGCGCCAATCGGCGCCGAGATCGGCGGGGCCAATGTCGGGGCGGTAGGTCGGCGCGCAGCCCAGGTGGGTGCAGATACCGATCACGACCAGGTACTCGGGGCGGATGGAACGGGTGACGTTCTGCGCGTAGGCCGGCTGCTGGTCTTCGTTCTGCGACTCGGGGTCACGCATGCGCTCGCTCAGCTGCGGCAGGTCGTCGAGGTTGCGCTCGGTGCGGTGCACGATCCACACCGGCCGCCCGCGCCACTCGACGGTCATCATCTGGCCGGGGGTCAGTTTGCCCACGTCCACTTCGACCGGGGCACCGGCCGCCTGCGCCCGGGCGCTGGGCTGCATGGACACGATGAAAGGCACGGCAACGTAACCGACCCCGACGGCGCCCACCACTGTGGTGGCCGCAGTAAGGAACCGGCGCCGCCTTACGTCTACGCCTTCTTTGCTCATTACTGCTCTCCCAAAGGCTGCGCGAAAGTCGCTAGGATGCTAAAAATCCGGGAAGGGGCGCGTTAGAGATTCAGAATATTCTAAGGGTCGCGCCCAAAACTGGGCGGTAGTTTCGTACAGTTACCCTTTTGAGGTCAAGTTGGACGCAGAAGGCGGCGACTACGCCGGATTTTCGACGTCGATGAAGCGGTGCTCGATGCCAAAGTGCTCGGCCAGGTGCCTCCCCAGCGCCTGCACCCCATAGCGTTCGGTGGCGTGATGCCCGGCGGCGAAGAAATCGATGCCCTCCTCGCGCGCCACATGGACCGTCTGCTCGGACACTTCGCCCGTAATGTACGCATCCACCCCCGCCGCCACCGCCTCCTCGATATAGCCTTGCGCTCCGCCGGTGCACAGCGCCACCCGCTGCACCGGGCCGGCGCGTCCCGCGACGTGCAGCGGCACACGTCCGAGCGCCTGGGCGATCCGCTCGGCAACGAGTTGCCCTTCGATCGGGGCTTCCAACTCACCGCGCCAGACCAGCGCAGTCCCGTCGCGCCCGTCGAGCGGTTGTGCATTTACCAGGCCGAGCCGCGACGCGAGCTGAGCGTTGTTGCCCAATTGGGGATGAGCATCGAGGGGTAGGTGATAGGCGAGCAGACTCATGTCGTTAGCGAGCAGGCGCTGCAGGCGCCGCCGCTTCATGCCGACCACACGCGGGTCCTCGCCACGCCAGAAATAGCCGTGATGGACCAACACCGCATCCGCCTGCGCCTCCACCGCGGCCTCGATCAGCGCGAGACTGGCGGTGACTCCGCTGACCACCCGTTGCACCTCTCCGCGCCCCTCGACCTGCAGGCCGTTGGGCGCGTAGTCCTGGAAGCGCTCGACGGCCAACAGGCGCGCCAGGTAGTCGGTCAGCGTGCGTAACTCTACCATGTCAAAGGCACCTCCATGGTTTACTATTTCTTTGGGACGCATGTCTCGTCGCGAGTATAAATCCCACTATGCGCTTACGAAGAATTCCCGGCTTTTTGCTGCACGTCGCCACCCTGGGCATTGCCCTGGGCGCCTTGGCGCTGGTGTTGCGGGCCGACCTCGGCCAGCCGACGGTGGTCGAGTTCCGCGAGGCCCCCGCGCGCGCGACGGATATGCAACAGGTGGCGGAAGCCGGCGCCCCGCCGAGCTATGCCCGGGCCGTGGCCGCCGCGGCGCCCGCGGTGGTGAATATCCACACCGAAAAGGCCGTGGTCCGTCAGCTGCCGCCGATGTTCGAGGACCCGGCCCTGCGCCGCTTCTTCGAGGATGAACAGCGCGGCAATCCCCGCCCGCAGCAGGAAACCAGTCTCGGTTCGGGCGTGATCGTCAACCACCAGGGCTATATCCTCACCAACTTCCACGTGATCGACGGCGCCGAGGACATCACGATCGCGCTGCAGGACGGGCAGTCCTTCAGCGCCGCGGTGATCGGCTCGGATCCGGAGACCGACCTGGCGGTGCTCAAGATCAACGGCAGTGAGCTGCCGAGCATCATCCTCGGCCGCTCGTCGGGCATCCATGTAGGCGACGTGGTGCTGGCGATCGGCAACCCGTTCGGCGTGGGGCAGACCGTCACCTCCGGCATCGTCAGTGCGACCGGACGCACGCGACTCGGCCTCAGCACCTTCGAGAACTTCATCCAGACCGACGCGGCCATCAACCCAGGCAACTCGGGCGGCGCGCTGGTCAACGCGCAAGGCGAGTTGCTCGGCATCAACACCGCGATCTTCTCACGTACCGGCGGCTCGCAGGGCATCGGCTTCGCCATCCCGGTCGATCTCGCCAAGACGGTGCTGAGCGAGATCCTGGAACACGGTTCGGTGACGCGCGGCTGGCTGGGCATCGAGATCCAGGACGTGACGCCGGAACTCGCCGAATCTTTCGGCCTGGACGAGGCGCGCGGGATCGTGGTGGCCGGCGTGTTGCGCGGCGGGCCGGCGGAGCGGGCCGGACTGCAACCGGGCGACGTCATCGTGCGCATCGAGGAGCAGGCGATTCGCGATGTGGCCGAGGCCTTGGAGGCCATTACCGCGGCGCGGCCCGGTGAGACGCTGCAACTGCACGGTGTGCGCGCCGGCAAACCCATCGCATTCCAGAGCACGGTGCAACGGCGTCCACAGCAGCCCGGCTGACGGCGGTCACCCTGCTCGCTTAAAGAAAAGGCCGCGCGGTGCGCGGCCTTTTCTTATCCGGCGAGTGCCCGCCGCGCGCCGCTACGCCGCCAGGACCTCCTTGAGCCCATCGAGGAAACAGCGGTTCTCCTCGGGCGTCCCCACCGTCACGCGCAGGCAGTCGGCCAGCACCCCGCCGGCCCCCGCCAGGTTCTTGATCAGCACCTTGCGCTGCAGCAGCCCCTGGAACACCGCGTCGGCCCGCCCCGGCGGCACCCGGAACAACACGAAGTTCGCGCGACTGGGATAGACCTGGACGCCCGGCAGGCGCGCCAGCCCCTCCAGCAGCGCGGCCCGCTCACGCACGATGGCGGCCGCCTGTTGCTCCAGCATGGGCCACTGCTCCAGCGCGAACAGCGCGCTTGCCTGCGTGAGACTATTGACGTTGTAGGGCAGGCGCAGCTTGTCGAACTCCTCGAGCCAAGCCGGCGGCCCCGCCAGCAATCCCAGGCGCAGCCCCGCCAAGGCGACCTTGGACAAGGTGCGCATCACCAGCAGGTTCGGCCAGCGACCCAGATCGCCCATGAAGCTGTCGTCGGCGAAGGCGTGGTAGGCCTCGTCGAGCACCACCAGGCCGGGGGCGGCGTCCAACACTGCCTCCACGTCGGCGCGCGCAAACAGATTGCCGGTGGGATTGTTCGGGTAGGCGAGAAAAATGACGGCAGGACGGTGCTCCTCGATGGCCGCCAGCATCGCCGCGCGGTCCAGCGCGAAGTCGGCGGCCAACGGCACGCCGACATAGCGCATGCCGGTGAAGCTCGCGATCATGCGGTACATCACGAAGCCCGGCTCGGGGCTGAGCAACACCCGCTCGGGGCCGCTCACCGCCTGCGCGATGATCTGGATCAGTTCGTCGGAGCCGTTGCCGAGCATCAAGGCCATGTCGGCCGGTACAGCCATGACCCCGCGCAACGCCTCCTTCAGCGCGCCGCCGGCGGGATCGGGGTAGCGATTGAGCGGCACGGCGCGCAGGCGCTCCAACCACGCGTCCACGACCTCGGGCGGCCAGCCGTAGGGATTCTCCATCGCATCCAGCTTAACAAGGCCCTGTGCGGGCGGGACGTGGTAGGCGGACAGCGCCCGGATCTCGGGCCGCACCCAGCGGGCGACGTCAGGCTTCATCACCGCCCTCGCCCGCCTCCACGCGCAGCTCGGCCGAGCGCGCGTGCGCGGTGAGCCCCTCCCCGCGCGCCAACACCGAGGCGACCCGTCCGAGCGCGGCGGCACCCGCCGGCGAGCACTGGATCAGGCTGGAACGCTTCTGGAAGTCGTACACGCCGAGCGGCGAACTGAAACGCGCCGTGCGCGAGGTCGGCAGCACGTGGTTGGGGCCCGCGCAATAATCGCCCACCGCCTCGGCTGTATAACGCCCCATGAAGATGGCGCCGGCGTGGCGCACGCGGGCGGCCATCGCCTGCGGCTCGGTGACCGACAGCTCCAGATGTTCGGGGGCGACGTGGTTGACCACCGCCACGGCCTCGTCGAGGTCGCGCACCTGCACCAGCGCACCGCGCGCCGCCAGCGAGGCGCGAGCAATGCTCTCGCGCTCGAGTGTCGGCAGCAGGCGCGCCATGGCCTCGGCGACGCGCTCCAGGAAGTCCGCGTCGGGCGACACCAGAATGGCCTGCGCGTCCTCGTCGTGCTCAGCCTGCGAAAACAGGTCCATGGCGATCCATTCGGGATCGGTGCCGCCATCACACACGATCAGAATCTCCGAAGGGCCGGCGATCATGTCGATGCCGACGGTGCCGAACACCATGCCCTTGGCAGTCGCCACATAGATGTTGCCCGGACCGACGACCTTGTCCACCCGCGGCACCGTCTCCGTGCCGTAGGCGAGCGCCGCCACCGCCTGCGCCCCGCCCACCGCGAACACCCGATCGACGCCGGCCACCGCCGCGGCGGCCAGCACCAACTCGTTCACCGCGCCGTCCGGGGTCGGCACCACCATGATGAGCTCGCGCACCCCGGCGACCTTGGCCGGAATGGCGTTCATCAGCACCGAGGAGGGATAGGCGGCCTTGCCGCCCGGCACGTACAGCCCCACCCGGTCGAGCGGCGTCACCTGCTGCCCGAGCAGCGTGCCGTCGTCCTCGGTGTACGACCAGGACTCCTGCTTCTGGTGCACGTGATAGGCGCGCAGGCGCTCGGCGGCCAGCTCCAGCGCCTCGCGCTGCGCCGCCGGGATCTGCGCCAGCGCCGCCGTCAGCCGCTCGGCCGGGATCTCGAGCTGCGCGGCCTCGGTCACCTCGTAGCGGTCGAAGCGCCGGGTATAGTCGAGCAGCGCGGCGTCGCCGCGGCGGCGCACCTCGCGCAACACCTCGCGCACGGTGGCCTCCACCTGCGGATCGCTCACGCTCTCCCAGGCCAACAAGGCGTCCAGCTTGGGCCAGAAATCGTCGGCGCGGGTATCCAGCCGGGTGATCTCGATCATGGCTTGCCCTCATTGCTTGCACGCGCGGCGCGCCGCTGCGCCACCGCCGCCTCCAGATGCCCGATCAGCGCCTTCACCGTGGCGTGCTTCATCTTCATCGAGGCCTTGTTCACGATCAGGCGCGAGCTGATGTCGGCGATGTGCTCCAGCGGCACCAGCCCGTTGGCGCGCAGCGTATTGCCGGTGTCCACCACGTCCACGATGCGGTCGGCCAGCCCCACGATCGGGGCAAGCTCCATGGAGCCGTACAGCTTGATGATCTCCACCTGCACACCCTGTTGTGCGAAGTAGCGCCGCGTGGAGGTGACGTACTTGGTCGCGATGCGCGGCCGGCCGAGGGGCGGCGACGCGTCGGGAAAGCCCGCCACCATCAGTTTGCAGCGTGCGATGTCGAGGTCCACCGGCTCGTACAGCCCGTCGCCCTCGTGCTCCATCAACACGTCCTTGCCCGCCACACCCACGTCCGCCGCGCCGTACTGCACGTAGGTCGGCACGTCGGACGCACGGATGATGACCAGCTTCACGTCCGGACGGTTGGTATCCAGGATCAGCTTGCGACTGGTCTCCGGGTCGTCGACCGGTTCGATACCCGCCGCGGCCAGCAGGGGCAGCGTCTCCTTGAAGATGCGCCCCTTGGACAACGCGATGGTGAGCTGGGCGTCGCGCGCGCTCATCCCGGCACCCGCCGGATACTGGCGCCGAGCTGCGCGAGCTTCTCTTCGATGCACTCGTAGCCGCGGTCGATGTGGTAGATGCGCTCCACCGTAGTGGACCCCTCCGCCACCAAGCCGGCCAGCACCAGGCTCGCGGAGGCGCGCAGGTCCGTCGCCATCACCGGCGCCGCGGTCAGCCGCGGCACGCCCTTGCAAATGGCGTTGTTGCCCTCGAGGCGGATGTCGGCACCCATGCGCTGCAGCTCCTGCACGTGCATGAAGCGGTTCTCGAACACCGTCTCGGTGATCACCGAGGACCCCTCGGCGACGGCGTTCAGGGCGCAGAACTGCGCCTGCATGTCGGTGGGGAACGCCGGATACGGCGAGGTGTGCACGTCCACCGCCCGCGGGCGCCGGCCCCCCATGTCGAGCGAAATCCAGTCCGGACCGGTCTCGATCTGGGCGCCGGCGTCGCGCAGCTTGGCCAGCACCGCGTCCAATAGATCGGGCTGGGTGTCCTTGAGCTTGACCGAGCCGCCGGTGATCGCCGCCGCGGCGAGGTAGGTGCCGGTCTCGATGCGGTCGGGCAGCACGTTGTAACGCACCCCTTCGAGACGCTCGACCCCCTCGATGGTCAGCATGCTGGTGCCGGCGCCCTCCACACGCGCGCCCATCGCGTTCAGGAAGTTGGCGAGGTCCACCACCTCCGGCTCGCGCGCCGCGTTCTCGATGACCGTGGTGCCCTTGGCGAGCGCGGCGGCCATCATCAGGTTTTCGGTGCCGGTCACCGACACCAGTTCCATCACCAGCTTGGCGCCGCGCAACCGGCCGGCCGTGGCACGGATGTAGCCGTTCTCCACGCGGATGTCGGCACCCATGGCGCGCAACCCGTCGATGTGCAGGTTGACCGGGCGCGAGCCGATCGCACACCCGCCCGGCAGTGACACCTCGGCCCGGCCGAAGCGCGCCAGCAGCGGCCCCAACACCAGAATGGAGGCGCGCATGGTCTTCACCAGCTCGTAGGGCGCGTAAAACTCCTTGATGGAGGCGGTGTTCACCTCCACGTTGAGGCGCTCGTCCACCACCAGATCCACGCCCATGCGACCGAGCAGCTCCATGGTCGTGGTGATGTCGTGCAGGTGGGGCACGTTGCAGATGGTCGACCAGCCGTCGGCCAGCAAAGTGCCGGCCAGTATCGGCAGGGCGGCATTCTTGGCGCCCGAGATGCGGATTTCGCCCCGCAGCGGGGCCCCGCCGGTGATTATGAGTTTGTCCATCGAGATCCTAGCGGGCGCACGCGCGAGCGGTCCGCCCCGTCATTCAGGCGCCCGGCTTGCCGGCCTGCGCCCACTCCTCGGGGGTGTAGCACTTGATGCTGAGCGCGTGCAGTTCGCCGCTGGTGATGCGGTCGTTGACGGTGGCATTCACCAAGCGCTGCTTCTGCAACAGCGATTTGTCGCGAAACATCTCGCCCACGACGACCGCGTCGAAGTGGCTGCCGTCGCCGGACACATACGCCTGGGCGCCGTCCAGGCCCTGCTCGATAAGCTGTTTGATCTCGTTGGGCTGCATGCCTGACTCTCTAGAACTGGCAAGACCGCTTAGGATAACCGATCGCGCTGGATCGATGTAAGCGGCGGATGGCGCCGCGGTTGCAGACTGCGCGCCAGACGACATAACGGGCGCTGGAGGACCGGTGCTGGCGGCCCGGAGGACGATGCGCGCCGTCAGGCCTCGCCCAGAAGTTCCTCGAGGCCGCTCGCCGCGGCGATGGCACGCATCTGGGGGGGCATGTTCTCGTACCGCGCGCGGGTGCCGGCCGCGGCCGCACGGCGCATCCAGCGCAACAGCAGCGCCAGCCCGGCGCTGTCGGCCTGCGCCACGCCGGCCAAGTCGATACGCCAGGGTCCGGCGCCGCTCAGCACCGGCTCGCTGGCCTGCAGCAAGGCGGGCACGGTGTCGAAGGCGAGCGCTCCCGTCACACGGAAACGCCCCTCGCCGAGCGCCTCGATGCGCGCCGGCTGGGTCACGGGGCCCAGCCCGGCGGCAGCCCGTCGTCGCCAAAGGGATCGGCCTCGCCCGCGCCGCCGCCATCGCCGTCGGGCCGATTGAAGATGAACTGGCCGATCAACTGCTCAAGCACCACCGCCGACTGGGTCAGCTGGATGCGCCCGCCGTCGGCCAAGTCCTCGTCCGCACCGCCGGGCTCGAGCGCGATGTACTTCTCGCCCAGCAGGCCGGCGGTGTAGACGCTGGCGAGGGTGTCCTCCGGCAGCTTGTAGCGCTCCCCAATGCGCATGGTCACCACGGCCTCGAAGGTGCGCGGGTCGAACTCGATCGCGGTGACGCGCCCCACCCGCACGCCGGCCACCGTCACCGGGGCGCGCTCGCGCAGCCCGGCCACGCTGGCGAAGCTCGCGCTCACGTGGTAGCCGTCGTCGTTCACATAGGCGGTAATGTTGGCGACCCGCAGGGCGAGCATCAGCAATGCCGCCAGCCCCAGGGCGACGAACACGCCCACCGCAATTTCCACCGCTCGCGACTGCCTCATCTCAATAGTCTCCAAACATCAGGGCGGTCAATACGAAGTCGAGCGCCAGGACCGCCAGGGCCGAATGCACCACCGTGCGCGTGGTGGCGCGGCTGACGCCCTCGGAGGTCGGCACGGCGTCGATGCCCTCGAACAGGGCGATCCAAGCCAGCACGAAACCGAACGCGACGCTCTTGATTACGCCGTTCAGGATGTCGTCGTACAGATCGACACTGGCCTGCATCTGCGACCAGTAGGCGCCGTGGTCGACGCCCAGCATGCCTACCCCCACGAACCAGCCGCCCAACACGCCGATGGCGCTGAACAGGGCGGCGAGCAACGGCACGGCGAGGAACACGGCCACGAAGCGCGGCGCCAACACCCGCTTGAGCGGGTCCACCGCCATCATCTCCATGCCCGAGAGCTGCTCGGTCGCCTTCATCAGGCCGATCTCGGCGGTCAGCGCCGAGCCGGCGCGCCCCGCGAACAGCAGCGCGGTGACCACCGGCCCGAGTTCGCGCACCAACGACAGCGCGACCATCACGCCCAGCGACTCGGCGGCGCCGAAGTTCACCAGGGTGTTGTAGCCCTGCAGCCCCAGCACCATGCCCACGAACAGGCCGGACACCAGGATGATGACCAACGACAGCACGCCGACGCTGAATACTTGCTGTACCACCAGCGAGAAGCGTGGCAGCGCGCCCGGGATGCGCACCAGCACCTCGAACAGCAGCATGGTGGCGCGGCCGAGGCGCTGGAAGTAGGTCAGGCCGAAGCGGCCGAGTGCCTGCAATGCGCTCAGCATGGCTCAGTGCACCTCGGGGCGCTCGCCGCCCGCCAGCAGATCGCTCTCCAGCGGCGCGGCCGGATAGTGGAACGGCACCGGGCCGTCCGGCAGCCCCTGCAGGAACTGCTGCGCCCAGGGCGAGTCGGACTCACGCAGCGCCTGGGGCGTGCCATGCCCGACGACCTTGCCGGCGGAGATGAGATAGATGTAATCGGCAATGCTGGCCGCCTCGGCGACGTCGTGCGAGACCACGATGCTGGTCATGCCGAGCGCATCGTTCAGGCGCCGGATCAGCTGCACCAGCACGCCCATGGAGATCGGGTCCTGCCCGGTGAAGGGCTCGTCGTACATAATCATCATCGGGTCCAGGGCGATCGCGCGCGCCAGCGCGACGCGGCGTGCCATACCGCCGGAGAGCTCGTTGGCCATGAGGTTCCGCGCCCCGCGCAGCCCCACCGCCTCGAGCTTGATCAGCACCAAGTCGCGGATCAGATCTTCGGGCAGGCGCGTGTGCTCGCGAATGGGGAAGGCGACGTTCTCGAACACGTTCAGGTCGGTCAGCAGTGCGCCGTTCTGGAACAGCATGCCCATGCGCTTGCGCAGCTCGAACAGCGCGCGGTGGCGCAGGCGCGGCACCTCCTGCCCGTCCACGCGCACGGTACCGGCGTCGGGGCGAAGCTGCCCGCCGATCAGGCGCAGCAAAGTCGTCTTGCCGGTGCCGCTCGGCCCCATGATCGCGGTCACCTTGCCGCGCGGGATATCGATATCGACGCCGTCGAAGATCCCGCGTGCGCCGCGTGCAAAGCGCAGCCCGCGAATCTCGACCAGCGGCGCCTGTGCGCCTGCCATGCCGGCTCCTTGGAATCGTTGTTATTCGGTGCGCGGACCGTAGGTCTCGTTCGGAATCGCTCCGAACACTTCAGAGCGACCGACGGCACAGGGATGTGCCGCCGTGATCGAGGCTGCAAGCCGTTGATCACGAAGTAAAGCGACAGCCGCACCACTCGCTTTGCGTAGCCTGAGAAATCTAGAAGGATTGATGCAGACCTTCCTTATGAAGTCAGCGCGGCAGCCAGTCTCGGCGACGCGCCGCGCAAGGTCAAGTCACACCTAGCAATTGGGCGATGATGCCGAGTTCGCGCAGGCGCTCGGTGGCGGGGGCCTGCCCGGCCGCGGCCGGGGCCTCCTCCACCAGCAACACGGCGGGCCGCTCGCCCGCCGCCGCCAGCACCTGCTCCACCACACCGCGCACGGTCGCCAGGTCGGGCAGCGCCGCGATCGGCACCCGCGCGACCAGCACTGCCCCGACCGCCTCGCACGGCGCCTCCGGACGCCACACGCCGGGCAGCCCATCGACCGGGGCCGCCGCCAAGGCGGGCGCCAGCGTGCCGGCCCAATCGAGCGCGGCGCGGCGAGCCGGCCCGTGGGTGTGCTCGACCGGCACCAGCACCGCCGCCAGGTGCTCGCCGAGGCCATCGGCCAGCGCGCGCAGCGCCTCCCGCGCCGGCCCCGCCGCCTCCAGGCCGGGCGGCGCCTCCACCACACAGCGAAACCCGGCCACCGCCGCCTCGCGCAAGACCTGCGCACCCGCCACCGCGTCGGGATACCAAGCATCGAGCGGCACGCCCAGGCAGGCGAAGTCGTTGGCGTAGTACGCCAGGCGCCAGTCCTGAGGTAGATCGTCCGGGTAGTAGCGCCCCTGCCACGACGCATGACGCCAATCCCACGCCCCCCAACACAGCCGCTGCCCGTCCACTACCCTCTCCTCGCTCGCTTCACACGCCGCGCATCCCGCCCGCACCAACCGCGGCGCTGTGGGATAGCGGGGCTGTGGGATAATAGCCGCGGCCGACGCCCTTCCGACAGCCTCCAGGAGTCTATGCATGCGCTTCGACGTATTCTACGAGCTTTCCGTGCCCCCCTTCGGCGGCCGCAGCGAACGGGACGTCTACGCGCAGACCCTGAACGAGCTGGAGGCCGCCGAGCGGCACGGCTTCAGCACCGCCTGGCTGGTCGAGCACCACTTCATGCGCGAGTATTCGCACAGCTCCTCGCCCGACCTGTTCCTCGCCGCCGCCAGTCAGCGCACCCGGCACCTGCGCCTCGGCCACGCCATCATTCCGCTGCCCTACGCGCATCCGGTGCGCACCGCCGAGCGGCTGGCCACGCTGGACGTACTGAGCGGCGGGCGCGTGGAGTTCGGCTTCGGGCGCGGCTTCTCGCCCGCCGAGTACGCCGCATTCGGGGTGGCCATGGCCGACAGCCGCAGCGTCACGCAGGAGGCGCTGGAGATCATCCAACAGTCCTTCAGCGGCGAGCCGCTGCACTACCGGGGGCGCCACTTCCAGCTCGACGGCGTGGAGGTGCTCCCCAAAGTGGTGCAACACCCGCACCCGCCGATCTGGACCGCGGCGGTGAGTCCGGACAGCTTCGAGATGGCCGCGCGCCTCGGGATCGGCGCGTTGGTCGGCCCCTTCAAGCCGTGGTTCATGGTCAAGGAGGACATCAAGCGCTACCGCCGCGCCTGGCGGGAGCACCACGGCGCGGGCGCGCCGTCCCCGCACCAGAACCCGCGCGTCGGCATGACCCTGGGCGTGCTGTGCCTGGAGGACGGCGCGCGCGCGCGCGAACTCGCCGCGCCGGGGCTCACCTGGTTCTACCGCCAACTGCTCGGGCAGACCTATCCGGTGCTCGAGCAGCTCTACGAGAGCTACGAGTACTACCGCAAGATGGGCCATCTGCGCAGCCTGCTCGGCAAGGCGGTGAACCTCACCGTGCTGGAGACGCTGGGCATGGCGGTGGTCGGCGATCCCGCCCACTGCCGCAAGCGCTTCGAGGCGCTGGCGCGCGCGGGCGTCGACCACGTGCTGTGCGCGGTGGGCGCCGGCGCTCTGCCCACCGAGGTGGTGCAGGAGTCGATGGCGGTGCTGGCCAGCGAGGTGATGCCCCACCTCGGCGCCGCCCCGCCATGAAGGTGCTGGTCACCGGCAGCGGCGGGCACCTCGCACGCGTGGTGCTCGCCCGCCTGCTGGCCGCCCCCGAGATCACGCGCCTGGTGGGCGTGGACCGGCGCCCCGGCGGCCTGCGCCACCCCAAGCTGCGCGAGCACGCGCTGGACGTGCGCGCACCCGAGCTCGCCCGCTTGATGGCGGGGGTCGACGCCGTGGTGCACATGGCCTTCGTGTTGCTGCCCGCGCGCGGCCGCCGCGAGGAGGCCCGCGCCATCAATGTGGGCGGCACCCAGAACGTCGCTGCGCTGGCTCGCGCCCACGGCGTCGGCACCCTGGTGCACCTCTCCAGCGCGGCGGTGTACGGCGCCTGGGCCGACCAGCCGCCGCGCCTGGCCGAGGACGCCCCGCTGCGCCCCCTGCCCGGCTTCGCCTATGCGGAGGACAAGGCGGCGGTGGAACAATGGCTGGATACCTACGAGCAGCGGCGCGACAGCCCGCGCCTGGTGCGCCTGCGCCCGCACGTGATTCTGGGGCCCAACGCCCTTGCGCTGCTGCGTCTGCTGCTGCGCCAGCCCTGCTACCCCATCCTGGCCGACCCGCAGCCGCTCACCCAATGCGTCTGGGAGGATGACGTGGCCGAGGCCGTACACCTCGCGCTCACGCGCCCCGTGTGCGGCGCCTACAATCTGGCGGCCGGCCCGGAGCTGTCGTTTCGCGACATGCAGCGGCTGCTGCACCGCCTGCCGATACCCGTGCCGCTGGGGCTGATGCGGGCCGCCCATCAACTGGCGTGGCGCTTCACCCCCGCCTGCGGCGAGCCGGCGTGGAGCGCCGGCCTGCGTCACTCGCTGGTGCTGGACACGCGCCGTGCCGAGCGCGAGCTCGGTTGGACGGGGCGCGTCACCACCTACGAGTGCCTGCAGCGCTTGTTCGACCGGCCCCGCGCCTAGCGCGGGGAGGCGCCGTGCGCGACACATCTGTACACTGCGGCGCCCAACGGACCCTGGAAAGAGGAACGGTTGCATGGCTTTTGCCCACCGCGGGCTGCTCGGCCTGATCGTACTGCTGCTCGCAAGCGGCTGCGCCAGCACGCCGCCGGCCGCCGAACGCGACCCGCGCGACCCGTTCGAGCGCTACAACCGCGCCGTGTTCCAGTTCAACGATACGCTGGACAGTACAGTGGTGCAGCCGCTGGCCGAGCAATACGTGCGCGTGGTGCCCTCGCCCGCACGCAGCGCGGTATCCAACTTCTTCGGCAACTTGGGCGATGTGGTGATCTTCGCCAACAACGTGCTGCAACTGAAGGGCGAGCAGGCCACCAACGATTTCGTGCGCATCATGGTCAACTCGACCTTCGGCCTGTTCGGCTTGATCGACATCGCGAGCGAGATGGGCATCGAGAAGAACAACGAGGACTTCGGCCAGACCCTGGGCTACTGGGGGGTGCCGCCCGGCCCCTATTTGATGCTGCCGGTGCTCGGCCCGAGCACGGTGCGCGACGGCATCGGTGTGGGCGTGGATGCCTGGACGCTCGATCCGGTGTATTACGCCGACCCACGCGTGGTGCGCTACTCGGCGGCCGGCATCCGCGGGGTGGACACCCGCGCCGAGCTGCTCGGCGCCTCGCGCATCCTGGAGGAGATGGCGCTGGACCGCTACGCCTTCCTGCGCGATGCCTACCTGCAGCGGCGCCTGAGCCTGGTGTACGACGGGGAGCCGCCCGAGGAGGCATTCGAGTGGGACGATGCCCCCTGGCCCGACGACCCGGCCGGCTGGCCCGGGGACGAGCCGAACGGCTGGCCGGATGACCCGGCCTGGCCCCCGGCCGAGCCGGACGGCGCGCCCGACGCCGCGCCCCTGCCCGCACTCTGACCGCCATGCTGGCGTACATCGCCGCGATCGGGGTCGGTTTCGCACTGCTGCTGTGGGGCGCGGACCGCTTCGTCACCGGGGCTTCGGCACTGGCGCGCACGCTCGGGGTCTCGCCGCTGGTGATCGGGCTGACCGTGGTCGGCTTCGGCACCTCCGCGCCGGAGATGCTGGTCTCCGCCGTCGCGGCCTGGCAGGGCAGCCCGGGCATCGCGGTGGGGAACGCGCTGGGCTCCAACATCACCAACGTGGGACTGGTGCTCGGCCTGACCGCACTGGTAACCCCCTTGGCCGTACGCTCGGAGACCCTGCGCCGCGAATTCCCCATCTTGCTGGCGATCATGCTGGTGGTGCTGCTGTTGCTGCTGGACGGCGAGATGGCGCGCTGGAACGGCCTCGTGCTGCTGGCCGGCATGGGGTGGGTGGCCTATTGGATGGTGAGCCTGGGCCTGCGCGAGGCGGCCGACCCCATGGCCGGCGAGTACGAACAGGAGCTGCCGCCGCCGATGCCGCTGGCGCGCGCCCTGCTATGGCTGGCGCTCGGTCTCGCGCTGCTGCTGGTCAGCTCACGCATGCTGGTGTGGGGCGCGGTGGGAATCGCCGAGGCGCTGGGGGTCAGCGATCTGGTGATCGGCCTGACGGTGGTGGCGATCGGCACCAGTCTCCCGGAGCTGGCCGCTTCGCTGGTGGGCGCGCTCAAGGGCGAACATGACATCGCCATCGGTAACGTGCTCGGTTCCAATATGTTCAACCTGCTGGCCGTGCTCGGGATCGCGGGCGCCCTTGCGCCGCACACCCTCGACCCCCAAGTCCTGACCAGGGATTTCGCCGTCATGGCCGGCTTCACGCTGGCGCTGTTCGCGATGGCCTTCGGCTTCCGTCGTCAGGGGCGCATCAACCGCCTGGAAGGCGCGCTGCTGTTTGCGGCCTACGGGGTCTACGTCGGCGTGCTGTACCAGAGTTGAAGCGGGACCGCCCGCGTGGTTGGATGAACGACGAACGTTACAAGGAGTGGGCTATGCAAACCGAAGAGTTCAGCGTCCAGAACATCAAGTGCGGCGGCTGTGTGGCGACCGTCACCGAAGGTCTGCGCGAGGTGCCGGGCGTGCAGGAGGTCAAGGCGACCGTCGAGGGCGCCGTGCGGGTGCAGGGCGAGCAGCTGGACCGGGCGGCACTGGCTGCGCGGCTGCGCGAGCTCGGCTACCCCGAACGCTAGTCGGGAGACCCGCCGGTGTCTGATATACTCGCGGCCCACGCCGCCAGCCCCACCCCAATGAGCATGAACGAACCCGATTTTCGCGCGCTCGCCCTTGCCGTCATCGACACCGAGGCCGCCACCGTGTCGGCCCTGGCGGGGCGCATCGACGGCAACTTCAGCGAGGCCTGCCGCCTCATGCTGGCCTGCGAGGGCCGGATCGTGGTGCTGGGCATGGGCAAGTCCGGCCACATCGGCGGCAAGATCGCCGCCACCCTCGCCAGCACCGGCAGTCCCGCCTTTTTCGTGCATCCCGGCGAAGCGAGTCACGGCGACCTCGGCATGATCACCGCCAAGGACGTGGTGCTCGCCCTGTCCAATTCGGGTGAAACCGAGGAAATCCTGCTCATCGTCCCGCTCATCAAGCGCCTGGGCGTGCCGCTGGTGGCCATGACCGGCAATCCGCGTTCGCGCCTGGCCCGCCAAGCCAGCGTGCACCTGGACATCAGCGTGGAGCGCGAGGCCTGTCCGCTCGGCCTCGCGCCGACCTCCAGCACCACCGCCACGTTGGTGATGGGCGACGCCCTCGCCGTTTCGCTGCTGCAGGCGCGCGGCTTCACCGCCGACGACTTCGCCCGCTCGCATCCGGGCGGGCGCCTCGGCCGGCGCCTGCTGCTGCACGTCAGCGAGATCATGCACACCGGCGATCAGGTGCCGCGCATCGCGGCGGAGGAGAGCGTGAGCGCGGCCCTGCTGGAGATGACCCGCAAGGGACTCGGCATGACCACGGTGGTCGACGCGCAGGGCGCGCTGAGCGGCATCTTCACCGACGGCGACCTGCGCCGCCTGCTCGACCACGGCTCGGTCGACCTGCGTGCGCTGCCCATCAGCGAGGTGATGACCCGCGGCTGCCGCACCATCGGTCCGGACCGGCTGGCGGCCGAGGCGCTGCGCATCATGGAGCAGCAACGCGTGAACGCGCTGCCCGTGGTCGACGACACGGGCGCCCTGGTGGGCGCGCTCAACATGCACGACCTGCTGCGCGCCGGGGTCGTTTAACCACCCGCGCCGCGGGCGAAAGAACCACAAGTACGCCGCGGACGCATCGGGGCCGCGGCGATCAACGAGGAACGAGGTCATGCAGGACATCCACGCCAAGGCGGCGCAGATCAAGCTCGTGGTCTTCGACGTCGACGGCGTCCTCACCGACGGCAGTCTGTTTCTGGGCGACGACGGCCAGGAGTACAAGGCCTTCTACTCGCGCGACGGCCACGGCATGAAGCTGCTGCAGGCCAGCGGGGTGGAGATCGGCATCATCACCGGACGCAGCTCCAACGTGGTCAAGCTGCGCATGGAGGGCCTCGGTGTGCGCCACGTCTACCAGGGGCGCCTGGACAAGCTGCCCGCCTTCGAGCACCTGCTGGCGGCGACCGGTTACACCGCGGACGCGGTGGCCTACGTGGGCGACGACGTAATGGACATTCCGGTGCTGCGCCATGCGGGTTTGGCCGTGGCCGTGCAGGACGCCCATCCCGAGGTGAAGAACCACGCGCACTGGATCACGCCTTCCCCCGGCGGGCGCGGCGCGGCGCGCGATGTGTGCGAGCTGCTCATGCAGGCGCAGGGGACCTGGGAGGCGCAGCTCGGTCAGTACCTGTGAGCCGTCGCCTCCTACTGCTCGGGGTGGTCGCCGCCGGCGCACTGCTGACCGGGCTGTGGCTGTGGTTCGACCAGCGGGGGCCCGCGCCGACGGGACCGCGGGACGGGCCCGAGGGGCCGGCCTACACGGTGGAGAATTTTTCGGCGGTAAGCCTCGACGCCAGCGGGCGCGCGGACTACCGCCTGGAGGCGGAGCACATGGCACATTATCGCGCGCAGAACGCCCTGGACCTCACCCAGCCTTCGGTACTGGTGTATCGGGAGCACGGGGCGCCGTGGCACCTGCGTGCCGAACGCGGTTGGGTGCTGGAGGACGAGGATCGGGTCTATCTGCACGGGCGGGTGACCCTGCACCGCGCGGCCTTCGACCAGGAACCGGCGGTGGACCTGGAGACGCACGAGGTGGTGCTGCAGCCCAGGGCTCGCCTGGCCGCTACGGACGAGGCGCTGGACATGCGCCGTGGTGAGGAGCGCGTGCAGGCGGTGGGCATGCGCGCCGACCTCGAGTCCGGACGGCTGGAGCTGTTGCACGAGGTTCGGGGGGTTTACCATGCCGCACCCTAGCCGCCCGACACTCGGGGTCCTCGGCCTCGCCCTAGCATTGGGCGTCGCGCCGGCCCTCGCGCAATCACCGGCGCGTGACGCCCCGATCCACCTGCAGGCGGACCAGGTCACGCTGGACGAGCGCGCCGGCGTGAGTACCTACCAGGGCAACGTGGTCCTCACGCAGGCCACCCTGCGCATCGAGGCGGACGAGGTGCGCGTGGAGAGCGAGGGGCGCGAGGTGATCCGCATGGTCGCCCGCGGAGCACCGGCGCGTTTTCAGGAGAATCCGCCCGACCAACCGGCGCTGCATGCCGAGGCGGCGAGCGTGGAGTACCGGGCGCGCGAAGGCGTGGTGGTGCTGCTCGGGGACGCGCAGCTACGCCAGGGCGAGGACACGGTCACCGGTCACCGCATCGAGTACGACAGCCAGGACGCCGTGGTGCGCGCCAGCGGCGAGGGTCGCGAGCCCGTGCGTGCCGTGCTGCATCCCCGTCAGGCGGGCGACGCCGACCAATGAGCCGTTCGCCGGTCCGCCTCACCGCGCAAGGCCTGGCCAAGCGCTATCAGGGACGCGATGTGGTGCGGGACGTCTCGGTGCACGTCAGCGAGGGCGAGATCGTCGGCCTGCTCGGTCCCAACGGGGCCGGCAAGACGACCTCGTTCTACATGATCGTGGGACTCATCCCGGCCGATCGCGGCTCCATCACCCTCGATGGGCAGGACATCACCGACGCGCCCATGCACAAGCGCGCGCAGCTCGGCGTAGGCTATCTTCCACAGGAAGCCTCGGTGTTCCGCAAGCTCAGCGTGGCGCAGAACGTCCAAGCTATTCTTGAGACGCGGCGCGACGTCCCACCCGAGCGGCGTGCCCAAATGCTGGAGGCGCTGCTCGAGGAGTTACACATCGGCCATATCCGCGACAGCCGCGGCATGAGCCTGTCGGGCGGCGAGCGGCGGCGCGTGGAGATCGCGCGGGCGCTCGCGATGGAGCCGCGTTTCATACTGCTGGACGAGCCGTTCGCGGGGGTGGACCCCCTTTCGGTCCTGGATATTCAAGGTATCATTCGCCACCTGCGCGAGCGCGGCATCGGGATCCTGATCACCGACCATAATGTGCGAGAAACCTTACGCATTTGCGAGCGCGGGTACATCATGAGCGAAGGACGCGTCATCGCCACCGGCACGCCGGAGGATTTACTGAACGATCAACAGGTAAGAAAGGTCTACCTAGGCGAGGAGTTTCGCCTGTGAGGACGCCCGCGATCGGCGTCGCGGCGTTTTTTCGGACAGCTGCGCGGTGGCTTTCGCCAGGCGTGCGACGTGAACAATGAGACAGTCCCTACAACTTAAGCTCGGTCAACAGCTCACCATGACTCCCCAGCTGCAGCAGGCCATCCGCCTGCTGCAACTGGCGACCGTGGACCTGCAGCTCGAGGTGCAGCAGGCGCTGGAGTCCAACCTGATGCTGGAGCTCGACGAGGGGGCCGAAGAAGGCGGCGAGCGCGAAGCGTCGCAGGAGGAGCTGAACGGCACGGCCTCCTCCACCGCAGACAGGGAACTGGACCTCGATCACGTGGCGCAATTGCCCGAAGAGCTGCCGGTGGACAGCGCCTGGGACGACATCTACGAGCCGGCAGTGAGCAGCGGCCCGCCACCCGACGACGATAACGGCGACCTGGCCGCGCGCCGCGGCACGAGCGAAAGCCTGCGCGACCACTTGCTCTGGCAGCTGGGGTTCACGCCGTTCAGCGAGACCGACCAGGTGATCGCCAGCACGCTGATCGACAGCATCGACGAAGACGGGTACTTGGGCGCCCAGCTCGAGGATATCCACCAGGGGCTGGTGGACGACGGACTCGAGATCGAGTTGGACGAGGTCGTGGCGGTCCTGCACCAGATCCAGAACTTCGACCCCGCCGGCGTCGGCGCGCGCGACCTGCGCGAGAGCCTGCTCATTCAGCTGCGCCAGGGCGAGGGCGAGGCCCCCGAGACGGTGCGCGCGCAGGCGCTGCATCTGCTCGAGCACCACTTCCAGCTGCTCGCCGGGCGCGACTACAACCAGCTCATGCGGCGCATGAAGCTCGACGAGGAGGCGCTGCAGCGGGTACTCGGCCTGATCCGCACCCTCAACCCGCGTCCGGGCGGACAGGTCGCCAGCGAGGAAACGGACTACATCATCCCCGACGTCATCGTGACGCGCGACCGCGACGCCTGGCGCGTCGAGCTCAACGCCGAGGCCGCGCCGCGTGTGCGCATCAACAGCTACTACGCCGGCATGGCGCGCGAGGCCAGCGGCCAGGACGCAAGCTACCTCAAGACCCAGCTGCAGGAGGCGCGCTGGTTCATCAAGAGCCTGCAGAGCCGCAACGAGACCCTGCTCAAGGTCGCCACCTGCATCGTGGAGCGCCAGCGCGCCTTCCTGCAGCATGGCGAGGAGGCGATGCAAGCGCTGGTGCTGGCCGATGTGGCGCAGGAGGTCGGCATGCACGAGTCCACCATCTCGCGGGTGACCACCAAGAAATACATGCGCACCCCCCGCGGCGTGTTCGAGTTGAAGTACTTCTTCTCCAGCCACGTCAGCACCGCGTCCGGCGGCGAGTGCTCCGCCACCGCGATTCGCGCCCTGATCAAGAAGCTGGTGGCCGCCGAGAACCCGCGTAAGCCGCTGAGCGACAGCCAGATCGCCAAGATCCTCGCCGAGCAGGGCATCAACGTGGCGCGACGCACGGTGGCCAAGTACCGGGAAGGCATGGCCATCGCCCCATCCAACGAGCGCAAACGCCTCGCCTGAGGCATAACGACCAGGAGTAAGGTATGCATATCGACATCACCGGCCAGCACGTGGACATCACCGAGCCGCTGCGCGCCTATGTCGCGTCCAAGCTGGAGCGGCTGGAGCGTCACTTCGACCACGTGATCAACGTGCACGTGGTGCTGAGCGTGGAGAAGCTGCGCCACGCGGCCGAGGCGACCGTCAACGTAGACGGCAATACGCTGCATGCCAACGACGAGCAGGAGGATATGTACGCCGCCATCGACGGCTTGGCCGACAAGCTGGACCGGCAGATCAAGAAGCACAAGGAGAAGGTGACCGACCACCGACGCTCCGAGAGCCTCAAGACGGCGCCGCGCGAAGAAGAGTAGCCAGAGGTAGCCATGCGAGTAGGCGATCTGATCACCATCGAGCGCGTCGCAGCCAACGCTGAGGACGTCACGAGCAAGAAGAAGGCGCTCGAGCGACTCAGCGAGCTGCTCGCGCAGGGTGAGGACGACATCAGCCGCACCGAGGTGTTCGACAGCCTGATCGCCCGTGAACGCCTCGGCGGCACCGGCCTCGGCCACGGCGTTGCCCTGCCGCACGGACGGGTGAAGAATAACCGCAAGACCCGCGGTGCCTTCATTCAGCTGATCGAGGGCGTCGACTTCGACGCCATCGATCAGCAGCCGGTGGATCTGCTGTTCGCGCTGCTGGTGCCCGAGGAATCCACCGAGGAGCACCTGCGGGTGCTCGCGCAGCTCGCCGAGATGTTCTCCAGCCGCGAGTTCCGCGAGCGCCTGCGCGAGGCGCGCACCAGCGAGGCGCTGTACCGCTTGTTGGCCGAGTGGCAGGAGCCGTCACATTGACCGGCGGCCGGGCCGGCGGCCACGCGCGGTGACACTGGGTTGCGTCGACCACGCTTGCGACTAGCGACGAGGAGCCGAGCATGAGCACCCTCACGGTACGCGCCTTGTTCGAGGCGCATCGCCAGCGGCTACGCCTGACCTGGGAGGCCGGCCAGGCCGGCGGCGACCTGGCGGTGGCCGGACCGGCCGAACGCGGCGCGCCGCCCGATTCGCTGGTCGGACACCTCACCCTCATTCGCCCCAACCGCATCCAGGTCCTCGGCAGTTCGGAACTGCGCTACCTCGACGGGCTGGGCAAGAACTCCTACGATGATGCACTCACCCGCCTGTTTGGCGAACGTCCGGCGGCCATCATCGTGTGTGACGGGCGCCGCGTGAATGAGGACATCATTGCGCGCGCGGAGGCGGCCGAAGTGCCGGTGTTGCGCTCGGGCGTGCAGAGTCTCAAGCTGATCAGCTACCTGCAGCACTACTTGATCACCGCCCTGGCCGAGAAGACCACCTTGCACGGGGTCTTCATGTCCGTGAGCGGCATCGGCGTGCTGATCACCGGCTCCAGCGGCGTGGGCAAGAGCGAGCTGGCGCTGGAGTTGCTCAGCCGCGGGCATCAACTGGTGGCGGACGACGCCCCCGAACTGGCGCGCATCTCGCCGGACACGCTGTGCGGCACCTGTCCCGAGTTGTTGCGCGGCTTCCTGGAGGTCCGCGGCCTGGGCATCCTGGACGTGCGCGCCATCTTCGGCGACAACGCCGTGAAGCAGAGCAAAAACCTTCGTCTCATCATAAACTTGGAGAGGCACGCGCAGGACGTTCCGGTGCATTTGGACCGTCTGCGCGGCACACAGCGCAACCGCACGCTGCTGGAGGTGGACGTGCCCGAGATCCTGTTGCCGGTCACCCCCGGCAGCAATCTGGCGGTGCTGGCCGAGACCGCCGTGCGCGACCACATTCTGCGGTTCCACGGCCATGACGCCACCGAGGAGTTCATCGCACGCCAGCGGCGCCTGATGCAGCGGGACAACCCGGCATGAAGCTATACATCGTCAGCGGGCTCTCGGGAGCCGGCAAGAGCGTGGCCCTGCACGTGCTCGAGGACCTCAACGTCTATTGCATCGACAACCTGCCGGTGGGGCTGCTGCCCGCCTTCGCCCAGCAGATCACAGGCGGCCTGCTGCAGGCGCACCAGCGCGCGGCGGTGGGCATCGACGCCCGCGCACTGCCCGAGGACCTGCGCCATTTCCCGGCGATGCTCGAGCAACTCGAGGCCCAGGGACTGGAGATCGAAATCTTCTTCCTGGAGGCGGACGAGCCCACCCTGCTCAAGCGATTTTCCGAGACACGGCGCAAGCACCCACTCACCAACGAGCGCATACCGCTGGCCGAGGCCATCCGCGACGAGCGGCGTGTGCTGGAGCCCATCTCCTCACGCGCCGACCTGCGCCTGGATACCAGCCGCACCACCGTACACCAGTTGCGCGACCTGATCCGCGAGCGGGTGACCGACGAGGACGGCACGATGTCGCTGCTGTTTCAGTCGTTCGGCTACAAGCACGGCATCCCGGCCGACGTCGACTTCGTGTTCGACGTGCGCTGCATACCCAACCCGCACTGGGAGCCGCAGCTGCGCTCCCTCACGGGATTGGCGCCGGAGGTCGTGGAGTTTCTCGAGCGCGACCCGCGCGTGACCCGCATGTACGAGGACTTACGCGGCTTCCTGGAGCGGTGGATCCCCCAGTTCGAGGACGACAACCGCAGTTACATGACGGTTGCCGTCGGCTGCACCGGCGGGCAGCACCGTTCCGTCTATCTCATCGAGCGCCTCGCGCGGCACTTTCGCACCACGCGCAAGCGCGTCCTCACCCGTCATCGAGAGTTGTCATGAGTGTCGGCATCCTGGTCATCACCCACAGCCAGATCGGACAGGCGATCATGGACACGGCCTGTTCCATGCTCACCCAGTGCCCGCTGGACGTAGAGATCCTGCCCATTCCACAGGACAGCGATCCCGAGCGGCAGGCAGCGCGCGCGCACGACTTGGTGCACAAGCTCAACCGCGGCGACGGTGTTCTGGTGCTGACCGACATGTACGGTTCCACGCCGAGCAACATCGCCAGCCGCCTGCTGGATCCGGAGGGCCGGGTGCAGGTGGTGGCGGGCGTCAACTTACCGATGTTCATCCGGGTGATGAACTACCCCCACCTGAACCTGGAAGAACTCACCGCCAAGGCGCTGTCCGGGGGCCACGACGGCATCATGGCATGCCGCCCCAGCGTGGAGGGCTGAGGTGGTGCGGCGTCGGGTCGAGGTCGTCAACAAGCTGGGGCTGCACGCACGCGCAGCCGCGAAGTTCGTCACGCTGGCGTCCCGCTTTCAGTCGGAGGTTCAACTCGGCCGCGGGGACAAGGTCGTCAACGGCAAGAGCATCATGGGGGTGATGATGCTGGCCGCGGGACGGGGCACGGAGTTGGAGCTGATCATTTCAGGGACCGATGAACGGCAAGCCGCACAGGAACTCGAGGCGCTCATCAGCGACCGCTTCGGCGAACAGGAGTAGGCCCGTCGGCGCGGGGGCGACATGACCCTCGTGCTGCACGGACTCGGCGTGTCGCCCGGCGTAGTGATGGGCCGGGCGTACATCCTGCACCCCGGCATGCCCGAGATCGCCGAGCGGCCGGTGGCCGAACACGAGGTCGACGCCGAGCTCGAGCGCCTGCAGCGGGCGCTTGACACGGCTGCCGCGCAGCTCGAAGCGGTGCGCGCCGGCCTCCCCCTCGACGCCGCCGAAGTGGCCGCCTTCATCGAGATGGACCTGCTCATGCTGCGCGACGAGGTCCTGGTGCACGGGCCCGCCGAACTCATCCGCCAGTGCCGGTGCAACGCCGAATGGGCCCTCAAGCAGCAGGGTATCTCCCTGATGCAGATGTTCGACGCCATGGAGGACGACTACATACGCAGTCGCCGCGTGGACGTCGAGCAGCTGGTACGGCGTGTGCAGCGGATATTGCTGCAGGAGCCGGGCGCGGCCGACGCTGACCACCACCGACTGCTGGCCGGGCGGGTAGTGGTCGCCGAAGAGCTCATCCCGGGCGACGCCATCCTGCTGCACCAACAAGGCGCGGCGGCCTTCGTGACCGCCTTCGGCGGCCCGACCTCCCACACCGCCATCCTCGCCCACACCCTGGGCGTGCCGGCGGTATCGGGGCTGCATCACGCTGCCGCCCTGCTACGCAACGACGAACCCCTTATCGTCGACGGCGCCGAGGGGGTGGTACTGGCCAGCGCCGACGAAATCACCCTGCGCCACTACCGGCGGCGCCGGCGCGACGAGCGCCGGCGCCGCGCGGCACTGGGGGCGATACGCGATACGCCCGCGGTCACGCGGGACGGGGTGTCGGTCGACCTGCAGGCCAACATCGAGTTTCCCGAGGACGTGACGGTGATGCGCCGCAGCGGCGCGACCGCGGTGGGCCTCTACCGCACCGAGTTCCTGTTCATGAACCGCCCCGCCCCGCCGAGCGAGGAGGAGCAGTTTCGGGTGTTTGTGCGCGTACTGCGCGCACTGCGCGGTGCGCCGCTTACCATTCGCACCCTGGACCTTGGCGCCGACAAGCCCCTGCCGTGGGACGGTGAAGAGCGTCTCGGCCCCAACCCGGCGCTAGGCTTGCGCGCTATCCGCCTGTGTCTCAAGCGGCCGGAGCTGTTTCGGCCGCAACTGCGCGCCGTGCTGCGCGCCTCGGCACACGGCCCGGTGCGGCTGATGATCCCGATGATGACCTCGTGTCAGGAGATCCTGCAGGTACATGCGCTGCTCGACGAGGTGCGGGCGGAGCTGCGCGCCGAGGGGCACGCCTTCGACCCGCGCCTGCCCGTTGGCGCCATGATCGAAGTGCCGGCGGCGGCGCTGGCGGCCGATCTGTTCGCGCGGCACATGGATTTTCTGTCCATCGGCACCAACGACCTGATCCAGTACACGTTGGCGGCGGATCGGGTCGACGACGCCGTCAGTTACCTCTACGATCCCCTGCACCCCGGCGTGCTGCAACTCATACAGCGCACGCTGGAGGCGGCCGCGCGTGCCAAGGTACCGGTGGCCATGTGCGGCGAGATGGCCGGCGATCCGCGCTACACCCGCCTGCTGCTCGGCATGGGGCTGCGGGCCTTTTCGGTGCATCCCTGCGCGCTGCCCGAGGTCAAACACGCCATTCGCCACGCCGACATCGGCCGCGTACGCCGTCTGACCCGCCGCCTACTGCGGGCCGACTTCCCGGAGGACATGCAAGCGCTGCTCGGGCGCATCAACGCCCTCTGAGGCTGGTTCGAAAGGGCCAGCCGGGGCTCTAAAGGGGCCACGCGCGACGGCGCCCCGCTGCTCGCTCGTTCAGTGGCTGGCCGTCGTTCAGCGCGGCACCTACGGCAGATCGCAGGCCCGATGTCCTTTCCCGGGATGCGGGCCCGTTTTGCAATCGCCGGAACGCACACCGATAATGCCGCTCCTCGCTTCCGGCAACCCATTGAGAGTTTCGCTTATGGATCGCTACGACCTCATCGTCATCGGCTCGGGCCCGGGCGGCTACCGCGCGGCCGTCCTGGGCGCCCTGCGCGGCCTCAAGGTCGCCATCATCGAGCGACGCGACTGGGGCGGTTGCTGCCTGAACCGTGGCTGCGTACCCAAGAAGGCCTGGCACCACAGCGCCAAGTGGATCGCGCAGAGCCGCGCGCTGGCGAGCCGCGGCCTGCGGGCGAAGGTGACCGCCGATCTCGGCGTTGCCTGGGAGCACCAACGCGAGGTCGTCGCCACGGTGCGCGACAGCTACGAGAGCTACATGAAGCGCCTGGGCATCACCGCGCTGCGCGGCCACGGCCGACTGCTCGACGCGCAGCGCGTCGAACTGAGCGCCGGCGACACCGTGCAGACGATCGAGGGCGCCCATATCATCCTCGCCACCGGCTCCTCGCCCCGCCTACCGAGCTGGAGCGGCGAGGTGCCGGGGCGGGTCCTGACCACCGACACGCTGTTCGACGAGCCGCCGCCGGCAGGCAAGCGCGTGGCGCTGATCGGCAGTGGCGTGATCGGCACCGAATTCGCCTTCATCCTCACCCTGCTCGGCAAGGAGGTGGTGTGGATCTGCGGCGGCGAGCCGCTCGCGCGCAGCCTGTTCAGCAATCAGGCCCGGCGCACGCTGCGTGAGGCGATGGCCAACTACGACATCGCGCCGCGCACCGGCGCGCGGGTGCAGTCCGCGCGCGTCGGCGACGACGGCGTCGCGCTGACGTTGGAGGACGGCGGCGAAGAGACGGTCGACTGGGTCTGCCTCGGCACGGGACGCGTGCCCCATACCGAGGGCCTGGGGCTTGAGGCAGCGGGCATCGAGACGGACGCCGCCGGCTTCGTGGTACGCAACGCCCACCTGCAGACCGCGGCCGCCAATGTGTATGCCATCGGCGACTGCACCTCCCCGGCGATGACCGCCAATCAGGCGCTCGCCGATGCCACGCTGGCGATCGACAACATCCTCGGCGACACGCCGCGCGCCCAGGACCCCTTGTGGGTGCCGGAGGCGATCTACAGCGCGGTGGAGATGGCCCGCATCGGCATGGACGAGGATACCGCCGAGGACGAGGACCTCGAGCCGGCGGTGGGCTTCGCCGCCTTCGAGACCTCGCCGCGCGCGCTCGGCCAGGGCGACACCGCCGGCTTCGTGCGCCTGCTCGGCGACATGGACAGCGGCGCGCTGCTCGGCGGCGAGATCGTGGGCAGCGAGGCCGCGGAACTGATTCACCTGCTCGCCCTGGCGCCCGACCGTGACACCGCATTGCGCTGGCTCGCGCGCGGCGCCTACAACCACCCCACCCGCGCCGAGGAGTTGCTGAACGCGGCCGAGACCATGGCCAGCAAGTGGGGGCTACGCGACCACATCTTCGGCTAAGTGGAACGGCCCGCGTGTTGCACGGGGCCTCCGGCTCTGCTACACCGCAAGGGACGCCACAACGACGACGGAGGGTGTATGACCGATGATGTGCTCGAACGTGAGCGCCCCTTGCCGGATGGCACGGGTGCCGACGGCGTGGTGCACTGGCGGGTGTTTCGCCACCGCGAAGCCGCGCGGGACTACCTGCCGGCCATCCAACTGGGCACGGGCCAGCGCATCGTTGGAGGTTACAGCCGCGACAGCGTCGGCGCGCTCTGGTGGATCGGCGTGCAGGTGGACAACGTGCACGCCTGGGGCAACTTGAGCGCCATCAACAAGCACGCCAAGACGGACACCTGAGGCCCGCCCCCTTCCGTCGCCTCGCAGGACGCGCCGCGGCGCCTCGCTACGCTGAGTAGCCGCGGCGAGGTTACCGCGTCACTCCTCCACCAGTTCGCGCAACGCGCGAAACAGCTCCCGAAAGGCGCGCGGTGGTTTGTCGGCCTGCTGCTCGGCCTGGATGCTGCGCACCAGTTGGCGCAGGCGTTGCGGGTCGGCCTGCGGGTACTTCTCCACCAGGGCCGCCAGAGCCGCATCGCCCTCCGCCAACAGGCGCTCACGCCAGCGCTCGGCCGCATGATGCAGCGCCACCGCGCGCTGGTCGCGCCCCTGCAAGGCCTCGAGCTGCGCACGAATCGGCGCGGCGTCCAATTCCCGCATCAGACGTCCGATGTACTGAAGCTGGCGCTTGCGTCCGCCCCGCTGTCGGATGGCGCGCGCCAGGCGCACCGCCTCGTCCAACTCCTCGGGTAGCGTCAGGCCCAGGTACTGGGCTGCCGGCAGCTCCACCAACTCCTCGCCCAGCGCCTGCAGGGCATGGCTGTCGCGCTTGCGCTGCGATTTGCTGGGCGGGCGCTCGCCCGACGCCCACTCGTCGTGATCGCTCATGTACCCTCCGCGTGGTGGAAACCGCGCCGGCTGTCCAGAAGGAAGGCGTGCAACTCACGCACCGCCGCCACGTCGCTTTGCGCGAGGCTCGCCAAGGCCGACTCCAGAGGCGTCCCGCTACGCAGCAACAGGCGGTAGGCCTGTTTCAGGGCGCGGATGTCCTCGGCACCGTAGCCCGCCCGCCGCAGCCCCACCAGGTTGATGCCGCGCGCATGCGCGGGCACCCCGTCGGTAATGAAGAACGGCAGACAGTCCTGGGTGATCTTGCTGTTACCGCCGATCATGGCGCAGCGGCCCACGCGCGCGAACTGGTGCACCATCACGCCGCCCGACAGGAACGCGCGCTCGCCGACCTGCGCGAATCCCGCCAGCGTCGCCCCGTTGGCCATGATCACGCGTGACTCGAGCCGGCAGTCATGGGCCACGTGGGCCGTGGCCATCAAGTAGGTATCGTTCGCGATCGTCGTTGCCTCGCCCTCGCGCGTGGCGCGGTGCACGGTGACATACTCGCGCAAGGTGTTGCGGTCGCCGATGCGCACGAAGCTCGGCCGCTCGGTGAAGCCGAGATCCTGCGGCAGGCCGCCTATGACCGCGTGTTCATGTATGGTGTTACCATCGCCTATGCGCACGCCGCGCTTGATAACGCAATGCGCCAGCAGGCGGTTGTCGCGGCCGATCTCCACGTCGTCCTCGATGACGACGAAGGGACCGACGGTCGTGCCCGCGCCAACGCGGGCCGTCTCCGCCACCACGGCGGTGGAGTGAATCTGCATAGCGCGTACTCTCCCGTGCGCCGAGGAAACTTGGAAGTCCCCGGCACGTCTAAAAAAATTAAAGCGCACCCCGCGCAGCCGCGGCACCATCGCGCCTGCTAGGTTTTAAAGAAGCTCTGAGAACTCCAGGCTGGAGTTATTCAGACCTTCCCTAAGATGACGGCGCCGGTGCTGCCGGCGCGGCTCGCCCGTTCAGGGGGTCGAAGTGGTCGGCGAGCGTGTCGCAAGCGTCTCTCAACCGTCCCAGGAGGAAACCATGACAACGCCAACCACATCGACAACCCGCCTGCCGCTCGCGCCGGCCCGCGCCCTCACCCTGCTGGTCGCATTGCTGATCGCGGCGGCTTTTCTACTGCCCCGCCCTGCGGCGGCCTTCGGCGAGGGCGAGGCCAAAGTGGTCTACCACGCCGACTTCGCCGACCCGCGCCGCTTCAGCGCGATGCTGACCAGCATCAACAACATGGTCACGCACTACAACGACAACCTGATGGACTACGACGTGCGGATCGTGTTCGTGTCGCACGGCATCCGCTTCCTTACCGACAACCCGTTGGAGAACACCCCGTTCGCCGAAGACGAGGCGCTGCGCGAGGCGCGCGATAACCTGCGCGGGCGCCTCAGCAGTCTGCGCTCGGTTCACAACGTGCAGTTCGAGCTGTGCGACATCACGCGCAGCGCCGTGCAACTGGACGAGGGCGACTTCTACGAGGGCGTGGAACTGGTGCCCTCGGGCGTGGTGCGCATCGCCGAACTGCAGAGCGAGGAAGGCTTCTCGTACCTCAAGATCGAGTAGCTAGCCGCCCGTCAGGGATTGCCCGGCCCGGCGGCTCGCCGCCGGGCCGCCAGGCGTGCGAGGTGCTCGCGCGCGAAGCGGTCTCCACTGCGTGCCGCCAGATAGTACCAGCGGCCGGCCTCCTCCAACACCGCCGCCCGCTCCCCGGCGCCTCGTTCCAGATACTCCCCCAGCTCGCGCTGCGCCTGCGGCAACCCCTGCTCGGCCGCCCGGCGCAGCCACATCATGCCCACGGCCTCGTCCCGCTGGATGCCGCGCCCGCGCAGATAGCGGTTGGCCAGGTGCCGCTGCGCACGCGCCACGCCGGCCTCGGCATCGGCTTGCAACAACGCGAGCTGAGCGGCCTCGTCGCGCGGCATCAGGCCTGCGGCCGTACCCGGCTCGCCACCTGCCGGGCGCGCTCCCGCGCCTCGGCCACGTCCTTGCCGCGGGCGAGCGCCACGCCCATGCGCCGCCGCGTGTAGCTCTCGGGCTTGCCGAACAGGCGCAGATCGCTACCGGGTACCTGCAGCGCCTCGGCCACGCCCTGGTACACCACGCCGGTGGCCTCCACGCCGCCGTAGATCACGGCGCTCGCGCCGGGACCGGCCAGTGCCGTATCGACCGGCAAGCCGAGGATGGCGCGCGCGTGCAGCTCGAACTCACTCAGGCGCTGGGTCGCGAGCGTAACGAGCCCCGTGTCATGCGGCCGCGGACTCACCTCACTGAACCACACGCGGTCACCCCGCACGAACAACTCCACGCCGAAAATACCGCGCCCGCCCAGGTTGTCGGTCACCGCCCGCGCGATGCGCCGACTCTCCTCCAGGGCCGCCCCGCTCATGGCCTGGGGTTGCCAGCTCTCGACGTAATCGCCCTGTTCCTGGCGGTGGCCGATCGGCGCGCAGAAGTGGGTCTCGATGCCGCCGTCGGCCCCCGCCGCCCGCACCGTGAGCAGCGTGATCTCGAAATCGAACCCGATCACCTCCTCGACGATCACCCGCGCGCGCTGCACGCGCCCGCCGCTCATCGCGTAATCCCACGCCGCCGCAAGGTCCTCGGGCCCGTCCACCCGCGACTGACCCTTACCGGAGGAGGACATCACGGGCTTGATGATGCATGGGTAGCCGATGCCCTGCTCGCCCTCCACGGCCGCGAGCAACGCATCCAGATCGCCCGCGAAGGCGTAACGGGAAGTGGGCAGGGCCAGTTCCTCGGCGGCGAGGCGGCGGATGCCCTCGCGGTCCATGGTCAGGCGCGCGGCGCGCGCCGTGGGGATGACCTGCGCGAGCCCGTCGGCCTCGACCTCCAGCAGCGCCTCGGTGGCGATGGCCTCGATCTCCGGCACGACCAGCTGGGGCCGTTCGCGCTCGATCAGGGCCCGCAGCGCGGCGGCGTCGGTCATGTCGATCACGTGCGCGCGGTGCGCCACCTGCTGGCCGGGGGCGTCGGCGTAGCGATCCACCGCCACCACCTCAACGCCCAGGCGCTGCAGGGCGATGATGACCTCCTTGCCCAGTTCACCGGCCCCCAGGAGCATGACCCGCGTCGCACGCGGGCTGAGGGGCGTTCCGATCTCCAACATGGCTGTTCCTCGCCGCAGTACTCAGTGGGGCTGTAAGAGGCTGCTCCGTCTCGCACTGCCCAGACCGGGCCGGGCGGCGCGCGGGCCCGCGTGGCTCCGCCGCGACCGGCCCGCCGGCGGCGATCCTCTCATAGCAAGCTGGCTAGCTTGGCATAGCCGGTTGCGGCGAACCAGCGTCCGCCTCGCCCTCGTGCGCCAGCACCATATCCTTGATGGTTTCCTCCCCCATGGCGACGTCCAGCGCCTCGTCCATCTGGGCCACCACCCCCTCCAGGGGTGCCGGCGGCTCGGAGCCGATCGTGTGCGGCTCGCCGTCGGCGCGCACGCAGTGCAGCAACTCGCGCACCGTGATGGTGGCGATGTCGCGCACCGGAAGGTAGGTCGGTATGCCCTGACGCGGCTGGGTCTCCACCACCAGGCCGTTGCGCACCAGGATATCCACCACGTCCTCGACCGCCTCCGGCGGCACGTAGAGATGGTCGACCAGCGCGTCCAGGGTCCAAGGGGCGCGGCCGCGATAGTAGTGCAACCCGAGCAGGAACATGATCATCAGCGCGAGGCGTTCCTTGGCGCGGTTGCTGAGCACCGGCTCGCGCCCGCCCGGGCGCACCAGCCGCGGGTGCTGATAGTAGTAGGACAGCTGCGCGCCGAACAGCAGGATCAGCCAACTCACGTACAGCCAGATCATGAAGAAGATGACGATGGCGAAGCCCGAGTAGATGGCCTCGTAGCGCGCCGAGCCGGCAATGAACGAGGCGAAAACCCAGCCCGCGAGTTCCCACAGCAAGCCCGCGGAGATCGCGCCGACCAGGGCGGCGCGGACGTTCACCCGGGTGTTGGGCAAAAAGGCATACACGAAGGTAAACAGCGCGATGACCACCAGAAACGGCGTCACCAAACCGAGCACGTAGGCCGTCATGCCCAGCAGGTGGATGTCCAACGCGCGCTCCACGAACACCGTGCCGCGCACCGCGGCGGCCACGCCGAGCGCGGAAAATACCAGCACCGGACCGACGATGAGCACGCTGAGGTAGTCGGTGAAGCTCTGCGCCAAGGTGCGCGGTCGGCGGATGCGCCAGATGAAGTTGAATGCCTCCTCCACCTTCTGGATGAGGGTGATGACCGTATAGATCAGGAAGGCCAAGCCGAGCGAGCCCAGCACGCCCACGCGGATGTTATCGACGAAGTTGACGATGCGCTCGGCGAGCAGCAGCCCCTCGGGACCCAGCGGGGCAAGGAAGTTCTCCAGCACCGGCAGCAACTGCCCGTGCACCCCGAAGGCCATCAGCACGGAAAAGCTCACCGCCAGCAGCGGCACCAATGCCAGCAGGGTGGTGTAGACCAGGCTCATCGCGCGCAGCGTGAGCTGCCCTTCCATCATCACCTGCAGGGTGGCGTGGAACAGCCGCGCCTTGCGTACCCAGAAGGCACGCAGCGGCGCGAGTTGTGCGGGCTCCGCGCCCCACACCGCGTTCAGTAACCGTTCCTGCAGCTTGCTCCACATAGACAGAACGAGGGGCGGGCGCTAGGCGCCCGCCCCTCGGGCGCGCCGCCCGGACGCCGCGCGGGCGGCGCCCAGGGTATCAGCCGCTCGCATACTCGCCATCAAGGAGCGGGTGCACCGGGGTCCGGGCTCCCGAACACGATCACCTGGTAGTCCTGGGGCAGCGCGAAGGCGTCCTCGGGCAAAGCCACGTCGGCGCGCACCTCGACCACTTCTTCCTCCAGCTCGCCACCCGGCCCGACGGTACGCAAGGGCATGCCGAGCGCCATCAACTCCACGCTCGGTTCCATGCGCTCGCAGGGATGGGTGTCCGGGGCTCCCTCGCCTTCCAGCTCGCGCGTGTAGCGCGCAAGGTCGCCGAAGGCCGCCAAGAAGGGCACCAGTCCCGCCTGCTCGAGCAGCTCGCGCGAGACATAGACCTCCTGGCAGGGCTGACCGTCGGCCTGAAGCACGAAATGCTGGGTGGCAAAGCCCGCAATCTCAGGCCCCGGGCCCTGCTCCACCGCCTCCACGGTAGGTTCGTCGGCCGGACCGTTAACGCTCTCGGGCGGCGCCTCCTGCAGCATGACGCTCATGTCGAATACCGCGCGCTGTTCGTTGTCGACCAGCAGGAAGCGCTTCTCCGAGACATCCAGCAGCACATAACGCCGTCCATCGTCGCTCTCGAAGCGCCCCAGCTCCTGTTCAACCAGTATCCGTTGCTCCACGCCCTCGGCGTCGCGCAATTCGATCACCGTACCCGCCCACACCGCCGTGGACGACCACAGCAGCGCGGCTCCCCCCACGACGCCGCCGATCAGCTTGTTCTTCATCACTGCTTCTCCCTGTGAATTGGGCCGCGGCCTCGCTGCCGCAGCCGAATGCCCGCCGCCCCTGGGTGTCGGGCCTGCGCGCCGCGCGTCGGCCGCGCCCGGCGGCCGGTTTCTACTGCCTCCGGATGGTCTGGATAAATCCGTCCCGGACCTTTCAGCCCACGCAAGGCGAAAAGTGCCGTTTCGCCCTGCTACGTGGTCAACGGCGTGGCCGGTGATCACGACGGTACTTCCCTGCGCCGCGGGACGCTCTGAATGACGTAGCGCTTCCTTAAGACGGGCGCTCGCAGTTGGGCTGGCGCCCCGCTGCGACCGCCTTCTCATAATCGCCCATGACCGTCTCCGCGCGTTTGGCCAGTGCTTCGATACGGTCCTTGGTGGGCGGATGGGTAGACAGGAAACGCGGCGGCTCGTCGCCGCCCTCGCGCGCCATGTTGTGCCACAGATCAACGCTCTGGCGAGGGTCGAAGCCGGCGCTCGCCATCAGGTCCAGGCCCACGGCGTCCGCCTCCAGCTCCTGCGCACGACTGAAGGGCAGCAAGATGCCGACCTGCGCCCCCACGCCGAGCGCAGCCAGCAACAGCTGCTGCGTCTGCGGCGAACGGTCGCTCGCGAGTACCGCCACCAGTGCAAGCCCCTGCTCGGCGGCGAACTGCTGCGACACCCGCTCGTTGCCGTGGCGGGCCAGTACGTGTGCCACCTCGTGCCCCACCACCGCGGCCAGCTGATGCTGGTTCTCCGCGGCGCGCAGCAGGCCGGTGTTGACCCCGATTTCGCCGCCGGGCAGCGCGAAGGCGTTCACGGTGTCGTCTTGAAACACCTTGACCTGCCACTCACCGGCGGGGGGCTTTACATCGGCAGTGATGGCATCCGCCACACACTGCACGTAACGGTTAACGCCCTCGTCGGTCGACTCCGGCACCTGGTCCTGGATCTGCTGAAAGGCGTGCACACTCATCTCCGCGAGCTGCGCATCCGGGAACAGGGTCAGCTGCTGCCGCCCCAACGGCGAGGTGGTACAGGCCACCACCGCCGCCACCGCCAGGGCCGCCGCCCCCGCCATCACGCTACGTTTCATCCAACGCATGTCCCGCTCCAACGAGCCGCCTACCATAGTCTTGCAAAGCATACACCTAGGCGGCCAAGTTGACCTCCTGGCGCGGGCGCTCGCTTGCAACGACGCGAGAAAGCCGGTACACATGCCTATGCGCAAGCTGCCATTGCGGCCGGACCCACGGGTTCCCCGTCCCCGGCGCATCCAGAAGGCAGCGGCCGATGTCTCTCACGGAGGATGACCCAAGGATATGGAGCGGTGGCTGACGGGCTGGAGCTCAGAAACTCCCCTGGCCGATAGCCTGCTGCTCGCTCTGGGCAGCGATCCCTGGATCTGGGTCGTCGCGGTGGCCGTCCTGGCCGGCACGGCCTTGGCGGCGCTGGACGTCACCCGCCTCAATCGTAAGCTGCACCGCGAGGTCGCCGAGCGCCAGCGCGCGGAGCAGGAGCTACGCAAGAGCGAAGCCGCCTTGCGTGCGCTGCACGGCATCATGACGGCGCCCGGAACGGACTTCGCCGCCAAGCTCAACGACCTGCTCGAGATGGGCTGCGAGCGGTTTCGCCTCAGCGACGGTCTGATTGCGCGCCACGAGGGCGACAGCTACGAGATCATGGCCGCGGTGGGCGCGGCGGCGGCGCCGGACACGGCGCTTGCGCTGACCGATGCCAGTTGCGAGCAGGCCCTCACCCAGGACGCGCCGCACGCCGTGCGTGATGCCTCGGGGCGCACCTCGTTCTGCATGCGTCTTGTGATCGAAGGCCAGCTCTACGGTATCCTGCACTTCAGCGGCCGCGGTCGGCCGGCGGACTTCAGCCCGACCGACGGCGAGATCCTGAAGCACATGGCGCAGTGGCTGGAGGGCGAGATCCAGCGACGCCGCGCCGAGTCGGAGATGCGCAAGCTCTCCAGCGCGCTGCAGAACATCGCCGACAGCGTCGCCATCACCGACCAGCACGGCGTCATCCGGTACGTGAACCCCGCGTTCACGGCGATGACCGGGTATGCGAAAGACGAGGTCTTGGGGCGCACGCACCGCATCCTCAAGTCCGGCGTTCATGACGAGGGGTTCTACGAGCAGATGTGGGGCACGATCCGCGCCGCAAAACCCTTTCGCGCCCAGTTCGTCAACCGGCGCAAGGACGGTGCGCTCTATTACGAAGAGAAGACCATCACGCCGCTCACCGACTGGCACGGTGAAGTGCGCTCCTTCGTTTCCACCTCCCACGACATCACCGAACGCATCCAGACCGAGGAGCAGCTGCGCCAACACCACGCGGAACTGGCGCACGCGGGGCGCCTGACCCTCATGAGCGAGATGGCCTCCGGCTTCGCGCACGAGTTGAACCAGCCGCTCACGGCCATCGTGAACTATGCCCAAGGCAGCATGCACCGCCTGCGCAGCGGCCGCGGCGACACCGAGGCGTTGATCACGGCGTTGCAGGAGATCACGCGCCAGGGGCAGCGCGCGGGCGAGATCATCCGGCGCATCCGCCGCTTCATCCGCAAGGATCAGCAGCATCAGGCCTCCACCCAACTCAACGAGCTGGTGCGCGAGGCGCTCAACATGGCGGCGGCGGACATGCGACGGGCCGGGATCCGCGTCGTGCTGAATCTCGACGACGATCTGCCGCCGGTGGTGGCCGACACCATCCAGATCGAACAGGTCATCCTCAACCTGATCCGCAACGCGATCGACGCGATGCAGCAGGAGGAGGCCGCCGAACGCGTGCTGACGATACGCACGAGCCTCGGCCCGGACGGCCAGGTGGAAGTGGCCATCCACAACACCGGCAGCGCGGTTCCGGAGGAGAACCGCGAGTTGATCTTCCAACCCTTTTTCACGACCAAGCCGACGGGGCTCGGTCTCGGGCTGTCGATCAGCCGATCCATCATCGAAGCCCATGCCGGTCACCTCTGGATGATTCCCGAGGCGAGCGGCAGTACCTTCCGATTCTTCTTACCCATCGCGGGAGACCCCAAGGATGAGCCCTAAACCAACAGTGTTCGTCGTAGATGACGACACCGCCGTGCGCGAGTCGCTGCGTTGGCTCATCGAGTCCGTCGGACTCGACGTGCACACCTACGCGTCGGCACGCGAATTCCTGGAGTCCATGGAACCGTCCCAGACCGGGTGTCTGGTGCTGGACATCCGCATGCCCGGCATGAGCGGTCTGGAGTTGCAGGAAGCGCTCGCCGAACGGGGCTCGGCGCTGCAGGTCATCATCGTCACCGGGCACGGCGACGTGCCCATGGCGGTGCGGGCCATGAAAGCCGGCGCCTCCGACTTCATCGAGAAGCCGTTCAACGACCAGATGCTGCTGGATCGCATCCAGCAGTTGCTGAAGAAGGCCGAAGACAGCTGGGAGACCCAGGCGCGCCGCGAACGCATCATGGGGCGCTACGAGCACCTCACGCCACGCGAGCGCGAGGTCATGGCGCTGGTCGTGGAGGGCAAATCCAACAAGCGCATCGCGCTCGACCTCGGCGTCAGCGCGAAGACCATCGAAGTCCACCGGGCAAAGGTGATGGAAAAGATGGAAGCCGGCTCGCTCGCCGATCTGGTGCGCATGTCGCTGGCCATCGATCCGGAGGACGAAGCAGGCGCAGCCGGGCGACCGGCGGCCGGCAACCGCACCCGCTCGGGCACCTGATCGTGATGCGTTTCACGATTACACGCGCCCGCCCGGTCGCCGCTGGGGAGCCCTGCGAAGCGTGCCGCGCCCCGGGGTCCTAATGACGGCAATAAATTATTGCCGGAACGGGAACCCAGTCACACTATAACTGTATGATTTTGCTGGATCGTACGGGATTTCCCCCAAGGTTTTCAGGAATCGCAGGGGTGTGCGCACCCCCTCCGCCTCCCTACACTGCTCCCCAAGGTCGCAAGCATCACGGAAGACGGCGCGACCGGCGAAGAAGGAGCTTTGCACGCAGGCCTGAGACCTCATGGAATGAGGCCTTACGCCAGGGAGACCGGACGGTCGCCAAGCACCTCGCCCGCAGGGAGCGGGACCCGAGGCAGGGAAAGCCCGGAGGCGCTTGGCAAGCTCGGACAGGAGGTCCGAGGGGCTTAGAGGCCACTCAAGGAAGAGTCGCTGGAAGAATGTAAGGGAACGGGAGTACGCCAGGGAAGGGAGGGAAGAGCCGCGGGTGGGCCGCAAGACAGCGGCGGCGTCAGGAAGACGCGAATATGCACAGGGAACGCGACAGGAAGTCGCTCCAAGGATGGACCGCCCGCTCGCTCACTGCAATCTAACTAACAGCCGTTCAGGGAGGCTGGCCGCCCAAGGACGGGCACTATCAGGGGTCTCCTGCGGGAGACAGGGACGAACACGGAGAAGGACTTCGATCTATGGAACATCGCTGGAGTATGCGCAGGGACGTACTTTTGGACGCGGTGCTGTACCGCAACGGCATCACGCGATGCCGCGTGTCCGACCTCAGCCTCAACGGCATGTTCGTCGAGACGAGCGACGCACCCGGTCTCGAAGAGGGTGCGGTGGTCGAGGCAGCCTTTATGCTCCCGCGCGGCGGCCAGTCGAGCTTCTGCCGCCTGCACGCCAAAGTGGCGCGCGTGACGACCGAAGGGGCTGCGCTCACCTTTCTCGACTTCGATCTGGAAGCGCTGCATTCGCTGCACGAACTCTACCGCCTCGACCAGGACGAGGACGACGATCTGGGCGCCCCCACAGGCGCGGGATCGCAGCCCTGCTTGGTGTTTCTAACCTGCAACGCCTGAACCGGTAACGGGAACGGCGCCACGGACGTTCTTGCCGGGCATACGTCCGAGCCGTAGCACCGGCACCTGACGCCTACCATTGGTAAGCCCCCATACCGAGGGCGGGATAGCATCCCGCCCTCGCCCATTTGCGCCCCCCGCGCTGCTCGCTCACGCTGTGCGGGGCCGCTGCGAAGCCAACGCAACTGCCTGAACGCCCTCCTCCGAAACGCAGCGGGACCCAGCCTGCTAAGCTATTTCTTGCGTATTCAAGGACGAATGCACGCAAGGAGAGGTTTATGCCGAGAAAGCTCAAGGACGCCGTCGTCGTGATCACCGGCGCATCCAGCGGTATCGGACGAGCCGCCGCCCGCAGCTTTGCACAGGAGGGTGCGGCGGTGGTGCTGGCGGCCCGGCGACGCGATGCCCTCGAGGAAGTGGCGCAAGAATGCCACGCCGCCGGCGGCCAGGCGCTGGTCGTAGCCACCGATGTGACCGACGAGCGCCAGGTTCAACACCTGGCGCAACGCGCGTTGGAGACCTATGGACGCATCGACGTTTGGGTAAACAATGCGGCGGTGTCGTTATTCGCGCGCTTCGAGGAGGCACCGCCCGAGGCCTACCGGCGCGTTATCGAGACCAACCTGTACGGTTACATCTATGGCGCCCGGGCGGCATTGCAGGCTTTCCGGGAACAGGGCAGCGGCGTCCTCATCAATAACGCCTCGATGGTGGCCTCCATCGGCCAGCCGTTCACCAGCGCCTACGTGATCAGCAAGACCGGCATCCGCGCGCTGGGCGAATGCCTGCGCGAGGAACTCGTCGACGAGAAACACATTCACGCCTGCACGCTGCTGCCGGGCTCCATCGACACGCCCATGTTCCAGCACGCAGCCAATTACACCGGCCGTAGCGTAAAGGCCATGGATCCGGTGATCGCGCCGGAACGGGTCGCAGCGGCCCTCGTCAACCTCGCCAAACACCCGCGGCGCGAGACCTTCGTCGGCGGCAGCGGGCGGGTGGTTTCCATCCAGCACGCGCTCATGCCCGGCATGAGCGAGCGCCTGATGGCGCGTCAGGTGCAGCGCAACCACTTCCGAGACGAAGCCGCCCCCCCGAGCGCGGGCAACCTGTTTCAACCCATGGCACAGTGGACCAGCGTCGACGGCGGCTGGAAGCCGGCGCGCAGCAACCGCAACCTCGGGCCGCTGGCACTGGCGGGACTGGTGCTCGCGGCGGTACCCGCTGCCCTGGCTTGGCGGCGCGCTCAGCGCCAAGCGGCGCGCCGGCGAGGTCTCGGCTTCACCCCGCTTGCCCAAGTCACCGACTACGTGAGGAGGCGCGCATGATGCGGAGAATGCCCCCGTCCTACATTGCCAACTTCGATTCGGCCACGGCCATGCTGCGCGCGACGGCGCGCTTTCTGCGCGGCAAGGACTTTCCCGCGCTGGGCCAGACCGAGCTCATTCCGCTCAAGCGCGTGGTGCCGCTGGCCAACCGGCTGCCCGACAGCGCGCGCGAGATCCTGTACACGGTCGGCGGCTGGGGCGAATCCGTGTCGCCGAAGAAGATACACACGGTGGACACCGACGCCATCTACCGCTGGGCGGCGAACATCTACCCGCAGCGCAAGTATCCGGCGGTGATGATCGGCTCGGCCAACGGCGGCTTGGTACACCTCGCGAGCGCGCTGGGCATCCCATGGCTGCCGCAGACGTTTCTGGTTCCGGTGTCGCAGACCGATGTGCATCCCGACGACGTGCAGCATGGACTGGATGCCGCCATGGAGCCGGCGCGCATCCTCTTGGAGAACAACCCGGATATCCAGCTCAACCACATGCACGATCCGAATCAGGATCGGCTGATGCTCAACCTGATGACCTACTTCCGCATCAAGCGCCTGCGCTTGGGGCCGGAGTATGAGCGGTTTCTTGAGCAGAACCTGCCGCCGGGCGGTACGATTTTCATCGTCGACTGCCGCCGCCAGTGGCCGGTCACGCGCCTTGGCGACCGGCACGTGTTCCAGGCCGGCGCGCTGGGCGGCGCCACGGAAGAGGAGTTCCTCAAGGGTAGTCCGCGCGTGGAGGAGTACTTGGCGCGCTACGACTCGCACAAGCGGCGCTGGGATGCGCCGGAACCCACCGAGCACGCCCCCGAAGCCGAGTGGGGCTTCGAGCCCCGCATGGGCAAGGACATCGAGCGCTTTGCCAAGGAGCGCGGCTATGAGGTGGTGCGGATCGTGTTCGAGGAACCCGAGCACTTCAGCCCGATGGTCGCCGACCTGTACCGCTGGTGGTACGCGCAGCGGCGTATCAAGGCCAACCGCTTACTGGTGGAGTCGTTCATCCTGATGGAGCCGTACTGGGCCCTGCGCCTGGGCGCCGTGCCCTATTGGATGAAATTCAACAAGGAAGGCAACCTCGACTCGCTCAATCAATTCCTCGATGCACGCGAACCGTTCGACTACATCCATCTCACGCTGTTCATGCACGGCGTGGACAGCGTGGGGCTGCCGCCGTTGGAGGACTGGCGCAAGGTGCTACGGCGGGCGCGCAAGGAGGGGCACTTCCTAGGCGTGGACGAAGCCGCTTATCCGCGCGACTTCGGTATCTTCGGCCGGTACCACACCGCCATCCAGAAGCTGGCACCGCGTTATCCGGTGCCCGGCCCCCTCGCGCTCAGCCAGCTGCACGAGTTCCTCGAGCAGTCGGGGCAGGAGTATCCGATCGAGTGGCGGGGATTCACGTCCGGGTTGGCGGGCCGCCAACGCGCCGCGAGTTGAGCCGCGCGGCGGCGGCCATCGGCCGCCGCCGTATCCCTCATCCCTTAGCCTTGGGCAGTGCGCGCCGCCAGCGAATGGTCCAGCACATCCTGGGCCAGATCGCGCTCGGCCTCGTCGCGCGCATGCACCACCACCGCGTGCGCGCCGCGCGCCGTCGCATCGTTCACCAGGTTGGCGAGGTCTGCCTCGCGCAGGCGCAGGCCGCTCACGGCACCCGCCACGCCACCCAACATCGCGCCATAGCCCGCAATGACCAGCGGTCCCAATACGGGGGCGGCGGCGAATAGCAGCGTGGTTCCCGCCACCGCAGCGGCGCCTGCGGTGCCGACCGCACCACCGGCCACCGTGCCCGCGGTGATGTCGCGCATCAAGCGGTTGCGCGTACCCACCGACTCCGGCTCGATCTTGTCGTCACGCGTCCCCGGCTGCGGCAGTCGCTGCACCTGCTTATCCGCCAGACCGGCGGCGCGCAGAGCGGATGCCGCCCGCTCGGCGTCCTGCTCGGTTTCATACAGACCCGCCAATTTGTGCGGGTAGTTCTCCAGCCCCAACCCGCCGTATTGCTCCAGCGTCATCGTGCCTCCTTGCACACGCAACCGGCGACTTTGCCCCCGGCGCGCACAACCAATGGGTATAAAGAGAAACTTAGCAGAGAGGCGGCATGAGCGGCCCCCTTGAGCGAGGGGCACCACTTGCTTCGAGGTGCCTGTAGACGACGTTCGACGAACCGCTGAAGGATTTGGTGCCGCACGCGCACAAACGTGCCGCGTCCAAGTTCTTCGGATGCTCAGGGCCCGACCCGGTGGCGGTCCAGTTCTAGGAGCTGTTGACGCGCTTCGGTAAGACGCTGGTTGATGTCCTCGCGCTCTGCGGGCGGCGCGCTGCCCTGTTCGATGCGCCGGGCCATGTCGTGCAGCGTGTCGCCGAGCTCAGTGAGCAGCTCGGCGATCTCGGTCGCGGGCCGCTCGCGGGCCATCTCCTCACGATCCATCTGGAACGACAGATCCCGCAGGATGTCGCGCATATGCGTGACCGAGCGGGCCAGCTCGCGCATCTCCATCGAGGTGATCAACTCCTCCTGGGGCTGCGCCTGCTGCTGTTGCTGCGGCGCCTGCTGCTGATCCGGCTGCGGTTGCCCGGGCTGCTGCTGTTGCGGCGGCTGCTGGGCGTGGCCTGTCACGACAGCGACACCCAACAACAGCCCTACCATCCAACGCATGTCGACCTCCTACTTCCCGTATTACTCTTGATGGGCCGCCATGTTAGCAGCTCGGATGATGAAGATCAGGGAGCACCGGCGGGTTCAGCGCCGCGCCTGCAGGATGTCTTCCACCCAGCTGAGCGCCGCCGAGACATTGGGGAAGCCGATCGTGCTGGTAAGCGCCACCAGCGCATGAAAGACCTCTTCGGGCGAGGCCCCGGCATCCAGGGCGCGCCGGGCGTGGCTGTGCACCGCGCCTTCGGAGCGAATCGCGGCGGCCGCGGCAAGCTGCACCAACTGGATCGCGCGCTCGTCGAGCGGCCCCTCCTCGCGCACCGCCTGCCCCAATTCCTCCAGCGCACTCATAAACCCACCGTGGCGGGCGCGCAGCTGGGCGTACCAGTCCGGAAACTCGTCAACGTCCATACGCTTGCTCCTTCGGCCGTATCTCCCAGGGCCGCACCGGACCCGGGACGATGGTGAACAACGGGTGCGGCTGCGGCCGCTCCAACCCCTGCCAGCGGCTATACCACGGCGGCGCACGCTCGCGCAGCTTGGCCAGCAGATGCGCCCATTCGTAGTACAGCTGGCCATCGGTTTCCTGCAGCGGTGGACACCCGTCCCTCGCCCCCAGCTTATCCGCATCGAAGCGATAGCCACGCATCGCCGCCTCCTGCCAAACCGCGGCGAGATAGGCGGCGATCGCCGCGCCCGGGTCCGGCTGCGCCTGGAAGCGCAGCAGCTGCGGGTGATTGCGATAGCCGCGCGTGCCCCCTTGCAGCACCTTCTGCGCCAGCAGGCCCTCGCGCCACAGCGCCACCAGCCCGCGAGGATCGAGATACCGCGGATGTAAGGTCCACAGGCGCATACGGCTCCTCGCCGCCCTCGCGCGGCCCTGTCACGAGCGTGGACCAACGGCGGCCACTCTACAAGGTGACGCGGCTCACGGTGCGCGCCGCTCAGGCCTCCGAGCCAAGGTGTCGGCCTGCTCGCGCAGGGCCCCGAACAGGCGCACCAGGTCCGGGAGCTGGTGATTGGCGTTCAGGCCGCTGGGGTTGGGCAGTACCCACACCTCCGCGCCCTCCAGATCCTGCGGCTGGCGCCCGAGTCGGGCCTTGGGCTGGCCGAAGGCCTGCCGGTAGGCCCCGATGCCCAGTACCGCCAGGATGCACGGGCGGTAGCGTCGCACCAGGGCCCGCAGCCTGGCGGCAGCCTGCTCGTAGTCGGCGCGCGTGAGTTCGGTCGCCGCAGCGGTGGCGCGCGGCACCACGTTGGTCACCCCATACCCGTACTCCAGCAGTTCGGCCTCCTCGTAGGGACTGAGCAGGCGCGGGGTGAAGCCCGCGCCGTGCAAGGCGGGCCAGAAGCGATTGCCGGGGCGGGCGAAGTGGTGGCCCACCGCGGCGGTATACAGGCTGGGGTTGATCCCACAGAACAGCACCTTCAGGTCGGGCGCGATCACGTCCGGCACCGTCTTGCCGCGCGCGGCCTCCAGCTCGGGCTTGGTCGGGCGCGGGGGTGGGCTCACTGTGCCAGCCTCGCGGCCACGTCGGCGAGGTCCTGGCGAAACTGCGCGTGCGCCTGCGCGCGAGCCTCTCCCCCGCGCACGCGCAACAGCGCCGCGGGATGGGTGGTCACGAAGGTGGCCGCACTGAGCGGCGTCACGGTGAACTGGGCGCGCACATCCTTGAGGCGTACCGCGCGCCCGAAGGCCGCGCGCGCCGCTGTGAGGCCGAGGCAGACCACCATCCGCGGACGCACCGCGCGCACCTCCTCGGCCAGCCAGGGGTGGCAGGCCGCGATCTCGCGCGCGCTGGGTTTCTTGTGCAGGCGGCGGCTGCCACGCGGCTCCCACTTGAAGTGCTTCACCGCATTGGTCACGTACACGGCCGCGCGGTCGATCCCGACCTCCTCGAGCACGCGTGCCAGCACGGCGCCGGCGGGGCCGACAAAGGGCCGGCCGACGCGGTCCTCTTCGTCGCCCGGCTGCTCGCCCACCAGCACCAGGGCGGCGCGGCGCGGCCCCTCGCCGAATACGGTCTGCGTGCCACGGGCGTACAGCGGGCACCCGCGGCAGTCGGCCGCGGCGGCGCGCAGCGCCTTCAGGGTACGCGCGGCGGGCAGGAAGTCGGCGGCGGAGGTGTCCATAACGGCAGGATAGTCAGCCTTGTAGGTCGCGCGCCAGGCGCGGCACGGAGACGGGCTGGGCGGTACCCAACTCCTGGGCGAACAGCGACACGCGCAGCTCCTCGAGTTGCCAGCGCAGCGCATCGCGCGGGTTGGGCTCGCCGCGCCGCTGCCGGTAGCTCTCCAGCAGCCGCGCCAGTTCCAGGCGCGGGGCGCGGTCGCGCTGCGGGTCGCGCTCCAGTTTGTCCAGGCGCCGCGCCAGCGCGCGCAGGTAGCGCGGGTAGTGCTGCAGCCAGGTCCAGGGCGTGCGCGCCACGAAACCGGGGTAGACCAGTGCCCCGAGCTGGGCGCGCATATCGCCCGCCGCCTCCAGCCAGGCGGGCGGCAGCCCGCCCTTGAGGCGCTTGCGCACGCCGTGGTACTCCGCCAGGGCCTCGCCCACCGCGGCGGCGAGCTCGTTCCCTTGGCCGACCAGATTCTGCTGCGCGGCCGCGCAACGCGCCTCGAAGTCCGCGGGCGTGCGCGGCGGCGGCGCTTCGTCCAGGGCCAGGGCGCGCGCGAGCGCGGCGCTGACCAGGTCCTCCGTCAGATCCTGGCAGCGACCCACCGCGGCGTAGTGCAGACAAAGGCGGTCCAGCCCCGGCAGGTTCTTGCGCAGGTAGCGCAACTCGCGGTTCAGGGCACGGGCGCCCAGCGCGCGCACGCCCTCGCGGTGCGCGGCGGCGGCCTTGGCGGGATCGTCCAGCAGGCGCAGGGCCACGCGCTCGCCCTCCGCCACCAGCGCCGGATAGCCGCGCAGCGCAAGCCCGCCGCGCTCGAACGCGACGCTGTCGGGCAGTTCGCCCACGTCCCACGCCTCCACGGCCTCGCGCTCCCACTCGGGGTGCACGGCGGCGCTGAACTGCGCGCCGGCGCGCGCCGCGAGGCGCGCCTTGAGGGCATCGAGGTCGCGGTCCTGGTCCAGCACCTTGCCGTCGGTACCCAGCACGCGAAAGTGCATGCGCAGATGCGCCGGCAGGCCTGCCTCGTCGAAGGCCGCGGGGTCGATCACCACGCCCGTCATGCGCCGCAACTGCGCGGCGAGCGCCTCACGCAGGGGCGCCACGCGCGGAGGCATCGCCTGCACCGCGGCGCGCGCGAAATCGGGCGCGGGCACGAAGTGGCGGCGCAGGCCCTTGGGCAGCGACTTGATGAGCGCCACCACCTTCTCCTCCAGCAGTCCCGGCACCAGCCACTCGAAGGCGCCCGCCTCGAGCTGGCCCAGCGCCGCGAGCGGCACCTCGACGGTCACACCGTCCTCGGGATGGCCGGGCTCGAAGCGATAGCGCAGGCGCAGCACCAGCGGCCCCAGCGCCAGTTCGTCCGGGAAGGCCGCGGCGCCCTCGGCGCCGTGCTGCATGAGGTCCTCGCGGGTGAGGAACAACAGGCGCGGGGCCTCGCGCTCGGCGCGCTTGCGCCAGACCTCGAAGCCGGCGGCGCTGTTGACCTCGGCGGGAATGCGCGCATCGTAGAAGGCATACAACACCGCCTCGTCGACCAGGATGTCGCGCCGCCGGGTCTTGGATTCCAGGCTCTCGATCTCGGCGATGAGCGCGCGGTTATGCGCATAGAACGGCGCGCGCGTGGCCAGATCACCCGCCACCAGCGCATCGCGGATGAAGATTTCGCGCGCGTGCGCCGGGTCGAGGGGCGCGTAGTTCACGCGCCGGCGCGCGGTGAGCACCAGGCCCCACAGGGTCACTTGTTCGTAGGCGACCACGTGGCCCGCCTTGCGCTCCCAGTGCGGCTCGAAGTGGTGGCGGCGCACCAGGTGCGCACCGACCTGCTCGACCCAGGCGGGCTCGACCTTGGCGTTGATGCGCGCGTAGACGCGCGTGGTCTCCACCAGCTCGCCCGCCATGAGCCAGCGCGGGCCCTTTTTGAACAGCCCGGAGGACGGGTGCGGCTGAAACTGCACGCCGCGCGCGCCACGGTAGGCGTCTTCGTGCTTGTGGCCGACGTGGCCGAGCAGACCGGCGAGCAGCGCGCGGTGCAACGGTGCGTACTCGGCAGGCGTCTCGGACAGGCGCGCGCCGCCCTCCAGCGCGACGGTCTTGAGCTGGCTGTGGATGTCCTGCCACTCACGCAGGCGCACGTAAGACAAAAAACGCTCGCGGCACCACTGGCGCAGTTTGCGCTGCGAGAGGTGGCGCTGCGCCTCCTGCCAGGCGCGCCACAGGCTCACGTAAGCCAGAAAATCGGAGTCCGGGTGCGCCCACTGCTTGTGCGCCTCGTCGGCCTGCTGCTGGGCCGCGACCGGTCGCTCGCGCGGGTCCTGCACGCTGAGCGCCGCGGCGATCACCAGCACCTCGCGCACGCAATCCTCGGCCTGCGCTGCAAGGACCATACGCGCCAGGCGCGGGTCCACCGGGAAACGCGCGAGCCGCCGCCCCAGCGGCGTCAAGCGGCGCTTGGCGTCCACCGCGCCCAGCTCCTGCAGCAGACGGTAGCCGTCGTTGACCGCGCGCGGCTCGGGCGGGTCGACGAACGGGAAGCGCGCCACGTCGCCGAGCCGCAGGTCGGCCATGCGCAGGATCACCGCCGCGAGGTTGGTGCGCTGGATCTCGGGCGGGGTGTATTCGGCGCGCGCCAGATAATCCGCTTCGTCATACAAACGGATGCACACGCCCGGCGCCACGCGCCCGCAGCGACCCTTGCGCTGGTCGGCGGAGGCGCGCGACACGGGCTCGATGGGCAGGCGCTGCATCTTGCTGCGATAGCTGTAGCGGCTGATGCGCGCCAGGCCCGTGTCCACCACGTAGCGGATGCCCGGTACGGTGAGCGACGTCTCCGCGACATTCGTGGCGAGCACGATGCGCCGCCCGCCGTGCGCCTGGAAGATACGCGCCTGCTCGGCCGCGGACAGGCGCGCGTACAGCGGCAGGATCTCGGTGTGCGGCGGGTGGTGTTTGCGCAGTGCCTCGGCCGCCTCGCGGATCTCGCGCTCGCCGGGCAGGAACACCAGCACGTCGCCCGCCGGCTCCCCCGCCAGTTCGTCCACCGCGGCCACGATGCCCGCGCTGAGGTCCGCCTCGCCCTCCTCGCTTTGCGACGGGCGGTAGCGCACCTCCACGGGATAGCCGCGCCCCTCCACCGACACCACCGGCGCGTCGAAATGACGCGCGAAGCGTTCGGGGTCTAGCGTAGCGGACGTGATAATGACCTTGAGATCGGGACGCCGCGGCAACAGGCGCTTGAGGTAACCGAGCAGGAAGTCGATGTTCAGGCTGCGCTCATGGGCCTCGTCGATGATGAGGGTGTCGTACTGCGCGAGTTCAGCGTCGCTCTGGATCTCGGCCAGCAGGATGCCGTCGGTCATCACCTTCACGTAGCTGTCGGCGCTGACGCGGTCATGGAAGCGCACCTTGTAGCCCACCGCCTGGCCGAGCGGAGACTGCAGCTCCTCAGACAGACGCGCGGCCACGCTGCGCGCCGCGATGCGCCGCGGCTGGGTATGGCCGATCAGCCCGCGCGCGCCGCGCCCCAAGGTGAGGCAGATCTTGGGGAGCTGCGTGGTCTTGCCCGAGCCGGTCTCACCGCACAACACCACCACCTGGTGCGCGGCGACGGCGCGCGCGATGCGCTCGCGGTGCTGGTTGACCGGCAGGGCCTCATCGAAGCGCGGCTGCGGCAGCGCGGCGGCGCGCTGCGCGGCGCGCGCCTCGGCTTCGGCAACCGCCGCCCGCCACTCGGCCAAGGCCTGCGGCGCCGGGTGACGCCCCAGGCGGCGCCGCTGGGCGCGCAAGCGCGCCCGATCATGGGCCAGGCATTCGTTGAGCTCCGCTTCGGAATCGGGAGGACGCGGTGTGGCGGGGGACATCGGAGTCATAAATAGATGGAGGGCGTCAAACGATCGACGCGCCGGCGGCGGCTTTTTGGCGATCCGGGCCGAGCACGACGACCAGGCCTGTCATAACCCTATGACTGCAAACGACACATAAGCTTGGCATATACCTTGCTATAACTGAGACGTGAAGGTTGCACGCAACCCTCATGTTGTCCCACTCCTCATCAAGCTGGCCTTTATGGTTCACGGGGTGCCTCCTTGGCACCCCGTTTTTTTTGGCCGGCTAAGGCCCTTCTCCCGCTCGCCAAGGCTCGGCCGGAAACCGCTCGCGGTCGTGCGGCGCGTTGAAATCGAGCTCCGGACCGCGTGGCACGATGCCGCTCGGGTTGATATCCCGATGGCTCTGGTAATAGTGGCGCTTGATGTGGTCCAGGTTGACGGTGACCGCGACGCCCGGGATCTGATAGAGCTCGCGCGTGTACGCCCACAGGTTCGGGTAGTCCACCAGGCGGCGCCGATTGCACTTGAAGTGGCCGACGTAGACCGAATCGAAGCGCACCAGCGTGGTGAACAACCGCCAGTCGGCCTCGGTCAGCCGCGGGCCGACCAGGTACCGCTGGTGAGCGAGGCGCTCTTCCAGGTGATCCAGCGTCTCGAACAGCGCCTCGTAGGCCTCCTCGTACACGCCCTGGCTGGTGGCGAAGCCCGCCTTGTACACCCCGTTGTTGACGTTGTCGTACACCCGCTCGTTCACGGCGTCGATATCGGCGCGCAGCGCCTCGGGGTAGAAGTCGACCTGCGCATCGCCGTAGGCATCGAAGGCGCTGTTCAGCATGCGGATGATCTCGGAGGACTCGTTGTTGACGATGGTGCGCCCGCGCTTGTCCCACAGCACCGGCACCGTCACCACGCCGGTGAAGCGCGGGTCGGCGGTGAGGTACGCCTCGTACAGATAGCGAAAGTTGTTCACCGTATCGGGGATGCAGCCCGGACCGTCGCTGAAGTGCCAACTGCGCGGGCCCATGATGGGATCGACCACCGACACGGAGATGACATCGTCCAGCTTCTTCAGCGTGCGGAAAATCAGCGTTCGGTGCGCCCATGGACAGGCCAGCGAGACGTACAGATGGTAGCGCCCGGGCTCCGGTGCAAAACCGTCGCGCCCATCCGGCGTCACCCACTCACGAAACGGGCTCTCCCAGCGCTCGAAGCGCCCCTCTTCGTTGCTGTAGGAGGAAAACTCCCGCCACACGCCGTTAACCAGTCGTTCCACGCCTCGCTCCTCCTGTGTTGCCCGCCGGCACCGCCGCCTCACGTGCGGCGCTCGGCGCGGCCTCACCGGCGCGTCGGCGCCGCGCGAGCCACACCTCCAGCCCCTGCGCGTTCAGTTCCAGGTCCATGGCGTAACGCTGCTCCAGCGCCTGCCCCGCCAGCGCGCTCCCGCGCCGCCGCGCCTCCTCGTGCAACAACCGCCGCAGCCCCGCACGCAACGCGGCAGCCGTGTCCGCTTCGCGCTCCACCGCCCGCGCCAGGGCCGCGTGCGCGTCGATGAGACGCCGCAGGTCAGCCGCCTCCGCGCTCGGCTCCTCCAGCACGCCGTAGTGCGTGAGGTACGCCCGCGCCGGTTGCATGGCCATCATGCGCGTGAGCGTCTCCTGCCAGACCTCGGGTTCGAACTGGACCGGCGTGGTGGTGGGAAAGATCAGCGGACGGGCCTCGGGATAGCTCAAGCCGAAGGTATCGCCGGTGAACAGCCCGCGCGTATAGGGATCGTACACACACAGGTGGTGCCGCGCATGCCCGGGGGTGTGCAGCACCTCGAGCACCCGCCGCCCGAGCGCGAGGCGCTCGCCGTCCTCGGCGGCCTGCACCCGCTCCGCGGGCACCGGCACGAGCTCCCCATGGTCGTCCCGCATGGCCTGTTCGCCGTACACCGCCACGGCCCCTTCCCACAGCCGGCGCGGATCGACGAGATGAGGCGCGCCGCGCGGATGCACGATCAAGCGCGCATCGGGCAGCTGGGCCATCAGCGCGCCGCTCGCGCCGGCATGATCGAGGTGCACGTGCGTGGGAATCACATAATCCACCGCCTGGCGCGCGACGCCGGCGAAGGCCAATGCGTTCAACAGGTGCTCGGCGGCGCGCCCGGGGCCGGTGTCGATGAAGGCCGCGCGCCCGTCGCCGACCACCAGATAGGCGGCGGCCAGTTCCGCGCGCTGAAAGCCGGTATCGATCAGGAAAACGCCGTCGCCCAGGTAGGTCGGTTCGCTCGGCATCGCTCTGGAAGTCCTCGCGCCACTGCGGGTTCGCCCACCCATCCTGCGCGCGTGCGCGAAAAAGGTGCAGGGAACCGGAACATAGGAACGTCATAGCTTAGCAGAACCGCCTCACTGGACGCTCGGGGAGGCGGACCCACATAATGCCGACAGGCCTTGCGAGAATCCGCCGGAGGCGCATGGACGCCGTCAATCTCAAACAACCCGAGCTGTACATCAATCGCGAGCTGAGCGCGCTGGAGTTCAATCGACGCGTACTCGAACAGGCCAAGGACGAGGCCACGCCACTGCTCGAACGGCTGCGGTTTCTGTGCATCTCGAGCACCAATCTCGACGAGTTCTTCGAAGTGCGTGTGGCGGGTCTGAAGCAGCAGGCCGAACTCGGCGCGGTGCAGGCCGGCCCCGACAACCTCACCCCGCCGCAGGCGCTCAAGCGCATCAGCGAACACGCCCACGGGCTCGTCGACGAACAGTACCGCGTCCTCAACGAGGTGCTGATTCCCGAACTCGCGCGGCACAATATCCGCTTCGTGCGTCGCACGCAGTGGACGCCCAAGCAAGCCGCGTGGGTGAAGCGCTATTTCACCCGCGAGCTGTTGCCCGTGCTGAGTCCGCTCGGGCTCGACCCGGCGCATCCCTTTCCGCGGGTGCTGAACAAGAGCCTGAACTTCATCGTGGCGCTGACCGGCAAGGACGCGTTCGGTCGCGACAGCGGACTTGCCGTGGTGCAGGCGCCGCGCGCCCTGCCGCGACTGATCCGCCTGCCGCGCGAGTTCGCGCGCGGACCCTACGATTTCGTGCTGCTGTCCTCCGTCATCCACGCGCATGTGGACGAGCTGTTCCCCGGCATGAAGGCCACCGGCAGCTATCAGTTTCGCGCGACGCGCAACAGTGACCTGTTCGTCGACGAGGAGGAGGTGGACGACCTGTTGCGTGCGGTGGAGGGCGAGCTCTCGTCGCGGCGTTTCGGGGATGCCGTGCGCCTCGAGGTGGCGGACAACTGCCCGCCCGATATCACCCAGTTCCTATTGCAACAGTTCGAGCTGGAGCCCGACGATCTCTACCAGGTGAACGGGCTGGTCAACCTGAACCGATTGCTGGCCCTGCACGAATTGGTGGACGAGCCCGAGCTCAAGTACCCCGCCTTCACCCCGGCCATGCCACGGCGCCTGGCGCGCAGCGCCGACATGTTCGAGGCCATCCGCCGCGGCGACGTGCTGTTGCATCATCCCTTCGAGTCCTTCGCGCCGGTGATCGACTTTCTGCGCCAAGCGGCGCAAGACCCGGGGGTGCTGGCCATCAAGCAGACCCTGTACCGCACCGGGCCCGACTCGGCAGTGGCCAAGGCCCTGGTGGAGGCCGCGCGCAACGGCAAGGAGGTGACCGTGGTCATCGAGTTGCGCGCGCGCTTCGACGAACAGGCCAACATCACCCTCGCCACCCAGTTACAGCAGGCCGGTGCCCACGTGGTGTACGGCGTGGTCGCCCACAAGACCCACGCCAAGATGCTGCTGGTGGTCCGCCGCGAGGGCCGCACCCTGCGCCGCTACGTGCACCTGGGCACCGGCAACTACCACGCCCGCACCGCGCGCCTGTACACCGACTACGGCCTGCTCACCTGCGACAAGGACCTCGGCGAGGACGTGCACAAGCTGTTTCACCAGCTCACCGGGCTCGGACGCGCGACCAAGCTGCGCAAGCTGCTGCAGGCGCCGTTCACGCTGCACAAGACCCTGCTCACACTGATTGCGCGCGAGGCCGAGCACGCCGCCGCGGGCCGACCGGCGCACATCATCGCCAAGATGAATGCGCTCTCCGAGCCGCAGATCATCCAGGCGCTGTACCAAGCCTCGCAGGCCGGGGTGAAGATCGAGCTCATCGTGCGCGGCATCTGTTGCCTGCGCCCCGGCATCGCCGGCGTGTCGGACAACATAGAGGTCCGTTCGGTGGTGGGGCGCCTGCTGGAGCACACGCGCGTGTATTACTTCCACAACGGCGGCGACACGCAGGTGTGGCTGTCCAGCGCCGACTGGATGGAGCGCAATTTCTTCCGCCGCGTGGAGACGACCTTTCCGATCGAGGACCCGCCGCTGGCCAAGCGCGTGGTCGAGCAGGGCCTGATGAGCTACCTCGCCGACAACACCCAGGCCTGGCTGCTGCAAAGCGACGGCAGCTATCGGCGCGTCAAGCCCGGCAATCAGAAACCACGCGCGGCGCAGCTGCTGTTGCTGGAGGCACTCGCCGCGCAGTCCTGAGCGCCGGCGGCGCCTCGCCCGCGTCAGTCGCCGACCGGGCGCAGGCTGAAGCCTTGCACCCCCGGCGTCTCGCGCAGCACCCGCGCGAGCTGCTGGAAGTTGCCGTCCTTCCGAGTCTTCAAGCGCAGGTCGTAGCTGAAGGCTTGCCCGCTACGATCCATACGGTACGAGGCCCGCCCGCCCTCCACGCCTTGGGCGCGCAGCAGCGCACGCAGATCCCGTTCGGGCAGCACGTTCGCGACGTCCAGGTGCACCCGCAGCTGGGCGTGGGATTCCGAGGGGGTAAGACCTTCAACCCAGCGCAGCAGGGACAGCGTCACCAAGGCCAGCGCGACCGCCGCCGCGGCCGCCGCGTAGAACCCCATGCCGATCACGATGCCGATCGCCGCCGTCATCCAGATCGAGGCGGCGGTGGTCAGACCGCGCACGCTGAGCCGCTCCTTGACGATGGCCCCGGCGCCGAGAAAGCCGATACCGGTCATGATGCCCTGCCCGAGACGCGTCGGGTCCACCACCAGCGCCTCCGAAGGCAGGTCCGCAAGCAGCTCCCACTGGTACACGGACAGCAGCATCAGGAGGCTCGAGGCCGCGCACACCAGGGCGTGGGTGCGAAAACCCGCCTGGCGCCCGTGCAGGGTACGTTCCATGCCGATCAGACCGCCCGCGATCAACGCCAGCACGAGGCGCACGACGGTGGTGACATAGGGGTCGTCGATGAAATTGAGATCCAACGGTGCATCCTGCCGGTTGCCGCTTCTTCAGGAAGCATAGCCGGATGCGCGCAGCCGCCACCGGCCCTCAGCGGCAGCGCAGCGTCAGGTGCAACGGGCGTAGATACTGCGCCTCCTGGGCGAGGTCGGCGCGGGTCAGCGGGTGCTGGTCGAGCCAGCCCGGCGGGAAATCGAGCAGGAGTCTGTCACCGTCCACGCCGAGGCTCGGCGTCGGGATGGGCTCGGGATTTCGCCCACGGTGCAACACCACGGCCAGGCGCAACAGCACCGCGAGGCGCGTGAGCGACTGCCGCGCCGCTTCCGGAAGGCGCTGCACGGCCTCGAGCGGAAACTTGCGCCGGTGGGCCAGCACCAGCAGGGCGAGACGCTGCTGCTCGTCGCGCGAGAACCCCGGCAGGTCCGCGTGCTCGAGCACGTACGCGCCGTGGCGATGATAGCGGTTGTGGGCCAGGGCCAGCCCCAACTCGTGCAGGCGCGCGCCCCAGGCGAGCAGCTCCCCATGCGCGTCATCGGTCAGCGCCCAGGCGCCGGCCGCTTCGCGCAACAGGGCGCCCGCGGTGCGCGCCACGCGCTCGGCCTGCGCTGCATCGACCACGAAGCGCTGGCTGAGCGCCTCGATGGTGGCGCCGCGCACGTCCTCGTGCGCGAGGCGCCCCAGCAGGTCGTACAGCAAGCCTTCGCGCAGCGCGCTCTCGGCCACGGCGAGCCGCTCGAGCCCCAGCGCCTCGAACACCGCGCGCAGCACCGCCACACCACCCGCGAACACGGGCCGGCGATCGGCGTCCAGGCCGGGAAGCTTGAGCGCCTGCGCCGAACCGGCGGACAGCAGCGCTTCCTGCAATCGATCCAGCGCCGGGCGGGTGATCCCCGCGCCGTCCACCCAACCGGACGCCTGCGCCACCGCCCCCACGGCCTTGATGGTGCCCGAGGTACCGAGCGCCTGCCGCCAGCCGCTCGCGCGAAAGGCAGCCTCGTAAGGCTCGAGTTCCAGCCGCGCGGCGAGTTCGGCGCGCCGCAGACCCTCTGCCGTGATGGGATCCGCCACCAGGCGGCTGGCGCTCACGCAGCCGATCTCGAGACTCTCCGCGAGCAACGGGTGCGTGCCCTCGCCGATAACCAGCTCGGTACTGCCGCCGCCGATGTCGACCACCAGGCGGCGCCCCGTCGCCGGCGCCTCGGCGCGAGCCACCCCGAGGAAGATCAGGCGCGCCTCCTCGCGGCCCGCCACGATCTCGATCGCGTGGCCGAGCGCCGCTTCGGCCTCACGCCGGAACGCGCCGGCGGCGTGCGCCTGACGCAGCGCATTGGTGCCGACCGCGCGCACGTTGGACGCGGGCAAGCCGCGCAGGCGTTGGCCGAAGCGACGCAGACAGGCCAGCGCCCGCTCGGCCACCGCCGGGTCCAGGCGCCCGTCGGCATCCACGCCGCCCCCCAGGCGCACCATTTCGCGCAGGCGGTCCACCACGTGCACGCGCCCGTCCACCACGCGCGCGACGATCAGGTGAAAGCTGTTGGAACCGAGATCGACGGCGGCCACCTGCGCCTCGCCCGCGGCACGGGCAGGCTCAGTCGCTGCCATGCGGGAGCTTGCGCAATTGGCCTCCGGTGAGCGACCAGATCAGCGTGCCGGTGCCCGGCGCGGGCGCCCCCGGGTGCTCGATGAGGCAGGCCCCCGCCTTCTTGAAGGTGATGAAGGGGCGCGCGGCACCCGCCAGCAGGTAGCTGGCCAAGGTCCCCAGCGCCGGCTCGTGCCCCACCACCGCCACCGCCTCGGCCGACTGCTCGCGCAGCCAATCGACCACCGCCGCCGGCGGCTGATCGGGGATCAGCGCCGGCACCTCCACCACCTCGAGACCGTACGGCTCGGCCAGGATGCGCGCGGTCTCCAGGGCCCGTACGTAGGGGCTGCTGGCGATCAGGTCGAGCTGCGGGATCTGCATGTGCAGGGCATGCGCGACGCCGCGCATCTTGTCCGCGCCCGCGCGGCTCAGGGGGCGCTCCCCGTCGTGGCGGCCGGTGGCGGCGAACTCCTCCGGCGAACCGGCGTGCGCATGACGGACGAGCAGCAGTTGCATTCAGGCGGCGTCCAGGGGCGCTTGATGGGTGTGCAGGAACCAGCGGTCCATCACCACGCGGCGCGTGAACCAGCGCGTGCCGAGCAGCTTGCCGCCGAGGTAGGTCTTGAGCCCCGGCGGCAGCGCCCCGCTGACCGCGGGCTTGCTCTGGCGGGGACCGAAGCGCGCGGTCATGGCGCGCGCGTAGGCGGCGAGGTCGGTGGCCGCGGGTTCGGGCGCGGCGGCTATCGCCTCGGCGGCGAGCAACGCGGACTCCACGGCCGGGCGGATGCCCTCGCCGCTCTGCGGATAGGCAAGACCGGCCGCGTCGCCGATGAGCAGCGCCCCCTCCCCGGTCAGGGGCCGCGGGGCGCTGGGGTACAACAGGTAAGCGTGGCCGGAGAAGCGTGAGGGCGCGTCCGCCGGGATTCGGCCCTCGCGCTGCAGGAAGGCGACGAAATCGCTGACGTGGGCGGCGAGGCGGTGGTTGCCCTCGCGGCCGAGGCCCACGTTCAGGTACTCGCCCTTGCGAAACACCCAGGCATAGCCCTTCAGGTCGCGACAGAAATACAGCTCGGGCACCGCCCCGCGCACCGGGCTCGCGGCGGCCTGGGCCGGGCTCAGCCGAAACTCGACCTCCTGCGCCGCGATCACCATCTCGCTGCGCCCGAGGTCGGCGCCCAGCGCGCGCGCCACCGGGCAGAAGTGGCCGCCCGCCCCCACCAGCAGCGGCGCGCGCAGGTGCTCATTCACCACCCAGACACCTCCGTCGCGCCGCAGCGACTTGACCGCGGTGTCCAGGTGCAGCTCGGCGCCGCAGCGCGCCAGTAGGTAGTGATCGAACTCGCAGCGCCGGATGCCGTAACTCACCACCTCGCCATAGTCGCTCTCGCTCATGCGCCCGCCCAGCATGCCCACGCGAAAGCCGGTAATGGGCTGCAACACGTGCCCGCTGCCGTAGTCCTCGAGGTCCAGCGCGAGCTCCTGCACCACGGCCGGGGTGATCCAGCCGGCGCAGACCTTGTCGCGCGGGAAGCGGCGCTTGTCCACGATGCCCACGCGCAGCCCGCTACCGCGCAGACGCCACGCCAGGGTGGAGCCCGCCGGGCCGCCGCCCACGATCAGCACGTCGAGCTCGGTCGTGCTCATACGCCACTCTCCGCGTACACATGTCGGCGGGTGGCCGGCACCTCGTTGTCATGGGCGCGGGCGAAGGCCACCTGGAAGAGCTGCAGCTCGCCACTGGCGAACGCGGCCGCCGAACCGACGAGGTACAGGCGCCAGGCGCGCACGAAACCCTCGTCGAACATCTCGCGCACCTGCTCGACGTGGCCGTCGTAGCGCTCCAGCCAATGCTCCAGGGTGCGCGCGTAGTGCATGCGCAGGTTCTCCACGTCCAACACCGAAAAGGGCGCGCCCTCGAAGATGTCCATCATCTCGCGCAGCGTCGGCGGATAGGCGCCGGGAAAGATGTGCCGCTCGATCCACGCGTTCATCGGCTTGGGGCGGTTACGCCCGATGGTGTGAATCAGGCCGCGCCCCTCGGGTTTCAGGCAGCGGTCGACGACGTCGCCGAGGGTGCGGTAGTTGTCGCGACCCACGTGCTCGAGCATGCCCACCGAGACGAAGGCGTCGTACTCGCCCTGGATGTTGCGGTAATCGTCCTCGATGTACTCGACCCGGTCGTCCAGGCCATCGGCGGCGGCGCGTGCCCGCGCGTAGCGCACCTGCTCATGGGAGATGTTGAATGCCTTGACGCGCACCCCGTAATGCTCGGCCATGAAGCGCGCCAGCCCGCCCCAGCCGCAGCCGGCCTCGACCACCGTCTGCCCGGGCTTCAACTGCAGCTTGCGGCACACGTGGTGCAGCTTGGCGATCTGCGCCTGCTCCAGGGACATGCTCGGGTCGGCATAGTACGCGCAGGTATACTGCGTGTACGCGGTGTCCAGCCACAGTTGGTAGAACTCGTTGCCGAGGTCGTAATGATGGTGGATGTTGTCGCGCGAGCCGGCAAGGGAATTGGAGCGGCGACGGGTATAACCGAGCACGCGCAGCAAGGGCGAACGCTCGGCGCGGTCCATGGCGCGGTAGACCACCTCGAGAAAGCCGCGCAGACTGCCCTCGATGCGCAAACGGCCCTCGGTGTAGAGTTCGCCGAATTGCAGGCCGGGGTTACGCAGCAGGCGGAACAGGGCCCCGCGGTCGCGCACGTGCAGTTGCGCGACGGGCTTGCGGGTACTGCCATAGAACGTTTCGCCGTTCCACAGCACAATCGCGCAGGGCGGACGGCCGGCGGCCTCGATCAGGCGGCGCACCAGCCAGCGGTGCAGGGCCGATACCGATTGGCCTCGCGCCGAAGTTTCCTCGGAATAAACCTGCCCGGAAGGCAGACTGAGGGGGGCGGTCTTGTTCTTTCTCATCCGTCCGACTCCTCCTTGCATACGCTTCAAACGGTTCTGGAAAGCATATGCCGCATCGGGGCACCTTTCACGGCCCTTGGCACAACGGCCTCAAAACCCCTGCGGCGCGCGGCCAGGGAAGGTCTGAATCCATCCTGGATGGCTCAGACCACGCGGCACAATCCCTGCGCCGCGGGAAGGTCTGAATGGATCAGAGCTTCCCTAGCCTTTGTTTTTGTTGGTCAACCTTAAACCAGTGCGCGGAGGGCTGCCAAGCCTATGCGGAGAATGCTTTTGATATCGATGTCGAGCCTGGCGCTGCTGGCCGGCGCGCAGGGCGCGGCGGCCTTCGGCGGCGGCCCCTATCCGATAACGGACATGAGCCTGGAGGGCACGCGCGTCAACAGCACCTGGCGCTTCGACGGCGAGGATGAACGGGTGCGCGCCGAGCGTCTCGGCATCAGCTGGCGCGAAGGACTGGACGCGCGGCTGAGCGGCGGCGTGGAACTCGGTTTTCTGTATCTGCGCCCGCGCACCCGCAACCCGGCCATGGACGCCCGCGGTTGGTACCTCGGCTTCGACCTGCGCTATCACGCCTGGAGCCGCGGCCCCTTCGCGCTCGACCTCGGCGCCGGCTACCGCTACATGGACGCCGACGACGAGCGCGACGAGCAGCGCCTGCGCCTGCACGCACACCGGGCGGAGGTCGGCGTCGCGGGCACCTGGCGCGTGGCCGAGCGGCTGCGGCTCAGCGCGGGCACTTCGCGGGTGTACCTGGAGGGCGAGGAACGCCTGCGCGGGCCGGTGGACCGCACGGTGGATCTGCGCCAACGCGAGCGCTTCCTGCACCGGCTGGGTGCCGAGGTGGTGACTGCGGGACCAGGCGGCATCGGGCTGGAATACCGGCAGGGGGCGGAGGATGGCTGGCAGCTGTACGCGCGCCGCGAGTTTTAGGCAGGTTCCTCAGCGGCTGCCGTTCGGCAGCAACACGGCCAGCGCGGCGTTCAGGGCCTGCAGCGCCTCGGTGCTGCCGCCGCGATCGGGATGACGTTGCATGGCGAGCTCTCGGTAGCGCCGCTTGATGGCTGCCGCGGTCACCGGCTCACTGAGTCCCAGCTCCGCCAGCGCGCCCGCGCGACCGCCGACATCCACGCCGCGCGCGCCGCGCCAGAAGCCCGCCAGCAGGGCCTGCACATCGGTTTCGTTCAGGGCCAGGCGCGACAGGTCAAGGTAGTAGAGGCGCAGCGGATCGACCGCCTGCACCGCCCGCGCGCGCGCCGGCGCGGCCGGCCGCAGCCGGATGCAGCGACAGTCGATATCCAGCGTCTCGTCGGGCGCCAGGGTATCGCGCAGGCGGTACAGCACGTGGAACAACATGAAGTGGGCGCGGAACAGCCCGAGCGAGGTGCCGCGCGCCTCGCGCTCGAAGCCCGGCGTGCCCGCCTCCCCCAGCCGGCGCAGCAATTCGGCCTCCTTGACGCCGCCCGGGTGGGCGCGCAGCGTCTGCTGCACCCGCGGCGCCAGCGCGGCATAGAGCTGCGCGCCGAGCGCCTGCGCATCCGCCGCGCGCGGCGTCTCAGTCATCGGCTCGCGCCCCGCGCAACATCGACCTCACACCACCAGGCGCGCCGACACCAGGAGCAGGCCGAGCAGCGCCACCAACAACGCGTAGCTGGTGCGTCTTGGATACCGGGGGGCCGGCAGGACCGCCGGCTGCACCGCCGCCTTGATACGTGTCCAGGCCTCGCGCAGCTTCGGCCCCGGCTCGCCCTCGCCGGGCGTGGTGCCGATGTCCTGCACCAATTCATCCAGGCGCGAGACGCCTTCCGGCACCCCCTTGGGGAACCAGGCCTCACGCGTGAACACCACGCGCCCCTCCACCGGGATTGCCTGGGCATAAGGCGCCAGCGCCGCGCAGCGCAGGCGCACGTCGGCCAGCGGATTGGCGAACTTGAAGCTGCGCCGGCCGATCATCTGTGTCCAGGCATCGAGCGAGGCCCCGGCGAAGATGGCGCCCTCATAAGGACGCACGTCCAGCACCAGCAGGCTGCGCGGGGCGAGCACCAGGTAATCGATCTGCAGATGACCGTCCACGGGATCGGGCAGCATCACGTCGCGCAGGTACTCGCCGCCGAGGCGACGCACCACACGCTCGATGCGCCGCCGCCGCGTGGACGCGCGCAGACGAGGCAGTTGCACCCACAGCACGAGCAACAGGAACAGCGCCAGCAGCAGCGTGGCGGGTAGCAGTAACACCGGGTAATCGAGGGGCATCGGCTGGTATGTGTGGCGGTTTTTGCGCCATGTTACCACGCGCCCGGTAGGCGGCGGCGGTGATGCGCGTCACTCTGCCCAAAGGGGGACGTAACGCCAGGCCTCGCTGAGCGCCTGCCGATGCACCGCCGTGTCGGGGTCGAGGCGGTGCAGCAAGGCGTAGAAGCGCGGCGAGTGATCGAGGTGTCGGGTGTGGCAGAGCTCGTGCAGCATCACGTGGCGCACCAGTGGCGCCGGCAGGAACAACAGCTTGCAGTTGAGGTTGATGGTCTTGCGCGCGGAGCAGCTACCCCAGCGGCCACGCTGGCGACGCACGCTCAAGCCCGCGAACGGTAAAGCGGCCTCGGCGGCGACGCGCGCCAGCCAGTCGGGCAGATGGTGCCGCCCCTGGGCGAGCAGCCAGGCGTGCAATGCCCCGCGCCAGCCTTGCACATCCTCGGGACCGTGCAACACCAAGCGCTCATCCTGCATCCGCCAGCGCCGCCGGGCGCCGAGACGGTAGTCGACCTGCCAATGCCGCGCCACCGCCGCCAGGCGGACCTCGCGCGGCAGCGGCTCGACCAAGTGCGGTGCGAGATCGGCCCGGCGGGCGGCCAGGCGCGCCTGGGTACGTCGCACCCAGACCGCCCCCTCCGCCAGGATCTGCGGCAGCTGCGCCTGATCGAAGCCGGGCGGCACCACGACCTCCACCGCACCGTGCGCGGTGACGCGCAGGCGCACGGAACGCGCGCGCGCGCTGATACGCACTTGGACGCTGAAGAGATCGAGCGCTTGCGACATGAACGGGACTCGAGGAGTGGCTGGTGTATGCCTTGCGCAGGCGCTTTACAGTGCAGAGGCGGGTCCTACACTTCAAGGTAACGCGCGCTGGGCGGCGCCCGCTGTTTGCATAACCGCGCCGTCGGGCGTTCTTTCGCTCAACCAAGGATGGCCACGCGACAGGAGGACATTACCATGCGTGAAAGCGAACGCGCCACCGGCGTCCGAGACGAAGATTACGACATCGTCAGCACGCTCTACCATGCGCTACAGGCGGCGGACACGGCCGAGAAGTACATCGGCGACGCGGATCAGGAAGGTGATCAGGAAGCCAAACAATTCTTCCAAGAGGTGCAGGATCACAACCGCCGTATCGCCGAACGGGCCAAGCAGTTGCTGACCCAACGCATTTCCTAGGAGGTCACCATGTCGCGCTGTGAGGTTTGTGGCAACGACTACGACAAGAGCTTCGACGTGGTGATGGCGGGCAAGCAGCACACCTTCGACAGCTTTGAATGCGCCGTGCATGCACTCGCCCCCCGCTGCGCCCACTGCGGCTGCCTGGTCATGGGGCACGGCGTCGAGGCGTCCGACAAAATCTACTGTTGCGCACATTGCGCCGAGGCCGAGGGCATCACCGGCCTGCAGGACCGGCTCTAGCCCACGGGAGCACGCGCCGCGGCGCGCGCCGCGGCGCGCTTTTCAGCGCGCGCGGGCGCCTCTACAATGCCCTGCGTCGCGATTACTGGAGGCCGATCATGGCGTTGACCCCTTCCACCATGCTCGCGCTGGGCACCCCGGCGCCGGACTTCGCGCTACCCGATCCCACCGGGCGCCAGTACACGCTGGCCGACTTCGCCGACCAGCCCGCGCTACTGGTGGTGTTCATGTGCAACCACTGCCCCTACGTGAAGCACATCCGCAGCGAGTTGGCGCGCTTCGCCGCCGACTATCAGCCGCGCGGCTTGGCGGTGGTCGGCATCAACGCCAACGATATTAGCCAAAAGCCCGACGACAGTCCCGCCAAGATGGCCGAGGAGGCGCGCTCCGTCGGCTACACCTTCCCCTACCTGTTCGACGAGACGCAGGCCGTGGCGAAGGCCTACATGGCCGCCTGCACGCCCGATTTCTTCCTGTTCGACAAGGCGCGCCGCCTGGTGTATCGCGGTCAGTTCGACGAGAGCCGACCGGGCAACAACCTGCCGGTCACGGGCAATGACCTGCGCGCGGCGGCCGAGGCGGCACTGGCCGGCGAGCCGCTGCCGGCAGACCAGAAGCCGAGCATCGGCTGCAACATCAAGTGGAAGCCGGGGAACGAACCGCCCTACTTCGGCTGAGGCGAGACCGGGGGCGGAAGCGGCTTGCCCATGCGTAGCGCGCCGACCCCGTCGTCGTAGTACGCGGCACGATAGCCTTGCTCGTGAAAGCCGCGCCGGCGATACAGCGCGATGGCGCCGGCGTTGTCGGCCCGCACCTCCAGCCGCAACTCGCGACAGCCGCGCGCCGCGGCATGTGACTCGACGGCGTCCAACAGCGCGGTGGCAATGCCACGGCGGCCCCACTGCGGATGCACCACCAGCGAGTACAGGCGCGCGCGGTGCGAGCCACGCCGATACAGCACCACGGCGTCGGCCACCAGCACCCCTGCTGCCTCCTCGACCACCAGCACGTCCGCCTGGGCGCGGCTGAGCAGGTGCCGCCAGGCGCGTGCCGAGAGGCGGTCGCCCGGAAACAGGGCCTCCAAGGCCTCGAGCTGGGGCCGGTCCGCGGCGCGGGCCGCGCGCACGGTGGCGGCGGGACGCGTGGCGGGCGAAGATGCGCACATGGACATCGACCTTCTGAAGACCTTCGTGGAAGTCTACCGCACGCGCCATTTCGGGCGCGCTGCCGATAACCTTTACATCACCCACTCCGCCGCCAGCGCCCGCATCCGCCAACTGGAAGAACTGCTCGGCGCGCGGCTACTCACGCGCGCGCGCAACAATATCCAGCTCACTCCGGCCGGCGAGCGCCTGCTGCGTCACGCCGAAGCCATCCTCGCCCAGTGGCAGGCGGCGCTGCAGAGCGTGCCGCTCAGCGAAGAGGAGGGTCTGACGCTCGCGGTGGGCGGCATGGCCGACCTGTGGGACATGCTGGTGCAGCCCTGGCTGCAGGGTCTGCACGCGACCCACCCCGAACTGCGACTGCGTGCCGAGGCGCACGGCGCCGACATCCTGATTCGTCGGCTGTTGGAGGGCGTGTTGGACGTCGCCTTCCTATTCGAGGCGCCGCAGATTCCGGATCTGCACGTCGTGCAGCTGCCCGACGTGCGTCTGGTGCTGCTGACCACCCGACCGGGTGTAAGTGCCGGAGAGGCCCTTGGCGAGGGCTACGTGCGGGTCGACTGGGGCACCTCGTTCAACGTGCTGCACGGACGCCATTTCCCGGACGCGCCGGAACCGCGCCTGCGCATGGCCCAGGGACGGCTCGCCTTGGACTTCATCCTTGCACGCGGGGGCGCGGCCTACCTACCGCAGCCCACCGCCCAATCCCACCTCGACGCGGGGCGCCTCCACGCCGTTGCCGATGCCCCGGTCATCGAGCGCCAGGCGTTCGCCGCCTATGCGTATCGCGGCGCGCGGCGCCGCTTGGTCGACGAGGCGCTGCAGCAATTCCTGCGGCGCTGAACAGTCGCCTGCGGCGCGCGGTGCGAGGATCAGCCCAGTTCGTCGAAGTCACCGAGTTGACGCCGCAGCCGCTGCTCCTCCCAGTAACGTTCGATGGCACGCCGCTTGTCGGCGTGCCGCTTGCGTTCCTGACGCCCGATCAGACGCTCCTCATCGAGATCCTGCCAGTCGGTCCCGCTGTCGGCGGCCTCGTCCTGAAACAACGCCTCGCCCTGCTCGTATCCGCTCATGCCTTGAACCTCCCGTCCTGTTTACGGCGGTGCCGGTTGATGGGCGCTTTATAACGCCCCCCGCGTGCGTCGTGCATCGAAAAATGCTGCACGTCACGACCAATTTTGCTGCGCGATCCAGCCCAGGCGCAGGGCGTGTTCGGACGCGCTGCTATACTCGCTTTGAACGCTGCAACACGTTCGTTTTTACATGAGGTCCGCAGCCGATCGACACGGGACAAGGAGGTCTCAATGGCACTTTGGACGCGCACCAAGGCAAGCGCCGAGGCGTTGCCGGAGCACGCGCAGGCTGTCGCGGAACGCGCCCGCGCCACATGGGCGGCGCAGGAGGAGCGCCTGTCACGACAGCTCGAAGGTTTCTCGAACCGCTTACAGAACCTGGGAAATCGCGTGCGCGGCGAGCAACCGCTCACGCAGCGTGCCATGGACAGCGCGAAGCGCTGGCGCGGTGCCGCGATGCCCTACGTCCAAAATCGCAAGGTATGGATCGGCGCAGGGATCGCTGCGACGCTGGCCGGCGCCGCGGCACTCGGCGCGGCGTTGAGCCGCCGCCGCCACCGCACGCCGGAGAATCCCGACCTGAAGGCGCTGCGCCAGGACTTCGACTATGCCCTCGGCGAGCTCGGCTATAGCATCGACGACCTGGATGCGGCCGCGCTACTCGAAGAGGCCCAGGCCGCACTCGACGAAGGCGCCGATCTGGAGACGGCCCGCGAGCGCTTACGCCAGCGCGCGCAGGCCATGACGGAGCACGCCCGCCAGGGCGCCCGCCGCGCGATGGGCAATGCTCAGCGCATCATGCACGAGCGGCCGCTGGTGCTCGGGGCGGCGGGACTCGCGTTGGGGGCCGTGCTTGGGGGCGTGTTGAAGAAGCGGGGCAGCGAGTTCGGCGGCACACTGCGCCGTTGGCGCCGCGCCGCCTGAGCCGCACCGATGGCCGACGACGACGCCGCCGCGCGCGGGCGGGGAGCCCGCGCGCCCAAAGACATCCCCCGTAAGGGCTGGCGCGACGTCGGCCTACGCGTCAAAAGCCAAATCAGCGAGAACAACCTCTCCATCATCGCCGCGGGCGTGGCCTTCTACGCCTTGTTCGCCATCTTCCCCGCCCTCGCGGCACTGGTCTCCATCTACGGCATCGCGTTCGACCCGGCCGACGTGCAGGAGTTGGTCGAAAACCTGCAGATGGTGCCGGCCGATACGCGCGAGCTCATTCTCGAACAGCTCAGTGAGGTGACCGAGGCTTCGGGAGCGGCGCTCGGCCTCGGTGCGCTGATCGGTCTGGCGATCGCGCTGTGGGGCGCCATGCGCGGCGTCTACGCGACCATGATCGCGCTCAACGTCGTGTACGGCGAGCAAGAGTCGCGCGGCATGATCCGTCTGTACGGCACCGCCCTGCTGCTGACCCTGGTGCTGATCCTGGTGCTGCTGGCGGCGCTTGCCACCATCGTGGTGGTGCCGATCATGTTCGCGGTGGTGGGCTGGGAGGGGATCGGCCAGACACTGATCTCCATCGTGCGCTGGCCGCTGCTCGGGCTGGCGGTGGTGCTGGCGCTGGGCGTGCTCTACCGCTACGGACCGGACCGGCGTAATCCCCAGAAGCGTTGGGTGACGTGGGGCGCCGTGCTCGCCACGGTACTGTGGTTGATCGGCTCCTGGGCCTTCTCGTTCTACGTCCAGAACTTCGGCGACTACAACGAGACCTACGGCTCGCTGGGCGCGGTGATCGTGATGCTGATGTGGCTGTGGGTGACCGCCTTCATCGCGCTGCTGGGCGCGACCCTGAATGCCGAGATGGAGCATCAGACCCGCCACGACACCACCGTGGGCGACGAGCGCGCGCTCGGTGATCGCGAGGCCCATGTGGCCGACACCGTCGGCGAGCGCCCCTGATCCGGTCCGTGGGCCGCCATGTTCTGCGATGCCCGCCCAGGGAAGCTCTGATCCGCGTTCCTGTAGTCCGCTAACGCAGAGCTTCCCTAGAACGGCAACCGACTCACGTGCCGCCACGCGAGCTGCGCGCCGCGGGTCGGCGACTCGTGCAGTTCGATGGCGTCGAGCGCCGGCAGGGCCGGCTCGGTGCGGGCGCGGATCCAGTGCAGCAGGCTGGCCGCATCGGCATCCTCCAGCCCGTTCAGCTCGTGCAGGGCGTGGTGGTCGAGGCGCGCATAGACGGGCGCGAAGCACGCCTTCACGTCGCCATAGTCGACGGTCCAGCCCATGACGGCGTCGAGCGGGGCTTCGAGGTGCAGACGGAGGCGATAACTGTGGCCGTGCAGCAAGCGGCGCGCATCGCTCGGCGGCGCACGCTGCAGCCGCACCGCGCTCTCGAAGTGCGTGTCCTTCCAGATGCGGTAGTGGCTGCCGTCGTAGCGGCAGCCGGCGGTCGCCGTCTCGTGCACGCTCACCGTCGCCAGTTCGGGCAACGGCTCGATCAGACGGGCCCATAGCCAGGCAGCCAGAACCTCGCTGGTGGGGTTCTCCAGCCCGGCCAGGTCGTTGAGACAACTGAGGTGCAGCCGGGCCTGCAGCGGTGCCCAGGCCGCCGCCAGACGCTCGCCCACGCCCGGCGCCCACCGCGCGTGCAGCACCACCTCGAAGCCATGCCCGTGCATGCGGCCGCACTGATGGCCCGCCGGCACATGGGGCAGCCGATGCGCGGCCTCGATGCGAAAGCACTGCCAGAGCAGCCGCTCGCCTCGGGCGCCTGCCGCGGCACCGCGATCCGGCGCGCTGCGCAGCGACAGCGCGGTGCCCGGCACGCGGGCGGCAAGCCACGCCACCAGTTCGATGTCGGCGCTTCCCTCCACGCGATCCTCCAACAGGCTGTGGCGCAGCGGCCCCAGCACCTCGGCGAGGCGCACACCGAGCGCGGCGGCCTCGTCGCCGGGAAAGGCCGGGGCCAGCCGATCCGCGGCGGCCCAGGCACGCACCGCAAAGCTGTGGCCGTGGAGGCCACCCACCCGGCGCGCGGCCTCGAAGCCATCGGCGGCGGTGTACAGCAGGCTGTGCTCGCTCAAACGTTCCTCCCGTCCCCCGCGCGCTTGCACCCGCCGGCGGACCGCATACAGTTCCTCTTGCACCCCGCTGCCTGCCTCGACGGCCAAGGAGGGCTCATGCTGGCGCGGTTACTACCCGTTTGGGAAAAAGTTCGCACCGGGCTGTGGTTTACACCGGCCATCATCAGCGTGGGGGCGGCAGGCTTGGCCTGGCTGGCCTTGCAAGTCCCCGGCGGGCTGCCGCCGGAAGCCGCGTCCATGTGGTGGCTGCACGGGGGCGATGCCACCGACGCCTTCGACCTGCTGGCCAACCTGCTCACCGCGTTGATCACCATGGCCACACTGGCCCTGTCGATCACCATGGTGGTTCTCACGCTCGCGGCCGCCCAGCTCGGCCCACGCCTGATCCGCAGCTTCATCGCCGACCAGCGCACGCAACTGGTGCTGGGACTGTTCATCGGGACGATAGTTTACCTCGTCCTGGTACTGCGCACCCTGCACGGAGAGTTGGACGCGGACGCGGTGCCGCGCGCTGCCGTGACCGCCGGCACCGCCCTGGTCCTGCTGAGCGTTTTCGCGCTGCTGTTCTACGTCCACCACCTGGCGCGCTCGATCGTGGCCGACACCATGATTCAGCGCGTGGGCGCGGCGCTGGATCAGGCGATTCGGGCGCAGCTGGCGCCCAGTACCGAGGCCCCCGTGGAGAAGGATGGCGCCCGCCCTCCGGGCGAGCATCTGCCGTATGCGGAAGTGGAAGCCACGCGCGGCGGCTACGTGCAGACCGTGGATGTCGAGAGCATCCTCGCCCAGGCGCAACGCGACGATGCCATCGTCGCGCTCGACTTCCGGCCCGGCCACCACCTGCTGGCGGGGTGCGCCTTGGCGCGCGTGTGGCCGCCCACCGCGCTCGGCGATGCGCTGCGCGAGGCCGTACGCGAGGCGGTGGTCATCGGCGACGCGCGCACCGCCGCGCAGGACGTGGAGTTCTCCTTGCGGCAATTGGTCGAGATCGCCCTACGCGCCCTCTCCTCCGGCATCAACGATCCCCATACCGCAGTCGCCGTTGTCGACCGCCTCGGGCGCGCGCTGGCGCTGGCCATGGCGCAACAACCGGGGCGGCGCGCCTGGCGCGACCAGGAGGGCGTGCTGCGGCTGCACGCCCGCTTCCCCGACTTTGACGGCATCGTCGATGCCGCGCTGAACGAGATCCGTCAGGCCGCCCAGGGCAACGCGGCGGTGCTGATTCACCTGCTGGCGACGCTGGATCAGCTGGCGGGCCAGACCCGCCACGCGGACCATCGGCGGATCATCGGAGAGCACGTCCGCATGGTGGCCGAGGCAGGGCGCCGCAGCCTGGAGGAACCGCGCGACCTCGCCGCCCTGGAGGCGCGGCGGGCGCGGGCGTTGGCGCGCCTGGAGGACGCGCGTGGGGCATGACGAGGGTCAGTCGTCCTTGAGCAGATCCTTCAGGCTCGCGAACGGATTGTGGGTGGCCGCCGCAGCCTTGTCGGGCGCATGGCTGCCACCGCCGGCCGCGTGATCGAGGTAGCGCGCGTGCTCGTTGTCGTGGCAGTAGATGCAGAGGTTCTCCCAGTTGCTGCCGTCGGGTGGGTTGTTGTCGTGGTTGTGGTCCTTGTGGTGCACGGTGAGCAGATGCAGATTCTCGCGCGTGAACTCACGCCCGCAGCGGCCGCACACCCAGGGATGGATCTTGAGCGATTGGGCGCGATAGTCCTGCTCGCGCGCCAGGCGCGCCTGCTGCGCCGCGCGTACCACCTCATCCAGGCGACCGGCATCGAGCTTGCCCTCGCGCGGCTTTCGCGGCCCGCCGTCTCCGGAACTCATGATGTCTCCTCATTCATCGAACAAGACGTCTTGCCCCGATTCTCGCAGAGCGCGCGCGGCGCCGCCAGCGGGGCCACCCGCCGGGACGACTGCCCATTTGCGCCACAGCGGCTAAGCTTGTTTGAAATAACCCTGCGCCGCACGCGCCGCCTGCCGCGGCTGCACCACCGGCCTAGAAGAAATGAATAGCATCGACGCTAAGTTACACCGCACAGACAGCCCGCATGCATCTCCACTGCACCGTCTGGCGCGCTTGGCCGCGTGGCTCACACTATTCGGGGTACTCGCCCTGCTCGGGCGCGCCCTTGCGGCGCCCGAAGCCGGCAGGCTGTCGCCCGAGGTGACCGCGCTGTGCCTGCTCGGCGCCTTGGCGCTGCTGTTCGGCCTCTCGGAATGGCTGGCCCTGCGCGGCGCCGAGCCCCCGGCCTTTGCGCTCGCCCTCGTGGCGCTGCCGGGCCTGCTGTACAGCGGCGTCAGTGCCGCCGCGTGGCCGATGGCGGACCACCTCCCCACGGCGGGGCTCGCGTTGGTTTGGGCCGACCACTTATGGCCGCTGCTCATCGCGGCGCTGGCGGTGCCCGCCGGTCTTTGGGGACTGCGCACCTGCCGTGAACTGCGCCGCCAATGTCGCGAGGCCGAGCAAATCAACGCCGCCCTGCAGGAACAGGTGGACCAGCGCACGCGGTCGCTTCTGAAGGAAATCTCGGCTCGCGAGCGACTGGGCGCGAACCTCACCTACGCTGCCCAGCACGACCCGTTGACGGGCCTGCCCAACCGCGCCCTGTTCAACGAGTTGCTGGTCCGCGCCGTCGCCGACCAGGAGCACGGCGTGCGTGCGCCGGCGGTCATCGTGCTCGACCTGGACGATTTCAAGACGGTCAATGACACGCTGGGCCACACGCGCGGCGACCAGATTATCAAGGCCTTGGCGGAACGGCTCGAGGCGGCGCTGGACTACGGCGACGTGCTCGCGCGCCAAGGCGGCGACGAGTTCTTCGTGCTCCTGGCCGACGCGCGCGACCGCGAAGTGGCGGCACAGGCCGCGCAGCGCCTGCTCGACGCGCTGCAACAGGAACTGGTAGTGGACGGCCGCCGTCTTTATCTCGCGGCGAGCATCGGCGTGGCGCTCAGTGCCGGCGCCGGCGACTCCACCGACCTGATCGAGCGCGCCGACGCAGCCCTGCACCAGGCCAAATCGCGCGGACGCAATCGCATCGAATTCTTCGAGCCACAACTGCACCACGCGATGACACAGCGCGTCACGCTGCGCAGCGCGCTGGCCGAGGCCATCGGCGCGCGGCAGCTCGAGGTGCATTATCAGCCGCGCGTTGACCTGGACACCGGCCGCATGTCGAGCGCCGAGGCTCTGGTGCGCTGGTGCCGCCCGGACCATGGCTACGTCACGCCGGAGGTGTTCGTGCGGGTGGCCGAAGACGCGGGCCTCATCAACGCGCTAGGACAGGCGGTGCTCACCCAGGTGTGCGAGGACTTGGCGCGCTGGCAGGCGGCGGGGCCGATTCCCGCGGTCTCGTTCAACGCCTCGGCGCATCAGTTTCGGGACGACCGGCTGCTGCATGACGTGCGCGCCGCGCTGGCGGAGCATCCCGCGCTCGCGCACGCGCTCGAAGTGGAGCTCACGGAGCGCGTCCTCATCGAGGATCCCGCCGAGCACCGGCGCATGCTCACCGAACTCGTGGACATGGGGCTGGGCATCGCCATCGACGACTTCGGCACCGGCTTCTCGTCGTTCGCGTACTTCCTGCACTTTCCGGTGCAGACCGTGAAGATCGACCAGAGCTTCGTCTCGCGTCTACCGAAAGACGCAGCGGCCGCGCGTATCGTGCGCTCGATCATCGAGCTCGGGCACAACTTCTCGCTACGCGTGGTGGCGGAGGGAATCGAAAACGAGCGCCAGCGCGACCAGCTGCGAGCCTGGGGCTGCCACGAGGGGCAGGGTTACCTGTTCAGCGAGCCGCTGCCGGCGGCGGAGTTCGAGGAACGGTGGGTGGCGACCTTGCGCTAGCGTGGTTGTCAATCGGCGGCGCGCGACAGCAGCAGCTCCACCATCTGATTGAGGTGCGCGAAACTCGCGGGCTTTTGCAGGAATCCATCGGCGATGGCCGCAGGATCGACCGCGGGCGGCAGGGCGCCGCTCATCAGCAGTATCGGTATGTCTTCGAGCGTCGGATCGCTGCGTAGACGTTCGGCCAACTGCCGGCCGTTCAAGCGCGGCATCATATAGTCCGAGATCACAAGATCCGGACGCGCCTGTCCCAACAGCTCCCAGGCTTCCTGACCGTCGGGGGCCTGAGTGACCCGATAGCCTTCCAACTCGAGCAGCAATGCGATGGAGTCGCGCACGCCCGGCTCGTCATCCACCAGCAACACATGGGCCTTGTTGGTCACGTCGTCCACGTTACTCGCGCCCCCGACGCCGATGCGGATGCCCCGTCAGGACATCCTCCGGGTGCGCAAAAGGCGACTCGATGCGGATGCCCTCATCCGTCAGGCGGTACTCGCGGATCTTCGCGTCGAAGCGGCTTTCGCGCGCCTTCATGATCGCGATGCTGCGCCGCGTCTCGGATTGCAGTTCGACGTAACGCAGTAACACGATGTTGTGTGCGACCGCCGACACCGGCCCGACCTTGATCGCCTGCTCGCCGCCCATGAGTTCGGGGACCTCAAGGGTGTACATGGACGTCACGCCGGCCGCCCGCAGCCGAGTGGTCAACTCGGTCAAAAAGCGCCCAAGGCGCTCCGGATACACCGCCGCTTGGTGAAACGCCTCCACCCCCTCCACGAAAAGCCGCTTCACGCCGCGACCGCGGACCTCCTCCAGCAAGTCGTAAGCCAACTCGTCGAGCAGACGTTCGATCGACGGCTCGCGGCGTATAGACAAAGCGCCGCTGGCGAGCAGCGGTTCCAGGTCGATGCCGAAGTCTGCGGCCTTCTCGCACAGCTCGACCGCGTTCTCGAAGAAACTGAAGATCAGCCCCGGGTCCTCGGTGGTGCACTGGCTCATGAAATGCAGTCCGAAGGCGGTCTTACCGATGCCGGTCGGCCCCACCAGCAGCGTGGTGGAGTATTGCGGAATGCCCCCGCCGAACATGCGGTCGAGGCCCTCGATGCCGGTGGCATAGCGCATGCGCTCGCGGGGATCGCGCGCATCCTCTGGCGTCTGAGGAAGATGTTCGCTTTCCAGGCGCGGCAGCACGCGCAGCCCCGCCTGCGAAATGGTGAGCATATGGCGGCCTTCGCTGAAGGCACTGCCGCGAAACTTGTGCACGTGCAGGTAGCGGTAGGTCCGAAGATCCTTCAGATCCGCGCCGAGTTCGATCCAGCCATCGACCAAGGTGTACTCCGGGCAGCCCGCGCCGCGTCTGCTGTTGGTCAACAGCAGCACAGTCATGCCGGTGAGCTGCGCGAAGATGGTCACATCGTAAACGAAGCGACGGAACGCGACCTCGCTGACGCTGGCATCCTCCAGCACGAACAATCCGTCCAACACCAGCAGCGTGGCGCCGCGGGCGCGGCTTTCGGTGCGCATCAAGCGCAGGATCCCCGCCAGGCCCTCACGCTCGAACGCCCCGAAGCCGCTGGCGTAATAAACCCCCCTCGACACGGCATTCCGGTCATAGAAGCTCATGTCGGCTAGGTGAGAGATGAGTCGATCGTGCGTCTCGGAGAGCAGCGTGAGGTACAGCGCCTGACCGCCCTGGCGCGCGAGAGAGAAGCATAGCTGGTTGGCCAGGATGGTCTTGCCGGTCCCCGGCGCGCCCTGCACCAGGTAGGCCGATCCCTCGATCAGTCCGCCGTGCAGGATCTCGTCGAGCCCCGCGACGCCGGTCGTCAGCCGCTGCGCCGCGGCGGGTGACCACTCCTCCGGTTCGCTCATGTGTTCAGCACTCCGTGCCGCGGCGCCGCGCGCCGCAAAGGAAGATATCCCTATGCTGAGCGTAGCCCACCAGGCGCGGGCAACCGTCGGAGAAGAGCAAATGCGCGCCGGCGTCCCGGCCCACGTTGGGTGAGGCAGAAAGATGGAAAAGATGGAATGGTGCCGGCGAGAGGAATCGAACCCCCGACCTACTGATTACGAATCAGTTGCTCTACCGACTGAGCTACACCGGCGTGCGAAGAGCCCGGAAGTATACGTGAGGGCGAAAAGCCGGACAACCGCGTCAGCGGGGGGCGTGGGCGCTGCGGATACGGATGATGATGTCGACGCCTGCGGCCTCGGTGCCGTCCGGCAACTGCGGCAGGCGCGTGACCGCGACATGCTCGGCGTCCACGTCGGTGAGCGCGCCGGTGTCGACGTTGTAGAAATGATGGTGATCGCTGGTGTTGGAGTCGTAGAACACCTTGCTGGGGTCCACGATCACTTCGCGCACCAGGCCTTTCTCGGCGAACAGGCCCAGCGTGTTGTACACGGTGGCCTTGGAGACGCTGCCGGGCTGGTCCTGGTTGACCAGCGTAAGCACCTGTTCGGCCGACATATGCTGCGGCTGGGCGAACAGGATCTCGCCGATATCGACGCGCTGCTGGGTCGGCTGGATGCCGTGCGCCTGCAGCAGCTCGATCACGCGGCGGGTGCTGGGCGTAATGTCCTGAAATTTGGCCATGATCCGATTATAGGGTGCCTGCTTAGACCGCGTCTAGGGTAGCTGGCTGCGCGGCGCGATCCTGGGAGCGGCTTCGCGCTACCCCGGCGCCCGGGGCCGGTACGGCTGCGGATCCACCACCGGCGGGCGGGCCAGCATGAGGTCGGACAGCAACCGCGCCGAGGCGTAGCCCATCACGACGCCGTTGCGAAAGTGGCCGGCATTAATATAGAGGCCGCGCACGCCCGGATGTTCCCCGATGTAGGGCGTGCCGTCCGGCGAACCCGGCCGCAACCCCGCCCAGTGATGCACCAGGGGCAGCTCGCCCAGCGCGGGCACAATGCGCGCGGCCTCGCGTCGCAGTTCGGCCGCGACCTCTGCCGACGGCTGCACGTCGAATCCGGCCGACTCGAGCGTGCTGCCGACCAGCACGTGACCGTCGCGCCGGGGAATCACGTAGCGGTCGCGGCTGAGCACGACGCGCTGCACCAAGCCCGGCGGCCCCTTCAGCAGGATCATCTGCCCTTTCACCGGCTCCACGGCGGGCGCGTAGCCGGTCGCGCGCAGCAGCTCGGCGGTCCACGCGCCGCCCGCCACCACCACGCGCTCGGCGGCCAGCACGCCCTGCGCGGTGCGCACGCCGGTGACGCGCCCGTCCGCGACGACAAAGCCTTCCACCGGCGTGTGTTCGAGCACCGCCATACCCCGCGCATCCAGGCTTTGGCGGGCCGCGCGCACCAGGCGCGGGTTGCGCACCTGGGCGAGTTCGGGAAACCACAGCGCCACGCCCCGCGCGCCTGTGCCGAGCGCCGGCTCCACCGCCTGTACGGCCTCGCCCGCCAGCCGCTCGATGGCGACGCCGTGGCGCGCGGCCCACGCCGCAGCCGCGTCGGCCTCGTCGGCGGCGTCCAGCACCAGCAGGCCGCTCTGGGTCCACTCCGGGTCGGTGGGAGTTTCGTCGGCGAGCGCCCGGCAGAGTTCGGGATAGTGCCGCTGGCTCCATGCCGCCAGTGCGGTGACCGCCTCGGGATAGCGCCAGGGATACAGCGGCGAGAGGATGCCGCCCCCGGCCCAGGAGGACTCGCGCCCAGTCTGGCCGCGCTCGACCACCCGTACCTCGACCCCGCCGAGGGCCAACTCGCGCGCAGTCAGCAAGCCGATGAGGCCGCCGCCGACCACGATGACATCCGATTTGCCCACCCGCACCCCTTGTCGACCATTCGTCGGCCGGATTCGACCGCTCGTCCTGCGCGGGCTGGCTGCCCCGCGCGCCCGCATTCTACCGTAGCCCCAAACCCAGGGGAGGAACTATGCAGGCTATCCGAATCAATCACGCGGCGCGGGGCTTCACCCTCATCGAACTGCTGATCGTGCTGGTCGTGATCGGCATCCTCGCAGCGGTCGCCCTGCCCTCTTACCAGCGCTACGTCGAGCGCAGCAACGCCTCGGCAGCGCAGCAGTTCCTGCTCGACCTCGCCAGCCGCCAGGAACAGATGCTGCTCGACACGCGGGCCTATGTCGGCACCGTGGCGGCCCTGAACACCAGCGTGCCGAGCGAGGTCGACCCGCACTACACCATCGGCATCACGGTGCCAGACACCGCCCCGCCGCGCTACACCCTGCTCGCCACCCCGCGCGGCGTCATGGCGGGCACCTCGGCCATCTCGCTCGACTCGAACGGTAACCGCCGCGGCTGCTGGCCGGGTTGGGCCGACGTCGACACCAGCGGGAACGCCTGCTGATGACGCGCCCGACGCGCACCGGCGGCTTCACGCTCGTCGAGCTGATGGTGGCGCTCGCGGTGCTCGGGATCCTCGCCGCCATCGCCGCGCCCAGCCTCGGGACCTTCGTGGTCAACCAGCGTGTGAAGACCGAAGCGGCCAATTTGTTCGCGGACTTGAACTACGCCCGCGCGGAGGCCATCAAGCGCAACGGGCGCGTATGGGTGCGACCGAACGACGGGAACTGGGAGAACGGCTGGGTAATCGTTGCCGACGGCGCCACGAGCTACGACAGCTGCCGCACGACGCCCAACAACACCGACTGCGTCCGCCTGAAGTCGGCCATCGAGGGGCTGAGCATCACCGGCCCGGACTTACTGATTTACGAACGCAGTGGCCGGTTGAGCACCACCGGCGCCACCATCGAACTCTGCAACACCACCGGCGGTGCATTCCAGCGCACCATCCGCATCGACCTCAGCGGCCGACCCAACCTCGCCCTAGGCGACAACTGCGAGGCCAGCTCATGAGAATGCGCGGCTTCACCCTGATCGAGATCCTGGTGGCGCTGTTGGTGGTCGCGCTCGGCATCCTCGGCATCGCCGGGCTGCAGGTACGCGCGCAGCAAAGCGCGCTGGAGGCTCAGCAGCGTACGCAGGCACTGATGATCGTGGAGGACATGGTCGAGCGCATGCGCAGCGTGGGACGCAGCTTCGCCCCCTGCCACGCGGAAGCACTGGGCGATAACACACTCGGCGCCGGCAACGACGATGACTACACCTGCACCTGGGGCGGCGACCTGCGTCACCACGTCACCACGAACCTAGCCGAATGGGACGCCCTGCTCAAAGGCGCCGCCGTCCAGACCGAGGACGACAACGACGCCGGCGCCATGGTCGGCGCCCGCGGCTGCATCCGCTACGACGACGCGACGGAAGAATACACCGTGGCGGTGGCTTGGCAAGGCATGCTCCCTACCGCCGTACCCGATGACGAGTGCGCAACGGGTGCCTATGGCGATGATGACCGCCTGCGCCGGGTGGTCAGCTACCGCTTCCGCATCGCGCATCTGGACTGACACGAGGGCCATCATGACGCCAGCCGTCCACCACCGCCGCGCGCAGCAGGGCTTCTCGCTCGTAGAGCTCATGGTCGCGCTCACCATCAGCCTGCTGCTGCTGGGCGGCGTGATCGCCATCATCACCGCCAGCAGTGCCCGCTACGGCGAGCTCGCCCAGACGGGTCGACAACTCGAGAACGGCCGCTACGCCCTGGAGGTACTGCGCAACGAGATCCGCCATGCCGGCTTCTGGGGCGAATGGGTGCGCACCGACCAGACGCCCACCCTGCCCGCCGACCCTTGCGCGAGCGCGCTAAGCGCCTTGCAGGCGGACCTGCCGCCCGCAAGTCTACAGGGCTACCCCGCCGCATCGGCCCCGTCGTGTCTGGCGGGAACCCCGCGCGCAGGCACCGAGGTGCTGGTGATCCGCCGCGCCCACACCGATGAGCTATCGGTCGAGCCGGGCGACCCCGACCGGCGCCAGAGCAACCAGTACTACCTGCACACCAACGCTCGCAACGCCCAACTCCTGGAGGGCACCAACAACCCCGTTTTTGGTGACGGTACCGCACAGCGCGGTGTACGCCGTTACCTCACCCGCTTCTACTACGTACGCGAGTGCAGCCGTTGCGAAGACGGCGGCGACGGCATTCCCACCCTGTGGCGCACGGAGTTGAGCGGCGGCGGCTGGGCCTCGCAGCCGCTGGTCGAAGGCATCGAGAACCTGCAGATCGAGTACGGCATCGACCGCAACGGCGACGGCCAGCCCAACGAAAGCAGCCCCGGCACCAGCGGCGACGCCTACGTGAGCACGCCGACCAGCGCCCAATGGGCGCAAGTGGTCGCCGCGCGCGTGCATGTGTTGGCGCGCAACGTGGAGCCCAGTCGCGGCCATCGCGACCGCAAGACCTATGTGCTCGGCGGTACCGAGGTCGGGCCGCTCAACGACGCATTCCGCCGCCACGTCTACAGCGCCACGGTGCGCATGCAGAACATCTTCTGGGAGCAGACCTCATGATCGCTCAACGCGGCTTCGCGCTGCTGGTCAGCTTGGTGGTGCTGCTCGCGCTGACCATCCTGGCCGTCTCCAGCATCAACCTGACCCAGGTGGACATGCGCATCTCGGGCAACATCCAGATGCAGCAGGAGGCCGAGGCACTCGCCGCCGACTTCATCGAAGAGCTGCTCGGCGACTACGGCAACTTCCGCCGCATCGACGGCGACGAAACGGAAGCGCAAAGCTTCGCGGCCGCGTTTCTCGCCGCGCGGGGCGTCGGCGACGAAGTAGAACTGCAGTACACGCTGCAGTGCATGGAACAGCGCCCGCAGGCTGGTTACTCCGAACTAATCGATGACGACGTGGGCGTAGAGATCGCCTACTGGCACGCCCGCGCGCAGGTTCTTAACGCGAGTACCAACGCGCGCATGGCCATCGCGCAAGGCGTGCGCATGGCGATGCTCGCCGCCAATCCCGACTGTGTCAGTGTGGGCAGCTCCGATGATGATGAGCCCGAGCCAACCGAGGAAAGCTAGGACATGCAGATCATAACCTCAACTCGCTATCTCCTGAACTCGCTTTTCCTGGTAGTGCTACTGGTTTCATCGGCGGTGGCGGAGGACATCGACCTATTCCTGATACCGCCCCCCGATCCAGACAGCGATATCTTGCCGAATGTCCTTCTCATTATTGATAATTCGGCGAACTGGGGTTCTAGTTTCGACGACCCCGTCCATAAGACTAGGCGTGACGCATTGAAGGCCGCGCTGGACGCAATCCTGAGCAATGAGGGGCTGCAGAATCAGTTCCGGCTCGGGATCATGCGGTTTAACCCTTCGGGAAGCAGTGCGGGCGCCCACGTGTACGCACCCATACGAACCCTAACGGCCGAGTACCAACAGGACCTCCGCACCAAGATCGCCGCGTGGACCCACCAGGACGATGGCACAAACAACAGCCCCTTCGCGCATACGATGAACGACGCGTACCGGTACTTCGCAGGCGCTGAGCTACGCAATGGGCCGGAGGACGAGGACGGCCCCAATCATCGGGATGCCCTCAACGAGGCGCGAACGCATTACGTCGCCCCGCCCAATTCCGACTGCCAACGCAACTACATTGTGTTTATCGGGTTTGGAGGACCATCGGAAAACGACACTCAAGCGGGTCGAGCGCTTCGCGATATTGGCGGGAGCACCGACTACAAGATAGAGATCATCGATTACGACCAGTTCGAGGACAACTGGATGGACGAGTACGCGCGTTATCTAGCGCGTCTCGATCCTGACCCCAACAGCGCCCGCAACATCGTGACGCATACCATTGCCGTTCATGCGAATGAGCGGCAGCGCCAGCCTCTGTCAGCCAGGGCGTTATTGCGGAGTGCGGCCGGGCAAGGACGTGGGCAGTATTTCGAGCCCGACACTACCGACAAGCTGAAGGATGCGCTGGAGAAGATTCTGACTTCCATCCAGGCGGTAAATAGCGTGTTTGCATCTACCTCCCTCCCAGTAAGCGTGAACGTACGCGGCACGCACCTCAACCAGGTGTATATGGGGGTGTTCCGTCCGGACGACGGTCCGCGATGGCTCGGCAATCTCAAGCTCTATCGTCTCGGCTACGATTCGGTAACCGGCCAAGTCTTTCTGGCGGATCGTCGAGGTATCCCTGCGCAAAGTGCAGATACGGGGTTTATCGTTCCCCATGCGGAAAGCTATTGGACGTACGACAGTGTTAATTATTGGGCTTCGGAGTACCCTGAGCAGCCATCGGACTTGCCTGATGGCGGCATAGTGGAGAAAGGTGGTGCCGCACAGCAGCAACGCGCAGTATCACACGGCAATCGGTTGGTCTATACGTGCACGGGCAGCTGTAGGACTGGGTCCGGTACCCAGCCGTTCACCCTGTTTTCGACCGACAATAGCGACATCACCGCGGCGGCGCTACAAGTCGCCACTGACCAGCGGGATGCCGTGATTAACTGGGCTCGCGGCGCGGACAACACCTCGATTCGGGAACGCCCCGGGGCCGCGACCACGATAACGCGACCGTCCGTACACGGCGACGTGCTGCACTCGCAACCCGCAGTGCTCAACTATAGCGACGACAACCTAGAGAACATCGTCGTGTACTACGGCTCCAACGACGGCATGTTTCGGGCGATCCGTGGCGGATACGACGGCGGCCAGGAGCTGTGGAGCCTTGTTCTACCGGAGTTTTTTGCCGACCTGAATAAGCTCCGGGAGGACGACGCCGTCCCTGGGCAGGCCGGCTGGAAACCCTACTTTGTCGATGGATCGATCGGCGTTCATCGTCAGATGGGAAGCGACGGCCAGATGGAGCAAGCGTGGTTGTTCCTCAGCATGCGCCGTGGTGGCCGTTTCTTGTACGCGCTGGATGTGACAGATGTCGACAACCCTCGCCTGATGTGGCGGCGCGGCCCCGGGATGGAGGGGTACCTATCCGATTCGCATTGGGATGAACTGGGCCAGACGTGGTCGGCGCCACAAGTCGCCTGGGTCCCCAAGTACGATCGTCCCGTCCTCATCTTCGGTGCAGGCTACGATGCCGCCGCGGAAGACCAGGATCCAGCTGCCGCCGCAACCATGGGGCGCGGCATCTTCGTGGTGGATGCCGAAAACGGCGACGTCCTGTGGCGCGCCGGTCCGCCCGACTCGGGGGCGCACGTCGAAGTGGAAGGGATGGAGTTCAGCGTGCCGGCGGATATCGCGGTGGTTCGCTCCGACCGCCCCTACGCAGACCGGCTGTACTTCGGCGACACGGGCGGGAACATCTGGCGCGTGTCTATCCCCGATAATCCGGACGAGCCTTTCGAGGACTGGTCGGTCACCAAGCTTGCCCAGCTTGCGGGCGGGCAAGAGCGGAAGTTCCTGTTCCGCCCTGATGTCGTTCGGGGCACTGACGACTACGGGCAGTTCTATGGAATCGCGATCGGCAGCGGCAATCGGGAGGCGCCCTTCCGAACCGACGTACAAGATCGTTTTTACATGGTCAAGGACCGACCCCAAACGTTTGAAACGGACGGAACAGACGGAACAGATGGGACGGATGGGACGGATGGGACGGATGGAACGGATGAGGAACAACCGTATCAACCGACTCAGTATCCGTTGGAAAACGCTGACCTTACGGATGTAACTGACGGTTCCTCGGGAACAGTCACGCGCAACGGTTGGTACGTCAACCTGGGACCAGCAGAGAAGACGGTCGGCACGGCGCAGACGCTCGCGAATACCGTGACCTTCGCCACCAACCAACCCGCGCCGCCGGCGGCCGGCTCATGCGCAGCACTGGGTATCGCCCGTATCTACTCCATTGACTTCCGCAATGGTGCGGGGCGGCTCGAGGGGGGCGAGCGTGCTCAGATCGTCCCCGGCGGCGGCTTTCCGCCCTCGCCCGTTTACTTCATCACGACGATTGAGGACGACGAGGGCAATACGCGTCTTGTGGAAGGCTCGATGCTCGGCACCAACATCGCGCCCAGCCAGTCGGAGCCGCTGCAACGGCGCACGCGGACATTCTGGTATCGCGATTACGAGGACGACAACTGACGCGAACCAAGCTAGGCAAAACCGGGGGCCACAGGCCCCCGGTCTCGTTTGGGCTGAAACATTCGTCCGAAGTATCGGCGGCCGTAGGGCGCAATAAGCGCAGCGCATTGCGCCAAGGGCGTTTAACTCTTGAGGGAGATCAGCATTGCGGTGCGTGCGATGCGCCCCAATGGCCTCATACGCGCCACTCTACGCTCAGTAGAGGTAATAGCGCGCCGCCCGTTCCTGGAACGTCGCCACCCCGCGCTCGAGTTCCGCCTGCCACGCGTTGCCACCTTCCATGAGCGCCGCGCGCAGGCGCGGACCGCCGGCGACGTGGTCGAACATGCGCAGGCGGTCGGTCGCCGCGCGCGCAAAGGCGTCGTGCTGAGGATAGAGCCGGTTGTGCACCGCGAGCGCGTGCAGCTGGATGGCCATCAGCGGCGCCTGCGCCGGGTCGCGCAGGTGCAGTTCGACGCCGCCGAGGGCTTTGCCCTGGTCGCGCCCATAGAAAGGCGTGTAGTGCACCGGCCGAAAGTGCACGCCTGGCAGGCCCAGCGCATTGAGTTCGGCCGCAAAGCGCGCCGGTTCGATCCACGGCGCGCCGATGAACCGAAACGGCGCCGTGTAACCCACGCCTTCAGACAGCACCTGCAACTCGCCGAGGATGCCGGTGGCGGCATAGAACGCGGCGCTTTCGGGGGTCGGGATATGCGGCGAGGTCATCACCCAGGGCAGCCCGGTGGCACGAAAGTCCATGTCGCGGCGCCAGCCTTCGAGCGGCACCACCTCGAGGTCGACCGTGAGGTCCTCGCCCAACCAGCCCTCGCCCACCATCATCTGCGCGAGCTCGCCCACGGTAAGCCCGTAGACGTAAGGAATCGGATAGGCGCCGACGAAGGTCTCGTGGCCGGGCTCGACCGGCGCCCCCTCCACCCGTTCGCCGCCGAGCGGGTTGGGGCGATCCAGCACCAGCACCGCCACGCCGGCGCGCGCCGCGGCCCCCATGGCGAGCCCCAGTGTGCTGATGTAAGTGTAGGAGCGCACGCCGATGTCCTGGATGTCGTAGACCAGCACGTCCAGGCCCGCCAGCATCTCGGGCGTGGGCGCGCGCGTGCGCCCGTACAGCGAGTGCACCGGCAGGCCGGTGGTCTCGTCGGTGTAGGAGGCGATGCGCTCGCCTGCCGGGCGGTCGCCGCGCACGCCGTGCTCGGGCGCGAACAGCGCGACCAGTTCCACCTCAGGGCTCTCGTGCAGCAGGTCGGCGGTGGAGCGCAGCGCGCGGTCCACGCCGGTGGCGTTGGTGATCAGGCCGACGCGCTTTCCGGCCAGCGGCGCGAAGTCCTGCGCCGCCAGCACGTCGATGCCAGAGAGTACGCGTTCGGGCGCCGGGTGCGGCGGGTCGGGCGGGGGATCGGCCGGCCGCGACTCATGCCCGCAGGCACTCAACCACAGCAGGCAGGCGAGGACGGCAAAGAGTGATAGGCGCGCGCCGCGGCTGCCGCGCTCAGCGCTGGGGGAGCGAGATCCCCTTGATGCGTTTGTAGAGGGTGACTGCATAGGAGTCCGTCATGCCGGATACGAAATCGGTGATGCCCAGCAGGCGCCGGTAGGCGGCCGGCTCGGGCGCGGTGGCCGAGCCGATGAACTGCTCGGGGATCAGGCGCAGGAACACCCGGCTGCGCGAGGCGGCCCGCGCGCCGTGCGCGGCCACCTCCTCCGCGGCGGCGACGAAGGCCTCCAGCAGCCCGCCCAGTACCTCGAAGCCGGCGGCCTCGACCTCCATCACCTGCGGCGCGACATAGATGCGCGCCATGGCGATCTCGAGCAGCCCCTGCACTGCGGGGGCGGCGGGAATGTGGTCCAGCAGCGAGGCATCGAAGCGCCCTTCGAGCATCGCCGCCTCGTGCTCCATGAAGCTCTCGGTGACCTGCAGGATGATGCTGTTGATGGCCCGCGCGCGCAGGTACTCGATGCGCTCCTTGGGCCCGCGGATGCCGGCCAGGCGCCGGTCGAGATCGGGCTCCGCCACCACCGCGCGCAGCAAGTCATGGACCTCGCGGTACTCAAGGAGGCCCACGCGGTAGCTGTCTTCGAGGTCGATCACCCGGTAGCAGATGTCGTCCGCGGCCTCGACCAGGAAGGCGAGCGGATGGCGACACCAAGCACCCTCCCCGCGCGGCAGAAGCGCGAGCGTCTCGGCCACCTCGGCGAACAGCGCCGCGTCGTCGGCGAAGTAGCCGTGCTTCTTGGCGCTCGCGCCCTGCCCCTGCCCGGCCGCCGTGCTGCCGCGCGGATACTTGGTGAAGGCGCCGAGCGTGGCGGCGGTGAGCTGCAGCCCGCCCGGGTTGTCGCGGCTCTGCAGCCGCGCCAGGATGCGAAAGCCTTGCGCATTGCCCTCGAAGCGCGCGAGATCCAGCCGTTCGGCCGGGGTGAGTTGCTCCAGCACCCGTTGCCCCAGCGGCGAGCTCGCGAACCACTCGCAGATGGCGTCCTCGCCGAGGTGGCCGAAAGGCGGGTTGCCAATGTCGTGCGACAGGCAGGCCGCGGCGACAATGGCACCGAAATCGGACGGGTCGACGTCGCGGCCGAGGCGGTGGCGCGCGATGATACGCTCGCCCACCAGGGTGCCCAGCGAGCGCCCTACCGAGGACGACTCCAGGCTGTGGGTGAGGCGCGTGCGCACGTAGTCGTTGCCCGCCAGCGGAAATACCTGCGTCTTGTCCTGCAGGCGCCGGAAGGCGGAGCTGAACACGATGCGGTCGAAATCGCGCTGGAAGTCCGTGCGCGCGCTGACCGCGGCGTCGACCTCGCGCTTGCCGAGGCGCCGGCGCGAGAGCAGCGTCTCCCAGCGCATGGCCATCAGACCGCCACCGGCGCCTTGATCGCCGGGTGGCACTGGTAGCCTTCCAGCGTGAAGTCCTCGTAGCGGAACGCGAAGATCGACGTCACCGCGGGGTTCAACACCATGCGCGGCAGCGGGAACGGCGCGCGCGCGAGCTGCTCGTCGGCCTGCTCAAGGTGGTTGAGGTACAGGTGCGCATCGCCCAGGGTGTGGATGAACTCGCCCGGCTTAAGGTCGGTGACCTGCGCGATCATCATCGTGAGCAGGGCGTACGAGGCGATGTTGAACGGCACGCCGAGGAAGATGTCGGCGCTGCGCTGATAGAGCTGGCAGGAGAGCTTGCCCTCGGCCACGTAAAACTGGAAAAAGGCGTGGCAGGGCGGCAACGCCATGCGCGGCACATCGGCCGGATTCCACGCGCTCACGATCAGGCGCCGCGAGTCGGGCGTGCGACGGATGTCCTCCACCACCTGCGCGATCTGGTCGATGTGACCGCCGTCGGGCGTCGGCCAGGAGCGCCACTGCGCGCCGTACACCGGACCGAGCTCGCCCTGCTCGTCCGCCCACTCGTCCCAGATGCTCACGCCGTGTTCGTTCAGGTAGGCGATGTTGGTGTCGCCGCGCAGAAACCACAGCAGCTCGTGGATGATGGAGCGCAGGTGCAGCTTCTTGGTGGTGACCACCGGGAAGCCCTCGTCGAGGTCGAAGCGCATCTGGTGGCCGAACACGCTAAGCGTGCCGGTGCCGGTGCGGTCGGTCTTCTTCACGCCGTGCTCGCGCACGTGGCGCATCAACTCGAGATACTGACGCATGCCGCCTCTACTTTACCGGCGCGCCCGCCGGCGCGCGTTTGTGGGCCAGCCAGAACAACCCCACGCCGACCAGGATCATCGGCAGCGACAACACCTGCCCCATGGTGAGCCAGCCGAAGGCGAGGTAACCGAGGTGGGCGTCCGGTTCGCGCGCGAATTCCACCAGGAAGCGGAACACGCCGTAGCCGATCAGGAACAGCCCCGACACGGCCATGGTGGGCCGCGGGCGCGCCGAGTACAGCCACAGGATCACGAACAGGGCCACCCCTTCCAGCGCGAACTGGTAGAGCTGCGAGGGGTGACGCGGCAGGGGGCCCGCGCCGGGGAACACCATGCCCCACGGCAGGTCGGTGACCCGACCCCACAGTTCGCCGTTGATGAAGTTGCCGAGGCGCCCCAGCCCCAACCCGATCGGCACCAACGGCGCGATGAAGTCGGTGAGCTGGAAGAAGGCGTAGCCGTTGCGGTGCGCGTACCACCAGGTCGCGATGAGCACCCCGAGCAGCCCGCCGTGGAAGGACATGCCGCCCTCCCACACGCGCAGCAGCATGAGCGGATCGGCCATCCACTCGCCGAAGTTGTAGAACAGGATGTAGCCGAGCCGCCCGCCCAGGATCACGCCCAGCACGTTGTAGAACACCAGGTCGTCGACCTGCTGCGCGCCGATACCCCAGTGCGGTGCGCGCGCGCGCCGGCGCCCCAGCCACCAGGCGGCGGCGAAGCCGAACAGATACATCAGGCCGTACCAGTGCACGGCGAGCGGGCCGATCGAGAACGCGACCGGGTCGATGTCGGGGTATGTCAGCATGAGATCTCGTGTACCACGTGGCGCGCCTACCTTACCTTGTTCGGCGGCCGAAAATCCATGCGGGGGGCGCGGCGCTCAGCCGACCACCGCGCGCGCGATGGCGGCCTTCAGGTAGTCGGTCTCGGGGATCGCCGGGTGCACCGGGTGGTCCGGCCCCTGGTGGCCCTGCTCGAGGATCTGCAGGTGGCGGCCCAGCGGGCGCGCCGCCTGGCCGAGCAGCTGCGGCAGGCGCTCGCGCGGCAGGTGGTAGGAACAGGAGCCGGCCACCAGGATGCCATCCTGCTCCAGCACGCCGAGCGCGGCGTGGTAGAGCCGCTGGTAGGCCAGCGTGCCCTCCTTGAGGTCCTTCTTGCGTTTGATGAACGCGGGCGGGTCGAGGATCACCACGTCGAAGCGCGCGCGCTCGGCGCGCAGGGCCTTGAGGGCCTCGAAGGCATCGGCCTGGCGCGCGCTCACGCGCCGCTCCACGCCGTTCAGGCGCGCGTTGTGCGCCACCTGCGCCACCGCCGGGCCGGAGGCATCCACACACAACACCTCGCGCGCCCCGAACGCGGCCGCCTGCACCCCCCAGCCGCCGACGTAGGAGAACAGATCCAGCACCTTCATATCCTTCACGTAGGCCTGCAGGCGCGCGCGGTTGAGGCGGTGATCGTAGAACCAGCCGGTCTTCTGGGCGGTGTCGAGGTCCAATTCAAAACGCACGCCGTTCTCCGCCAGCGCCAGCCCCGCCACCTCGCCGAAGGCGGTCTCGCTGTAGGCCGGCAGACCCTCCAGGGCGCGCAGCGGCCCGTCGTTGCGCCACACCAGCGCGCGCGGCGCGAGCAGGGTCTGCAGCAGTTCGGTGAGGAGCGGCTTGAGCCGCTCCATGCCCGCGGTGGTGATCTGCCCCACCAGCACGTCGCCGTAACGGTCCACCACCAGGCCGGGCAGCGCGTCGGACTCGCCGTACACCAGGCGGTAACAAGGCTCGGAGAACAGGCGCGTGCGCAAGGCGAGCGCGCTCTGCAGGCGGTGCATCAACAGGTCCGCATCCAGCGCGCGGCGCACATCGCGCGCCATCAAGCGGGCGCAGATCAGCGAGCGCGGATTGACGTAACCCATGCCGATCGGCTGTCCGCCGGCGGCCTCGATGCGCACCGCCTGGCCGGGCTCCAGGCCCGCCAGCGGCGTCGCCTGCACGTCGACCTCGTTGCTGAACACCCACAAGTGTCCCGCCTTGAGGCGCCGCTCCTCATTCCGCTTCAACCGCAATACCGCTTCGCTCACCCTCGGACTCCTGTTGTGCCTGCGGGCGCCATGATACTGCACCGCCGCCACAGCGTAGCGCCTCGCGCTGCCGGCGCCAGTTGCCAGCTAAGTGACTCTGCCGCCTGCGGGCATCCACAGCCGCCGCGCGGCGCTGCTATGATGAGCCCCTAACTGCGCAAGGAGCACACCATGGGCGCACGCACAGGGGGTGACACCCAACGCAACCGGCTGGCCTCGCAGACCAGCCCCTACCTGTTGCAGCACGCGGACAACCCGGTCGACTGGTATCCCTGGGGCGAGGAAGCGCTCGCGCGCGCGCGCGACGAGGGCAAACCCATCCTGCTGTCCATCGGCTACTCGGCCTGTCACTGGTGTCATGTGATGGCGCACGAATCCTTCGAGGATCCCGAGACCGCCGAGGTGATGAACGCGCTGTTCGTCAACATCAAGGTCGACCGCGAGGAGCGCCCGGACCTCGACAAGATCTACCAAACCGCCCACCAGCTCATCATCGGCCGCGGCGGCGGCTGGCCGCTGACCATGTTCCTCACCCCCGAGGACCTGACGCCCTTCTTCGGCGGCACCTACTTCCCGGTCAAGCCGCGCCACGGCCTGCCCAGCTTCGCCGACGTGCTGCGCCGCGTGGCGGCCTTCTACCGCGAGAACCGCGAGGAGATCGACAAGCAAAACACCTCGCTGCGCCGCGCGCTGGCCACCCTCACCGAGCGCACGCCGGACGACGTGGTAATCAACGACGAGCCGCTGGCCGCGGCGCGCCGTCAGCTCGGCGAGCACTACGACGTGCGCTACGGCGGCTTCGGCAACGCGCCGAAGTTCCCGCACCCGACCAACGTGGAGGTGCTGCTGCGCCGCTACGCGCACACGCGCGCCAACCTCGACGCCGACTACGAGGCGCTGGACATGGCGCGCACCACGCTGCACGCGATGGCCTCCGGCGGCCTGTACGACCAGCTCGGTGGCGGCTTCTGTCGTTACTCGGTGGACGAGCGCTGGCAGATCCCGCACTTCGAGAAGATGCTGTACGACAACGGCCCGCTGCTGGCCTTGTATACCCAGGGCTGGCAGGCCACCGACGACGACGCCATGCGGCGCGTCGCCCTGGAGGTGGCCGAGTGGGCAATGCGCGAGATGCAGGCGCCCGAGGGCGGTTTCTACGCCACGCTGGACGCCGACTCGGAGGGCGAGGAAGGCAAGTTCTACGCCTGGACGCGGACCGAGGCGCAGGCGCTGCTCTCGCCCGACGAGTACCGCATCCTCGCGCCGCACTACGGCCTGGATGACGCCCCGAACTTCGAGGGCCGCTGGCACCTGCACGTTGCGCGCCCGCTGGAGGACGTCGCCGAGGAGGCCGGCCTTTCCCTTGCGCGCGCCCGCGAGCTGCTCGCAAGCGCGCGCCACCGCCTGTTCGAGGCGCGCGAGCAGCGCGAGCGCCCGGGCCGCGACGAGAAGATCCTCACGGCCTGGAATGCTCTCATGATCAAGGGCATGGCCATGGCGGGGCGGGTGTTCGAGCGCCCCGACCTGCTCGACTCGGCCGAGCGGGCGCTCGGCTTCATCCGCACCGAGCTGTACCGCGACGGGCGGCTGCTCGCCTCGTACAAGGACGGCCGCGCCCAGTTCAACGCCTACCTCGACGACTACGTGTTCCTGATCGACGCGGTGGTGGAACTGCTGCAGGCGCGCTGGCGCGACGCCGACATGACGCTCGCGATGGCCCTGGCCGACGCCCTGCTTGCCCACTTCCAGGATCGGCGCGGCGGGTTCTACTTCACCTCGCACGACCACGAAAACCTGATCCACCGACCCAAGCCCATGGCCGACGACGCCACCCCGGCGGGCAACGGCGTGGCCGCCCAGGTGCTCGGCCGGCTCGGTCACCTGCTCGGCGACACACGCTACCTGGAGGCCGCCGAGCGCACGCTGAAGGCCGCCTGGCGCGAGATGAACCAAATGCCGTACGCCTACGGCGCGCTGCTGATCGCGCTGGAAGAGTACGCCTACCCACTGGAGACGGTGGTGGTGCGCGCGCCGCAGGAGGCCTGCGCGGCTTGGCGGCGCAGCGCCGACTACGCCCCGCGCCGGCTGCAGTTCTGCATCCCGGCCGAGGCGCAGGCCCTGCCCGGCGCGCTCGCGCAGCGTGCGCCGCGCGGCGCGGGCGTCGCTTACCTGTGCCGCGGGCAGACCTGCTCCGCGCCGCTGGAGAGCTCCGAGGCCCTGGGCAACGCCCTGGCGGGGGCACCGCTGCAGTAACATCCCCCGTCCGGCGCCCGCACCGGGCGGTTCTAACGGTGGACGTGCCAGCTCTTTTTCAGCATCCTGCTAGAATCGCCAAGACTCCTGCAACCCGCTCAAGGTGTTATGGACCTGCTCGGCGACTACGCCCTCTTCCTGGCCAAGACCGTCACCATCGTGCTTGCCCTCGTGGCCCTGGCGGCCCTGCTCGGCGGGCGCGGCCGGCACAAGCACGCGCCGGAGGGACGCCTGCAAGTGCATCATCTCAACGCCCGCTACGACGCCATGGCGCGCGCCCTGGAGCGCGGCATGGAGCCGGCACGCAGCTACCGCCACTGGCTGGCGCGCCCGCGCAAGCGCCCGCCGCCGCCCGCCGGGCCGCGCAAGGGTCGGCCCCGCATGTTCGTGCTCAACTTCACCGGCGACGTGCGCGCCTCGGCGGTCGCCTCGCTGCGCGAGGAGATCTCCGCCATCCTGGGCGCCGCGCGCGAGGGCGACCGGGTGCTGCTGCGCCTGCAGAGCCCGGGCGGCGTGGTGCACGGCTACGGCCTGGCCGCCTCGCAGCTGTTGCGCCTCAAGGCCAAGGGCCTGCCGCTCACAGTGGCGGTCGACAAGGTCGCGGCGAGCGGCGGCTACATGATGGCCTGCGTGGCCGACCGGATCGTGGCGGCACCGTTCGCGGTGGTGGGCTCCATCGGCGTCATCGCCCAACTGCCCAACTTCAACCGCCTGCTCAAGGCCCACAACATCGACTTCGAGCAGTTCAAGGGCGGGGAATACAAGCGCACGGTGACGCTGTTCGGCGAGAACACGGAGGCGGAGCGGGAGAAGTTTCAGGGCGACATCGACACCACGCATCGCCTGTTCAAGGACTTCGTGGCGCAGCACCGCCCCGGGCTGGACATCGGCCGGGTGAGCACCGGCGAGTACTGGTACGGTACCGAGGCATTGCAGTTGGGGCTTATCGACGAGATCGGCACCAGCGACGACCTGTTGCTGCAGGCCGCGAGCGAGGCGGAGCTGTTCGAGGTGAGCTACGCCCGCCGCCAGCCGCTGACCGCCCGCCTGTTCGGCGCCATCCAGGCGCTGCGCCAGCCCTGGAGCTGAGCGGCGCGGCTCAGTCGACCCGGGCCTCCACGCCAATCAGCTCCCCCGCGCGGTAGCCCAGCAGCCAGGTCACGGTATCGGCCAGGCGCGCGCGCTGCGCCGGCGCGAGCGCGCCCGTGGGCAGGCGCAGCGGCAACCCGCTCGCCGGCTCGAAGCCGCCGCGCCCCGCGTGGCGCGGCAGCACGTAGCCCGGCACGAATTCAGCGATCAGCGCCCCCACGCTCTTCATGGCCGTGGCCGGCTCGTCAAACAGCGCGAGCAGGGCCGCGCGTCCCGCCGGCGCGCTGGCGAAGATGGCGCGCCCCTCCGCCGCCCCGATGCTGCCATGCGCGAGGGCGAAGGCGCCGCTCGGCAGGTCGCCGGGGTTGTTCAGGCGCCAGGTGCGGCTGCCGCCACGGTGCAGTACGGCGCACCCCGCCAACTCGTAGCGCACCACGAGCGGCGCGACGCTGTAGGCCTGCGCTTGCACGCTACTTGATGCGCGCAACCGGCCCGACGATGCGCAGTTCGCCGTCGGCGCTGACCTCGATGCCGCCGCCATGGATACGCACGGCGCCCGCGGCGCCGACCGTCACGCTACCGGCGCGGGTGCGGATCACCACGTCGCCCTCGCGGGCGTCGAGCACGATCTGGTCGCCGTGGCGCTCCAGGCTCACGGGCGGACGCTCGCCGGGGCGGCGCAGCCGCGCCATGACCGTGGTCTGCCGCTCGCCCACCAGCACGATCACGCCGTCGCCGTGGTGCAGCGCCGGCACGTGGGCGGCGTGGTAATCCACCGCGAGTTCGGCGTTGGCCCCGTCGCGCACCAGCGCCACCTGCCGCGCCTCGCCCTCGTGCGCCACGGTGACCACCGCCTGCATCAACTCCGTGCCCCCCTCGAGGCCCAGCTTCGGATCTTCGTAATGCGCCGCGGTGCGGTATTCGCCCATCGGGACGATCTTGTCGGACATTTCCCCCCCTAATTGTTCTTGCACTGCTGGACGGTCGTCCTTGTCATTTGTTTGGTTCGATAAAGCCCGCAGCAATCCGCGGCGTGCCGCGTTCCCCAAGATAGTCTGAATCACTCCATCCTGGAGTTCTCGGACCACGCGATGCGAAAAGTGTGGTTTTCGCGTGCTTCGTAACGACGGCTTGCAGCCGTCGATCACGGCGGCACGTCCCTGTGCCGCGGGTAGCTCTGAGTCGATCGGAGCTCCTCTTAATGTGAAACGCCGTTCCCCAAGTAGCGCGACACCGGCGGTGTGAAGACGCTCCCAAACGCCCCACGGCGCGCCCCACGCCCCTGCGAGACGCATGGTAAGCGCTGCGCCGCGGGCGAAACATTGAACATGTGCACAGGGTTGATGAAGCTGCCGCCACATGACGCCATTCAGTGGGGAATGCGCCACACCAGCGTGGCCATGCGGCCGGTGGTGGCCGCGCGACGGTAGGAATAAAAGCGTGGATCGTGAAAGGTGCACGCGCCGCCGCCATACACGGACGTCACCCCGACGCGCGCCAGGCGCCGCCGCGCCAACGCATAGAGATCGGCGTAGCTGCGGTCGCCGGGCCCCGGCGTAAAAGCCCCCGCGCTGGCCGCATCCTGAGCCACAAAGGCGTCCCGCACCTCCGGCCCCACCTCGAACGCGCGCGGCCCGATGGCCGGGCCGAGCCACGCCAGAATCTCCGCGCCCGGCACCTGCATGGCCGCCACGGTAGCCTCCAGCACGCCGGCGGCCAGTCCGCGCCAACCCGCGTGGGCCACCGCGAGCCGCTCACCGCGGCGCGCGGCGAACACCACCGGCAGGCAGTCGGCAGTCAGCACCGCCAGCACGACGCCCCCCTGCGCGGTATGCGCGGCGTCGGCCTCGGGCGGCACCGCGCCGGGTCGCCCGCGGGGCGCACCGGACACGCATAGTTCATCGGCCGCGGCCACGCGCATCCCATGCACCTGATTCAGCCAGCACGGCTCGCCCGGCAGCGCCAGAGCCTCGCGCAGCCGGGCGCGGTTCGCCGCCACCGCCTGCGGGTCGTCGCCCACGTGCAGGGCGAGATTCAGGCTCTCGTAGGGCGGCGCGCTGACGCCGCCGGCGCGCGTGGTGGTGCAGGCGCGTACGCCGGGCGGGGCGGGCCAGTCGGCCTCGAAGACCGGCAGATCGCTCACGCGTGCGCCTCGGCATCGGCCTCCAGCGCCGCGATCAGCGCCTGCATGTCGGCCGGCGCGGGCGCCTCCCACACCACGGGGCGCCCGTCGGCCGGATGTGCCAGCGCCAGACGCGCGGCATGCAGCGCCTGACGGCGAAAGCCCTGCAGGGCCTCGCGCAGTGCCTCGCTCGCCCCCGCCGGCGGGCGAGGTCGCCCGCCGTAGACGGGGTCGCCGACCAGCGGATGGCGGATGTGGGCCATGTGCACGCGTATCTGGTGGGTACGGCCGGTTTCCAGCGCAACGCGCAGCAGGCTCTGCCCGCGGTAGCGCGCCAGCACGCGGTAATGGGTGGTGGCCTCCTTGCCGCTGCTCACCAGCGCCATGCGCTTGCGGTCCACCGGATGGCGGCCGATCGCCCCTTCCACCGTCCCGCCGGCGATCACCACGCCTTGCACCAGTGCCAGGTACTCGCGGCTCATGCTGCGCACGCGCAGCTGCTCCACCAGCGATTTGTGCGCGCGCAGGCTCTTGGCCACCACCAGCAGACCGCTGGTGTCCTTGTCCAGCCGGTGGACGATGCCCGCCCGCGGCAGGTGCTTGAGCGCGGGCGCGTGGTGCAGCAAGGCGTTCAGCAGCGTGCCGCCGGCATGGCCCGCGGCCGGGTGCACCACCAGGCCCGGCGGCTTGTCGATCACCAACAGATCGTCGTCCTCGTACACCACCTGCAGCGCGATGGGCTCGGCCTCCCACTCGCCCTGCTCCTCCATCACCGCGTCGAGCTCGATCAGCTCGCCGCCGCGCAGCTTGTCCTTGGACTTGGGGCGCCGCGCGTCGAGCTGCACGCGGCCCTCGCGCACCCATTGCTGCAGGCGCGAGCGCGAGTAATCCGGGAACAGCTCCACCAAGGCCTGGTCGAGTCGTCGCCCGGCCAATTCCATCGGCACGCGACACTGGGCGCGCAAACTACGCTGCATGAAGCACTCCCTTACGTTTTCCTCGCCGCGAGCGCGGCGGTATACTCGCCCCCTATGCTATCAACGGAGGCGCCCGCTAGGGCTGATATGACACGGATCGCACGCATTTTTGTCGTGGCGTGGCTCGCCTTGGCGCTCGCCGGCTGCGCGACGCTCGGCCGGGACGAGACCGCCGACTGGAGCGCCGAGCGCTTCTACGAGGAGGGCCGCTCGGCCATGGACGCCGGCGACTACGAGAAGGCCGCCGGCCTCTTCGAGCGCCTGGAGGCGCGCTTCCCCCACGGTCCGTATGCCCAGCAGGCCCAGCTGGAGCTGCCCTATGCCTATTACCGCGGACGGGAGCCCGCCTCCGCCATCGCCGCGGCCGATCGCTTCATCCAGCTGCACCCGCGCCACGAGCATGTGGATTACGCCTACTACATCCGCGGCCTGGCCAGCTTCCAGCACGCCGAGACGCGGATGGAGCGCCTGTTCCGTCAGGACGCCGCCGAGCGTGACCCGCAGGCCGCCCGCGAATCCTTCGCCTACTTCCGCGAGCTGGTGCAGCGTTTCCCGGACAGCCGCTACGCCGAGGACGCCACCGAGCGCATGATCCACCTGCGCAACATGCTGGCCCGCTATGAGCTGCACGTCGCGAATTACTACTTCCGCCGCGGCGCCATGCTGGCCGCCGCGAACCGCGCCAAGTACGTGGTGGAGAACTACGATCAAACGCCCTCGGTACCCGACGCCCTGGCGATGATGGCGCAGGCGTACGGTGAACTCGGGCAAGACGACCTGGCCGACGACGCACGCGAGGTCCTGCGGCTAAACTTCCCGGACCACCCCGCCGCGCAAGCCCCGCGGGCGCAGCGCGGCAACTAGCCGCCGTCGCGGGCGGCACACCCCCTAACGGAGAACCGGCGATGTGGGACTTCTTCGAGACCGTGCGACACCGCCACTCGGTGCGCAAGTACCAGAGCGGACGCCCCGTCGAACGCGAGAAGCTGCACGCCGTTCTGGAGATGGCCTGCGCCGCGCCCTCGGCGGGTGACCTGCAGGCCTACCGGGTTGTCGTGGTACAGGACGAGGCGCGGCGCCAAGCGCTGAGCGCCGCCGCCCACGGTCAGGACTTCGTCGGGCAGGCGCCGGTCTGCTTCGTCTTCTGCAGTGAACCCGACCGCGCCGCGGCGCGCTACGGTGACCGGGGCCGCCAACTGTACGCCCTGCAGGACGCCACCATCGCCGCGGCCTATGCCCAGCTTGCCATCGTCGCCGCCGGTATGGGCTCGACCTGGATCGGGTACTTCGATGAAGATCAGGTACGCCGGGCGCTCGATCTGGAAGACGGCCTGCTCCCGGTCGCCTTGCTGGCGGTCGGCTACCCCGCCGAACTCCCCGAACCCACCCCGCGGCGGCGCCTCGACGAGATGGTGCGCTACCTGTAGTCCACAGTCTCTCATGGCCCGGCCCGACATCCGCATCAAGCGCATGTACGAGACCGTCTCGCCGCAAGATGGACAGCGTGTACTGGTGGCTCGGGTCTGGCCGCGCGGGCGCACGAAGGAGCAGGTGCGCGCCGAGCTTTGGCTGAAGGACGCCGCCCCCAGCACCGCGCTACGCAAGTGGTTCGGGCACGAGCCCAGGCGCTGGGCGCAGTTCAAGGATTGCTACTTCGCGGAACTCGACCAGCGTGGCGAGGCGCTTGACCCACTGCGCGCGATCGCCGCCGCCGACACGCTCACCCTCCTCTACGCCGCACGCGACCCGGAACACAATCACGCCCTCGCGTTGCGCGAATACCTCCTCACGCACCGCTGGGCATCCCATGGGCGATGGGGGCGCGCCCACGCGGCGCACCGCTGAACCGCGGTGACCGCCCGGCCCCAGCCGAGCGGCATCAGGACGCATCTGTCACCCCAGCGCGCTGAGCACCGCGCGGCCACCGGGGGTGAGCAGCCACGCCACCGCCAGGACGTTCACGACCACGGTGCCCCAGAAGCGCACGCGAAAGCCGGGTTTGCGTGACTTGTGATGCAACAGTCGCTGGGCCGCCCAGGCGCCGGGCCAGCCGCCGACCAGCGCCAGCAGGTGCAGCGTGCGCTCGGGCGTGCGCCATGCGCCGCGCATGGCGGCCGTCTTGTCGACGGCGTACACCGCGAAGGCGAGCAGACTGAGGATCACGTAAGCGATGACGATCGGCCACGGCAAGCGGCCCCACGCGGCGAGGGCGCCGAGCAGCAGCACAAAGCCAGCGGGCAGGGCCAAAGGCGCGCGTCGCGCGCGTGGGGCCTCCACCCGGCGCTCCCGCCTGGCGCGGTGCCGCGTCGGGCGCGCGGTCGGGCGCACGTACTCGGTGGCGCTCGGGCGCCGACGACTCCGCCCGGAGGCGCTCACGCGGAAGCCCGCCTAGCGGCCGCCGCCCGTCGACGTAATGGCGTCATCATTAACTCCCCCCTGCAATTTCGCGCCTGGGCCAACCCAGCCGGCCCCATGGTACGCAGGCGGCCGCACACGCGCCGGGCGAAGCTCTCATCTCTGGACGCCCGGCACCACACCGGCGCGCCCGCTGAGCGCGGTACGCAGGAAGTCACGGAACACGCGTACCCGCGCCGGGGCTTCCGCGCCGCCGACGCTGATCGCATGAAGGCGCCCGCGCGCGAAGGTCCAGCCGGACAGCACCGGCACCAGCTGCCCGGCCGCCACCGAACCGGCCGCCACGACGTCGGGCAGGATACCCACGCCACCGCCGGCCACCAGCAGGCGATGTACCCCGGCGAAGTCGCTGGCCTGCACCGCCGGCCGGACAAGCACCTCGGTCTGCTGGCCGCGCGCGCCGCCGAGACGCAGCCGCGCACCGGCGCCGGTGAGTCCGCGCGCGACCACGAGGTCGTACGCCGCGAGGTCGGCGGGGGTGCGCGGCATCCCGTGGGCTGCGAAGACAGCCGGCGCGGCGTACAGCCGCAGGTGGAAATCGATCAGGGTCGAGGCGCGGTAGCCCATATCGGGCAGCGGGTCGGTGGTGGCGCGCAGGGCAAGGTCGATGCGGTGCGCGGCGAGGTCGAGCAGGGCGTCGCTCAGCACCAGTTCCACCGTGATCTGCGGATGGACGGCGCGAAACGCGACCACCAGCTCAGGCAGCACCTCCAGTCCGAGGTCGTGCGGCGCCGTAACGCGCAGGTGGCCGCGAGGCACCGAGCGCGCCTGACGCGCCCCCTCGACCGCGTCCGCCAGCAGCGTGAGGGCATCGCGCGCCTTGGCGTAGAACGCCAACCCCTCCTCGGTGGCGCTCACCGCCCGCGGCGTGCGCGCCAGCAGCGCCGTGTCCAGGCGCCGTTCCAGGCGCGAGATGCGGCGGCTGATGCCGCCCTTGGTCTCGCCGAGCTGGCGCGCGGCCGCCGAGATGGTGCCGAGCTCCACCACCGCGCAGTAAGCCCGCACATCCTCAAGGGCGCCGCCCAGGGTTTCCGTTTCATCAACCATGAGTTGCATTCTAGATGTGTTCTCACCACTCGGAAACCTTCATATCCTTTGCGTGACGGAGGATCCCCCTCCCCTGATCGAGGAGCCTGACCATGAGCCTGAGCACCCAGTTTTCCGACACCACGGTCTCCCGCAGCGGCGCGAGCACCGACCAGCTCGCGGCGCTTGCCTGGCCGATGGTGCGCATCGTCACCGGCCTGTTGCTCATCCCCCACGGCGCGCAAAAGCTGTTCGGCTGGTTCGGCGGCCACGGCCTGGCGGGCACCGCCCAATTCTTCGAGACCGCGCTCAACATGAGCCCGGGCCTGCTGTGGGCCGGCTTGGCGGGAGCCGTGGAGGTATTCGGCGGCATCGCGCTGGTGTTGGGCCTGTTCACCCGCACGGCGGCACTGGCGGTGGCGGTGCTGATGGCGGTGGCCATCACGGTCCACTTGCCGCAGGGCTTCTTCTGGAACGCCGGCGGCTTCGAGTACCCGCTGATGTGGGGCGTGCTCGCGCTGGCGTTGGTCCTGCGCGGCGGCGGCCCGTACTCGCTGGACGCGCGGCTCGGCCTGCGGTTCTAACGTTGTACCAGGTCGCCCCGCGCAGGCGGGGCGGCCCATGCTGCATCAAGGAGGGTCCTCATGGCCGCATTGCCCACCGTTTTCATCCCGCACGGCGCCGGCCCGTGCTTTTTCATGGACTGGGAGCCGGCCGGGACCTGGACGCGCATGGCCGACTGGCTGCGCGCGCTGCCGGCCCGCCTCGGTGCGTCGCCCAGCGCGTTGGTGGTGGTCTCGGCCCACTGGGAGGCGCCCGCCTTTACGGTGAATACAGCGCGGGCGCCGGGCCTGCTCTACGACTACACCGGCTTCCCCGCCCACACCTACCGCATCGACTGGCCGGCGCAGGGCGCGCCGGAGCTGGCGCAGCATCTGCGTACGCTGCTGCAGGCGGGCGGCTTCGCTACGGCCGTAGAGGAAACGCGCGGCTTGGACCACGGGGTTTTCATCCCACTCAAGATCGCGTTTCCCGAACCGGCCATGCCGGTGGTACAGCTTTCGCTGCACCAGAGCCTGGACCCCGGCCTGCACCTCGCCATGGGGCGTGCGCTCGCCCCGCTGCGCGACGAGGGCGTGCTCATCGTCGGCAGCGGGATGAGCTACCACAACATGCGCGGCTTCGCCTGGGATAACGGCCCGCCGAATGCGGATTCGCGGCGCTTCGATGACTGGCTTGCAGAGACCGTGCGTCTGGCTCGTCGCGAGCGCGAGGCGCGGCTAGCGGATTGGACCAATGCCCCCGGCGGCCGTGCTGCCCATCCCCGCGAGGAACATCTGCTGCCCCTGCACGTGGTGGCGGGTGCCGCGGGCGAGGACCCGGGCGAGCGCGTGCTGCGCGACGAGGTGATGGGCAGCGTGCAGTCGGCATTTCGCTTCGGCGCGCCGATCGCTGCCCGGTAGTCGGCACGTCTATTCGGGCGCTGCGGCCGAGGATTGCGCCCAGTCTTGCCGCTCCAGGCGAAAGATGAAGCAGTCGTCGCCCCCCATGCGGCGCCGCGCCGCGAAGCGGAACCCGAGCCTGACGTAGAAGCGGTGCGCGCGCTGGTTGCCGACCAGCGGATCGACCAGGACCGCCGTCACCGCCGGGTCGGCGAAGCACCGGGCGAGCGCCAGGCGCATCATTTGCGTCCCGAAGCCCCGGCCGAGAGCGGTCGGCTCGCCGATCCAGATATCCAGCGCCCGCACACCGGCGGGCAACGCACCCCAGTATCGGGTTGCGTCGCGGGCCGGATCGGTGATCTCGAGAAAGCCGATCGGGCGCCCCGCCAGCTCGGCGATGAAGCGCTCGATGCCGGCGGGCGGGTGCGCCAACTCCACCTCCCACGCCCAATCCTCGCCGCCGGTCGCGGCACGCACATGCGGCTCGCGGTCCCATTTGCGCAGCCGGGGCGCGTCCGCGGCGGTGGCCGGGCGTAGGCGAACCTCAGCGGCTGGCCATTGCATCAGTCTGACCGCGCGCTTCTTAAAAGCGGGCGCCTCTCCGGGTAGGCACTTTTCTCACTGAGGCGGCGCCCCTACGCCGAGGTTGTCGCACTCGGTCCACCAGCGCGTGGTGACCGCGGCATCCCGGAGCTGCTGCCAAACTCCTTCATCCTCCGGCTCGAGATCGAACGAGCAGAGGGTGCCGGCGGTCGAGCGCACCGTCGCCACCGTAGCGAACCGGCAACCATCGGGCACGATCTGCCCGTCGCTCTGCAGAAGCTGCTCGAGCTCCTGCTGGCTCTCGCACACCATGAATCCTTCAGGTTCCGCCGCGCCGACGTTGACCGCCAGTCCCGCAATGGCAACGGCCGTCAGTATGTTCCGCCAAAAAGCCATGACTCCCTCCCGTTCTTTCGTCTGCTAGTCGCCACCGCTCCCTGCTGGGACTGAGATCTCGCCGCTCGGGGCCTCACGCCCCTGCGGCACCACCCCGAGCACGTACCACCAATCGGTGACCGGCGAATGGCGGAAGATCGCTGTACGTTCACGCCCGCGAAACGTGTAATTCACCACGCCTTCATCGGCCGCCAACATTTCCTCGAAGGCGCGGATCAAATCCGGCTCCCCTAAGCGCCGCGGGTCCAGGAAGATCAGCCCCGGGTCCCAGTCCAAAGCGACTAAGGGAGCCCGGTCGAAGGAATAGAACACCGTCGATTCATCCAGCGACATCTGTTCTCGAATAAGGTCACTTAGCCGATCCAGATACACCGAGGCGCCGAGTACACCCACCACCGCCTCGTCGTCCCCCATCACCGGCACGGCGACAATCGCAACCGGCTTGCCCGTGGCTTTGCTGACGACCAACTCGCCGATGATCGTCTCACCCGCCAGCACGCGTGGAAAATAGCTGCGCTCCGCCAGGTTCCCCTCGGCCTTCCCCTCCTGCACGCTCCAGTAGGCGCCATCCGGCAGGGCAAACCAGTTGAGGGCAGACACGTTCCGCTCGGCGACGTCCGCGTAAGGGTCCTTGATTCGTCCCCAGGCTGCCGAGCGTGCGGCTTCGCCTTGCGCGAAGATGTGCAGCGAGTCGGCGACCTTGATCAGATGGCCGTCACTCAGCGCGATGAACGCGGCGAGCGCGACCTCGCCATCCACCGCGAAAGGCCGTTCCTGCGTCGCGTGCGCCGCCCCGCCGAGGACAACATGCAGGCAGGTGGCCAGCGCCGCCGCCCGGAACGTCGTGAACGTCGTGAACGTCATACGCCTCCCCTTCCGCCATGGTGACTTGTGGCGTCATGGCAAAGAATAGGCCAGGGGCGGGGCATGCTCTCGCTGCCCCACCAATGCCGGAAGGCGCTGTGCAAGCGCTGACGTAGGCCGGAGCACGCCCCCGGCCCATTGGCGCCCCTAGTCGATGTAGGTGAATCCCAGCGGGGCGTACACGGCATCGGCCCGTGACAGGTCGAGGAACAGCGTCACCGAGTCGCCGAGCCCCCGATAAGTCACCTCGTAACAATCGATGTCGGCGTCGGCGGCCGCGCAGTCGCCGGCGCGCCGAAACTCGAGCGGCTCGCCCTCGGTGCCGCGCAGTTGCTCCAGGTAGGCGCGCGGGAGCGCGGTGGTACCGACCGCGATGGGCTGTTCGGGGCTATAGCCGTACCAAGGATCCGAAGCCAGTCCTTGGATGCTCAGCGCCGGCACCGCACCCCGCTCCGCCCGGCGCTGCCGATCCTGCACCTGCAGGCCGCTCAGCATCACCGCCTCCATGGCCGCCGCTTCGAACGCCTCGGGGCCGGTGCCGAACACCAGCGCCGGCATCATCAACCCCGCCGCCATCGCCAACGATCTCTTCGCGTGCATCAGTCTTCTCCCTCTGCGACTGCGCCGACTCAGCGCAGCACCACCGCGCTTTCGAGCCGCGCCAAGTCGTTCACCACCCGCCATTGGCCACCGCTCTCCTCCACCCGCTGCTGCCAGCCGGCCAGGCGCTGGCGGTAGGCCTGCGGGTCGTTGTTGTCCCGGCGCTGGCGTTTCACGTTCACCGCGATCACCTCGATGGCCTCGAGGTTCACGCCGACACTGCGGTTCAGCCAGGGCGGCAGGTCCTCGTGCAGGTCCGAGAGGATGAACAGGTACCGCTGTCCGGCCTTGGTCTCGTTCAGGTAGTCCGAGGCCAGCAGCACCCCGCCGGTGATGTCGCTGTGATGGCTGGGCACCCGAAAGCGCTGCACGAAGGCGTCGAGCTGCGCCCGCACTTCCCGTTTCTGCCGCGTGGTGACGCTCGGCCGGTGGTCGAAGGTGGCGCGGGCAATGATGTTGCGCTCCGTGAAACTGCTGTTGTCGATAAAACCGATCCCCAGTGAATCGCCGCTTTCCAGGTTGGCCAGCAGGTAATTGGTCAAGGTCTGCGCCTTTTGCAGCTCCCCCGCGTAGTCGCTGGAAATATCGATCAACACAAACGCCGCGCGGCTGTTGTTGACCGGCTCGCCACACCCCGTCAGCGCGGCCGCGCTCAGGATCCCGGCGGCGAGCCGCAGCGCCCAGCCGCACACCCGACCGCCCATACGCTCATTCATCACGCTCATGGCTCAGGCCTCCCGCGTGTCGACCGCAAGGTCGTCGGCTTCGTCGTTGCGCTGGCGCCGCCGTGCCGCCTTCGAGGGACGCCCCTCCCCTGCCGTGTCGTCGCGACGCTGCCCGGCTTCGGCGCGGTACTGCTTGATCAAGCGTTCGATGCTGAGTGGCACCATCACGAAGATGTCGTACAGGTTGACCAGCATCTTGCTGAGGTGGTTGGCCATGCCGCCGCCCAAGCGCACCGCGAGACGCAGGGTGCGCAGCGCGCCGACCACCACCAGACCCAGCACCGTGCGCAGCGAATGTACGAAGGCCTCCAGCGGAATGGCCACGAAGGCGAGCGCGAACGGCAGCACGAAGCCGAGCACCAGTTGCCCGATCGACGGCACCCAGCGGAACTTGTCTTCCACTATCGCGGCGCCGGCGAGCGACTGCGCCAAGGCTTCGCGGTCCAGCGCCAGCAGGTCGCGCATGTAGGCCAGCGAGGCCTCGATGGCGGCGAAGATCACCAGGATGGTGAACGCGGCGATCGCCATGCGCTTGCGCATCCGATCATCCAGGCTGCCGATCATCGGAAACAGCCGCGTGATCTGCAGGGCTTCGAGCAGGAACAGCCCCATGGTGATTTCCACCATGATGATCACCAGCGCGGCGATGTCCGAGGTACGCACGCTGCCGATGTAGCTCGCGCCGCCCACCATTTCCGACATCGGCAACGCGATCAGGTGGAAATTGATGATGCCGCCGAACGCCGCAATGACGAGCACCAGACTGGCGATGAAAAACTGAGTCACCGACGAGGCGGTCAATGCGTGCACCGCCTTGTCTTCGGCCTTGCGCATGCTCTCGTAGGTCGCCATGTGGCGGTCGATGGTCTTGGCACGCTCGTCCAGGCCGGTGATGGTCTCCTGCACCTTGGTCATCGTCGTGCCGAGCGCGCGCCACGCCGGCTGCATCGCGTTCAGAATCCTGTGGCGCTCATTGGAGCTCTTCTGATAGGCAGCCAGGGTCTGCTGGTGCGAGGTCTCGACCGCCTCCTGGATATTGTCCAGAATCTTGACCATCGCCGGATCGCCCGAGCGCGGTAGCGCCGCGAGGGTGTCCACCACCTCCGCCCAGGCCGGTGCCAGCGGCGCATCCTCGGTCGTCGCGTGGTAATCTGCCTCGACCTTCTGCAGCGTGTCGGCCAGCTTGCGGTGCAGCTTCGGATACTGGCTGAGGTCGCGCGCGACGAGGGTGTGCACCCGGCTGAATTCGCGTTCGATCGCCTTTTCGGTCGCCTCGCGACCCATAGCGAGAAGCACGTCACGGTTTCGCTCCCGGACGCGCTGTTCCAATTGGCGAATGCTCCGTGCCGCGACGCGCGCCGAGCCGTACACGGCGCGGCCCGTGCCGCGCAGCAGCTGATGGGCGTGGGGCCGGCCCAGGTAGAGCACGGTGACGATAAGAACAAGCCAGATCGCCAACGAGAGCGCCGGCGAGGAAGACCAGATATAAAGTATGTCGGTCGACATAATGGCACCTTCTACGTGTGTTTGATTACGGTTTTTTGGCTTCCTGCCGTTTCGTCACACGCAGTCTCTCGAACGCCGGTGAAAAATTTGTGAGTGAATGACAGAAGGGGCCGCCCTCCTTAGGGGAGGCAAGGTCTCCGCAACGACGCGGCGTGTTGCCGCGCGAGGTCGGGTTGCCCATGGCTACGATTTTCTGGGTGGAAGACCAGTCGCACTGGATCGACAAGTTCCAGCCCGTGCTGGAAGCCACGCGTTTCGACGAGCAGCCCACCCGGTTGCAGGTCTTCAAGTTCGCCGAGGCCGCCTGCCAACACATCCGCCGCGCAAGCGCCGACAGCCGTCCCGACGTGGCGCTGCTCGACGCGAACATGAACGGCAACGACGCCGCGGGGTTTTCCGTCTCGCGCGCGCTGCAGGCCAAGTGGCCGGGCCTGCCCATCATCTATCTCTCCGAGCACAGCGGCACCGGCATCGAGCAGCAGGCCTTCGAAACCACCGGGGCGCGGGATTTCATCGCCAAGCACCAGGTGAACATCGAATCCGTATTGTGCTGGCGCATCAAGGCCGTGTTGCGCGAGCACAGCATGCGCGCGCCACAGGCCGCCGCCGCGGGCGATGCCCTGCGTAGCGGCGCGCTCTCCCTGGACACCACCACCTGGGAGGTCTACTGGCAAGGCACCAAGCTGATGAACCCCGCTAATCCGAAGCGCCCGCTGCCGCCCACGCCGCGCAAGATCCTGCGCTACCTGGTCGAGGCCGCGCCGGCCGCGCTCAACACCTTCCAGATCGCCGACAAGTTGGACGCCGATCCCGAGCATTTCTCCTACGCCAACTACCGGCAGCACATCCGCACGCTGCGGCTCGCGTTCGATCAAGCGATGGGCGGTGAGGGGCGCTTCCTGGCCCTTTGCAAGGCCGGCCAGGGCATCGCGACCTTCGGTGACGAAGGCGCGTACTGTTGGAAACCGATCGGCGAGGCGGACACATGAAACGACGCAACGACAAAGCGCCCGAGGCGCGCGTGCGCAAGGTCACCTTTGCCTGGCGCAGCGCGCTCGCTGCGCTCGGCGCGATGTGCTACCTGCTACTGCTCACCGATCCGGGTCTTAGTGGGTACTACGGCGTTCCCGACACCTGGTTGCAGCCGCCGATGAAATGGTGGGTGTTCGGGGCCTTCCTGGCGGTGGTGCTGCTGGACCTGTACCGCTATCGCCGCCAGTACGCGCGCCAAGCGGCGGATCTGCGCCGCGTGGATGAGCAGGTACGCGAATTGTGGGAGAGCAAGAAGCAACTGCAGCTCAAAGCGCACACCTACTCCGGCCATGCCGACAAGCTCAAGCTGTTCATCAGCGACAAGCTGCTGGAACACATCGAGTACGACGAGAAATTCCTGCACTTCAAGAGCATCGCCGCCGAGGTGCGCCACAACGGCGTGATCAGCTTCGACAAAGTGCAGACGGCCCTGCAACAGGCGGCAGCAGCGGCGGAGGTCTCGGCGAACACCGCCACCGCAGCAAAGGGCGGCGACGCGCCGGCGGCTGCGGATTACCAGGCGGCGCTCGATGCCATGCGCTATCTGTGGGACCTGCTCGACCTCTCCACGGCCGATAACCTTGCGCTGCACATCGGCAACCTGCTGTGCGAATGCGAGGAACACTACTACCAGCGCTTGTTGAACAGCGACGCGGCCGCGCCGTTGCCCTTCGAACCCGTGTACGCGCCCCAGCGCGCCGCGTGGCGAGCGCTGGCCCAGGTGTCCCACGCCGCGCTGCCGCCCCCGCCCGATGAGGGCGCTTACCTGCGGGACGACGGCCAATGGCATGTGCGCCTCGATCCGGTGGGCGAACTGCTCGGCAACGAGAATCACCTCGTGCTGCTGCTCGAGAATCTGCTCAAGAACGCCCAGTATTTTTCCGGCAAGCGCGGTTACAAGGCCGGCTTCACGCCGATCGCGCTCACGCTGGCGGAAGAACAGGGCCGGGTCTGCCTACGTGTGTATAACCGCGGCCCGCACGTCGCCGACGAAGACCGCCCCAACCTCTTCCAGCTCGGCTACTCCACCCGCCGCCCGCGCGAGCACCACGGCCGCGGCCTGGGCCTGTATTTCGTGAGCGAGATCGTCAAGGGCTACGAGGGGCACATCGCGGTGCACAACATCCACACGCCCGAGACGCAGTACGCGGTGCGCGTGGAACTCGCGAACGACGAGGTGATTACCGATTTGATCGATGTGGTGCTCGTAGAGGGGCGCCCGATGTGCCGCGCGGGCAGCGACACACCGGCGGAGGCACGCGAGTGGACCTTCAAGGCACCGCTACGCAGCGTGGAAGTCACCACCACCGGCAGCCGCAACACGCAGCGTCTGCAGGCGTTCGACGCCAAGGGCAAGCAACTGCGCTTCGATCCGGCGCATCCCGAGCGCCCGCGATGGCGGCTCGAATACGCGCCCAAACGCAATGCCCATCAGCTGCGTTTCGAAGCAATGGATATCGGCGGCGTCGAGTTTGAGATAAGACTGCCGACCGCCCGGCTACGCCTGGAAAGCAGCGAACTCGCGCAAGAGGAAGACTTCGAAGCGGAGGTTGAGCGCCTGGACGAGCGCCTGCGCGCCCACGCACCCTTCGATCCCGCGGTGTGAATGCGGGATTCCGGTGTGCCCCCCGTTCAACGACACAGCGGTGGCTCGCTTAGCCGCTCTGGGCGAGCCTTTCCAATGCTTCGACGTCGAGCACCGTAATCCGCTCGCGCTCCAGCCGTACCCAACCGCGGCCCTCGAAGCTGCGCAGCAGACGACTGACGATCTCGCGCACGCTGCCGAGGTCGTCGGCGAGCTTCTGGTGAGTCTCGGAAAGCACCGGTCCGCGCTTGACCAGCAACTGCGCCAGGCGTTCGTCGAGGCGCCGGAAGGCCACTTCCTCCACCAGCTCCATGACGTCCGCGAGGCGCGTGCCGTACATACCGAACACGAAGCGCCGGAAGGGCTCGGAGGCGAGAATCAGTTCATGGAACAGCGCCGAGGGGATACTGAGCAGCGCCGCGTCCTCCTTGACCACACCGGTGGCGGTGTACGTCAGACTTCCCAGCAGACACCCCCCCGAGAGTATGCACCCCTCCCCCGGCTCGACGTGATACAGCGCGATCTCGCGACCGCTGGGGGTCGCTTTCGCCACCCGCACCAGACCTTCCAGCAGTAACGGGAAGCCGCGGCAAGGCTGCCTGACGTCGAACAGCACGGTCCCGGCCGGCGCGCGCATGAGCGGCGCCGAGTCCAGGAGCCGTTCGAGCCGCTCGGGGGGAAGCTCGGCGAAGACCGGAAACTGCGCGAGCAGCGCCTCACGGAGCCACTCGCGCTCGTTCATCTGACCATCGGACATGCAGGAGACCTCTTATGAGCGCTCCAGTATATCCGACACGCCATTAGGCGCGCCTACGCTGCACCGGGCAGGTGTTGATGCCGAGTAGTGCATAGGGCGGACAGCTGCGAAGCAGGCCGCTCGCCAGCGGCAGAATGCCCAGCAAACCCCACCAACGTGCCGCGTCGCCCAGGATGAAGACGAGCGAGAGCACGGCGAGGCCGACCACGATGCGAAGCAGGCGGTCGATGCCGCCGACGTTGTTGATCATTGACTAAACCCTCTGCGGTTTCAGGATGCCGCTGAAGGTGCCGTGATCCGCGCGCCGCGTCTGTGACTTCAGTCCCCCAAGGCAGGCTGTTGAAACAAAACCGCCAATGCGCGTCTTTGGTCCAGCCCCACGGCGACAGCAGCGCCCGCTTCCACATCCTGCGGCGCGACGTCAGGACCTAGGGGACCCAAGTCACTGACCCCCGCGCCGGGCGAGGGGTAGCGTAGCCCCACCTGGTGCACTGAGGAAGAACCATGACGATCCGAAAACTCGCAGCGGCTGCTGCCGCCATCGGCCTGAGCATCGGCCTCATCGCGCCCGGCGCGGTGCTGGCCCAACAGCCTGCCACAGCGCAACTCACCGCCGACGCCGCGCAGCTGCGCATGCATGACGTCGGCGCCGGCCGCGCAGTCCCGGGGGAGGCCTCGCAACAACACGGCCACACCAGCCAGCGGCAGCTACACGCCCGCACTCCGGAGCAGACTCGCCAGCGGCAACAGACGCGCGAACGCGCCCGCGCTAACGAAGGCAGCTCGCGCGCCCAAGGCGGCATGAAGCATGAGCGCCAGCGTGCGCCCGCCGCCTCTGCGGGCCGCCGATAAGTCCCATATACCAATCGCACAAGGAGAAGACGATGCCTTTCGCAAAACAACTCAAGCACGCCTTAATCACCGGCGGCGTCCTGCTGACCGCGCTGCCTGTCCATGCCGGCGAGCTCAACGCACGTGAACAGGCGGCCCGCGCCGCCGCCGGTAGCTTCGTGCAGGAACTGGGCGGCGCGCTTCGCCAGGAAATGCAGCAAGGCGGCCCGGATCAGGCCATCCTGGTGTGTCGCGACGTCGCCCCGCATATCGCCGGCGAGCTCTCGCGCGCCAACGGCTGGCAGGTCACGCGGGTCGGCACCCGGGTGCGAAACCCCATGCTCGGCATGCCCGACGCGTGGGAGAGCGAGGTGCTGAGCGGCTTCGAGGAACGCGCTGCCGCCGGCGAGCCGTACGCCGAGATGGAGTTCGGGGAAGTCGTGGAGATCGGCGGCGCCGAGCACTACCGCTACATGAAGGCGATCCCGACGCAGGAAGCCTGCCTCACCTGCCATGGAGCGGCCGAACGCATCCCGACCGGCGTGAAGGCGAAGCTCGAGAGCGCCTATCCGCACGATCGCGCCACCGGCTACCTCGCCGGCCAGCTACGCGGCGCTATCAGCATTACCCAGCCGCTCGACATCCCGCTCGCCGCTAGCGCGGCGAAGTGAGCATTAAACCTCGAACCACAGGAGATTCGACCATGAACAAGCGCATTGCACGTTCCACGCTTCTTGCCGCACTCACCGCGGCATTCATCGCCCTGCCGGCCGCCGCGAGCGAGCCCGGCGATCCGCCGCGACACATCCCTTGGTCGTGGGACGACTACGAAGAGGCACCGCGGCCGACGCGCGCTGAAACGGAGCGGCAGCAGCCGTCCCAAAAAGGGCTAGCCCCGCAGTCGCAGGCCGATCAGCCGAGCCCCGAATTCGTGGGTGAACTGGGCTGGTAGCCCCAGTGCCGCGCGCCTGACGGCGCGCGGCATTCTTTTTGCCTAGCGGTGCGCGCACGGCGGCTAACTCGCCAGGCGTCAGGTCTTGAGGCGATACCCCGTGCGCAGGATCCACCACACCAGGCCGAAACCGAGCGCGATGATGCCCAGCAGCACGGCGAGGCTCACGCCCGGTGGCACGTCGCCCGTACCGTAGAAGGTCCAGCGGAAGCCGCTGATCAAGTACACGATGGGGTTGAACAGACTCACCGTGCGCCAGGGCTCGGGCAACATATCGATGGAATAGAACACCCCGCCGAGGAAGGTGAGCGGCGTCACCACCAGCAGCGGCACGAACTGCAGCTCCTCGAAGCCGCGCGCGATGACGCCGATAATGAACCCTACCAGGCTGAACGCCCCCGCGATCAGCACCAGATAGAGAACCATCCACACCGGATGCTGCACCTGCAGCGGTACGAACAAGCTCGCGGTGAGCAGAATCAGCAACCCGAGCAGCACCGACTTGGTGGCCGCCGCGCCGACGTACGCGAGCACGATCTCCACCGCCGCCACCGGCGCCGACAGGAGCTCGTAGATGGTGCCGGTGAACTTCGGCATATGAATGCCGAACGAGGCGTTGCTGAGGCTCTCGGTAAACACCGTGAGCATGATCAGCCCCGGCACGATGAAGGCGGCGTAGCCGACGCCGTCCACCGCCCCCATACGCCCGCCGATGGCCGCACCGAACACGACGAGATACAACACCGTGGTAAGCACCGGCGCCGCCACGCTCTGCCACAGGGTGCGCGCGAAGCGCTCCATCTCCGCGCGGTAGATCGCGCGCACGCCGTAGACGTTGAAACGCTCGGTGCTCATCGGCGCTCGGTCACCAGGTTGACGAAGATCTCCTCCAGGCTGCTCTGGCGCGTGTGGAGGTCGCGAAACTCGATGTCGAGTTGCGCGATACGGCGCAGCAGGGCCGGGATACAAGCCTGCTCCTCGCCGGCACCGAACGTCAGCTCCAACTCGCAGCCGCCGTTCTTCAGCGCGAGGTCCCACGCCTCCAGCTCGGGCGGGATCGCCTCCAGGGGCGCCGTGAGGTGCAGCGTCAGCTGCTTCTGGCCGAAGCGCTGCATCAGCGCATGCTTGTCCTCCACCAGGACCAACTCGCCCTTGTGGATCACGCCCACCCGGTCGGCCATCTCCTCGGCCTCCTCGATGTAGTGCGTGGTGAGGATGACCGTCACGCCGGTCTCGCGCAGGCGGCGCACCAGCGCCCACATGTCGCGGCGCAGCTCCACGTCCACGCCCGCGGTGGGCTCATCCAGAAACAGCACGCGCGGCTCGTGTGCCAGCGCCTTGGCGATCAGCACGCGGCGCTTCATCCCGCCCGAGAGGGTCATGATGTCCGCATCCCGCTTGTCCCACAGCGACAAATCGCGCAACACCCGCTCCAGATGGGCCTTGTCCGGCGCCAGCCCGAACAACCCGCGGCTGAAGCGCACCGTGTCCCACACCGACACGAACATGTCGGTATGCAACTCCTGCGGCACCAGCCCGACCATGGTGCGCGTGCGCCGGAAGTCTCTCACGATGTCGTAGCCACCCACCCGCACCGTCCCGCCGGTGGCCTTCACCGTCCCGCACACGATGCCGATCAGCGTGGTCTTGCCCGCCCCGTTGGGGCCCAGCAGCGCGAAGATCTCGCCGGGGCGGACGGCAAGGTCGACGCCCTTCAGCGCGCGCAGGCCCGAGCGGTAGGTCTTCTCCAGACCGCTAATCGCGAGGATGGGCTCCGCCTCGGTGCGCGCGGCACCGCCTGCGGAAACATGAGGCGCAAGAGATTGATCTTCCAAGCGGTCCTCCTTATCAGTCCGCCAGGATACTCAGTAAGGGGGGCTCAGGCCAGCCGTGGGAGGAGCGCCTCAAAACGAACAGCACCGACACTCGAAAAGCTGCCCGGGTCGACCTGAAGAAGTCATCCACGGAACCTCCCACGCCCTCTTCGTCGACAAACCCGAGGAGTTCAACCGCGTGCTGGGAAAGTTCCTCGCATCACTGCCGCGAGAGCGTGTGGGGCGTCTTCAGACCGCATGGAAAAATATCGGCTAACCAGGCATTGAACCGGCTGGCGCCCTCGCAGCAGGTCCACGCAATCGAGGGCTCGGCGCTCGCGCTCCTGCTCCGTTGTGCATCCTACGGTCTGAGCGCGGACCTGCCACGGCCGCATCGCTCAGGCCCGGGTGGTGCGCTGCAATCCCTCGATCAACAACCGGCATAGCGTCCGGCTCAGGGCATCGACCTGATCGCCCGCCACCAGCGGCGGCGGCAGTTGCCCGCCTGCCACCAGCATGGCGAAGCCGTGCGCCAGGCTCCAGGCGGCCAGCGCGAGCTCCTGGCTATCGCGCGCCTGCAGCAGGCCCGCCGCCCTACCGTTCTCGATGATGCGCAACAGGCCCTCGAACGCACCCTGGGCATCGGCCAGCATCTTCGCGTCGCAGCGTTCGGGCTCCAGCACGCCGCCGAACATGAGCTGCGTGATCTCGGGGTTGCGCACCGCGAGGTCCACATAGGCCCACCCGGCCTCCTCTAGCTGGCGCAGGGGATCGTCCGGATGGGCCGCCTCCGCGGCAGCCATGGCCGCACCGAGGCGCCGGAAGCCCTGGTGCGCAATGGCCGCCAGCAGCGCGTGCTTGTCGGCGAAGTGGCGATACGGCGCCGCGTGGCTCACCTTCGCCTGCTTGGCCACCTCGCGCAAACTCAGCGCGTGCGGGCCCTTGGCGCGCAGCAAAGCCACGCCCGCCTCCACCAGGGCGTTGCGCAGGTCGCCGTGATGGTAGGCGGACTTTGTGGGGCGGCGGGCGGACATGCAGCCACTCTAGGCCCTGATGTTGACACCGTCAACTTCGGCGCTAGACTGCGTAATGTTTCCACCGTAAACATGGAGGGACCGGCCATGACTACCCGCGCATCCAGAGCCGCCGTGCTATGGGGAACGGTGGCGGTACTCACCGTCCTGGGCCTGCTGGTCACGGCGGGCCACTACCTGCTTCAGGTCCCGCCCGAGGAGGCGGTGGCGCGCGGTCTCGGACCGAGCCCCGAGTGGCACCTCGAGCAACGTGCGTTGTACGAGGCGCGTCGCGTGTGGGCCGCATTGCACATCTTGCCATCCATGCTCTTCGTCCTGCTGGCGCCGCTGCAGCTCAGCGCGCGACTACGCGCGCCGGCGCCGGCCCTGCATCGCGCCAACGGCCGCCTGCTGGTAGCGCTGGGGCTGGTGATCGCGGTCTCGGCGGTGGCGCTCGGCATCCTCATGCCGTTCGGCGGACGAGCGGAGACCTGGGTGACGCTGGTACTCGCGGGCGGCTTTCTGCTGTGTCTCGGGCTCGGCGTGCGTCACATCCGGCGCGGGCAGGTCGCGCAGCATCGCGCGTGGATGGCGCGCATGCTGGCGATTGCCTATGCCCCGCTCACCATGCGCCTCGTGCTCGCCCTAGGCACCGACGGACTCGGCTTGGACGGCCGCGCCATCTTCGCCGCGGCCATGATGATCGGCGCCCTGCTCAACCTCGCCGCGGTGGAGATCTGGCTGCGCCGCATTCAGCCCACACCCGCGCGGCGTCCGGGCGCGCGTCTCGGCGGTACGTCAGCCGGCGCGTGACCATGCAGCGGCCGCGATGCGGTGAAAGGGTGGCGGGATGGCGTCAGCTTGTGGTGAGTATGCGCCACACGATGTTCGCCGTGTGGCGCCTCGACGGCGGGCTCGCGCTGCCACGCGCGACGCTGCAAGAGCGGCCCTCGTCGTCTGTCCCTACAAGCTCGCAGCCGATCCAATCGCGCGAGGCGGCCTCGCCGACGCGGCGTTCTACGCGTGGAAGCGGGGGTATTCCAAAACGCCCCCATTCCTCTTTCTCTAGCCACTTGCGCGTAGCGATGCATTGACCGGAGTCAGTGAGTCCGCGCTGTCTCGCCAGTGTGCCCCGGCCCGACCGAGAACGGCACCCGATCCTGACGGCATATCCAACGCACCGCGGATCGTGCGGTCATCAGGCCCGATGGGAGGCCGCCGCCCGGCATCACCCATTGGCCGACCATCAGAAACCGCCGCAGGCCCGGCAGCGTCCGGCGTAGCGGGCGAAAGCCCGTGCCGGGGGTCAAGAGCCAGCCCTCCATGCTCCCCTGCCAGTTGCCGGTGTAACGGATGACGGTCGCCGGGGTCGCGACGTCGATGACCTCGATTGCCGGGCGCACATCCGGCACGTCTTGTTCCAAGAGCGCGATGACGCCCTCGGCGACGCGGTTCTTCTCCGCTTGATAGCGCGCGGGGTCCTGCTGTTGCAGGCCAACCCAGTATGCGTGGTTGAAGGTCGGCAGGAAGCACGAGACCGCGGTCTTGCCGGGCGGCGCGAAGGTCGGGTCGAAGTGAAACACGCGGAAAGAGATCTCGCGCAGTTCGGTGCCGGGATCGACGCGGAGGGGGGTGTCGAGGAGGCGCGTGACGAAACCGGGCTGTGCGGAGAGATCCCGCGCCACACCGAGCGACACCTGCAGGTACGAGGGGAACGTCTTCCACGTACGGTAGATGCTGTCGATGGCCTTGTTCGTGTACCGCCCGGCGAGCAGATCGTATAGCGTGGCGTGACCGTCGGCCGCCGAAATCACCCAGTCCGCCGCCACCGTCTCACCCCCGGCAAGCTGCACGCCACACGCGCTGTCTTGCTCGACCAGGATGCGCTCGACGCGCGCGCCGAGTCGCAGGTGTCCGCCGAGCCGCTGCAGGTTGTCGACGATGGGCCGGATCACGGCCTGCGAGCCGCCGATGGGATAACCGGCATCGCGCTCGCTCATCCAGGCCAGCGCGAAGACCAGCGCCACCGCGGAGAGCTCCGGCGTCGCGGCGTTGGCGAAGAACGCGCGCAGCAAGGGGTGTTTGAACCGCCGCCCATAGTCGCCGAGGCTCATGCCGGACCAGCGCCGCAGGAGCGGCAGGTAGGGCACCATGCGCAGCGCGGTCGCCCCTTTCGCCGGCCAGCTCGCCGACGGATCGGGCATCTGGAACTTGCCGAGCTTTCGGATGGCCGCGGCGAGGTGACGGATCTCCTCGGCGTCCTCCGGCGCGCGCGCCAGGAACTCCGCCTCCATGCGGTCGACGTTCGAATAGATGCTCAAGGATTCGTGACCTTCGGCTTCCAAACGCAGGTACTCTTCCGCCTGCACGAAGGTCAACTGGCCGATGTCGAACACCTCCTCCCACTGCGGATACATCGAGCGGCTCGGATTCGAGCCGAGCAGCCAGTGGAGGCAGGTCTCGAACGTGTAGTCACCGCGCCGCCAACTCGTCGCCAGGCCGCCCGCGGCGCCGTGCTGCTCCAGCACCTCCACCTCGTAGCCGCACTTGCGCGCGTACACCGCCGCGCACAGCCCCGCGATGCCCGCGCCGATGATGACCACCTTCCCGCCGCCCTTCGCCATGTCCCTGACTCCGGTCGGGATTCGGGATTCCTCTCGACGCCGCCCGACTCGGTCGCCGCAAGAGAAAGCATAGCGGGGTGAGGACGTGTCGAGGCTCTCGGCCCGCCACCGCAGGACTGACAACGCGAAGCGTGCCCATCAGATGCTTCATCCCCGCACCAAGCGCTCCACACCATCCTTGAAGCAGCCGTCGAGCAGCGATGAATCCGTGCCCCTTAGCTACCGCTCCGAGGGAGGAAAGGACAAGAAGCCTTCTTCGCGCCCAAGCTCGGACAGCACGGAAGCTGGCGGTCACACTCGACGGGGACGACGCACCATCGCCATGACTTCCGGGCACGAACCGACGCGGATGACCCGGATGGTCTCGAAGCCCAATCGTTCGTAGAAGGACATATTGCGCCGATTCGACAGCTCGAGATAGGCCGAGACGCCTGCAGCATCGCTGCGCGATAGCGCATGTCTCATAAGCGCCGTACCGAGACCGCGGCTCTGTGCTACCGGATCAATACCGATCATCGGTAGATACCAGTGGGGCTCCGGCGGATGGGCATGCTCCATCTGGTCCGCTACCGAGGCGAGCGTCGATGCCTTTTCCTCCGCCACGTAGTCCGCGAAAGTCGCCTCTAGGCATTCGCTGTCCGCTTCCACACCGGGAGGCAGCCAAATCGCGGCTCCTGCACCATCACCCACGACATCCACCGTGCCGGCAGCAAAGGCGTTGACGCCAAACGCACTTGTGGCCTTGGGCATGGCGGCAAGGTAGGTATCCGGGTCAGGAAACAACCAGCGCACAAAGGGCTCGGCTGCAAAGGAGAGTGTCATCAAAGCGATAACGTGCGCTTCTTCGCCAATCTCGGCCGACCGGATGCTGGGTATGGACATTGGCATGACCTCCTACTGCATCTCTCTCCATGGGTGGTCATTGGGCCTGCGAGATCGCCATCTTGGTTCGGTCGCGGCGAGGTGAGGGATCTCCTCGGCGTCCTCCGGCGCCCGCGCCAGGAACTCCGCGTCCATGCGGTCGACGTTGGAATAGATGCTCAAGGATTAGTGACCTTCGGCTTCCAAGCGCAGGTACTCTTCCGCCTGCTCGAAGGTCAACTGGCCGCTGTCGAACACCTCCTCCCACTGCGGATACATCGACCGGCTTGGATGCGAGCCGAGCAGCCGTTGAAGGCAGGTCTCGAACGTGTAGTTGCCGCGCCGCCGCGCTGCTCCAGCACCTCCACCTCGTAGCCGCACTTGCGCGCGTACACCGCCGCACACAGCCCCGCGATGCCCGCGCCGACGACGACGACCTTCCGGGTGTCGATCGTCCATGGCATTGACTCCAGGCGGGTTCCAGCATCCCTCACGACGCCTTCCATTAAACCGCCGCAAAGAGAAGCATAGTGCTTGAGAACGCGTCGGGCCTCGCCCAGCCCCAGTGCCGGATCGGCAAAGCGCAGCGTGCACATCAATAGCTTTTATCGTCGGCACCGTCTCGACGCGAGGAGAACGAGGCGCGTTGACAGTGGAGGCATCGGGTCAATACTTAGTGACTCGCCTTTCGGGCCGGCGTATGCCGCCACAAGCGCGGAGTCGCACGCACCGGACCGGGGCGAGCACCCTAGGCAAGACGCGGAGGTGGTCATCATGCCCATACACCCGCTGACGCGCGCACTCCCCTTGGCCCTCATTCCCCTCGTCGCCGTCCTGTTCGGAGCCCCACTCGCGGCTCAGGATCAGGATCAGGTCTTCGTGGCACCGCTGACCGGCAACGAGGAGGTCCCCGAGGTGGATAGCCGAGCCGTCGGCCATTCGGTGCTGCACCTGAACCAAGAGGGGGATGCGCTAAACTTCACGCTGAACGTCGCCAACATCGAGAGGATGACCCAGGCGCACATCCACTGCGGTATCGCCGGCGTCAACGGTCCGGTCGTGGCGTTCCTCGTCGCACTGGAAGAAGCCGGTCGCGACATCAACAGCCTCGCCGTCGAAGGAACACTCACGAACGACCACGTGACACCCCAACCGGACTCCGAGGCCTGCCCCGGCGGGGTCGCCGACTTCGATGAGATGCTGGCCAAGATCGAGGCCGGCGAGGCGTATGTGAACGTCCATACGGAGCAGAACCCGGCCGGCGAGATCCGTGGCCAGATCCGCTAGGTCCGCTCGACTACCGTTTACCCGATGATAGAGAGCCCTCCGGCGGCAACGCCGGAGGGGCTTTCTACATCTTCCTTCGCGCAATATCCGCGCTGCACGCGGGCTTCTATCGACGCGCAACCATACAAGCGTGACGAGAACGCCGCACGTTCAAGCCTCGCTGTCAGGTCCCACCAACCTTCTCGAGGAAGTGGGTTTCCTCCACGCAAACGGTCAGCTCCTTGGGTCGCGTGACACGGCCCGTCAGGCGGACGGAGTCCCCAGAGGCCAGCGACGAGAAGACGCCCAGCCCCTGGGCCTGACACAGTTGCTCTCGCGCCGGGATCCGGATCAGCACCCTCCCGTAGGCCGCGGCTTGAAGGAGGATCTCACCGTCTCCATCCACGAACATCGGCGTAGCGGCGACGGCGACCACCCGTCCTTCCAGTTCTCGATCCTCTCCGATCGTCAACAAGTCCAAGGACGTCTCGCCGCCACTGCCCATGCATCCAACGAGAGCCGAGACAACTCCCATCAACGCCATCAACGCTACCCATGTACTGCGAGCAAGAATAACTCGGCCCCCTATAGTGATCCTCGTAGACTTGCTGGCCGCGGTGCCCTCAATGACAGGAATCATCAGAGATCATGCGTGCAAAATGCTTCTTGTCGGCCTCGTTATCGACCACCTCGAACTCGATTCCGACATAGGCAGCCGTAAAGGAGATGTCGAAACTCCGGCGGCTGTCCGGCCAGGAGAGCGTACCGCGATAGAACAGCCTCTCGTCCGGCCAACTGTCCTTAGCGAGGTGCGGTTCGGGCAAGTCATCTCGAAGTTCCAATGCGACGCTGACTATGGGGTACCTTCCAGTCTGGATGAGCCAGTCGGGCGTCGATTCGGGCTCAAGCACGAGGAGCGACGCCACCTCGCCGCACGCCCAGCGCGCCAGCGCCGGGCTTACCGCGCGGGCCTTAACAACCCCCAAACCCTCGGGGGTGAAGTTCAACAGGTAATAGCTACCTGTCTGACCGAGGGTCATGAAGTCCAGGGCGTCGCGCGGTAGGATCTTGATAGGGGTACCGTGGTCGTCGCGGAGGTCACCATCCGGCGTCTCGGCCCAAAGGCGGTCGAGCGCTTCTTGGAACTCGCTGTGGCCCTTGATATAGGTCGCGGGAACGAATACACGACCCTCTCGATCGCCATGGAGTTCCTTCACTGACCAGAGGAACTCATTCTTGTCGGTCACTGGATCCGCGATCCGATACCGATATCGCGCATAGGCGCGGTCATACTCCAGCCGCCCTCGACTTCCCTCTCCCGGGACGCCGACCAGCCGCGAATGCAGGTCCTCTACCCGTTCAGAGGCGATCAGGTAGGTCTCGATAAAGCCCTGTCGATCCCATACTCGACCGATACCATCCAGAACACACGCGGGGTCACTGAGCGTCATAGCCTCGATCAAGCGGGCGCTCTCTCGCCGGACGGCATCGATGTCGACGTTCTTGGCGGCAGCGTCGAACAGGTACTTCACCTGCTCGGGGTCGTCGCAATCCAACTTGTCGACGAGTTCATGCCAACGGTGCCAGTACTCGGATTCCGATTCCTCATAGAAGGCGCGGTCCTGCAGAGCTAGCCAGTATTGGCGGCGCTGCGCGGCCGCGATCTGCTGTCGCCTCACCTCGGCCTCTGCGATCGCCCTCTGCCGGGCCTCAAACGCTCGCCGGTAGAAAGGAGCCAGCTCGCTGAACTCCGGCTCGTCGAGCGCCGTCCGCAGCGCGGCATCGAGTTCCTCCACGTCGTGGTAGGTTGGGTTCAGCAGGTAAAGGTCGATTACCCAGTCATAGGTCGGCATGAAACGCATGTCCCGTATACCGCGCAGGGCACAGCGAGGATTCTCAAGAACCAACTTCTCGATGATCGCAGCGCTCTCGGACTTGATCTGCTCGTCGGCGGGAAACATCGCCAAGCCGATGAACCAGCCCAGTTTGTTCTCCGGACCGCAATCTACTGTTTCCTCGATGAACCTGGCCCAGCGGGAGAGGTACTCTCCTCGAGCATCGCCCTTCAGGTCGTTGCGGTTCTGCTGAAGGTACGAGAAATCGACCGGCGGCGGACCGGAAAGGCCCCGCCTATCGTGGATGATGGTTCCGCCCGTGATAATGCCACCGGACTGGATGGTGGTGAACGTCTCGGTGGTTTGCGCGCTGCCCGACGAGTACGGAATCAGCAGCAGAAAGATACAATGCAAGAGAAAGAGCGAGGGTTTGGTGTTCGTCATCCTGCTTTCGCTCCTTCATGGAAGAATCGGGTAGGCGCTAGACGTTGGCTCCGTGCCCGCGTTGGTTTGACTCGAAGGGGATCCGAAGACCTCATCTCTCGCTCCGACTCAGGCTAACGCGTGGGGATGGGGCGGCGGGAAGACAACTCTGACCTTGCACTAACCCTACTTGCCACATGCGCGCCACCTCTGTCGTGACAGCTAACATCCGCGCCAAGCCCCGCATCGAAGAACAACGACGAATATTAGCAACATTTGTTCTCTGACTCGGGCTTCATTCCCTGACCCGGGTTTCAGGAAACCGTCACCGCTGGGGTACGGAATCACCACCGACTATCAGTGACAGGAATCGTCAGAGATCATACCGGCGAAGTGCATCTTGTCCGCATCTGCGTCACTTTGGCCCGGGTTTCCCACGGACCTAACGCTCGCGATGGCTGGCTCCTAGGAAAGCGCCGCGATCAACCGCTGCGGAACTGACTCAAGCTGACGTCTTGGTATCACGTGGTGCCACCAGGGAGGAACACGATCCGTCAGCACCACCACAGCTGCCGAAAGCTCCAGCGACCAGCCGACCACGCAGTGCTGACCGAATGTGCCTCCACTGTGCCATGCGGCCACGCCCTGGGGCTTAATCGTGCTCAACATCCAACCAAGTCCGACCTGCGTGTCCCGGCTGATTCTCGCCCTCGGCTGCGTGGTCATCCTGGCCAAGGAATCCCACGGCACGCCGTAGCACCCCAATTGCGCGCGCAAGAACTTCATCATGTCATCGCCGGTCGAACGCCAGACTCCCGCCGCTTCCATCCCTTTCCACGCAAATGGCGGAACGGGGCGGCCGCTCGCGTCATGCCCTTCGATCAGACGCTCCGCACCATAGCGCGAAGGGTCGAGGTGCGTGTCATGCATCCCCAATGGTTGCAGAATCGCCTCGAACACGGCGTCACCATACGCTCGCCCATAAACATCACCGAGAATGCGGCCCAACAGGGCCATCCCGACATTCGAATAAAGCGCCCTTCGTCCCACCTTCAATTTGGACGGTAGCTGCACGAGAAAACCGCGCAAATCCTCTTCCCGATACGCCTCCGCTAGTTTGCGCCCTCGCCTCATCATCTGCCATCCGCTGAACGGGTTGGCCGGAAGCCCCGACGTATGAGTAGCTAGTTGCTGCAAGGTGACGTTCTTACCCCACGGCAGCTCCGGACAGAAACGTGCCACGGGATCCGTAAGCTTCACCTGTCCGCGATCCACCAAGAGCGCCAGCAACGTGGTGGTAAACGTCTTACCCACCGACCCAATCTCGAACACCGGCGATTGCACGTGCTCAGCTTTTCCATGCCGCAAAGACCAATGCTTGCCAATGAGGTCGACCTGCACCTCAAGCGCGGTACGCGGAGAACGTTCAAGAAAGTCGTGCAGCACGGAGATGGCGCGCTTGGAGTTCATCACTTGAACTTGTCCAGCACTCATCAGGATCTGCACCTTAGCGCGCGGCGACGGGTCGAGGCCATAACCACCCTGGCTGACGCGCAAATTTCAAGACACGCCCGCGGATCCTGACCCCGGATCCACTCACTTCTCTTCGATATCTTGCCCGAACCGCAAGCAGTTGGCATCTGGATCCTTGAGCTGCATCTCCCTCATGCCCCACGGCTGGCTCACCGGCCTCTGATCGAGAACCACGCCACGCGCCTGAAACTCATGCGCTAACGCGTCCACATCCTCCGCATGAAGGTAGACAAGCGCCCCAGCGGCGCTCTCTGGATGTTCGGTGAGAAAAAGCGTGACCGACCCTCGACTAATCGAGACGAACCACGGAAGGCCTGGCCCGAACTGGTGCCGCCAGTTCGTCTGGAAGCCAAGCTTACCGCAGTAGAAATCGCAGCTTCGCTCCGCATTGGAGATCTGCAGCACTGGGATACTACCGAGCAGGTTGGTGGTCATGGTTTACTTCTTTCGAATAACATTCACGAGTCAGACAATAACGACGGCAAGTGTGATGTTGGGCTTCCTTCGTCAGCCCAACCTACGCGGCTCACGCGACATGAATGCCGTCAGATGCAGCACTGCTTAGAACATGATCCAGGTACGTGTCAACGGCAACGCACCAGCCAGTAACGTCAAGCTCAAGGTGCCAACGTTTATTCCCCCTCTCACCGAAGAGGTCAACTGCGCCCGACCAGTGCGTATAGGCACTTTGCCTCTTGCTGTTGCGTGTCACCCAGTCCAGCTCAACGCGCTTTGCGTGAATGATCTTGTTGCATGACTCTCGGACATTCAGCTTGAAGTCGCCGGAATGGACCTTTCCGAGCGAAGTATCTTCAAGCGCGTACTTATCTGCCCTTTCAAATACCGATGGGCGAATCTGTCCCGACATCGAATCTTGAAGAATCCTCACCTTGGCCGCGATCTCTATCATGTACCCACTGACGATAGGCTTTATCCTGTGTTCGTAGTCGTTCCAATCATCGTGGCCGTATGGGTGCGAGCCCTGACAAATGCCCTCGTTGCGGCAATACTCACGGCTAGCTGCCTGCAACTGCTGCAAGATAAAAAGCTTCTCGCTTACCCCTGAAAAGTGGAAACTGTGTGACATAGATGCCTAACGCCTAGCTTAACTGGCGCAAATGAAGCGCAGACCTCGTAGGTTGGGCTGACGAAAGGAAGCCCAACATCTCACGGCTCACCATAACAACCCCCTCACCCCCTCCAAGCCACCGCACCAATCGTCCGGGACCATTCGACGTTGAATATACCGCGGGCCGGTGGATGCGCCTCGTTGACCCAATTCATCACTCGCGCAGCGCATCGACATTCCACACCAGTGGTGATGTTGGGCTTCCTCCGTCAGCCCAACCTACGCGGCTTTCGTGTCCGCACCAACTCTGATGCGGCGCGGGTATAAATAAAAAGATGGTCTCCGCGGGAGTTGTAGTCGAGCCGCAGGAGCCCGAGCTCCACGAGCGTCCGTAGATCATCTTCCGCGAAACGCTCATCTCGCAACTCGATGCCGCGCACTTGTCCGCCAATGCAAAGCAATTCGAGCCCGTCATCGCACTCAATCAGTTCCACCTTGCTCGCACCAGATTCCTCGAACTGTTCCAGTATGCTCAACGCCTGCACCGATAGGCCGGCATCAGGCCGCAGGGCATGGCTAAGTTGATCAAATCCGGGAACCCCGCTCGCTAAAGCAGCAAGTATCTGGTCGAGACTCGCAAGTTTTTGGAGCACGGCATCATGCTGCTCATTCAGGAGCGCCTTGATGCTAACCGTCGAGCGAACGTTGCTCTCGAGCAGAGAACGCACCTCGTCATGATGTGTCTCAGCTAGCCAAGCCATGAAGTCGTTGAATTTCGTCTGGTCCGATGCACGCCGCTCGGACACGAACTGACCGATCAAGCTAAGGACGGTGGCCAGTGCCGTTACGCTGGTTGGATCCACGTTACGCCTCTATGTAATAACGTGTGGTTGGGTTGTTTTCCGCACGACCTCTCCCGGTGTTCTCTGGTGTTATTTGGCAAATCGATTGCTATCGGTGATTGGCGGCCAAGGTGCATGAACAAACGGGCCACTGATTCCGCTCGGGGTCGAACGGCGTGGCTGCCGAACGCGGTGGGAGTGGGACGAGATCGGGAAGGAAACTTTGGCACTGCGCTCACCAGCGTGCGGCAGCAGGAGGTGCCGCCGCGGCGCAGCCACGGAGGCTTGCGAAAACGACGCGTTTCGCGAGCCGTTGGCTGCATCGCACAGGGATGTGCGATGTCCGCCTTCAAATAGCGTTCTCGTTCTCTTCGCCCGTGCGGATACGCACCACCCGCTCCACGGGCGTGACGAAGATCTTGCCGTCGCCGATCTTCCCTGTGCGGGCGGCCTCGGTGATGACTTCGATGCAGCGCTCGACCTGGTCGGTGGCGACGACCATCTCGATCTTCACCTTGGGCAGGAAGTCGACCACGTATTCGGCGCCGCGGTAGAGCTCGGTGTGACCCTTTTGGCGGCCGAAGCCTTTGACCTCGATGGCGGTCATGCCGGTGATGCCGATCTCCGACAGAGCTTCGCGCACGTCGTCGAGCTTGAAGGGCTTGATGATGGCTTCGATCTTCTTCATAGGTGATCCTTGTCCCTGGGGTGTTGATATTTTCAATCATACCGCGCTGATCTTTCGATTGCAGTGTGAGGGGGCGCCGCAGCGGTAGCTGCCTCTACGGTGCTTGCAGCTCCGTCGCTGTACTTTCTCGCTCAGCGAAAGGTGTGAGTGTAGAAGGTGGCGTTGTGCATGCCCTCGCCGATTCATCGACCGCCGCGCGACCGACCGCTTTCCGCGGCTGCGCCGCGGCGCCCTCGCTCGCCCTCTGCGTGCTAGCGGGGGCAATGCGGGATTGTTCTGTCGTTCCGCGCTGCGCGCGGCCCCCACCCTAGCCCTCCCCCGCAAGCGGGGGAGGGAACAACGCCTCGCCACTAGCTTTCGCGGGTGTAGCCCTGCGTGATCGGGTAGCGGCGGTCGCGGCTGAAGGCGCGGCGGGTGATGCGCACGCCGGGGGCGGCTTGGCGGCGTTTGTATTCGTTGCGTTCGATGAGGCGGATGATGCGGCGCACGGTCTCCTCGTCGAAGCCGGCGGCGATGATCTGCGGGGCGTCCTGGTCCTCTTCGACGTAGCGGGCGACGATGGCGTCGAGAATGTCGTAGGGCGGCAGCGAGTCGGTGTCGCGCTGGTCGGGGCGCAGTTCGGCCGAGGGCGGGCGGTCGATGACGCGCTGGGGGATCGCGGCGCCGAGGCCGTTGCGGTACTCGGCGAGGCGGTACACCAGCGTCTTGGGCACGTCTTTGAGCACCGCGTAGCCGCCGGCCATGTCGCCGTACAGGGTGGCGTAGCCGACCGCGTACTCGCTCTTGTTGCCGGTGGTGAGCACGATGCTGCCGCGCTTGTTGGAGAGGGCCATGAGGATGACGCCGCGGCAGCGGGCCTGGATGTTCTCCTCGGTGGTATCGGGCGCGGCGCCGGCGAACTCGGGGGCGAGCCCCTCGAGAAACACGTTGAACATCGGCTCGATGGGCACCGCTGAATACGGCACGCCGAGCATGCGGGCCTGCGCCTCGGCGTCCTGCAGGCTGATGTCGGCGGTGTAGCGCGAGGGCATCATCACGGCCTGTACGCGTTCGGGGCCGAGGGCGTCGACCGCCACGGCGAGCGTGAGCGCGGAGTCGATACCGCCGGAGAGGCCGATGAGCGCGCCGGGAAAGCCGTTGTGCTCCACGTAGGCCCGCACGCCGGTGACCAGCGCCTGATACACGCTGGCGGCCTCCTCCAGCGGCTGGGCGATGGCGGCGGCGGGCTGGGGGCGTGTGCCCTCGAACGCCACCACCTCGAGCGCCTCGGCGAAGGCGGGCAGGCGGTGCGTGACGCTGCCTTCGGCATCCATCACGAAGGACTCGCCGTCGAACACCAGTTCGTCCTGTGCGCCGGCGAGGTTCACGTACACCACCGGCAGGCCGGTCTCCTGCACGCGCGCGCGCACGGTGCGCTCGCGCTCGCGGCCCTTGTCGATGTGGTAGGGCGAGGCGTTGAGGTTCAGCAGCATCTGGGCGCCCGCGTCGGCGGCCTGGCGCGCGGGGCCGGGCGCCCACAGGTCTTCGCACACGGTCAGTCCCAGGCGCACGCCGCTGACCTCGAACACCGTGGCCGCCGCGCCCGGCTCGAAATAGCGCTTCTCGTCGAACACGCCGTAGTTGGGCAGGCGCTGCTTGCGGTAGCGGGCGATCTCGCGCCCGTCGCGCAGCACGAGGGCGCTGTTGTAGAGGCCCGTGTCGGTGCGCTCGGCGAAACCGAACACCACGTGGATGCCGCTCACCTGCTCGCGGATGGTGCCCACGGCGCGCTCGATGCGTGGGTAGAGGTCGGGGCGCAGCAGCAGGTCTTCGGGCGGGTAGCCGGTCAGGGTCAGTTCGGGGAACACCACCACGTCGGCCTGCAGCTCGTCGCGCGCGCGCAGCGCCGTGGCGACGAGCTTGTCGGCGTTGGCCTGCACGGCGCCGACCAGGAAGTCCTGTTGCGCGAGCGCGATGCGGAGGCGGGAGGCGTCGGCCATAGGCTAGCCGCGGAAGAACTCCAACATGCGCGCGCCCATCTCGGCGGGCGAGCGCGCGATGCTCACGCCGGCGGCCTCCAGCGCGGCGAACTTCTCGCGCGCGGTGCCCTTACCGCCGGCGACGATGGCGCCGGCGTGACCCATGCGTTTGCCGGGCGGCGCGGTGACGCCCGCGATGTAGGCCACCACCGGCTTTTTGACCTTGGCCTTGATGTACTCGGCGGCCTCTTCCTCGGCGCTGCCGCCGATCTCGCCCACCAGGATGATGCCCTTGGTCTGGCGGTCCTGCTCGAACAGCGCGAGGCAGTCGATGAAGTTCATGCCCTGGATGGGGTCGCCGCCGATGCCCACGCAAGTGCTCTGACCCAGGCCGTTCTGCGTGGTCTGGTAGACGGCTTCGTAGGTGAGCGTGCCCGAGCGCGATACGATGCCGATGCTGCCGCGCTGGTGGATATGGCCGGGCATGATGCCGATCTTGCATTCGCCGGCGGTGATCACGCCCGGGCAGTTGGGGCCGATGAGGCGCACGTCGGAGCCGGCGAGCGCGGCCTTCACGCGCAGCATGTCCTGCACCGGGATGCCCTCGGTGATGCACACCACCACCTTGATGCCCGCGTCGGCCGCCTCGAGGATGGCGTCGGCCGCGAACGGCGCGGGCACGTAGATCATGCTCGCCTCGGCGCGGGTGCGCGCCACGGCGTCGTGCACGGTGTCGAACACCGGCAGATTCAGATGCCGCTGACCGCCCTTGCCGGGCGTGACGCCGCCGACCAGCTTGGTGCCGTAGGCCAGCGCCTGCTCGGAGTGGAAGGTGCCCTGCTTGCCGGTGAAGCCCTGGCAGATGACGCGCGTGTTCTTGTCGATCAGGATACCCATCAGCGCGCGCTCCCCTTGGCCGCGGCGACGGCCTTCTCGGCCGCCTCGGTGAGCCCCGAGGCGGGGGTGATGGCGAGCCCGCTCTGGGCGAGCAGCTCGCGGCCGCGCTCGGCGTTGGTGCCTTCCAGGCGGACCACTACCGGCACCGGCACGTCCACCTCGGTCACCGCCTGGATGATGCCCTCGGCGATGAGGTCGCAGCGCACGATGCCGCCGAAAATGTTCACCAGTATGGCGCGCACCTTGCCTTCCGAGAGAATGAGCTTGAAGGCCTCGGCCACACGTTCCGCCGTAGTGCCACCGCCCACGTCCAGGAAGTTGGCGGGGGTGCCGCCGTGCAGTTTGATGAGGTCCATGGTGGCCATGGCGAGGCCGGCACCGTTCACCATGCAGGCGATGTCGCCGCCCAGCGGCACGTAGTTCAGGCCCTGCTCGGCGGCGCGCACCTCGCGTGCGTCTTCTTGCGCGGTGTCGCGCAGGGCCTTCAGCGCCGGTTGCCGGTAGAGGGCGTTGTCGTCGGCGTTGAGCTTGGCATCCAGCGCCAACAGGGCGCCGTCCTCGCTGAGCGCCAGCGGATTGATCTCCACCAGCGAGAGGTCGCGCTCGGTGAACAGGCGATACACACCCATGAGGATCTGCGCCAGCGCTTTGATGTGTTCGCCGAGGCCCAGCGCGAAGCCGAGGCGTCGGCACTGGTAGGGCTGCAGGCCCACCACCGGGTCGACCACCACGCGGTGGATGCGCGCGGGCTCGCTGGCGGCGACCTCTTCGATGTCCATGCCGCCCGCGTCGGAGACCACCAGCACCACGCGACCCAGCGCGCGGTCGACGAGCGCGCTCAGGTAAAGCTCGCGCGCCACGGCGGTGGGCGCCTCGACCAGCACCTGCTCGACCGGCAGGCCTTCGGCCGTGGTCTGCACCGTCGCCAGGCGCGTACCGATGAGCTGCCCGGCGAACTCCACCACCGCGTCCAGGCTGTCCACCCGCCGCACACCGCCCGCCTTGCCGCGCGCCCCGGCGTGGATCTGGGCCTTCACCACCCAGGCGTCGCCGCCCAGCGCCTCGGCCGCGGCACGCGCCTCCGCGGCGCTCGCCGCGGTGCGGCTCGCGGGCACTGGCACGCCGTAGTCGGCGAGCAGGGCCTTGGCTTGGAATTCGTGCAGATTCATTCAGTAGCCGACCGGTTGAGAAAGCCGGGTATTGTCGCGCAAACCGCGCAGCTTAGGCAAAGAACCGGGCACTGCCGCGCCCGCCGCCAGCGCGCTACCAGCGCCCCGAGAAGCCGACCGGGATCATGCCGTCGCGATCGGGGCGCCCCATCAGGCGCAGCGTCGCCACCAACTCGGGGGCGGCGCCCTCGCGCGTGCCGAGCCGGCCGCGGAATTCGTAGCGACCGTCCTCGTACAGCTGCGCGGTGCCTTGCACCGTCACCGGCCCGCCATTGTCCTGCACCACCGCGTGCAGCAGATCGCCCTCGGGCTGCAGCGTCACCAGCAGATCACCCAGCGGCACCTGCGGCAGCATGGCGGTGCTGGCGTTTTGCCACAGCAGCTCGCCCTGCGCGCTGCGCAGGCGCCCCTCGGCTTCGAACGCCGCCGCGGGGAGATTGAGCGCCAACGTGCCGCCGAGGCGCACCTGGGCGCCCACCAGGACACCGACCTGCTGCATGGGCAGGCGCGCACGCAGGTCGGTCACCTGCACCCGACGGTCGGGATGCACCCGCACCAGGGCCTCGCCGGGCCCCTCGTTGCTGCGGAAGTTCAGCGTGGCGTCCAGCGCGCCGCGCACGAAGCCGCGCGGATGCACTTCCCAGCGCACCGCCTCCAGGCGCAGTCCCTGCATCTCCGCCAGGGCCGCACGCCCCGACCAGGCGGTGCCCTCCACGCCGTGCAGGGTCAGCGGCATGTCGCCGAGCTGGGTGCGCGCCGCTCCGTAGGCGTGGTGCGCCGGCCAGGTCATGATCAGAAAGATCAGGTACGCAACGATACCGAGCGCGATCAGGCCGAGCAGGCGCCGGCGCCCACGCCCGCGCGTGTCCTGCGCCGTCATGCCGCACCGCCTTGCTGCAACACCACCCGCGCACCCACGCGCCCTGCCTGCTGCTGGCGCTCCACGGCGAGGTTGGTGACCTGCACCGCGTACTCCTCCTGCAGGCGCGCCAGCCACAGCATCAGGTCGTCGAACGGCGCGTTATCGAGCCACACCCGCACCGCTTGGCCCTCGGGCTGCACGCGCGTCAGCGCGGCGCCGAGCGGTCCGTCCTTGGCGGTGCTGTCGATCAGGCTGAGCAGCGATTGTTCGCCCGCCCCGGCGCGCGCCGTGGGCGCCGCCCCGCGCGCCGCCTGTACCTGCTGCGCGGCCTGCTGCATCCACAGCAGCTCCGCGCGCTGCCCCTCTACCCGCTCGCTGAGCGCCGCGTTACGGTCCACCAGCGGGGCCCACACCACCCCGTAGGGCAGCACGATTGCCAGCACCAGCCCCCCACCGATCAGCATGCGCCGCTCGCGCAGCCCCAGGGTGCTCCACCATTCCTTGAGTACGCTCATGAGCCGCTCCTACGAATCTGCAACCGTCCTTCCACCGCCCCGGCGCGCGCCGAGGCCGAGTGTATGTCCACGTCCCAGCCGTGCTCGCCGAGCCCGCGCTTGAGGCCGTCGAGGGTCTGCAGGTCGGCCACCTCGAGGTCCACCTCGAGCTGGCCCGGCCGGTAGCGCAGGTTGTTCAGCTTCAGGCCCTGAGCCTCACTCAGCAGCGGCGCGCTGCCGCCGATGAGGAGGTGGAAATCGCCCGCGCCCGCACTGCCCGCGCCTTGGCCGACGTCGGCCAGAGCCCGCTCCATCTGGCGGCGCGCATCCACCACGCGCTGCCCGGGCAGGGCCTCGTTGAACACCGCGTGGATGCGCTCGCTCAGCATTGCGCTCTCCTGCGCCAGCCGCGCGTTGTCGTAAGCGATCAACCCGCCCTGCAGACCCACCCAGACCAGCAGCAGCGCCGCCGCCGGCACCCACGGGCGCCACAGCCGTTCGAGCTGTTGGCGGCGGCTGTAGGGCCCCTGCAGGAGGTCGATGGTGTGTTGCTCATCCAGCCGCTCGGCCAACAAGGCGAGGACGCCGCCGGGGCACGTGCCCGCCACCACGTCGACGGGCGCCGTGAGGGGCGCGCGCCGCGCCTCGGCCCGGCAGTCGTACAAGCGGATGCGCTCGGGCGCCTGCGACTTGTTGCGCGCCTCGGCCACCGACAGCTCCAGCAGCAGGTCGATCTGGTCGGGCTCCAGCGCCACCCCCTGCTCCGGCCCGGTGGCGAGCAGCGCCTCGCGCTCGTCGAGCGCCAGCACCCACTCGTCGACATTGGCACCCAAAGCGAGGGTTTCCGGGATGAAGGCGTCGGGCTGAATGCTGGCCGCCTTGAAGGCGGCCAGCCAGTCGTCCATGCGCGCGCGCGCCACCACCGCCACCGGCAGGGCCGCGCCCGGCGTCCCTTCCCCGGCCGGCGCGGCGCGGCGCCGCCCCACCGCGAAGTGCAGCTCGTCGACGTCGGCCGCGAGCTGATCCTCCAGCGCGTAGGGCAGGGCCTTCAACATCCGTTGGCGCCCGGTGGCCGGCAGGCGCGCCTCGGTGAGCAGCACGTCCGTGGCCGGCACCAGCACCACCACGCGGGCACCGCTCGCGTGCGGGGTGATGTCGGCGAGGTGGTCGCGCCCGACCTGCAAGGGCCGCAGCGGCGAATGACGCAGCGCCCACTCCAGGGCATCGTCGGTGCTGCCACCGGGGGCGAGGCGAATGATTAGTTGAGATACCACGTCATAACGCTCCTTGTCCGCGCGCCAGGGTCACGACACCTTGATCGTGACGCTGCAGGACACTGTATAAATTCAAACGCGCGCTGCCCATGCGGACCTCCACGCGCAACAAAAAATGGGCCGTCGCCAGCGACAGGCCGTCGGTCGATACATCCTGCCCGGGAAACTGCGCGAGGAAGGTGTCGAGGTCCGGGTAGCCCTCCTCGTCGCGCGCCTCCACCAGGGCCTCGGCCTCCGGCAGGCTCATGCCCGCCGGTGCCAACGCGGCGATCACCGGCGCCGGCGCCGTGTTCACGTTGATGGCCGTGCGCCCCGGCAGCGCGGTGACGTACGGTGCCAGCGCCTGGTACACCTCCGCATCGACGCCCTTGATCAGCCGCAGCTCGGAGACGCTGGCCATGAGCTGGTTGGGCGTGCGGTAGGGCGCCTCCAGCCCGAGGTAGTGCGTATCCTCCGCACCGTCCGGCACCGTGGGCTCGATGTTCGGGTCGATCCAATCCAGCACCGTGTCCACCAGGGCGTCGTCCAGCTCCAGCACGTGCAACAGGCGCATGAAGCGCGCCACGTCCGGCAGGCTCGGCTCGCCAGACTCCAGCAGCAGGTTGTTCAGGTTGAACCGCCCCTGCAAGTCCTCCAAGGCCCCGGCCAGAGTGCCCTCGTCCAGCGGCATCGGCGGCAGCACCTGCGCCCAGGGCTCACCGAGGTGGTCGGTGTCGTTGTCGCGCCGGTCGCGCATCAGGATCTGCGCGGCCCACTGCTCGCCGGCCACCGCGTACTGATAGGCCTGGTCGTGCATCAGCACGTTGGCGCTGCGGCGGATGTCCACGTGCTGGCGGGCGGCCATGGCCACGGCGGCGATGGTCGCGAGCGCCACCACCAGCAGCGCCGTGATCAGCGCCACACCGCGCTGGCGGCGCCGCGAAGGGGCCAGGCGCCGGCGGCCCGTCGGGTGCCGGTTCATCGGCGCACCCCGAACAAGCGCGTCAGCGTGCCCTGGTCTTCCAGCTCCAGGGTCAGCTCCACCGCCACCGGCAGCAGGCGCGGTTCCTGCCCCATGCCGGTCAGCGGCGGCCAGTCGTCGTGCCAGTTGGCCTCGGCATCGAGGAAGCGCAGCCCGAACTCCACCACGCCCTCCAGCAGCGGCTCCACATCGACCTCGGCCTCGGGCGGGCGGTCCAGCGCGCGCCAGCTGTAGCGCTGCAGCGTCTCCTCCTCCAGCCCGTAGCCGATTCGCCGCAGCGCCGGGCGCGGCAGGTCGGTGGGGTTGGTCATGCCGGTGCGGGTGAACTCCAGGCGCATGCGCCCCACGCTGGCGCTCTGCAGCGCGGGCTGCGTGTCGCCGTATTCGTCGCGGATCGGCCGCGTCACGATCTGCTCGATGTCGCGCCCCATCAGGTGCACAGCGGTCTGGATCTCCGCCAGGCGCGTGGCCATCGCATCGGTGGCCGCGCGCGCCTCCAGCACCGTGCGCAGGCCGCCGTAGGCCAGCACCGACACCAGCCCGAACACCGCCAGGGCCACGATCAGCTCCAGCAGGGTGAAGCCGCGCGCCGCCGGCCTCACGCCTCGTCTCCCATCACCGCCGGCGCCATGGGACGGCCCAGGAAGGCGACCAACACCGCCAACGCATGCTCCTGACCGTCCAGGCGCACTTCGATATCCAGGCGCCGCAGGTCGGGGTCGGGCGTGTCGGAAACCCGCACGCGCCACTCCCACACCCGCTCGGCCATCTCCACCGTGCCATTCGATTGGCCGACGCTCGGCCAGGCCTGCTCCACGCGCAGCTCGGTGGCGCGGTTCACCGCTACCCAGTGCGCGTAGGTCTTGTCGCGCAGGTGCAGCGCGTTGGCGGCGTTTTCGCTGCCGACCTTGATGACGGCGCCCATGGCGATGGCCAGCACCGCCACCGCGACCAGCACCTCCAGCAAGGTGAATCCGCGCTGCCTCACCATGCGGCCGCCGCATCCTCGCGCAGGCCGGCCTCGGCCACGCGGCCGGTGACGCCGGTACGCAATACGTAGCGCTGCCCCGCGCCGGGCACCCACAGGTGCAATTCGAAGGGCGTCGCCTCGCCGCTGGAGTAGAGCACCACCTGCGGCGCATCCTCCACGGGGCGGGCGGGCTGGCCGTCCAGGCGCAACTCGGCCTCCATGCCATCCGGCAGGGCGCGCCTTGCCAGCGGCGGGTCGTTGACCTCGCGCCAGTCGCCCTCCTCCAGCACCATGAAGCGGTAGCCGGCGGCCTCCACCGCGATGCCGAGCTCCAGCGTATTCAGCACCGCCTCCTGCGCCGCCAGCCCCAGCAGGGCCTCGAAGCGCCGGCCTTCCTCGGCCAAGTGACGCTCGGCACCCACGCCGCGCACCGACAGCGCCGCCATGCTCACCAACACGCCGATCACCACCAGCACCACCAGGAGCTCGAGCAGCGTAAAGCCGCGCGCCCCGCGCATGATCAATCCAGCGCCCAGTTCCCGATCTCGGCGTTGATGCCTTCGCCGCCGGGTTGACCGTCGGCGCCGTAGCTGAACACGTCGATCTGGCCGCGCGTGCCGGGATTCATGTACTGGTAGTGGTTGCCCCACGGGTCGCGCGGCAGGCGATCGAGGTACGGGCGCCAGTTGCGCGGCTCGGGCGTGCCGGAGGGGCGCTGCACCAAGGCCTCCAGGCCCTGCTCGCTGGTCGGATAGTTGAAGTTGTCCAGGCGGTAGAGGTTGAGCGCCTGCTCCAGGGTACGGATGTCCTGGTGCGCCTTGGTGATGCGCGCCGTGTCGGGACGGTCCATGACCCGCGGCACCACGATGGCGGCCAGGATGCCGAGCACCACGACCACCACCATCACCTCGATCAAGGTAAAACCTCGGGCGCCACGGGGCCCGGTGGGATAACGACACATCATTGCTAGCGTTCCTCTCTCTGTCGTCGACGCGCGTCCTCGAAACGGGACGCTACGCCCTCACTACTACTCGTTCTGGCTGCCGCGCCGGCTACTGCACCAACTGGTTCAACTCGAAGATGGGCAGCAGAATGGCGAGCACGATCAGCAGCACCATCAGACCCATGGTCAGGATGAGCAGCGGCTCGAACAGGCCCATGATCATCGCGATACGCGTCTCCAGCTCGCGCTCCTGGTTCACCGCGGCGCGCTCCAGCATCTGTTCCAGGCGCCCGCTGGCCTCGCCGCTGCCGATCAGGTGCACGGTCATGGGCGGAAAGTAACCGCTGCGCTCCAGGGCGCCGGACAGGCTGGCGCCTTCGCGCACCCGCAGCGCCGCCTCGTGGATCGCGGCGCGCATGGGCAGGTTGCCGACCACCTCGGCGGAGACGCGCAGCGCCTCCAGCACCGGCACGCCGCTGGCGCTCAGGATGCTGAGCGTGCGCGCAAAGCGCGAGGTATTGAGGCCGCGCACCAGGCGTCCGATCAGCGGCAGACGCAGCAGCATACCGTGCAGCCAGCGTTTGGGGCCGGGCTGGGCGAATACATGCCGGGCGGCGAGGAACGCGACCAGCAGCCCCCCGACCAACCACATCCAGGTCGCGCGCAAGGCGTCGCTCACCGCGATCAGCGCCACCGTGAGCCACGGCAGCTCCTGGCCGATGTTGTCGAACACCTGCACGATCTCGGGCACCACGTAGGCCAGCAGGGCCACGGTCACCGCGATCGCGATGAGGGTCAGCAGCAGCGGATAGAACAGCGCCAGCTGGATCTTCTGGCGCATCTGCTGGCGGTTCTCGGTGTAATCGGCCAGGCGATCCAGCACCACGTCGAGGTGGCCGGACTGCTCACCGGCCGCCACCGTGGTGCGGTAGATGTCGGGGAAGATGTGCGGGAACTCGCCGAGGCCGTGGGCCAGGGTGTGGCCCTCCATCACCCGCGTGCGCACCGCCATCAGCATGCTGGCCAGACGCGGCTTCTCGCTCTGGCGCGCGGTGGTGGCAAGCGACTCCTCCAGCGGCAGGCCGGAGCCGACCAGGGTGGCGAGTTGGCGCGTGATGAGCGCGAGATCGGTGGCCGACACGCCGCGCCCGACCGAGAAGCCGCGGCGCTTGCGCGCCTCGCGCTGCGCCACCTCCTCGACCGAGAGCGGGACCATGCCCTGCTCGCGAAGCTGCTGGCGGATCTGGCGCGCGGTGTCGCCCTCCAGCACGCCCTTCTTCTGGCGGCCGGCGGCATCCATGGCCTGGTATTCGAACGCGCTCATGCGACGACAGTCCCCCGCGCCCCCTGTAGGGCGCAATAAGCGCAGCGCATTGCGCCGGACGCGCGGGCCACTTGCAGCGCCGCTGGCGCAATGCGCTCACGCTTATTGCGCCCTACGATCTGCGCGGTGTCGCGCGCCGGCACGCCCTTGGGGTGCATGCCCTGATAGTTGAAACCGCTCATGCGGCTAAAGTCCCTCATAGCCTTGCAGCGCCCCCCTGTAGGGCGCAATATGACGCAGCGCATTGCGCCGGCCGAGGTATCCACGCGTAACGCCGCTGGCGCAATGCGCTGACGCTTAATGCGCCCTACGAAACGGTATTGCTGGATGGTGGATACGATCATTCGAGCCCTTACACCCAGTTCCCTACCCCGGCGGCGCGTCAATCCTCGCGCGTGACGCGGAACACCTCTTCCACCGAGGTGTGGCCCGCGAGAATGCGGCGCAGGCCGTCCTGGCGGATGCTGGGGGAGTGGCGGCGCGCGTGGCGTTCGAGGTCCTGCTCGCCCGCGCCGTCATGAATCATCTGGCGCAGCGTGTCGTCGATCTCCACCAGTTCGTAGATGCCGGTGCGCCCGCGGTAGCCCAGGCCGTTGCAGTGGTCGCAACCCACCGGCGCGTGCAGCGTGGGCGGGTTTTCGGCTTCGAGCCCGAAGGCCTCACAGTCGGCGCGGCTGGCGGTATACGGGCGCTTGCAGTGCTCGCACAGCAGGCGCACCAGCCGCTGGGCGAGCACACCGACCAAACTGGATGAGAGCAGGAAGGGCTCGACGCCCATATCGCGCAGACGTGTCACGGCGCCGATGGCGGTGTTGGTGTGCAGGGTGGACAGCACCATGTGGCCGGTGAGCGAGGCCTGCACGGCGATCTGCACGGTCTCGAGATCGCGGATCTCCCCCACCATCACCACGTCCGGGTCCTGGCGCAGGATGGCGCGCAGGCCACGCGCGAAGGTCATGTCGACCTTGGGGTTCACTTGGGTCTGGCCCACGCCGTCGAGGTAGTACTCGATGGGGTCCTCGACGGTCATGATGTTGCGGCGCCGATCATTGAGGCCGGCGAGCGCGGCGTACAAGGTGGTCGTCTTACCCGAGCCCGTGGGGCCGGTGACCAGGATGATGCCATGCGGGCGGTGGATCAGCCGGTCCATCAGCGCAAGATCCTTGGGCGCCATGCCCAGGTGCGTGAGGTCCAGGCGCCCGGCCTGCTTGTCCAGCAGCCGCATGACCACGCGTTCGCCGTGACCCGAGGGCAGCGTGGAGACACGCACGTCCACCGCACGGCCCGCCACGCGCAGCGAGATGCGCCCATCCTGCGGCACGCGCTTCTCGGCGATGTCCAAACGCGCCATGACCTTAATGCGCGAGATCACCAGCGGCGCCAGCGCGCGCGGCGGCTGCAGCACCTCGCGCAGCACGCCGTCGACGCGGAAGCGCACCAGCAGGCGGCTCTCGAAAGGCTCGATGTGGATATCCGAGGCGTTCTCCTTCACCGCCTCGGTGAGCAGCGCGTTGATGAGCCGGATGATGGGCGCGTCGTCCTCGGTCTCGAGCAGGTCCTCGGGTTCGCCGAGTTGCTGGGCGACGCTGAAGAGGTCGACGTCCTCGCCGAGGCCCTCCATCATCTGCATGGCCTCGTTGGAGCTGCGCTCGTAGACCTCGCGCAACAGGCGGTCGAAGTGCTCGGTGGTGGTCGATTGCAGCTTGAGCGGCCGCGCGAGGTGGCGGCGCAACTCGGCCAGGACCTGACCGGACAGACCGGGTCGGTAGCTCACCAGCACCGCGTCGCCCTCGTGGCCGGTCGCCACCACGCCGTGGCGCTTGGCGTAACTGAAGGGGATCGGCGCCTCCGGGCTGCTCCAGCCCTCGAGTTGGGCCGGTTCGGAGGTCACCGGTGGGAGTTTACTCGAGTCCATATCAGTCAAAGATCGCATCCCATTCCCTGGAGGCACGCCGCTCGACGCCCGGCGCCTGCGGCGGCGCGGTGAAAGACTGCCGCGGCGGGGTGGCGATCGAGTCCCTGTCGTTGGAGCGCTCCGGTGCCGCTTCGTTCCCCCGCTCTTCCGCCTCGCGGCGTCGCTTGGCCTCCTCGTAGGGGGCCGGCAGTTCGAGCAGCGTGTCGAGCTCGGGCAGCTTGGGCGCCGCCGTGTCGGGCATCATGCGCACGCCGCGCTCGCGCACCGCCGCCTGCTCGCCACGGATGAAATTGTACTTGGCGCCGGTCATGGCGTGCGACAAGGCCGCGTCGCGCAGGATCACCGGCCGCAGGAACACCATCAGGTTACGTTTCACCTTGCGGGTGCTCTGGTAGCGGAACAGCCCGCCCAGCACCGGCAGGTCACCCAGCCCCGGCACCTTCTGCTGGAGCTCCTGCAGGTCATCCTCGACCAGGCCGCCCAGCACCAGGATGTCACCGTCGTCGACCATCACCGTGGTGTTGATGGCGCGGCGGTTGGTGGTCGGCCCCAGGGTCTCGGACAGCGCCTCCAGGCTGGAGACCTCCTGTTCGATGAGCATGCGGATCGCGTTGCCCTCGTTGATCTGCGGGCGCACCTTGAGCTTGATGCCCACGTCCTCGCGCTGGATGGTCTGGAACGGGCTGGTGGGTGTGGTCGTGTCGCCCGTGGCGGTATAACGCCCGGTAACGAACGGCACGTTCTGACCCACCACGATCTCCGCCTCCTCGTTGTCCATGGTGACCAGCGTGGGAGTGGACAGGATATTGGTCCCGGCGTCGTCGGCCAGGGTGCGCAACAGCGCGCCGAAGCGGAACGAGCCGGTGAAGCTGCCGGCGGCGAGGTTCAGGCCGGAGCCGACCAGCGCGGCGGGGCCGAGCGCGCTGGTGAGCGCGTTGCTGAGCGGCGGACCGGCCTCGGGGAGCTCCAGAATGCCCACCGGGCCGTCGCTGCTGCCGAAACCCCAGCGCACGCCGAGTTCGCGCGACTTGGTGGCGGAGACCTCGGCAATAATCGCCTCCACATGCACCTGCGCGCGGCGCACGTCGAGCTGCTGGATCACGGTGCGCAGCGAGCGCACCACGTCGGGCGCGGCATGCACCACGATGGCGTTGGTGGCCGCGTCGGCCTGGATATTGAGCGGGGCCTGCTGAGCGCCGCCCCCCTGCCCGCCTTGGGCCCCACCGCCCTGGCCGCCGCGCATGCCCTCGGTGATGCTGCCGGCGATGCCGCTGATCACGGGCAGCAGCGCCTCGGCGCTGGCGTAGCGCAGGTAGATGACATGGGTGTTGCCCGCCCCCTCGACGCGCTGGTCGAGGTGGGAGATCAGCGCGCGCATGCGCAGGCGCTGCGAGCCGTCACCGCCGAGCAGGATGCTATTGGTGCGCGCGTCGGCCGAGATTTGCAGCCGCGCGCCGGGGCGCTGGCCTTCCTGACCGGCCTCCATGGCGGTGAGGATGCGCACGATCTCGCCGGCCGAGGCGTGCTCCACGCGCACCACCTCGACCTCCTCGGTGCTGGAGCGGTCCATGCGCTCGATGATCTCGGCCAGGCGCTGCAGGTTGGCCGCGCTGTCGGACAGGATCAGCATGTTGGACGGCGGATAGGCCGCCAGATGCCCCCGCTGCGGGATGAGCGGGCGCAGAATGGGCACCAGCTGCGCCGCGTCCACGTGCTCGACCTGGATCACGCGGGTGACGAACTCGTCACCCCTGCCCGGGGCCCGCGGGCCGACCGTCGGCACTTCGTCCTGCTTGGCCAGCACCTCGGGCACGATCTTGATCGCCCCGCTGCCCGGCACCGCCGCGAAACCATGAATCTTGAGCAGCGACAGGAAGACCTGGTAGAGCTCATCGTCGCTGACCGGCTGCTGCGAGATCACCGTCACGCGGCCCTTCACGCGGGGGTCGACGATGAAGTTCCTGCCGGTGCGCTCGGCCACCATGGCGATCACCGCCTGCAGGTCGGCGTCCTTGAGGTTCAGGGTCACGCCGTCGTTGTCACGCACCTGTTCGGTCTGCTGCGCGGACGCGCTGCCGGTCGCGCCGAGCAGCACGATGCACAGCAGCCACACCCGGAGGGATAGGCCGCGGCGGCTCTGGGACTCCTTTATGGTCACGTCCTTGGGCCTCTCTCGTTAGAATTGCAGATTGATTTGCTGGCTCCGACCGCCACGCTCGACCTCCAGCGCAACGCTGTCGGCCGAGGTGAGCTGGCCGAACACTTCCTGTAGGGCGTTGGTGTCGTCGAGGGCGATGCCGTTGACCTGGGTGATCACGTCGCCGGGGCGCCATCCGGCGGCGCGAAACAGGTGCTCGTCGCGCTGCGGTGAGAGGGTGAAGCCCTTGATGCGGCCGTCCTCCAGCACGGGATGGACCTGGACGAGGTTCCACAGGCTCTGGGGATCGTTGACCAGTTGCTCGCGGTACTGACCGAGAGTGGCGCCGTCGTCGTCATCCACCGCCTCATCGGCCGCCGCGCCGCCCCCGCCCGTGGCGGCGGCTTGTGCGGCCTCGGCCGCACTCGGCAGCTGCGGGACGCGACTGCGCGCTGCGGCCGGGCGGGCCCGCGGCGGCGTGGTGCGCGCCGACTGGACGCGATCGTCGCGGGTTTCCTCGCGCGGCAGGCGCAGGGTCTCGTAGCGATTCTCGCGCGAGAGGATCACCCGGTCGGGGTAGACCTGCTCCAGCACCGCCCCGCCCGGTAGGTCGGCCCCGACGAAGTAGTGCTGCTCGCGCCCGCTTTCGTCGGCGATGATCACCATCGCGCTCTGCGGGTCGCCGGAGGCCACCACGCCGCGCAGGGTCAGGCGCAGACGGGTATCGGGGGCTTCGATGGGCGCCTGGGCGACTTCCGGCGCGGCGCGCCCGAATAGCTGCAGCGAGGCCACCTGTCGCAGGGTGGAGCCCTCGGGCGCGGCGGCCGCCTGGGCGGCGGTCGCCGGGGGCGGTGCGGGGGGCAGGGTGATCGGGGCGGGCGCGATCGCGCGCCAGGTGAGGTGGGCGAGCGTGTAGGCGAGCAGCAACACCAGCAAGGCATTGACCACCGTCGGCAGGTACGGCAGCGCCTTGTCGCGCAGAGCATGCGCCGCGACTGCGTAACGCTGCGCCCGGGCGCCTTGCATCAGATTCGCCATTGCCATTCCCTCAGCACTCCCACTGCCCGTCGCCCGGGCTCCGCGGGGCGCGTGCCCCGCTGTCCTTGTACCAGCCGATATACGGCCGCGGCCTGCTTCCAGGCGCTAGGACGTTATCACAACACCTATGCATGCGCAGTGGCCACCCGTTTTTTTGGGACAGCCATGCCATGGTCCGGCCGCCCCCATGGGGGTACAATCGGGTCGAACCCGACTATGCCGCTGCCATGAACCTCATCCGCGTCATCGCCATCGCGCTCGCGATCTGGCTGATCATCTACTTCGTGCGCCAGTACCTTGCGCGCCGGCGCATCCAGACCGCCGCGCGCCGCAAAGCGGTCAAGCACATGGTACGCTGCACTGCCTGCGGCCTGCACGTTCCCGAGGCGGAGGCCTGGGAGAAGCAGGGGCGCTATTATTGCAGCCGTGCACACCGCGACCAAGCCGCCTGAGACGTGCGGCCGCCTTGCACGCACGCCCCGCGCGGGGCAAGCTGTGTGGCAATGCCGACTAGCGAGCGGGAATCAGACGTCAGGGAGGACAGAGATACCTTAATAGATAACGAAGGGCCGCGGAGGTCCGCCGTTGCAGCACAACGACAGTTTCATCCTCGGCTCATCCCCCCCGGTGGCGCCGGACGCGGGCCACCCCTGGACCCCGCTGCGCTTTCTGAACCTTTACCGGTTTCTGATCGCCGGTTTCTTCGTATTGGTCGCCGAACGGGTGCTCGATGTCGCGCCGCTCGGCGCGTACAACCCCGCCCTGTTCTACTGGGTCGCCCTCGCCTACCTGGCCTTCAGCCTCGTGAGCGCCTTCACCGTCCACTGGCGCCACCCGTCCTTCGAGCTCCAGGTTCACCTGCAAGTCATTGTAGACATTGTAGTCGTTACGCTGCTGATGCACGCAAGCGGCGGCATCGCCAGCGGCCTCGGGATGCTGATGGTGATCAGTATCGCCGGCGGCGCCATGTTGCTCGCGGGACGCGCCGCGGGGCTGTTTGCGGCCTTGGCCACCGTGGCGGTGCTGCTCGAACAGATCGGCACGCACTTCGCCAACCCGGCGGCGGCCGAGCAGTACTCCCAGGCCGGCCTGCTGGGCATGACCTTCTTCGCCACGGCGGTCCTCTCCCACGTGCTCGGCTGGCACATCCGCCACAACGAGCGCTTGGCCGCGCAACAGGCCGAGGCGCTGCGGCGCATGGCACAGCTCACCGAGTTCGTCATCGAGCGCATGCAGACCGGGGTGGTGGTGGCCGACGCCGAAGGGCAGGTGCACCTCATGAACGACGCGGCGCGCCAGCTCCTGGGCCTGTCGCGCGTGGCGCTCGCGCGCGACCTGCAGGCGCTGGCGCCGGAGCTCGCGCGGGGATGGCGCGCCGCCGCAGCCGGCTCCCCCCCGCCGGCGCGCCCGTTCCGTGCGCCGCTGAGCGGCGCCGAGATCATCCCCCGTTTTGCCACCTTGGGCGACGGCCGCACCGGCATGGTGATCTTCCTGGAGGACACCGACGCCATGGCGCAGCAGGCCCAGCAGCTCAAGCTCGCCTCTTTGGGGCGACTCACCGCCAGCATCGCACACGAGATCCGCAACCCCCTCGGCGCCATCAGCCACGCCGCGGCGCTGCTCAACGAAGCGCCCAGCCTGCTGACCGAGGACCGACGCCTCATCGAGATCATCGAGGCGCACTCCCGGCGTATGAACGTTATCGTCGAAAACGTGCTCCAGCTCGGGCGGCGCGGCCAGCCGCAGCCCACCCTCATGGACGTGGAGCCGTGGCTCACCCAGTTCCGCGACGAGTTCCTGGCCACCGTGCGCGTGCCCGCGCACGCCTTCGAGGTGCGGGTGCACCCGCCGGGCCTGCAGGTGCGCGTCGACCCCTCGCACCTGCACCAGATCCTGTGGAACCTGTGTCAGAATGCCGCCCGCCATAGCCCGCGCTGGCGCGTGGAGGCCCGCCTCGACGCGCGCACCGGCAAGCCGCGCATCGACGTGGTGGACGAGGGTCCGGGCATTCCCAAAGACGCGGCCGGTCACATCTTCGAGCCGTTCTTCACCACCGACCGCAACGGCACGGGCCTGGGCCTGTACATCGCCCGCGAGTTGGCCGAGTACAATCGCGCCCGGTTAAACTACGTGCCGGACGCGGGCGGCGCCCGGTTCAGCCTGTCCTTTCCCGATCCCAGAAGACAAAACGAGGCAGCATGAGCGACACCCCCAAGCAGGCCCGCGCGCTGGTGGTGGACGACGAACCCGACATCTGCGAACTGCTCAGCATCACCCTGGCACGCATGGGCATCAGCGTCGACACCCGCGAGAACCTGGCGCGCGCCCGCCTCGCCCTCGCCCGCCAACGCTACGACCTGTGCCTGACCGACATGCGCCTGCCCGACGGCAACGGCATCGACCTGGTGCGCGACATCCAGCAGCAGTGGCCCGACCTGCCGGTGGCGGTGATCACCGCGCACGGCAATATGGAGTGCGCCGTCGAGGCCCTGAAGGCCGGTGCCTTCGACTTCGTCTCCAAACCGGTCGAGCTGCACGTGCTGCGCAACCTCATCCAGAGCGCGCTGCGCCTGCCGCGCGAGCGCGGCGGCGCCGCGGCGCCCAAACCCGAGCGCCCCGAACTGCGCCTGCTCGGCGACTCGCCCGCCATGGCTCGCACCCGCGCCACCATCGGCAAGCTCGCGCGCAGCCAGGCGCCGGTGTACATCAGCGGCGAATCCGGCAGCGGCAAGGAGCTGGTCGCGCGCCTCATCCACGCCGGCGGCCCGCGCGCCGACAAGCCGTTCATCCCGGTCAACTGCGGGGCCATCCCCGAACACCTGATGGAGAGCGAGTTCTTCGGCCACCGCAAGGGCAGCTTCACCGGCGCCACCGCAGATAAGGAAGGTCTGTTTCAGGCGGCGAATGGCGGCACGCTGTTCCTCGACGAGGTGGCCGACCTGCCGCTGCACATGCAGGTCAAGCTGCTGCGCGCCATCCAGGAGAAGGCGGTGCGCCCGCTCGGCGCCTCGCGCGAGGCGCCGGTGGACGTGCGCATCCTGAGCGCCACCCACCAGAACCTCGCCGAGCGCGTGCGCGAGGGGCAGTTTCGCGAAGACCTTTTCTACCGCATCAACGTCATCGAACTGCGCGTGCCCAGCCTGCGCGAGCGCCGCGAGGACCTTCCGGTACTGGTCGAGCACATCCTCCACCAGCTCGCGCAGGAGAACGGCGTAACCGCGCCGCGCCTGACTCAGGAGGCGATGGATGCGCTGCGCGCCTACGCTTTCCCCGGCAACGTACGCGAACTGGAGAACATCCTGGAGCGCGCCATGACGCTGTGCGACGGCGCCCGCATCACGCCCGACGACCTGAACCTGCCCGAGACTGACGACGACGACGCGCCCGAGGCCGGTCTCGACCCGTTCCTCGAGTCCCTGCAAAAGGACGCCATCCTGCGCGCCCTGGAAGAAACCCGCTACAACAAGACCGCCGCCGCCAAGCGCCTGGGTATCACCTTCCGCGCCCTGCGTTACCGCCTCAAGAAGCTCGGCTTGGAGGCCTAGCCCTCAGGGCGGGTGACGCGCCGCGTCAGAAAGTGACGCAGCGCGTCACCCGCGCCGGAGCAGCCTATTGTGAACCGCGTCACACTCCCGCCTCCGCCGCCGCCGCCGTCACGGTTCTCTGACGCCCGCCTCCCCAACATCTTCTTCCGCCGCCCCGGCGCCGCGTCATTTTTCCAACCAGCGCACATTGGCACGCTCCCTGCACTGATAGCATCGTGACGCACGAGCCACCGAGCCATAACGGGGCCGCGCTAGCAACAACACTAAGACGAGGGAGAACCAAATAATGAGAACTACCCAGAAGGGCTTTACGCTTATCGAACTGATGATCGTGGTCGCGATCATCGGTATCCTGGCGGCCATCGCCATCCCGCAGTACAACAACTACGTTGCCCGTTCGCAGTTCTCCGAGGCCAACATGCTGCTCGGTGGTGTGCGCACGCCGGTTGAAGAGTACGTGGCATCCCGTGGCTGGACGGTCGCCGGCACCCAAATCACCAACGCCGACACCCTTCGCAGCGTCCTCGATGTGCGCATTGCCGGCCGGCACGGTGACATTACCGATGCCAATGTGGACGTTGAGAATGAAACCATCACCATCGAGTACACGTTCGGCGGCACCACCGGCACGAAGCCCGCTTCTGCCCTGCTCACGGCCGACGGCGGCGTAGTGGAGTACCAGCTCACCCGCAACGCCGACACGGGCTCAATCGATTGGATTTGCGGCGCCGGCACCAATGTGCCCAACCCTTATATGACCGGCTTGTGCGCTGACGCGAACACCGGCGGCGCCGGTAGCCCGGGCTAAGCCGATCGAAGTGCAGCATCATCAGGCCCCCGCCGTTGGCGGGGGCTTTTTTTTGAAAGTGACAGCTCGGCTAGGGCGCACCGGGCGAGGGCGCAGAAGCATTTCTCGTCGACGAGAAATGCGCTAGCATCCGGGGCAACAAACCGTCCTGCGATAAAGGGGGCCAAACTCGCGGGACGCAGGAGAACGGGATCCGCTTGCACAAACGCGGGACACACCGGTTGTTAAAGCGGCCTGCCTAAGAGAGTGCGCCCACGAAAAATGCGACCGTCGACTACGCGCATACCTCGAGATCTATCGGCTTCTCGGACAGGTTCAGACGCCCCGTCGATTCTGAACCAAGGCATTCTCGCACTTCTCGCGGGAGCCTTGATCGTAGCGCCACATCTCACCTGGGCACCCGCTTGGCTAAGCGATCACAACGCGCAGCGCCTACTGCAGATCGCCGTCCTCTCCATCATCGCGTTGGCTGTCCTGCTCAGCCCGCGTCTGCGTAACGACTGGCTGCGGGCCTGCGTAACACTCCCACCCAGCGCGCGCTGGCTACTGCTCGCTGCGCTCATCGCGGGGATAATTTCGTCCGCAGTCGCGCCCTCGCCGCGTCATGCCTTTCTGGACGTCGCGCTGCATGTGCTGATCTTCGGGCTCGTCATCGCTGTGGCGCAAGCACGACGGGCGCTCGGAGGCCGCGCCGACGTACTCATCCTGTCTCTGCTGACGCTGAGCGTGGCGCTATACCTCGTACGATTTGTCAGCGGCTACCTCGCCGTGCTGATGGTGGGCGAGCCTCTCCCGGTACGCGAACTCTTTAGCGGCTTTTCCAACGTGCGATCGTTTAACCACTACCTCACGTGGCTGCTGCCCCTGCTGGCAGCCGCTGCGGGGCTTCGCACGTTGCCGCGGGGCGCCGTACTGACCCTTTTGGGCGGCTGCTGGATGCTACTGCTCGCCACGGACAGCCGCGGAGGCTTATTAGCAGTCGGTGCGGGCGCCGTTTTCGTCTTCGCGTGTTTCGGCCGTGCCGCCGCGCCATGGCTTGTGCTGCAGTTCAAGGCGGCGCTCGCCGGGGCCGTCGCTTATGGCGTAATGTTCTATTGGCTACTACCCGCATCGGGCGGTATCGCCGAGCGCCTCGCGCACGTGACGGAGGACCCGGCGCGGTTGGCTCTGTGGCAGGTCGCAGTCCGCATGATCGTGGATAATCCCGCCCTCGGCGTCGGCCCCATGCACTTTGCGTATTATCCCAACGGCATTGCGGCCGGACCTCATAATTCCGTGCTGCAATGGACTTCGGAATGGGGGGCGCCGGCGACCCTTGCACTGTTGATTGTCCTTTTTTGGGGCATGTACGCGTGGTGTCGCCAAGTTCGCAGCGCGGCGGATGTGGGACAAACCGACGGCGTGACGGCGGTGCGAATCGGACTCACCGCGTCTATGGCGACCGCGGCTGCACACTCGCTGGTTAGCGGCATCACAGGCTCCCCGGTCAGCCAGTTACTCGCGGTGCTGGTGGTTGGCTGGGCCATCGGGATCTACTCCTTCGCGTCGCACGAGGCGCCTCGCCACTCACACTCGCTAGGCACCCATTTGCTGTTTGCCACGGCGGCGCTGCTAACCCTGCTCCTGCTCTGGCGCGGGGCCGTGCCGGACCTTGAAGCGTGGCGACGGGAGCAGCTGTCGGGGCAAGATGTCCCTAGATCCAGTGCCACCCGGCTTAGATACGAACCGCGTTTCTGGCTTCAAGGCCTGATAGGCGATGCTCCGTACGACGAAACGCAAGCGGTAGCGACGCCGCCGGATCGCCATTAACCGCACGGCGGATCACAATGGCGTGTCCGAATGTGTTAGTGGTCGGCCGCTCCACGATGCCAGCCGCTCAGTTTCAGGTTTAATCCGAGGACCGCTCGTCTTCTCAGGAAGATTTGCGTTAACATCCAGATCAGTCTCCTGATAGGGCGTACTTACGCATGTCCGTACCCGAGAGCAGCATGCGCCTGACCGGCCTCGCCAAGCGCCTGGCGAGCGAGGGCCTACTCGACGAAAACACGGCCCGCGGGGCGCAGCAACAAGCGCTCGCCAAACAGGCATCGCTCGTCAGCCACTTGGTCGAGAGCAAACTGCTGAGCAGCCGCGACATCGCCGTGGCGGCCGCCAACGAGTTCGGCTTCCCCGCGCTGGATCTGTCCGCGCTGGACCTTGAGCCCGAAGTCACCAAACTGGTCGACGAGAAGCTCCTCCGCCAGCATCACGCCCTGCCCCTCTTCAAGCGCGGCACTCGGCTGTACGTCGGCATCTCCGACCCCATGAATCTCGCCGCGCTGGACGAGATCAAGTTCCACACCGGCCTCACGGTGGACGCGGTGCTGGTGGAGGAGGACAAGCTCAACCGGCTGATCGAGCGCGCCATTGCGGCGGCGGATACCACCCTCGCCGAGATCGGCGACGGCGATCTCGACTCGGTGGAGTTCTCCCACGAGGACGAGGGCAAAGGCAACGATGTCAGTGCCTCCGACGCCGACGACACCCCGGTGGTGCGCTTCGTGAACAAGGTGCTGCTGGACGCCATCAACCGTGGTGCCTCGGACATTCACTTCGAACCCTACGAAAAGATGTACCGGGTGCGCCTGCGCATGGACGGCGTGCTGCAGGAGGTCGCCTCGCCGCCCGTCGCGCTGGCGCCGAAGCTCGCCGCGCGCATCAAGGTCATGTCGCGCCTCGACATCTCCGAGCGGCGCGTGCCGCAGGACGGGCGCATCAAGCTGAACCTCTCTAAGACACGGGCGATCGACTTCCGCGTCAGTACCTGCCCGACGCTGTGGGGCGAAAAGATCGTGATGCGTATCCTCGACCCCACCAGCGCACAGCTCGGCATCGACGCGCTGGGCTACGAGCCCGAGCAGAAGCAGTTGTACATGGATGCGCTGGAGAAGCCCTACGGCATGATCCTGGTGACCGGCCCGACCGGCAGCGGTAAGACGGTGTCGCTGTACACCGGCGTCAACATCCTCAACACCGGCGACCGCAACATTTCCACCGCCGAGGACCCCGCCGAAATCAACCTGCCGGGCGTGAACCAGGTGAACGTGAACCCCAAGGTGGGGTTGACCTTCGCCGCGGCCTTGAAGTCCTTTCTGCGCCAGGACCCGGACATCATTCTGGTGGGCGAGATCCGCGACCTGGAGACGGCGGAGATCGCCATCAAGGCGGCGCAGACCGGCCACATGGTGCTCTCCACCCTGCACACCAATGACGCCCCGCAGACCCTCACGCGTCTGGTGAACATGGGCGTCGCGCCCTACAACATCGCCTCCTCGGTGTCGCTGATCATCGCCCAGCGCCTCGCGCGGCGCCTGTGCAGCCACTGCAAACGCCCGCAGGACATCCCGCGCGAGGCGTTGCTCAAGGAAGGCTACCGCGAGGATCAGCTCGAAGGGCTGCAAGTATACGGGCCCGTCGGCTGCGAGCAGTGCAACAACGGCTACCGCGGGCGGGTGGGTATTTACCAAGTGATGCCCGTCTCGGAGGAGATCGGCCGCATCATCATGTCGGGCGGCAACGCCATGGACATCGCGGCGCAGGCGAAGAAAGAAGGCATTCCCGACTTGCGCGAGTCGGCGCTGAAGAAGGTGATGCAAGGCGTAACCAGCCTGGAGGAAGCGAACCGCGTCACAATCGAGTGATGCCGGCCCCCGGTATGCGCTAAAGGTCGTGCTACCGTGGCCGATGTAGCTTAGCAGGGCCTCGATCGGTGGGCGACAGCGCGCTGGCCGTCCCGATACGGGCGGATGCCTTAGGTCGACGAACGTCTTACAACAATAACCGGCCCATCGGCCGCTGTGGCAACCATGGCCAATCCTAAAGCAATCAAACAAGACCAGTTCGCCTGGGAAGGCGTCAACAAGAAGGGCGAACGCACCCGCGGCGAACTCGTTGGTCCCAGCGTGGCGCTGGTAAAAGCGGAACTGCGCCGCCAGGGCATCAACCCGCTCAAGGTGCGCAAGAAGCCCAAGCCCCTGCTGGGCGGCCTGAACAAGAAGAAAATCACCCCGAAGGACATTGCCCTCCTCAGCCGCCAGCTGGCGACCATGATGGACTCGGGCGTGCCGCTGGTGCAGGCCTTCGAGATCATCGGCCGCGGTCACGAGAACCCCAGCGTGCAGACGCTGGTCAATGCCATCAAGACCGACGTGGAGGCCGGTACGTCCCTGACGGAGGCCTTGCGCAAGCACCCACGGCAGTTCGATGACCTGTACTGCAACCTGGTCAACGCCGGTGAGCAGGCCGGCATCCTCGACAACCTGCTCGACAAGATCGCCACCTACAAGGAAAAGACCGAGGCGATCAAGAGCAAGATCAAGAAAGCCCTGTTCTACCCCACCGCGGTATTGGTCGCGGCCTTTATCGTGACCACCATCCTGCTGGTGTTCGTGGTGCCGCAGTTCCAGGACTTGTTCGCGGGCTTCGGCGCGGACCTGCCGGCGCTTACGCAGTTGGTCATCGACATGTCGAAGTTTATGCAGGCCTACTGGTGGATAATCCTGGCAGGGGTCATCGCTGCCGCCTACGGGTTCGTACACATCAAGCGCCGCTCCGTCGCCGTACAGCGGGCGATTGATCGCCTGAGTCTGCGCATTACGATTATCGGCCCTATCATGCGCAAGGCCGCGATCGCCCGCTTCGCGCGCACCCTCTCCACCATGTTCGCCGCGGGCGTCCCACTGGTGGAGGCCATGCAGTCGGTGGCCGGCGCGGTGGGCAACTCGGTGTACGGCGATGCGGTGATGCGCATGCGCGAGCAAGTCGCCGGCGGCACGCAGCTGCAGGCCTCGATGCGCGACGCCGACCTGTTCCCCAACATGGTCGTGCAGATGGTGGCCATCGGTGAAGAGGCAGGGTCGTTGGATGCCATGCTCGGCAAGGTGGCGGACTACTACGAGCAGGAAGTGGACGACGCGGTGGACGGCCTCTCCAGCCTGTTGGAGCCCATCATCATGGCGGTGCTCGGCGTGCTGGTCGGCGGCCTGGTGATCGCCATGTACCTGCCGATCTTCCAGATGGGCTCGGTGGTCTAACCGATGCTCGAATTGCTGCAACAGAACGCCGCCCTCGCGGTGGCGGCCGCCGCCCTATTGGGCCTGGTGGTGGGCAGTTTCCTGAACGTGGTGATCCACCGCCTGCCCATCATGCTGGAGCGCGAGTGGCGCCTGCAGTGCCGCGAGGTGCTGGCCCTGCCGCGCGACAAGGACGCCGACGAACCCTATGATTTGGTCCGCCCGGCTTCGCGCTGTCCCTCCTGCGCACGCCCCATCCGCGCCTGGGAGAACATCCCCCTCATCAGTTACCTGCTGCTGCGAGCCCGCTGCCCCGGCTGCGGCATGCGCATCTCGGCGCGCTACCCGATCGTGGAAGCGGCCACTGCCCTGCTCTCGGCACTGGTGATCTGGCACTTTGGCGCCACCGTGCAGGGCCTGGCGGCGCTGGGTCTGACCTGGACGCTCATCGCCCTCACGGTCATCGACTTCGATCACCAACTCCTGCCCGACAATCTCACCCTGCCGCTGCTGTGGGTGGGTCTGCTGCTGTCGGTATGGGGCGTGTTCACCGACCCCGTGTCGGCCATCCTCGGCGCCGCGGCCGGCTACGGGGCGCTGTGGGCCGTGTACCGCCTGTTCAAGGCGGTCACCGGCAAGGAAGGCATGGGCCACGGCGACTTCAAGCTGCTGGGGGCACTGGGCGCTTGGCTGGGCTGGCAGTACCTGCCGGCGGTCATCATCCTCTCCTCGGCGGTGGGTGCGGTGGTCGGCATCGCGCTGATCCTGGCGCTGGGCCGCGACCGCCAGGTACCGATTCCCTTCGGCCCCTACCTCGCCACCGCCGGCTTCCTGGCTCTGCTGTGGGGCGAAGAGATCAACCGCGCCTACCTGCGATGGGTCGGCATCATGGGCTGAGCCCGCAGCATCCGCTCCCGCCGCTCGTTCCGCACCCCAGCCACGCTCGCCGTACCCGTCCCGCAACCGGATTGTTCCGCACCGCGCCCGCGCGTATGGTAGTGGCGCGCCGGCGCCTACCGGCGCGCCATCAAGGACGGACCCATGCTAGTCATCGGGCTCACGGGCGGCATCGGCAGCGGCAAGTCCGCCGTCGCCGCCCGGTTCGCACAATTCGGGGTACCGGTGCTCGACGCCGACGAGCTCGCGCGCGAGGTCGTGCAACCGGGCCAGCCCGCGCTGCACGAGATCGTGCAGGCCTTCGGCGCCGAGGTGCTGCAGGCGGACGGACAACTCGATCGGGCGCGCCTGCGGCGTCTGGTGTTCGGCAACCCCGAGCAGCGCCGCCGCCTCGAGGCCATCACCCACCCGCGCATCCGCGCCGCCATGCGCGCCCGGCTCGCCCAGCTGGTCGCGCCCTACTGCGTGGTGGTGATCCCGCTGCTGCTCGAGACCGGGCAGACCGACCTGGTAGACCGCATCCTGGTGGTGGACGCGAGCCCGGAGCTGCAGTTGCAGCGGGCGCAGGCGCGCGACGGTCTGCCGCCGCAGGATATTCAGGCCATCATCGCGGCGCAGGTCGCCCGCCCCGAGCGCCTCGCCGCCGCCGACGACCTCATCACCAACGACGGTACGCTGGCCGACCTACAGGCCCAGGTGGACGCGCTGCACCCGCGTTATCTGGGCTTGGCGCGCGAGCGGGTCGATTGCCAAGCCGAGCGCCCGCCCGGAGAATAGGCGGCTTCTTCGCCGCCCCAGAAACCCTGTGACAGACACCCTGTGACCGACCTCGTCCGCTACGAACAACCCCTGAACGAGCGCATGCGCACGCTGATGCGCCTGGAGTTTCTGTTCAAGCAGGCCACGCGCGGCCTCTCCGGCGAGGCCAAAGAAGACAGCCGTACCGTCATCGACGCGATGATGGACATCTTGGAGATCGTCGGGCGCAGCGACCTCAAGACCGAGTTCATCAAGGAGCTCGACCGCCAACGCGCCGCACTCACCGCCCTCGCGGCGAGCCCGGCGGTGGACACGCAGTTGCTGGAGGGGATCCTCGAGGCGCTGGAGCGGCTGAGCGCGCGCTTCGTCGGCGACACGGCCCCCCTCGGCGACCCCTTGCGCCGGCACGAACTCCTGAACTTGATCCGCCAGCGCAGCGGCGTGCCGGGCGGCACCTGCGAGTTCGACCTACCGGGTTACCACTACTGGCTGCACCGTCCTGCCGAACAGCGGCGCGCGGACCTCGCCGCATGGCTTGCACACCTCGGCACGCTGCGCGAGGCGGTCGGGCTGATCCTGAAGCTGGTGCGGGAAAGCGCGGTACCGAGCAGGGTGATCGCCGAAGGCGGGGTGTATCAGCGCAGCCTGGATGCCAACGAGCCTTATCAACTGGTGCGTGTCGCGGTCCCCGCCGAGTGTCCGTACTATCCTGACATAAGCGGCGGCAAGCACCGCTTCACCGTGCGCTTCATGCTGCCGCGCCAGCACGAGCGACCCGTGCAGGCCGGCGAGGACGTTCCCTTCATGCTCAGTTGTTGCGCCTTATGACCCGCACCGTTACCTGTCCGACCTGCGGACGCCAAGCGCCGTGGGCGCCCGAGAACCGCTGGCGGCCGTTCTGCAGCGAACGCTGCAAGCTGATCGATCTCGGCCAATGGGCCGACGAGTCACACCGCATCGCCGGCGAACCCGCCCCGCCCGAGCTGGTCGAGCAGGCGCGCGGGCGCCGCGACGACGACGATGGCTGAGGTCACTCCGTCACGCGCGGCCGTATCGTAGGGCGCAATAAGCCGCAGCGCATTGCGCCTACGGCCTCACGGCCTCCCTCGCCCCCCAGCCCGTCGCACAACCCTCAACCCGCCGACAACAACGCCGGACGCGGCGGGTCAAAGGCCAGCGCCGCGCGCACCGCATCCGCCGGACGCGGATCGCTCCACAGCGCGGTCACCACCGCGATGCCCTGCGCACCGTAGCGATGCGCCTCGGCGACGTCGGCGGGATACATGCCGCCGAGCGCGTACACCGGGATCGCCACCCGATCGCTCAGCTCCCGCAGCCGCTCGAGACCCAGGGTGGGCGCACCGGGGTGGCTCGGCGTCGGCTTGATGGGCGAAAGCACCGCGAAGTCCGCGCCGATGGCCTCCGCGTGCTGCAGCTCCGCAAGATCGTGGCAGGAGGCGCCCACCCACTGCTCGCCCCCCAGCGGCCGTGACGACAGGCTCATCAGGCGCTCGCTGTTGAGGTGCACGCCGGCCGCGCCGAGCTCGCGCGCCTGCTCGGGCGTGCCGTTGACGATCAGCGCCGCGCCGTAGCGGCGACACAGGGTCACGGCGGCGCGCGCGCGCCGCTCCCAGTCGCGCGACGCCAGCCCCGGCTGACGATACTGGATGAGCCGCACCCCGGCCTGCAACAGGCGCTCCAGGCGGCGCAGGAACGGACCGTCGCCCTCGGCCGTGCCGGTGATCAGGTACAGCGACGGCAGGCGCACCGCGGTGGTGATGGTAGCGTTGGCCGCCGGGAAGCGGTAGCGCTCCAACTCGGCGGGCGAGACCCACGCCACCGGCTGTCCTTCGCGTCCGTGCGGCACGCCCGAGAAACGTGTCACGCACCAGGCGTCCAGCAGCACCGTGCGGTCGCTATAGGCGTGCAGCACGCGCAGCAGCGGGCGCGCCTGCTCCACGTGGATGCCGACCTCCTCCTCCAGCTCGCGCGCCAGCGCGTCGGCGAAGGACTCGCCATCCTCGACCTTGCCGCCCGGGAACTCCCAATAGCCCGGATAGGGCTTGCCGGGCGGGCGCTGCGCGATCAATACCTCGCCGCGGGCATTGAAAACGGCGCCGGCGGCGACGTGCAGGAGGTCAGGTGCGGTATTCGGCATTGATACGGACGTAATCGTAGGAGAAGTCGCAGGTCCAGACGGTGGCGCGGGCGGCGCCGCGGGCGAGATTCACGCGCACGGTGATGTCCTCGCGCGCCATCACGCGCGCGCCGTCGCGCTCCTGGTAGTCGGCCGCCCGTCCGCCCTGGCGCACGATGCACACCTCGTCGAGGTGGATGGTGACCGCATCGAGGTCGAGCTCGGCGACCCCGGCGCGGCCGACGCAGGCCAGGATGCGCCCCCAGTTCGGGTCGCTGGCGAAGAACGCGGTCTTCACCAGCGGCGAGTGGGCGATGGTGTAGGCCACTGCCAGGCACTCCGCCTCGTCGCGTCCGCCCTCCACGGCGACGCTGATGAACTTGGTGGCGCCCTCGCCGTCGCGCACGATGCTCTGCGCAAGATCGACACAGACCTCGGTAATCGCGCGCTGTAGGAGGTCGAGGCGCGCATCGTCGGGGGCGACGATAGGCGCGCCGCCGGCCTGTCCGGTGGCAAGCAGCACGCAGGCGTCGTTGGTGGAGGTGTCGCCGTCCACGGTGATGCGATTGAACGAGGCGTTCACCGCGCGCGCGAGGCAGCCCTGCAGCAGCGCAGGGGCGACGGGCGCATCGGTGGCGATGAAGGCGAGCATGGTCGCCATGTCCGGGCGAATCATGCCGGCGCCCTTGGCGATGCCGGTGACGGTCACGGTGCGCCCGTCCAGGTCCAGGGTGCGCGAGGCGCCCTTGGGCAGCGTGTCGGTGGTCATGATGCCGCTCGCCGCTTCGACCCAGCCGTCGGGGCGCAGTGCCCCGAGGGCCTGCGGCAGGGCCGCCACCAAACGATCGGTCGGCAGCGGCTCGCCGATCACGCCGGTGGAGAACGGCAGCACCGCTTCGGCCGACACCTCGGCCAAGCCCGCCAGGGCCTCGCAGCACCGGCGCGCGGCGGCGAGTCCGGGCGCGCCGGTGCCGGCATTGGCGTTGCCGGTGTTGACGAGCAGGTAGCGCGGCGCGGCTGCGCCGAGGTGCTCCCGCGCCACCACCACCGGGGCCGCGCAGAAGGCGTTACGGGTGAACACGGCGGCGCAGGCGCTGCCCTCCTCCACCTCGAGCACCACCAGATCGCGCCGCCCGGAGCCGGCCTGCTTGATGCCCGCGGAGGCCGTGCCTAAGCGTACGCCCGCCACCGGCGCCAGCGCCGGCAAAGGCCCCAAACCCACCGCCATGCCTGTTCTCCTTCTTAGCGGCCTGCAACCAAGAGGGGCGCGGAGGCCACGCGCCGTACCGCCCGACGTGACCTTCGTGCCCCTCGGTGGAGGATGTATTGAACGGCGCCGCGCGTTAGGCCAGGCGCCCGTGGCACTGCTTGTATTTCTTGCCCGAGCCACAAGGACACGGCTCGTTGCGGCCGACCTTGGGCTGCTCGCGCACGAAGGTGCCGGCGCGGTCGCCCTCGCCGCCGTTGGCGTCGCCCGCCATGGCGGCCGCCGGCGCGTGCTGGAAGCTCATCGCGGGCGCAGCGCGGCGGCGCTGCTCCTCGACCGCCTCCACGTCCTCCGGCGCCTTCACCTGCACGCGGGTGACGATGGCCACCACTTCATGCTTGATGCGCTCGAGCAGGCGCGTGAACAGCTCGAAGGACTCGCGCTTGAACTCCTGTTTGGGGTTCTTTTGCGCATAGCCGCGCAGGTGGATGCCCTGGCGGAGGTGGTCCATGGCCGCCAGGTGCTCCTTCCACTGCTGATCGAGCACCTGCAGCATGACCGCCTTCTCGAAGTGACGCATCACCTTCTCGCCGACCTGCGCCTCCTTCTCGGCATAGACGCGCTCGGCCTCCTGCAGGATGCGTGCGCGCAGCCCTTCTTCGGCCAGGTCGTCGTCCGCGTCCAGCCAGCCCTGGATGTCGAGCTTGAGGCCGAACTCGCGCTCCAGCGCCTCGACCAGTCCCGGCACGTCCCACATCTCATCCATGCTCTCGGGCGGGATGTAGGTACTGATCAGCGACTGGAACACGTCGTAGCGGATGTTGCGGATAGTCTCCGCAATGTCCTCGGCGGCCAGCAGTTCGTTGCGCTGCTCGTAAATGACCTTGCGTTGATCGTTGGCGACGTCGTCGTACTCGAGCAACTGCTTGCGGATGTCGAAGTTGTGCCCCTCGACCTTGCGCTGCGCGTTCTCGATGGCCTTGCTCACCCACGGGTGCTCGATGGCCTCGCCTTCCTGCATGCCCAGGCGCTGCATCAGCGCGGTCACGCGGTCGGAGGCGAAGATACGCATCAGGTTGTCTTTCAAGGACACGTAGAACCGGCTGGAGCCGGGGTCGCCCTGGCGGCCGGCGCGGCCGCGCAACTGGTTGTCGACGCGCCGGGATTCGTGACGCTCCGTGCCGATGATATGCAGGCCGCCCGCCTCCAGCACCTTGGCCTGGCGCTCGCGCCAATCGGCGCGGATACGTTCGACCGTCTGCGGATCCGGGTCCTCGAGCTTGGCGAGTTCCGCATCCAGGCTGCCCCCGAGCACGATGTCGGTGCCGCGGCCGGCCATGTTGGTGGCGATGGTCACCGCCTGCGGACGCCCGGCCTGCGCAACGATGTCCGCCTCGCGCTCGTGTTGCTTGGCGTTCAGCACCTCGTGCTTGATGCCCGCCTTCTTGAGCATGCGCGAAAGGTACTCGGACACCTCGATGGAGGTGGTGCCCACCAGTACCGGCTGGCCCCGCCCGTGAGAGTCCTTGATGTCCTCGATCACCGCGGCGAACTTCTCCTCGGGGGTGAGGTACACCAAGTCACCGAGGTCCTGCCGCAACATCGGCTTGTTGGTCGGAATGACCACCACTTCGAGGCCGTAGATCTGCTGAAACTCGAAGGCCTCGGTGTCGGCCGTGCCGGTCATGCCGGACAGCTTCTCGTACAGGCGGAAGTAGTTCTGGAAGGTGATCGACGCCAGCGTCTGGTTCTCGTGCTGGATCGGCAGGCCTTCCTTGGCCTCGATGGCCTGGTGCAGGCCCTCCGACCAACGTCGCCCGGCCATGGTGCGGCCGGTGAACTCGTCCACGATGACGATCTGCCGTTCCTTGACGATGTAGTGCACGTCTTTCTGGAACAGCGCGTGGGCGCGCAGCGCGGCGTTGATGTGGTGCATGAGCTGGATATTGGCCGCGTCGTAGAGGCTCTGGCCTTCACCGAGCAGACCCGCCTCGCCCAGCAGCTCTTCGACGTGCTCGTGCCCCTCTTCGGTGAGGTACACCTGGCGCGCCTTCTCGTCCACGCTGTAATCGCCGGGCCCGTCCTCTTCCTCCTGGCGCGTGAGGCGTGGGACCAGCGCATTGATGCGCGTGTACATCTCGGCGCTGTCGTCGGCGGGGCCCGAGATGATCAGCGGTGTGCGCGCCTCGTCGATCAGGATGGAGTCCACCTCGTCGACGATGGCGAAGTGCAGCGGGCGCTGCACCTTGTCCTGCAGACTGAACGCCATGTTGTCGCGCAGGTAGTCGAAGCCGAACTCGTTGTTGGTGCCGTAGGTAATGTCGGCGTGATACGCGGCGCGCTTTTCCTCCGGCATCATGCCGGCCACCGCGACCCCCGTTTCCATGCCGAGGAAGCCGTACAGCTTGCCCATCCATTCGGCGTCGCGGCGCGCCAGGTAATCGTTGACCGTGATGACGTGCACGCCCTTGCCGGGCAGCGCGTTCAGATAGGCCGAAAGGGTCGCGACCAGGGTCTTACCCTCACCGGTGCGCATCTCGGCGATCTTGCCTTGATGCAGCACCATGCCGCCGATGAGCTGGACGTCGTAGTGGCGCATGCCGAGCACGCGTTTGCCCGCCTCGCGCACGGCGGCGAAGGCCTCCGGCAGCAGACTGTCGAGGCTGGCCCCATCCTTGAGACGGGCGCGAAACTCCTCCGTTTTCGCGCGCAGGGCCTCATCGGACAAGGCCTCGAACTGCGGCTCGAAGGCGTTGATCTGCTCGACCGCCCGACTGAGCCGCTTGACGGTGCGTTCGTTGCGGCTGCCGAACATGCGATTGAGGAGTTTCGTAACCATTCTCCATCCGAATTCCGGGCGCTAGAGCGGATGCGGCGGGCGCGCGTACGCCGCCTGCCGTGCTGCGCCGTGAAGGGGCGAACCCCTAAAGGGATACGATGATAGCGCAATGTGGGCCCCAAGTGGACCGCCGCCACCGGCGGCGCGGCTTGGGACAGCGAGAAGCGGGAATGGCGAGGTATGAAGCAGAGGGGCCTTGGCCTGTCCGGGTCATCATGCCGCGACGGCGGCGGCGCACCCGTTCTTATCTCCGATCCCTAAGGCGCGTAGTCTCGTGACTATGCCCAGGATCGACAGCCTGGATTGCATCGGCCGCGCGCCACCCGCGGCGCAGATGCAGGGCGGGCAGGCTTCTAGCGCGAGGCCCGCACGTACTGGATGGGGTTCACCACTTTGCCGTCGCGCAGCACCTCGAGGTGGACGTGCGGCCCGGTGGAGCGGCCGGTCGAGCCCAAGAGGGCAATTACCTGCCCGCGCTTCACGGTCTCACCCACCTCCACCAGGATTTCCTTGTGGTGCGCATAGCGGGTCACGTAGCCGTTGCCGTGATTGATCTCCACCAGCTTGCCATAGCCGCCGCGGCGGCCGGCGAAGGTCACCACGCCCGAGCCCAACGCGACCACGTCGGAGCCCTCCTTGCCGGCGAAGTCCACGCCGTTGTGGTAGACGCGCCGCCCGGAGAAGGGATCGGTACGTGTGCCGTAGCTCGAGGACATCCACCCGCTGGTGATCGGGCGCCCCGCCGGCAGCACCTCGGCCATCAGGTTGCGGTTCATGATCAGGTTCTCGAGCACGCCGAGTTGGACACTGCGGTCTTCGATCTGCAGCGCCAGGTCATCGAGCATCTTCATGAAATCATGCGGAGGGATTGCTTCGGCGATGGTGCTTTCGGGGCCGCCGATGCCCGGCGGATTCTCGAAATCGAACTCACCGCCGTCGAGTTGCGCCGCCTGGGTCAAATGATGCCCGAGCGCGTCCAGGCGAATGACGTGGGCCTGCATCTGTCCGAGCCGGCGGGCCAGGGCGTTGACGTTCTCCTGCGCGACGCGCCGAACCTCTTCGACTTGCGCGCGCTGCTCGGCCAGTTCGGCATGCAGCGCGGCGGCGACTTGCTCGGGGCTTAGCTCGGCCCGGTTGGCACCCCAGTGGTACCCCGCATACAGGGCCAACAGCGGCATAAGGCCGAAGATCGCCAGCGCGAGCGCGGCAGCGGTGAATCCGTTCAGTGTGAGGCGATTCGCAGCATCCATGCGATTTTTTCTTAGTAGAATGACGTCCATCAATAACGTCCTTTAGTGTTATAGACGACTCATCGGCCTCGTGCCGGGTTAATTGAGCCGTATCGCATTCTGGAGGCTTGTCCTTGGGTCGTTCCCCTAAGCCTGTCGGTCGCTGGCTGGGTCAGCTTGAACCCCGCGCCCGAGCGTTACTGCTGGAAAGTCGTCGCCTGGCGGCGATCCAGGCCGCTATCGCCGGCCCCCTCGGTCCGGCGGCGGCGCACTGCCGCGTGGGCTGCGTGCGCGACGGCACGTTGATCCTGTACACCGACTCCCCGGCCTGGGCGGCACGCCTGCGCTACTGTGCGCCGGCGGTGCTCGCGCGGCTGCACACGGGGGGCGAGCCTACCGTCGCCCAGGTCCGCGTGAAAGTGCGCCCCGCGGCTACCGAGACGCCGACCCAGCGCGCGACCCTGTCGGAGCGCGCGGCACAAATACTGCTCGATGCCTCGAACGGCCTGCCGCCTGCGCTGGGCGACGCCTTGCGCCGCCTGGCGCGGCGCGCCCCCCGCTCGCGCTGAGGGCCCGGAGGCCGCGCGGCTTCAGGCCGGCACGGGCCGGATGAAGGAGACTGGCGCGGTGGCCTCGTCCTCGAAGGTCACCAACTCCCACGCATCCTCCTGCGCCAGCAGTGTGCGCAGCAGGCGGTTGTTCAGGGCGTGACCCGACTTACTACCGCTGAAGGCGCCGATCAAGCTGTAGCCCAGCAGGTACAAGTCGCCGATGGCGTCCAGAATCTTGTGCTTGACGAACTCGTCCTCGTAGCGGAGGCCGTCTTCGTTAAGGATACGGAAGTCATCCACCACCACCGCATTGTCGAGGCTGCCGCCGAGGGCGAGGTTGTTGGCGCGCAACACCTCGATCTGGCTCATGAAGCCGAATGTGCGGGCGCGCGCGATCTCGCGCACGAAAGAGGTGGCGGAGAAGTCGATCTCGGCGGTCTGGCGACGACCCTCGAACGCCGGATGCTTGAAATCGATGTTGAAGGAGACCTTGAACCCGTCGAAGGGCTCGAAGCGCACCCAGCGATCACCGTCCTCGACGACCACGGGCGCCTTGATGCGCAGGAACTTCTTGGCCACCGGCTGCTCTTCGATGCCGGCGGACTGAATCAGGAACACAAACGGACCCGCGCTGCCGTCCATAATGGGGACTTCGGCCGCGCTGAGGTCGACGTAAGCGTTGTCGATGCCGAGACCGGCCATGGCGGAGAGCAGGTGCTCCACGGTGGACACGCGCACGTCACCCTTCACCAGGGTGGTCGACAAGGTGGTCTCACCGACGTTCTCTGGCTTGGCCGGGATCTCCACGGGCTCGGGCAGATCCACCCGACGGAAGATGATGCCCGTGTTGGGCGGTGCGGGGCGCAACGTCAGATACACCTTGTCGCCGGTGTGCAAACCGACCCCGGTGGCCCTGATAACGTTCTTGAGGGTGCGTTGGCAAATCATTCTTTTCTTTGGTCCACTCGCTATGCACGGCCCGCCGGCCTGCTCACCGGCGATGTTATCACCAGCAGGCGGCGCTGCCTAGTCGACCGCCCAGCGGCACGCGTGCGCTGGGCCACACTTCGGCCCAGCGCTCCCGCGCGGCATACCACGTCCCTGCGTTACCCGAGCGGCGGGCGCCTTGCGATGGCGCCCGACCCTCAGTCTGCCTGACGGCGCAGGAACGCCGGAATGTCCAGATAGTCCATTCCGCCTTCTGCCGCCGACGCGTGGCGGTCGTTGGCCTGCTTACGCATCACCGCCGGACGATCCAACTTATTGTAATCGACCTCGCCGCTCGCGTTCTTCACCACCAGCTTCGGCTTGTCGACGCTCTGCGCCGGGGCGCCCAGCCCGGTGGCCACCACCGTCACACGCAACTCGCCGCTCATCTCGGGATCGATCACCGTGCCGACCACCACGTTGGCGTTATCGGAAGCGAAGCCTTTGACGGTGTTGCCCACCTCTTCGAACTCGCCGATCGACATGTCCAGGCCCGCGGTGACGTTGACCAGGATGCCGCGTGCGCCGGTGAGATTGACGTCCTCCAGCAGCGGACTGGCGATGGCGGCCTCGGCGGCCTGCCGCGCACGATCCTCGCCTACCGCGCAGCCGGTGCCCATCATGGCCATGCCCATCTCGGACATCACGGTGCGCACGTCGGCGAAGTCGACGTTGATCAGACCCGGGCGGGTGATCAACTCGGCGATGCCCTGCACCGCGCCGTTCAGCACGTTGTTGGCCTCCTTGAAGGCGTCCAGCAGCGTGGCGCCCTTGCCGAGCACGGTCAGCAGCTTCTCGTTGGGAATGGTGATCAACGAGTCGACGTGCTGCTTCAACTCGGCCATGCCCGCCATGGCGGTGTCCATGCGCTTCTTACCCTCGAAGGGGAAGGGCTTGGTGACCACCGCAACCGTCAGGATGCCCATCTCCTTGGCGATCTGCGCCACCACCGGCGCGGCGCCGGTGCCGGTGCCGCCGCCCATGCCGGCCGTGATGAACACCATGTCCGCCCCCTGCAGGGTCTCCGCGATGCACTCGCGGTCCTCCAGCGCGGCCTGCCGGCCGAGTTCCGGATCGGTACCGGCCCCGAGACCCTTGGTGATGGTCGTGCCCAATTGCAACACGGTGCGGGCGGTGCAGTTGCGCAGCGCCTGGGCATCGGTGTTGGCGCAGATGAAATCCACCCCCTCGATGTCCTGCTCCACCATGTACTGCACGGCGTTGCCGCCGCCCCCGCCGACGCCGATCACCTTGATGACGGCTGTCTGGCTATAGGAGTCCATTAGTTCGAACATTGTGTGCCTCCTCGTGATGCCTTTTATGTGATTAGCTCTTGATTTTGCGGATCAATTCAGCCGCGACCGAACCGCCCGCACCGTGCACCGGACGCACCCGGTGCCGACTGCCTCTTGTTAGCCATCGCGCCTCCTTCAGAAGTTGCCCTGGAACCAGCCCTTCATGCGGTGCCAGACCCCCTGGCCGCGCAGCATGTCGCTGCCGCGCGGTCGGCGCTGGCTGTTGTGGGCGATGAGCAACAGCCCCACGCCCGTGCTGTAGATCGGGTTGCGCACCACGTCGGTCAGCCCCGCCACGTCCTGGGGCAGCCCGAGGCGCACCGGCATGTGGAAGATCTCCTCGGCGAGCTCCGGCACGCCCTCCATCTTGGCGCTGCCGCCGGTCAATACGACGCCGGCGGCGCACAGGTCCTCGTAGCCGCAGCGGCGCAGCTCGGCCTGGATCAGCGTGAACAGCTCCTCGTAGCGCGGCTCCACCACCTCGGCCAGGGTCTGGCGCTTGAGCCGGCGCGCGGGCCGGTCGCCGACGCTCGGCACCTCGATGGTCTCCTCGGGGCTGGCGAGCTGGGTGAGCGCGCAGGCGTACTTGACCTTGATCTCCTCGGCACATTGGGTGGGCGTGCGCAAGGCCACCGCGATGTCGTTGGTGACCTGGTCGCCGGCGATGGGGATGACGGCGGTGTGGCGGATCGAGCCCTCGGTGTACACCGCGATGTCGGTGGTACCGCCGCCGATGTCGACCAGACACACGCCGAGCTCCTTCTCGTCGTCGGTCAGCACGGCGTGCGAGGAGGCGAGCTGCTCGAGCACGATGTCGTCCACCTCCAGGCCGCAGCGGCGCACGCACTTGACGATGTTCTGGGCCGCGCTCACCGCGCCGGTGACGATGTGCACCTTGGCCTCGAGGCGCACGCCCGACATACCGACCGGTTCCCGAATCCCTTCCTGGGTGTCGATCACGAATTCCTGCGGCAGGATGTGGAGGATCTTCTGGTCGGCCGGGATGGCCACCGCGCGCGCCGCGTCGATTACCCGCTCCACGTCGCTGCCGGTCACCTCCTTGTCGCGGATCGCCACGATGCCGTGCGAATTGAGGCTGCGCACATGGCTGCCGGCGATGCCGGCGTATACGGAGTGGATCTGGCAGCCGGCCATCAGTTCGGCCTCCTCCACGGCGCGCTGGATGGACTGGACGGTGGACTCGATGTTGACCACCACACCCTTCTTCATGCCGCGCGAGGGATGCGACCCGATTCCGATGATCTCGACACCGTCGTGGGCCATCTCGCCCACGATCGCCACCACTTTCGAGGTGCCGATATCGAGCCCGACGATCAGGTTCTTCTCGGATTTTTTAGACACGTACCACTCCTCCCTCGGGCGACTCTCGGGTCGCCCATCCGGACGCCGCGGCGCCATTCCACTGCACGGCAAAGCCATTGGTGTAACGTAAATCGATGCGCCGAATGTCGCTCTCGCGCGTGGCGAGCACCTGCGGATACACCCGCACGAAGCGCATCAGGCGCGGGTAATGCGCATCGCGCCCCAGCACCAGTTCGATGCCGTTGCTGAGTTGCAGCGACCAGGCGCGGCGTGCGTCGGCCGACAGGCGTACCACCTGCAGGTCGAGCGGCGCGAGCGCGGCCGACAGCCCGTCGAACTGCGCCGCCAGCATCCGGTGGTAACCCGTCGGTCCCTCGAACAGCGGCAGACCCTCGGGCCAGGTCTCCTCGGCCGGTTCGAACAACCGCCCTTCGCGGCTCACCAGTCCGCCCGCCGCCCAGCGCGCCAGCGCCTCGCGCTCGACCACATGCACCGCCAGCGTGTCCGGCCACACGCGGCGCACCGCCGCCTCCCGGACCCAAGGCAACGCGAGCAGATCGCGCTGCACCTGATCGACATCCACCCGGAAGAATCCACCGCTGTGGCGCCCCACCACCTCGCGCAACTCCACCTCCGTCACGTGGGCGAGCGCCCCCTCCACCCGCACGCGCTCGATGGGCAGCACCGAGCTCTGCTGCAGCCAGTAGGCGCCCGCCGCCGCCACGGCGGTGCCGAGCGCCAACCAGGCGATCAGCAACGAGCGACGCAGGCGCGCGGTGCGCTCAACCATCCGCTCCCTCCTGCCCCGCGCGAGCCGCGAAACTGGTGTCGAGCACCGCGCGCACCAGGGCCGGAAAATCCATGCCCGCCGCGCGCGCCGCCATCGGCACCAGGCTGTGATCGGTCATGCCGGGGACCGTGTTCGCCTCGATCAGCCAGGGTCGGCCGTCCTCGGAGACCATCAGGTCCACGCGTCCCCAGCCGCCGGCGCCGATGGCCTCGAAGGCCGCCAGCGCAAGCGCCTGGAAGGCGCGCTCGGTCTCGGCATCCAGCCCGCAAGGGCAGTGGTAACGCGTGGTGTTTGCTTGGTACTTCGCCTCGTAGTCGTAGAAGGCGTGCGGCGTCTCCAGGCGGATCATCGGCAACGCGCGCGTGCCCAGCACCGCCACGGTGTATTCGGCGCCGGTGATCCACTGCTCCGCCATCACCACCCGGTCGTAGCGCGCGGCCTCGCGGTACGCCGCGGCCAGCCCGCCGGCTTCGGTCACCTTGCTCATGCCGACGCTCGAACCCTCGTGGGCGGGCTTGACCATCAGCGGCAGTCCCAGCTCGCGCTCCACCGCCGCGAAGTCGCTGTCGGGGCGCAACTGCACGTAGCGCGGCGTGGGCAACCCCGCGCCGATGAACACCTGCTTGCTGCGCAGCTTGTCCATGCCGAGCGCCGAGCCGAGCACGCCGCTGCCGGTGTAGGGCAGCCCCAGCACCTCCAGCGCGCCCTGCATCACGCCGTCCTCGCCGCCGCGCCCGTGCAGCGCGATAAAGGCGCGGTCGAAGCCGCCGCGGGCGAGTTCGTCGAGCACGCCCGGGCCGACGTCGATACCCACCGCATCGATACCCTGCCCCTGCAGGGCCGCCAGTACCGCGGCGCCGCTCTTGAGCGAGACGGCGCGCTCGGCCGAGCGGCCGCCCATCAGCACCGCCACGCGTCCGTAATCCTGCGCGGAACGTTCGCTGCTCATCGCCCCTCCTCGGCCGCCACGCCCACGATGCGCACCTCGCGCACCAGGGTCACGCCATGCACCTCGGCCACCTTCGCCGCCACCCGTTCGATCAGGCGCTCGATGTCCGCCGCGCAGGCCTCGCCCGCGTGCACGATGAAGTTCGCGTGTTTCTCCGACACCCAGGCGCCCCCCTCGCGCAGGCCCTTTAGCCCGGCGGTCTCGATCAGCCGCGCCGCGTGGTCGCCGGGCGGATTGCGAAACACCGATCCGGCGTTGGGCTGGCTGGTCGGCTGCGTGGCGTTGCGCCGCGCGAGCAGTGCCTTGGTGCGCGCGCGTGCATCCTCGTCGGCGGGCGGCAGGCACAGGTGCGCCGCCACGAAGCACTCGCCCGCCACCGGCGGCTGCACGTCGCGGTAGCCGATGCGGTATTGGGCCGGGGTACGAAGGTGCCGCTCACCGCGCGGCCCCAGCGTCTCCACCGCCGCCACCAGCGACCAGGTCTCCCCGCCGAAGGCGCCGGCGTTCATGGCCAGGGCACCGCCCATGGTGCCGGGGATGCCGCCGAGGAACTCGGCACCGCCGAGACCCTCGCGTGCCGCGAGGCGCGCCACCTTGGCGCAGGGCACGCCCGCCTCGGCGCGCAGCGTGCCGTCCGCCTGGCGCGCGAGCCCGTTCAGCACCCCGCTGGTGCACACCACCGTGCCGCGCAGGCCGCCGTCGCGCACCAGCAGGTTGCTGCCGAGGCCCAGCCAGAACACCGGCTCGCCCGCGGGCAGTTCCGACAGGAACAGCGCCAGATCGTCGATATCGGCCGGCAGGTAGAAGCGGTCGGCCGGACCGCCGACGCGCCACGAGGTGTGGCGCGCGAGCGGCTCGTCATGCAACAGGCGCCCGCGCAGGTCGTCCACTCGCGGCAGCGCGTTCATGGCGCACCTCCGGTGAGCTTGCCGGGCAACTGCGCGGCGATGGCGCCGATGTCACCCGCCCCGAGCGTGAGCAGCACGTCGCCCTCGCGCAGCACGCCGAGCAGGGTCTGCGGCAGGTCGCCCGCCCGTGGCACGAACACCGGATCCACCTTGCCGCGCGCCCGGATGGCGCGCGCCAGTGTGCGCCCGTCGGCGACCGGAATGGGCGCCTCGCCCGCGGCGTAGACGTCCACCAGCAACAGCACGTCGGGGGTGGACAGCACCGCCGTGAAGTCCTCGAACAGATCGCGGGTGCGGGTGTAGCGGTGCGGCTGGAAGGCCAAGACCAGGCGCCGATCGGGCCAGCCGGCGCGCACCGCCGCGAGGGTCGCGGCGATTTCGGTGGGGTGGTGACCGTAGTCGTCGACGTACAGCACGCGCCCCGCGGGCGTGTCCAGTTCGCCGTACACCTGAAAACGGCGCCCAATGCCCTGGAAACCGGCGAGCGCGCGCTGCACATCGGCATCGGCCACGCCAAGCTCGTGCGCCACGGCGATGGAGGCGAGCGCGTTCAGCACGTTGTGCCGCCCCGGCAGGTTGAGCGCGATGTCGAGCGCGGCCGAGCCGTCGCTGCGCCGCGCGCGGAAGTAGGTGCGCGCGCCCTCCTGGCGCACGTCCTCGGCGAGCCAGTCCGCCTCGCCGTTGAAACCGTAGGTCAGCACCGGGCGCGAGACCTCGGGGATCATGGCGCGCACCACGGCGTTGTCGGTACACAGCACCGCCAAGCCGTAGAACGGCAGGTGGTGCAGGAACTCGACAAAGGTCTGGCGCAGGCGCCCGAAGTCGCCGCCGTAGGTCGCCATGTGGTCGGCGTCGATGTTGGTGACCACCGCGGTCATGGGCTGCAGATAGAGGAATGAGGCGTCGCTCTCGTCCGCCTCGGCGACCAGGTAACGGCTCGCGCCCAGGCGCGCATGGGTGCCGGCGCTGATCAGGCGTCCGCCGATCACGAAGGTCGGGTCCAGGCCCCCTTCGGCCAGCACGCTGGCGATCAGGCTGGTGGTGGTGGTCTTGCCGTGGGTGCCCGCTACCGCGATGCCGTGGCGAAAGCGCATCAGCTCGGCCAGCATCTCGGCGCGCGGCACCACGGGGATGCGCTGCTCGCGCGCGGCGACCACTTCGGGGTTGTCCGCCCCCACCGCGCTCGAGATCACCACCGCGTCGGCCTCGGCCACGTGCGCGGCGTCGTGACCGCGCACCACCCGCGCGCCGAGCGACTGCAGGCGGCGGGTGACGGCGTTCTCGCCCAGATCGGAACCGGACACGGCGTAGCCGAGGTTGAGCAGCACCTCGGCGATGCCGCCCATCCCCGCGCCGCCGATACCGACCAGATGAATACGGCGCACGCGCCCCATGCCGGGGGTCGCATCGTGCACCATGGCGCCGTGGACTTCAGGCATGCGCCACCTCCAAGCAATGTTGAACGACGCGCGCGGTGGCATCCGGCAGGGCGCGCGCACGCGCCGCCTCGGCCATCGCGAGCAGGCGGGTGCGCCCTGCCTCGCCGGCGTACTCGCGCAGCAGCGCGGCCACGCGCTCGCCGTCCAGCGCGTCCTGTGGAATCAGCACCCCGGCGCCCTGCGCCACCAGATAGGCGGCATTGCGGGTCTGGTGGTCGTCCACTGCGTGGGGATACGGCACCAGCGCGCTCGCGACCCCCGCCGCCGCCAGTTCGGCGACGGTGAGCGCGCCCGCCCGGCACAACACGAGGTCGGCCCAGCCGTAGGCGGCGGCCATGTCGTCGATGAAGGGCGCCAGGGTGAGGCCCGCGGTGGGGGCGGCCTGCTCGCCCACGGTCAGCGCGTGCGCGGCGTAGGCGCGCTGCGCGTCGGCCAGGTTGGCGGCACCGGCCTGATGCCACACCAGCGGGCGTTCTGCGGCCGCGAGGCCGGCGAGCGCGCCGGCTACCGCCTCGTTCAAGGCCCGCGCGCCGAGGCTGCCGCCCAACACCAGCAGGCGCAGCGGTCCGCGGCGCGCCCCGTAGCGCTGCGCCGGCGCGGGCAGCGCGGCGATATCCGCGCGGACCGGATTGCCGGTGTGGACCGCCCCCACGCGCGCCGCGAAGCTGCCCGGGAAACCTTCCAGCACGCGCGCGGCGTGACGCGCCAACAGGCCGTTGGTCATGCCGGTCACGGCGTTTTGCTCATGAATCACCAGCGGGCGGCGCAGCATCCGCGCCGCAAGCCCGCCCGGGCCGGCCGCGAAGCCGCCCATGCCGAGCACCACCGCCGGGCGCACGCGCCGCATGATGTTCAAGGCTTGCGCCACCGCGACGGAGATCCGCCAGGGGGCCAGCGCCCAGCCGAGCAGCCCGTTGCCGCGCAGACCGCGCACGCTGATCGCGTGCAGCGGAAAACCGGCCGCGGGCACCAGCGTCCCCTCCATGCGGGTTTCGGTGCCCATCCACTCCACCTCGTCGCCGCGCGCGCGCAACGCCTCGGCCACCGCCAAGGCGGGAAACACGTGCCCGCCGGTGCCGCCGGCCATGATGAGCACCTTCATGCGCGGGTCTCCTCGCCATGGCGCGCCTCGTACTCCACGCGCAGCAACAACGCGAGGGCGACCAGCGTGACCACCATGCTGGAGCCGCCATAGCTCATCAGCGGCAGCGTGAGGCCCTTGGTGGGCAGCACGCCCATGCTCACGCCGAGGTTGATGAACGCCTGCAGCCCGATCCACAACGCCAGCCCGTAGGCGAGGTAAGCGCCGAACGCCATCTGCGCGCGCTCGGCCAAGCGCGCGATGACCAGCGCGCGCCAGATCAGCAGCGCGAACAGCGTCACCACCACCAAGCCGCCGATCAGGCCCAGTTCCTCGGCCAGCACCGCGAACAGGAAATCCGTGTGCGCCTCCGGTAGATAAAACAGTTTCTGGATGCCGCTGCCGAGTCCGACCCCGAACCACTCCCCCCGCCCGAAGGCGATCAGCGCCTGGGTGAGCTGGAAGCCGCTGTTAAAGGGGTCGGCCCAGGGGTCCATGAAGCTGGTCAGGCGGCCGAGGCGATACGGGGAGGTGATCGCCAGCGCGGCCAGCGCCGCGCCCAGGGCGAGCAGCAGTGCGCCGAAGTGCAGCAGGCGCGCGCCGGCCAGGAACAGCACCCCCAGCGCGGTCACCAGCATCACCGCCGCGGCGCCGAAGTCGGGCTGCATCAGCAACAGCAGGCTGAGCACCCCGAGCAGCGCCAAGGGCTTCAGTACCCCGCCCCAAGTGGTGCGCGCCGCCTCGCCATGGCGCACCAGGTAGCCGGCCAGGTAGATCACCGCGAACAGCTTGACCGGCTCGGAGACCTGCACGTTGAACACGCCGAGGCGCAGCCAGCGCACGCTGCCGTTCACCTCGTGGCCCACGCCCGGGATCAGCACCACCACCAAAAGGCCGAACGCCGCCACGACCAGCCAGGGCGAGGCCGCCGCCCAGGAGCGCAGCGGCACCCGCAACACGCTGAAGGCCAGCGCCAAGCCGAGCAGCACGTACAGACCCTGGCGCCAGAAGTAATAGAGAGGATCGGCGGCCTGACGTTCGGCGATGGTGACCGAGGCCGAGGCGACCATTACCAGCCCCAACGCGAGCAGCGCGACGGTCGCCAGCGGCAGGCGCAGGTCCACCGGCAGCAGCGGCCGGCGCACGGTACCCGGCGGCAGCGGCGTGGCGCCTTGCACCGGCGCCGTCATGGCAGCAGCCTCCGCACCGCGGCAGTGAACACGTCACCGCGGTGCTCGTAACCCTTGAACATGTCGAAGCTCGCGCAGGCGGGCGAGAGCAGCACCGCGTCACCCGCCGCGGCCAGGCGCGCCGCCTCGGCCACCGCCGCCGCCATATCGCCCGCGGTCACGGTCGGCACCACGCCCGCCAGCGCGGCCTCGATCAGCGGTGCGTCGCGTCCGATCAGCACCACGGCGCGCGCGCGCCGCCACCGGCTCGCGCAGCGGCGTGAAATCGGCGCCCTTGCCGTCGCCGCCCAGGATCAACACCACCTTCTCGCCGGGCACGCCCTGCAAGGCCGCCAAGGTGGCGCCCACGTTGGTGCCCTTGGAGTCGTTGTACCAGGTGACCCCGGCGTGTTCGGCGACGCGCTGGCTGCGATGCGCGAGGCCCTGGAAGCGGCGCAAGGTCGCGCACATGGCGTCCGGCGGCAGGCCCACCGCCTCACCGAGGGCCAGCGCCGCGAGGGCATTGGCCCGGTTGTGCAGGCCCGCCATTGCCACGGCGGCGGCGGGCAGCAGCGGGGTGCGGCCCCGCGCGAGCCAAGCCTCGCCCTGGTGCTCGATGACGCCGTAGCCCCGGTCCCCGCGCGGCGTGCCGAGCGAGAACCAGCGGCAGTTGCGGCCCGCCGGCGCCATGGCGGCCACGCGCGGATCGTCGGCGTTCAGCACGCACACCCCGCTACCCTGCAACACCCGCGCCTTGGCGGCGGCGTACGCCTCGACATCGGCGTAGCGGTCCATGTGGTCGGGCGAGACGTTGAGCACGGTGGCCGCCGCGGCATTCAGCGTGCGGGTGGTCTCGAGCTGGAAGCTGGACAGCTCGAGCAGGTAGAAGTCGGGCGCCGCGCCCCCCAGCAGGTCCAGCGCCGGCGTGCCGAGGTTGCCGCCCACGCGCACCTCGCGCCCGGCGGCGCACATCATCTCGCCCACCAGCGTGGTGACCGTGCTCTTACCGTTGGAGCCGGTCACCGCCACCACCGGCGCGTCCGCGTACTGGGCGAACAGTTCGATATCGCCCAGCACCGGCAAGCCGCGCTGCACGGCCTGGGCGAGCAGCGGCTCGCTGAGGGCGACGCCGGGGCTCACCACCAGCTGCTCGGCATGCGCGAAGGCCGCCGGCTCGAAGCCGCCGAGGAACAGGGCCACGTCGGGCAATTCCTCGCGCAGCGCCTCCAGACCGGGCGGGGCGACACGCGAATCGGTGACCGCCACCGGCACGCCGCGCGCGGCCAGGAAGCGCGCACAGGACAGCCCCGTCTTGCCGAGGCCGACGACGAGCGTCTTGGGTGCGTGCTTGCGTTGGTCGATGGCTGCGTTCATGGGGCTACCGGATCTTCAGACTCGCCAGGCCGATCAGCACCAGAATCACGGTGACGATCCAGAAACGTACGATGACCCGCGGTTCGGGCCAGCCCTTCAACTCGAAGTGATGGTGCAGCGGCGCCATGCGGAAAATGCGCCGCCCGGTCAGCTTGTACGAGGCGACCTGCAGGATGACCGACACGGTCTCCATCACGAACACGCCGCCCATGATGAGCAGCACCAACTCCTGGCGCGTCGCCACCGCCACCAGCCCCAGCGCCGCACCGAGCGCGAGGGCGCCCATGTCGCCCATGAATACCTGCGCCGGGTAGGTGTTGAACCACAGAAAACCGAGCCCCGCGCCGACCAGCGCGCCGCAGAACACCACCAGCTCACCCACCCCCGGCACGTGCGGGATACCGAGGTAGTTGGCGAAGTGGGCATGCCCGGAGGCATAAGCGAAGATGCCGAGCGCGCCCGCCACCAGCACCGCCGGCATGATGGCCAGCCCGTCCAGCCCGTCGGTGAGGTTCACAGCGTTGCTGGAGCCGACGATCACGAGGTAGGCAAGCAGGACGAAGGCGGGGCCGAGGTCGATCACCGCGTGCTTGAGGAACGGCACGATGAACTGGGTCTCGACCGGCGTCTGCGCGGTGTAATAAAGAATGATCGCCGCGCCGAAGCCGAGCACCGACTGCCACAGGTACTTGTAGCGCGCGGCCAAGCCGCGGCTGTCGCCCAGCACCAGCTTCTTGTAGTCGTCGTACCAGCCGATCACGCCGAACGCCAGGGTGGTAAGCAGCACCACCCAGGTGTAGCGGCTGGTGAGATCGGCCCACAGCAGCGTGCCAACGGCGATCGCCACCAGGATCATGGCGCCGCCCATGGTGGGCGTACCCGCCTTGGCCAAGTGGCTGGCGGGGCCGTCGTCACGCACGTTCTGGCCGATCTGATGGCGGATCAGCCGGCGGATCATGTAGGGGCCGAAGGCCAGCGAGATGACCAGCGCGGTGAGAATGCCCAGGATGGCGCGCAGCGTGAGGTACTGGAACACCGTGAAGCCGGTGTGGAACTGGGCCAGGTATTGGGTGAGTGCGTACAGCATCAGCGCGCCTCCCCCTCGGGCAACAGCGCCTCGACCACACGCTCCATGGCCATGCTGCGCGAACCCTTCACCAACACCGTGACCTCCGGCGCCAGCGCGGCGCGCAGTGCCTCGGCGAGCGCTTCCACGCTGGCGAAGTGCCGCCCGCCGGTGCCGAACGCGCGTGCCGCCGCTTCGGTGTGGCGTCCCACCGCGTACAGGCGCTCCACGCCCTGGTTGCGCGCGGCCTGCGCGGCCTGCACGTGCAGCGCCTCAGCCTCGGGGCCGAGTTCGCCCATGTCGCCGAGGGCCAGGAACCGGCGCCCGGGCCGCTGCGCCAGGACCTCCAGCGCCGCCTGCAGCGAGGCGGGATTGGCGTTGTAGGTGTCGTCGATGAGCCGTGCGCCGCGGTGACCGCGGCGCTGCTGCAGGCGCCCACGCACGCCCTGCAGGCCCTCCAGCCCGTGACGCACGTCGTCCAACGTGGCGCCCACCGCCAGGGCGGCGCAGGTCGCCGCCAGCATGTTCATCACGTTGTGACGGCCGGCGAGCGGCAGGGTCAGCTCCACGTGGCCGGCGGGGGTGCGCAGATTGACGCGGCTGCCCTCATCCACCGCGCGCCAGCTCGCCGTGACGTCGGCGCCCTCGTTCAGCCCGAAGGTGAGCATGCGCCGCCCGGCGTTCAGGCGCCGCCAGAGACCGCTGTAGCGGTCGTCGTGGTTGACGATGGCGGTGCCGCGCGCGGGCAGCCCTTCGTAGATCTCGGCCTTGGCCTGCGCGACACCCTCGATGCTGCCGAAGCCTTCGAGATGCGCGGGGCCGGCGTTGGTGATCAGCGCGGCGTCGGGCAGCGCCAGCCGCGTCAGGCGCGCGATCTCGCCGGGGTGGTTGGCGCCGAGCTCGATCACCGCGTAGCGGTGCGTGCGCCGCAGGCGCAGCAGCGTGAGCGGCACGCCGATGTCGTTGTTGAGGTTGCCCTCGGTGTACAGCACCGCGCCGCGGCGCGCCAGGATGGTCGCGGTCATCTCCTTGACCGTCGTTTTCCCGTTGCTGCCGGTGATCGCCACCAGCGGCAGGCTGAATTGCTCGCGCCAGGCCTGCGCCAGCGTTTGCAGGGCCTTGAGGGTATCGGGCACCACCAACTGGGCGAGCGCGGTGTCCTGCGCGCGCTCCACCACGGCCGCCACGGCACCGGCGGCGGCGGCCTGCTCCAGGTAGTCGTGCGCATCGAAGCGCGGGCCGCGCAACGCGACGAACAGCGCGCCCGCGCTGAGCCGGCGACCGTCGGTACTCACGTCGCTGAACACCTGCTCGGGCCGACCGCGCAGCTCGGCCCCCAGCACATGCGCGGCGCGCTCCAAGTTCCACATGGCGTGCGTGGGACTCATAGCTGCGCCCCCTCGCCTTGCAGCAGGCGGGCGACCCATTCGCGATCGCTGTACGGCAGGCAGGCCTCGCGGATCTGCTGATAGGTCTCGTGACCCTTGCCGGCCACGAGCACCAGGTCGGCGGGTTTGGCGCAGCCGACGGCGTGCGCGATGGCGCTGGGGCGGTCGCGCCGCACGTAGACGGCGTCCGGCTTGTCGATGCCGGTCAGGATGTCTTCGATGATCTGATACGGATCCTCGCCGCGCGGGTTGTCGTCGGTGATCACGACGTGGTCCGCCAGGCGCTCGGCAGCACGGCCCATGGGGGCGCGCTTGCCCCGGTCGCGCTCGCCGCCGCAGCCGAACACGCACCACAGCCGCCCGCCGCAATGCTCGCGCAGGGCGCGCAGCACCTGTTCGAGGGCATCCGGCGTATGCGCGTAGTCCACCACCACCGCGGGACGGCCGGCGGCCTCGAAGCGCTCGGTGCGCCCCGGCACGCCATGCGTTGCGGCCAAGCGCGCCACCGCCTCGCGGAAGGGCACCCCCAGCGACACCAGGGCGCCGAGCGCCGCCAGCAGATTGCCGGCGTTGAAGCGGCCGAACACCGCCGCCTCGAGCTCGGCACTGCCCCAGCTGCTCTCCAGCTGCAGGCGCAGGCCGGCGGGGCGCGGCTCGACGCGGTGGGCGAGGATGAAGTCGCCGCCCGCCCCGAGCTGGGTCGGCTGCGTCCCGTAGGCGATCAGGCGCACGTCGGGGGCGAGGCCCGCCGCATAGGCGCGGCCGTGGGCATCGTCCATATTGATCACCGCCGCGCGCAGCCCCGGCGTGGCGAACAGGCGCGCCTTGGCCGCGGCGTAGCGGTCCATGTCACCGTGGTAATCGAGGTGGTCGCGCGAGAGGTTGGTGAACACCGCGGTATGGAAGTGCACCGCGTTCACGCGCCCCTGGTCCAAACCGTGCGAGGAGACCTCCATCACCGCGGCCGGTGCCCCCGCGTCGCGAAACCCCGCCAGGGCGGCCTGCACGGCCAGGGCGTCGGGGGTGGTGTGGCTCGCCGCGCCGAGCGCGCCGTACAGCCCGCTGCCGATCGTGCCCAGCACCCCGCAGGGCTGTTCGCCGGCGAGCGCCTGCGCGATGAAATGGGCGGTCGAGGTCTTGCCGTTGGTGCCGGTCACGCCCACCACCTGCAGCGCGGCCGACGGGTCATGATGGAAGCGGGCCGCTATCGTGCCGGCATGCTGCGACAGCGCCGGGACCGGAATGCACGGCACCCCGCGCCACAGCGTGGGCAGTTCGTGCGCGTCGCCCTCCGGCTCCCACACCACCGCGGCGGCACCGGCCTCCACGGCGGCCGAGATAAAGGCCTTGCCGTGCACCCGCCGGCCGGCGAGCGCGACAAACAGCTCGTCCCGGCGCAGCTGCCGATGGTCGAGCGCCAGGCCCTTGATGTCGCGGTTCCAGGCCGCATCCACGGATGCCAGCCCCGCCAGCAGCTCCGCCAGCGGGCGCCCGGGGTGACGGCGTGCCAATGCACTCATCGCTTGTTCTCCTGTGGGAGCCGCGCGGCTCGGACCGAGGGGTCGGTCTGAGCCATCACACGCCCGCCCAGCGAGGGCAGGTCGTCGGGCGGCACGTCCAGCAGGCGCAGGGCGTCGGCCATCACCGTTCCGAACACGGGGGCCGCCACCCGGCCCCCGTAGTACTCGTCGCCGCGCGGCTCATCGATCATCACCACCATTACGAGCCGCGGATCGCTCACCGGCGCGAAACCGGCGAACAATGACACGTAGCGGTCTTCCGCATAGCCGCCCGGCTGGGCCTTCTTGGCCGTGCCGGTCTTGCCCGCCACGCGGTAGCCGCGCACGCGCGCCAAGGTCGCGGTGCCGCCTTGATCGTGCACCGCGCCCTCCAGCATCGCGCGCACCAGCTGCGCGGTATGGGGGGCCATGGCCTGACGGCGCAGGATCTCCCGCTCGCGTCCGTTGCCCGTAATGAACGTGGCAGGCAGCCACGAGCCATCGCCGGCCAGGGCCAGGTAACCCTGCGCCAATTGCAGGGCGTTCACCGAGAGGCCGTAACCGAACGACAGCGTGGCGCGCTCCACGTCACTCCAGCGGCTTTGGAACACCAGCTGACCCGCCGCCTCGCCGGGGAAGCCGCTGCCGCTGGGCTCACCGAACCCCAACCGGCTGTACATCCCCCACAACGCGTCGGGCGGCATGCCGAGAGCCAGTTTGCTGGCGCCGACGTTGCTGGATTTCTGCACCAATGCCGCGGCGTCTATGACGCCATAGTTGCGGATGTCGCGCACGGTCGCCCGTCCCACTCGGAGCACGCCGGGGGCGGTGTTGATGCGACTGTCGGGTGAGATGGTGCCCGCCTCCAGGGCGGCGGCCACCGTGAATGGCTTCACGGTCGAGCCCGGCTCGAAGGCGTCGGTCACCGCCCGGTTGCGCAGCCGCTCGGACCCGAGATCGCGCCGGTTGTTGGGGTTGTAGCTGGGCTGGTTGACCATGGCCAGCACCTCGGCCGTGCGCGCATCGAGGATCACCACGGAGCCCGCCACCGCCTGATGTTCCTGCACTGCGCTCTCCAGCGCCCGGTGGGCGAGGTACTGCAGCCGCCGGTCCAGGGTGAGCGCGAGGTCCTTGCCCGGGCGCGGCTCGCGAATGCTCTCCACGTTCTCCACGATGCGGCCGAGGCGGTCGCGGATCACGCGCTTACTGCCGGCGGTGCCGCGCAGCCACTGCTCGTAGGCGAGCTCGATGCCCTCCTGACCCACGTCGTCGATGTTGGTGAAGCCGAGCACGTGCGCGGTGACCGGCCCGCCCGGGTAGTAGCGGCGGTACTCGCGCTGCAGCGCCACGCCCGGCAGCCCCAGCGCGGTGGCGCGCGCCGCCACCTCCGGGGGGAGCTGACGACGCAGGTACATGAACTGGCGATCGTGGCGGGCCTCCACCTGCTGCGCCAAGCGCTGGGGGTCGAGGTCCAGGACCTGCGCCAGCTCCGGCAGACGCTCGCGCGCGGCGAGCAGCGCCTGCGGGTTGGCCCACACGGCGTCGACCGGCGTACTGATGGCCAGCGGTTCGCCGTAACGGTCGGTGATCATGCCGCGGTGCGCCGGCACCGACACCACCCGCAGGTGGCGCGCCTCGCCCTCCCCGCGCAGAAACTCGTGATTGAACACGTGCAGATCGACCATGCGCCACAGCAACACGCCGGCCCCCGCCAGCAGCAGGACATAGACCAGGCCGAGGCGGAGCGTCGAGGCGGGGGCGGGCGTGGGCTGGCGGCTAGTCATGGGCGAGGATGACCACGTCGTCGGTCGGCGGCAGCGCCATACCCAGCTCCCCGGCGGCCAGGCGCTCCACGCGCCCGTGCGTTGCCCAGGTGCTCTGCTCGAGCTGCAGCTGACCCCACTCGATCTGCATCGCGTCGCGCTGACCCTGCAGTCCCTGCAACTCCACGAACAGCTTGCGGCTCTCGTGCTTGGACACCACGACGCCGACCGCGGAGGCGAGCACCGCGAGCAGCAGGATCAGGGGGACGAGGTAGGCGCGCATCACAGCTTCTCCGCCACGCGCAGCACCGCGCTGCGGGCGCGGGGGTTGTCCCGCACCTCGGCGTCGCGCGCGCGCTGGGCGCGGCCAAGGAGGCGCACCCGCGGCTGCAGGGCGCTGGCCGGCACCGGCAGGTCGGGCGGGAAATGGTCGCCGCGCGCCTCGTCCTGCAGGAAGCGCTTCACCAGCCGGTCCTCCAGCGAATGGAAGCTGATCACGGCGAGGCGCCCGCCCGGCGCCAGCACCTCCAGCACGTGGCGCAGGAAGGTCTCGAGGTCGGCGAGTTCGCCGTTCACCTGGATGCGCAGGGCCTGGAAGGTGCGTGTGGCGGGGTCCTTGCTGCGTTCGCGGGTAGGCACGGCGGCGGCCACCAGTGCGGCCAGCTCCCGCGTGGTGGCCAGCGGCTGCTCGGCGCGGCGCTGCACGATGGCCCGCGCGATGCGGCCGGCATAGCGCTCCTCGCCATACTCGCGCAGCACGCGCGCGATCTCGGCCTGCTCGGCGGTGTTGAGCCACGCGGCGGCGCTTTGGCCGACGTCCGGATTCATGCGCATGTCGAGCGGGCCCTCGGCGCGGAAGCTGAAGCCGCGCTGGGCATCGTCGAGCTGGGGCGAAGAGACGCCGAGATCCAACAACACGCCGGTCACCTTGCCCTGCCAGCCGCGCGCCGCGACATAACGCGCGATGTCGGCGAAGCTGCCCTGCTCCACCGCGACCCGCGCATCGCCATCCCATTCGGCGCGTGCCGCGGCCACCGCCGCCGGATCCTTGTCGACCGCGAGCAGGCGTCCGTCGGGACCGAGGCGCCGCAGCACTTCGCGCGCGTGACCGCCGCGGCCATAGGTGCCGTCGATGTAGATGCCCTGCGCATGCACGCTGAGCGCCTCCAGCACCTCTTCCAGCAAAACCGGACGGTGCGTCAGTGTTGTCGTCATATCCCTGCGTTCCGACGGTGGTGATGAAGGAGCGTCCTGTCCCTTCCCCGCGCGGCCGTCCTTGCCCGCGTCTACTTCTTCTCCGCCGCGGCACATGCCGTCGCCACAGCGATGTCACAAGATCCCGTTAGATGGAGAGCGTCTCCAGCTCGGCCGGCAGCGCCTGCTCCGAGTCCTCGCTCAGCCAGGCCGTGCGCTGCTCGTTCCAGCGCTGCTCATCCCAGAGTTCGAACTTGTTCACCAGGCCCACCAGCACCACGCGCTTGTCGAGGCCGGCATACTCGCGCAGGCCCGGCGGCACGAGGATGCGCCCCGCGCCGTCCAGCTCGCACTCGGCCGCATGACCGATCAACAGGCCTTTCAGCCGCCGCGCCTGGGGGTTGAGGCTCGGCAGCTTCACCAGCTTGCGCTCGATCTCTTCGAATTCGGGCAGGGGGTAGAGCAACAGGCAGTGGCCGCCGTCGACGCTGACCGTGGCCACCAACTGGCCGGCGCACGCGTCCCCCAAGCGATCCCGGTACTTGCTCGGCATCGCCAGTCGGCCTTTCGCATCGAGATTGAGCGCATTGACGCCGCGGAACACGACCCCCCCTTGGTGTGGGACAGTTTCCCATCTTCTCCCACTTCATCCCACCTGGCGACACTATAGGGAGGCGCAAAGCACAGTGTCAAGGGAATAGGCCCGCGGCCGAGAGAAATTCTTTCTTTCGTGACAAGAACTTACCGCGCTCGCCTCGGAGCCGTTCCGGCCCCGACGAGCACACATAAAAACAAAAAGTTGCGGGATTAAGCTGAAGAAGAAGGTGAGATGTTGGGCCGGCGGGGTGCCGGAGCCCGGGCGGGATCAAAAAAGGGGGAGTCGGCCTGTAAGCCGGGTTCTGTCGAGGGCTGTCATTCCTCTGGGACGCGCGTCACCACGCGCCTCAAGCGACCTACCCGGGAACCGTGCGGACCACACGCGCTCCGAAGAGCTGTTCCCCTATTTGGTCTTGCTCCGGATGGGGTTTACCCTGCCACCGATGTTACCACCGGCGCGGTGCGCTCTTACCGCACCTTTTCACCCTTACCACCGCGCCCGAAGGCGCAGTTCGGCGGTATGTTTTCTGTGGCACTTTCCGTAGGCTCGCGCCTCCCAGGCGTTACCTGGCATCCTGTCCTGCGGAGCCCGGACTTTCCTCCACCGCCTCGCGGCGGCAGCGACCGCCCAGCCGACTCCCGCGACTATTATAAAGGACGTGGGCGCAATCCCCGCAGCAATTCTTCGCGTCACTGCGCCTTGAGCGCCAGCGCCGCATCGTAGAGCGCCTTGCGCGGCGCGTCGGTGATGCGCTGCGCGAGGGCCACCGCCTGCGCCACCGGCAGCTCCGCGGCCAGCGCCTCCAGGACGCGGCGCGCCTCGGCGGACAGCTCGCGGCGCGGGGGCGCCGGCGCGCCGGCCACCAGCAACACGAACTCGCCCTTCTGCTGATTGGCGTCGCCCTGAATCCAGTCGATCAAGGCGTCCAAGGTGCCGCTGCGTACCGTCTCGTAGCGCTTGGTCAACTCGCGCGCCACCACCGCCTCGCGCGCGCCGCCAAAGGCCTCGCGCATCGCCGCCAAGGTGTCGACCACGCGATGCGGCGCCTCGTAGAACACCAGGGTGCGCGGCTCCTCACGCAACGCCGCCAGATAGGCCGCCCGCGCGCCTGCCTTGGGAGGCAAGAATCCCTCGAAGGCGAAGCGGTCGGTGGGCAGTCCTGCGACGGACAGCGCCGCGATGAGCGCGCTCGGCCCCGGCACGGGCACTACCGTAAAGCCCGCTGCACGCGCCGCGCGTACCAGCGCGTAGCCGGGGTCGCTCACCAAGGGCGTGCCGGCGTCCGAGATCAGCGCCAGCGCCTGCCCCTCCCCCAGATGCCGGATCAGGCGCGGCACGGCCTGACGCTCGTTGTGCTCGTGCAGCGGCACGCAGCGCGTGGTCACCCCCAGATGCTGCAGCAAACGCGCGCTGTGACGCGTGTCCTCTGCCGCGATCAGGTCCACACCGGCCAACACCTCGCGCGCCCGCGCGCTGATATCGCCCAGGTTGCCGAGCGGCGTGGCAACCACGTAAAGCGTGGCCTTTTCAATTGACATGCCCGAACCTCGTCAAGATACTTGCCCGGGTGTTACCTACCCGCCCGAGTCCGATTGCTTCCATGATACGTCGCCTAATCACCGTCGGCGCACTGCTGTTGGCGCTCGCCGCCTGCGCGCCCCTCGAGAAAGCCCCACGCGAGCGCGAGGACCCGCTGCTCACGCCGCTCGCCGCCGAGGCGCGCACCCACGCCGAGCGCGGCGAACACGTGCCCGCCGCGCGCGCGTGGCTACGCGCCGCCGAGGAGCATCCCGACCACGCCGCGCTGTATCAACTGGAAGCGGGCGAGGCCCTACTGCGGGCCAGCGACGCGGCCAACGCCGCGCGTGTGCTGCGAGATGTGGACACCGCGGGTTTGGAACCGGCACAGCAGACGCGCTGGCGCGCCGCGGGGGCGCAGGCCGCGCTCGCGCTGCGCGACGCCGCCGAGGCGCGGCGCTGGGTGGAGCCCGAACCGGCCGACGACGCGGAGGCGCCGCTGCGCGCCCGCTATTACGAGCTGCGCGCCCGCGCCGCGCTGCTGGAGGGCGCGGTAGTGCCCGCGACCCGCGCGTGGATCGCGCGCGAGCCGCTGCTCGATGACGAGCGCGCCCGCCGCGCCAATCAGGAGCAGATCTGGCGCGCCCTGGCGCGCCTGCCCGAAGAGGAACTGCGCGCCGCGGCCGCCAGCCCGCGTTTCGAGCCGCCGCTGAGCGGTTGGCTGCAACTGGTCTACCTCGCCAAGACCTACGAACACGATCGCACCCGCGTGCGGGACCGCCTGCTGGAGTGGCGGGCGCTCAATCCCGATCACCCGGCGCACGACGCCTTTTTGCAGGCCATCCTGGAGCGCCATCAGGAGCTGGTGCGCCATCCCGAACGAGTGGCACTCCTGGTTCCGATGAGCGGCCGCCTCGCCGCCGTCGGGCACGCGGTGCGCGAGGGCTTCGTGGCCGCGTACTATCGGTTGCCGCCCGAGGAGCGCCCCGCGGTGCAGTTTTACGACACGGGCGCGGGGCCCACGACCATTGCCGCTCTGTATCGCCGCGCGGTCGATGAAGGCGCGGAGTTCGTGGTCGGACCGCTGGACCGCGACGCATTGACCACCCTGGTGCGGACCACCCGCCTCTCGGTGCCCACTCTCGCGCTCAACGTGTTGGACGCGGACGTGGCCAACCAGCCGAACCTGTACCAGTTCGGCCTGCCGCCTGAGGACGAGGCCCGCCAGGTGGCCGAGCGCGCCTGGCTCGACGGCCACAGCCGCGCGCTGGCCTTCTATCCGCAGACCGAACTCGGCCAGCGCCTGTACCGCGCGTTTGCGGAGCGCTGGGCGGAGCTCGGCGGGATGCTGCTCCACGGCGAGGGCTACGATGGCGACCAGAGTGACTACTCTGCAACGCTGCGCCGCGCGCTGCACCTGGACGCCAGCCGCCAGCGCCACCGCGAGTTGACGCAGTTCGTCGGCGCCAACCTGCAGTTCACGCCGCGCCGGCGTCAGGATGCCGATTTCGTGTTCCTGGCCGGCACTCCCCGCAACGGACGCCTGATGCGCCCGCAGCTGCGCTTCCACCACGCCGCCGACCTGCCGGTGTACGCCACCTCGCACGTGTTCAGCGGCCACCCCGAGCCCGAGGCGGACCGGGACATGGACGGCATCGTGTTCAGCGACATGCCCTGGCTGCTGGCCGGCGCGCGCGGCAGCGCGCGTGAGGACGGCCTCGGCCGCCCGCCCGCGCAAATCAACGGCCCGCTACAGCGCCTGTATGCGCTGGGCGCCGACGCCTTCGACCTGGTGCCGCTGGTCAAACCCTTGCAAAGCTATGCCTTCGAGCGCCATGCCGGCTATACCGGCTCGCTGCGCGTGGATGAACACCAGCGGGTACAGCGCCAAGTAAGCTGGGCGCGCTTTCAGCGCGGCCTGGTGCGCGTGATCGACGTCGAGCCCGCGCGCGCCGAGGCGCCGCCGGTGGCCATGGAATGAGTGGCGGCGCGCGCGAGCGCGGCCTGGCGGCCGAGACCACCGCCCTGCAATTTCTGGAGCGGCGCGGACTGCGGCTGGTCGAGCGCAACGCGCGCAGCGCGCGCGGCGAGATCGACCTGGTGATGGACGACAATGGCACGCTGGTGTTCGTCGAGGTGCGCTACCGTGCCAATCCCCGCTATGGCAGCGGCGCGGACAGCGTGGGGCGCATCAAACAGACGCGCCTGATCGCCGCCGCGCAGGCCTATCTGCAGCGCAGCGGCGCGCACCGGCGCCCCGCGCGCTTCGACGTGGTGTCCATCGGCCCGGCGGACGCCATCGACTGGATACCCGACGCCTTTCAGGCCTGACCCACACGCGCCGCGCGCGAAGGCAGAACCATGGACCTCCAAGCCCGCATCACCCGCCAGTTCGAAGACAGCATCGCCGCCAAACAGCGCGCGCTTGCCGCGCTCGCCGCGCCGCTGGCGGCCGCCACGCGCCTGCTGGCCGAGTGCCTGCGCGCCGACGGCAAGATACTATCCTGCGGCAACGGCGGCTCGGCCGGCGACGCGCAACACTTCTCCTCGGAGCTGTTGAACCGCTTCGAGCGCGAGCGCCCCGGTTTGGCCGCCATGGCGCTCACCACCGACACCTCCACACTCACCTCCATCGCCAACGACTACCACTACCGCGAGGTGTTCGCGAAGCAGGTGCGCGCGCTGGGCCGGCGCGGCGACGTCCTGCTCGCCATCAGCACCAGCGGAAACTCGGAGAACGTGCTGCACGCGGTGGCCGCGGCGCACGAAGTCGGGATGCGGGTGGTCGCGCTCAGCGGCCGCAACGGCGGCGCGCTCGCCACGGCGCTACGCGACGGCGACGCCGAGATTCGCGTCCCCGCCGACTCCACCGCGCGCGTGCAGGAGGTGCACCTGCTGTGCATCCACTGCCTGTGCGACGGCATCGACGCGGTCTTGTTCGGGGACGGCTAGGGAAGCTCTGATCGACTCAGTTATCCAGGATGGATGGACTTCAGACCCTCAGACCTACCCTAAAGAGCGGAAGCACCGGCCGGGCGACTGCCCGGCCGGTAACGATCATCAGACGGTTTAAAACTGCACCGCATCCTGCACGATCTCGTCCAGCAATTCTTCTACGGCGATCAGGGTGGCGCGCGACTTTTCGTCTTTGACGCGCGGCATGCGCTTGTAGCCGACATACACGGCATCGGGCTCGTCGGCCTTGACGTATACCGCGATCACATACGGGCAGAACACGATGTTGTGGATGTCCGCCGCCATGGTGTCGCGCGAGAGGGTGGCACTGCAGAACTCCAGCGCCTCGCCCTCGGTATACAGCGCCGCGCCGCCCACGTCGCCGCGCGTGCGCTCCAACATATTGCTGATGTAGGCGACGTTGTTCACCACCATGCCGCGGTCGGTGATACCCATTTCCACGAACTCGCGCACATCGGCAAAGCTGCTATCGGTGCGGTACACCACCATGAATTCGTCGTCGACCACCGGCTCGGCCGCAGTCGCCGGGACCGCCAGCGCGAACATCAGCATCGCCGCAGAAAAAAAACGCCACATGACAAGCTCTCCGTTGAAGGGATGAAGGAAACTCTGATCAATCAGAACTGCGTGTGCTTTTGAAGTCGACGCGCATGCGCATCGCGGCCCTCGTTAGCTTCAACAATAGCTTATCGGGCACAGGCGCGGCTAGCCTGCGAGCCCGGCCCACCACAGCCGCGCGCGCAGGCCCCAGCTGGTCGTGTAGCCGATCTCGGTGAAGCGAATATCGCCGGCGCCGTCCACCACGAAGCTCGCCGGCACGCCGCGGATCCCGTAGCGTGCGGCGATCCGCCCCTGGGGATCCACCACCACCGGATAGTCGATGCCCCGCTCCGCCATGAAGGCGCGCACCTCGGCGGCATCGCCCGATTGCATCGCCACGGTCAGCACGTTGTGATCGCGTGCCAGCCGCTCGATGGTACCGTGCTTGAGGTTACAGACGCCGCACCAGGTCGCCCAGAAATACACCAGCACCGGTTCGCCCTCGTATTGCGCGAGCGTGACCGGCTGGCCCGACAACGCGATACCGCTCACCGGCGGTGCACGGCCCGAGACCGTGTCGCGCTGCATGTAGGCACGGATGGCCACGATCACCAGCACGATGATCAGCACCTCCACGGTGAGTTTGAGCCAGAAGGGGCGTTTGCGTTTCGTCTCGGTCATGTCCTCGATCCTGTCTAGCCGGCGCGCAGCACAGTGAGCGGGCTGTGCGCCAATACGCCGCGCACCGCCCACAGGCCCGCCGCCGCCGCACCGGCCGCGCCCAGCACCCCGCCGAGCAGCGCCGGCCACAGCGTGAACTGGTACGGCAGGTCGAACAAGTGCTGCGCGAAGACGTAACCGATGCCGGCCGCCGCCAGGCCGCCCAGGGCGCCGGCCAGCAGGCCGAGCGCGGCGAACTCGGTGGCGTAGGCGGCCCACACCTGCGGGCGCCGCGCGCCCAGGGCGCGCAGCAGGGCCGCCTCGCGCCGCCGCTCTTCGTGCGTCGCCTGCACCGCGGCGAGCAGCACCAGGAGCCCGGTGCCGAGCGTGAAGGCGAACACGAACTGCACCGCGCGGGCGACCCGCTCCATGATGCCGCGCACGTGGGTCATGATGGCATCCACGTCCAGCACAGTGACGTTGGGGAACTGCCGGCTGAGCGCATTCAGCACCGCCTGGCGCTCGCGCGGCAGGTAGAAGCTGGTGATATAGCTCGCCGGATGCTCATCCAACAGCCCCGGCGGGGCGAGCACGAAGAAGTTGGGGCGGAACGAATCCCACTCCACGCTGCGCAGGCTCGCCACCGTCACTGCGACACGCTCGGCGCCGATCTGAAACTCCAAGCGGTCGCCCAGGCTGATATTGAGCGTCTCGGCCAGCCCCTCCTCCACCGAGACACGGTCGTCGTGGGTCTCCTCCAGCATCCACCAGCGGCCCGCCAGCACGCGGTTGTCGGGCGGCAGTTCGGCGGCCCACGAGAGGTTGAACTCGCGTTGCACGAGGCGGCGCGCGCGCGGCTCCTCGAAATCCTCCTCGCGCACCGGGGCGCCGTTTTGCGCCACCAGCCGCCCGCGTACCATGGGATAGAAGTGCGGCGCGCGGAGGCCCTCCTCGGCCAGGAAATCCTGCAGGGGGTCGACCTGGTCGGCCTGCACGTTGATCAGGAAGTGGTTGGGCGCACCGGGGGGCACCCGCGCCTGCCACTCGGCGAGCAGGTCCTCGCGCACTACGGTGAGCAACAGCAGCACCATGGCGCCGAGGCCCAGCGCCGCGATCTGCAGCGCGCTCGCCTGGCGCCGGCGCCCGATGTTGGCGAGCCCGAAGCGCCATACGCCCGGCAGGCGTTGCCCCAGCGGACGCACCAGGGCGACCAGCGCGGCGGCGCCGGCCCCGAGCAGCACCAGCGCGGCGACCGTGCCGGCCGCCACGTAGAGGGTCAGTTGCAGGTCGCGCGTCTGCCAGGCCATCAGCACCAACAGCGCGCCGGCGGCGGCGCCGTACACCAGCCCGGCGCCGAGCGGCAGACCGCCCACGTCCTGACGCAGCACCCGCGCCGGCGGCACCCGGCGCAGCGCCAGCACCGGCGGAAAGGCAAAGCCCGCCAGGGTCACCAGGCCGGTGCCGAGCCCGACCAGCGCGGGGACGATGCCCGGCGCGGGCAGATCGGCCGCCACCAGACCGGCGGCGATGTGCGCCAACAGCGCCTGCGCGCCGAAGGCGAGCAGCACCCCGACGGCGCAGGCGGCCAGCCCGAGCCACAGCAACTGCAACAAAAAAACCCGCGCGATGAAGCCCTGCCGCGCACCGAGGCAGCGCATCACCGCACTGGCGTCGAGGTTGCGCTCGCTGTAGCGCCGCACCGCGAGCGCGATCGCCGCACCGGCCAACACCACCGCCACCAAGGCCGCCAAGCCCAGGAACTGCTCGGCGCGGCCCATGGCCGCCTCCAGTTCCGGGCGCGCCTCGCGCACGCCCTGCAGGCGGTCGGCCTCGTGCAGGCGCGGCTCGACCCAATCGCGATAGGCCGCCACCGCGTCCGCTGGGCCGGCCAGCAGCAGGCGGTACTGCACCAGGCTGCCGGTCTGGATGAGTCCGGTGGCGTCGAGGTCCGCGCGATTGAACATCAGGCGCGGGGCGATGCTGAAGAGCTCCCCGGCACGGTCCGGCTCGTGCGCCAGCACGGCCTCGATGGTGAGCGCCTGCTCGCCGAGTTCCACCCGATCGCCCACCGCCAGGCCGAGCGCCTGCATCAGGCGCGCGTCGGCCCACGCATGACCGGGCGCGGGCGCGCCCTCGGCCGCCCGTTCGGGGCCGAACGGCGCCGCGGCCAGACGCAGCGTGCCGCGCAGCGGGTAGCCGCCGTCCACCGCTTTGGCCTCAGCGAGTTGGATACCCTGCGCGCCGACCACCACGCTGCGAAATTCCACCGCCTGGGCGTGGGCAAGACCCTGCGCCTCGGCCTGCGCGATGAGCGCCGCCGGGATGGGGCGCGGCGAGCCTACCACCAGATCGGCGGCCAGAAACTCCCCCGCCTGCGCGAGCAGGGCGCGCTCCACGCGGTCGGTAAACAGGCCCACCGCGGTCACCGCGGCCACCGCCACCGCCAGCGCCAGGGCCAGCACGCGCAGCTCGCCGGCGCGCCAGTCGCGCCGCAGCGAGCGCAGTGAAAAACGCAGCGCCGCCGTCACGACTGGCCGGCGATGCGGCCCGCCTCCAGACTCACGCGCCGATCGCAGCGCGCGGCCAGCGCCGCGTCGTGGGTCACCAGGATCAGCGTGCAGCCGGCCTCCTCGCGCAGCGCGAACATGAGTTCGATCACCCGCGCGCCGGTGCGCTCGTCGAGGTTGCCGGTCGGCTCGTCGGCGAACAGCACCTTGGGGCGCACCACGAAGGCCCGCGCCAGTGCCACGCGCTGCTGCTCACCGCCGGAGAGCTGTGCCGGGTAATGGCTCGCGCGCGCTTCCAGCCCCACGCGCGCGAGCAGTTCGCGCGCGGTGGCGCGCGCCTCCTCGCCGCGCAACTCGAGCGGCAGCATCACGTTCTCCAGCGCGGTGAGGGTAGGCAGCAGATGAAAGGACTGGAACACAAAGCCCACCAGGCGCGCGCGCAACTCGGCGCGCCCGTCCTCGTCCAATTCATCGAGGGCGATGCCGCCCAGCCACACCCGGCCGTGCGTCGGCGCATCGAGCCCCGCCAGCAAACCCAGCAGCGTGGACTTGCCCGAGCCGGAGGTGCCGACGATGGCCACCGCCTCGCCGGGCGCGACGGCTAGGCTGATATCATCGAGTATGGTCAGTCGCCCGCCGGGGCTGGCGACCGCTTTCGCCAGCGCCTCGGCGCGCACCAAGGGAGTCGTGTGAACCATGCGTCGTCTGCTTATCGTCGTGTTGTGGTTGGGCTGGTTGGTGGCACCGCCGGTCGGGGCGGACGAGCCGCCGGTCATCCTGGTGCTGGGCGACAGCCTGAGCGCCGCGTACGGCATGGACACCGCGCGTGCCTGGCCGCAGCTGCTGCAGGCCCGCCTGCGCGCCGAAGGCTACCCGCACCGGGTCATCAACCTCAGCGTGAGCGGCGAGACCACCCAGGGCGGCCTGGCGCGCCTGCCGCAAGCGCTGGCCGAACACCGCCCGCGGCTGGTGGTGCTGCAACTCGGGGGCAACGACGGTCTGCGCGGACTTCCGGTGGAGGCGATGCGCGACAATCTGGCGCGAATGATCGCCGACAGCCGCAGCGCGGGCGCCGACGTCCTGCTGGTCGGGGTTCGCTTGCCGCCCAATTATGGCATGACCTACACCCAGCGGTTCCATAACGTCTACGTAGACTTGGCCGAGCAGGTCGGGGTTCCGCTGGTGCCCTTCATCCTGGAGGGAGTGGCGGGACGCATCGACATGATGCAACACGACGGCGTGCACCCTACCCCGGCGGCACAACCGCAAGTGCTGAACAACGTGTGGCCCCACCTCGAACCGCTGCTCGCGCCCGCCGCAACCTCCAGCCGCTCCTGACAGCCGCGGCGCCATCGGTCGCCACGCAGGCCGGCTCCAGCCGCGTGGACTATCCTCTGAAGTAGCCGCGGCCCACTTGGGCCGCCCAACGATTCAAGGACGAACGGAGGGTATATGGCGAACAAGCGAGTGAATACCAAGCTGAGTACCTTGGCTGCGGCCGCGCTGGCGCTGGCGATTGCCGCGCCGGGCGCGCACGCGTTCGGCACCGGCGGCTACGTGATCGGTAGCCTCGGCAGCACCGACATCGACGAGGGCGGTGAGTCCGACTTCGGCAGCGAGACCAGCTACAAGGGCGCGGTCGGTGTCAGCATCGCCAACTCGCTCGCGGTGGAGGTCGGCTACACCCGGCTCGGGCGCTTCGATGCCCGCGGCCGACCCGATGCCAATGCGCGCGTGGACGGCGTTCAGGTCGCGCTGCTCGCGGGCGCGCCCGTGGGTCCGGTGACCCTGTTCGGCAAGGCCGGTTTCTACCACTGGGACTCGCGTGTACGCGGCGAGGACTTCGATCCCGGCGACGTCGACGGCACCGACGTGATGTACGGCGCGGGTGTGCAGTTCACCCTGCCGACGCCGGTCGGCGTGCTGCTGCGCGCCGAGTACGAGCGCTTCGACAATGTGCTCGGCACGCGCGCCGACATGATGTCGGTGGGCGTGGGGGTACACTTCTAACCCGCCGGCCCGCGGCCGGCAGCGGCCGCGGGCTTTTTACCACCTCTGTGGCGCAGGCGGCGGCCCCGTTTCTTGACCGCCGCCTTTTTTAACGGCCATCAATCCAGACCGAAGCTGAGCTTCACCCCGTCGATCACGAACTGCACGGCCATCGCCACCAGGATCAGGCCCAGCAGGCGGCTGACCACGTTGGTGCCCGTCTCGCCCAGCACGCGGGCGATGTGACGCGCCGCGAGCAGCGACACCAGCGTCATGCCGAGCACCAGCAGCAGCACCCCCAACATGGCGACCATCAGCAGCGGTTCGCGCTGCGTGCCCTGCATGAGCAGCACGGTCGTCATCGCCCCCGGCCCCGCGATCAGCGGGAAGGCGAGCGGGAACACCGAGATGTCCTCCTTGTGCCCCGCCTCCAGGCGCTCGCGCACGGTGGTGGAGCGCAGCCCCGATTGGCGCGCGAACATCATGTCGATGGCGATCAGCCCGAGCAGTATGCCGCCGGCGATGCGAAACGCGGGCATGGTGATGCCCACGACGTCGAGCAGCAGCGTGCCCACGAAGAAGAAGGCGAGCAGGATGCCCGTCGACAGGGCGACGGCGCGCAGCGCCATGCGCCGGCGCCACGCATCATCGCCGTAGGGCGTCAGGGCGACGAAGATGGCCGCGGTGCCGATCGGATCGAGCACCACGAACAGCACGACGAAAGTGGAGATCAGCAGTTCGAGCACGCGTCACATTATCCGCCACGTGGGGCGTAAAGGGCAGCGCGCGTGCGCGCCGAACGCGTAAGCCTGCTGACCTCGAAGCCTGCTAGTGCAGGCTACCGAGGCTCCCCTGCAGTTCGATCAGGCGCTCGCGCAGCGCCTCGGCCGGGGGCGCGCCGGGAGCCAACTCAAGGTAGCGGCGGTAGTCGGCCACCGCCGCCGTGGTGCATTCCAGGCGCTCGTACAGGCGCCCGCGCTGCAGCCACTCCTCGGCCAGGTGCGGCGCCAGCCACAGAATGCGTTGGCTGACGCGCAGCGCCTGCTCCCAGTCCTCCTGGCGCACGAAGCCGCTCTTGAGGTTGCGCAGCACGCGCACCAGGATGTCGCGCTTGGCCGCCGCGCTCAGCAGACGGGCGAGCGGCGTGGCGGGCATGCGCGAGCCGTACAGCTGGCCGAGCAGCGCGTGCAGTTCATCCTCGGTGAGCGACACTCCGCCGGTATACGGATCGAGCACGATGCTGCCGCCGTGCAGCGGCAGCTTGACGAGGAAGTGGCCCGGAAACGACACGCCCTGCAGGTCCAATCCGAGGTGCGCACCCACCTCCATGTAGAGGATGGACAGCGTGATGGGCTGGCCGCGCTTGCGCTCCAGCACCTCGCTCAGCAGGCTGTTGCGCGGATCGTAGTAATTCTCGTCGTTGCCGCGAAAACCCTGCTCGTCGAACAGGTAGTGATTGAGCGCCTCGATGCGGTCACCCATGGTCGCCTCGGGCGCGCACAGCGCGCGCGCCCCGTCGGTGAGCGCACGCAGGCGCGCGAGGTAGTACGGCACGTCGAGGTCGTCGACGAAATCCTCCGCCAGCAGCAGGGCAGCCTCGGCCAGATTGATCTGCGCCTCGGGCAGGCGCAGCAGGGCTTCCAGGCGTTCTCGATTCGAAGTCTTGGTCATGATGTTCTTCTAGCTTGCGCGCGCGGCCGCGGCGCTGCGGCGCGCATCAGGTGGTGTCGGCGGCCCCGGCGAATTCTGCCACCACGCGGGTCCAGGCGCGCCCGATATTCTCCAGGTTGTAGCCGCCTCCCCCCAGGGCCAGCAGCCGACCTTGGCTGTACCTGTCGGCCAGCGCGCCTAAACGCCTCGCCGCCAGCGCGTGCGTGGCGGCGGTGTAGCGCAACTGCGCGAGCGGATCGCCCGCCAGGCCATCAGCGCCGCACTGCCAGATGATGAACTCGGGCCGCGCCTCGTGCAGCAGCGCCTCGACCGCCGGCCATGCTGCCTCGAAGGCGGCATCGTCGGCGCCAGGCGGGAGGGCGATATTCAGCTTGCGCCCGGCCGCCGGTCCCCGCCCCCGCTCAGCGGGCGCGCCGGTACCCGGGTAGAGAAACCGGCCGTCCTCATGCACGTCGGCGATCCACAGGTCGGCATCCTGCTCGTAGGTGTAGAACACACCGTCCCCATGATGGACGTCGATATCCACATACGCCGCGCGCTGGATCCCATATTCGGCCCGCAGGACCTCGATGGCGACACCGCAGTCGTTGAACACACAGAAGCCCGCGGCCGCATCGGGGCGTGCGTGATGCAGACCCGCGATCGGCACGAAGGCGCGGCGGCAGCGCCCGGCCATGATGGCGTGCAGCGCGGCGAGCGTCGTGCCCACCACGGTAGCCGCCGCCTCGTACATGCCGGGCCAGGCGGGCGTGTCGCCCTGGTCAAGGAAGCCGTGGCCGAGCCGCGACAGGGCGCGCACGCGGGCCAGGTACGGGCGGGTGTGAAAGCGCAGGATCGCCGCCTCGTCGGCCTGCACCGGCGCGCACACGCGCACGCGCTCACGCAGCCCGGCGCGCTCGAAGGCCGCTTCGAAGGCGGCCAGCCGGCCCGGACCGAACGGATGCCCGCCGGGAAAGCCGTAGCGGCCAAGCGCCGCGCCGCTATATACGCGCACCTGCTCCATGACATGGCTCCCTTCGGAGACTCCCGACACACTCATCGCGACTTTCTTCAGCCGAGCGAGGTCGAGCCGCGTGGTTGTGGCTTTGCTATCGGTTCCGGCCCCTCGCGCCTAGAGCACCAGTTCCAGCAGGACGCCGGTGTACTGGATGCGTTGGGTGAAGAACTGGCCGAAGGGCGAGTGTCCCTGGTAGCGGACCAGCGCGGCACGGATGGCGTGCCGGCGGACACCCTGCGCAGCGAACTCGAAGCCCAGCGCAAAACTATCGCCGCGCTGGCCGCCGCCGTGCTCCCGCGAGCCATACCAGGCAACATACGGCCGCGTGGCCACACCAACCTGGGGGCGCCATTCCAGACCGGCCAACCATTGGCGCCGGGGCAGTGCGTCGGGCGCGCCGCGCACCCGGGCGTCCGCGCCGCCGTACAAATGCCAAGCGCCCATCCGATATGCCAGCAGCGCCTCCACCGCCTCGAAGTTTACATTCTCGCGTACGGGATCCTTACGCAGCAGGAACTCGTCCCCTAGGTGCGAGCTCTGATGGTACAGCTCGAGGCGACCCGACCAAGCCCCGCGCACGCGCGTGATGCCCAGCCCAACCCGATAATCGGCATTCACCAGCTCCATGGAGGGGGCCTGCAGATCGAACTGCGCGGCGATGCCGGGGGAGAGTTCCACCAACGTGCCCCACGGCCCGCCCCCAAGCACGAAGCGCCCGCCGAGATCCACCACCGCCACCGCCGTCTGGTCGCCTCCGTCGCGCGGCGCGCGCAACACCCGCAGCGCCACGCGCGGCTCCTTGGGCGCGGCGCGCGGCTCCTTGGGCGCGGCGCGCGGGGCATCAAAAGGCTCCGCGGCCGTTACAGGCGCCGGCGCCAGCAGGCCCGCCGCCAAGCCGAGCGCGCATAACGCCACCCACACACTGGGGCACCGCCCGGGGGCGTGCGTTGATGTTGGGCGAGCCAGCGCCGATAATGAGCGACACATTTCTCTCGGGCCGGCCGCGGGCCGGTCTCCTCCACGGAATTGATTCTCAAGGATAGGCATGGCTCAGTACGTCTACACCATGAACCGCGTGGGCAAGGTGGTACCGCCCAAGCGCGAAATTCTCAGCAACATCTCGCTGTCCTTCTTCCCCGGCGCCAAGATCGGCGTGCTCGGCCTGAACGGCTCGGGCAAGTCCACCCTGCTGCGCATCATGGCGGGCGTAGACACCGACATCGAGGGCGAGGCCCGTCCGCAGCCCGGCATCCGCATCGGCTACCTGCCGCAGGAGCCGGAGCTCGACGAGCGCAAGGACGTGCGCGGCAACGTCGAAGAAGGGGTGGCGGAGATCAAGTCCCTGTTGGACCGCTTCAATGCGGTGAGCGACGCCTTCGCCGAGCCCGATGCCGACTTCGACAAGCTGATGGCCGAACAGGCCGAGTTGCAGGACAAGATCGATGCCGCCGGGGCCTGGGAACTGGAGCGCAAACTGGAAGTGGCGGCCGAGGCCCTGCGCCTGCCGCCCTGGGAGGCGGATGTCAGCAAGCTTTCAGGCGGTGAGCGGCGCCGCGTGGCGCTGTGCAAGCTGCTGCTCTCGAGTCCCGACATGCTGCTACTGGACGAGCCCACCAACCACCTGGACGCCGAGTCGGTGGCCTGGCTGGAGCGCTTCCTGCACGAATACCCCGGCACCGTGGTGGCGGTGACGCACGACCGCTACTTCCTCGACAACGTGGCGGGCTGGATCCTGGAACTCGACCGCGGGCACGGCATCCCCTGGGAGGGCAACTACTCCACTTGGCTGGAGCAGAAGCAGAAGCGCCTGGAGATCGAGGAGAAGCAGGAGTCCGCGCGCCAGAAGGCCATGCAGGCCGAGCTCGAATGGGTGCGCAGCAATCCGAAGGGCCGCCACGCCAAGAGCAAGGCGCGCTTGGCGCGCTTCGAGGAGCTTGCCTCGCAGGAATTCCAGAAGCGCAACGAGACCAAAGAGCTGTACATCCCGCCCGGCCCGCGCCTGGGCGACGTGGTGGTGGAGGCCGAGCACCTGCGCAAGGGCTTCGGCGACCGCCTGCTGATCGACGATCTGTCGTTCAACCTGCCGCCGGGCGGCATCGTGGGCATCATCGGCCCGAACGGCGCGGGCAAGACCACGCTGTTCCGCATGATGGCGGGGCTGGAGCAGCCCGATGCCGGCACGCTGCGCATCGGCGAGACGGCGCAGATCGCGCACGTGGACCAGAGCCGCGACAGCCTGGACGCCGACAAGAGCGTGTGGGAGGAGATCTCCGACGGGCAGGACATCATCACCGTAGGCAAGTACGAGGTGCCCTCGCGCGCCTATGTCGGACGCTTCAACTTCAAAGGCACGGATCAGCAGAAGCGCGTGGGCGAACTCTCGGGCGGCGAACGCAACCGCGTGCACCTGGCAAAGCTCTTGCGCAGCGGCGGCAACGTGCTGCTGCTCGACGAGCCGACCAACGACCTGGACGTGGAGACCCTGCGTGCCCTGGAAGAGGCGCTGCTCGACTTCCCCGGCTGCGCGGTGGTGATCTCGCACGACCGCTGGTTCCTGGACCGCATCGCGACCCACATTCTCGCCTTCGAGGGCGATTCGCACGTGGAGTGGTTCGAGGGCAACTACGCCGACTACGAAGCCGACCGCAAGCGGCGCCTGGGCGGCGAGGCCAACGAGCCCCACCGCATCAAGTACAAGCGCCTGGCTTAGCTGCCCGGCGCGCGCGCCTCAAAAGCACAACGGGAGCGGCCTGTCGCCGCCCCCGTTGCGTCTTGAACCCGCCCGATTCGCCGCTGTCGCTCAGCGGCGGCCGCGCGGTTTGTCGAAAAAGGAATCCAGCTCGTCACTGCGGCGGACGGCGACGTTGTTCTCGTCGCTCACGTCGTCGAACGGACCGCGGAAGTCGGCCGGCTCTTCGACCCGCTCCAGCGCCAGGTCGTACCAGGCGTCCAGGTCGTACTCCCCGACGTCGCCATCCTCGTGCTGGACCTCCACCGTCTCCTCGTCGGCGGCCACCACCTCGAACACGCGGCCGTCCTCCAGGTTGCGGTACCACTGCCCCACCATGGGCTCGTACTCGGTCATGCCACCCTCCCTGCTCCGCGGCTACAAGGCCTCCTTGGCCTCAAGCGGTAAACTTATCACCGGCGATGGGAATGTCACGCCCCGACGGCGGGCTTTTCACGCCTCACTGCGGCCAGCGTGGCAACTGCTCACTCTGCACCAGCTCCTCGGCGCTCAGCACTTGATCGTCCACGCTGACCACCACCCGCCACAACCCCTTGACCTCGGGCGACAGGCGCTTGCTGGACCAGGTGCGCCAGGGGCTCGCGTCCACCGGCAGCTGCACCTCGGCGACCGGTTCCCCTTCGTGCTCCCATTGCACGGTCAACTCTCGGCCGGATAGACCGGCGACCTCCAAGAAGTAATACACACGCCGCAGATCCCCGGTGACGGTATCGATCTGGTCGGCCGGCTCGCGGTCCGTGATGGAGGTGGTGAAGGTGCTGCGCAAAACGCGCGGAGCCTCGTCGGCCAATGCCGCCAAGGGAAGGCTGAGGGCCAGAAGCCCGGCGAGGGCGTGAATCAACGCACGCGGGCGAGTGGATGGTGCCATCGGCTACGCTCCGGTTTCTTATTCTGACGAGATCGGCCCCGGACTCTCCTTGGCCTTGCTGCTCGCTGCGACGACATCCTGGCGCGCGGCCACCACCGGTTGCCACGGTTCGATCGGGCGCGCACCACGGTGTCGCAGCCCTGGGGCCGACCGTCCGCAGCGCCGGGCAACGGGCCCCCATCCTAGCAGCATCGGCCGGCTCATACGCGGAGCCGGCGCACAGTGCGGCGTGCCCTATTGGCGCTGAGGCAGCATGTGGCTGAGCAGGAACAGGGCGGCGGCGGCGGCCACCACCGACGGGCCGGCCGGGGTGTCCCAGCGCAAGGACAGGCCCAACCCACCGGCCACGGCCAGCGCGCCGGCCACCACGGCGAGCGCCGCCATCTGCTCGGGCGTGCGCGCAAAGCGCCGCGCGGTGGCGGCGGGAATGATCAGCAGCGAGGTGATGAGCAACACGCCGACGATCTTCATGGCCAGCGCGATGGTGAGCGCGATCAGGGCGAGGAAGGCGAGTTGCACCGGCCACACCGGCACGCCCTCCACCCGCGCCAGGTCCTCGTGCACCGTGAGCGCGAGCAGCGGGCGCCAGATCACCCCCAGCAGCGCGAGCGCGCCGGCCGCCCCCACCCAGATCCACACCAGATCGGCCTCGCTCACCGCCAGGATGTCCCCGAACAGGTAAGCCAGCAGGTCCACCCGCACGTGCGGCAGAAAGGCGATCGCCACCAGGCCGAGCGACAGGGTGCTGTGCGCAAGGATGCCGAGCAGGGTGTCGGAGGCGAGGCGCTTCTGGCGGCCCAGCACCAGCAGCAGCACCGCGAGCACCAGGGTGACCAGCACGATGCCGATCTGCAGATCGAGCCCCAACACCACGCCCAGCACCACGCCCAGCAGTGCGGCGTGCGAGAGCGTGTCGCCGAAATAGGCCATGCGCCGCCACACCACGAAGGTACCGAGCGGGGCGGCCAGCGCCACCACCCCCAGGCCCGCGAACAGGGCGCGCCATAGAAAATCATCCATCACGGCGGTCCTCCGGGGCGGGCCGGTCGTGCACATGGTCGTGATCGTGTGCGTAAAACGCGAGGTCCGGCGCGCGCGCCTCGCCCAGCAGGCGCAGATAAGCGGGATCGCGCGACACCACGTCGGGGCGGCCGGTGCAGCACACGTGACTGTTCAGGCACACCACGCGGTCGCTGCCGGCCATCACCAGATGCAGATCGTGTGAGACCAGCAACACGCCACAGCCCTCGCGGTCGCGCAGCCGCCCGATGAGCGCGAACAGCTCGTGCTGGCCGGCCACGTCCACGCCCTGCACCGGCTCGTCCAGCACCAGCAACTCGGGCTTGCGCAACAGCGCGCGCGCCAGCAGCACCCGCTGCAACTCGCCACCGGACAGCCCGTACAGCGGCTGACCCAGCACATGCGCCGCGCCCACCTCGGCCAACACCGCCTCCAGACGCCGGCGCGGTGCGCGCGCGCCCAAGGTGAGAAAGCGCTCGGCGGTGAGCGGCAACACCGGATCCACCGCCAGGCGCTGCGGCACATAACCGATACGCAGGCCGGCGCGGCGCGAGACGCGGCCGCTGCCGGGAGGCAGCAGGCCGAGCGCGATCCGCACCAGGGTCGACTTGCCCGCGCCGTTGGGGCCGATCAGCGTGACGATCTCGCCTGACCGCACCTCCAGGTCCACGTCCTCCAGCACCGTCCGGCCGCCGAGGCGCAAGCCCACGCCCTGCAGGGCCACCAACGGGACCGACGTCGCGTTCGCGCTCATGCGGTCGCCTCCTTGCAGCGCGCGCACAGCCCCGTCACTTCAATGGTTTGGTGATCGACCGCAAATCCCGCCCCGGCCGCGCTGCGCGCCACCGCATCCTGAATGCGGGTGCTGTCGAGCTCGAGCGCCTCCCCGCAGCGGCTGCAGATCAGGAACTGGCCGCCGTGGGGCGCGCCCGGGGCGGTACAGCCGACATAGGCGTTCAACGAGGCGATGCGGTGGATGAGGCCCTGGTCCAATAGAAACCCCAGTGCCCGATACACCGTGGGCGGCGCGGCGGCGCGGTCCTCCGCGCGGTACATCTCCAACAGGGCGTAGGCCCCCACCGGCCGGTGGCTGCTCCACACGAGTTCCAACACCCGCCGGCGCAGCGGTGTGAGGCGCACCCCGCGCTCCGTGCACAGCCGCGCCGCTGCCTGCAGCGCGTCGCGCACGCATCGCTTATGGTCATGGGTGGACAAGGCGCTGCCCCCGTCGGATGTGGGTGGAGTATCGCCCGCCTAACAAGATCGGCGCCGGCGGGCGGAACGTTATAATATAACGTTCTTGTCCGACCACCGCCACGAGGAAGCCATGTCGCGCCCCGCCCTGCTGCTCTTGATCTGGCTGCTGCTGGCGCCGGTCGCCGCCGTGGCCGAGGGACCGCGCGTGGCAGCCAGCATCCTGCCGGTGCACAGCCTGAGCGCGGCGTTGATGGCGGACGTGGGCGAGCCGCGCCTGGTGATTCCGGCCAACGCTTCGCCCCATGCCCATTCTCTGCGGCCGTCCGAGGCGCGCGCCCTGGCGGATGCCGAGCTGGTGGTGTGGATCGGACCGGAGATGGAGAGCCTATTGGTGCGCCCGCTGCGGACCTTGGGCGTGCGCGCCGAGATACTCACATTGCGTGACGCCGACGGCGTGGTCACCCGCCCGCTGCGCGCCAATCCCGACTGGCAGGCACACGATCACGCGCACGGCAGCGCCGCTGCCATCGACGGCCACCTGTGGCTCGACCCGCACAACGCCCGCCACATGGCGCGCGCTATCGCGGCGGCGCTGGCGCGGCTCGACCCGCCAAACGCCGCGCTGTACGCGCGTAATCTCGCAACGCTGGAGAGGCGTCTGGAGGCGCTGGATGCCGAACTCAACGCACAGCTCGCGCCGCTGCGCGACGCCCCGTACTACGTGTTCCACGACGCCTATCAGTATCTGGAGGCGCGCTATGGGCTCGACGCCTTGGGGGCGATCAGTCTCTCGCCCGAGCGCGCACCCGGCGCACGCCGCCTGCGCGCGCTGCGCGCTGCCCTCGGCGCGCAGCAGGCGCGCTGCGTGTTCAGCGAACCCCAGTTCGACGCCGCGATCGTCGGCACCCTGATCGAGGACACCGGCATACGCCACGGCGTGCTCGATCCGCTGGGGGCCGATATCGCCCCCGGCCCCGACGCCTACTTCGTACTCATGCGCCGCTTGGGCGCCGAGCTGGCCGAGTGCCTGGAAGCGGGCGAGACGCACTAGAACGTCGGATCGAATCCTGCAGGCTTCCCGCGCCGAGCCTATGGCTGGCAACCATGGCTCATGGCCACGCACCCCGGCTTCGCGGGAAGCCCGGCACGATGGCAACGCGCCTGAATAAGCGCGCCAAGCCTGTCGGCCACGGCCGGCGCAGCCGGTGACGGCGCAGGGCTTCGGCCAAGGCCGCGCCCACGGCCCCGCCCGCCGCCGGCCCCGGCTCATCGGCCCCGTAACAGGCCCGCTCCACCCGCAGCACGGCGGCCTGCAACGCGGGCCCCGCCCGTTGCGCCGCCAACCACGCCCGCAGGGTCGGTGCCGGCGCGGCCGCCAGCAGCGCGGCGCGCAGCGCCCCGGCACTGGGCGCCACCGCCACGGCACGCAGCAGGCGCCGGCGCACCCGCCGGCCAGCCATCCACCGGGCGAGTCCCGCCGCCAACAGCGCCAGCACGAGCACCAGCCCCACGCCCAGCACCACCCGCGACGCCGCCTGCCGGCGCGGGTCGCCCACGGTGAGCGCCAGCGGGGGCAACTCGGCCGCCGTCAGGCGCCCTGTGGCGGGATCGAAGTACGGCATGCGCAACCCCGGCAGGGACAGCGCCCCCGCCCGCGGCGCCACGAACGGCACCTCCACGTGCAGCACGGTCTCGTCCACCCGCCCCCCCAGCGGCGTGCGCGCATCGATGCGCGGCGAGAAGTAGCGGATGTCCGCGCTCGTGCCGAGCGCGGCGGCGAGCAGGCGCTGCACATGATCCTGGCTGAGGTCGCGCCCCCGCAACTCCAGCGACCACAGATAAGGTTCGCCCCGCCACCACGGGCCCTCGGATACCCGTTGGTGAACCGTCACCGGCGCCAGCGGCACCTGCACCGGCAAGTAGCTCGGCGCCGGCCGCACCGCCAGGCGCAGCGGCTCGGTGGGCAGTTGCAGCGCGGCGCCGTAACGGCGAAAGCTGCGCGCCTCGACCCACGGCAATGCCAGGGACAACTCGCCCGCCTCCAGCGGCGTCACCAGCCATTGATGGCGTTCGCGGTAACGGCCGTCGGCGCCGCGCAAGCGCTCACTGCCGAGCGCCGCCACGTGTGCCTCCGGGACCGTCAGCGCGCTCACGCGGGTTTGGAAGTCGCCATGCGGGGCTTCGACATCCAGCCACACCAGCACCGGCTCGCGCACATAGGGGTGCGCGTTGTCCGCGCCGCGCCGAATGCTCAGGGCCACCGTGTCGGGGGGCGACACCGTGATCGTCACCGGCTCGCTGCTGAGCCTCCCCATGCGCAGGGCGGGCAGCGACAGGCGTCCGACGCGCCGCGGATACAGGCGTAACTGCGCGCGCTGGATCAGCCAGGGCTGGCCATTGCGCTCGCGCCGGTAGCGGGCGCTCTCCAGCCACTCCACGCGAAAGTCCGCCTCCCAGGCGCCGAGGTCCATTTGATAGAGGTCATGCGCACTGCCTTCGGCGCGCAGCCGCACCCGCAGCGGTTCGCCCAACTCGAGTTCGGTCGTGTGCGGCTGCACCAGAAAGTGCGGCTCGGCGGCGGCCGTGCCGGCCATCGGCCCGCTCAGCATGACCAACACCGCCAGCCAAAGCGCCCGCGCTACCACGGCCGTCCTCCGTCAGCGGCCTGCGGCGGGGCCTCGCGCGCCCGCAAGCTGCGCAACAGGCGTACATCGCGATCCTCCACCAGATCGAGTTTCTTCAGCGCCGCGGCATACTCGCGGTCCACCGCCAGGCGACGCTGGGCACCACCCCGCGCGCCGTCCGCCTCGGGCAGCAACTCGCCGCGTGCCACCGCTTCGCCGAGTGCCTCACGCTCGTCCTCGGCGGTGGCGGCCTCGCGCGGCGCCTCGTCCTCGGGAAACTCGGGATCCTCATCGGGATCCATGCGTGCCACGTCCTCGGTGGCGAATCGCGAGCGCCGCCCGGCCACGCCCTCCTCCGCCGGGTCCAGCGCCTGCGCCTGTGCGCGCGCGAGTTCTAGGTTAGCGGCGATGCGCTCGCGGTGGGGCGAGGGATAGCGCAGCGCATCCCGGTAGGCCTCCTCCGCCCTGTGGAAGGCGCCGGCGCGAAACTGGGCATTGCCGAGGTTGAAGAGGGCCTCGGCCCGCCGCGTCTCGTCCGGCGCCTCCAACCAGGCGCGTGCGAAGGCAGCGGCCGCGTGTTCGTAGTCACGCAGGCGGTAGGCACTGGCGCCCTCCCCCATGCGGGCCGCATAGCCGCCGAGGCGGGCGTAATGCATCAGCGCGAGTGGATAGTTGCCGCTCTCATACAGCGCATGCGCTTGGCGCTCTGCGGCATCGTCCGCCCAGACCGGAGCCGGCTGCAACGCCAGCGCCAGCGCAAGTGCGAGTGCCGCGGCGGGCGCCGCGGCACGCACCGGCCAGGACCAGCGCAACCACGACAAGGCCAGCATCACCAGGGCGGGCACCAGCAACCAGGGAAACAGTTCGCGCCAATGGTGCGCCCCGCTTGCCGCCTGCGCCGCCGAGGGCAGGCGCGCCGCGCCCCCGTCGTACAGGGCGCGCCAGTCCTGGCCGAAGCGCCCCGCCGTCGCGTAGCGCCCGCCGGCGGTCTGGGCCAGGGCGCGCAGACGCGCCTCGTCCATGCGCGAGATGACCGTCTCGCCGCCGTAAAGCAAGTAACCCTCGGCGGTCGGTACCGGCGCCCCGTCGGCGGTACCGACCCCCAGCACGAACAGCGGCACGTCGGCGGCGCCGAGGCCCGCCGCCTCGGCCAGCGCCGCCTCGCCGCGCCCGCCGCTCAGCGCATCGGCATCGCCGTCGGTAATGAGCACCACGGCACCCACCCCGCCCGCGTGGGCGAGTGCCTCGCGCGCGAGGCGCAGCGCCGCCGCCAAGTTCGTTCCGGGCACATCCGCAAGCACCTGCGGGGCCCGCGCCAGGTAATGACGCAGCGCGCCGTGATCGGCGGTGGGCGGGGCGAGCAACAGCGCCTCGCCCGCCACCGCGACCAAGCCCACGCGCTCGCCGCGCAGGCGCTCGAGCAGGTTCTCCACCTCCAATCGGGCGCGCTGCAGGCGCCGGGGGGCCACGTCTTCGGCGTACATGGAGGGCGAGACGTCGAGCACCACCATGAGCGCGACGTCGCTGCGCGGTCCCTCGCCGGCCCGCTCGGCCGGCGCCGGCACGCGCGGGCCGGCCAGCGCCGCGGCCAGCAGCAGCCAGGCCAACGCGTTCAGGGCGAAGCGTGCGGCGCCCGCCCCACCCGGACGCTGCAACGCCCAGGGGCGTAGATGCGGCTCGGCATACCGGTGCAGCGCCCGGCGACGCCAGCGCACCAACGCCCATACCGTCCACGGCTGCAAGGCCAACAACAACCACAGCGGCGCGCGCCAATCGAGCTGACCCAAGGCCTGCAGCGTGCTCATGCGGGACGCCGCGCCGCGAGTAGCGAGGCGAGCGTGAGCGCGAGCATGGCGCCGAGCAGCGGCACCGGATACCACCCACGCCACACCCGCTCACCGCTGTCGCTCGGCCGCGCCTCGGCCTGTGCGCCAATGGCCGCCACCACCGCCTCCAGGTCGCGCGTGCTGGCGGCGTGAAAGTACCGCCCGCCGCTCGCCGCCGCCAGTTCGGCCAAGCTCGGCTCGTCCTCCGGCGGTTCGAGTTGCGCCGCGCCGGTGATCTCCACCGTGTACAGCGCCACACCCGCCGCCCGTGCCAAGGCCAGCGCCTCGGCCGGGCGCACCAGCCCGGCGTTGTTCTCACCATCGGAGAACAACAGGATAAGCGGGATGCGCGCCGACGCATCGGAGGGATTTGGAGCCAGCGCGCGCGCGGCGAACTGCTTCAGGGCCAGGGCCAGCCCGTCGCCGATCGCCGTGTCGTCGCCGACCACCCCGGTGCGCAGCCGCGCCAGCATGCGCACCACCAGTTCGCGGTCCTCGGTCAGCGGCACCAGGGTGCCGGCCTCATCGGCGAAGGTGATCAGCGCGAAGCGGTCGTGCTCGCGTGCGCGCACAAAGCGCGTCACCACCCCTTGCAATACCTCCAGGCGCGAGACCCCTCGGCCCTGCACCTCATAGTCGCGCACCAGCATGCTCCCGGAGGTATCCACCACCAGCACCAGATCGTGGCCGGTGGCCGGTTCGGGCAGGAACGCGCCGGGGGTGCGCGGTTGCGCCAGCGCCACCAGCAGCAGCGCGAGGGCGAGAACCCGCAACGCCGCCAACGGCCTGCTGCCGGGCGCCCGGGCCGCGGAGGCGAGACCGGCGGCATCGGGATGCCGCAGCCAGGTGGCACCGGCCTCCACGGGACGCTCGCGCAGCACGCTCAGCAGGGGCAACAAGGCCAGCGGCAGTAGCCAGAGCCAGCCGGGGGCGGCGAACGTGAGGGCGTTCATAGCCACGGCCGCACGCGGGCGAGCAAGCGGTGCACGGCCTCGGCCGGCGGCGCGTCGCGCCCGTAGCACGCTGCATTGAGGCCCTCCAGGCAGGCGGTCCACGCCCTGGCCGTTGCGCGCCGGGGCCGGCCGCCGCGCCCGTAAGCCACGCGCAGGGCACGCAGGGCGCCGCGCGCGGCCTCGCGCGGCGCCAGCCCGCCGCGGCACAGGCGCCGCTCCAGCCACCACCAGTGCACCTTGAGGCGCTGCCGCCACATCCAGGTCAGCAAGGCCGCCAGTGCCAGCGCCGCCAGCACCAGGGCCCACAGGGGCACCCCGCCGGGCGCCTCCCCGCCCAGGGACCCCGGCGGCGCCGGCGGGCCGAAGATGTCAGCCAGCCGATCCATAACGCCTCGGTGCACCCGATTCGGCCAGGCGCGGCAACAGCGCCTCGGCGGCCAGGTCCGCCGTCACGGACAAATAGGCGGCACCGGCCGCGGCAAGGCGCCGCGCACAGGCCGCGTCCGCGGCCTGCGCCTGCGCCTCGAAGGCGGCGCGCACCGGGGCTTGCGTCGTGTCCAACCACACCGGGACATCGCTGCTCAGCGCGCAGAACGGGGCGCGGCCCACCGCGGGCAGACGATGCTCCACTGCGTCGGTGATGCGCACGGCCCGCACCCGACGGCCGCCGGCGGCGAAGCGGTGCAGCGCCCGGGCGTCACGCTCCCCGAGCCAGCGGAAGTCGCTGAGCAGCACCAGTTCGGCCCCCGCCGGCAATTGCCGCCCCAGCGCGGCCAGCAGGTAATCGAAATCGGCGGCGCCATGGGTAATCGGCAGCGGCGGACAGGGCGCGGCCAGCAGTTCGGCCAGGGCAAGGGCGTGACGCCGCCCGGTGCGCACGGGCCACAGGCGCACCTTCTCGCCGAGGATCGCCGCCCCCACCGCGCCGCCCTCCCGGGTACATTGCAGCGCCAGCAACACCGCCAGGCGCGCCGCCTGCGCGGCCTTCAGGCGCACGCGGGTGCCGAAGCGCATGCTGGCGCCGAGATCGACGATCAGGTACAGGCTGCGGCGCCGCTCCTGCCGGTACACGCGCACGTGCGCCGTGCCGGTGCGGGCGGTGGTGCGCCAGTCGATGGCGCGCACGTCGTCGCCCTGCTCGTAGCGGCGCAGTTCTTGGAAGTCGAGGCCCTGGCCATGCCAATGCGTGGGCCGCTCACCGCCCGCCAATGCACCGGCGCGGGCTTCGGGGGCGCGCTCCTCGGCCAGGCGCACCAGCGCGGCGAGCTCGTCGGCACTCAGCAGGGGGCGGTCAGAACGGTCCACCGCGGCGGCCCGCACCAGGCGGTGCCACGTTCTCGCCCACGTCCCGGCCAGTCGCGCCATGGCGTTCAGGGGACGGGCACCGCCTCGATGAGGCGCTGCAGTACGGCGTCGCGTTCCACCCCGGCCACGTGCGCCTGCACGCTCAACAACACGCGGTGACGCAGGCAGTCCGGCGCCACCGCCAGGATGTCGTCCGGCGCCACGTAGTCGCGGCCCTCGAGGTAGGCCTGCGCCGTGGCCGCCCGGGCGATGGCCAGAGAGGCACGCGGCGAGGCGCCCACCGCGATGTGTCCCTCACCCTCCGGGCCGCCGCGATCGCTGCGCGTAGCGCCCACCAGCTGCACGATGAACTGCTCGAGTTCGGGGGCGATGTGGATGGCGCTCACCTCCTCCCGCGCGGCGAGCACCGTCTCGACCGTCACCGGGCTGTGATCGGCCGCGGGCACCTCGCCGCGCACCCGGGCGCGGTCGAGTTGCAGGATGCGCAGCTCCTCGTCGGGGGTGGGATAGTCGAGCACCACGTGCAGCAGAAAGCGGTCGAGCTGGGCCTCGGGCAGCGGATAGGTACCGGCCTGCTCGAGCGGGTTCTGGGTGGCCATCACCATGAACAGCGGCGGCAGCGCCCGCGTGACGCCGGCCACGGTGATCTGGTGCTCCTGCATGGCCTCGAGCAGCGCCGACTGCACCTTGGCGGGGGCGCGATTGATCTCGTCGGCCAGCACGATCTCGTTGAACAGCGGGCCCTCGCGGAACACGAACTCGTGGCGGTCGGCGAGGTAGACCTCGCTGCCGGTCAGGTCGCCGGGCAGCAGGTCCGGGGTGAACTGAATGCGCCGAAAGCGCGCATGCACGCCCTCGGCCAGGGCCTTGACCGCGGTGGTCTTGGCCAGCCCCGGCAGACCCTCCACCAGCACGTGCCCGCCGGTGAGCAGACTGATCACCAGGCGGTCGAGCAGCCGATGCTGACCGACCACCGCGGTATTCAAGTGACGCCGCAGCGCGACGATCTGCGCCTGGACCGAGAGGGGGACCGACATGGGAATTCCTGGTCGCGGGATGTTATTCCAACTATACCAGCGCGCGGGCAGGCCCCAACACGGCGAACGCCGGCTGCGCTCAGCGGACCACGCGCGCCGCCACGCACAGCAGCCCCAGCACGGCCACCAGCACCGGGCCGAACGGCTGATCGAACACCAGCGCGCCTGCAAAGGCGACGAGGTAGGCGGCGGTGGCGAGGGCCACGCTCCACCCAAGCGTCGCGCGCCAGTTGGCGCCGCGGCGAAACGCCGCCCAGGCCGGCAGGAAGACCAAGGCGAAGGCAGCGATCACGCCGACCGCAGTGACCGCGGTGGCGATCACCGCGACCACCAGCAGTTCGAAAGTCAGCTTGTAGCGCCACTGCGGCGCACGGTTGGCGCTGTCGTGATCGGGAAACAGGCGCGCGCGCAGCAGGCGCGGCCCCAGCCAGGGCATCAGCGCCGCAGTCGCCACGAGCAGCACCAACACGCTGATCAGGTGGCCGTGGCCGACGAAGTACAACTGCCCGTCCACCAGGGCGTGGCCCAGCGTCTCACCCATCGGGTGATTGACCGCGAGGAGCAGCATGGTGCTCCAGCCGAGCAGAATGAGCAGGGCGTAGAAATCGTTGGACGGACGCGCGAGCAGGGTCTTGCCGGCCCCCGCCACGGCCGCCGCCGCCACCGCCCCGCCCAGTACCGGCACCGCCAGCAGCGCGCTCAGCATGCCGCCCGCCGCGGCCACCTGGGCGTAGCTCAGACTGGCCAGCCACTCCTCGCGCAGGCGCAGGTACGCGCCGAGCAGCGCGACCAGCGGCACGAGCACCAGCCCGACCAGGAAGGGCGTGAGAAAGAGGGGGTCGAGGACCAACTCCATCAGCTCACCTCGACCACGCGGTCGCAGCTCTGTGCCAGCAGGTCCGCCTCATGACTGACCACCAGCACGCTGCGCCCGCCTGCACGTCCACCGGCGAGCAAGCCGACCAGGATTTGCGCCGCGGCGGGGTCGAGGTTGTTGCCGGGCTCATCGAGCAGCACCAGCTGCGCGGGGCCCTGCAGCACCAACCAGGCCTGCAGCAGTTGAAACTCGCCGCCGCTCAGGCGGTCGAGGCGTCGATCCAAGACCGGCACCAGGCGCGGCGGCACACCGTCGAGCGGCGTTTGCATCACCCGCGCCAATTCGCGCCCGGTGAGCGGCAACTCGGCCGGGCGCACCGGGCGCTGGCGGTGGTGCGCCACGGTCAGCCCCGGGGCGCGCCGGATCTCGCCCTGAAAGAGTCGGGCGGTGCCGGTGATCGCGCCCAGCAAGGTGGATTTGCCGATGCCGTTGGGGCCGTGCAGCCCGACCACCTCGCCGGGCTGCACGGAAAGCGACACCGGCCCGAGCACGGGTCGGTGGTAACCGACCACGACGTCACGGCATTCGAGCAATGCGCTCATCGGGCCTCGGCGAGCGCATCGACCCAGCGTTCGATGAGGGCGAAGTAGGCCTGCATGTCGGCATCCAGCGGCGGCTCGTGCGGCAGCGCGTGCAGCGGCCAGTCGAGCTGGCGCGCGACGAATTCGGGGCCGCGCGCCGGCTGGTGGTTGCTGCGGATCACCACGCCCTGTTCGCCCTGGTGCTGGCGCACCAGCTCGCGTAGATGCGCCGCGGTGGGCGGAATACCGGGCAGCGGCTCCACGTAGCCCAGCGCGGGCACATCCAGGCGCCGGAGCAGGTAGTCCGCGTCCTTGTGGAACAGAATGGCGCCCGACGCGCCCGCCACCTTTTCCTGCCACGCCGGCAGGCGCTGCTCGACCTCGGTTGTGAAGGCGTGCGCGCGTTCTGTGAACGCCGCCGCCTCGCCGCCGCCGAGGCGCGCCAAGCGACCGGCGAGGGCCTCGGCCACCTCGGCCATGCGCACCGGGTCCAGGTACAGGTGCGGATTACCGGCCGGGTGCACATCGCCGTGCGCCCGATCGGCCGGCACGTCCTCCTGCAGCAGCTCGACCTGCGCGGCGGCCTCGAAATAGCCGGGCCGCCCCGGCAGGACGCCGGGATTGGCGGCCCCCTCCAGCGCGGCCGGCAGCCAGCCCACCTCCAGGTCGGCGCCGACCGCGATCACCAGGTCGGCCGAGCGCAGCGCGCGCATCATGCTGGGCCGCGCCTGCAGGTAATGCACGTCCCGATCGGGCGGGGCCAGCACGGTGACATTCACCGCCTCCCCGCCCACCACGCGCGCCAGCATGCCCATGTGCGGCGTGGTGGCCACCACCTCCAGGGCCTGGGCGAGCCCGCTCGCGGCCAAGGCCGCGAGCCCTATCATCCATCGCGACACCATTCGTGCTCTCCTTCCGGTGCCTCCCTCGGCGGCACAAGGCTGTGCCGCCGAGGGAGGCGATAACCACACTGTTCGGCCCCGCCGCGGCGCCCGCGGCACACGGATGTGCCGCCGCTACGCGTCAGGAAGGCGGAAACCGCGCTTTCCGCCTTCCGCCAAGCGGGGAATCCAGGATGGATTCATCCGCGTTTCAGGGCGACTCGGCCCCGCCGAGGCGCCCGCGGCACACGGATGTGCCGCCGCTACGCGTCAGGAAGGCGGAAACCGCGCTTTCCGCCTTCCGCCAAGCGGGGAATCCAGGATGGATTCATCCGCGTTTCAAACTAGAACCTATGCGCGCCGTGCGCCCCCAGGCTCACCTGGTACTGCAGGTACACCTGGTTGGCGTAGGTGGTCGCGTGGCCGCCGACGCCGTGGTCGTCGTCCGCCAGGCGGGCGCGGGCGAACTGCAGGCGCAGGCGTGAGAACTCGGTGGGCAGGAAGGTCACCATGGCGGTGGCGCGATGGCTGGCCTCCTCCGATACGCCGCCGATGCGGTTGGTGAAGCCCAGGCCTTCATAGCGCAGGCCGGCCTGCCAGCGCGGCGCGAAGCCGTAGACCGCTTGCGCGTAGAGGCCGTCCTGGCGATCGCTGCGCCGCTCGTCGTTCAATACGGCGCCGCCGTTGGCCACGTTGAGGTAGTCGTAGCGCCGCTCGCGCAGCATATATTCCGCCTGCACCAACCAGTCGCCCCGGCCGTGCGGGCGGCCGGCGTCGTACTTGTAGACCCAGTCCGTGCCCGCAAACCAAGCGCGGCCATCCCAGTCCTCCATGCGGCCGGACGTGTGCTCCGTGTGCGCGTCGATGTCCTGATAGCCACCGAACACACCGACTTGCAGTGCATGATCAAAACCGAGATCCGGTGCGATCTTGGCGAACGCTGTCACGAGACTTGGTCCGCTATCATTTTCACCTGCCTCGCCGCGCAGACCCTCCCCCTGGCCCTGCAGCAGTTCCACCCCCAGGCGCGTGTACATCGGCGTCTGCGGCAGCCACGTGAGCTGCACGCCATTCTCCTGCAGGCCGTGATCCCCGAACAGCATCTCGTAGGGCAGCGGGCGGTCCACGAACTGCCAGCTGTGCGGGTGCTGCTCGTTGATGTAGCCGATGCCGCTCAAGAAGCGGCCGGCTTTGAGCTGCAAGCCGGCCGGGAGGCGGCGGGTGCGCAGGTAGGCCTCTTCGACCTCGGCGCTACTGGAGGTCAAGGCGAAGGTGGCGAGGGCATCGAAGTAGGCATCCACGCTGCCGCTGAGCGTGAGTTCCGTCTCGCGCAGATTGAAACCGCGCCCGAACTCGCCATGGGCGTGCTCGTCGCCATCGTCGTGCGCGTCGAAACCGGCCATGCCCTCCACGCCATCACCGCCGCGGTTGTCGTAGTAGTAGACGCCGTCGAGGATCACGGAAATGGCCGGGTTGAAATCGGTACCGCTGGTGATGCGGTCCGCGCTGCCGAGCGCGGGCAGCGCCGGCTGCTGCTCGGCAGCAGTGGAAGAAACGGTGTACAGGGCGGCCGCCAACGCGCCGCCCGCCAGGGAGGAAATACGCACCATCACGCGAAACTCCTGAGAAAACCAGTCGAGCGCGCCGCGCGGAGGCGCGGCGCCGATTCAATCGATCAGGCGAGCGAGTTGGTGGGTGGAGCCCGTAACGGCGGGCGCAGCAACAGGCGGGGGGCGGCCGAATCCGCGCTGCGCCGGGTGGGAAGAAGATGCACCGCGCGCGCGCCGACATCCAGGCGCGGCGGCGCGGCGGCCAGCGGGGGCTGAACCACCACGTGGTAGGCCACGCATTCGGCGTCGACGGCATGCGCGTGCTCGAGGTCGTGACCTATGAGGGCGGCGCTCTGCCCCGCAAGCAGCGTCGCCAAGGCCAGCCACAGCCACGCGCGCGGCACACGCGCCCAGCGCGTGAGACGTGTTCCGGCAATGGGGCGGCGTGGGCGCATCACGGGTTTCCGTTGGACAAGAAGCTTGATGTTATAACATAACAATTCGGGTCAACAAGCAGACGCGAGGCCTCGCATGAACCGGGTCAGACGAGCTCGACGGTCTGACCGGCCAGGCGCACCCGCCCGTAGCATGGCACGCGGGCGGCCAGGCAGCCCGCCCCCTCCATGACCAACTCGTCGAAGTACACCGCCACCAGCGCGCCGTCCCCCTCGCGCGCCAGGACCTCGAAGCGCAGCGTGTCGGCGTCCACCCAGCCATTCTGGGTCGTAAGCCCCGCAAGCACGGGACTCTCGCGCAGCAGCGCCTCGATGCGCGCGTCGTCCATACTCAATGCCCTCCTCCGGAGAGATTCAGCCCCACCACTCCTGCAATGATCATCGCGATAGAGGCCGCTTTCAACGGCGTGAGCGGCTCCTGGAAGGCGATGATGCCGATGCTGGCGATCAGCGCCGTGCCCAGTCCGGCCCAGATGGCGTAGGCGATACTGAGGTCGATGCGCTTGAGCGCCAGCGCAAGGGCGACGAAGCTCAAGGCGTAAAACACGAACATCAGCACCGAGGGCAACAGCTTGGTGAGCCCGTAGGAGAGCTTCAGAAACGTGGTGCCGGTGACCTCCAGCACGATGGACACGAACAGAAACAGCCAGCTCATGGGGTTCCTCGAATGGGTGTGGGCGGCCGCGGCAGCGGCGTCAGGCTACGCGGTTGCGCGCTTGGCCGCGCCGCCACGCGACGATGTTGCGGGCGACGTCGTCCAGCAGGCGCTGACGCGAGGCGCGACTGGCCCACGCGGTATGCGGGGTCACGATCAGGTTAGGGATGTCGGCCGCGAGCAGCGGATTGCCCGCGCGCGGCGGCTCACTGCTGAGGGTGTCCACCCCCGCACCGCCCAGCCGTCCCGCGCGCAGCGCATCGGCCAGTGCCGCCTCGTCCACGATGCCGCCGCGCGCGGTGTTGATGAGCAGCGCGTGCGGGCGCATGCGCGCGAGTTGCGCCGCGCCGATCAGGCCGCGCGTGCGCGGCGTGAGCGGGCAGTGCAGGCTGAGTACGTCGACGTCGGCGAGCAGTTCGTCCAGCGGCACCCGCCCCGCCTGGGCGGCCCCCTCGAGCGACTGCGCCACCCGCACCCGCATGCCGAAGGCCTCGGCCGCGTGCGCCACCGCGCGGCCGAGCTCGCCGTAACCGACGATGCCGAGCGTCCGCCCGGCCAGTTCCTGCACCGGGTAGTCCAACAGCGCGAAGTGCGCCGCGCGCGCCCAGGCCCCGGCGCGCACCGCCGCGCGGTAGTCGATCAGCCGCGTGGCGAGGGCGAACATCAGGGCAAACACATGCTGGACCACCGAGGGCGTGGCATAGGCGCGCACGTTGCTGACCGCGATGCCGCGCGCACGCGCGGCGTCGAGGTCCACGTTGTTGGTGCCGGTCGCCGCCACGCACACCAGGCGCAGGCGCGGTGCCGCCGCCAAGGCCGCGCCGTCGAGTACCGTCTTATTGGTCACCACCACCTCGGCCGCGGCCAAACGCGCGGCCAGCGCGTCGGGCGCGGTGGCCGCGTGCAGATCCCACTGCGGCAGCGCGGCGCGCAGCGCGGCGAGATCGAGGTCGCCGGCATCCACGCTGCCGAGGTCCAGGAACACGCCGCGCTCGGCGGGCCCGGATGTCCCTTCTGTTACCATACGAGCCTCCAGCCTTGAATCCGGCCACAGGATAACCCATGCCTCGCTACCAGGGAGAAGCGCAGTACGCGCACGACAGCCCCAGCACGCTCGGCGTGCTGCTGGTCAACCTGGGTACGCCGGACGCCCCCACGCCCACCGCCTTGCGCCGGTATCTGCGCGAGTTCTTGAGCGATCCGCGCGTAGTGGAGGCCCCCCGCTGGCTGTGGTGGTTGGCGCTGCATGGGGTGATTCTGCGCATCCGCCCGCCACGCGCGGCCAAGGCCTACCAAAGCGTCTGGACACCGGAGGGCTCGCCGCTGCTGGCCATCTCGCAGCGCCAGAGCGAGGCACTGCAACTGGAACTGGAGCGGCGCCTGCCGGGCGGGACGCGGGTCGCGCTCGCCATGCGCTACGGCAACCCGAGCGTGCGCGCCGGACTGGAGGCGCTGCGCGCGGCCGGCGCCCGCCGGGTGCTGGTGTTCCCGCTGTACCCACAGTATTCGGCCACCACCACCGCCTCGGTGTTCGATGCGGTGAGCGAGGTGCTGCGCGGCTGGCGCTGGCTGCCGGAGCTGCGCTTCATCAACCACTATCACGACGACCCGGGCTACATCGCGGCGCTGGCCGACAGCGTGCGCGCCTACTGGGCACAGCACGGGCGCCCGGACCACTTGCTGATGTCGTTCCACGGCATCCCGCGGCGCTACCTGCTGGCAGGCGACCCCTACCACTGCGAGTGCCACAAGACCGGCCGCCTGCTGGCCGAGGCGCTCGCCCTGGACCCACAGGCATGGACGCTGACCTTCCAGTCGCGCTTCGGCCGCGAGGAATGGCTCAAGCCCTACACCGACCACACGCTGAAGGCGCTGGCCGAGCGCGGGGTCGGGCGCGTCGACGTGGTCTGTCCGGGCTTTTCGGCCGACTGCCTGGAGACCCTGGAGGAGATCGAGGAGCAGAATCGGGAGGTGTTTCTGCACGCCGGCGGGCAGAGCTACCACTACATCCCCGCGCTGAACGACAGCGCGGCGCATATCGCGGCGCTGGCTGACCTGGTACAGCACCACGCCCAAGGATGGGCGGCCCCACCCGCCGAGGCGCAGCGCCCCGCCCGAGAGGCGGCACGCGCGCGGGCGCTGGCGCTGGGTGCCGAGCGCTAGGTGCGCGAATCACCGCGCCTGCGGCTCGGCATCAGCAGCTGCCTGCTGGGCGAGGCGGTGCGCTTCGATGCCAATCACAAGCACGACGCCTACCTGACCGGTACCCTGGGGCAGTTTTTCGACTTCGTGGGCGTATGCCCCGAGGTCGCGATCGGCCTCGGTGTACCACGTCCCCCCATACGCCTGGTGGGCGATCCCGACGCGCCGCGTGCCGTCGGCGTGCGCGATCCGAACCTCGATGTGAGCGGTCCGCTCACCGCCTACGGCGCGGAGACCGCGGCCCGCCTGCCCGACCTGGCGGGCTACATCTTCAAGAGCAAGTCGCCGAGCTGCGGGGTGTTCCGCGTGAAGGTCTACCCCGAGGGCGGCGGTCCGGGCCGCACGGGGCGTGGGCTGTATGCCCGCACCTTCATGCACGCCCAGCCCCTGCTGCCAGTCGAGGAGGAGGGTCGGCTCGGCGATCCCGACTTGCGTGACAACTTCCTCGAGCGCGTGTTCACCTACGCCCGCTGGTGCGAACTCATGGCCGAGGGGCTCAGCGCGGCCGCTCTGGTGCGGTTCCACGCGCACCACAAGCTCAGCCTGATGGCGCACGACCCGCGTGCGCCTGCCCAGCTCGGGCGCCTGGTGGCGGCCGGCCCGCGCGGCCACGGCGGCGATCTGGCGGCCCTGGCCCAGGCCTACATCCAGCTTCTCATGCCCACGCTGCAGAAGCCGGCCACCATCAAGCGCCACGCCAACGTGCTGCAACACTTGGCCGGCTACCTCAAGCGGGACCTCGACGCCGAGGACCGCGCGGAGCTGGCCGAGCTGATCGACGCCTACCGGCGCGGCGAGGTACCGCGCGCGGCGCCGCTGGCCCTGTTGCGCCACCACTTCCGGCGCCACCCCGACCCCTACATCGGGACGCAGGCCTACCTCTATCCGCCCACCCGCGCCGAGCGTCTGCTACGCGGGATCTGAGTCCTGGCCGCTAAGCCGTGGCGCTTTGGGCCCGGACCGCAATTCAGCATCCTGTCGGCTGCGCGGCAGCCGGGACATGGCGCTGCATTAAACGCGCCTACGGATGAGCACGTGCAACTCTGCCTCGAGACAAAAAAAAGGGCCGGCGAACCGGCCCCCTTTTTTCTTCCCGTCGGTCGAACTTACGAAAGCACTTCGCCCTCGTAGTCCGCCAGACCCGGGTTGCCCTGCACGTTCTTCAGCTTGGGCACATTCATCTTCTTGATGGTGGCGACCTTCTGATCGCGCAGGTACTCGGCCACCACGTCCCACACCTGCGGACCGGGCGATTGCGAACCCACGGTCGCCCAGCCGGCCACCTTGTAGTTCTTGTTCGCCTCGACAGGGGTGCCGTCGTCCAGGCGCATCTCGCTGACGCGGTTGCCGATGGAGGCGGTGGGATCGAACACGAAGTCCATGCCGCCCACGCGCACCATGTCGCCGCCCTGCTGCAGGTAGGGGTCGGGGTGGAACAGGTTGTCGCCCACATCCTCGAGGATCAGCTTGATCATCTCGCCGGTCATCTCCTGCACGTAGGTCTCGGAGTAGGTGGTGCAGGTCTGATCCAGCACGTGCTCCATGGTGATGGCCTGCCCCGGCAGCACCGTGGTGCCCCAGCGGAAGCCCGGTGACAGGGCGATCTGCGCGTCACCCACGATGCGCTGGGCGTCGCAGATGATCTGGTCGAAGGTGCCGTTGAAGTTGCCGCGGCGGTACAGCAGCGTGTCGGCCACCGCCAGTTCCTCGGTGAGCTTTTCGAGGTAGGGCGCCCGCACCTTCTCGATGTACGCGCTCATCTCGCGGTCGGGTTCGATCAGGTTGGAGAAGATCGGCACCAGACGGTACTGGAAGTCGCGCACCTTACCGTCCTTCACGTCCAGGTCCAGTACCCCGAGGAACTTGCCATTGGAACCGGCGTTGGTCACCAGGGTCTTGCCGCCGCGGTTCTCGACGACGCTCGGCGCCGGCATGCCGTCGTGGGTGTGACCGCCCATGATGGCATCGATGCCGGTGACCACGGAGGCCATCTTGAGGTCCACGTCCATGCCGTTGTGCGAGATCACGATGACCGCGTCGGGCTTCTCGTTCTCGCGCACCTGGTCGACCATGGCCTGCATGTCCGCGTCGCGGATACCGAAGGTCCAGTCGGGGATGAAGCGCTGCGGGTTGGCGATGGGGGTGTAGGGGAAGGCCTGGCCGATCACCGCGATGCGGGCACCGCCCACTTCTTTGATGGTGTAGGGCTTGAAGGCGTGGCCGGTCATCTCGTCGTAGGCCTCGGCCCCGTCGAACATGGCCTCGTCGCGCACACGCACGTTCTGCGCCACGAACTCGCCGTTGAAGTCCTTGATGTTGTCCAGCACCTCGTGGTCACGGTAGGTGAACTCCCAGTGACCGGTCATCACGTCGACGCCCAGCAGGTTGGTGGCCTCCACCATGTCCTTGCCGCGTGTCCAGAAGGCGGTGCCGGAGCCCTGCCAGGTGTCGCCGCCGTCCAGGAACAGCGTGTTGCCGTCGCCGCGCTCGGCGCGGATGCGCTTGACCAGCGTGGAGAGGTGCGCGAACCCGCCCACCTTGCCATATTTCTCCGCGGCCTCGGCGAAGTTCAGGTAGGTGAAGGCATGGGCCTCGATGGAGTTCGGCTGAATGCCGTAGTACTCGAGCAGGCGCTGTCCGACGATATGCGGCGGCCGGCCGTGCATCTCGCCGAGGCCAAGGTTGACGCTCGGCTCGCGAAAATAGACGGGCAGGAGCTGCGCGTGGGTGTCGGTGGTATGCAGGATGGTGACATTACCGAACTTGGGCAGCTCGTACAGGTCGCTAGGCGCGTTCTTAGACGCGCTCCCGCTGTTACATCCGGGCAGCAGGCCCGCGGCGCCCGCGATGCCCATCAGCTGGATGAACTGGCGACGATTCATCGACATTGGAAGACTCCTCAGTGGTCTATGCTACTTATTTGCGAGCTAAGCTATCGCGCGTCGCGCGGCCCGCGAACCCGGCCGCCCGAGTGGGCCGCTTGCAGAACTAATGAGCGGCAATAGCGCCAAAATTTATCACCTTTGCCTGAAGAGGCAAAGCTAAAGGCCTATGCGGCGCGCAAACGGCCCTCATAATGCGACCCGGCGCGCATCTTCGCAGTTCCCCGCCCTACTCATTCCAGGCTGCCCGCCCCGCGCGGTCCTGTTACCATACGGCGGTATCCGCGAGGACGAGGATTTATGCCCTTTTTTCTTAATGCAAGCCCTCGGCTGGGCGCCCCCACGCACACACAAACCACTGCCAAGTGCTTGGCTATGGCGGGCATTCTCTGGGCAGGTGCGGCGACGGCCGGATGCGACGACCCGCCGGGGCCGGCGGTGAATTGGACCGCCTGCGACAAGCGCGAGGCGCAACTGGCAGGGGCGGACCTGCGCAGCGCGGTGCTGGGGCGGGCCGACTTCAGCGGGGCGGACCTGCGCGGCGCGAACCTTACGGGGGCGGATCTGTCCTTTGCCAACCTCGCGGGGGCGCGGCTGGACGACGCCCAGCTCGCGCAGGTGCGCTTTCTGGGGGCCAACCTGAGCGACACGGTGTTTACCGGGGCGGACCTGATGGGCGCCCGCTTCGAACGCACCACCTTGACGGGGGGGAGCCTCGCCGGTACCCGCCTACGTCAGGCCAACTTCTACCAGACCCGGGCCATCAACGCCGACCTGCGCGAGGCCGACCTCACCGGCGCCGACCTGCGCCAGGCGGTGCTGAACGGCGCACGGCTGAGCGGCGCCATTCTGCAGGAGGCGAACCTGATGCGTGCCGAGCTCGAACAGGCGGATCTGTCGGGCACCGATCTCACGCGCGCGCGGCTGGACAACGCACGTCTGGTCGGCGCAAACCTCAGCGGTGCCGACCTCACCCGTGCCCAGCTACCGGGCGCCAACGTCGACGATGTCATCCTGGACGGCGCGCGCCTGGACAACACCACCTGGGCCGACCGGCGCCGCTGCCGGCCCGGCTCTATCGGCGAGTGCCAATAGGAGCGGGCTCGCTCAACCGCTCAGCGCAGTCGACGGTGGGTCAGCGCCGGGAAGGTCCGCCGGATCGACGCGAGCCGCTCGCGATCGAACTCGGCCACCACCACGCCCGACCCGCGCGCGAGGCGGGCGACCACCACCCCCCAGGGATCGACCACCATGCTGTCGCCGTGCGTCTCGCGGCCGTTGACGTGGTAGCCGCCCTGGTCCGCGGCGATGAAGTAGCACTGATTCTCGATGGCGCGGGCGCGCACCAAGGTCTCCCAATGGGCGCGGCCGGTGACGGCGGTGAAGGCCGAGGGCAGCACCACGAGGTCCATCTTGGCGGCCGTCATGCGCCGGAACAGCTCCGGGAAACGCAGGTCGTAACACACTGACAGACCCAGGCGCCCGAACGGGGTATCGACCACCACGACCTCGGCGCCCGGCTCGATGGTGCGCGACTCGGTGTAACGCTCGTCGCCCTCCAGTTCCACATCGAACAGGTGGATCTTGTCATAGCGCGCCGCGCGCCGACCCTGGTCGTCGTACAGCAGGCAGGCCGCGCGCACCCGGCCCTCGGTGCTGGCCGCGAGCGGAATCGTGCCACCGACCAGCCACACGCCGTGGCGCGCCGCCTGCTCGGCCAGAAAGTCCTGCATCGGGCCGCTGCCGTCGCGCTCGGCAACGGCCAGCTTGTCCTCGTCGGCCATACCGAAGAACGCGAAGTTCTCGGGCAATACGACCAGGCCGGCACCGGCCTCGGAGGCCTCCGCCACCAGGCGCTCGGCCTCCGCCAGATTGGCCGACACGTTCGGCCCGGACGCCATTTGAATGGCCGCCACTTTGTGCTTCATTGTCCCCCCGCGCCGGCAGCCGGCCGCAGTTCCAGTTCCACAACGTCCCGGCGCGGGGCGCCGGGCACGAGTTCCACACGATCCGAGTCCAGCCCCAGCGCGATCAGCCAACCGCGCAGCTCCTGCGCCCACAGCGTCCCCGCTTCGCCGCCCGGGTAACGCACCGTCAGGCGCGCGTCGGGCTGCGCCGCCGCGGCCTCGAGGGCGGCGGCGACCGCCGGCAATTGCAGCACCCGCTCGCCGTGGCGCGGCATGGCCCACGCCTCGGCGCTGATGGACCAGGGCGAGGCCACGGCGGGCAGACTCAGGAAGGCGCACAGGAGGGCGCACAGGGCGTACTTCATGGGCCGGGAGAATACCACAGGGACCGATCCGCCCGCGCTCACTCGTCGACGTAATCCGGCGTCCGGGCCGGTGCGGCGAGGCGCGCCACGGTGGGGGCATCCCACGGCCCTGTCACGCTGTAGCGGGCGGTGACCGCCTCGTCCACGCTGCTGCGAAACAGCTGCTGCGCGATCAGGAGCACCGCGCCGACCTGCGGCCCCCAGGCCAAGGTCCCCGCGATCGGCGCCGCTTGGCCGATGTGCGGCACCACCGTCACGCGATGGTCATAGGCGCGCCCCACCAGATCCGCGTTGCCGGTTACGGCGATGCGGGCCGCGGGGCCTTGCATGCGAAAATCCTCGGTCACCGCCCGTCCGCCCGCGAACCGCAGGCTGCCGCGTGCCTCATCGAAGCGAAAGCCTTCGTAGAACACGTCGCGAAAGTCCAGCCGCAGGCGGCGCGGCAGGACACTGATGCCGAGCAGGCCCACCAAGCGGCCCGCCCCCGGCTCGACCTCGTGCAGCGCGCCCTCGTACAGTTCCAGACGCAACGCCCCGTTCACAGTCTGCGGCTGGGGCCGCCACGGTGCGCCGAGCCAGAACATCGAGCCCTCCACGCGCGACCGCCGTGCATCCAGCCCTTGCCACAGGCCCAAGGCACGCGAGACCTGCACCACGTCGCGCGCCTCCATCGCGCCGCTCACACTGAAGCGGTCGCCACCGGATCCACGCTGCCATTCGGCGCGCGCATCCGCCGTCAGCAGACCGCCGCGCAGCGTGAACCCGCTGATGTCCACGCCCCGAGGGCGCCGCGCCACTTCGGCGTTCAACGCGCCCAGCGGTAAGGCCTGATAGCTGAACTCCCGCACCTGCACGCGGGCGGCCGGCAACACGCCGGGGTCGAAGCCGTGGGGCGACGTCGCAGGCTGGCCGACCGGCGAAGCCTCCGTCGCGGGCGAAGCCGCGGAATTGACCAACCCAAGGCGCGCCAGAGCGATCTCCCAGCGCAGGCGTGCCAAGCCGGACTCGGTGTCGCCCTCGGCCCCGGAACCTCGCTCGAGGGCGGGCCAGCCCGCGATATCCAGTCGCTCCAGGCGCCCACCGACGTGGACGCTGCCGGCTTCGGGGCGCGCCGGCGCCTGACCGCCGAAGCCGATGGCGGCGGCGGTTACGGCCCCGTCGCGCAGATGGGCACGCACTGCGTGCTCGCCGTAGCGCACCACCAACGCCTGTCCGTCATCCTCCGCGCCGGTCAGGTCGATGCGCGTCGTGCGGGATGCCTCCGGCGCCTTGGCGAACGGCTCCGGCAGCTCCACCGCCAGGCCCGCCAGATCCGACTCCGCCCGAAACGACCAGCCGTCCGCCGCGCCGCCGCCCAAGTCCAACGCGACCTGCCAGTCCGACTCGCCGGCAAAGACCTCCCCCGGCAGACGCAACCAACGGGCCGCCTCCTCGCCCGGCACGCGCGCCACGCCGCTCACGCGATGGCCGCCCGCCTCGCCCGGACGTACCGCGCCGTGCAGCGTGGCGCTGCCCCAGCGGCCGTGCAGGTCCTCGCCGCGAAAGGCGCCGTCGGCGAAATCGAGCGTCCCGTTCAGGTGGGTCAGGGTGAAGGGGCCGCGGGTCAGTTGGGCATCGCGCAGCGTCGCCGTCCCTGACCAATGCAAGGCCGCCTGCTCACGGGCCGCGCCGATCGGCAGCGTCAGGTTGAAGGCGAGGTCCGTCGGCCCCGCCACCGCCAGGTCGTCGAGCGCGGCGGGCGTCACCTGCCGCAGCGGCGTGTCGCGCGCGATACGCAGCAGATCGTCGACCGGCCCCGTCGCCGCGGCCTGAAGTTCCAGCACCGGGCGGCGCAGGTCGGCAATACGGGCGGTGGCCTCGCCGAGCTCGGCATTCAACAGGCGCCCTTCCCGCGCGCGCACCTCCAGCCCCCGCCCAACGATCGCCACCTCCGCCTCGCCGCCCTCCAATGCGGGCCAGCCGGGGGCGAAGTGCAGGCCGAGGTCACGGACTCCGAATCGGGCCTCGAAGGTGCCCCCCGGCGGGGGAAATCCGGTCACCGGGCCGCGGTAGAGGACTTCGCCTCCCGTTACCGCACCGCCGATGAAGGCCTCGTCCAGCCACTTGACCGCGGCCTCGGGCATGATGCGCGCCGGCACGTAGGGGGTGACCTGGCGCGGGTCGGCGCGCGCCACGGCCACCGCGATGTCCAGCGCGGCGGGACGCCCCTGTTGCGCGGGACGCACGTTGCCACGCACGGTGGTGGCGAGGTCGGCGTTCTCCACCGCGACCTCCTCCACATCGATGCGCCAACCGGCGGCGTCCTCATGGACGCGCAGCGGCCCCTCGATGCGCGCGCGCAGCGGGGCACGGAACAGGCGCGGAAAATCGAACTTCGCCGCGGGCGCGGCCAGCCACACACGGGCGCCCTCGGGACCGGCTACGAAGCGGCCTGCGACGCCCTCCACCGCGGGCGCCACGCGCCAGGCCGACTGCCGGAACTCGCTGAAGCTGCCCGTGTAGGTCCAGGCGCCGCCGGCGCTGCGCGTCGCCGCCAGATCGCGCAGCTCGGCGCGCGGCGCCGCCTCGGCGAGGTAGTCGGCCAGCAGGCCCTGCTTGGGGGTGAACGCCTTACGCAGCGCGTCGACCTCATTGGGCGCGAGGCTCGCCACCATTAGCTCCATGCCACCGTCCGCACCGGCGGCGCGCAGCGTCAGCGGCGCCTGCCGCTCCTGTTGGCGCGGGCCGCGCAACGCCGTGTCCAGCGCCCACCCCCGGCGGGTGAACTCCGCGCGCGCCTCGCCCCGCAGGAACGGCCACAACATCCGCTGCTCGAGCGCGACGTACCGCAAGTCGAGTGCGCCGTCGGCCGCCAGGCGCCCGTCGCCGCCGGTCAGCCGCAGCTCCAGACTGCCCCGCCCCTTCAGGCTCTTAGGCGCCCCCGTCAGGCGCGCGAGCGCCTCCAGCGCGACGGCCTCGGCCGCGACGCCGCCGTCCACGCGCCAGCGGGCCGGCTCCCGCGGCGCATGCGCGGCCTCCACGGCCAGATCCAGGGCGAGGCGGCCGCCGCCGCTCAGCTGCGCGCGGCCCGTCAGCCGGTGCTCTCCCCGCGCGCGCTCGAGGCGCAGATTCACCCGCTCCAAGGCCGGTGCCCCCTCCCAGTACAGTCGCGCGCCCCGTAGTTCGAGCCGCTCCTGGGCCAGCAGCCAAGCGTAGACCGCACCGTTGCGCGCCCGCGGCTCCTCGCCCTCGCCCCAGCGGGCCGACAGCCGCGCGAGGTCCGCGCGCGAGAGGCGCAGATCCAAACCTTCGAGGATCAAACCGTCGGACTGCACGCTGCGCGCACGTGCGCTGGCCAGCAGGCTGATCGGGACGTGCAGGCGGTCGAAGGCGACGACCGTGCCGCCCTGCGCGTCCAGCAGGGCGGCATCGTGCAGGGTGAGGGCGGGATTGCCGCGCACCAGGGCGAATTCGATCTCGCCCACGCGCACCGGCTGGCCGAGTTCCTCGGTCACCCAGCGTTCGATCATGGGGTGGGCGTCGTCGACGAACTGGCGCGTGAGCGCGAAGGCGATCGCCACCAGGATCAGCAGCAGCGCGGCCGTGCCGAGCAGCGTGCGGAGCGCGCGGCGCAGCCAGACGCGGGCGAGGGATGGCGGAGCAGGGTGCATCGTGACGAAGGCCCTACATCAAGACCACGTCGTACTGCTCGCGGGTGTACAGCGCCTCGACCTGGAACTTGATCGGCTTGCCGATGAAGGCCTCCAGTTCGGCGACACTGGTGGATTCTTCGTCGAGCAACAGATCGACCACCTCGCTCGAGGCCAACACCAGAAGCTGCTGCGCATCGAACTGGCGCGCCTCGCGCAGGATCTCGCGGAAGATCTCGTAGCACACCGTCTCGGCCGTCTTGAGCTGGCCGCGCCCGCCGCAGGTCGGGCAAGGCGCGCACAGCACGTGCCCGAGGCTCTCGCGGGTGCGCTTGCGGGTCATCTCCACCAGACCGAGGGCCGACACTTCGCAGATGTTCGGCTTGCCGTGCACGTCCCGCTCCAAGCCCTTCTCCAGGGTGCGCAGCACCTGACGCCGGTGCTCCAGATCGGTCATGTCGATGAAGTCGATGATGATGATGCCGCCGAGGTTGCGCAGCCGCAGCTGACGCACGATGGCCTGCGCCGCCTCGAGGTTGGTCTTGAAGATGGTCTCGTCGAGGTTGCGATGGCCCACGAACGCGCCGGTGTTGACGTCGATCGTGGTCATCGCCTCGGTCTGGTCGATGATGAGATAGCCGCCGGATTTCAGTTCCACCCGGTGCGCCAGCGCCTTCTGAATCTCGTCCTCGACGTTGTAGAGGTCGAAGATCGGGCGCTCGCCGGGGTAGTACTCGATGCGCGGCACCAGCTCGGGAATGAACTTGGTGGCGAACTTGTGCACCTTCTGGTACGTCTCGCGCGAGTCGATGCGCACCTTTTCCACTGCCGCGCCGACCAAGTCGCGCATGGTACGCATGACGAGCGGCAGGTCCTCGTGGATGAGCGTGCCGGGCGGCTCCGTGCGCCCGCGCTCCTGCATCGCTGTCCACAGCTTCTGCAGGAAGCGCATGTCAGCGTGCAGTGCCTCCTCGCTGGCGCCCTCCGCCACCGTGCGCGCGATGTAGCCGCCGCCGCCGAACTCGGGCACGGCGGCGCGCAGGATGGCCTTCAGACGCGCCCGCTCCTCCTCGCCCTCGATCTTCTGCGACACACCGATGTGCTCAGACCCAGCCATGAACACCAGATAACGAGACGGGATGGAGAGGTTCATGGTGAGCCGCGCGCCCTTGGTGCCGAGCGGGTCCTTCACCACCTGTACCAACAGCTCCTGCCCCTCCCGCAGCAGCCGGCCGATGTCGGCGTTACCCCCGTTGGCATTGCCGTTGCCGTTGCGCTCCTGCCCCGGCACGGCCACGTCGGAGGCGTGCAGGAACGCGGTGCGCTGCAGGCCCACCTCGACGAATGCCGCCTGCATGCCTGGCAGCACGCGCACCACGCGGCCCTTGTAGATGTTTCCCACCAGCCCGCGGCGGCGGGTGCGCTCGATCTGCACCTCCTGCAGCACGCCGTTCTCCACGAAGGCGACGCGCGTCTCCTGCGGGGTCACATTGATCAGTAACTCTTCACTCACGCTGACTGTTATTCCTGGCCGCCGAACAAGCGCAGACCCGCGCCCCTCAGCAGCTCACCGGTTTCGAACAGCGGCAGGCCCATCACCCCCGAATAGCTGCCTTCGAGGCGCGTGACGAACAGCGCCGCCTTCCCCTGGATGGCGTACGCCCCGGCCTTGTCGGCCGGCTCACCGCTTTGCCAGTATGCTACACGTTCTTCCGGGGTCAGCGGCCGGAACGTCACGGCGTTCTCGGACACCCGAACCCCCTCCCCGGCATGGCCCGCCAACGCCACCGCCGACAGGACACGGTGGGTGCGCCCCGACAGCCGCGCCAGCATATCCAGGCCCTGCGCCTCGTCGCGTGGCTTGCCGAGCACCTCGCCGTCCACGGCCACCAGCGTGTCGGCCCCCAGCACCGGGCGGCGCTCGCCCGCCGGCAGCAGTGCCATACCCGCGCGCGCCTTGGCGAGCGCCAGCCGCGCAACCAGCGCCTCGGGCCGCTCGCCGGCCCGCGCGCGCTCGTCCACCTCCACCGCAAGCACATGGAAGCGCACGCCGATCTGGACCAGCAATTCGCGTCTGCGCGGAGAGTTAGAGGCGAGGTAGACGTCAAAAGGTTCCATAGCTTCTCATTTGCAAGTTCACTCGAGGGGAACGACGCGCGAGCCGGATCCATGAGGCGCCCGTTGCGCGCTGGCAAGGCGCAGAGGAAATCAGGCCGTCATCAACGATGGTACGGGTGGTTGCGCAGCATGCTCCAGGCGCGGTAGAGCTGCTCGGCGACCACCACGCGCACCAGCGGGTGCGGCAGGGTGAGTTTGGACAGCGACCACAGCCCGTCGGCGCGTTCGCGACATGCATCGGCCAAGCCCTCGGGGCCGCCCACCAGCAGCGCCAGATCACGCCCGTCGGCGAGCCAGCCCTCGAGCTGTGCGGCCAGCTGTTCCGTGCTCCACTGGCGCCCCTGGGCGTCCAATGCGATGAGCTGCGCGCCTGCGGGCACCGCCGCGAGCTGTCGAGCCCCTTCCTCGCGCATCAGCCGCGCGAGGTCGGCCGCCTTGGTACGCCGCCCGGCGGGGATCTCCACCAACTGCAGGGCGCACTCGGGCGGCAGGCGGCGCGCATACTCCTGGTAGCCGGCCTCCACCCAGGCGGGCATGCGCTGGCCGACCGCGATCAGGTGTATGCGCACCGCCGCCCCCGCCGCGCCGCTACGCTAGCCGTGCTCGGAGCGCGGCACGCTCCACAGCTTCTCGAGGTTGTAGAAGTCGCGCACCTCGCGCAGCATCACGTGCACCACCACGTCGCCGAGGTCCACCAGCACCCACTCGCCCTCGCGCTCGCCTTCCACGCCGACGGGCATGACGTGATGCTGCTTGGCCTTGGTCACCACGTTCTGGGCCAGCGACTTGACCTGACGGTCGGAGCGGCCGGTGGCGATCACCATGATGTCGGTGATGCTCGACTTGCCACGCACGTCCAGCACGTGGATGTCCTGCGCCTTGAGATCCTCTAGGGCCTCGACGACGATGTCTCTTAGGGTTTCTGGTTCCATCAAGCCTCGCTCGTACCCGCGGCCGGCGGCGCGGGTCGGTAAAGTCCGTGGTGCGCGATGTGCTCGCACACCGCATCCGGCGTGAGAAAACGCAGGCTGCGCCCGGCCGCCGCCTGCGCGCGCAACTGCGAGGCGGAGATACCGAGCGCGGTGACCTGCAGGGTGATCAGGTGCCCGGCGGGTCGCGCCCGCAGGGCCGCGGCGTCGCGCACGCGCGCCGCCCACAAGGGCCGCAACGGGGCGGCCATGTCCTCTGCGGGCGCCGCCCCGGGGCGGGTCATCACCGCCAGGTGGGCGAGCGCCGCGAGCCGTTCCCAGCGATGCCAGGTGTGCAGCCCGAGAAAGGCATCCATGCCGAGCAGCAACACCAGCGGCGTCGTCCCCACTTCCGCGCGCAGGGACTCCAGCGTATCCACGGTGTAGGAGGGGCCGGTGCGGGAGAGTTCGCGCGCGTCGACGCGAAACCGCGACTCCCCGGCGACGGCGAGACTCACCATGGCGACGCGTTCGGTAGCCGGGGCCGCGGGCGCGGCGCGGTGCGGCGGCCGGGCCGCGGGAATCAGGCGCAACTCGTCCAGCGCCAAGGTCTCGACCGCCTCGAGCGCTGGACGCAGATGCCCATAATGGACGGGGTCGAAGGTGCCGCCGAGCAGGCCGATCAAGGGGTGCTCGTCACTCGCGGACGTGCCCGTCCCCGAGCACGATGAATTTCTGCGAGGTCAGCCCTTCCAGGCCCACCGGCCCGCGCGCGTGGATCTTGTCGGTGCTGATCCCGATCTCGGCACCCAGCCCGTACTCGAAGCCGTCCGCGAACCGCGTGGAGGCGTTCACCATCACGGAGCTGGAGTCCACCTCGGCCAGGAAACGGCGCGCCCGTCCGTAGTCCTCCGTGAGGATGGACTCGGTATGCCCGGAGCTATGCGCATGGATGTGCTCCAGCGCCTGCGCGAAGTCGTCCACCACGCGGATCGAGAGGACGGGGGCGAGGTACTCGGTGTCCCAATCCTCGTCGGTGGCGGGCACCGCGTCCGGGACCAGCGCGCAGGTGGCGGGGCAGCCACGCAGCTCGACGCCCTCGGCCCGGTAGAGTTCGGCTAGGCGCGGCAACACCGCCTCGGCCATGCGCGCGTGCACCAGCAGCGTCTCCATGGTGTTGCAGGTGCCGTAGCGCTGGGTCTTGGCGTTGAAGGCCACCCGCACCGCCTTGTCGAGGTCGGCCGCGGCGTCGATGTAGACGTGACACACCCCGTGCAGGTGCTTGATGACCGGCACGCGCGCCTCCTCGCTGATGCGCTCGATCAGGCCCTTGCCGCCGCGCGGCACGATCACGTCCACGTACTGCTTCATGCGAATCAGCTCGCCCACCGCGGCGCGATCGGTGGTCTCCAGCACCTGTACCGCATCCTCCGGCAGACCTGCCTCGGCCAGCCCCGCCTTGATGCAGGCGGCGATGGCCCCATTGGAGTGGAACGCTTCGGAGCCGCCGCGCAGGATGGCCGCGTTGCCCGACTTCAGGCACAGCGCCGCGGCGTCCGCGGTCACATTGGGGCGCGATTCGTAGATGATGCCCACCACCCCGAGCGGCACGCGCATACGCCCGACCTGGATGCCGGACGGGCGGTAGTTGAGCCCGGTGATCTCCCCGACCGGATCGGCCAGGGCGGCGATCTGCTCCAGCCCCTCGGCCATCGCCTCGATGCGCGCCGGGTTCAGCTCCAGGCGGTCGAGCAGGGCCGCGTCCAGGCCCGCCGCGCGGCCCGCCTCGAGATCGCGCGCGTTGGCCTGCAGCAGCGCGTCCTGCTCGGCGCGCAGCCTGGCGGCCATGGCCGCCAGGGCCTGGTTCTTGACGCGCGTGGGCGCGCGCGCGAGTTCCCGCGCCGCGGCGCGCGCGCGCTGCCCCACGGCTTGCATGTATGCCTGGACGTCCTGTTCGGCGGCAGCCGTCGCTTGCACCGCGGTGTTCATAGCCTACCTCCCGCTCACGCCGACAGCGGCCGCGGCACGAAGCGCACGCCCGCCATCCCAAGACTCAATTCTAACAACTCATCCCACGGCGCGCCGGATTCCGCACCCTTGGCCACCCGGTCGCAGCGCGCCGCGAGGCGCAGCAGGTTCTCGATCCGGCCCACCGACAACCGCCGCAGCGCGGCGCCGGTCGGCGCCTTGCGCTTGTCCCACACGCGTGCCTGCGCCATCGCCTGCCCCGCTGCCTCGCCGGCGGCCACCCGGCGCGCCAGGGCGTGCAACGCGCGCAGTTCGCGCGCCAGGGCCCACACCACCACCGGGGGCTCCACACCTTCCCCGCGCAGGCCGCCGAGGCTGCGCGCGACCTGCGCCGCGTCGCCGGCCAGGGCGGCGTCCACCAAGCCGAACACGTCGTAGCGCGCGCTGTCCGCCACCGCGCCCGTCACCGCCTCCAGATCCACCGGGCCCTCGCCGAGCAACAACGCCAGCTTCTCGACCTCCTGCGCGGCGGCCAGGAGATTGCCTTCCACGCGCTCGGCGATCAGCGCCGCCGCCTCGGGCGTAGGCTGCAAGCCGCGCGCGCGCAGGCGCTGCGTGAGCCACGCGGGCAGCCGGGACGCTTCCACCGGCCACACCGCCACCACCACCCCGGCCCCCTCCAGGGCACGGAACCAGGCGGTGCTCTGCGCCCGCTTGTCGAGCTTGGGCAACTGCACCATCAACAGTGCGTCGGCGGGCGGATCGGCGGCATAGGCGCTGAGGGCCTTGCCGCCCGCGTCGCCGGGCTTGCCGGTCGGCACCCGCAACTCGATCAGCCGCTGCTCGCCGAACAGGCTCAGGTTGCCCGCGGCAGCACCGAGGCGGCTCCAGTCGAAGCCGGTCTCGACGGTGAGCACCTCGCGCTCGGTGTAGCCCTGCGCCCGCGCCGCGCGACGCAGGGCATCGCAGGCCTCGCCGTGCTGCAGGGGTTCGTCGCCGGTGACCACGTACACCGGCGCGAGCGGCTTGCGCAGCGCCGCGTCGAGCTGCTCAGGGCGCAGGCGCATCGGCGCCCCCAGAGCTGTCCCCGGAGCTGTCCCCGGATTCATCGTCGGTCGCCCCAGGCTCGGCCGAGGCACCCCCGCTGCGCCCCGCGGCGGCGATGCGCTGCAGCATCTGATTCACCGCCATCTCCAGCATCTCGCGCTGCACCACCTCCTGCTCGCCGAGGCGGCCGAGCGCCGCCTCGCCGGGATCGAAGGTCACCGCGCGCACCAGCTCCACCGTCTGCTCGCCGACCAGAATCTTGCCCGCCCGGTCGCGCACCTCGAAGCGCAGCGCATAGACCAACTCGTACTCACGCACTTGGCCGGCGCTATCCACCGACAACACGCGCCGGTCGCGGCGCTCGTCCAACAAGCGCAGGCGCGCGGTGGCGGCGCGTGCTTCGGTGGTAATCCGCGCCCCGGCGGCCTCCAGCGCGCGGCGGGTGTGATTCGCCAGCTCGTTGGAGACGCCCTGCGCCTCCACCCGCGTGGCCTCCATGCCCGCGGGCAGACTCACCGCGCCGCGCAGGCGAAAGCCGCAGCCGCTCAGCCACGCCACCAGCAGGACCAGCACCAGCAGGTGCCACAGCGTCGTCGCCTGCCCCACGCGGCGCATGCCTCAGGCCACCACGATGTTGACGAGCTTGTTGGGCACCACGATGACCCGCTTGACGGACTTGCCTTCCAGATAGCGGGCGACATTCGGCTCGGCCAGGGCCGCGGCCTCCACCGCGGCGCGCTCGGCCGCCACGGCCACCTCCACCTCGCCGCGCCGCTTGCCGTTGACCTGCACCACCCAGGTAAGCGCGTCGCGCTGGAGTGCGCTTTCGTCCACCCGCGGCCAGGGGGCATCCACCACCGCGCCCTCGTGCCCCAGCGCGTTCCACAGCGCGTGGCAGACGTGCGGCACGATGGGGGCGAGCATCAGGACGGCCGCCTCCAGGCCCTCCTGCACCAGCGCGCGCTCGGCCGGGTCGTTCCCCTCCACCTTGTACAGCGCGTTGATGAGCTCCATCACCGCGGCGATGGCGGTGTTGAAGGTGTGGCGGCGGCCCATGTCGTCGCTGACCTTGGCCAGGGTCTCGTGGATCTGGCGCCGCAGCGCGCGCCCCGCCTCGCCCTCGCTCTGCGCGGCCGGCGCGGGCACAGGCCCGGCCGCCGCGTGATCGGCGACCCGCTTCCACAGGCGCTTCAAGAACCGGAAGGCCCCCTCCACGCCGGCGTCGGACCACTCCAGGGACTGCTCCGGCGGGGCGGCGAACATCATGAACAGGCGCGCCGTATCGGCGCCGTAGCTGTCGATGAGTTCCTGCGGGTCCACCGTGTTGCCCTTGGACTTGGACATCTTGCCGCCGTCCTTGAGCACCATGCCCTGCGTGAGCAGATTCGTGAACGGCTCGTCGTGGCGGATCAGGCCGGCGTCGCGCAGCAGCTTGTTGTAGAAGCGCGCGTACAAGAGGTGCAGGATGGCGTGCTCGATGCCGCCGATGTAGTGATCGACCGGCAGCCAATAGTCGGCGCGCTCGTCCAGCATGGCCTCGGCGTTGTTCGCGCTGCAGTAGCGCGCGTAATACCAGGACGATTCCATGAAGGTGTCGAAGGTGTCCGTCTCGCGCTCGGCCGCGCCGCCGCAGCGCGGGCACGCGGTCTGGTAGAACGCGGGCATCTTCTTGATCGGCGAGCCCACGCCCTCGAAGGTCACCTCCTCGGGCAGCACCACCGGCAGGTCCTCGTCCGGCACCGGCACCGCGCCGCAGGACGGGCAGTTGATGATCGGAATGGGCGCGCCCCAGTAGCGCTGGCGCGACACGCCCCAATCGCGCAGGCGGTAGTGCACGCGCTTGGCGCCGAGGCCCTGCGCCTCGAGGTGCGCGGCGATGGCCTCGAAGGCCTGTTCCGAGCTGAGCCCGCTGAACTCGCCGGAGTCGACCAGCACGCCCTTGTCGGTGTAGGCCGCGGCGGAGACGTCCGGCGCACCGCCCTCGGCGGGCGCGATGACCGGCTTGATGGGCAGGCCGTACTTGTGCGCGAATTCGTAGTCGCGCTGGTCGTGGGCCGGCACGGCCATCACCGCGCCTTCGCCGTAGCCCATCAGCACGAAGTTGGCGGCATACACCGGCACCTCCGCGCCGCTGATGGGATGGCGCGCCGTGAGGCCGGTATCGATACCCACCTTCTCCGCGGTTTCCAGCGTCGCCTCGGCGGTGCCGGCGTGGCGGCATCGCTCGATGAACTCGGCCAGCGCCGGGTTATCTGCGGCCGCGCCGAGCGCGAGCGGGTGCTCGGGCGCTACCGCCACGTAGGTCACCCCCATCAGGGTGTCCGGGCGCGTGGTGAAGACCTTGAGCGGCTCGGCGGCGCCCGCCACGGCGAACTGCAGCTCCACGCCCTCGGAGCGCCCGATCCAGTTGCGCTGCATGGTGCGCACCTGCTCGGGCCAGCCCTCCATGCGGTCCAGCTCGCTCAAGAGTTCGTCGGCGTAGGCGGTGATGCGCATGAACCACTGCGGGATCTCGCGCCGCTCCACCTCCGTGCCGCAGCGCCAGCAGCCGCCGTCCACCACCTGCTCGTTGGCGAGCACGGTCTGGTCGTTGGGGCACCAGTTCACCGGCGCGGTCTTCTTGTACACCAGCCCCTTCTCGAACAGGCGGGTGAACAGCCACTGCTCCCAGCGGTAATAGGACGGCGCGCAGGTGGCGAGCTCGCGCCCCCAGTCGTAGCCGAAGCCCAGGCGCTTCAACTGGACGCGCATGTACTCGATGTTCTCGTAGGTCCACTTGGCCGGCGGCACGCCGTGCTTGAGGGCGGCGTTTTCGGCCGGCAGGCCGAAGGCGTCCCAGCCCATGGGCTGCAGCACGTTCTTGCCCTGCATGCGCTGGTAGCGGCTGATCACGTCGCCGATGGTGTAGTTGCGCACGTGCCCCATGTGCAGGCGCCCGCTGGGGTAGGGAAACATGGACAGGCAATAGAACTTCTCGCGTTGCGGGTCCTCCACCGCCCGGAAGCTCTGGTGCGCTTCCCAATAGGCCTGCACGTCGGCCTCGATGCGTTCGGGGTGGTATTGCTCGTCCATTGCCATGGGTGCCTGTTTGCCTAGCGGAAAAGGATCAAGGATACCGCACGGCCGGAAGCGGCCACAATCGCGGCTGTCGGGCGCCGATCGGGGGAAGCCAGGGAGGCGCACCGCGCCGCCCGTGAGGGTCGGATTGGCGGTGCAGGAGGCGGGGCATCCATGCCCCCGGAGAGTGCCCGCTAGAAGCGGTAGCCGACGTTGAGGCCGAGCGAGATCGGCGTGACGGTCCATCCGCCGAAGCCATAGACATCCGCCATCAGGCTTTCGTAATCGCTACCGTCGCGCAGAGACATCGACAAATCCATCGTCCAGCGGTCCCAGTTGTAGCCCGCCCCCACATGCAGCAACCAGCCCGAGAAATCCACGCTGCCGCCGCCCGCTTCCCAGGATTCGCTGAAATATCCGGCACCCACGTAGCCCTTGAAGCCCTCGCGGCGCAGGTTGCCCCCCCACAGCCCCATGACCTCAAAGCCCTTATTATCCAGGTCAAAGTCTGTGTGGCTGGTGGAGTAATAGAGGAAGCGCGCGCCCCAGTTATCGTTGAACGCGCCGGTGGCGCCGAAACCCCTGCCGCGGAACCGGTCGGTCTCACCGCTGTAGCCGTTCCATTCCGTGCTGTAGCTCTGGGTCTGCAGGCCCACGAACACGGAATAAGCCCGCTCCGTCGCCGCCGCGCCCGCGCTGGCAACCAGCAGGCCGGCACCCGCACAACCCACGACCAGTTTCTTGTAGTTCACGTTGTAATTGCCCTTTTGTTGTTGTCGAGACGTCATCCCGTCGTTAGAGGACGCCTACTCCGTGGCGGGGCCATCTTAACGCATGGCGCGCACCCTTTGCGCCGGCGCGGGAATAGCGCAGACTTGAGTGATAGAGACCGCACTGAACGCGGAGGAGGAACGGTGACCAAAAAGGATGAACAAGGGCCCGAGGGCCACGACGAGCGCCTCGCCCACGGCTACAACCGCATGCTGGAGCGGGTGCGCGGGCTGCTCGCGCGGCCCGGCGAGCCTTCGCGCCTGCAGCACGCGATCGAGATCGCCAAGGAGCGGGCACAGGAAGTCGGCGAACTCACCCGCGAGGAGGCCGAGCGCATCGCGGCCTACATGCACCGCGACCTGCTGGACGCGGGCAACTACTTGTCGAGCACCGGCAAGGCCATCGACGACTGGCTCAGCTTCGAGTGGGCCTATGCGGAGGACTGGATCAAGGAGATGTTCTCCAAGGTGGTGGACCAGTCGCGGGTGGAACTGGAGCAATTCACGCGCACCCCGCGCAAGCTCGGCGAGCGCTACTCCGGCGAGGTGACCGCGCCGGGCGTGTTCGTTTGCGACCGCTGCGGACACGAACTCACGCTGACCCGCACCGGCCATATCCCGCCCTGCGCGCATTGTCACGGCACGGTGTTCTGGCGCCGCTACGGCGCGGAGACGCCCGACGAGAGTTGACGCCGCCTAGGCGGCTTCGGTCACACACATCCGGCGGGGGCATACAGCATTGCGCCGCTGGCGCGGGATACCGCGCGGGCCTCCAAGTCCCTTCGAGACAATGCGCCGGCAAAGAGTGATGCAGCGGTGACGTTTCCAACGCCCCGGCGCAATGCGCTGCGCTTATTGCGCCCTACTCGGCATTGTTCTGGCGCCGCTACGGCGCGGAGACGCCCCACGGGAGTTGACGCCGCCTAGGCGGCTTCGGTCACACCCGCCCGCGCCAGCCGGCGGCGGGCATACAAGGTCGCGGCCAGCACGCTCAACAACAGGGCGATGATCACGGGGTAGTTGCCGGTGCGGGCATACGGCGTCGCCCCGCGGCGCGGCTGCACCTCCCCCGTCAGCACCACTTGCTCGAACTGCGGCCCGCGCGCGACCAAGTGACCCTGCGCGTCGATCACCGCGGAGATGCCGTTGGTGGTGGCGCGCACCAGCGGGCGCTCGGTCTCGCGCGCGCGCAGGCGGGTGATCTGCAGGTGCTGGTGGGGGGCGATGGAGTCGCCGAACCAGGCGTTGTTGGTCACGTTCACCAGCAGGTTGGCCTGCGGCACGCTGCGCGCGATGTACTCCCCGAAGGTGTCCTCGTAGCACACCGAGACCCCGATGCGGCACCCCGCACCCGACACGGGGGCCTGATTTGCTTCGCCGCGCGAGAAGCTGGACATGTGCAGGTCGAAGAAGCCGAACAGCCCGCGCAGCTGCTGCTCCAACGGCACGAACTCACCGAACGGCACCAGATGGTGTTTGTGGTAGAACTGGCGCTCGTCGGGGCCCAGGGTGAGCACGCTGTTGTAGTAGGCGCCGGTGGCGCGGTCACGGTACGGCAGGCCGAGCATGAGGTCGGTACCGCTCGCGCGCAACTCGCGCTCGAGCTCGGCGAAGTAGCCGTCGGCCAGCCAGTGGTAGAAGCCGGGAATGGCGTTCTCCGGCCAAACGACCAGGTCCGCCGTGCCGAGGTGGGGGCGCGTGAGGTCCCAGTACAAGGCCTTGGTGCGCTCGAACTGATCGTCGTCCCAGCGAATCTCCTGCGGGATGTTGCCTTGCACCACCACCACCCGCAGCGGCTCGCCGTCGGGCTCGGTCCAGGTAATCTGTGCCAGCGCCGCGCCGGCGACCCAAAGCAGCACGGCGGCCGCGGCCGCACCCGCCGCCCGCACGCGGTAGCGCGCCGCCAGCCACGCATACACCAGCAGCCCCGCGGTAAGGGCCAACAGCCAGGACAGGCCGTATACGCCGGTGAGCGCCGCCACACCGCCCAGCGGCCCGTCGATCTGGCTGTAGCCCAGGTGCAGCCAAGTGAAGCCGGTAAAGAACCAGCCGCGCACCCACTCCCACAAGGTCCAGGTGGCTGGGAACAACAGGAGCAGCGTGACCGCCGCGGCGCGCAGCCCCCCCTGCCCCGCCACCTGCGCCCGCAAGCGCGCGTTCACGTAGCCGAGCGTGGCGGGGAACAGCGCCAGGAACGCCACGAAGGCGCCGGTCAGGAACAGCGATCCGCCCAGCCCGGTCTCGCCGAACACGTGGATGGCGACGAACACCCAGGAGACGCCCACGCCGAACATGCCGAGGCCGAACAGGTAGCCGCGCCACGCCGCGCGGCGCGGCGTGAGCGGGGGCAACCAGAGGGCGAACAGCACGAGCGGCGCGAGCACCGCCAGCGGCCAGAGGTGGAAGGGGGCGAAGGCCAGCGGCAACGCGGCCCCGGCGAGCAGCGCCGCCAGATCGCCCGCGCGCGGATAGCGGACCAGCCCCTCGATCAGACGCACTGAATAATCTCGGCGCGCGCCTCAGCGCGCGGCCGCCTCAGTGGCCGGCACCGTGCCGCGCCCCCGCCGCATCGGCGGTCGCCGCCGGAGCCGCGCGCAGGCTCATGTCCAGCAGGTGGATGCGCCGGTTGTCGGCGCGCAGCACGCGGAAATGAAAGGCGCCGAGATCGACCGTCTCGCCGCGCTTGGGCATACGCCCGAAGCGGTTGAGCACCAGCCCGCCGATGGTATCGAACTCGTCTTCGGAGAAGTCGCTGCCGAAGCGCTCGTTGAAGTCTTCGATGGGTGTCAGGGCCTTCACGGTGTAGCGGTTGTCGCCGTGCTCCATGATGTAGGCCTCGTCGTCGACATCGTGTTCGTCCTCGATCTCGCCCACGATCTGCTCAAGCACGTCCTCGATGGTAACCAGCCCCGCCACGCCGCCGTACTCGTCCACCACGATGGCCATGTGGTTGCGCCGCGCGCGGAACTCCTTGAGCAATACGTTCAGGCGCTTGCTCTCGGGGATGAACACCGGCGGACGCAGCACGTCCTGGATGTTGAAGCTACCGCGCGGCTCCCGCCCGAAGTAGGCCAACAGGTCCTTGGCGAGCAGGATGCCGACCACCTCGTCGCGGTTCTCCCCGATCACCGGGAAGCGCGAGTGGGCGGATTCGATGATTAGGGGGAGGTAATCCTCGGGCATGGCATCGCGCTCGACCACCACCATCTGCGAGCGTGGCACCATGATGTCGCGCACCTGCATCTCGGAGACCTGCAGCACGCCCTCGATCATGGCGAGCGAATCGGCGTCGAGCAGATTCCGTTGTTCGGCTTCCCGCAGGGAGTCGAGCAGTTGCTCGCGGTCCCGCGGTTCGCCCGTCAGGGCATGGCTCAGCTTCTCGAGCCAGCTACGGTAGGGCCTGCCGTCTGCGGCAGGGGTACTACTAGGTCGATCTTCGTTCATGAGGCTCCGCAAGGAGATACGGGTTTGGATAGCCTAAGGTGTCCAGGATCGCGATTTCAAGCGCTTCCATTATCTGAGCCTGGGCGTCGTCCTGATGCTCGTAACCGAGCAGGTGCAGCATGCCGTGTGCGATCAGGTGCGCCCAATGCGCCTCCACCGGCTTGCCCTGCTCCCGCGCCTCGCGTTCCACGACCGGCGCGCAAATCACCAGATCCCCCAGTAAAGATAGCGTCATTCCCGGAGGATTCTCGTAAGGAAAAGACAACACGTTGGTCGGATGGTTGCGCTGGCGGTAACGGGCGTTGAGCGCCTGGCTCTCCGGCTCGCCGACGATACGGATGGTCAGGGCGCCGCGGCTGCGATGGCCCGCCATGGCGGCGCGCGCATAGCGGCGCAGCGCAGCGGCCGAGGGCAACGCGTGGCCGGCCACCTCGGGCGCGACCTGCAGGTCCAACTCCAGCCTCACGCCTCGCTGCCGCCTTCGCGCATGCGCGCCTCGTAGGCGTCGTAGGCGGTCACGATGCGCTGCACCAGGGTGTGGCGCACCACGTCCTTGGCCTGAAAGAAGGTGAAGCTGATGCCGGGCACGTCGCGCAGCACGTCGATCACGTGGCGCAGCCCCGACTGCTTGCCGGCCGGCAGGTCGATCTGGGTGACGTCGCCGGTGATCACGGCGGTGGAACCGAAACCCATGCGCGTCAAAAACATCTTCATCTGTTCGACGGTGGTGTTCTGCGCCTCGTCCAGGATGATGAAGGATTCGTTCAGGCTGCGCCCGCGCATATAGGCGAGCGGCGCGATCTCGATTACGTTGCGTTCGATCAGTTTGGCTACGCGTTCGAAGCCGAGCATCTCGAACAACGCGTCGTACAGTGGGCGCAGGTAGGGGTCGACCTTTTGCGCGAGATCCCCGGGCAGGAAACCGAGGCGCTCGCCCGCCTCCACCGCCGGGCGGGTGAGCACCAGGCGCTGCACCTGGTCGCGCTCCAAGGCCTCTACCGCGCAGGCCACCGCGAGGTAGGTCTTGCCCGTGCCGGCGGGGCCGATACCGAAGTTGATGTCGTGCGTGAGCACGTTCTTGAGGTAGCGGCGCTGATTGGCGCCGCGCCCGCGGATCTCGCCGCGGCGCGTACTGATGGCGACATCGTCCGGCACCTCGTCGTCCGTCCGCGAAACGTGCGCCGCCGCGCTATCCGCCTCCTGCAGGAACAGGTGCAGCCGGCTGGGCGTGAGGCTCTCCTGCGCGGTCTCGGCATACAAGCGGGTCAGCAGCGCCGAGGTGGCGCGCACCGGGGCGGGGTCGCCGATGATGCGGAACACGTTGCCGCGGTTATTGATCTCCACGCCGAGGTGACGCTCGATCTGGTGCAGGTGCTCGTCGAACTGGCCGCTCAGGTTGGCCAGCCGCGCGTTGTCCATCGGCTCGAGCACCAAATCATGGCTCTCGGCGGGCTTGCGCGCCGCCACGCGTTCCTTGGAGCGGGGGGGCTTGGCGTCAGGCACAGTCGACCACGCGCTCGATGCGTTCGCCGCGCAGCGAGTTGGGCAGCGCCTCGGTGATGCGCACGTCCACGAAGCGCCCGATGAGCTCGGGGCCGCCGTCGATGTTGACCACGCGGTTGTTCTCGGTGCGCCCCGCCATCTGGCGCGGGTCCTTGCGCGAGGGGCCCTCGATCAGGATGCGCTGCACGCTGCCCACCATGCGCCGGCTGATGGCCGCCGCCTGCTGATTGATGCGCTGCTGCAACAGCGCCAGGCGCTCCTTCTTCACCGCCAGCGGGATGTCGTCCGGCAGCTGTGCCGCGGGGGTGCCGGGGCGCGGGCTGTAGATAAAGCTGAACGAGGTGTCGAAGCCGACCTCGGCGATGAGATTCATGGTCGCCTCGAAGTCGGCGTCGGTCTCGCCGGGGAAGCCGACGATGAAGTCCGACGAGAGGCTGATGTCCGGGCGCAGCGCGCGCAGGCGGCGCACCTTGGCCTTGTACTCCAGCGCCGTGTGGCCGCGCTTCATGAGCGCCAGGATGCGGTCGGAGCCGCTCTGCACCGGCAGGTGCAGGTGGCTCACCAGCTCGGGCACCTCGCCGTAGGCGGCGATCAGGCTGTCGGAGAACTCCACCGGGTGGGAGGTGGTGTAGCGCACGCGCTCGATGCCGTCGATCGCGGCCACGTAACCGATCAGCAGTGCAAGGTCGGCGATATCGCCGTCGTGCATCACGCCGCGGTAGGCGTTCACGTTTTGCCCGAGCAGGGTGACCTCGCGCACGCCCTGCGCGGCGAGTTGCGCCACCTCGGCGATCACGTCGTCGAACGGGCGGCTGACCTCTTCGCCGCGCGTGTAGGGCACCACGCAGAAGGTGCAGTACTTGCTGCAGCCCTCCATGATGGACACGAACGCGGTGGCGCCCTCGGCGCGCGGCGCGGGCAGGTGGTCGAACTTCTCGATCTCGGGGAAGGAGACATCCACCACCGGCGCGCGGCGCGCCTCGCGCTCGCGCAACATCTGCGGCAGCCGATGCAGGGTCTGGGGGCCGAACACCAAGTCCACATAGGGCGCCCGCGCGCGCAGCGCCTCGCCCTCCTGGCTGGCCACACAGCCGCCCACGCCGATCACCACCTCGGGGCGCGCCTCCTTGAGCTCCCGCCACATGCCGAGCTGGGAAAACACCTTTTCCTGCGCCTTCTCGCGGATGGAACAGGTATTGAGCAACAGCACGTCGGCCTCTTCCGGCCGATCGGTGAGTTCGAGACCGGCGCCTTCGTGCAGCACCTCGGCCATTTTGGCCGAGTCGTACTCGTTCATCTGGCAGCCGTGGGTCTTGATGTAGAGCTTGCGGGTCATAGGCCTCGGCCCGTCGCCTCCTGCGAAATTCGAACCCGCGAAAATAACATGTTCGGCCCCCTGGAGCCAGCGCCCTTGCCAGCAGTATAGCCGCCCCGGTCCCGCTAGAAGTCGTACTCGAACCCGGTGCGGTAGGTGATCTCGGTGCGTTCGACGCCCTGCGGCGGGTGGCTGTTGTGGCGGATGTTGAGCGAGGTGACGAGATCGAGGTTGCCGTGCACCCGCACGCGCAACGCCGCCTCCTCCAGCAGCCGGAAATCGCCGGCATCGGTCAGGGCCGGCTGCCAGTAGGTGGTGCTGGAGAGCCGCACGCGGTCGTCGGTGCGCCAGTTGAGCGCCAAGTACACGTTGCCGCGCCACAGTCCGCTGGTGCCGCCGTCGGTGGTGCCGATGCGCTCCTCCAAACGCTCCTGCACATACATGGCGCCGACCCCCAAAAAGGCGCGGCTGTCCTGCGAGGGTTCGTCGTACAGCGTGAGCCGGGCCCCGCTGCCGACCAGTTCGCGCGAAGACAGGCGCAGGAAGCGGTTGTGCTGGCGCTGCGCGAACAACTCCCAATCCGTACGTTCACGCACATGACGCACGTGCCGCGCGTGCACGAAGCTGCGGTCGGTCACCTTCACCCCCAGCGACTCGCCGTAGGCGTAGTTGAAGGTGAGGAAGTTGGTGACCGCCTGTCGGCGCCATACCACGCCGGCGCCGGCGTTGATGCTGGAGGTGTGCACCGTACCGCTCTCGCCGCCGGCGCTTAGCGACAGCTTGCCGCTCAGCCCCTCGGGCGGGTCCACCGCCCGCAGACTCTCCACGTTCACGATCGCCTGCGCCGTGCCGCTCAAACCGGCGAGCACCAAGGCCAACCATCCGCTGCGCATACCGCCCCCCGGACCTGAAAAGTGCCGCAAAAGGGCGGCACCTTAATCACCCGTTCGGATGGCGGCAAGGACGGGGCGCCCAGTTCGGGAGGCCGAGCGGAGCGCAAGGCCCCGCTCAAACCGGGCCTGATGAATGGGGTAGAATCGCGCACTTGGCCGGCGGCGAGCGCCGGCCGATGTCATCGTCATCCGTGGAGGGATCATGCCCAAGAAACTGCGCGACTTCGTCGCCGCCGCCCGCAGCCGTATTCAGGAAGTCTCGCCGGAGGCGCTGGAGGAAATGCGTGCGCAGCGACCGGACCTGCTCATACTCGACGTACGCGAGACCTACGAATTCGAGGAGGGACACATCGAGGGCGCGCACTGCATCCCGCGCGGGTTGCTCGAACCCGCCGCCGATCCCGACTACAAGCGCCCCGACCCGGTGCTGAGCACCGCCTACGAGCGCCCCGTCGTGGTGTACTGCTCGACCGGCGGGCGCAGCGCGCTGGCGGCCGCGACCCTGATGGACATGGGCTACGCCGAGGTCTACAACCTGGCCGGCGGCTGCGAGAACTGGCTGGCCGAGGACCTGCCGATGGTGACCGGCGCCGCCCCGCGCCCGGCCCCGACACCCGCGCCGGCCGCCTAAGCGAGCCGATCCGGGCCGCCGCGCGCAGCCACGCCCGCCTCAATGGGCGCGGCCGTGCGGCCGCAACACCCCGTACAGCACCGCCGCGGCCCCGGCCGCGGCCATCAGCGTCAGCCCCTTGTGGCGCACGGCTGCGCTGTACAGGCTGTGCTCGAGGGTCATCGGCGTGCCCCCGCGCTCCTGCAGCGCACCGCCCGCCTCGTACAGGGCGCCCTGCTGCACCCCGTCCACCGGCTTGTTGGTGCGCTGCAGAAAGGGCATTACCTTGCCCATGACCTTGTCGGACAGCCGCGGCGCCACGTTCCCCAGGGTCGTGATCAGCTTACCGCCCGCACCGACCACCACCTCGCGCACCTCGTGCTCGGCGGCGTGCAGGATGGCCGTGGCGACGGTCTCCGGGGCGTACACCGGCGGCGGGTTTTTGCCCTCCACGCCCATGTAGTTCGCCGCATGCGCGCGATAAGGGGTGTCGATGGCGCCGGGCTTGATCAAGGTGACCGACACCGGCGCGCCGTCCGCTTCGAGCTCCATGCGCAGGGCGTCCGTGAAACCCATCACCGCGGCCTTGGAGGCGCTGTAGATGCCCTGCATGGGGATCGCGCGCTCGGACAGCGCACTGCCCACGTTGATGAGCTTGCCGCCATGGCGGCGCAGGTGCTCGCAGGCGATACGGGAGCCGTGCACCACGCCCCAGTAGTTGGTTTCGAACAGCCGCTGGTGATCGGCCAGCGAGACCTCCTCGATCTTGCCGTAGATGGACACCGCCGCGTTGTTCACCCAGGTGTCGAAGCCGCCGTAGCGCGCCAATGCCTCGTCGGCGATACGGCGCACTTCCGCCTCCGCTGCCACGTCCGCCACCACGTACGCCGCCTCGCCACCGCCCTGGCGGATCTCGTTGGTCAGATCCTCCAACGCCTCCTCGCCGCGCGCCGCGAGCAGCAGGCGCGTCCCCTTGCGCGCGGCTTGGCGCGCCGTCACCAAACCGATGCCGCTGGTCGCCCCGGTGATGACCACGGTCTGCTCAGCCAAGGGTTTCAGTTGAACCTTCATCGCTTGCCCTCCATGGCAACGCTCGTCCCCCTGTTCTAGCTCTCCGCGTGGGCGTGTCAAAGTCGATCCCCCGCCCGCTTAACCCGCCCCCGCGTTTGGCGTAGACTTCGAACTTAACCTACAACGCCTTGCAGGCGTTCTTTGCAACGGAGAAGGCCGTGTCCCAACTTCCCCCCATCACCGTGTCCGCGTTCGACCTGGACCGGCTGGAAGCGCTGCTCGACAAGCTGCCCAAGCCGGCCAGCCCCGAGATCAACGCATTGCGCGCGGAGCTCGCGCGCGCGAACATCGTCGAGCCGGAAGAAATGCCGCCGACGGTGGTTACCATGAACTCGCGCGTGCGCTTTGCCGTGGAGGGGACCGACGAGACATTCGAGAAGGTGCTGTGCTACCCGCGCGACATCGACGGGCAGCCGGACAAAATCTCGGTGCTCGCCCCGCTCGGCAGCGCGATGCTCGGTCTGTCCGTGGGCCAGCAGATCGCCTGGCCGCTGCCGGGGCGCAAGACGGTGCAGGTACGCATCGAGGAAGTGCTTTACCAACCCGAGCGCGCCGGCGACTACAACCGCTAGTCGATCGCCGCCCAGAAACGAAACCGCGCCCCCAAGGGCGCGGTTTTTTGTTGCCTGGCGAGGCGGCCGCCGCGACGCCTCAGAAGCGGTAACCGAAGGTCTCCGCGAACCGCTCGGCGAAGGCCTCGGGCGTGACGCTGTGGTTCTGGGTGCCGTGATGCTCGATCTTGATGCTGCCCATCAGCGCGGCGACACGGCCGGTGGTCTTCCAGTCCATGTCGCGCATCAACCCGTACAGCAGGCCGGCGCGGTAGGCGTCGCCGCAGCCGGTCGGATCGCGCACCACCTGGGGCGGCGCGACGGGGATGTCATACTCCCGCCCGCCGGCGTAGATGGTGGAGCCGTGGGCCCCCCGCGTGACGACCATCGCCTCCACCCGCTGCGCCAGCTTCTCCAGGCTCACCCCGGTGCGCTCGGCGAGCAGCTGCGCCTCGTAATCGTTCAGCGCCACCCAGGTCGCCTGCTCGATGAAGCCCAGCAGGGCGGCGCCGTCGAACAGCGGCATGCCCTGGCCGGGATCGAAAATGAACGGGATGCCGGCCTCGGCGAACTGGCGCGCGTGGTCGAGCATGCCCTGGCGCCCGTCGGGCGAGACGATGCCGATACTGATGTCCTGCGCGTCGCTCACGCGCACCTCGTGCGAGTGGTTCATCGCCCCCGGATGGAAGGCGGTGATCTGGTTGTCGTCCATGTCGGTGGTGATGAAGGCCTGACCGGTGTAGGACTCGGGAATGACCCTCAAATACGCGCGCGAGATGCCGCACTCATCGAGCCAGCCCGCGTAGGGGGTGAAGTCCTCGCCGACCGTGCCCATGGGCACGCCGTCACCGCCCAGCAGGTTTAGGTTATAGGCGATGTTGCCCGCGCAGCCGCCGAACTCGCGCCGCATGTCGGGCACCAGAAAGGACACGTTCAGGATATGGACCTGCTCCGGCAGGATGTGATTCTTGAAGCGGTCGTGGAACACCATGATGGTGTCATAGGCCATGGAGCCGCAAATCAGCGCGGTCATCGATTCTCCTTCAGGTTTTTTCTTCGGTGCATGGCGCGAGCCGGCGCCCGAACGGGTGTAGGCCACCCGTGGGCGCCGCACAGGCGTGCAGCGCGTGCCTACAACAGGATCAACAGCCAGACGGCCCCGGCGAGGACGACGCTCACGAACACCGCCGCCGAGCCGAGATCTTTGGCGCGCCCCGCCAATGGATGGTGCTCGGTACCTATGCGGTTAACGGTCGCTTCCACCGCCGAGTTGAGCAATTCGGCCACCATCACCAGCAGCACCACCGCCACCAGCAGCGCCCGCTCCAACGGCCCCTCCCCCAGCCAAACGGCGAGCGGCAACAGCACCGCGGCCGCCACCACTTCCAGACGGAAGGCCCGCTCGTGGCGAAACGCCGCCCTCAACCCTTGCCAGGAATAGCGCGTGGCGTTGGCCAGCCGGCGCAGTTCATGCGGCGGCTTGCGCAACTCCGACGGCAGTTCGCTCACGGGACGGGCTGCCAGGCCAGATCGAGCTCGCGCGCCGCGCGCACGTCGTCCAGGCGCCGCACGGGCAGCGTGTAGGGGGCGCCCTTCAAGGTCTCCACGTTCTCCCGCGCCTCGCCCAGGATGGCCACCATCGCGTCCACGAAGGCGTCCAAGGCGTCCATGGCTTCGGTCTCGGTCGGCTCGATGAGCAGGCACTCGGGCACCAGCAACGGGAAATAAGTGGTCGGCGCATGGAAGCCGTAATCCAGCAGCCGCTTGGCGAAGTCCATCGCCGTGGCGTCGTGCTCCTTGGCCTGGCGCTTGAGGGTGAGGATGAACTCGTGCGTCGCGCGCCGCTTCGGGTAGGCCATGTCGAAGCCGGCCGCCTTGAGGCGCGCCATCAGGTAATTGGCGTTCAGCGTCGCGTAGTCGGCGACCCGCGCCATGCCCTCGCGCCCGAGCAGGCGCGCATACACATAGGCGCGCAGCAACACCCCGGCGTTGCCCATATAGGTCGACAGGCGACCGATAGACTGCGGGCGGTCCTGCTCGGTGAGCCAGCGGTAGGTGCCGCTCGCGGTCTTGTCCACAATGGGGATGGGCAGATAGGGCACCAGGCGCTCGCTCACCCCCACCGGACCGGCGCCCGGCCCGCCGCCGCCGTGGGGCGTGGAGAAGGTCTTGTGCAGGTTCATGTGGATCACGTCGAAGCCCATGTCGCCGGGCTTCACCTTGCCGAGGATGGCGTTCAGGTTGGCGCCGTCGTAGTACAGCAGCCCGCCCGCCTCGTGCACGATGCGCGCGATCTCCATGATGCGACGCTCGAACACGCCCAGGGTGGAGGGGTTGGTGAGCATGATGCCCGCGGTCTGCGGACCCACCGCGGCGCGCAGCGCTTCGAGGTCCACGTCGCCCTGGGCGTCGGTGGGGATCTCGCGCACCTTGTAGCCGCACATCACCGCCGTCGCCGGATTGGTGCCGTGCGCCGCATCCGGCACGATGATCTCGGTGCGCGCCTCGTCGCCACGCGCCTCGTGATAGGCGCGGATCATGGCGACGCCGGCGAACTCGCCCTGCGCGCCCGCCATCGGCGTGAGTGAGACGCCCTTCATGCCGGTGACGTCCTTGAGGATCTCCTGCAGCTCATACATGCAGGCCATGAACCCCTGGCCGAGCCGGTCCGGGCCGCCCGGGTGGCGACCGACCAGCCCCGGCAACATGGCCAGCGAATTGCAGCCGCGCGGGTTGTACTTCATGGTGCACGAGCCGAGCGGGTAGAAGTGCGTGTCGATGGAGAAGTTCTTCTGCGACAGGCGCGTGTAATGGCGCACCGTCTGCAACTCCGACACCTCGGGCAGACGCGGCGGCGCGCTACGCCGCAGATGGGCGGGAATATCGTCCGCCGCCGGGGCGTCCAGCGGTACCTGGGCGGCGTTGGTGCGGCCGGCCTGGCTTTGCTCGAAGATCAGCATACGTCTCCTCGACGAAGTCATAACTCTTGAAGGGCCCCCGCCGCGCGGGCGGGGGCGTAGGGGTCTCAGAACGCGGCGGCCTCGACCTGCAGGTAGGCGTGCGAGACGCTCGCGCCGATGCCTTCCTGCAGATCCGGGTAGTAGGTCTCGAATTCGGCCATCTGCTCGCGCACCCGCGGTGCGATTTCGAAGTCCGGCAGGCCCTCGTCGAAGCCCTCTTCCACGACTGCCCACAGGCGCTCGAAATACGCGCGCTGGCGGGCGACGGCCTCGCCCTCGGTCACGTCGCCGTGGCCCGGCACCACCACCTCGGCGCCGAGCGCCTCGAGCACCTCGAGCAACGCGATCCAGCCTTGGAAGTCCGCATCGAAGGTGCCCGCGATGCGGCCCTGGTAGACCACGTCGCCGGCCAGCAGCACACGCTGCTCGGGCAGCCACAACACCAGATCGCCGGGCGAATGGCCGTGCGGGGAGAGGTAGAACTCGCCGCGCACGCCGCCGAAGTCCCGCGCGCTGTTGTCGCTCACCGTGACGTTGGGCGGCAGCACGCGCGAGTCGCCGGTGGCGCCTTCGGTCATGTCGTTGAAGCGGCGCACCCACTCCAGGCCGTCGTTCTCGATCAACTCGCGCGTCCTGGCCGAGGCGAGGATCTCGGTGCCGTCCTCCGCGACGGCGGCGTTGCCCAGCCAGTGATCGCCATGACTGTGGGAATTGACGATCCAGCGGATCGGCGCCTCGGTCACGGTACGGATAGTGCGCAGGATGGCCTCGCCGATGACCTCCGACGAGCCGGTGTCGAACACCAGCACGCCCTCCTCGGTCACGACGAAGGCCATGTTGGCGTTCCAACCGAGGTTCTCGGCGCTGGGGAAGTCGCGCGAGGGCGTGAGCACGGCGTACACATTCGGCGCGATCTCCTGCGCGCTCATCTCGTAATCGTCGACGGTGGCCGGCTTGGCCTGCACCGCCAGACTCAACGCCAGGAGCACCAGCACCGCCGCACCTTGGTAAACATTCAATCGCATGATCTGACCTCCTGCAGTCGAACGGACGGCGCCCGCGCCCCGCCTCTCGTGTCGACAGCTTACCCCAAGGCCTTCATCGCGCGCGCGTAATCGGGTTCCTGCGCGATCTCGGACACCAACTCGGCGTGCAGCACCTTGTCCTGCTCGTCCAGCACCACCACCGCGCGCGCCGTCACCCCGGCGAGCGGCCCGTCGGTGATCAGTACGCCGTAGTCCTCGGCGAAGCGGCGGTCGCGCATCATCGACAGCGTGACCACGTGATCGAGGTCCGCACCCGCGCAGAAACGCGTCTGGGCGAAAGGCAGGTCGGCCGAGATCATCAACATCAGCGCATCGGCCTCGCCGCCCTTCGCCAGTTCGTGGAACTTGCGCGTGGAGGTGGCGCAGACCGGGGTATCCAGACTCGGCACGATGTTGAGCAGCTTCTTTCGGCCCCTGAAATCGGCCAACGACACGTCCTTGAGATCCTTGTCGGTGAGGCGGAAGTCGGGCGCCTGGGCGCCGACCGCCGGCAGTTCCCCGTTGGTGTGGATGGGGTTGCCCTTGAGGGTAATGGTCGCCATGGGTTCTCCTTGTTGCGTCATGTGCTTGTCCCGATGCCGCACAGGGGCTGGTACCCCCGCGCAAGCGTCGGACCTGCTCTCGGGCGTTAGCTCGTCGGGGCCGCCAGGTGCGCGAAAATGCGCTCCAGGTGCTGACCGTAGGCCTCGATGTCCTCCTGGCCGCGCACCTCGGTGGCGCACACCAGCAGGCAGTTCTCGAGCTCGGGATAGTCCTGCCCGAGGGGATATCCGCCCACCACGTCCTGCGCCTCCAGCGCGCCCAGCACCTCGGCGACGGGGCGCGGCAGGCGCAGCACCGCCTCGTGGAACACCGGGCGCTCGAACACCGTCTCCACGCCCTCCAGCGCGGTGAGCCGCTCGATCAGCGCGCGCGTGTTGGCATGGGCGCTGCGCGCCACGCTCTCCAGGCCCGCCGGACCGAGCAGACTGAGGTAGATGGTGGCGGCGGTCACCAGCAGACCCTGGTTGGTGCAGATGTTGGACGTCGCCTTGGAGCGGCGGATGTGCTGCTCGCGCGCCTGCAGGGTGAGCGCATAGCCGGTCTTGCCGTCGAGGTCCACGGTCTTGCCCACGATGCGCCCCGGCATCTGGCGCACGTGCTCCTTGCGACAGCACATGAAACCGAAGTACGGCCCGCCCGAGGACAAGGGCACGCCGAGCGGCTGGCCCTCGCCGCACACGATGTCGGCGCCGTTGGCGCCCCACTCGCCCGGCGGCTTCAACAGCGCGAGCGCGGTGGGGTTGACCAGACCGATCACCAAGGCGTTGTGGCGGTGGGCCCAATCGGTGAGCGCGTCGACCTCTTCCAGCACCCCGAAGAAATTCGGCTGCGGGATGACCAGCGCCGCGAACTCGCCCGGCTCGGCGGGCAGCGTGTCGGGGTCGATGTAGCCGCCCTTGCGGTCGTAGGCCACGGTCTCCAGGGTGAAGCCCTGGTTGCGCACGATGGTGTGCACCACCTTGCGGTAAGTCGGGTGCACCGTGCTCGGCACCAGGATGCGGCGGCTGGTATTGCGCCGGTTGGCGCGCACCGACATCAGTACCGCCTCAGCGAGCGCCGAGGCGCCGTCGTACAGCGAGGCGTTGGAGACGTCCATGCCGGTCAGGCCGGTCATCATGGTCTGGAATTCGTACAGGAGCTGCAGCGTGCCCTGGCTGGCCTCGGCCTGGTAGGGGGTATAGGCGCTGTAGAACTCCCCGCGCGTGGTGATCTCCCACACCGCAGCCGGGATGTGGTGCTCGTAGGCGCCCGCGCCGAGAAAGCTCAGCGGCTGACCGTCCTGGCGCGCGCGCTCGCGCATCAGGCGCGTCAACTCCATCTCCGACAGGCCCGGCGGCACCTGCGTGAGCGGCCCGGCACGCAACTCGGCCGGGATCTCCTCGAACAACTGCTCGATGCTATCGACCCCGATGGTCGCCAGCATGCGGCGTACTTCGTCCTCGGTATGCGGTATGAACGGCATGGATGGTCCTTGAGGGTGCGCGGGGGGCGGCGCGTCAGTGGGACTCGGCGGCGACCAGGGCGGTGTAGGCGTCGGCGTCCATCAGCTGCGCCAGCGCGTCGGCGTCGCTCGGACGCAGGCGAAACAGCCAGCCCTCGCCGTAGGGGTCCTGGTTCACGCGCTCGGGGGCGTCGGACAGCGACTCGTTGCTCTCCACGACCTCACCCGCCAGCGGGCTGTACACGTCGGAGGCGGCCTTGACCGACTCGACCACGGCGCAGTCTTCGCCGGCGGTGACTTCGCGGCCGACCGCGGGCGTCTCGACGAACACCATATCGCCCAGCAGGTCCTGGGCATGATCGGTGATGCCGATCACGACGGTTCCGTCGTCCATCGGACGCACCCACTCGTGGGATTTGGTGTAGCGCAGCTCTTGCGGCACGTTGCTCATGGGAGACTCCTCGGGATGAGTGCGGATTACAGTTCGATGCAAATCTTGCCGTGGCGCACGAAGGGCGGCTTCACGAGCTTGGCGCTCAGCGCGCGACCGCGCACGTCCACCGTGAACGGGCCGTCGGCCTCGCGCGCCACGCGCGCCAGGGCGATGGCGCGCCCCAGGGTGGGCGAAAAGCTACCGCTGGTGATCTCACCCACTTCGCGGCCGTCCACCAGCACCTTCTGGTGGTTGCGCAGCACGCCCTTGTCCTGCAACACCAGGGCGATCATGCGGTGCGGGATGCCCCGCTCGCGCTGGGCCAGCAACGCCGCTCGGCCGATGAAGTCGCGCGCCTCGCCCGCCGACGCGTCGCCCAGCGCGACGGTCCAGCCCAGATTGGCTTGATAGGGCGTGGTGGTCTCGTCCATGTCGGCCCCGTAGAGGTTCATGCCCGCCTCCAGGCGCAGCGTGTCGCGTGCGCCGAGGCCGATGGGGCGCACGCCCTCGGCCGCCAGCGCCTGCCAGACGCTCACCGCCCGCTCGGCGGGCAACATGATCTCGTAACCGTCCTCGCCGGTGTAACCGGTACGCGCCACGAAGCTGTCGTCCATCGGCAGGGCCCAGAACGGCTTCAAGTCGGCCGGCGCCGCGCCGATCACCCGATGGGCCTTGGCGCGCGCCTCGGGCCCCTGCACCGCGAGCAGCGCGAGTTCGCGTCGCTCCTGCACGTCCACGCCGAACGGCTGCGCGTGGCGCGTGATCCAGGCGAGGTCCTTGTCGCGCGTGGCCGCGTTGACCACCAGGCGGAACCAGTCCTCGCGCAGGTAGTACACGATCAGATCGTCGATCACGCCGCCCTGCTCATTCAGCATGCAGCTGTACAGGGCGCGCCCGCTCTCCTGCAGCTTGGCCACGTCGTTGGCGAGCAGGTGCGCAAGGAACGGGCGTGCCTGCGCGCCCGTGAGGTCGACGATGGTCATGTGCGAGACGTCGAACATGCCCGCGTCGCGGCGCACCGCATGGTGCTCCTCGATCTGCGAGCCGTAGTGGATGGGCATGTCCCAACCACCGAAATCGATCATCTTGGCACCGGCCTCGACGTGGGTGTCATACAGCGGCGTGCGGTTTCCCATGGGCTTTCCTTTGTGTCGCGGCTGTGTCGCAGCTCAGGCGCTTTCGGCGTGGTAGGAGGAGCGCACCAGCGGGCCCGCCTTCACCCAGCGAAAGCCGAGGTCGCGCGCGTGCTCGGCGTAACGTGCGAATTGGTCGGGCGCGATGTACTCGCGCACCGGCAGGTGAAAACGTGTAGGGCGCAGATACTGGCCCAGCGCGAGGCGCGCCACCCCGGCCGCGCGCAGGTCGGCCAGCACCGCGTGCACCTCGTCCTCGCGCTCGCCGAGCCCCAGCATGAGGGCCGACTTCGCCTCCACGCCGGGCAGACGCGCGGCGCGCTCGAGCAGCGCGAGCGAGCGGCGGTAGTCGGAGCCCTTGCGCACGGTGCGGTAGAGGGAGGGCACGGTCTCGACGTTGTGCCCCCACACCAGGCGCACGCGCGGCGCGCCGGGCGCGACGGCGGCGTCCAGCGCAGCCACGGCCGCGTCCTGGCAGGCGCGAAAATCGGGGGTGAGCACTTCCAGACCAATGTCCGGGCGGCGGGTCTGCAGCGCGCGCAGCGTGGCGGCGAAGATGCCGGCGCCGCCGTCGGGCAGGTCGTCGCGGTTGACCGAGGTGAGCACCACGTAGTCGAGCCCCATGCGCGCCACCGCCTCGGCCACCCGCTCGGGTTCGGCCTGATCGGCGGCCGCGGGGCGGCCAGTGCGCACCGCGCAGAAACCGCAGGCGCGGGTGCAGGTATCGCCCAGCAGCATGAAGGTGGCGGTGCCGCGGCTCCAGCATTCACCGCGGTTGGGGCAGCGCGCCTCCTCGCACACCGTATGCAGCGCGCCGTCGCGCACCGCGCGCTCGGTCACGCCGTAGTGCGCGTGGTCGCCGAGCGACTGGCGGATCCAGGCCGGCATGCGCGCCACGTTCGGTTGCGCCGAGTGGTCGAACACCGGGATGAACTTCGCGGGCGTATAGGCCATAGCATCCTGCACAAGGGCCGCGGGCGGAGGCCGGCGACACCAAAGAAAAAGGGCGACGCCGGATACCGGCGCCGCCCCTCTGTCCTTGCACCTGAGAGCTTGAGCCCCTTCGGTGGATCACCCGGGACGGGCGACCGCTCTCCAGAGTCAGCTTTGGAACGTGCGTTCCGTCCCCCGAGGTCCGGGTGCCTGAGCGATTCCGGGCGGGTTGCGCCTTCGGCGGCGGCCGGCGCTGCGCGCGGCCGCACTCTCCCACGGGGTCGAGCTGAGCCGCCTACTATACCCGTCGCCGACCCCGAAACCAAGATGGCGGGAGCCCTCGCGGGCGGCGTGCACGGGCACGACCAAGACCTCGATCAAGCGTCAGCATCGGCCCGCGGAACAGGGGTTGGGGGCGCTCGATGGGCGGCGGCACGTTCGCGCCGCGGCTGCTGCACCGGAAACATCACCACGTGGTCGATCATCACGCGGATGCCGATGCGTTCGCCGATGGCGTGGTTGTGATGACTGGGCGCGAAGCACAGGACGCGCGCGCCGCTGGCGAGGGTAAGGGTGTACAGGAACTCCGCGCCGCGGAAGGCCTTGGCACTGACCTCGGCCATCAGCGGGCTGTCGTCATCGTGCTGGATGTCATCGGGGCGCACCAGCACGTCCACCGGGCAGCCCTTCTCACAGCCGCGCGGCACCACGCCGTCCACGATGCCGAGTTCGATCTCCACTTGCCGGTCGTTCAGCACCGTGCCGCGCAGCATCACCCCCTGCCCGATGAAATCGGCCACGAAACGGTCGGCCGGTTCGTGGTAGAGGTTGTAGGCGCTGTCCCACTGCACCAGGCGACCCTGGTGCATCACCCCGATCTCGTCCGCGATGGCGAACGCCTCGAACTGATCGTGCGTGACCAGCAGCGCGGTGAGCCCGTCCTGCTTGAGGATCTCGCGCACCTCGCGCGCGAGCTTCTCGCGCAGCTCCACGTCCATGCTGGAGAACGGCTCGTCGAGCAGCAGCAGGTCGGGGCGCGGCGCCATGGCGCGCGCCAGCGCCACGCGCTGCTGCTGACCGCCGGAGAGCTGGTGCGGGTATTGGCCGCCGTAACCGGCGAGGCCGACCAGGGTCAGGAGCTCCTCGACCCGCGCGCGCCGCGCGGCCGCGCGCTCGCCCCGCAGCCCAAAGGCGATGTTGTCGCTCACCGTAAGGTGCGGAAACAGCGCGAGGTCCTGGAACACCATGCCGACGCGCCGGCGCTCCGGGGGCAGGGTCGAGCCGGGGCGGCTCACGCTGCGCCCGTGCAGCACGATCTCGCCCGCCATCACCGGCTCGAAGCCCGCGATGGCGCGCAGCAGCGTGGTTTTGCCGCAGCCGCTCGGGCCGAGCAGGCAGCCGAGCGCGCCGGGCTTGAGCCCCAGCGAGACGTCGTGCACCACGACCTTGCCGGCGTAGCCGATGGACACCCCGCGCACCTCAAGCAACATTGGCAAACCCCGGCCTCGAGCGGTTGATGGAACGGCTCAACAGGATAACCGGTAGCAGCCCGGCGAGCACGATGGCCAGCGCGGCGGTGGCCGACTGGGCGAGCATCTCATCGGAGGCCAGCTCGAAGGCGCGCACCGCCAGGGTGTTGAAGTTGAAGGGGCGCAGCACCAGCGTCGCGGGCAGTTCCTTGAGCACATCCACGAACACCAGCAGCAGCGCGGTGAGCAGGCTGCCCCGCATGATCGGCAGGTGGATACGCCCCAGCACCTGGGTCGGACGCCAGCCGAGCGAGCGCGCGGCGTCGTCCATCGATGGGCGTATCTTGCCGAGCGCCGCGTCCACCGTATGCAGCGCCACCGCCAGAAAGCGCACCGTGTACGCGAACAGCAGGGCCACCAGGGTGCCGGACAATAGCAGCCCGGTGGAGATGCCGAATTGCGCGCGCATCCAGGCGTCGACCGTGTTGTCGATCCAGGCGAAGGGCAGCATCACCCCTACCGCGATCACCATGCCCGGCACCGCGTAGCCCATGCCGGCGATGCGCACCGCGGCGGCCACCGAACGGGCGCCGTGCAAGCGTTTGCCGTAGGCCAGGAACAGCGCCAGCGCGAGTGCGATCAGCGCGGCCCCCGCGGCGAGCAGCACGCTGTTGCGCACCAGCACGAAGAATTGAGCATCCAGCGTCTCGCCGTAGGTGGCGAAACCCCACACCGCGAGCTGTCCGCCGGGAATCAAGAACCCGAACGCGAGCGGCAACACGCAGGCCGCGAGCGCCCCGGCGGCGGTCCAACCGCGCAGCGGGTAGCGCGGCAGCTCGCGATAGCGCTGCGTGGTGTGGTGGTAGCGGGCCTGACGACGCGACCAACGCTCGAGCACGATCAGCACCAGCACGAAGGTCATCAAGAGCGCCGCGAGTTGCGCCGCCGCGCCGCTGTCGCCCAAGCCGAACCAGGTGCGGAAGATACCGGTGGTGAAGGTATTCACGCCGAAGTACTGCACCGTGCCGAAGTCGGCCAGCGCCTCCATCAGCGCCAGGGTGAGTCCGGCGATGATGGCGGGGCGCGCGAGCGGCAGGGCCACGGTGAAGAAGCCGCGCCACGGTCCGCAGCCGAGGGTACGGCTGACTTCCAGCACACACACCGACTGCTCCAGGAAGGCCGCGCGCGCGAGGAGATAGACGTAGGGGTAGAGCACCAGCGAGAGCATCACGATCGCGCCGGGCAGGGATCGGATCTCGGGAAACCAGTAATCGCCGAAGCCCCAGTCGAACCACTCGCGCAGGTAAGTCTGCACCGGCCCGGCGAAGTCCAGCAGGCCGGTGTAGGTGTAGGCGATGATGTAGGCCGGCACCGCCATCGGCAGCAGCAGCGCCCACTGGAACACCCGCCGCCCGGGGAACTCGCAGAGGGTGGTGAGCCAGGCCGTGCCGACCCCCAGCACCAGGGTGCCGGCGCCCACGCCGAGCATCAGCCACAGCGAATTGAGCACATACTCCTGCAGCACCGTGTCGGCGAGGTGCTGCCACACCTCGCCGGCCGGCTGGAACACGTAGCTGAAGATGTACAGAATCGGCGCGGCCAGCAGCAGCGCCGTCAGTAGGACGCCGATGCCGTACGCCCCGAGCTTGCCCGGGTGCGGGCGCAGCCACGCCTTGAGGCGCGCCCACCGATCGGCGGGCGCGCCTCCTCGTGCGTCGTCCAGGACCAGCTCCGGATCCCGCACCCGCTAACGCCTGCTCAGCGGGCGCATCAGCGCCAACCTGCGCGGTCCATCAGGCGCACCGCCTCCGCGTTGTAGCGTCCCAAGGTGGCCAGCGGCACCTCTTCGGCCTTGAAGTCACCGAACTCGCGCAGCGCCGCGCTCACCGGCACGCCGGGGCGCACCGGGTATTCATGATTGGTCTCGGCGTACCAGCGCTGGGCCTCCTCGCTCACCAGAAACTCCAGCAGGCGCTGCGCGTTGTCGCGGTTCGGCGCGTGGCGCGTGACGCCCGCACCGCTCACGTTGATGTGCACGCCCTGCCCGTCCTGGTCCGGCCAGATGATGCCCACGCGCTGCGCCGCTGCGCGCTCGTCCGCCGCCGCATCGGCGCGCATGGCGGCGAGGTAGTAGGTGTTGACCAGCGTGAGGTCGCACTGGCCCGCCGCCACCGCCTTGATCTGATCGCGGTCGCCGCCGCGTGGCGGGCGGGCGAAGTTACGCACCAGACCGCGTACCCACTGCTCGGCCGCCTCCGCCCCCTGCGTGGCGATCATCGCCGCGACCAGCGACTGGTTGTACACATTGTCCGAGGAGCGCACGCACACCCGGCGGCGCCAGCGCTCGTCGGCGAGGTCGGCGTAGCCCGTGATCTCGTTCGGATCCACCCGATCGCGGGCGTACACGATGGGGCGGGCGCGCATCGAGAGCGCGAACCAGCGGCCGTCCGCATCGCGCAAATGAGCCGGCACGGCCTGCGCAAGAAGCTCGGACTGCACCGGCTGGAACAACTCGAGCTCCATGGCGCGGTTGAGGTTGCCGGCATCCACCGTGAGCAGCACGTCGGCGCGCGTGTTGCGGCCCTCGCTCTGCAGGCGCTGGACCAGGGCATCGGCCCGCCCGGCCACCAGGTTCACCCGGATGCCGGTCTCTGCGGTAAACCGATCCATGAGGGGCTTGATCAGCACCTCCTGGCGGGCGGAATAGACGTTCACTTCCTGTGCCGCGGCGGCGAACGCGCCCGCCGCCAGCAGCAGGCCCAAGGCGATCACCAATAACTTGCGCATACGTCAGCCCTTAGTCGGGTAGTCGAGGGCAATAAGGGTAATGCAGCACAGCAAGGATGTAAATAAGAATGGTTAGCGTTTAGCTTTGCAACGCCAGTTGCTCTCAAGCGCGACGGTACTAAGCTAGCGGCTCGCCGCGCGCCAGACGGGAGGGTTCGCCCGCCAAGCCCATGGCGTGGCGCATGAGCAGGTTCTTCACCGGCAGCACCGCGTGGGTGAGGTTCAGCCCCAGCGAACGCACCCAGCGCACCGCCGGTAGCTCGCTGCCGAACACCCGCTTGAAGCCGTCCATGGCGGCGAGCATGGCGAGGTTCTCGCCCTTGCGCCAGCGCTCGTAGCGACGCAGCACGGCGATGGAGCCGAGGCTTTGGCGTTTCTGGATCGCCTCGATCAGCACCTCGGCGAGGCAGGCGGCGTCCGCGAAGCCGAGGTTGACGCCCTGCCCCGCCAGCGGATGAATGGCGTGCGCGGCATCACCCACCAGCGCGAGGCGCGGGCGCACGTAGGCGTTGGCGTGCAGGGTGCGCAGCGGGAAGCTGGCGCGGGGACCGACTTCCAGGACGCGCCCGAGGCGATGCTCGAAGGCCTCGGCCAGTGCGGCGGCGAACGGCTCCTCCTCCAGCGCCAGCAGCTCGGCCGCGCGCGCCGGTGTGGTACTCCACACGATGGAACTGTAGCCCGAGGGCAGCGGCAGGAAGGCCAGCGGGCCCTCGGGCAGGAAGCGCTGCCAAGCGGTATCCTGGTGCGGCCGTTCGGTGCGCACGGTCGTCACCACCGCGCGCTGGTTGTACTCCCAGCCGCGCACGCTGATACCGGCCTTGTCGCGCACGGTGGAGTTGGCGCCGTCGGCACCCACCACCAGCTGCGCGCTCAGGTGGCGCCCATCCTCGAGGGTGATCTGCATGTGGGCGGCGTCCCAAGCGAGCTTGGTGAGCCGTGCGGGGCTGTAGAGGTCGATATTGGGCAGCGCCTGCATGCGCGCATGCAGCGCGTGCTGCACCACGCGGTTCTCGATGATGTAGCCGAGCAGGGGCTCGCCGAGGTCGGCGCAGTCGAAGTGGATCTCGCCGTTACCGCCCGCATCCCACACGTGCATGTGGTGGAACGGCGCGAGGCGCGCCGCCTCGATGGCCGGCCAGGCGCCCACCCCGCGCAGAATGCGTTGCGAGGCGGGGGTGATGGCACTGACGCGCAGGTCGAAGCCGTCCTTGCCGGCGGCTGTAGCGGCGGGCGTCACGGGCGGCTGCGGCTCCACCACCGCGATGCGCAGGTCGGTACTCCCGCCGAGGGCACAGGCCACCGCGGCGCCCACCAGACTGCCGCCCACGATGATGACGTCGTATTCGTACAGGCCCTGTGTCGCACTGTTGATCATAGCGGCAGCCCTCGCGCGAGACGCGGCAAGCGCCCGCTCAGCCCCATGGCCTGACGGCTGAGGGTGCGCTTGAGCGGCGGCAACAGGTCCAGTGCCAGCAGCCCCAGCCCGCGCGCGTGGGCCAGCGGCGGAAACGGGGTGGAAAACACGCGCACCAGCGCGTCGGTGAAGCCGCTCACGGCCCACTGATCCAGTCGGCGCCAGCGTGCGAACTCCTCCAGCAGCGCCTCGCCGCCGACGTCCCGCCCGGCACGCTGCGCATCCACCACCAACTCCGCCAGTACCGCCGCATCGCGCAGCCCGAGGTTCAACCCCTGCCCGGCCACCGGATGCAGACTGTGCGCGGCATTGCCGATGATGACCACGCGGCCGCGGCCGGGTTCGCCCGCCACCACCCGCTGCAGCGGGTAATGCGCCCGCGCGCCGACCCGCTCGAAGCGCCCGAGGCGCTCGCCGAAACGCGCCTGCAGCGCGGCGGCGAAACCGGCCTCGTCGAGCGCGAGCAGCGCGGGGGCATCGGCGCTGCGCACCGTCCACACCAGCGAGCAGCGGCGCGGCCCCAGCGGCAGCAGGGCCAGCGGGCCGCTGTCGGTGAAGCGTTCGTAGGCGGTGTCCTGATGCGGGCGCGCCGGGCTCACGTTGGCGATGACCGCGGTCTGGCCGTACTCGGTGATCGCCAGCGGCACCCCGAGCCGTTCGCGCAGGCCGGACCGGCCGCCGTCGGCCAGCACCACCAAGCGCGCGCGCAACTCGCGCCCCTGATCGAGGCGCAGCACGGCGCCCGCCGCGTCCTGCACCAGCCCCTCAACCCGCGCCGGTGCCAGCAGATCCACCTGCGCGCCGCCGCGCTCCAAACCGGCCTTGAAGGCGCCGCCCAGCACCCGGTTCTCGACCACGTAGCCGTAGGCGTCGAGGCCGCTGTCGGCCGCCTCCAGGCGCGTCTTACCGAAGCCGCCGCGGTCGGAGACGTGAATGCGGCGAATGGGGTAAGCGCCGACCGCCTGCACCTCGCGCCAGACGCCGACGCCCTCGAGGATACGCCGCGAGCCCTCGGCCACCGCGCTCGCACGGTCGTCGTAGCTCGGCTGACCGGCCACGCCCAGCGGTACCGCCTCGACCACCGCCGTGCGCACTCCCGCGCCGCCCAGCGCGCAGCCGAGCGCGGCGCCCACCAGGCCGCCGCCGATCACCGCCACGTCATAGGGTGTGGGTTGTGCCACGTCAGGAGCCGGCCATCAAGGCCTCGATCTCGTCGGGCTGTTTGGGGGCATCCTTGGACAGGATGTCGTGCCCCGTGCGGGTAACCAGCACGTCATCCTCGATGCGCACGCCGATGTTCCACCACCGCTCGTCCACGCCCTCGCTGCCGGCGCTGATGTACAGACCGGGCTCGACGGTCATCACCATGCCGGGCTCCAGCACGCGCCACTCGCCGTCGACCTTGTAGTCGCCGACATCGTGCACGTCCATGCCCAGCCAGTGGCCGGTGCGGTGCATATAGAAGCGCCGGTAGGCCTGCTCCTCGATCAAGTGCTCCGGCGCGCCGTGCAGCAGGCCCAGATCCACCAGCCCTTCGGTGAGCACCCGCACCGCCGCCTCGTGCGGGGTGTTCCAGTGATTACCGGGCCGCACCGCCTCGATCGCGGCCAGTTGTGCCGCCAGCACGACCTCGTAGACCGCGCGCTGCTCGGCGCTGAAGCGCCCGTTGACCGGAAAGGTGCGGGTGATGTCGCTGGCGTAGCACTCGTACTCCGCGCCCGCGTCGATCAGCAGCAGCTCGCCGTCACGCAGCTCCTCGGCATTGTCGATGTAATGCAGAATGCAGGCGTTCGCGCCGCCCCCGACGATGGACGGATAGGCCGCCACCCGGCAGCCGCCCATGCCGAATTCGTGCAGCAGTTCGGCCTCGACCTGATACTCGTACAGGCCCGGCCGGCACTGCTGCATGGCGCGCGCGTGCGCTCGCGCCGAGACCTCCGCCGCATGGCGCATCAGCTTGATCTCGGCGGCGCTCTTGTACAGGCGCATGTCGTGCAGCAAGTGATCGAGCGCGACCAGCGTGTCGGGCGCGTGCACCCCGGCGCGGCCCTGACTGCGCAAGCGGTTGATCCACCCGATCAACAGCTGGTCGAAGTCGTGGTGCACGCCCATCGTATAGTACACCCGCTCGCTCCGCTCGAGGATGCCGGGCAGGATGTCGTCGATATCGTCGATAGGGAAGGAATCGTCCGCGCCGTAGTCGGCCACCGCACCTTCCTGCCCCGCGCGCCGCCCGTCCCAGATCTCGCGCTCGGGATCGCGTTCGCGGCAGAACAGGAGGTACTCGCCGTGCTCGCGCCCCGGCGCAAGCACCGCCACCGCCTCCGGCTCGGGAAACCCGGTCAGATAGTGGAAGTCGCTGTCCTGGCGATAGGGGAAATGCACGTCGCGGTTGCGCGGGCGCTGCGGCGCGGCGGGCAGGATCGCGACCGCCCCTTCGCCCATCATCTGCATCAGGCGCTTGCGGCGCCGCGCGTGTTCTTTGGCCAGCATGGCTCTCCGTAATTCCGACAAGTGGGCCGCGCCGCGGTTAGTGCAGCCGCGGCTGCTTCGCGTCCGTCGGGGTCGGGTTCAACTCCTCGTTGATCAAGAGCACCCCCATGCGCACGTACTCGACGATCTCGACGAAGGCGGCCTCGTCTTCCTCGCGCTCGTGCTGTTCATACTCCGTCACACGCGCGATGTTGACTAGATCCTTCACCACCTCCATGGACTGCTCGGGCAGACGCTTCAGATCGCGCGCCCCGTCGCGCGTCAGTCCGAACAAAAAGCCCTGGCACCAGTCGCCGAGGGCCTCGGTGCGCGCGGCGAGGCGCGCCTCGTCGGGCGGGAGCAGCGGCGCAAAGCCGAGCTCCGGGTCGGCGAGCTGGCCGGACGTGGCGCGGTGCAGGGCCAGCAACGTGCGTCGATCGTCCTGCCCGAGCAGGTCGCCCGCCTGCGCGGCGCCCGCCACGTCTGCCAACCAGGCCTCGGGTTCGACCGCGCCGCGCGCGCAGATCATGCCACACAAGGTGCCATGCACCTCGGCGGCCGGGACCTCGCCGCCCAGGCGTTCGAGGGCGCCGGCGACGTGATCGAAATCGGGTTCGCTCATCAGAAACTCTCGATCCGCAATTCGTAGGGAAATAACAGCAACCGGTACAGCTTGTCGCCGAACTGCGCATGCGACAGCACCGGCTCACCGATCGTGATGGTGTTGCCGCCCGCCGCGGACAAGCCGCCGAGGCCGAAGCGGCGCTCGGCGATCAGCGCCTCCAGCACCACGCGCAGCTCCTGCGCATCGATCTCGCCGGTGTTGTCCACGACGCGGCACGGCTTACCGTGGTGCGTGGTGCCTTCGATGACGGTGGGTTGGGGCTGCATGGTAGCGGGTCCTGCCGACACGATTACCTCCAAGTAGGCGACTAGTATAAAGGCTGCGCCCCGTTTATCGCAGGCCCACGGCCTCGGGTGGCCTGCAAGGCGGGGGCGAACCTCGGCGAACGCTTGAGCTTACGCCCTCAACCTCCTGAGCGAAAACCGAGGCCGCGTGGCGCTGCGCATTGACCGCGCCGCGCAGCCGGTTCTAGTATGGGGTCAGCGTCCATGCCCGCCGACCGATGCCATGCCCGAATTCAGCCCACAACCCAAAACGCCGAGCCTTGCCCGCCTCGAGGCGCAGGTCGATGCACTGCTGAGCCAACTCGATCGGCTCGCCATGGAGAATCAGTTCTTGCGCGAGCGTGAACAGGCCTTGGTGGCCGAGCGTGCCCAGCTCATCGAGAAGGCAGAGCTTGCGCGCAGCCGCGTGGAAGCGATGATTACCCGTCTGCGCGCCATGGAGCAGGAAGGATGAAGGACGACACCACGCGGGCGGTCTCGGTACGCCTGCTCGACAAGGAATACTTGGTCGGCTGCCCCGAAGCGGAGCAGGACGGGCTGCGCCGCGCATCGCTGTACCTCGATCAGAAGATGCGCGAGATCCGGGCCGGTGGCAAACCGATGGGCCTGGACCGCATCGCGGTGATGGCGGCACTGAACATCGCGCACGAGTTGCTGGTGGAGCGCGGCGACAAGGGCGCCACGGCGGATCCGGTGCTCGACGCGCGCCTGAACGCCCTCGGCGAACGCATCGACGCGGCCCTGCAGCGCGCGGCCCGCACCGACGGCTGAGCGGCCTGTCGGAGAATCCTGGTTTTCGGCATCCATCCGGAGCTTCCCGCGGCACACAGATGTGTCGCCGCGAACAACGGCCCCAAGCCGTTGATCACGAAGCAAAGCGAAAACACACTGGTCGCTCTGCGTGACCTGGCGCATCCAGAATGGCTTCATTTCGTCCCCTCAATTCGCGTTACCGGGCAAATTTCGGTGGTCTTCTTCCGGTCAAATCCGCTACAGTTTGCCCATGGACACCTACTGTGGTGTTCGTGAGCGGACCGGGTATTTTCTTGAGCCTAATTCCATACCCCGGGATCCGAAAACCGGCGCCGTGTGCAGGTCCGCCGCGCAGCGGAAAGCCTAACGCGCCGGCTACGGCTCCCACTTGAACCGCTGGTTCAAGGACGATGGTCGCCACGGCACTGCGGGGGTGTCCTCTTCTTATTCTGACCCCCCTTGCCGCCCGCCTGCCTGACCGCCACTGCGCGACGCGGTTCCGCTAGCCGACTTTTTGCGGCACGCTGTGCTGGAACAGAGATAAGCGACAGCGACGGCCATGCATCCCACCGACCTCACCGACCAGCTCACGCAAGACGAAGGGCGTGCCCAACTGCGGCGGGCCTTGCGTGCGCGACGCCGCGCCCTGTCCGCGCGCGAGCGGCGCCTCGCGGGCGAAGCGGCGGCCCGCCGCTTCGCCCAACATTCGCTGTTTCTGCGCAGCCGACGGATCGCGTTTTATCTGGCGCACGAGGGTGAGATGGATCCCGCTCCGCTGATGGCGCGGGCGTGGGCCATGGGTAAGCGGGTCTATCTGCCCGTGCTGCGCCCGCTGGGCGCCAACCGGCTATGGTTTACGCCCTATCGACCCGGCGACCGGCTGGTGGCGAACCGCTTCGGGATCGAGGAGCCGCCGGCGCGGCTGGCAAGCGCGGTGCCGCCGTGGGGGCTGGATTTGGTGCTCGCGCCGCTGGTGGGCTTCGACCGACAGGGTGGGCGCTTGGGTATGGGGGGCGGGTTCTACGATCGGACGCTGGCCTATCTGCTGCAACGGCACCACTGGCGGCGACCGCTGCTGGCGGGACTTGCGTATGAGTTTCAGGAGGTACCCGCCCTGCCACGCCAGCCGTGGGACGTCCCCCTGGCGGCGGTCGTGACAGAGCAGGGCGCGCGGCTGTTCTGACGCCGCGCCTTGCGCGCGCGGCGCTCAGCCTTCCAACGGACCGGCCGCGGCCACCGCCGGCGATCCGGCCAGATGGTCCTGCAGGAAGCCGGTCACCAGCACCCCGCAGCCGATCGCGACGACCAAGATCAGCATGAGATCGGGTCTGCGTTTTTTTCTCATTGTCTCCCCCGATAAATCGTTCGTCGGCAGGCCGAACCGAACCTTGGCTCGATGCGACGACCGTGACGCGGCGCTACTACCGGGCGGCGGGCCGCGCCGCCTCCAACAGCGCGTCCGCTCGGCCGCTGCCGACCGTGCTACCTACCCTCCTCCTTGGAATGCTCCGGACGAAGACGCGACGGGTCGGCTCTCGCCGCCCGACGTTGAATGGCGGTCCGCGCCTCCCGCTGACTGCCATTCGGGCCCGGACCCCTGATTCAACGGGTTTTTTTTGTAGCTTGCAAGCCCGAGGCGGGGTCGGATAATGGTGCGCCACGAAATGTGTGACGAGGGTCACGCGTCGATGAAGGATGGACGATGAACTACTGGCTGATGAAGAGCGAACCGGACGTGTTCGGCATCGATCACCTGGCGGAGCGCCCCGATCAGACCGAACCCTGGGACGGTGTGCGTAATTACCAAGCCCGCAACATGCTGCGCGACCAGATGAAGGTTGGCGACCAGATCTTTTTCTATCACTCCAACTGCAAGGTCCCGGGCATCGTCGGTATCGCCGAGGTGGCCCGCGAGGGCTACCCCGACCACACGGCCTTTGACCCCGAGTGCAAGTACTACGATCCCGCCAGCGACCCGGAGAAGCCTCGCTGGTACATGGTCGACGTGCGCCTCAAGCGCAAACTCGCGCGCGTCATCAGCCTGGAGGAACTCAAGGCGCGCCCCGAATTGGCGGACATGCCGCTGGTGCGGCGGGGCAACCGCCTCTCGGTGATGCCGGTCACTCCAGAGCAATGGCGGTTCATTCTCTCCTTGGAGCACGCGGAGTGACCACCCTGTACCACTTCTGGTCTTCGCACGAGGCGCGCCGGGTGTGGCTCGCCTTGCACTGCAAGGGGGTGTCCTTCGACGATCGGCCGCTGAGCTACGACGATGACGACACCTTCTTCGAACTCGGCGTGGCACGGGCGGTGCCGCTGCTGGAACTGGACGAGGGCACGCGGCTCGGCGACGCCTGGGACATCCTGTGGCGCGTCGATGAGCTGTTTCCGCAGGCACCCGCGCTGCGCGCGGAGATCGTCGATGCCGACGCCTGGCAGGCCCTGCGCACTTGGCGCGAACGGGCCGAGCCGATCCTGGCGCGGCTCTACGCGCCGCTGGCGCCCGCCTATCACGACGTCGCCGGCCACGAGACCACCCTCGCCGCCTACAAGGCGGAGGTGGAACGGCGCTTCGGCATGGGGGTGGAGGCGCTGGCCAATGATCGCTATGCGGGCTACGAGCAGCTCGCGCGCCTCAGCCGCTTGCCCGAGCTTGCGCGTCACCTGGCGCGCAACGGCTACTACCTCGGCACGCTCTCGATTGCCGATCTGGTCCTCACCGCCGATCTGCACCCGCTGCAATTGCTGGACGGGGTCAGCCTGCCCATCGAGCTGATGTATTATTTCAAGCGAGTGGAACGGGCCTGTGGCGCCGACCTGGGCGCCGGGCTGGCGAGCCGGGGCGGCTGAGCGCGCGGCGCCTGTTCCAGAGTCAACCGACGGGAGTAGTCATGACGCTAGGTGAGTTGTTGCAGCAGATGAACGGGCATTTACAGTTTCCGGTGCTGGAGGGGGATCCTGCCGAGACGCTGGCGAAGGCCCAGGACGGCACGCACGGCGATCCCATCGTCGGCGAGATCGTGCGGGCCATCGCTGCGCGCTGCGAGCGCCCCGAGGTGGATTGTCCGTTGGAGCGCGCCTCGGTGATCGCCTCGCTCGGCCCGATGCGCCTCAAATACATGGCCGACGACGCGCCGGTGGAGGGCTTTCGCAAGCTCGAGCAGTTGGTGCAGGCGATCGACGCCGCCTTCAACGACGAGGCCCTACGCCTTAAGCAAGGCTGATCCCCCTATGCGGCGGCGGCGCGTCAATCGCCGCCGGCCGCCCCGACGCGCCCCCGCCCGCGCGAACTATGCTGTCATTACCAGGAGTCGGGACGCGCCGGCGCTGTCCCCGTTTCTCGGCTCACGCTATCGGCTCGCCCCGTTCTGCTGACCGCCCGTGCCTCAGCAGAGGCGGGGGCTCCGGCAGCGCCCACTCAGCGCCCAACAACAATGCGCGTGGCCCGCACACGTTCGACGACCGACTCGGGAGCATACCCACGTCCACGCCGACGCGATCCTCTGCGGCCGCCGAGCGCCGCGGCCCCGGCACGCCCGCCCCCCGGTGGACGCGCTGGTTGCCCCTGCTCGCCGCGCTGGCGGTCGGCTGCCTGCTGTCGCTGCTGGCCTTTGAACTGGCACGTCAACTGGAACACGAGCGCGCCAATTCGGAGTTTGCACAGGTCGCTGCGGACCAATTCTCGGTCCTGCAGCGCCGCCTGGAACACAACTTCGACGTGCTGCTTTCGCTGAGTGGCCTGCTGTCCCACGGTCAAGTCGAAGCCCAGGAGTATCGGGCCTTCGTGCGCCCATTCATGGCGCGCTTTCCCTCCCTGCGGCAAGTGGGTTGGGCGCCGGCGCAGGACGGCGACCTGCATGTCCCCACCGCGCCCACCGCCTCCGAGGCGGCCGCCGCCCTGGATCGGAGCTTTGTGTTGACGTTCAGCGAGCGCCGACGCGCGGCCCTGATTGCCACGGGCAGCGACCTGAGGGACTCGCCGGTGCTGGCGCCGCTGCTGTTGGAGGCACTGATGCATGAGGGACCGGCGGTCGGGCACGCCCCGGACGGGCGCGGCGGCCACCTGTTGATATGGATCCAGGCCGTGTACGCCATCGCCGATGCGCCCAATGAGGATCGCACGCTGCTCGGCTTCCTGTTCGGCGGGCACGAGATCGGCACGCTGGTTGAAGTCGCGCTGGCCGCGCTCACGCCGCGCGGCGTGGACCTGGAGGTGCGCGATGTCGCCGCGCCGGGCCCACCCCTCTTTTGGCACGATGCGCAGGCGCGTCTGCCCCTGCCGGTGCGCCGACCCGCCTATGCCCTCCCGCCTATCGAGGAAATCGTGACCATCGGTAATCAAGAGTGGCGGGTGACGGCCACCGCGACGGCCGCATTCGTGCCCGGCGCCGATGGGCGCCTGCCCTGGGTGCTACTCACCGGCGGGTTGATGTTCACGCTGCTGCTCGGAATCTACGTGCATGCCCTGAGCCGCCAGAGCGAGCGCTATATGCGCATGGTGGCGCAACTCGAACAAGAGGTGCACGAGCGCCAGCGCGCCGAGCAGCAACTTGCGAAACTCGCCCACCACGACGCGCTCACCGGCTTAGCAAACCGTGCGCTGTTCTCGGACCGGGTGGAGCAGGCACTCGCACACGCCGCACGCACCGGCGAGCGTCTGGCACTGTTTTATCTGGACCTGGACGGCTTCAAAACGCTCAACGACACGCTGGGGCACGAGCAGGGCGATGTGGCGCTGCGCGAGGTCGCCCGCCGCCTGGCGGGTGCGGGCCGCGCCGAGGACACGGTGGCGCGCCTTGGGGGCGACGAATTCACCATTCTGTTTCGAGAACTCAAGACGCCGAGGGAGGCCGCCCGTCTGGCCGACAAGATCCTGGCCCTACTGGCCGAGCCCGTGCAACTCGACGAGGGGCCCTGGCAGATGGGGGTCAGTATCGGTATCAGCCTATACCCGGCCGATGCGACCGATCTCGCGACGCTGCTGAGCTACGCCGACCGCGCCATGTACGCCGCCAAGCGGGCGGGCAAGAACCGCTATGCCTTCTACGGCCCCGTGCCGGCCTGAGGCGCGCTGTGCCCCGCGTAAGCGCGCACCGGCATCGTGACCGCGCCGCCCTCGCCCCGCGGATCGCTGGCCGCGCTGACCTCCTCCCGCACCCGGTCCCATAGCACCGCCTGCATATTGCCGTAGGGGCGCACCTGCGACAGCGTATGCCCAAGGGCCTGCAAGCCGGCCCCTTCCTCCACCAGCGCGTCGGGTTCGTGCTCGATCGCGTCGGGCAGGTATTGGTGGTGGTAGCGCGGGCGGCTCACCCAGGCCTGCGGATCGGCTACCCCCTGGGCGAAGTCCAGGGTCGCCAACAACACCATGGTGATGATGCGGCTGCCGCCCGGGGTGCCGAGTATGGCCACCCGCTCGCCGTCGTCCAGAAACACGGGCGTCATGCTCGACAGGGGCCGCTTGCCCGGCTCCACCGCGTTGGCCTCGGCGCCGACCAGACCGTAGACGTTCGGCACGCCGGGCGCGGCGGCGAAATCGTCCATCTCGTCGTTGAGCAGCACCCCGGTGCCGGCCGGCATGAAGCCCGAACCGAAGGGGTAATTGATGCTGAGCGTGGCGGCCACCCGATTGCCTTCGCCGTCGAGGATGGAGAAGTGCGTGGTGTCGCGCCCGCGCGGGCGGCCCTCGCCCACCCCCGGCAGGGCGGCGCTGGGCGTGGCGCGGTCCGGACGGATGCCGGCGCGCAGGCCGGCGGCGTAGTGCGGGTGCGTGAGCCGCGCCACCGGCACGTCGACGAAGTCGGGGTCGCCGAGGTACTCGGCCCGGTCGCGGTAGGCCCGGCGCATCGCTTCCACCGTCCAGTGCAGGCGCTCGACCTCCGACAGCTCCGCCAGATCCACCTCGGCCAGGATATTCAGAATGGTGAGTAGCGCCACCCCGCCCGACGAAGGCGGCGCGGCAGCCGTGATACGCACGTCACCGTAGCGGCCGCGCACGGGCTCGCGCTCCACCGCGCGGTATGCCGCCAGATCCTCCAATGTCCAGATGCCCCCCGCGGCGCGCGTCCCCTCCACCAAGGCCTTGGCAAGAGGCCCTTCGTAGAAACCGGCCGCGCCGGCCTCGGCGATGCGCTCCAAGGTGGCGGCCAGATCGGGCTGGCGCACGCGATGGCCGAGCGGCGGCACCTCGCCCGCGTGCAGGAACACCGCGGCCGCCGCGGGCGAGGCGCGCAGCGCCTCGACCCGGAAGCCCGCCATACGCCGGTACTGCTCGCTGACTTCGAACCCCTCGCGCGCCAAGCGGATGGCCGGCGCGAGGCTGCGCGCCAGCGGCAGGCGCCCGTAGCGCTCCGCAAGGTGGGCCATTGCCGCCGGTGTCCCCGGTATCCCCGCGGACAGGGGGCCGTCCACCGAGAGGCCCGGCACCGGCTCGCCGCGCTCGTCCAGATACATGTCGCGGTGGGCCGCCAAGGGCGCGCGCTCACGGCCGTCCAGCATGGTCTGGTGCCCGTCCTCCTCGCGGTGCAGGAGCCAGAACCCGCCGCCGCCGATGCCCGAACCGAAGGGCTCCACCACCGCCAGCGCCGCGGTCACGGCCACCGCCGCGTCGAAGGCGTTGCCACCCTCGGCAAGGATCGCCTGACCGGCCTCGGTGGCCAGCGGATGCGCACTGGCGATGGCCGCCGCCGGCGGCTCCGCAGGTGCCGGCCCCGTCCACAACACCAGGGCCAACAACAGGATGGATACTCGCGCCACGACACCTCCGCCCGTCTATCATGGAATACCGACCAGGGCGCACCTGCTGCGCCGCCCGTCTAGGATTGTATCAACGATGCATGGCGACGCGCCGAGCGCGCAGGAGGACACGATGGGAGTAGCGGGGGGCAGCAAGCGCTGCATGTCGGCGTCACGGCGGCGCCGACCGGCCGATGAACCTTGTCGGGCACGGCTGAGGGCCGCCGCGCGCCGGCCCCGCGTGTGCATCGCCCTCGCCCGTCTCATCCAGGAAGCCTGAGCCCATGCCCTATCTGGCAATTCGGGACTACGGCATCGTCGGCAACCTGCGCACCTCCGCCCTGGTGGGGCGCAACGGCTCCATCGATTGGTGCTGCTTCCCTTACCTCTCCAGTTCCAGCGTATTCGGCGCCATCCTGGACGACGCCAAGGCCGGTCGCTTTCGGGTGAGCTCCCCGGGCGGCCCGCTGGGGGCGCAGGAGTTCATCGAGGGGACCAACGTGCTGGTGACGCGCTTCAACCAGGGCCAGGGCACCCTCGTCGTTACCGATTTCATGCCGCTGCGCGGCGACATCAACGGGCGCGAGGCCGAGTCGGAGGCGCGGCCCGCCTTGTGCCGCATCGTGCAGGCCGAGAACGGGCCGGTCGAGATGGAGCTGGAGTGGTCGCCGCGCTTCGACTATGCGCGGGCGCTGACACGCATGTCGCGGGTGCCCGAGGGCTGGCACGCGAGCGGCGGCGGCGAGCATCTGGTGCTGCGCGGCCTGCCGGAGGGCGCCGAGGTCGAGGAAGGCGAGCACGGCCCCACGCTGCGGGCCAGACTGCATCTCGAAGCAGGCCGCCGCGTGATCCTCGACTGCGGCTGGAGCCAGGACGGACGCCCGTCGGCACTCTACGACCCGCTCGCCGCGCTGGCCGAAACCGTCGACGTGTGGCGGCGCTGGGTGCACAAGGAACGCGCCGGTGACCGGGCCTGGGCGGGCCCGTGGCGCCACCTCATGATCCGCTCGGAGCTGACCCTCAAGCTGCTCACCCAAGCCGGCACCGGCGCCATAGCCGCGGCACCGACCACTTCGCTGCCGGAGGAGATCGGCGGGGTGCGCAACTGGGACTACCGCTACGCCTGGATCCGCGACTCCTCGCTGGTGGCGCAGGCGCTGATGGCCGGCGGACATCCCACCGAGGCGTCCGATTTCCTGCACTGGATCGAGGACGTGTCGATGAGCGGCGAGCGCGACGGGCGGGTGCAGATCATGTACGGTCTGCATGGCGAGGCGGCGCTGCACGAATTCGCGCTGGACCACCTGGAAGGCTACCGCGGCTCACGCCCGGTGAACATCGGCAACGGCGCCTACGACCAACTGCAGCTCGATACCTACGGCGAGATCCTGGACTCGGCCTACGAGCTGGCGCGTTTCGGCGAAGAGATCCCGCCCGTGCTGCGGCGATTCCTGCCCAAGATGGCGGACCGCGCCCTCGCCTCGCTGGACCGCAAGGACCACGGGATTTGGGAGATCCGGGGCGAAGCGCGCCACTACGTGTACTCCAAGGGACTCCTGTGGGTGGCGCTGGACCGCGCGGTTCAGCTGGCCGAACGGTTCGGCCTGGACGGCAATGTGGATCGCTGGCATAAGGGGCGCAGCTACATTAAGGAGCAGATCCTCGAGCAAGGTTACGACCCGAAGCTCAACTCCCTGGTGCAGGCATACGGACGCCGGGAACTGGACGCCTCCAACCTGCTGCTGCCGGTGCACGAACTGCTGCCGTTCGACGACCCGCGTGTGCAGGGCACCATCGACGCCACCATGCGCGAGTTGATGCAGAACGGTCTGGTCTACCGCTACCGCGCCGAGGACAGCCTGCCGGGGGAGGAAGGCGCGTTCGCGCTATGCACCTTTTGGCTCGTCGACGCCCTGTCACTGTCGGGCCGCATCGACGAGGCGGCGGAGATCTTCGAGTCGATGGCCGCGCGCGCCAATCACGTCGGGCTGTTTCCTGAGGAGTACGATCCCGCCAGCGGCGAGTTCCTGGGCAATTTCCCGCAGGGGCTGACCCACATCGGCTTCGTCAACAGCCTGCAATATCTGGCCAAGGCCCGCGGCTGGGAGACCCCGGTGGAACAGCCGATCGGTATGCCCGAGCATCGCGAGGTCGCCGACCGCGGCTGATCCCTACCAGCCCGCCCATCTCACCGGGGCGGACACCGGCTGACGCACAAGTGAAGGTGGACGCACGGAAGACCGAGCGTGGCAGTGTGTTTGCGCCGGTGTCCTATCGCAGGTGGCCGCGATCCAACGCGAAGCCTTTGCCTGCTTCCACGATCCCTGCGAGAAATCCCGGCTAGCTGGTTTGGCCCGCGGCATCGCCGCCGCGGCGCTGGAGTTGGTCGTCGATCCAGCTCAGGTGCCGCTCCTGATCGTGAAAGTTACGCTCCACCGCGGGGCGTACATCCTGCGGCAAATCCATGCTCAGCACCTCCGCGTAACGCCGATGCAACAGCTCCTCGTTGGTCTTCATCGCCTCCAGGGCATGAACGGTGGGCCCTTCGATGCCGAACTCCGAGGGTATGCCGCCGTAGATGTCCCCCTGGAAATCGCGCACCGTCTCCGGCGGCGTCTCGCCCAAATCCCGCACCACCGCCGACAGGCGGTCGGCATTGCGCGCGTGCTCGGCGCGTATCGAGTCGAGTTCGGCGCGCACGCCCTCGTCATCCACGCCTTCGAGCGCCTGCTCGTAACTTTTCACCGCTTCGATGTCCATTTGTACGAGCGTCGTAAGCTGCTGCGTCACCTCGTGACGTTCCATGTCTTCCTCCTGAAGTTCCGCTCAACCCACGCGCGGGGCGGCGCGCTCCCAGGCGCGCTCGCGCAAGGCCTGCTCGATATACGCCAGATGGCGCTCCTCGTCGGCGAGGTTGCGCTGCACCACGGCGCGCACTTCGGCCGGCAAGGGGATCGCGAGCGCATCGTTGTAGCGGTGGTTGGTGAGTGACTCGTTGGTCTTCATCGCCTCTAGCGCGCCCTCGGTGCCGCTGAGGCTGCGCAAGGCGGTGAAACCCTCGATGAAGAACCCTTTGAAATCGCGGCTGAGGGAGGGCGGGCGCTCGCCGAGCCCACGGATGAGGTCGGTCAGCGATTCGATGTGACGCTCATGGTCCGCCCGAAACTCGCTGAGCCGGGCGTGGATATCGGGGTCGCCGACGTGCTCCAGGGCCTGCCCGTAGGCATGAACGGCATCGATGTCGAGTTGTGCCAGGGCCACCAGGCGCTCGGCTACGTCCCTGCGATCCATCGCGTCTTGACTCCCGTACCAGCCGTCTTCCTGAAAACGTCCGACGCGCTCTCTCGGGGCGCGTCGTCTGGAAAGTATAGCCGCGCGCGCTGGCGCGGGCGGCGATCAGAAACGGCTGTTCAGGTAGAAGCCGAAGCTGCCGGCCTCCAGCGTCTCGCCGGTACCGCGGGTGTGGTAGTCGAGACGGAGATAGCGCATCCCCACGCTGCCGTTGTCGGTGATGCGGTAGTCGTACTGCAAGACGTAACCCAGCGCATCGTCGAAACGGGTGTCGCCCTCGGCCAGGAGACCGCCGGTCGCAAGGCGTGGATTGAAGTGGTAGGTGAACCCCCCGCCGAGGCGGTGATCGGAGTGCCGGAAGAAGAACAGGCTATCGATGGGGAAGCGTTCGAGGTAACCGTCGCCATGCACGTTTCGAAGTCGGTAGCCGCCCGTCAGCTGCGACTCGAAGCGCTTGGCGGCATCGAGATCGAGCGCGATGCCGGCCGACAGGTGCAGGCCCGAGCCGGCCCGCAGCGTCAGGCCGTTGCCGTCGCCGTTTTGGAACAACAGGCGCTCGTCGCCCCCGGCGTCGTAACCGAACCCGGCGGTGGGGCGGAGCTCCCAGGCATGGACAGGTGTGATCAGAAACAGCGCGAGGACGACCAACAGGGTTGTTGTTTTCATGACACGGTCCCGTGGCGATTACGCAACACGCCCTCAGTGTACCGCGGGAGCGCGAGGGACAAAAGAGCGACGTGTCACATCACGCGCGCGGGCGCAGTGCCTCGGCGAGGGTCGCGGCGGCATTCCGCACCGGCATCAGGAGGGTGACGGCGGGACGGCGGGACGGCGGGACGGCGGGACGGCGGGACGGCGAAGGGTCGCAGGCATGGCCGCATTGTACAGCCCCCCGCCCGCCTCGCGGGAACTCAACCCGGGGGTGGCCGGCCGCCACCGGCGACCCCGACGCCGCGCCGGTAAACCATCTCGCCCCCCATCCAGCCGGTCACCATCAGGATCAGCACCGTGAGCACCGACAGGCTCAGCCCCCAGGGCAATACCGCCCCCCCGACATCCTGCAGACGCACCAGCCAACTCACGAAGGCCAGCATCAATACCAAGGTGTTCCCCGCCGCGTGGATGTGGCCCGCCCGCGAGTTGCGCGCCCCCGCCAGCGCCATGAAATCGAGGATTCCCGCCGTGGCCGCGGCCGAGCCGGCGACGAAGCCGGCGCCCACCAGCCACAGCGAGGCGCGGGCCCAGAAGAAATCCTGGGTCAGCCAGAAGGCGATGTCGGTCAGCAACGCGGTGCTGAGAAAGGCGATGGGGAACGGGACCAACATCGGATGCAGCGGGTGCCCGCCGATCGCTGCCCTGCTCTCGGTATTGTCTCGGCCGTCCATGGCGCGCTCCTTGTGATTGTTGTGCGTGGCGAGGCCGGCGGGCCTCGTACCGCTACGCCCGCACCCAGCCGTGGGTGGCGTACGACGCGGGCAACGCTACAGGCATGCGCCACGCCCCAAAGGCCGCCGATCACGCGGCGCCCATCGACGAAGGGTCGGGAGCGGGAGCACGCCCGCGGGCTAGGCCCCGCCGGCGAAGCGGGCCGCTATGCGCGAGCCCTGCTAGAAGCCTAGTCGCGCCCGGCGGCAGTGCAAGCGACTGATCCCACTGGCTCAGCCGGCCATGCGCACGGGCGCGTGCGGCGTCTGCTCGCCCGCAGCCCGCTCCTCGACGACGCGCCCACCGCCTACACGCAACAGGGTATCGGCCTCGGCCAGCGTGCTGAGGCGATGCGCGATGGTGAACACCGTACGCCCGCGGGCCAAGCGGCGGATGCTCTCGACGATGGCCTGTTCGGTGGTGCCATCGATGGCGCTGGTCGGCTCGTCGAGAATCAGCAGCGGGGCATCCTTCAGGAAGGCGCGCGCCAAGGCGATGCGCTGACGTTCGCCGCCCGAGAGGCGCGCGCCCCGCTCGCCGACCTGCGTGTCGTAGCCCTGCGGCAGGGCGCGAATGAACGCATCGGCGCCCGCCTGACGCGCGGCCTCCTCCACTTCCGCGCGGGTGGCGCCACGCCGCGCATAGGCGATGTTGTCCGCGATCGAGGCGGCCAGCAGCGTGCAATCCTGGGCCACCACCGCGAACTGACGGCGCAGGTCGTCCAGGCGCCAGTCGCGCAGGTCCACCCCGTCGAGCAGGATGCGGCCGTGGTGCGGGTCCATCAGACGCAGCAGCAGGTTGATGAGCGTGGTCTTGCCCGCGCCGGAGCGCCCCACGACCCCGACGAAACGCCCCGGCGCAACGTCCAAGCTGACGCCGGTCAGCACCGGCGCGTCCGCCTCGTAGGCGAAGCTCACCTCCTCGAAGGTCACGCGGCCCTGCGCCCGGCCGCGCGCCGGGGCGCCCGGCGACTCGGGTACCCCGGCGGGTTCGTCGAGCACCGCAAAGGCCCGCTCGGCGCTCGCAAGGGCCCGCTGCTGGGCCGTGACGTGGCTGCCGAGGGTGCGGATCGGGGCGTACAACTGGGCGATGTAACCCATGATGAGCACCAGGTCGCCGAGCGACATGCTGCCGCCCTCCACGTAGCGCACACCGAGGTAGAGCACCGCCACGGTACCCACCGCCGTGGTCACGCCCATCGCCAGCCCGTACAGGCTCTCGTGACGGATCACCCCGAGCCGGGCGCGCACGCCCTGTCCGGCGCGGCGCATGTAGCGGCTGCGCTCGTGCCGGTCGCGGTTGAACAAGGTCACCACGCGCAGCGCCGACATGGTCTCCTGCACAATGCTCTGCGCCGCGGTCTCGTGCTCCTTCACGTCCCGCCAACGGTCGCGGATTCGCGTCTGACTGAGATGAATGAGGATCAGCAGCGGAACCGAGGTCGCCAGCGCGATCACCGCCAGGGCCGGGGCGATGAGAAAGGTGACGTAGAGAAAGCCGGCCAGCGTTGCCAGGGACACGACCACCGGCAGCGGCCCGTACAACGCGGTCCACTGAATGCCCGGCGCGTCCATGTTGATGCGATAGGCCGTGTCGTGCGCGCCCCCCGCCTCCTGCTTCAACAGCGAGGCGCGTAGGCCGCGGCCGAGCAGCTTGGCGCGAAAGTCCAGCGTCATGCGCTCACCGACGTACTCGCGCAGCAGCCAGTCGCCGATCTGGTGCGCGACGGCGCCGAGGCCCACCGCCAAGGCAATGCCGACCACGACGAAGAACATCGCATCGGGCGAGCTATGCCAGGCCGCCGGCAGCCAGTCCAACCAGGCGGGCAAGGGTTCGGCGCCGAGGACGTTGTCCACCATCAGCTTCAACGGTAACGGCGCGAGCAGCGCCAAGGGAATGCCGATCAGACCCACCAGCAGCACCAGCGCGAGCAGCGGCCAATAGGGCCGCGCCTCGCGCAGGGCCCGGGCGTAGATCGCAAGCGTGTGCTGGGTACGGCTGTTACGGTTGGCCATGGCGTCTCCTTCCGGCACCTTCGACGGCGGCGCCATTAGACCAAAGCCGCCGCTCACGGCGGATGAAGAACCTCCCAATCTTCAAGGATGTAGGAACGCGCCCGGGGCTAGAGGCGCGTGGCCACGCGGCGCCGGCTGACCTAAAGTCTTGAGTGCGAGGCGCAGTGCCTACCAAGGAGGGGAACCCATGAAACAGCCACTGATGGTGTTACTGATTGCCGGCGGTTTTTCGCTCAGCGCCTTGGCGCAGACCGGCATCGCCGAGGGCGAGGGCGAACAAGGGGAAGGGGTCGGGCTGACGATGGAGCAATTCGAAGCGTTCGACCGCACCGGCGACGGCTACATCGAGCGCGAGGATGCCGAGGGCGAGCCTATGCTGTCCGAGCAGTTCAACGACATCGACAAGGACGGCGACGGGCGTATCTCTCAGGCCGAGTTCGCCGCTTTCCTGGCGGAGACGCAGCAGGACCCCGAGGCCGAGCAGTACCTTGAGCAGCAGGCGCCGGGCGAAGGCGCGCCCGAGGGCGGCGAACCAGGTGTGGAATAAGGGGGCGAAGGGTCCGGTCCCCCGTCGCGGGGGACCGGACCGCGGTATGGCAGTACGCGGCAGCTAACGGATACGGGCGCTCAGCCGCACTTCGACTCGCCGCAGTTGAGGCAGGTGAGGCAGTTGTCCATGGTGATCATGGCCTTGGTCTGACACTTGGCACAGAGCTGCGCACCGGGCGGAAAGTCGTTGCCGTCGTCGCAACCGGGGCCGGTCTTCAGGGCGTTTTCGTACTGGGCGCGCTTCTCGGCGATGAGCTTCTGCTGGTGCTCGTCCAGGCCCTCGTCCTTGATCAAGCCGATCATGCGCATGTGGCTCTCGATGGCATCGCCGATCTCGGCCACCAGCGACGGCATGTACTTGCCGCCCTTCTTGAAGTAGCCGCCCTTCGGGTCGAACACCGAGCGCAACTCCTCCACCAGAAAGGTCACATCCCCGCCCTTGCGGAACACCGCCGAGATGATGCGCGTGAGGGCCACGATCCACTGGAAGTGGTCCATGTTCTTCGAGTTGATGAAGATCTCGAAGGGGCGACGCATCTCGTAGGGCGTACCCTCGTTGAGCACGATGTCGTTGATGGTCAGGTACAGCGCGTGCTCGGTGAGCGGCGTCTTGATCTTGTAGGTCGAGCCGAGCAACATCTCGGGGCGCTCGACCTTCTCGTGCATCTGTATGACCTGGGCGGGTGTAGCGACCTCGGCCTTGCCGTCCGCCGCCGACTGGGCAGCCGCCTGAGCAGCGGGCGAGCTCTCCGCCTCTTCCTTCACCACGCCGTAGCCGACGATCTTCTTCTCGATCTTGGTTGTCATTGTTCGGGGTCCTCGTGCGGTGACGCGCTCAGAATTTGCCGTAGTAGCCTTCTTTCAGGGCGTCATAGAGATTCGCGGCGGTATGCACCTCGCCGTCGTATTCGATCTCCTCGTTGCCCTTCACCTCGATCACCTCGCCGTTCTCCAGTTCGAAGCGGTAGGTGGTGGCGGCCAGGTCCTGCTCCTTGACCAGCACGCCCTGGAAGGCCTCGGGATTGAAGCGGAACGTAGTGCAACCCTTCAGCCCCTGTTCGTAGGCATAGAGGTAGATATCCTTGAAGTCCTCGTACGGATAATCGGTCGGCACGTTGGCGGTCTTGGAGATGGACGAGTCCACCCACTTCTGCGCCGCGGCCTGGATATCCACGTGCTGCTTGGGCGAGATGTCGTCCGCGGTAATGAAGTACTCGGGCAGCCGCGCCTCGTCCTCCTCGGCATGCGGCATCGCCTTGGGGTTCACCAACTCGCGGTAGGCGAGCAGTTCGAAGGAGAACACGTCCACCTTCTCCTTGGACTTCTTGCCCTCGCGGATCACGTTGCGCGCGTAATGGTGTGCGAAGCTCGGCTCGATACCGTTGCTGGCGTTGTTGGCGAGCGACAGGGAAATAGTTCCCGTGGGCGCGATGGAGCTGTGGTGGCTGTAGCGCGCGCCGTGCTCGGCCAGCGCCTCCACCAGCTCCGGATCCACCTCCGCCACACGCTGCATGTAGCGGCTGTAACGCGCATGCAGCACCTTGCCGAGCACGATGTCGCCCACCTTATAGCCGTCGCGCGCCATCTCCGGGCGCTTGCGCAGCATGGCGGGGGTGACCTCGAAGGCCTCGTTCATGATCGGCGCGGGTCCCTTCTCCTTGGCGAGGTCGAGCGCCGTGCGCCAACCCGTCACGGCCATCTCGCGCGTCACCTCCTCCGTGAACGCGACCGAATCGGTGTCGCCATAGCGCATGCGCAGCATGGTCAGGGTCGAGCCGAGCCCGAGATAGCCCATGCCGTGGCGGCGCTTGCGGAAGATCTCGTTGCGCTGCCCGTCGAGCGGCAGGCCATTGATCTCCACCACGTTATCCAGCATGCGCGCAAAGATCGCGACGGTTTGGCGGTACTCCTCCCAATCAAAGCGCGCCTTGTCGGTGAACGGGTCGCGCACGAACTTGGTGAGGTTTACCGAGCCGAGCAGGCAGGAGCCGTAGGGCGGCAACGGCTGCTCGCCGCAGGGGTTGGTGGCGCGGATGTTCTCGCAAAACCAGTTGTTGTTCATCTCATTGACCTTGTCGATGAGGATGAAACCCGGTTCGGCATAGTCGTAGGTGGAGGACATGATGACGTCCCACAGCCGGCGCGCGCGGATGGTCTTGTAGATCTTGCAGGCCACCAGTCCGGCGTCGTTGACGATGTAGCCCCGCGTGGTGGGCCACTCACGCCAGACGATCGTCTCCGGGTCGGCGAGATCGATCTGATCCTGCTCGGCCTCCTTGGCGGTCACCGGGAAGGCCTGCACCCAGACGTCGTCGTTCTTCACCGCCTCCATGAATTCGCGCGTCACCAACAGCGAGAGATTGAACTGACGCAGCCGTCCCGCTTCGCGCTTGGCGCGGATGAAGTCGGCCGCGTCCGGATGACCGACGTCGAAGGTGGCCATCTGCGCGCCGCGGCGCCCGCCGGCGGAGGACACCGTGAAGCACATGCGGTCGTAGATATCCATGAAGGACAGCGGCCCCGAGGTGTAGGCGCCCGCCCCCGAGACGTAGGCGCCGCGCGGGCGCAGCGTGGAGAACTCGTAGCCGATACCGCAGCCGGCCTTCAGCGTCAGTCCCGCCTCGTGCACCTTCTCCAAGATATCGTCCATGGAGTCGAGAACGGTCCCCGACACGGTGCAGTTGATGGTGGAGGTGGCCGGCTTGTGCTCCCAGGCACCGGCGTTGGAGGTGATGCGCCCGGCCGGAATGGCACCGCGACGCAGCGCCCACAGGAACTTGTCATACCACTCGGCGCGCAGCGCGGGGGTCTCCTCCACGTCGGCGAGCGCGCGCGCCACGCGCTGCCAGGTGCCGTCCATGTCCTGGTCGAGCACGGTCCCGTCCTTTGCCTTGAGCCGATATTTCTTGTCCCAGATATCGATAGACGCGGGCTGGTACGGGATTTCCGGCGTGGTGGTGGCAATGGCGCGCAAGCGGGTGTTCTTCATCGGTGGCAGACTCCCTGTTTATTTTAGTATTCGGCCTCCATGCCCCCTGGCGGACGCCGCGGCAGCGTCGAAGACGACATCGACCTGCCGGCGATGGAGACACTAGATCTTGGGGTGAAGACTGGACTAGCTTATGGCCGCGATACCCGCCCGTCAATACCTTTCTTTTAGTTGAAAAACAACGCGTTATGTATTTTACACGCGCAATCAGTGACCTAGAAGATGCACATCGAAAGCGCGCCCCGAGCCACTATATATAGTGCCATCAGCCGCCCCCGCCCCCTAGCCGCCGACCTCTTGATAAGCGCCCCGGGCGCCTCCATATCAGCGTTGGAACCGCAGCCCATCGCGCTGCGACGCAACACGAGAGGAGGACGTTATGGACATGGTGCGCTATGAACCCTGGACGCTGTTGAACCGCCTGCACCGCGAGATCGACAGCCTGTTCGATCAGCGGGTGAGCAACGGCGAGAGTACCCACCTCAGCACGGCCGACTGGACCCCGGCGGTGGACATCCGCGACACGGGTGACGCCTTCGTGCTACACGCCGATGTACCGGGCGTCGACCCCAAGGACATCGACATCAGCATGGAGAACGGCGTGCTGACCCTGCGCGGCGAGCGCCGCCACGAGACAGAGGAGGAACGTGCCGGCTACAAGCGCGTCGAGCGGGTACGCGGCAACTTCTACCGCCGCTTCAGCCTGCCGGATAGCGCCGACGCGGAGAAGATCACTGCCAAGTGCGATCAGGGCGTGCTGGAGATCACCATCCCCAAGCAGGAGAAGGTTCAGCCGCGCAAGATCCAGGTACAGTCCTAAGGGGCGGGGCGCGGCGACGAGCCGCGCCCGTTTTCCCGACCCCGCCCTCGCGGTGGGGTCGGGAAAACGCCAGGCGTTCACTCCACCGGCGGAGCAAGACGATGCGGAGCGCAGCGTATGGAATTTAAGGACTACTACCAAGTGCTCGGCGTGCCGCGCGAGGCGACGCAGGAGGATATCAAGCGCGCCTACCGCAAGCTCGCGCGCAAATACCACCCCGACGTGAGCAAGGAAGCGAATGCCGAGGCGCGCTTCAAGGAACTCGGCGAGGCCTACGAGGTGCTGCGCGATCCCGAGAAGCGCGCCGCCTACGATCGCCTCGGCGCGAACTGGCGGGCGGGCGAAGATTTTCGCCCGCCGCCCGATTGGGACGCCGGCTTCGAGTTCCGCGGCGGTTTCGGCGGCGGCCCCGGCGGCGAGTTCAGCGATTTCTTCGACACCCTGTTCGGCGCGGGCAGTCCGTTCGGGGCGCGCCCGGGCGGGGCGCGGCGCGGCGGCTTCGCCATGCGCGGCGAGGATCACCACGCCAAGATCCGCGTGAGCCTGGCGGACGCCTACCGCGGCGCGGAGCGCACCGTCAGCCTGCAGGCCCCGGCGGTCGACGGCCTGGGGCGCGTCAAGACCAACACCCGCCAACTGCGCGTGAAGATTCCCGCGGGGGTGAGCGAGGGCGGGCGCATCCGTCTCGCCGGCCAGGGGCATCCCGGGGTGGGCGACGCCCCGGCGGGCGACCTCTACCTGGAGATCGCGTTCGAGCCCCACCCTTTGTTCCGGGCGGAGGGTCGGGACATCCACCTCACCCTGCCGGTGACGCCGTGGGAAGCGGCGCTCGGCGCGAAGGTGCCGGTACCGACACTGGGCGGAACCGTGGACATGAACGTCCCGGCCGGCGCGCAGTCGGGACAGAAGCTGCGCCTGCGCGGACGCGGCCTGCCGGGCAAACCACCCGGGGACCAGTACGTGACCCTGCAGATCGCCATCCCCCAAGCCGACACCGCCGAACAGCGCCGCTTCTATGAAGAGATGGCGCGCACCATGCCGTTCGATCCACGCCGCCACATGGCGTCCTGAGGCGGGCGCTGCGCCGACGGATGCCGCTCGAACCTCAGAACACGGTAGGAGGTGACCCATGGAGAGGCTCAACACATTGCGACGTGAACTCGGCCACGCCTGGCAGAGCGTGGCCGATGGCTGGAACCATTTGCGGGAACGCGCCGGCACCGCCCTCACGCGGTTTCAGCCGCGCGCGCAACGCGGCGAGGTGCAGACCCGCGCCGAGCAGGCCGTCGCGGACGCGGCGCGCTGGGGACTGCTGACCGCCGAGGTGCGCGACGAGGACGACCGGGTGCGGGTGCGCATGGAAATCCCCGGCATGGATAAGGATGACTTCGACATCTCGGTGCAGGGCGACCGGCTCGTCGTGCGGGGCGAGAAACGGGCGCGACGGGAACAACAGAGTGGACGCTACTATCTGATGGAGTGCGCGTACGGCAGCTTCGAGCGCGTCGTGCCCCTACCCGCCGCGGTACTCGAGGAAGGGGCCCGCGCGCGCTATCAGCGCGGCGTGCTCGAGGTCACGCTCGCCAAGAACCCGTTGGCGCGACGGCGAAACATCACCATCACCACAGGAAACGGCAAATGACAACAATCTTGCGCGTCTGGTTCGTCGCCGCGGTATTCGCGGCGAGCTCGGCAGTCCACGCCGCCCTGCCCGCGGCCGACAGCCAGGGGCAGCCGCTGCCGACGCTGGCCCCGCTGCTGGAGGAGATCACCCCCGCGGTGGTGAACATCTCCACCCGGGGGCGGGTGCAGGTGCAACAGAGCCCGTTGTTCAACGACCCCTTCTTTCGCCACTTCTTCGGCGATCCGCCGCGCCAACCGCGCGAGCGTACCGTCACCAGCCTGGGCTCGGGCGTGATCGTGGACGCGGAGAACGGCTACGTGCTGACCAACGCGCACGTGGTACAGCGCGCCGACGAGATCAACATCAACCTGCGCGACGGGCGCAACCTCTCGGCGCAGATCGTCGGCACCGACCCCGAGTCCGATGTCGCGGTGCTCAAGGTCGAACCGCGCGAACTCACGCAGCTGCCGATGGGCGACTCGGACGCGCTGCGCGTGGGTGACTTCGTGATCGCGATCGGTAACCCGTTCGGGCTCGGCCAGACCGTCACCTCCGGCATCGTCAGCGCCCTCAGCCGCAGCGGACTGGGGGCGGACCAGTTCGAGGACTTCATCCAGACCGACGCGTCCATCAACCCCGGCAACTCGGGCGGCGCGCTGGTCAACCTGCGCGGGGAGGTGATCGGCATCAACACCGCCATTCTCGCGCCCGCCGGCGGCAACATCGGCATCGGCTTTGCGATCCCCATCAACATGGCGCGCGACATCATGGAGCAGCTGGTCGAGCACGGCGAGGTGCGGCGCGGGCGCCTCGGGGTGCAGGCGCAGGATCTGACCCCCGAGTTGGCGCAGGCCTTCGACCTGCAACAGCGTCAGGGCGCGGTGATCGCGAACGTCATGCCCGACTCCCCCGCCGCGCAGGCGGGCTTGCAGCCGGGCGACGTGGTGCTACAGGTCAACGGTCAGGCAATCCGCGACGCCACCCACTTGCGCAACGTGGTGGGCCTGTTGCGCGTCGGCCAGGAGATCGAGCTGCGCATTCTGCGCAACGGCCAGCCGCGCACGCTCAAGACCGTGATCGCGGAGCGCCAGACCGCGCAGGCCGACGGGGCGCGCCTGCACGCCCGGTTGCGGGGCGCGACCTTCGCCAATCTCAGCGCCGAGGAACACCGCGGCGCGGCGGTGAACGGCGGCGTGCGGGTGGCGGCCCTCGAGGCCGGCAGCCCCGCGCACCGCAACGGCCTGCGCGAGGGCGACATCATCGTCTCGGTAAACCGCCAGCCGGTGCGCGACGTGCAGGCGCTGCGGGATTTGGCGGCCGACGCGCCCCAGCTGCTACTCAATATCCGCCGCGGGGGCGGCGCCCTGTTCTTGTTGATCCGCTGAGGCTTCGCGGGGCGCCGCCGCCCCGCGCCGTCCTTATGCCCGCATCAGCAATACTTGACTAAATCGCTCAGGAATGTATATTAGTAACCACTAATTCGCTAAATCCACCGATGCATGGAGGTGCGACATGAGTGGACTGATTCCGAACTTCCCGATGGACGGCGTGGTTACCGTCAACCGTGTGATCCTGAAGCCCGAGTACACCGTGGACGACCTGCAGGAACGCGTCGCGGTGCTGTGCGAGAACGTGAAGACCTACCACTCCGACACCGGCTTCGTGGGCGGCTTCGTGGCGCTGAACAGCGGCGCGGTCTCGAATGAGGGCTCCACGGTGGGTCAGGCGGTCGAGAGTCCGCTGAAGGGCAAGGAGGCGCTCATCGTCACCTTCTGGCGCAGCTTCGAGGAGCACGAGGCCTCGCACCGCAGTGACAGTTTCCAGCCGTTGTTCCGTCAGGTGCTGGAGCTGTGCGAGAACGGCAACGAGGAGATCGCCTACGAGATGCTGTGGTCGGGCGCGGCCTACGACCCGGAGACCGCCAAGCAGGCGCGCGAAGCGAAGCACCGGGCGGCCTGAGGAACCGAGGGGCGTCACGCCCCTCTAATATGGTACTTCTCGAGAAATCCTGAAGGACTACCTTCAACCCGCACCGCCCGGTGCGGGTTTTTTTTTGGTATAAGACCCGTCCGTCCCGAGACAGGCGCGCCCCCGTGTACAACGTCATCTGCATGAAGTGGGGGGACAAGTACCCCGCCCGCTACGTCAACATCTTACACGCCATGGTGCGCCGCCACCTGCGGCTGCCGCACCGCTTCGTGTGCTTCACCGACGATGCCGAGGGACTCGACCCCGGCATCGAGCACCGGCCGCTGCCCCCGGTGCGCCTGCCCGGCGGCCCCGAACGCGGCTGGCGTAAGCTCGGCGTGTTCGCCAAGCGTCTGGCCGACCTCGAGGGTACGGCCCTGTTTCTCGATCTCGACGTCGTGCTGCTCGACAGCATGGACGCGCTGTTCGAGTTGGCCCCCGGGGAGTTCCACATCATTCGCGACTGGCAGCATCGCGGACGCATCACCGGCAACTCCTCGGTGTTCCGCTTCGAGGTGGGGGCGCACGCCGACGTATTGGCCGCGTTCGAGCACGACGCGGCCGGCGTGCGGCGGCGCTTTCGCAATGAGCAAGCCTTTCTCTCCCAGGCCCTGCACGAGCGCGGCCGACTCCGCTACTGGCCGGACGAGTGGTGCCGCAGCTTCAAACGCCACTGCGTACCGCAGGGACCGCTCGCCTGGGTACGCGCGCCGCGACCGCCCGCGGAGGCCAAGATTATCGTATTCCACGGCCGTCCCAACCCGCCGGAGGCCGCCCGGGGTCAGAGCGGCAAGCCGCTGCGCTTCTGGCGTGCCGCCCCCTGGATCGAGACCCACTGGCGCTTGGACGAAGCCTGAGGATTGCCACGTGACGCGTCGCCGGCGAACAGTGCCGGCCTCGCCCGACTCAGAGGCCGAACTGGGCGCGAGGGAAGGTCCAGCGCTCCTCGCCGGCGCCATTGGCACGCGTGCAGTTGACCTCGAGCGGCGAGAGGTAGAGATACCAGGTCTGCTGTTCCAGCGGCCGGCCGCTGGTGAACACCCCGGGCTGCAACAGGGCCAGGTTGGCGCCCCGCTCGGCATCACGTACCGATTCATAGCGGATCACCTCCACCTCGGCGGCGCGCGCCGCCTCGGCCAGCGCCTGCGTCGCGCCGTAGTCCTGTGGGTCGGTCCATAGCGCACGGTCGCGCTCCAGCGGCGGCTGGGTCAGGTCCAGGGCACGCGCGGTGCGAAACGCCGCGCGGAAGGCGGTCAGCCGTTCCTCGTTGCGCGGCAGCGGGGTGGCCGGCGAAGCGGCGAAGAAGCGCAGCCGGTAGTAGGCGAGTTCCGCCAGGGCGGTGCGCAGCCGTTCGGCCCCGTAGAACACGCCGCCGGCGTCGCCGGCACGGCGAAACCGCGAGCCATGCGGCCTCGGGGGATAGTAGCGAAACGGACTTTTCAGCAGGTAATGCAGCGGCGCGGCGGCGGCCGGGTAGCGCGGCTTGCTCTCTTCCAGGATCGACTCGAGCACGTCCTGCTCGGCCTGGGTATCCACGATCTTGCGCGTGGAGGCGCTGTACTGGTGCTCGACCGCCCGCCAAGCGTCGCCGCCCAGCGGCCGGGTCTCAGACGCGAGCGCGGTGGGCGTCCACATAGTCCACCGCTCGTACCAGCCCGGGAATGGCGGTCACCAGCTCGGCGGGCACCGCGTCCAGGTCACGGTTGGGATTTTTCATCCAGGCCCGCAGCGCGACTTCGTCGCCGGCCACGATGGCGTCCAGCCCGCGGTACAGGCGCACCAGCAACGCGGCCAGTTCCCACTCCTTGGCGTCGGGATTCAAGCGGTAGGCGCCGGACTGCATGCGGGAGATCGATGCCGGACTGAGGCCCAGAACGCGCGCAAGCTGCGCCTGCGCGAGTCCGAGGGCGCGCGCCGCGCCGAGCACCGCCTTGCTCAACACCGCCGCCCGTTCCGGATCGGCATGGACGAGTTGGTAGCGTGGCATTGTCGCACCTCCCGAAACGAACCTTTCGGGAGCAATTATAACGCTTATAAGTTTCTACAGCAACGCATCAGGCGTCGCCCGCGCTCGGCAGGTGACGACCCTGCGCAAAATCGAGCATGCGCTGCACCGAGCGCACCGCACGCCGGCGCACATCCTCGTCGACGAAGATCTCGTTATCGCCCCGCTCGAGCACCTGCAGCAGGTTGTACAGATTGTTCAAGGCCATCCAGGGGCAGTGCGCGCAACTGCGGCACGTGGCCGAGTGGCCGCCGGTGGGGGCTTCGAGGAGGGTCTTCTCCGGGGCGACCTGGTGCATCTTGTAGAAGATGCCGTTGTCGGTGGCGACGATGAAGGTGGGCGCGTCAAGTTCCCGCACGGCCTTGATGAGCTGCGTGGTCGAACCGACCACGTCGGCCATCGCCACCACCGCCTCGGGCGACTCGGGATGGACCAGGACCTTGGCCTCGGGATGCTCTTCCTTCAGGCGCTGCAATTCGCCGGCGCGAAACTCTTCGTGCACCACGCAGGCGCCCTGCCACAGGAGCATGTCGGCGCCGGTCTCCCGCTGCACGTAGGCCCCGAGGTGCTTGTCCGGTGCCCAGAGGATTTTCTCCCCGCGCTCGTGCAGGTATTTCACCACCTTGAGTGCGATGCTGGAGGTCACCACCCAGTCCGCCCGGGCCTTCACCTCGGCGCTGGTGTTGGCGTAAACCACCACCGTGCGGTCGGGGTGGGCATCGCAGAAGGCGTTGAACGCCTCGGCCGGGCAGCCCAGGTCGAGCGAGCAGGTCGCCTCCAGCTCCGGCATCAGCACCCGCTTCTCGGGATTGAGGATCTTGGCTGTCTCGCCCATGAAGCGTACCCCCGCCACCACCAGCGTGCCGGCCGGGTGATCGTGGCCGAACTGCGCCATGTCGAGCGAATCCGAGACGTGGCCGCCGGTCTCGTCGGCCAGGCGCTGCAGCTCGGGGTCGGTGTAGTAGTGTGCGACCAGTACGGCATCCTTCTCGCGCAACAGGCGCTTGATGCGCTCGCGCAACAGCTCACGCTCGCCCTCGTCCAACTCGGCCCCGGCCCGGGCCCGCTCCAGGGCGCGCGCATAGGTGTCCTCGTAACGGGCGGGTAGCGGTACCGCGATGTCACTCATAGCGTCATCCGTTGTGGCTGGGCATGCACCCAAACGAGTATTGTTGGGCTTCAAAAACCCGATATCAAGCGCGCCCCCGTGCCAAGGACGACCGCCGGGCGCTCGACCATAGGAGACAACATGCCCGTCATCCGGTTCCTTGGCGCGGCCCGTGAGGTGACGGGCTCGGCCTTCCTGGTCGAGGCCGGAGGCCGGCGCGTGCTGGTCGACTGCGGTCTGATCCAGGCCTCGCGGCGCGAGGAGCAGCGCAATGCCGAGCCCTTCCCTTTCGACCCTGCGCGGTTGGACGCAGTGGTGCTCACGCACGCGCACATCGACCACTCCGGGCGCCTGCCCCTGCTGGTCAAATCGGGGTTTCGCGGGCGCATCTACACCCAGCGCGCCACACGCGACCTGTGCCGCGTGATGCTTCGCGACGCCGCCTACCTGCAGGAGAAGGACGCGGACTGGACCAACCGCAAGCGCGAGCGCAAGGGCCTGCCGCCTGTCGAAGCGCTGTATGGCATCCAGGAAGCCGAAGCGGCGCTGAAGGCCTTCCGCGCGCTCGACTACGACACCCGCACGCCCATCGCCGAGGGTTTCACCCTGCGCCTGCGCGACGCGGGGCACATCCTCGGCTCGGCGATCGCCGAACTGTGGATCGACGCCGAGGGCGTGCAGCGCAAACTGGTGTTCAGCGGCGATCTGGGTCACGCCGGTTCGCCGCTGCTGCGCAATCCCACGCCGATTCCCGACGCCGACCTGGTGATCATGGAAAGCACGTACGGCGACCGCGCGCACCGCTCCTGGGACGCGACCTGGCAGGAACTCGGCGAGATCATGGCCATCGCCCGTGAGCGGGCGGGCAACATCCTCATCCCCGCCTTCGCGGTGGGGCGCACGCAGGAACTCTTGTACGTGCTCTCGCAGCATTATCGCGCCTGGGGACTGGAGAACTGGCAGGTGTTCCTCGACAGCCCCATGGCGATCCAGGCAACCGAGATCTACCAGCAGCACAGCGACCTGTTCGACGCCGCCACCGCCGCGCGGCTCGCCCGCGGCGACAACCCCTTCAGCCTGCCGAACCTGCGCCTCACGCCGCGCGCGGAAGACTCCATGACCATCAACCGCATTCGCTCCGGGGCGCTCATCATCGCCGGCAGCGGCATGTGCACGGGCGGGCGCATCCTGCAGCACTTCAAGCACAACCTGTGGCGCCGCGACACCCACCTGGTCATCGTCGGCTTCCAGGCGGCCGGCACCCTGGGGCGCGCACTGGTCGACGGGGCCAGTCACGTGCGCCTCTGGGGCGAGACCATCCGCGTGGGTGCGACCGTGCATACCGTCGGCGGCCTGTCGGCGCATGCCGATCGTGCCGGCCTGCTGCGCTGGTACGAGCAGTTCCAGGGCCGCCCGCCCGTGGCGTTGGTGCACGGCGAGCCCGGCGCCATGGACGCGCTGGCCGCCGCCCTGCGCACCCGCGGGGCGCCCACCCTCACACCCGACCCAGGCATGTGCGTCGACCTGGCCCCGCCGCTGGATTTTCCGCTCGCTGCCGAACCGGCATCCGCGTGAAACCAGCACCGCGTCGCCGGTGCGGCGCAGGACGCTGAACGCTGGGCGTCGAGGGCGCGCGACACCCCCTGCTGGCACTGCGTCCATCTGATTCCGGGCGGCGCCCATACGCCGAGGCGAATCTGCCGCTCCACGTCCTGGTACAGCTGCCGCTCTACCAGGGCGCGGAAGGCGTCCATCAATTGGGCGGCCCGCCGGGCGCGGCCGTCACCGGTTTCCTTTCCCCTCCCGCGCGCGGAGCAGAAACACCTTCTCCCAGAAACTGTCCAGCCCGCGTTCGGCAAAGCGCGGGTTGCCTGCCAGCGCATCCTCGGCATGCAGGCACTCGACGTCCCAGTGCGGCGTGTACAGGGCCCGCGCCTCGGCCTCGGGAACCGAAAACGGCGGACCCTGCATCTGCGTCTGCGCATACTCCACGCTGATCAGCAGGCCGCGGTGGCGCGGCGGCATGAGGCTGTGCAGGTGTGCCACATAGGCAACACGCCGCCCCTGTGGCAGCGCGATCAGCGCGGCGCGATCATAAAAGGCGTGACAGGCGGCCAGCTGATCGGGTTCGAGCCGGAAGTAGTCACCGCGATACAGCGTATAGGGACCGGCGCGCCAGGCCTCCAGATCGGCCTCGCGCACGCGCCGCGGCTCGAGTTTCTGGGTCGCGAAAAACGCATGCAGCGCCGCTTCGCTCCACTCCACCCCAATGACCGCCAGGCCCTGCTGCGCCAACCACACCATGTCGAGCGTCTTGCCGCACAAGGGGACGAATACGGCGCTGCCGCGCGGCAGTTCCAGGTGCTCGGCAAAGCGCTGCAGGTGGGGATTGGGGCGGTCGAGATGAAAGCCGATCTGACCGCTCTCCCAACGTTCAAGCCAAAACTGCTCGTCCATCCGATCCGCCCCGTTACAAAGTCAACTGCATGCCGTCCACCAGCGCACCCGGCAGGCGCATGCTGCGTAGCGAACGGCTGCCGTAGGTCTGCGGGTCGAGCAGCCATTCACGCTCTTGCGTGAGCGCCATCAGGCCTTCGCCAAGCAGACGGTAAACGCTGTCGTCGAACCGCATGACGTTGACCGGCGCCTGAATGCGCCCCCGCTCGACCCAATAGGTTGCGAAGCGCGTCATTCCCGTCAGCCGGGCGGCGTTGCGGTCGGACCAATTGAGGTACCAGAGGTTGGAGATATAGAGCCCGGTGTCGAGCGCGCGCAGCACGTCGGCGCGCGGCAGGCTGCCGCCTGCCATCTCGAGCGACAAAGGCATTTCGCTCTCGTCGGCGCCGTTCGGCGCGACGTCGAACTCGCGCGCCGAGCGCGGCGAGACGAGCGCGTCCTGCGGCTTGCCGTGCTCGATCAACACCACGCGCGGCGGGCGCGCAAAGCCTTGCGCCTGAAACGGCGGCGCGAGACCCGCTTCGGTGTTCTCCACCAGCGTGACGGCCGGATGCAATTCGGTTTCACCTTCCGTGAGGCGCAGCAGCGGGGTGGTCTTGGTGCGCTGCGCCCGCAGACCGAAACCGCCCCAACCGAGCATGCCGACGATCTCCTCCAAGGCCTGCGGTGCGAGGTAGGCGCGGTAGCGACCGGGGGCGAGCGTCAGCGGCGCCTGGCGGACCACGCTCAGCGCGCGGCGCGCCTCGTCCATCCGCTCGGTGAGTTCATCCGGCGCCCAGTGCGCGCCCGCATAACGCTCCTTCGCTGCCTTGTCGCCACCGGCGTAGAGCGTCCAGTCCAGGTTGAAGCTGGTGCGGGTATGCCAAGCCCGCTGCCCGAAGGAGTTGGCGAACCCGGCGCGCACCGGGCCGGCCGCGAGCACACCGACCAGATCATCCCCCCGCGCGCGTTCGAGGACGGCGTCAACCATTGACTCGGCCGGCGGCAAGTCGGCCTGGGCCGGGGTGAGACGCGTCGCGGCCTGCTCGCTCACGAACAGGTGCGGGTCCTCGGGCAGCACGGCACGGACCTCGCGCAGCTCGCGCACCAACTCCGCCAAGCGCTCGCGGTCGACTGCGCCGTCCGCCGCCAGCGTCAGCTGAGCACCTGCGTGCCGCTGCCCGGAGATGAGGTCCAGCTGCAGCTGCCCCTGCTCGACGTGGCCGCACTGGCGGACCCGCCCGCGATTAAAGCGCACGAAGTCCGACGACTCGCCACCGTAGGACAGGGTGTAGCGCTCGTCGCCTTGCAACAGGCCGGTGAGGAAGTCCGCAAGTGCGAAGAAATGGTCTTGCATTCAGCCTCCGCCGAACACGTCTACGGCGCGGAACAGGCAGGGCGGCGTGGCGTGGCCCACGCGGACCATCTGGTTCGGTTCGCCCTTGCCGCAATTGCCGACCCCGAGCACGCGGAAGCTGTCGGCGTTGCCTACCCCGGCGAGATTGCGCCAGAAGGCGCTGGAGATGCCGCGGTAATTCGGGTTCTTGACCACCTCGCGCAACTCGCCATTGACGATGCGTCGTGCGCGCTCGCAGCCGAACTGGAACTTGTTGCGCGAATCGTCGATGGACCACGAGCAGTTGGTCTGCATGTAGACCCCCTGCTCCACCTGCGCGATCAAAGACCCCAGGCTGGCATCCCCGGGCTCCAGGTTGAGGTTTGCCATGCGGTCGATGGGCGGCCGGTTCCAGCCGCTGGCCCGCGCCGCGGCCACACCGGCCATCCCCGCGCGCGCCTGCGACAAGGAACCGCCGAGCGGGCGCAGCAGGACCCCCTCCCGAATCAGGTAAGTGCGCTCGGCCGGAGCCCCTTCGTCGTCGTAGGCGTAGCTGGCGAGCTCCCCCGCCACGCCGGGGTCGAAGGTCACGTTCAACAGGGGCGAGCCGTACTGATACGAGCCGAACATCTCGGGTGTGACGAAACTGGTGCCCGCGTAGTTGCGCTCGTCACCCAGTATGCGATCGAGCTCGAGGGGGTGGCCGATGGACTCGTGGATCTGCAGCACCATCTGATCGGGCGCGAGCACCAGGTCCATGATGCCCGCGGGGCAGTCCGGCGCGCCAAGCAACTCCAGCGCCTCCTCGCGCACCCGCAGCGACGCGGCCTCGAAATCTTCGTCCGGCTCCAGCGCATCCAGCAGTTCCAGGCCGCCCTGGCGGAAGTAACTGCCGGTGCCGAGGGTGCGCGTCTGCGTCTCCCCCTTGCGGTGGGCCGTGGCGCGCAAATGCGGCTGCACGGCTTCGAAGCGCTGCGCAATGCGTCCGCCCGCGGTGTTCAACTGCAGGCTCTCGACGCGCAGGCGCCCCACGGAGGCCTCCCGGTCGACCACGCGCGAGTCTGCGCCCAGAGCGGCATCGGCCGCGCGCACGCGCTCGATCTTGGCAGCGAGGGGCTCAGCCTCCCACGGCCGAACGACGGCGGAGGCGTACTCGCCGCGGTGCGCCGCCCGCGCGATGCGCTGCGGATCGACCAGGCGCCAGCGCGCGTTGACCTCGGCCCAGGCGCGCGCGCGGGCAAAGGCCGCCTCCAGTCCGGCACGTGTCAGATCGGTGGTCGCGGCGTAGCCGACGCCGCCGGCGTGGATCACCGTGAGCATCGCGCCAAAGTCGTCGATGCGGCGCAGCGGCTGAACCACACCGCGGCGCACCACGATGCGCTCCTGGTGCTCGCGCACCACGCGCAGGGCGCAGAACTCGGCATCAAAGCGCAGGCTTGCGAACAGACGTTCGACGGTGTCCAGCATGGGGGCAGGATAGGTTGCGGATGGCCGTGCGGAGCACCAGTGTACACCGATGGCGACCTGGGCGGGCGCATCGGCGGCATTAAGGAAATCGTTGCCTGGCGGGGCGAGACCCGCGTATCGATCACCCTGCCGTCGGGCAGCCGCGCTCAACTACCCACTGGCCGTCGGCGACCACCAAAGTCCGAGCAAGCCTTGGCTCGACGCGCTCGGGGTGAATCGCGGCCGCGCCCAGTATGCAGACGAGGGCCGGGGATTGGCGGCCCGCTGCGAGGTGCGGACGACTCCGGCGACCGGTACCCTGCAGGCCACCGGTCGCCGGCTGGAGCGGATGCGGGGCGCTACTTTGCCGAGTGCCCCGCCAGCTTGACCTCGACCTTCTCGTCGTCGCGCAGACCCGCGTAGTACTCGCGCAAGACGGCCAGCACCTCGGGACGACTGAACTCGGCGGGTACGTTGCCGCCTTCGGAGAGCAGCTTGCGCAGCTTGGTGCCGGAAAGCAGCAGGCGGTCGTTCGCCTCGTGCGGACAGGTCTTCATGGAGGCCATGCCGCCGCACTTGTAGCACCAGAAGGTCCAGTCGATCTTGAGCGGTTTGGTCTCCAGCGACCCCGCAGGGATCTCGTCGAAGATGTGGTGCGCGTCGAACGGGCCGTAGTAGTCGCCCACGCCGGCGTGGTCGCGTCCCACGATGAGGTGCGAACACCCGTAATTCTGGCGGAACAGGGCATGCAGCAGCGCCTCACGCGGACCGGCGTAACGCATGTCGAGGGGGTAGCCTGCCTGCGCCACCGTGTTCTTGACGAAGTAGTTGTCGATCAGGGTGTTGATCGCCTTGGCGCGCACCGGGGCCGGGATGTCGCCGGGCTTGAGCTTGCCGAGCAGCGAGTGGATCAGCACGCCGTCGCAGATCTCGATCGCGACCTTGGCGAGGTACTCGTGCGAGCGGTGCATCGGGTTGCGCGTCTGGAACGCCGCCACCTGGCTCCAGCCCTTGGACTCGAACAGCGCGCGCGTCTCGGCGGGCGTCATGAACAGCGCGCCGTACTCTTCTTTGAAATTGCCGACCGACAGCACCTTCACGGGGCCGGCGAGGTTGACCTCGCCCTGCTCCATGACCATCTTCACGCCGGGGTGCTCGAGGTCGGTGGTCTTGTAGACCATCATGCACTCGTGCGCCTTGTCGATCGTGTACTTCTCGGTGATGGTCATGGTGGCCATCACGGTGCCGCTCTCGCCGTCCACCAGGGCAACGTCCTGGCCTTCCTTCAGCCCATCGGCGGTGGCCTGGTCGGTTGAAAGCGTGATCGGGATCGGCCAAAATAACCCGCTTGCCATCTTGTAGCCGTCACAGACGCCCTGCCAGTCGGCGTGGGTCATGAAGCCATCGAGCGGCGTGAAACCGCCGATGCCCATCATGGAAAGATCGCCCGCCTCGCGGGAGCTGATGGTGACCTTGGGCAGGCCGGCGGCCCGCGCCTGCTCCTCGCGCAGCGCGTCGCCTTCGAGCAGCAGCGGGTTGAGGCCCCCACCGCCGTGCGGCTTGACCAGCTTGGATGTGGGCTTGGACATGATACTCCTCGCGGTAGCCGGGCTTCTTGCCCGGTTGAGTGAAAGGATTTTTTATTGTGGTTCCGCGCCTTATCCGTCGGTCGCGGTTGATTCGTCTATGTATAGACCCATCGGTTTTTGAAGCCAAACAGTTTTATCTTGCGCTTCTATAAGCCCGGTTTATTCGGAGTTTTTCCCAGTCGGTTCATATGCTTGTCGTGTAAGTGGCTGGCGCATCTTAAAAAATTAGAATATTATGATGTTTTATGGCCACCGCAGAATGTTCGATTTGCAGGGACCGTGCCAGCCTCACTAGAGTGCCCCATCTGAATCGCGTTCAAATCAGGACTATCCATGTTTGAGAAAAGCGTCGCGAAAGCCCCGTCCGAGTCCGGGCGCATCGAGCAAAAGAACACCACCTGCTACATGTGCGCCTGCCGCTGCGGCATCCGCGTGACCCTGCGCGATGGCGAGGTGCGCTACATCCAGGGTAACCCGGAACACCCGCTGAACCAGGGCGTGATCTGCGCCAAGGGCGCCTCGGGTATCATGAAGCAGTATTCGCCCGCGCGGCTCACCAAGCCGCTGCTGCGCCGTCCGGGCGCCGACCGCGGCGATGCCGACTTCGTGGAGATCAGCTGGGACGAGGCGTTCCAGATGATGGAGGAGCGGCTGCGCAAGCTGCGCGCCACCGACCCGAAGAAGTTCGCCCTGTTCACGGGCCGTGATCAGATGCAAGCCCTCACCGGCCTGTTCGCCAAGCAGTACGGCACCCCGAACTACGCCGCGCACGGTGGCTTCTGTTCCGTGAACATGGCGGCGGGCATGATCTACACCATCGGCGGCTCCTTCTGGGAGTTCGGCGGGCCGGACCTCGACCGCGCCAAGCTGTTCGTGATGATCGGCACCGCCGAGGATCACCACTCCAACCCGCTCAAAATCGCCATCTCCAAGTTCAAGCGCCAGGGCGGGCGGTTCATCTCCATCAACCCCGTGCGCACCGGCTATTCCGCCATCGCCGACGAATGGGTACCAATCAAGCCCGGCACCGACGGCGCGCTGCTGCTCGCCATCACGCACGAGCTGATCAAGCAGGGCCTGTACGACCGCGACTTCCTGGTGCAGTACTCCAACGCCGCGGAGCTGGTGAACCTGGACGAGGACAGCGACGACTACGGCATGCTGGTGCGCCGCGAGGACGCGCAGGTCGAGGACGGCTGCTTCGATCCGCAGAACAAGCTGTGGTGGGACCGCAACACCAACCAGCCGGTGCTGCGCGGCACCAAGGGCGCGGACCCCTACCTGCTCGGTGAGTTCACCGTGGACGGCAAGCCGGTCAAGCCCGCCTTCCAGCTGCTGGCCGACCGCGTCGCCGAGTACACCCCGGAGTGGGCGGCGAACATCACCGGCATCCCGGCCGAGACCATCCGCCGCCTGGCGCACGAGATGGGCATCGTGGCGCGCGATGAGAAGATCGAACTGCCGATCGCCTGGACCGACGTGTGGGGCAACGAGCACGAGAGTGTGACCGGCAACCCGGTGGCGTTCCACGCCATGCGCGGCCTGGCGGCGCACTCCAACGGCTTCCACTCGATCCGCGCACTGTCGATCCTGATGTCGGTACTGGGCACCATCGACCGCCCGGGCGGCTTCCGCCACAAGGCGCCCTTCCCGCGCCCGATCCCGCCCTGCGCCAAGACCCCGCGCGGCCCTGAGGGCGTCAAGCCCAACACCCCGCTGGGCGGCATGCCGCTCGGCTGGCCGGCCGACCCGGACGATCTGTTCGTGGACGACAAGGGCGAGCCGATCCGCATCGACAAGGCCTTCTCCTGGGAGTACCCGCTGTCGGTGCACGGCATGATGCACAACGCCATCACCAACGCCTGGCGCGGCGACCCCTACTCGATCGACACCTTGTTGATCTTCATGGCCAACATGGCATGGAACTCGACCATGAACACGGCCGAAGTTCGCAAGATGTTGAACGACAAGGACGAGAACGGCGAGTACAAGATTCCGTTCCTGATCGTCGCGGACGCCTTCCAGTCCGAGATGGTCGCCTACGCGGACCTGGTGCTGCCCGATACCACCTACCTCGAGCGCCACGACACGATGTCGATGCTCGACCGCCCGATCTCCGAGTTCGACGGGCCGGTGGACTCGGTGCGTATCCCGGTGGTGCCGCCGACGGGCCAGTGCAAGCCCTTCCAGGAGGTGATCGTTGAGCTCGGCTCGCGCCTCAAGCTGCCCGCCTTCACCAAGGAGGACGGCTCGCGCAAGTTCCGCGACTATCCCGACTTCATCGTCAACTACGAGACCGAGCCGGGCTCCGGCATCGGCTTCCTGGCCGGCTGGCGCGGCAAGGGCGGCGAGAAGTTCATGAAGGGCGAGCCCAACCCCGACCAGTGGAAGATGTACGAGCAGAACAACTGCGTGTTCCAGTACCACCTGCCCAAGAGCTTCCAGTACATGCGTAACTGGAACAAGGGCTACCTGGAGTGGGCTCAGCGCCATCGCCTCACGCGCTACGCCGAGCCGATCAACATTCACATCTACTCCGAGGTGCTGCAGAAGTTCCGCCTGGCCGCGCAGGGCAAGCGCCCCGGCAAGCAGCCGCCGGCGCACCTGCGTCAGCGCATCCTGGACTACTTCGATCCGCTGCCGTTCTACTTCGAGCCGCTGGAGGCGCAGCTGTCGGACAAGCACAAGTACCCGCTGAACGCGGTGACCCAGCGCCCGATGGCCATGTACCACTCGTGGGACTCGCAGAACGCCTGGCTGCGCCAGATCCACGCGCACAACTACCTGTACATCAATCCCAAGCTCGGCGAGCAGCAGGGCTTCCAGGACGGCGACTGGGTATGGGTGGAGTCCATGCACGGCAAGGTGCGCTGCATGTGCCGCTTCACCGAGGCGGTGGAGCCCGGCACCGTGTGGACCTGGAACGCCATCGGCAAGGCCTCTGGCGCTTGGAACCTGGAGCCCAACGCGAACGAGGCGGAGAAGGGCTTTCTGCTCAACCACGTGATCTCCGAGGAGCTGCCGGCCAACGAGGCGGGCGAGCACATCTCCAACTCCGATCCGGTGACGGGTCAGGCGGGCTGGTACGACGTGCGGGTGCGCGTCTATCCCGCCGGCGCCGAGGAGGAGAAGGTCTCGTGGCCGCAGTTCGAACCCATGAAGCCGCTGCCCGGCACGGGGCTGCGCGCCCGCTGGCAGAGCTTTATGGCCGGCCGTAACAAGGGAGCCAAATAATGACTCAGCTTGCACTCGTCATCGACCTGAACGTCTGCGTGGGTTGCCACGCCTGCGTGACCAGCTGCAAGGAGTGGAACACCTCCGGCGCCGCCGGTCCCATGTCGGACGACCGCCCCTATGGGAAGGACCCGACCGGCACCTTCTTCAACCGCGTGCAGACCTTCGAGATCGGCCAGTTCCCGAACACCGAGACCGTGCACTTCCCCAAGTCCTGCCTGCACTGCGAGGACGCGCCCTGCGTGCCGGTGTGCCCCACCGGCGCCAGCCACAAGCGCGAGCTCGACGGCATCGTGCTGGTCGACTACGACAAGTGCATCGGCTGTAAGTACTGCTCCTGGGCCTGCCCCTATGGCGCCCGCGAGCTGGACGAGCACCAGAAGGTGATGAAGAAGTGCACCCTGTGCGTGGACCGCATCTATGACGAGGCCCTGCCCGAACGTGAACGCAAGCCGGCCTGTGTGATGGCCTGCCCGACCAGCGCGCGCCTGTACGGCGACGTGCATGACCCCGACTCGGAGGTCTCGGTAGCCATCCGCGAGCGTGGCGGCTACGCCTTGATGCCCGAGTGGGGCACCAAGCCGGCCAACCACTACCTGCCGCGGCAGAAGGCCCACGTGCGCATCCATGAAGACGAGCTGGTGCGGGCCGACAACCCGCTCAAGAAGGAGCGCAAGAAGCCCATGCCCGACAAAGACTCGCCCTCGCTGGACGACGTCACGAGCTGGTAAACAACAAATGGGTGTCCCGGCGGCGTGCCGCCGGGGCGTTACCTTGAGCCATTGGAGTCATCATGCATCCGGCATTTTCCGTCATTTTCCTCACCACCCTGATCGGCGCCGCCCAGGGTCTGTTCCTGGCCCTGTTCGTCACGCAGTGGTTTGCCACCGTGGGCCTGATCGCGCCGCAGGACAGCGTCCAGTTCTACGCCATGGGCAACGTGGTGGTCCTCGTGCTGCTGGGCCTCGGCCTGTTCGCCTCGTTCTTCCACCTCGGGCGCCCTGAGCGCGCCTGGCGCTCGGCCACCCGCTGGCGCACCTCCTGGCTGTCGCGCGAGGTGATCGTACTCCCCGCGCTGATGGGCTTTTCCTTTATACATGGGGCAATGCACCTGCTGGGTTGGGACGCGGTGCTGTGGACGACTGCGGGCGGCGTGTCCTTCACGCTCAGCCTGCTGGTCGGCGCCCTGGGGGCCCTCACCGCGCTGGCGCTGTTCATTTCCACCGGCATGATCTACGCCTGCATCAAGTTCCTGCAGGAGTGGGCCAGCCCGCTCACGGTGGTCAACTTCACGGTGCTCGGCATCGCTTCGGGCTTCACGCTCGCCACGGCCTTCGCCGCCGCGGTGTCGCCCGAACTGGTGCATCCGTTCGGGATCTCGGCCATCGCGTTCACGGCGCTGGGCCTGGTGACCCGCGTGGCCGCCCTGATCCGCAACAAGCGGCTGAAGCACAAGTCCTCGCTGCAGACCGCCATCGGCGTGCGTCACACGCACATCCAGCAGAAGGCGCAGGGTGCCATGGGCGGCTCGTTCAACACCCGGGAATTCTTCCACGGCAAGAGCGACGCCGTCGTGAAGACCGTGCTGTGGACCTTCCTGCTGCTGACCTTCCCGGTGCCGATGCTGCTCGTTTGGATCGGCATGACGGCCGAGGCCTTTGGGGTGCTCGCGCTGGCGTTCGCCGTGCAGTATCTGGGCCTGGTATGCGAGCGTTGGTTCTTCTTCGCGCAAGCCAACCACCCGCAGAATCTCTATTATCAGACCATCTGAAAGCCCGGCGCCCCGCATGCGGGGCGCCTTTTCTTCCCCCCCTTTCGCGGCGCTTCTCCCAGAAAGGGTGCAAAAAGCGACGCTTTTCCGCCACGCGCAGAAATGTGATGTCCATCACAGCGCTCCGCGTTAAACCACCCCCGCTTGGCGACGACTCTTCGACGGCAATGGAGTGATGTTTTTGCGCCGCCGCGCCAGTCTGTCGACCATCGACTGCCGGGCAGGGAATTTTGTTGACACCGTGCTAACGCGTACATAAGGTTGGACGCGGTCCAATTGATTGGCCTAGGGCAGCGTTCGAGCGAAGACGTGAGGGGTAAAAACGGAACCCGGATAGCTGCGTTCCGTCCGCTTCTTTTTCTCTTCCCAGGCCCCAGGACCGCAAAAAAAGTCCCTTGAGGAGCCTTCAAAATGAAGAAAGACAAGACCTTGACCCCGGACCGCCTGCGCGGTCTGCTCGAGGACCGCGGCGCAAGCCCGCAGGATCTGGAGCGATTCGACGAAGTGACGTCCCGCCGCAAGTTCTTTAGCCAGTTGGGCAAGGGCGGTGCCGCCCTGGCCGTGCTGGGCGGCTTCGGCGCCGGCACCGAGGCGGCCATGCAGGGTCTGTTTGGGCGCGGCATGCTGCCCGTCGCCATGGCGAGCGGGGGCGAAGAAGTCACCGACGAGCAAGCCAAGCGCGTAGTGGCCGACAAGCCGGGCATCAATCTTTACGCCCAGCGGCCGATCAATGCGGAGTTCGACGCCCACGAAATGGGCGATGCCGTCACCCCGTACGCCAAGCACTTCGTCCGGAACAACGACCTGGTGCCCGAAGAGGCCTTTGCCAAGAACCTTCAGGGCTGGTCGCTGACCATCGACGGCGAGGTCCACAACGAACTCAAGCTGTCCCTGGACGACCTCAAGCGCATGAAGACCAAGAAGGTCGTGGCGCCGATCGAGTGCGGCGGCAACGGCCGCGCCTTCTTCGATCCTCCGGTGCGCGGTAATCAGTGGAAACACGGCGCCATCGGCGCCTCCGAATGGACGGGCGTGCCTCTGCGCGACATCCTGCGTCAGGCCGGACTGAAGAACAGTGCCGTGTACACCGGCCACTACGGCTACGAGCCCATCCTGGGTGATCGTCCGCGCTTCTCGCGCGGGATCCCCATGGACAAGGCCATGGAAGAGCACACCATCGTCGCCTTCCAGATGAACGGTGAGGACATCCCCGCCGTCCACGGTTGGCCGGTGCGCCTCGTGGTCCCGGGCTGGTACGGCTCGGCCTCCCACAAGTGGCTCAACCGCATCTGGATCCGTGACCGCGAACACGACGGCCGCGGCATGACCGGCTTCTCCTACCGCATGCCCAAGTATCCCGTGCGTCCGGGCGAGCGTCCGCCCGAGGAAGACATGGTGGTCGGCGGCCCCTGGCCCATCAAGTCCATGATCACCAGCCCCGCGCCGGATAATACGGTGCGCGCCGGCCAGAGCGTGAAGGTGCGCGGCCATGCCTGGGCCGGTGAGGACCGGGTCACGAAGGTCGAGATCTCCACCGACTTCGGCTTGACCTGGCGCGCGGCCAAGGTCAGCCGCCCGGCCAACAAGTACGCCTGGGTGCAGTTCGAGCAGGACGTGCGCCTGCCGAACCGTGGTTACTACGAGATCTGGGCTCGTGCCCACGACCACCGTGGCAACATGCAGCCGATCGTGCAGCCCTGGAACCCGCGCGGCTACGAGGGCAACCTGGTGCACCGCGTGCCGGTGGAAGTGCAACCCGCCTAAGGGCCTGAAGGGGGTGGCGGCGGGCTCCGCCGCCACCCCTTTTCTTATGGCGCGTGGCTAAACCGAAAGAGTACGATAAAATTATGAAACTTCGAGTTATGGCGGCGAGCGCCACTCTCCTCGCCGGCACCTTGAGCGTCGGCTCTGCCGTGGCCGACGAACCGCAGGGCAAGCAACTGTTCGAGATGCATTGCAGCGTCTGCCACGGACTGGACATCCCACGCACGCAGCGTTTGAACCTGAACGACTGGCGCTGGGTGGTCCGCGACATGGTCAACGACTATGGCGCCTCCTGGATCACGGAGGAGCAGCAGGAGCTCATCACGCAGTACCTTGCCGAGGCTTACGGGCCGAACACGCCGCGCTAGGCGCGGCAACGGTGCGGCGTCCGGCGCCGCACCGTTCTCTTTCTCTCGCGGGGTGCAGGGCATGCAGAACGACGCGACTAAGCTCATCGACCGCTTCGGGCGCCACGTAACCTACGTGCGCATCTCCGTGACCGACCGCTGCGACTTTCGCTGTGTCTACTGTATGGCGGAGGACATGACCTTCCTGCCGCGCGCTCAGGTGCTCACGCTGGAGGAGCTGGCCGAAATCGGGCGCGCCTTCACCGAGCTTGGCGTGACCAAGATCCGCCTGACCGGCGGCGAGCCACTGGTGCGCAAGAACGTGCTGTGGCTGTTCGAGGAAATGGGCGCCCTGCCCGGTCTCGAGGAACTGACGGTCACCACCAACGGCTCACAGCTCGAGCGCCTGGCCGGTCCGCTGCGCGCCGCCGGCGTTCGGCGCATCAACATCAGCCTGGACAGCCTGGACCGCGCGCGCTTCAAGCGCATCACCCGAGTCGGCGAGCTCGACAAGGTGCTGCGCGGCATCGACGCGGCGCGCACGGCGGGCTTCGAGCGCATCAAGCTCAACACCGTGGCGATGCGCAACCGCAACCATGACGAGATCGTCGACCTGGTGCAGTTCGCGGTCGACCGCGGCATCGACATCAGCTTCATTGAGGAAATGCCGCTCGGCGTGATCGGCGACCACGACCGCGCCGAGGTCTACATGTCGAGCGACGAGGTGCGCGCGACCATCGAGACGCGCTTCGCCCTGCGCGAGAGCGACGCGAACACAGGCGGCCCGGCGCGTTATTTCGAGGTCGAGGGAACGCGCAGCCGCGTCGGCTTCATCTCGCCCCACAGCCACAACTTCTGCGATACCTGCAACCGCGTGCGCGTCACAACCGAGGGGCGGCTCCTGCTATGCCTGGGCCAAGAGCACTCGGTCGATCTGCGCGCGGTCCTGCGCGCCCATCCCGGCGACCGCGAGCGCCTCAAACAGGCGATCGTGGACGCCATGGCCATCAAACCCAAGGGCCACGACTTCAACCTGCAGGCGCAGCCCGTGATCATGCGCCACATGAGCGTGACCGGCGGCTAGACGGCGTCGGACTGTTTCCATGCTCAGCGTCCAAGAGCAGCGCCAAATGGCCCAGTTGCTGCGCGAGCAGCGCTGGGGGGCGCTCGCCACCGTGGCGCAGGGCGCCCCGCAGGCCTCCATGGTGGCCTACGCCTACGATGAGGCGAATCATGGCCTGCTGCTGCACCTCAGCCGCCTCGCCGACCACACCCGCAATCTCCTGCGCAACCCGCATGCTTCGCTCGTCGTGAGCGCTCCGGATGACGGGCGCAGCGACCCGCAAGCCCTCCCCCGCCTGAGCCTGCACGGCCACTGCGCGCTGCTCGAGAAAGGGAGCGCCGACTACGAACAGAGCCGTGGGCGCTACCTGGAGCGTCTACCCACCGCGCAGCGCCTGTTCGAGTTCGGCGACTTCGAGTTGCTGCGCCTGGTACCCGAACGGGCACGCTACATCGGCGGCTTTGCGCGTGCGCACAGCCTCGATCGCGAGGATTTCGTCAACGCCATGGAGGCGTGACGTCGGCCGCACGAGGCACCCCGACGCGTTCACTTGATCCACAACGTCTTGATGTTCACAAACTCGCGCATACCGTGCGCCGAGAGTTCGCGGCCGTAGCCCGAGGCCTTGACGCCGCCGAATGGCAGACGCGGGTCGCTCTTCACGATGCCGTTGACGAAGGCTCCGCCGCATTGAAGCCGTCGCGCCAGCCGCTCGCCGCGCGCCGGGTCGCCCGTCCACACGCTGGCGCCCAAGCCGAAGCGCGTATCGTTGGCCACGCGCAGCGCCTCCTCCTCGTCCGCCACGCGGATGACCGACGCTACCGGCCCGAACAACTCTTCCTCGTAGGCCGGCATGCTGGGCCCGACCCCGTCGAGCACCGTCGGCGCGTAGTACGCGCCGGGGCCCTCGAGCCGTTGACCGCCCAACATGCAGCGCGCGCCGGCGCCCACGCTGGCCTCGACCTGAGCGTGCAGATCATCGCGCAGGTCCCAACGGGCCAACGGACCCAGCGCCGTGTCATCGTCCAGCGGATCGCCCACGCGCAGCGCCGCCACCGCGTCGCGAAAAGCCGCCACGAACGCCTCCCCGATCGGCTCGACCACGATGAAGCGCTTCGCCGCAATACAGCTCTGCCCGGCGTTCTGATACCGCGAGGCCACGGCGGCGGCGACGGTCGCCTCCAGGTCGCTGTCCTCCAACACCACGAACGCGTCCGAACCGCCCAACTCCAGCACGGTCTTTTTGAGCGCCTCGCCCGCCTGCGCGGCGACGCGGCGCCCGGCCGCCTCGCTGCCGGTCAGCGTCACTGCCTGCACGCGCCCGTCGCTGATCACTCGACCCACCCGACCCGCCTCGATCCACAGCGTCGTGAACACACCCTCCGGCGCGCCCGCCTCCTGCCACACGCGCTCGATGGCCTGCGCGCATTGGGGCACGTTGGAGGCGTGCTTGAGCAGGCCCGTGTTGCCCGCCACGAGCGCGGGCGCAGCGAAGCGGAACACCTGCCAGAAGGGAAAATTCCACGGCATGACCGCCAACACGCAACCGAGCGGCTGGTAGGCCACCACGCTGCGCCGTGCATCGCTCACCATCGGCTCATCGCGCACGAATGCGGGACCGTCTTCGGCGAAGTACTCGCAGGCCATCGCGCACTTGTCGATTTCACCCCGCGCCTCCCGTATCGGCTTGCCCATCTCCAGGCTGATAAGCCGCGCGAGTTCGTCCCGCTGGGCGCGCAAGACCTCCGCGGCCGCGCGCACGACCTCGGTGCGCTCCTCAATCGGGCGTGCCGCCCATAGACCGCCCGCCCGCTGCGCCTGCGAGAGGGCGCGTTCGAGCCTGTCGTCCGTCCACAGCGCGAACTCGGCGAGGATTTCGCCGTTCGCCGGATTGATTGAACTGATGACGTTGCCCACCGGGGCCTCCTTAGCGCCTAGCGTGACTGGATAGCTCAGAGACTATGGTAACTGTGGAGAACACGGACCGGCCCGTCCACCTCGCGGCTTGACCGCCCCCGGCACGGTGGCCACAATCAACACGCCGAATGCTCACGCCAAGGCCCTGAATTGCAGCCGATAACGATACCAATTATGAAGCCACGCACTGTGTGTATCCTGGGGGGGACGGGTTTCGTCGGACGTCACCTGGTCGGGCAGCTGTTCGATGACGGCTACCGCGTCAAGGTCCTTACCCGCAACCGTGAGCGCCATCGCGAGCTGCTGGTGCTGCCCACGGTCGACGTGCTCGACGCCAACGTCCACGATCCCGACACCCTGCGCAGCGCGTTCGCCGGACAGGACGTGGTCATCAACCTGGTCGGCATCCTCAACGAACGGCGCCCGGGTCAGTTTCGTCACACGCATGTGGAACTGACGCGCAAGGTCATCGAGGCCTGCCGGGCCGCCGGCGTGAAGCGGCTGCTGCACATGTCGGCCCTGGGGGCCGATCCGCGCGGTCCCAGCGAGTATCAGCGCACCAAGGGCGAAGCGGAAGAACTGGTGCGCGCGGCCACCGACCTGCAGCCCACCATCTTCCGTCCGTCGGTGATCTTCGGCGAGGGCGACAGTTTCTTCAACCGCTTCGCCGGGCTGCTCAAGCTCACCCCCTTCGTGTTCCCGCTGGCTTGCCCGAACGCGCGTTTTGCGCCGGTCTACGTCGGCGACGTGGCCCACGCTTACCGGGTGGCGGTGTATCACAAGGAGACGCCGGGGCAGACCTACGAGCTGTGCGGGCCGCGCGCCTATACTCTGCGCGAGTTGGTCGAGTACACGGCGCAGCTGGCGGGTCGGCACCGCTACGTGCTGGCGCTCGGCGACGGCGCCTCGCGGCTGCAGGCGCGCATCGCCCAACGCCTCCCCGGCAAGCCGTTCAGCATGGATAATTATCACTCCATGCAACGCGATAACGTGTGCGACGGCCCGTTCCCGGCCGTGTTCGGGATCGCGCACCCGACCACCATCGAGGCGCGGGTGCCCTTGTATCTCGCCCACCGGCGCACCCGGGACCGCCTGACACACATGCGCCGCACGCGCGAGTAAGTACCCGCCCCGGTCTCGCGCGCCCCCCGGCGCGAGGAGGACAGCCTGATGCAGATCTATCTGGTCGGCGGCGCCGTGCGCGACAAGCGCCTCGGCCTTCCGGTGAAGGACCGCGACTGGGTGGTGGTCGGTGCCACCGCGGAGGCACTGCGCGCGCAGGGTTACCAGCAGGTCGGCAAGGATTTCCCCGTGTTCCTGCACCCCGAGACGCGCGAGGAATACGCCCTCGCGCGCACCGAGATCAAGACCGCGCCCGGGTATCACGGCTTCACGGTGCACGCCGCGCCCGACGTGACGTTGGAGGACGACCTGCGCCGGCGCGACCTCACCATCAACGCCATGGCCGAGGATCTCGAGGGCCGGCTGATCGACCCCTTCGGCGGCGCCCGCGACCTCGAGGCGCGCGTGCTACGCCACGTCTCGCCCGCCTTCGCCGAAGATCCGGTGCGTATCCTGCGCGTGGCGCGCTTCGCCGCCCGCTATGCCCACCGCGGTTTCCACCTCGCGGACGAGACCCTGGCATTGATGCGCCAAATGGTGAACGCGGGCGAGGTCGACGCGCTGATACCCGAGCGCGTCTGGGCCGAGGTCGTGGGGGCGCTCGGCGAGGCCACGCCGGCCCGCTTCTTCGAGGTGCTGCGCGAATGCGGCGCCCTCGCCCGCCTGTTCCCCGAAGTGGACCGGCTGTTCGGCGTGCCCCAGCCGCCCGAGCACCACCCGGAGATCGACACGGGCGTGCACGTGATGATGGTGCTCACCCAGGCCGCGCGCCTGTCGGACGACACGCGGGTGCGCTTCGCGGCGCTGGTACACGATCTCGGCAAGGGCACCACCCCGCGCGAGGAATGGCCGCGCCACGTCGAACACGAGGCGCGCGGCGTACCATTGGTGCGCGACCTCTGCCAGCGCCTCAAGGTCCCCAACGACTACCGCGACCTGGCGGTATTGGTGACGCGCTATCACCTGCACTACCACCGCGCCGGCGAACTGCGGCCCACGACCCTGCTCAAGCTGTTCGAATCCCTCGACGCCTTTCGCCGCCCCGAACGCTTCGAGCAGTTTCTGCTGGCCTGCGAGGCCGACGCGCGCGGGCGCCCCGGCTATGAGGAACGCGCATTTGCCCAACCGGGCATCCTGCGCGCGGCGCTCGCCGCCGCCGTGGCCGCGGGCAACGAGGCGGTCCGAGCGGCCGAGGTGCAGGGGGCGGCGCTGGGCGAGGCCATCCGCACAGCGCGCCTGAACGCCTTGGCGGCGCTGCAAACGCCGCGCGCTTAGCGAAGGATCAGCGAGCCGCGGGGACCAGCCAGCGCTGCTCCAGGCGCAGCAGCAGCGTGCCGAAGCGGGTATCGGCCAGGGCCAGTGCCACCAGCACGCCGCTCGTGTTGGCGACCATGTCCCACCACTCGAAGTAGCGCACGCCGCCGAGGCCCTGCAACACTTCCAGCAGGATGCCCAAGGCGATGAACCCGCCGGCGATCCATAGATGCGCCTCGCGCGCGGCGTATATCTGCAGGAACCAGCCCGTCAGCCCGGCATACACCAGAAAATGGCCGAGCTTGTCACCTTGCGGTACGCCCGGCGAGGGCGGCGGGCTGGGGGTAAGCGAGAGGTAGATGACCAACAGCACGAACAGCCAGCCGAGGGCCAGCCACAGCGCCATGTAACGCAAGGGCCGTTTATTCTTGTTGAGATCGAGGTCCATGTGCACGTCCGTTGAGCAGGCCGCCGGTCGCGTGAGGACGGCGGCACGGGCTTCCGGCGTACTGTGCTGATTGTTCTGATGAGGGCCGACGAATTTCGACCCGCAGAATCATGCCGCCCCTGGGAGTATAGGCACCGGCTCGGGTCTCTGCTCAGGCGGAGCGGCGTTGCGGCTCGGCCTCGGAGGCCGGAACGTCGGACGCTTCGCGACGCGGCGCGCTGCTGTGCTGCTCGATCAACTGCGCCACCCAATGGCTCACGGACAGGCCCCGCGCCTTGGCCGCCGCTTTGGCGCGCGTCTCCAGATCGCGCTCCAGATAAATCGTCATTTGCCCCATGGCGTCTGATTTCTCCAACAAGAGTGCTGAGTCGCGGACGCGACCCGCTTACCTTAACGAGTGGCGGCACCGGCTGACCAGGGGCGGTTTGGTGAGGCGGGATATATGTCGCAGTCGCGCTACAGGCGCGCGCGCATGTCGGCCAGACGCAGGCTCGGCAGAGCGAGATCGAGGTCGCGCGCAAGCGCGAGCACCTTGAAGCGCTCGCCCATCTCCCCCGGCAGGGTGAGGGTCTTGATCTGCTGTGCGCGGTGGGTGCGTTCCACCGCATCGAGCGCGTCCAGCTGCGCCAGTTCGAGCAGGCCCGCGCCGAGCAGAAAGTGCGCCTGCGTGGTGTAGCCCGCCACCGCCAGGCCGGCCGCGTGGGCGGCCTCCGCGGCGGCCGTGAAATCGACATAGGCGGTAATGTCCTGCAAGCCGGGCAGGATCAACGGGTCGCCATGGACGCGGTGGCGGTAGTGGCAGGTCAGCGTGCCGCCGCTGCGTTCGGGCAGATAGTACTCGCGGCGCGAATAACCGTAATCGAACAGCAGCACCGCACCGCGGCCGAGGCGTTCGGCGAGTGCGCGCAGCCAATCCCCCACCGCGGGCGCGAGTTCGCTCACGTAGCCGGCGGGCAGCGCGCCCGCCTCCGCCTCCACCGCCGCCAGCTGCTCCGCCAGGCGCGGATCGCTCCACGGCCCCGCGCGCCACACGAAGCGCCCGTCGGCCCAGTCCACGTACAACTCCGCCGTCTCACCGTCGGTGCCCCGCACGAAGCGGTGCACCGGGAGGGCGTCCAACAGCTCGTTCGCCACCACCACGCCCTGCCAGCCCGGCGGCGGGAGGTCGTCCAGCCACTGCACGCGTTCCCGCAGCGCGATCGGTGCCTCGGCGAGCCGCGCCTGCTGGCGCGCGCGCAGTTCGGCGCTGCGCTCCAGGATCAGGTAGCGGGCGGGCAGCGCCCCCAGCGTGTGAAGCTCGCCCAGCAGGTCGGCGGCCAACACCCCGCTACCGGCGCCGACCTCCAGCACCTCCCCGCCCGGCAGTTGCGCCAGCAGCGGTATCAGCTGTCGCGCCAGGCAGCGTCCGAACAGTGGGGAGAGCTCCGGGGCGGTGATGAAGTCGCCCTCGCGGCCGAACTTGCGGGTGCCGGCGCTGTAATAGCCGAGGCCCGGCGCGTATAGCGCCTGCTCCATGAAGCGGGCGAAGGGAATGCCGGGAGCACCGGCCGCAACGATCTCGGTATGCAGGGCATCGCGCAGGCGCGCGCTGTGCGCCGACGCGGCGGGATCGGGCGCGGGCAGGTCCAACGGCTGCGGGCCGAGCTGCGAGGGAAGACGCATGAAGTTCGGTAGGGCGGTGAATTGCGGTACAGTGTGCCACACAGCGACTGCGCGGAGTAACCCGGCTTGGGGACGGACGACAAACCGCTACAGGACAAGGTCGCGCTGATTACCGGCGCGGCGCACCGCATTGGCGCCGCGGTGGCGCGCCACCTGCATGCGCGCGGCATGCGTATCGTGCTGCACTATCACAGCTCGCGCGCGGCGGCGCTCGCCCTGCAGGGCGAGCTTTGCGCGGCGCGGCCGGCATCGGTGGTGCTGGTGCAGGCCGATCTGCTGAACGCCGCCAAGCTCGCGGCGGTGGTGCAGGAGGCCGTAGCCGCCTGGGGCCGCTTGGACGTGTTGGTCAACAACGCCTCGAGTTTCTACGCGACGCCGATGGGATCGGTGGACGAGAGCCAGTGGGACGAGCTGATCGGCACCAACCTCAAGGCACCGTTCTTCCTCAGCCAAGCCGCCGCGCCCCACCTCGCGAGCAGCCAGGGCTGCATCGTCAACATCGTGGACATCCACGCCGACCGTCCGCTGAAGGACTACCCGGTATACAGCACCGCCAAGGCCGGCCTGGTAATGCTCACCCGTGCGCTGGCCAGCGAGCTGGGGCCACCGGTGCGCGTGAACGCCGTGGCACCGGGCGCCATCCTGTGGCCCGAGCACGACCTAGACGAGGTCACCAAGCAGCGCATCATCTCGCGCACCCTGCTCAAGCGGCAGGGTAGCGTGGACGACATCGCCCGCGCGGTGCATTTCCTGGTGGCGGATGCCCCGTATGTCACGGGGCAGGTCATCACCGTGGACGGCGGCCGCACCGTCAATCGCTAGCCGAAAGGCTATCCTGCGCATGGTCTGACGCGCCGCGCCCGGCGCATGTCCGGGCGCGGCTACGTCACATAGAACACGGCGGCCAGCCCTGCTAGTCGTCGAGGCCGAGTTCGATCGGCCACAGCGGCTGCGCGTCGGCGTCGAACGCCGCCCACAGGTCCGCGTAGCTGCGCCCGAGGCCGGGGTGAAGGCACCCGCCGGCGAGCTCGGCCAGCGGGCGCAACACGAAGGCATGTTCGGTGATCTCCGGGCGCGGCAGCACAAGGCCGCCCGCGCGCAACTCGCCCTCGCCGTAAAGCAGCAGGTCGAGGTCCAGCGTGCGGGGCGAAAACCGCGGCCCCGTGCGGTCGCGCCCATGCGCGTCTTCGATGGCCTGCAGCGTGCGCGCCACCGCGGTCACGGATTCGGTTGTGTCGAAGCCGACCACCAGGTTGTAGAAGTTGTCGCCGGCGAAGCCCACCGCCTCGCTCTCGTACACCGAGGAGATCTGCAGGACGCCGAAGCGTTCGCGCAGGCTGCGGATGCCGGCCCGCACGTAACGCGCCGGCTCCACGTTGGATCCCACGCTGACATAGACGCGGACAGGCGCGTTCACGGGGCAGCGTCGCGGGCGCGCTCGATCACCACGCCGACGTCCTGCGCGCCGCGCACCGCGCCCTGTTTGTTGAGACGCACCCGCACCCAAGGCATCCGAAACTCCTCCAGCAACAATTGGGCCACCCGTTCGGTCAGGGTCTCCACCAACTGAAACTCGCTGTTGCCCACGTACTCGATGAGGCGCTTCGCCACCGCCTTGTAGTCCAGCGTGTCGTCAATGTGGTCCGAGGCGGCGGCGCGGCCGATGTCGGTCGCCATGTCGAGGTCCAGTGTGACGGTCTGCTTCACGCGCCGCTCCCATTCGAAAATCCCGATCACCGTCTCGATCTTCAGCCCGTGCAGGTAAATGATGTCCATACGCTCCTCAACAAGATGCTTCCGCCGGCCCCGCCAGCCCGTATAATGGCGCGCCCGGCGCGACCACCGTACTGCAAACCATGCCCCTGCTCGATATCGCCCTGATCCTGTTCGCCTACCTGCTCGGTTCGGTGTCCACGGCCATCGTCCTGTGTCGCCTGATGGGCCTGCCCGACCCCCGCTCTCAGGGCTCCGGCAACCCCGGCGCGACCAATATCTTGCGCACCGCGGGCAAACGTGCCGGGGCGTTCACCCTGCTGGGCGACGCCATCAAGGGGCTCATTCCGATCCTTGTCGCCCAGGCCCTGGGCATGACACCGCTGACGCTGATCCTGGTGGCGCTGGCCGCCTTCCTGGGCCACCTGTATCCGGTGTACTTCGGCTTCCGCGGCGGCAAGGGCGTGGCCACCGCGCTGGGTGTCGCGCTCGGCCTGTATTGGCCGCTCGGCGTGGCGCTGGTACTCACCTGGCTGTTGGTCGCGGTCGTGTTTCGCTACTCTTCGTTGGCCGCGCTGGTCGCCGCGGCGCTCGCGCCCGCCTATGCCTGGATCCTCACCGGGCTGACCGAATACACCCTCGGCGTCGGCGTCATGGCCGCCCTGCTGATCTGGCGCCACCGGTCCAACATCCGCAATCTGCTCGCGGGGACCGAATCGCCGCTCAAGCGCCGCGAGCGCTGAGCAACCTACACCGGCGCCAGCTCGGCCATCGGCCAGCGCGGGCGCACGGTGAAGCCGGCGCCCTGCGCCTCGCCCGCGCGCAGACGCTGCAGGCCCGCATAGGCGATCATGGCGCCGTTGTCGGTGCAGAACTCGTGGCGCGCGTAGTAGACCCGCACGCCCTCGGCGGCGAGCGCCGTCTCCAGCCGCTCGCGCAGTCGCCGGTTGGCACTCACCCCGCCGGCCATCACCAGGCGCGGCAGGCCCGTCGCGCGCATCGCACGCCGGCACTTGATCACCAGCGTGTCGACCACCGCCTCCTCGAAGGCGCGCGCGATGTCGGCCCGCGCGGCCGGCTCGGGATGCGCCTGCAGGGTGTTGAGGGCGTAGGTCTTGAGGCCGCTGAAGCTGAAATCGAGTCCCGGCCGGTCGGTCATCGGGCGCGGGAACCGGAAGCGGTTCGGATCGCCCTGCTCCCCCAGCGCCGCCAACGCGGGACCGCCCGGATAGCCGAGACCCAGCAGCTTGGCGGTCTTGTCGAAGGCCTCGCCGGCGGCGTCGTCCAGCGACTCGCCGAGCACACGGTAGGCCCCGACGCGCTGCACCTCCACCAGCTGAGTGTGCCCGCCCGAGACCAGCAGCGCGACGAACGGGAACGCCGGCGGATCGGCCTCCAGCATGGGCGCCAGCAGATGGCCCTCCATGTGGTGCACCCCGACGGCGGGGACGCCCCAGGCCCACGCCAGGCTGCGGCCGATAGCGGCGCCGACCAGCAGTGCGCCCGCCAAGCCCGGGCCCGCGGTGTAAGCCACGCCGGCGATCGCTTCGGGCGCGGTGTCCGCCTCCGCGAGCACGCGGCGCACCAGCGGCAGGGTCTTGCGCACGTGATCGCGCGAGGCCAGTTCCGGCACCACCCCGCCGTACTCGGCGTGCAGGTCCACTTGGCTGTAGAGGGCGTGCGCGAGCAAGCCGCGCGTGGCGTCGTACACCGCCACGCCGGTCTCGTCGCACGAGGTTTCCAGGCCGAGAATACGCATCGGCGTATTGTCCGACGCGGGGCGCGGGGCGGCAAGCGCCACCTGCACGCAGGGCGTTTCATTCTGCGCCGCAGGCGTATAGAATGTGCTGTTCCCGACTGGCCGGTGGGCCGGTCTTGCGTCAACAACCGCCAACAACCCTAGCGAGGTGATTGCATTGCCTTCTGTGCGTCTGAAAGAGAACGAGCCGTTCGAGGTCGCCATGCGCCGCTTCAAGCGCGCGTGCGAGAAGGCCGGCGTGCTGTCCGAGGTGCGCCGCCGCGAGTATTACGAAAAGCCCACTGCCGTACGCAAGCGTAAGCTGGCGGCCGCTGTGAAGCGTCAGCAGAAGAAGCTCTCGCGCGAACACGCGCGTCGCCACCGCCTGTACTAAATCGAAGCCGGGCGTTCCATGGCAGACCAGGGTCTCAAGCAGCGCATCGAGGAAGACATGAAGGCCGCGATGCGCGCGAAGGACAAGGAGCGCCTGGGCACCATCCGCCTCATCCTCTCGGCCATCAAGCAGCGTGAGGTGGATGAGCGCAAGACGCTCGACGAGGCGGAGATCCTCGCGGTGCTCGACAAGATGGTCAAGCAACGCCGGGAGTCCATCGCGCAGTATGAGCAGGCCGGGCGCGACGATCTGGCCGCCAAAGAGGCGGCCGAACTCGACGTACTCAACGGCTACCTCCCCGCCCCCCTCTCCGACGACGAGCTCGATCAACTGATCGCGCAGGCCGTCACCGAATCCGGCGCCGAGTCGGTGCGGGACATGGGCAAGGTGATGGGGATACTGCGACCCAAGGTGCAGGGCCGGGCCGACATGAAGGCCGTCAGCGAGCGCATCAAGGGGCAACTGGCGGGCTAAGGCGCCTCAACTCCAAGGCGCGTCGGCCTTTGAAGCCCCGCTGGGGTTGCCCCTGCAAGGGCCCTCGATGGCAAGGCCGCCCCGATGGAGGCCGTCCCTGTGGTGGCCGTATGGCGTCGAGGCGTACACTCCCCGCATGAGCGGCCTGATCCCTTCCCAGTTCGTCGACGAACTGCTCACCCGCATCGACATCGTCGAGGTCATCGACGCGCGGGTGGCACTGAAGAAACAGGGGCGCGAGTTCGCCGCCTGCTGTCCGTTCCACAACGAGAAGACCCCCTCCTTCACCGTGAGCCCCAGCAAGCAGTTCTACCACTGCTTCGGCTGCGGCGCGCACGGCACCGCCATCGGCTTTCTCATGGAGTACGAGCACATGAGTTTTCCGGAGGCCGTGGAGGAGCTGGCACGCAGCATCAACCTCACCGTACCACGCGAGGGCGCGCGCCCGGGCGGGGCTCCCGCCCACGCCGAGGGGGAAGGCGCCGCCTTGTACGACGTGCTGGAGCGCGCCGCGAGTGCGTTCCAGCGCCAGCTGCGCGAGCACCCGCAGCGCCGGCGCGCGGTGGACTACCTCAAGCGGCGCGGCCTGAGCGGGGAGATCGCCCAGACCTTCGGTCTCGGCTATGCCCCCCCGGGCTGGGACAACCTGGCCCGCAGCACCGAGCTCGCGGGCATGGCGTCGCGCCAGTTACTGGCCGCCGGCCTGATGATCGAGAAGGATGCCGACCGGGCCTACGACCGCTTTCGCGACCGCATCATGTTCCCGATCCGCGACCGCCGCGGGCGGGTGGTCGGCTTCGGCGGCCGGGTGCTCGGCGACGAGGAGCCCAAGTACCTGAACTCGCCGGAGACGGCGGTGTTCCACAAGGGGCGCGAACTGTACGGCCTGTACGAAGCCCGCAAGGCCTTGCGCCACATCCCGCGTCTGCTGGTGGTGGAAGGTTACATGGACGTGATCGCGCTGGCGCAGAACGGCATCCGGAACGCGGTCGCCACGCTGGGCACCGCCACCACCGCGGGCCACTTGGAGCGCCTGTTCCGCGTATCGCCGGAGGTGGTGTTCTGCTTCGACGGCGATCGCGCGGGACGCGAGGCGGCGTGGCGGGCGCTCGAGCAGGCGCTACCGGCGCTGGAGGACGGACGCCAGGTGCGCTTCCTGTTCCTACCCGACGGCGAAGACCCGGACAGCTACGTGCGCCGGACCGGACAGGAGGCCTTCGAGCAGGCCATTGCGGACGCGGTCCCATTTTCCACCTTTTTCTTTCAAGCCCTGGCGCAACAGACCGATATGAACAGCATGGATGGGCGCGCCCGGCTGGTGAAGCTGGCGGAGCCCTTGCTGAAACAACTGCCGCGGGGCGCGCTGCGCCAGCTCATGCTGAAGCGCCTGGGCGAGCTGAGCGGGCTGGAGCGCGCGCAGCTGCAGGACCTGATGGGCGAGCGCAGCGTCGCCACGCGGCCCCCGCGTAAGCCCAGGCGAGACGCCGGCGCCACGGCGCTCACCCCGCTGCGCCATGCGATCGCCCTGCTGCTGCATCGGCCGAGCTTGGCGATGCGCGTGCGTGACCCGACGCGCCTGGGAGAATTGGAGACCCGAGGGGCACCGCTGCTGCTACGCTTGCTTGAGGTGATCCAGGCCCACCCCCACATATCCACTGCCGCCCTGCTCGAACGCTGGCGGGAGACGCCCGAAGGGGTGCACCTGGCGCGCCTCGCCCAGTGGCGTCCGCTGCTGGACGATGACGAGGCGGTGGCTGCCGAATTCGATGGGGTGCTGCAGTTGCTGGAAGGGCAGTGGCTCGATCAGCGCACCGAGCGCATGCTTGCCGCGGCGCGCGCCGGGCTGCTCTCCCCCGAGGAGAAGGCCGAGCTGCCCCGCCTGCTGGCGGCGCGCGCGGCGCATCGCCCGCTTCCCACGGCCGATTCTTGAAATTCGAAGGCCTGCGCGGGGAACTGGCAGGCGAGGCAGCCGTCAACTATACTGGCTCGTTTGTATTCCGGGCAGCTTAGCCTACGGACGGGGAGGCCGTCCGCACCGATCGCGAGGTACGGGAAGCTTATCATGATGAGCAAAGACGAACAGCAGTCTCAGATTAAGGCGTTGATCGCGCGGGGCAAGGAGCAAGGCTACCTGACCTACGCTGAGGTCAACGACCATCTTCCCGATGACATCGTCGATCCCGAACAGATCGAAGACATCATCAGCATGATCAACGACATGGGCATCATGGTCCATGAGTCGGCACCCGACGCCGACACCCTGCTGATGTCCGACGTGGTGACGACCGACGACGAAGCCGCCGAGGAAGCCGCTGCGGCGCTGGCCAGCGTGGACGCCGAGTTCGGCCGCACGACCGACCCGGTGCGCATGTACATGCGCGAGATGGGCGCGGTCGAGCTGCTCACGCGCGAGGGCGAGATCCTGATCGCCAAGCGCATCGAGGACGGCATGAACCAGATGCTGCGCGCGCTGGCGACCCACACCGAGACGGTCGCCGAGGTGCTCAGCGAGTTCGACAAAGTCGAGGCCGGCGAGGCGCGGCTGACCGAGGTCATCAGCGGTTTCATCACCCCCGACGAGGAGCCGGCGCCCGCCGTGGAGCCCGAGGTGGAATCGCGCGCCGCCGGCGCCGACGAGGGCGACGACGCCGAGGTCGATGACGACAGCGACGACGAGGTCGACGGCGACGACGAGGAGCCGGCCGACACCGGGCCTGATCCGGAAGAGGCGCGCCGGCGCTTCACCCAACTGCGCGAGCTGCAGCAGCGAGCGGTCAAGGCAATCAGCAAGCACGGCAAGGGTCATGCTCAGGCGCAGCGCGTGCAGCAGGAGATGACCGAGGCGTTCATGGAGATCAGCCTGACGCCCAAGTTGGTGGACCGCTTGGTCCAGGCCCTGCGCGAGCGCGTGGACCGCATTCGCGCGCAGGAACGCCAGATCATGGAGCTGTGCGTCGCCAAGGGCGGCATGCCGCGCAAGGAGTTCATCACCTCCTTCCCGGACAACGAGACCAACCTCGCGTGGCTGGACCAGTACCTCGGCGGCAAGCCCTACTCCGAGTCGCTTTCGGCCTACGCCGACGAGATCCGGCGCGCGCAGAACCGCTTGATCGCCTTGGAGCGCGAGGGCGGCATGAGCATCAACGAAATCAAGGACATCAACCGGCAGATGTCGATCGGCGAGGCCAAGGCACGGCGCGCCAAGAAGGAAATGGTCGAGGCCAACCTGCGTCTGGTGATCTCGATCGCCAAGAAGTACACCAACCGCGGCCTGCAGTTCCTGGACCTGATCCAGGAGGGCAACATCGGCCTGATGAAGGCGGTGGACAAGTTCGAATACCGCCGCGGCTACAAGTTCTCGACCTACGCCACGTGGTGGATCCGTCAGGCCATCACCCGCTCCATCGCGGATCAGGCGCGCACCATCCGCATCCCGGTGCACATGATCGAGACCATCAACAAGCTGAACCGCGTCTCGCGCCAGATGCTGCAGGAGATGGGTCGGGAGCCCACCCCCGAGGAACTGGCCGAGCGCATGGAGATGCCCGAGGACAAGGTGCGCAAGGTGCTCAAGATCTCCAAGGAGCCGATCTCCATGGAGACGCCGATCGGCGACGACGAAGATTCGCACTTGGGCGACTTCATCGAAGACACCAACGTGCTCTCCCCGGCCGACTTCGCGACCGCCTCGGGCCTCAAGGAGGCCACGCAGTCCATCCTCGAGACGCTCACCGCGCGTGAGGCCAAGGTCCTGCGCATGCGCTTCGGCATCGACATGAACACCGACCACACGCTGGAAGAGGTCGGCAAACAGTTCGACGTCACCCGCGAGCGCATCCGCCAGATCGAGGCCAAGGCGCTACGCAAGCTGCGCCACCCCTCGCGCTCGGACCAGCTGCGCAGCTTCCTCGACATGGAGTAAGCCTCGGGCGTTCAGTGGTAAGATGCGGGCGGGCCGATGGCCCGCCCGTTTCGTTTGCGGGCCTGTAGCTCAGTGGGTGAGCCGGGGATTTCAAAGAGCCACCTAATGTGGCTCTTTGCCGGCGAACGCCGCGCCACGGATGGCGCGGCTGGAACCACGCACCACGGACGGTTGCTTGCATCAGCTTCAATTGGGCCTGTAGCCCAGCGGTTAGAGCTGGGGTGAGCCGGGGGTTTCAAAGAGCCACTAACGTGGCTCTTTGCCGGCGAACGCCGCGCCACGGATGGCGCGGCTGGAACCACGCACCACGGACGGTTGCTTGCATCAGCTTCAATTGGGCCTGTAGCTCAGCGGTTAGAGCAGGGGTGAGCCGGGGGTTTCAAAGAGCCACCTAATTTGGCTCTTTGCCGGCGAACGCCGCGCCACGGATGGCGCGGCTGGAACCACGCACCACGGACGGTTGCTTGCATCAGCTTCAATTGGGCCTGTAGCTCAGCGGTTAGAGCAGGGGTGAGCCGGGGGTTTCAAAGAGCCACCTAATGTGGCTCTTTGCCGGCGAACGCCGCGCCACGGATGGCGCGGCTGGAACCACGCACCACGGACGGTTGCTTGCATCAGCTTCAATTGGGCCTGTAGCTCAGCGGTTAGAGCAGGGGTGAGCCGGGGGTTTCAAAGAGCCACCTAATTTGGCTCTTTGCCGGCGAACGCCGCGCCACGGATGGCGCGGCTGGAACCACGCACCACGGACGGTTGCTTGCATCAGCTTCAATTGGGCCTGTAGCTCAGCGGTTAGAGCTGGGGTGAGCCGGGGGTTTCAAAGAGCCACTTAACGTGGCTCTTTGCCGGCGAACGCCGCGCCACGGATGGCGCGGCTGGAATCACGCACCAAGGATGGTTACTCGCGGCAAACTCTATTTGGGCCTGTAGCTCAGCGGTTAGAGCTGGGGTGAGCCGGGGGTTTCAAAGAGCCACTTAACGTGGCTCTTTGCCGGCGAACGCCGCGCCACGGATGGCGCGGCTGGAATCACGCACCAAGGATGGTTACTCGCGGCAAACTCTATTTGGGCCTGTAGCTCAGCGGTTAGAGCAGGGGACTCATAATCCCTTGGTCCTAGGTTCGAATCCTAGCAGGCCCACCACTCACTCCCTCGCATCATCCTTTGCGCGAGAAGCCGTCCCTGGCGCGGGGTTCCAGCCCGCCATCCGTGGCGGGCGCTCGCGGGCTAAAAGCCACGTTAAGTGGCTTCTAGAATTCCCCGCTCGCCCTAGCAGGCCCACCACTCACGCCTTCGCATCATCCTGCTCGTAAGCTGCCGTCCCTGGCGCGGGGTTCCAGCCGCGCCATCCGGGCGCGGCGCTCGCGGGCTAAAAGCCACATTACGTGGCTTTTAGAATTCCCCGCTCGCCCTAGCAGGCCCACCACTCACGCCTTCGCATCATCCTACTCGCAAGCTGCCGTCCCTGGCGCGGGGTTCCAGCCGCGCCATCCGGGCGCAGCACTCCCCTCTCGTTTTCGGATTCTCGCGAGCAGCGCAGCCCCCGCCACGGTCGGTCCGCAACGGAGGCGGCCCGGCGCACAGGCCTTCGCGGCTAGGCGCCCCTCCCCGCCCGCCGCCGCATGTGCTCCTCGAATACCTCGGGAGACACCGGCTCACTGAACAGGTAGCCCTGGTACTGGTCGCACTGAAGCCGCTTGAGCAACGCCAGCTGTTCGGGCGTCTCCACGCCTTCGGCAATAACCGTGAGGTTCAGGTTGCGCGCCATGGCGATGATGGCGGTGACGATGGCCTCATCATCCGGATCGCTGGTGAGGTCGTGGATGAAGGCCCGGTCGATCTTCACCTTGTGGACCGGCAAGCGCTTTAGATACGACAGGCTGGAGTAGCCGGTGCCGAAGTCGTCGATCGCGAGCTGCACGCCGTCGGCCCGCAGCGCCTCGAGCGCCGCGACCGCCGCCTCGGGCTTTTCGAGCAACAGGCTTTCGGTAATCTCGATCTCCAGATCATGGGCCGCCAACCCGCTGTCGTGCAGCGCGTCCTGCACGAGCTGTGGCACGTCCGCGTGCCGAAACTGGAACGGTGAGACGTTCACCGACAGGGTCAGCCGCGGCAGCCCGCGTCGGCGCCAGAGGGCGACCTGGGCGCACGCGGAGCGCAACACCCAGGCGCCGATGGGGACGATCAACCCGCTGTCCTCGGCCAGGGGCACGAAAGCGTCGGGCGGCAGCAGACTTCCGTTGGCGGCCCATCGCAACAGCGCCTCCACGCCCACCACCTGGCCGCTGGCCATGTCGACCTGCGGTTGGTAGTGGAGGCGGAACTCGCCGCGCTCCAGCGCGCTGTGCAACCGTGCCTCGTAGGCCAGGCGCTCGGACGCCTGGGCCTGCATCGCGGCGGTGTAGAAACGATAGGCATTGCGTCCGTCGCGCTTGGCCTGCTTCATGGCGGTCTCGGCGCGCTCGAGCAGCGCCTCGGGCTCCTGCCCATCCTCCGGATAGACACTGACACCGATGCTGGTGGTAATGGCGAGGTCCCGTCCGTCCAGATGTACCGGATCGGCGAGCGCGCGCTGATAGCGTTGCACGGCGTCGGCCACCGCCTCCACGTCCTCCACGTTCTCCAGGACCACGGCGAAGTCGTCGCCCTCGAGGCGCGCCACGGTTTCCGCGCCGGGGTCTGCGGCGCGCAGCCGACCGGCGACCGTGCGCAGGTAGGCGTCCCCCGTCGCGCGCCCGAGCGCATCGTTGATGCGCTTGAAGTGGTCGAGGTCCAGCACCAGGACCGCAGCCAGGCGCTGCTCGCGCGCCGCGCGCGCCAGGGCGAGGGAGAGCCGGTCACGCAGCAGGAGCCGGTTGGGCAGACCGGTCAGGCCGTCGTATTGTGAGAGGTAGGCGAGCCTCGCCTCGACGGCCCTGCGGCGCTGTTCGCTCGCGTAGGCCTCCACGATGTAGGCGCAGGTGGTCAACAGAGGTGTCAGTTCCCCAATCTGCGCCTGCTCGTAGCCGCCGGGTCGGTTGGCCAGCCCGACCATGCCGAGCAGCCGACCGTGGCGCCGTAACGGCAGACCCAGGAAGGTGCGGATCGGTGCATGACCCGGCGGCAGCCCATGACCCAGGGCGTCGGCGTCGACGTCGTTAACAAGTACCGGGGCGCCGGTGGTGATGGCCCGCCCCAGCAAGGTGTCGAGGTCCTCGAAGCGCAAGGGGGGCGTGTCGCGGCCCCCGCGGGGGCGCCATTCACCGCGCGCCGGCAGATCGCTGATGGCGTGGATCTGCAGGTAGGGACGCCCCTGCGGGCTGTGCAGCACCTCCCCGACGAAGCCGATCGGACTGCCCGACATTTCCAGGACGGCGTTCAACAGCCGATGATACACGGCGTGCGGCGGGGCATCGCCGATGTAACTCTGCTGCACCTCCCGTACCGCCTGGAGCATGCGCGTGAGGCGCGCCTGTTCGCGTTCGGCCTGCGCGCGACGGGCGATCATGTCGTTGAACCGGGCGGCCACTTCGGCGATCTCGCGCGGCCCTTCAACTGGGACATGTGTGTCCAGATTGCCGGCGCCCACCTGCCGCGCGGCGCGACCGATCGCCCGCACCGGGCGCACCAGACGGCGCGTGCCGAGCAGCGCGAGCCCCACCGCGAGGGCCACGACGCCAAAGGCGATCAGCGCTTGGTGGCGCGCGCTACGCCATACCGGCCCGAGTACCTCCTGCGATGGGATCGCCGCCACCGCGTGCCAGTCGGTCTGCGGCACCGGCGCGAAGCCGTAAACCTTCTCGATCCCGTGCCGGCTGAGTTGCCGCGTATAGCCGCGCTGCTGACGCCGCACCGTTTGCATCAACGCGCTCTCGCCCATGTCGTGCCCGACCCAGCGCTCGCCATCGGGCTGGCGGGCAATCACCACGCCCTGCGCCGTCACCAGGGAAACGCTGTGGTCGGGCGGAAGCTCCGCGCCGAGCACGGGGCGCAGCGCCGCTAGGCTCAACGGCACGCCCACGACCGCATAGGGACGACCCTGCGCGTCTCTCAGGGCAAGCGCCTGGACGGACACCCACACGCCCGTGATCTGCCCCCAATGCGGCGGCCCCACCACGGGCCCCGTGGCGGCCAGCGCGTCGCCGAACCACGGCATGTCCGCCACGTCGGGCAAGGGCTCGTCGGAAGGCATCCCGGAACACACGATGCGACCCGCGGCATCGGCCACAACCACGTTCGCATAGCGCGGATTCAGCTCCGCCAGGTCACTGAGTAACGGATCGCACTGATCCGGCGCGGCACGTTGCACGCCGGGACGCTCGGCCAGGCGCGCCAACAGGGCATGGGTCTGGGCGACCACGAGTTGGCTGTAGGAGGCGGTCACGTCCGCCAAAGCGAGCGCGCTCTGGCTCGCCTCGCGCAGCTCGTCGCGAGCCTGCATCCACAGCGTGAACGCCTGCAGCACGACCAGCGGCACCAGCACCGCCAGCACGAGCACCAGCAGCTGGGTGCGGATCGAGCGTCCACGTCCCCGCCCTGGTCCCTGACCGTATGTCACTGGCTCTCCTCGCCTGTACCGGCACACCGCGCGCGCCTAAGTTGATTCTAACGCCTGTTGCAACCGCCCCCACCCCGCCGCGCCGAGAGGACACAAGGTGAACCAACTCTATCTCACCACGGCCATGGTCGGCGGCATCATTCTGGTGCTCGGGCTGTTCTCCAGCTACATCAAACGCCGCACCTGGATTTCGGAGCCGATGCTCGCCCTGGCGGCAGGGATCGCGCTTGGACCGGCGTGGCTCGACGTGCTGGACCCGCGCGCCTGGGGCGAGACGACCGTGCTACTTGAAGAGGTGGCGCGGTTCACGCTGGCGATCGGTCTGATGGGCGTGGCCCTGCGCCTCCCGCCGGGTTATGTGGTGGCTCATCGGCGCACGCAAGGCGTGCTGCTCGGCCTGCTCATGCCGCTGATGTGGCTGGTGTGCGCCCTGCTGATTTACGTGCTGCTCGACACGCCGTGGCTGGTCGCGCTCCTGGTCGCGGCCGCCATCACCCCCACCGACCCCATCGTGGCGACATCTATCGTCACCGGACGCGTGGCCGAGCAATATCTGCCGGCGCGCATGCGCCACGCGCTATCGGCCGAGTCGGGCTTTAACGACGGGCTCGGTCAGCTGTTCGTGATGTTGGCGGTGCTGCTGGTACTGCACGGCGATGGCGCATGGGGCACCTGGTTCGGGCGCACGCTCCTGCTCGAGGTGGTGCTGGGCGCGCTGCTGGGCGGGCTGTTCGGATGGGCGGCGGCGCGCCTGCTGCACTGGGCCGAACGCCTCGAACTGATCGAGCGCACCTCGTTCCTGGCCTACACTCTCGCACTCGCGCTGCTCACCCTGGGGGTGGCGCGGCTGCTGCAAATGGATGGCATCATCGCGGTATTCGCGGCCGGCGCGGTGTTCTCGGCGCTGGCCAGTGGGCAGGAGCGCGCCGCCGAGGAGAGTGTGCAGGAATCGGTCAGCCAGTTCTTCACCTTGCCCATCTTCGCCTTCATGGGCCTGATGCTACCGTGGGATGCGTGGGCGGCACTGGGTTGGCCGCTGGTGGCCGCCACCCTCGCCGTGCTGCTGCTGCGGAGGCTGCCGACCATCCTGCTGCTGCGCCCCTTGCTCGGCGGCCGCTGGCACGTGCGGGAGGTCGTCTTCATGGGCTGGTTCGGACCGATCGGCATTTCGGCCCTGATGTACGCCATGGTCGTGCTGCACCACACCGGGCTCGAACAGGTGTGGCACATCGTCAGCTTCGTGGTGGTCGGATCGATCGTGGCGCATGGCATGACGGCCACCCCGTTCAGCAAGCTCTACGGGCGGCGCGCACACCACACCAAGCCGCCGCATCACCGCCGCTCCCCGGGCGCGGGGAAGCCGCCCGAGGACGGCTGAGGAGGCCTCACACGTCGGGCGCGCGCTTAGCCTCGGCAGCGACCTGCTCGAGCACCCGCAGGACTTCATCGAGCGGCGCTGGCTTGAGCAGGTGACGATCAAAGGCTTCGTGACCCGGCAGATCCTTCACCAGCTCCCCGCCGTAGCCGCTCAGGGCGACCAGCGCCATGGCGTCACCGTAAGCCGCGCGTAGGCGCCGCGCCAGTTCGCAGCCGTGCATGCCCGGCATGCCGATGTCGACGAACGCCACCTTGGGACGGAACGCCGCGGCCACCCGCAGCGCAGCCTCGCCCCCGTGTGCGACCTCCACTTCGTGCCCCAAGGAGCGCAGCAACTCGGCGAAGGATTCGGCAACCACCGCTTGATCGTCCACCACCAACACCCGCTGCGGTGGAATGGCGCCCGGCGTCACCGGCGCGGGTGACTCAGAGGGCTCACGTGCGGGGGCGAGCGGCAGGTGGATACTGAACACGCTACCCTTGCCGGGGCCCTCGCTATACACGTCCACCTGCCCTGCATGCAGTTGCACGATACTGCGTACCAACGTGAGGCCGACGCCGAGCCCGCCGCCCGTACTGCCCAGGTCCCCTTCGAGCTGCACGAAGGGATCGAAGATCGTCTCGGCGGCGCGCGCGTCCAGGCCGGCGCCGTCGTCGCTGACGCGTACCCGTGCCATCCCCTCGTGCACATCGCCCTCCATGCGCACGTGCCCGCCTTGTGGGGTATAACGCGCCGCGTTGTTGAGCAGGTTGCCCAGGGCCTGCACCAGCCGGGTGGCGTCGCCATCAATCGTGCAATCCTCAGGCGGCGACACCACCTCCAGCTGGTGTCCACGCTCGCTCATCAACGGCAGGGCCAACTCCTCCGCGCGCTGCATCACATGGGCGAGGCGCACCGGCTCCTTGATGAGCGTAATCTGGCCACTGCTGATGCGGGATACGTCGAGCAAGTCGTCGACCAGGCGCGTCAAGTGCGTAATCTGGCGATCCATGATCGCCAGCGGGCGGGCCAGCTTCGGGTCGTCAGGGCTGCGCAACAGGCACATCTGCACCGAGTTGCGCAGCGGCGCGAGGGGATTGCGCAGTTCATGTCCGAGGACGGCGAGAAACTCGTTCTTGCGCCGATCGGCCTCGTGCAACTGCTCCGAGCGCTCGCGCAGGGAGCGCTCGCTCTCACGCAAGGCATGCTCCGCGGCATGACGCTCGGTAATGTCCGAATAGGTCGCCACCGCCCCGGCGGGCGCTCCCTGCGCATCGAATAGCGGCCGCGCATCGGTCAGGACGGTGCGCGGACCCTCGGGCGCGGCGATGTCGATTTCGACGTGCTCCATAATGCGGCCGCTGGTGGCCACTTCGCGCAGCGGCGCGAGCGGCGAGCTCAGCGCCTCGCCGTCCTGGGTGGCGGCATAGCCACCGCGACCGTGCGCGTCGACACCCAGCAACTGCATCGCGGTTGCGTTGGCGCGTACCCGGGTGCCCTCGGGATCCTCCATCACCGCGATCCCGACCGGCACCAGTGCGAAGAGCGCCTCCAAGGCCTCGACCCGATGCCGGGCGTCATCGTTGAGCCGGGCGACTTCGGCCTGCGCGCGCCGCTGCTCGGTAATGTCGATGAGCGTGCAGAGCACCAGCGTGGCGCCGTCGACCCGGCTGGCGCGGGTTTCCAGCCGTACCACGCGCGGCGTACCCTGCGGGCCGCGCAACGTGAGTTCGCTGACCACGCCGACCCCGGCGCCCGGACGCTGGCTCAGGTGGGGCTCGAGCTGTTCGACCTGATCCTGCGGGAGCCACTCGGCGAGTCGCCGCCCCACCACCTTGCCCGCCGCCCCGCCCAGCAGCTCAACCGCGGCCCGATTGGGGTCGCGGATGACGCCGTCGGCATCCAGGCTGAAGTAGGCAACGGGAGCGAAATCGAAGAGATGCGCGCAGCGGCCATGCGCCTGTTCCAGCGCGCGCAGCGCGCCGCCGGTGTCCCTGCCGTACCCATCGGACGAGCCGTCCGATAGCTCATCCCCGGCGGCATCGGGATAAGCCGCCAGCGCCTCTCGCACCGCAGCGAGGCAGCTAAGCAGCGCGTCCCTGTCCATGGCGCGATAGTCCATTCCAGCTTTTCTTCCCTGGCTGATTGTTAACGTCGTCCTGGGCCGCACCGGCCGCCGCCGCGGGCGTCTGCACCGACTGGCTACCGCGGGCGTGCCATCATACGGCCGACCTCGGCAGCGCTTCAAGCGGACCATGGACAGTCTGGCAGCCGCAGCGCTCGGCGCCGCTTGCAAGCGGTTGATAGTCGCCCCACCTGCTCTCAGCGCGCGCGGGGGGATCGGGGCGAACCCGGATGCCTGCCGGCCCCGAGACCGCGACGCGCCGCCACGTGTCGGCGCTTAGGCGCTACCTTGTGAGGGTCGGCACGGTATGATGGTGCAAGCGAGGCGCGGCCGCTTTTGGGGCGCAGCGCGACAACCCGCGATGGAGGATGCATGGCAACCGCGGAGAGCGGCGCGGCACGTGCGCCCACTCCGTAGGGAGGAACCGCGTTACGAGCGGGCTGTCTATATTTTGTACAAGACCAATGAATGGAGCAGCGCATGACACGTGAACAGGACCTGCATCGTTGGGAGGCGCGGCTTACCGAGTGGGAGGCGCGCATCAAGCGCCTGGAGGCCGCGGTCGACCGCCTGGAGGGCCGCGAGAAGGACATTTGCCAGCGTGACCTCGAGCAGCTGCGCGCCGAACGAGAGTCCATCGCCACCCACGTACGCGACCTGCGCCTGGAAGAGGCCGAGGGCTGGGCGGACCTGGAGGTGCGTAACGGCGTGTTGCGCATTTTCGATGCCTTCGGCGAACGGCTCGACCGGTTGATGTCGCGCACCGGTTCGAGCCGCCATTAGTGGCCCCGCCTCGATCGAGGAACGGCCGCCGGCCGTTCCTACTGTCGCTTTTTGCATTACCCCCGCGCTACTACGTCGCCGCGGCGGGGCTGTTCGTCGGGTTGTTGCTGATCGGCGGGCGTCATGAGGCCGCCGGCGGCCTGTTTCCCGGCGGGTGGAGCTATCTCGCGCATTTCATCGCCTACGGGGCACTTACCGCGGTGCTTTGGCTGGCCGGGCGCGGGCGCCGGCCGATGCGCATCCTCGCCGCCGTGGCGCTGGTGGCCCTGGTGGATGAATTGCATCAGGCCACCTTGGATTTTCGCCATGCCAGCGCGTGGGACTTTGCCGCGGACATGGCGGGGGCTATAACGGCCTTGACGTTCTTGCACCTGCGGCGCGTGCTGGGTGAGCCGTCTACCAGACCGGAAAGCGCCTGACGCGGCCTCCGCAGGTTCCCGCCGAAGTGTCACCTTGTCTGCGCTCGCGCGCCCCCGGCCGAGCGGGTGCGCATCGCCACTTCTCCGCCGGTTCTCCGCCGGGTCCGCAAGAGTAGCCAGCGTGCTGCTGCACCCCACCCACGGCGATCCGCACCGCGTGGGGATGTTGCTGCGGGAACCGGCTCAGTTACTGGATCCGAGTGACCCGCCGCTCTCACGCGGAGGTCGTCGACACCGCCCGGGCTGCGTCTCCTTCAAAAGCAGCGCCTCGCCCGAGCAGCTTCGGGGGATGTCGATGCAGGAGAATTCGCGCCGCCGACTCCCTGGGGGGACGGCTGGCGCATCGGTCTGGCCGAGGGAGAGCCGGCGTCGATGCGGCTTTACGCGCGGGTCGAATCCACCCTGAACCCCACCTTCAAGGTCACCTGCCAGTGCGCGATCTTGCCGTCCTGGATGTGGCCGCGCGTCTCCGTGACCTCGAACCAGTCCAGGTTGTGCAAGGTTTCATTCGCGCGCGCAATGGCGGTGCGGATCGCATCGTCGCTGCCGGTGGTCGACGAGCCGGTCAGCTCCACCAGCTTGTACACGTGATCGTCTGACACTGCGCCCTCCTTGGCTTGCAAGGCTGCGTCGAGGGGACGCAGCCGACTGTGCAAAGCCTAGCGCATGCTGTCGGTCGCGGCGGACACGGGCTCCGCAGCGCGCGCCGAGGCCGGCGGCTCCAGGGCGGCCAGCAGGCGAATATGCCCCACGAACCACAGCGGCTCGTCCTCCAATGCCCGGTGTCCGACGTTCAGCGCGGCCAGCGCCTGCGTGCGCAACGCCGTGTCGTCGAGCCGCTCGGCCAGGCGCAGCGTGGTGCCCAACACGGCGGCGGAAGGCGACGGCAGGTGTTCGTCCGACAACAGCGTCTGTGCCACCCCGTAGCGCAGCAGGGTGTGTTCGGCGAGATGCCAGCCGCCGTCGTAGAAGCGCCGCCAAGCTTCCCGCACCACCCGCTCGGCCAGAGCGTAATCGGCGGCCCGCCCACTCACCTGCGCCCAGTCGTAGAACGCCGCGGCGGCCAGCGCGTAATCCTCCAGCGCACCTTCGCCGAGCGTCCGCTCGCCGCGCGCCGCGCGCCATAAGCGCCCCTGCTCGTCGTCCCACAGGCGTTCGACCAAAACCGCACGCACCCGCTCGCCGGCCTCCCGATATACTTTCCCATCGGGTAGTTCGGCAGCCCGCGCCAGTGCCGATAGCGCCAGCGCATTCCAGGCCGTGATGACCTTGTCATCGCGCGGCAGTACGCGCTGGGCGCGTCGCTCCAGCATGCGCTCGCGGGCGCTGGCAAGATGGCGCCGCAACTCGTCTTGGTCGAGCTCGAGCCGCGCGGCCGCCGCCTCGTCCGATAAGGCCCGCGTCAGGTGGTGTCCGTGCTCGAACTGCGGGGGGCGGTCCAATCCCCACACCAGCGCCACCACCGCGAACTCTTCGGGCGGCAGCAGGTCCTCGAGCTCACGACGATCCCAGAGGTAGTAGCCGCCCTCCACGTCCTGATCATCCAGCGCAGAGAGTGCCGACGCGAAGCCGCCGTTCGCGACGCGCAGGTCGCGCAGCATGAAATCCAGGGTCTCGCGCGCCACCGCCTCGTAGCGCGGCTCCTCGAGCTCGCGCGCGGCACGCAGGTAGACGCTCGCCAGCATGGCGTTGTCGTAGAGCATCTTCTCGAAGTGCGGAACCTGCCAGCTGGGATCCTCGGTGTAGCGAAAGAAGCCGCCGCCCAGGTGGTCGCGCAGCCCCTGCTCGGCCATCTGATCCAGCGTCAGGCGCAGGAAATCCTCGAGTTGTGCATCGCCCGAGGCGGCATACAGGTCGAGCAGCCCCTTGAGCTGGGGTGAGTTTGGGAACTTGCTCTGATCGCCCAGCCCCCCCTCCATATCGTCGCCGAGTTGCCGAGCGTGCTCGGCGAGGCGGGCCTGCAGGCTGCGCCCGAGCCCGACGGGAATCTCGGCATCGCCTGGCGGCTGCGGAGCGGCGAGCGACTCGGCCGCAACACGAGCCTCTTCCCGCAGCGATGCCCGATCCTCGTGCCACGCGCCGGCGAGGCCCTCGAGCAGCTTGGCGAAATCCTCGGGCGGCATATAGACCAAGCCGACCAGCGGATGCCCCTCGGGCGTGATGAACACGTTGAGCGGCCAGCCGGCATAGCCGCGCGTGCGCCGCACGAAGTCGATCAACAGACCGTCCAGGGCCGCTTCGATCTCGCGGTCGATCTTCACGGGGATGTAATGGCGGTTGATGAAGGCCGCGATGGCGTCGTCCTTGAAGCTCTCGCGCTGCATCACATGGCACCAGTGACAGGCAAAGTAGCCGCTCGAGACGAACAGCAGCTTGTCCTCGCTGCGGGCCCGCTCCACCGCCGCCTGGCCCCATTCCTGCCACTGCACCGGATCGTCCGCGTGCAACTCGAGGTAGGCGGAGGGATGGTCGGCCAACTGGTTGCGCAGCTCATCGCCCGCCGCACCGCCACTCGCCAACACCGCGACGATACTTAGCATCCATGTCCGGTAGCGCATAAGCTCTCTCTCCATCGGTGCATCGCGGGTCGCACGTGCTCTCTGATTATGGGGAGGAACTGAACCGGGAGCCAACAGGCGGGTACCGGGAGCTTATGGCGTAGGGCGCTCCAGCGACTACTCCTCCGGCTTGGTCTGCTGCGGGCGCCGCTGCGCGCGCTCCTCCGCTTCGATGCGGTCGAGTTCGGCGTCCATGTCCTCCTCGGAGAGGGGCTGGTAAGCCGGCTCGCCGGGCTCGTCCTCCACCACCGGCGCGAAGCGACTCGACAAAATGACGCCGAGCTCGAACAGGATCCACATCGGTAGGGCCAACAAGGTCTGCGAGATGACGTCCGGCGGCGTGAGCATCATGCCGACCACGAACGCCCCGACGATGACGTAGGGTCGCTTCGCGCGCAGTTGCTCGGGGGTGGTCGCCCCCATGCGCACCAGCAGGATCACCGCGATCGGCACCTCGAAGGCGATGCCGAAGGCAAAGAACATCTTCAGCACGAAGTCGAGGTAACGGCTGATGTCGGTCATCACCGCCACACCCTCCGGGGCGGCGGCCGTCAGGAAGCCGAACACCAGCGGGAACACCGCGAAGTAGGCGAACGCCATGCCCGCGTAGAACAGGATGGCACTCGACACGGCGAGCGGCAGCACGAGACGCCGCTCGCGCTGGTAAAGCCCGGGGGCGACGAAGGCCCACAGTTGGTACAAGAGGTACGGCACGGCGATAAACAGCGCCACCACCAGTGCCAGCTTGAAGGGGGTCAGGAACGGCGAGGCCACCTCGGTGGCGATCATGCTGGAGCCGTGCGGCAAGTGCCGCAGCAGCGGCTCGGCCAGCATGACATAGAGCTGATTGGCGAAGGGGAACAGCGCCAGGAACAGCAGCAACACCACCAGCACGGAGCGTAGCAGGCGGTCGCGCAGTTCCATCAGGTGGGAGACGAAACCCTGCTCCTCCTGAACCTCCTCCGGGCTGGGGCCGGAGTTACTTGGAGCGCTCATCGGTCGATCCGTCCCCCGGCGCGGCGTCCGCATCGTTGCGTGGTGTGTCGGCGTCCGTGGGGCGCGGCGGCCCCTGCGTTCCATCGTCGAAGGATTCCTGGCTCTCGCCCGACCGCGAGGAGGCGCTCGAGACACCGCGGCGCTCCGCCTCGCGACGCGCATCGGCCTCGCGCTGGGCCTCGGCATCCTGCTGGGCGTCGATCGCCTTCACCAGGTAATCCGAGCGCTCGTCCTTGTCCACGGAGCTTTCCAAGATCTTCTTGAGGTCTTCCAGCGCCTTGGCGTCCTTACCCAGCGAGTCGAGGCCGAGCTTGCGGCGCAGTTCGTCCTCGCGCAACTCCTTGTCGATGTCGGCCTTCACGTCCATCACCATGGCGCGCGCCTTGCCCACCCACAGGCCCACGGTCCGGGCGAGCCCGGGCAGGCGCTCGGGTCCCACGACCAGGAGGGCGATGATGCCGATAACCAGCAGCTCAACAAAGCTGACGTCGAACATAAGCCTTCAAGCGCACGCGGCCTCCGGGCGGAGGCCGCGTGGATCGGAGAGGGGCGAAAGTCAGGCCTTGTTCTTTTCCTTCGAGGTGACTTCGCCCTCGATCACGTGGCCGGGGCGCTCATCGATGTGTTCGTTGCGCTCTGCCTTGTTCTCCTCGCCCTCGCGGATCGACTCGCGGAACCCCTTGACCGCCGTGCCCAGGTCACCGCCGAGGTTGCGCAGGCGCTTGGCGCCGAACAGCACCAGCACGATGGCCAGAATGATCAGAAGCTGCCAAACACTGATTCCCATGTCACTACCTCACTCGAAGCCCGGCAGGCTATCCCCGCCGAGCAGATGGATATGCAAGTGGTCGATCATCTGACCGCCCCCCTTGCCGGTATTGATGATGGTGCGAAAGCCTTGCGTCAGGCCCTGTTCACGCGCGACCACCGGTAGCATACGCAGCATATGTGACATAAGACCATCGTGACTGCGGTCCAGTTCAGCGAGGCTCACAATATGCTGACGCGGAACCACCAGCAGATGCACCTGCGCCTTGGGCTGGATGTCGCGAAACACGACGATCTGCTCGTCTTCGAACACCGTATCGGCAGGGATCTTGCCCGCTACGATGCCACAAAAAAGGCAATCCGTCATTTTCTCCCCCGCGCCGCCTTTTCATCGATGCCGGAGAGGCCGAACCGACGCTGCAACTCGTTCAGAACATCCTGCGGCCCCACACCCTGATGGGCCAGCAAGACCAGGGTGTGAAACCACAAGTCCGCGGTTTCACAGACGATTTTGTCGACGTCCCCGTCCTTGGCGGCCATCACCGTCTCGGTGGCCTCTTCCCCGACTTTCTTAAGTATGGCGTCCAGGCCCTTGGCGTACAGCCCCGAGACGTAAGAGGCTTGCGGATCGGCCTGTTTACGCGCCTCCAGCACCTCGGCCAAACGCGCCAGTACGTCGTCCATCACGTCCCTCCGTAGATCTGGGCGGGGTCCTTCAGCACGGGCTCGACGGTCTCCCATCGTCCCTCGTGCAGGCGGCGGTAAAAGCAGCTCGTGCGTCCGGTATGACAGGCGATGCCACCGACCTGCTCGACCTGCAAGACGATCACGTCGGCGTCGCAGTCGAGGCGGATCTCGCGCACCCGCTGCACGTGACCCGACTCCTCGCCCTTGTGCCACAGGCGCTGGCGCGAGCGCGAGTAATACACCGCGCGCCCCTCGCGCGCGGTCAATGCCAACGCCTCGCGGTTCATCCAGGCCAGCATGAGGATGCGGCCGCTAGCGGCGTCTTGGGCGACGGCCGGCACCAGACCCGCCGCATCCCAGCGCACCTCGTCCAGCCACTGCTCGGGGAGAGTGTTCATCGCGACAGAGTAAGGGTTGGCGGATTCGGCTGCAAAACCTACAGCCGCACCGGGATGCCGCGCTCGGCCATGCGGCGCTTGGCCTCGCCGATGGTGTGTTCGCCGAAATGGAAGATGCTGGCGGCCAACACCGCGTCAGCGTGCCCCTCCAGCACACCCTCGACCAGGTGATCGAGGTTGCCCACGCCGCCGGAGGCGATGACCGGCACGCGCACCGCGTCGGACACGGCGCGCGTGAGCTCGAGGTCGAAGCCCTCGCGCGTGCCGTCGCGGTCCATGCTGGTGAGCAGTAACTCGCCGGCACCGTAGTCGACCATGCGTCGCGCCCACTCGACGGCGTCCAGGCCGGTGCCCCGCCGCCCGCCGTGGGTGAAGATCTCCCAGCGTGCCGGCTCGCCGGGTGCGCTGGCGCGCTTGGCATCGAGGGCCACCACGATGCACTGCGAGCCGAAGCGCTCGGCGGCCTCACGCACGAACTCGGGGCGGTTCACCGCGGCGGTGTTGATGCCGACCTTGTCGGCGCCGGCGTTCAGCATGCGGCGGATATCGGCCAACTCGCGAATACCGCCGCCCACCGTGAGCGGGATGAACACCTCGTCCGCCACCGCCTCCACCACGTGAACCATGGTCTCGCGGTCGTCGGAACTGGCGGTGATGTCGAGGAAGGTGATCTCGTCGGCCCCTTCGGCGTCATAGCGGCGCGCGATCTCCACCGGGTCGCCCGCATCGCGGATGTCGACGAACTTGACGCCCTTGACCACCCGCCCGTGATCGACGTCCAGGCACGGGATAATGCGCTTGGCAAGGCTCACGAGCCGTAGGCCCCCGTGTCGGCGCTGTTGTCCCACTCGTCCGACAGGCGCTGCGCCTCGGCGAAGTCCAGCGTGCCCTCGTAGACGGCACGGCCGGTGATGGCGCCGATGATGCCCTCGTCGGCGACCTCGCACAGGGCGCGGATGTCGTCCAGATTGGTGACGCCGCCGGAGGCGATGACCGGGATGGTGATCTCGCGCGCCAGCGCCACCGTAGATTCCACGTTGACCCCGGTCATCATGCCGTCGCGGCCGATGTCGGTGTAGACGATGGCCTCCACGCCGTCGCGCTCGAAGTGCTGCGCCATATCCACCACGTCATGACGCGAAAGCTTGGACCAGCCGTCGATGGCCACCTTGCCGTCCTTGGCGTCCAGGCCGACGATGATGTGGCCCGGGAACTCCAGGCACAGGTCCGCCACGAAGTGCGGCACGTTGATCGCCTTGGTGCCGATGATGACGTAGCTCACACCGGCATCGAGATAGGTCTGTACGGTCTCCGAATCGCGGATCCCCCCGCCCACCTGGAGCGGCACGTCGGGATAGGCCTCGGCGATGCGGTTCACCACGTCGGCATTGACCGGCCGGCCGGCGAAGGCCCCGTCCAGGTCAACGATGTGGATGCGCCGCGCCCCCGCCTCTACCCAACGCCCCGCCACGGCGACGGGATCGTCGGAGAACACGGTGGCGTCGTCCATGCGGCCCTGGCGCAGGCGCACGCACTTGCCGTCCTTCAGGTCGATGGCTGGAATGATCAACATAACGACTCCTCAGGGTCTCCCCTTGGCTGAGCGGCCGATCCGCCTACAAACGCCCATTCCACGACAGGAAGTTGGCATACAGACGCAGGCCGACATGCTGGCTCTTCTCCGGATGAAACTGCACCGCAAAGAGGTTGCCGCGCGCGAGCGCGGCGGCAAAGGGAAAACCATGGTGAGCGGAGCCGGCGACCAACTCCGGGCCGGCCGGCTGCACGAAATAACTGTGCACGAAGTAGAACCGCGCGCCGGGCGGGATGCCCTTCCACAGCGGGTGCGCCATGGTCTGCTGAACCTCGTTCCACCCCATGTGCGGCACCTTGAGGCGCTCGCCGCTGACCGGGTCCACCAGGGCATCGCCGAAGTACTCCACGGCGCCCGGGAGGACGCCGAGACACTCGACGCCGTTGTTCTCGGCGCTGCGCTGCATCAGGGCCTGCATGCCCACGCATACGCCGAGGAACGGCCGATCGGCGGCCACCTCGCGCACCACATCGGTGAGGCCGCGTGCCTGCAGCTCCGCCATGCAGTCGCGCATCGCGCCGACGCCGGGCAGCACCACGCGCTCGGCGCTACGAATGATCCGGGGATCGTCGGTGACGGCAACCTGCACACCGTCGACCCCGGCGTGTTCCAGCGCCTTGGCGACCGAATGCAAATTGCCCATGCCGTAGTCGATGACGGCGACGGTGGACACGCTAGCCCTCGCTTGTGGATGACTCGGACAAGAACACGATAGCCGCTCTTACAGGCTTCCCTTGGTCGAAGGCATCTGACCTTCCATGCGCGGATCGCGCTCGCTGGCGGCCCGCAGGGCGCGCCCGAAGGCCTTGAACACGGTCTCGGCGATGTGGTGTGCGTTGCGCCCGCGCAAGGCGTCGACGTGCAGGGTCACCAGGGCGTGATTGACAAAGCCCTGGAAGAACTCGTGCACCAGATCCACATCGAAGTCCCCAATGCGCGCGCGCGGGAAGTCGACATGGAACTCGAGGCCGGGGCGGCCCGAGAAGTCGATCACCACGCGCGACAGGGCCTCGTCCAGGGGCACGTAGGCGTGCCCGTAACGACGAATGCCCTTCTTGTCGTCGAGCGCTTGCGCCATCGCCTGCCCGAAGGTGATGCCGACGTCCTCCACGGTGTGGTGGGCGTCGATGTGCAGATCGCCGCGGGCCTGCACCCGCAGGTCCATCATCCCGTGACGCGCCACTTGATCCAACATGTGGTCGAGGAAGGGCACGCCGGTGGCGAGGTCCGCGCGGCCGGTGCCGTCCAGGTCGAGCGCGATCTCGACGCTGGTCTCCAGGGTGTCGCGGGTGATGCTGGCGCTGCGCTTGCTCATTGATCCTGTCCACGCTCCCGCCAGTGGGAGCCGACGGGCAGTTTACCTTAACTGCGGCACGGCGAGAAACCGCGCCGCCGGGAGACCCGCGGCGGCACTACTCCTGCGTGACACTCAAGGGCGTGCGCAAGCGATCGAAGTCGCGCGGCGGCACGTACTGCAGGACCTCGCGCCCGCGCGCCTGGGTGAGGATATCGAGCCCCTTGTCGGGATACAGCCAGTGCTCGCGCTCGGCGTCGAGTCGGACCCGCTCCTCGGGCTCGCCGAAGCGCCGCAGCAACAGCGCCGGCTCCAGCTTGGCATAAGACACATAGGCGAGGCTGGCCAGCACCGCGCGGGCGCGCTGGGCGTTGTCGTCCGCTTCCGACAAGGGCATACGCCGCCCGCCGCCGCCGGTGGGCCGCCACTGGCCGGCGCGCTCGTGCAGCGCCTGCAGTTCATCCTGTGGCAGGTCGATGTGTCCCATCACCTGGCCGCTCAGCCCGCTCAGCGTCACCTCGCCGTAATAGACCTCCAGCGCCAGCGTGTCCTCGTCCTGAAACAGCGCTAGACGCGCCCGCTTGCCGAGGATCGCCTCGGCCTCGGCCACGGTGGCGTGCCCAAGGCGCACGCCGAACACCTCGTTGGTGCCGTCGGGATGGACCACGATCTGCCAGGGCAGCAACTGCTCGCCCGCGGGCTGCTCCAGGTCGACCGGCACGCGCCAGACCAACACCAGCAACAGCAGCGCCACCACGCCGAGTCCTGCGACCAGCACCTTCTTCATTGCGCCTCCGGAGGCACTTCCAACCAAAACGTGACCGGCCCGTCGTTCACCAGGCTGACCGCCATATCCGCCCCGAAACGCCCCTGCGCGCAGCGCACCGGCGCCGCCGCGGCACGCGTCAGCAGGTAATCGAACAGGCGCCGGCCCTCGGCGGGCGCTGCCGCGGGGGTAAAGCTCGGGCGCGTACCCTTGGCCGTGTCGGCCGCCAGCGTGAACTGCGGCACCCATAACACGGCGCCCTCGACATCCCGCACCGACAGGTTCATGCGACCCTCGTCATCGGGAAACACGCGGTAACCGAGCACCCGCTCGAGCAGGCGCTCGGCTTGACGCTCGCCGTCGCCGCGCTGCACGCCGACCAGCGCCAGCAGCCCGCGCTCGATAGCCGCCACGCGCTCGCCCGCCACCTCGACGGCGGCCTCACGGACGCGCTGCAACAGAGCAATCACGCCTCGGCCGCGAACCGGTCGGTGGCGCGCACGAGGACGTCGACGATGCCCGGTTCGCTGGCCGAGTGACCCGCATCGGGCACCACCACCAGCTCGGCGCGCGGCCAGGCCTTGTGCAGCGCCCAGGCGCTCTCCATCGGACACACGACGTCGTAGCGCCCCTGCACGATCACACCGGGGATGTCCGCCAGGCGCAGGGCATCGCGCAGCAGCTGATCGGGCGCGAGGAAGCTGTCGTTCAAAAAGTAGTGGCACTCGATGCGCGCCAGACTGAGCGCGGTGTAAGGCTTGTCGAAGTGATCCTGCACCGCGCGGCTGCCGCGCAGCGTGGAGGTGGCGCCCTCCCAGTGCGACCAGGCCTTGGCGGCCTGCATGCGCGCCAGCTCGTTGTCTGAGGTCAACCGCCGATGGTAGGCCGGCACCAAGGCCTCGCGCTCGCCTTCGGGGATAGGGGCGATAAAATCCTCCCAGGCGTCGGGAAAAATGCGACTCGCCCCATCCTGATAGAACCAGTCTATTTCGCGCGGGCGACACAAAAATATGCCGCGCAGCACCAGGGCGCGCACCCGCTCAGGGTGCGTCTGCGCATACAGGAGACTGAGCGTGGAGCCCCAGGAACCGCCGAACAGCACCCAGCGATCGATGCCCAGGTGCGTACGGATGCGTTCCATGTCGGCCACCAACGCCTGGCTGGTGTTACCGGCGAGTTCGGCGTGCGGCGTGGAGCGTCCGCAGCCGCGCTGATCGAACAGCACGATGCGGTAGCGCTCGGGATCGAAAAAGCGCCGGTGGTAGGGTTCGCAGCCCGCGCCGGGCCCGCCGTGCACGAACAGTACCGGAATGCCATGCGGATTCCCGCTCTCCTCCACGTGCAGCTCGTGCGGCGGCTCCACCGCCAGCGTGTGCTGCACGTACGGCACGATCTCCGGATACAGTTGGCGCACGAATCCTCCCTAGTTCGGCGCGGTCCGGCTTAGCCGGCCGCCGCGCGCGAGGCGCGTTTGCGCTCGTGCTCGAGCAACAGTTTCTTGCGCAGCCGGATCGCCTTGGGGGTGACCTCGACCAACTCGTCGTCGTCGATGAACTCCAGCGCCTGCTCCAGGGTCATGCGGATCGGCGGCGTGAGCAGGATGTTCTCATCGCTGCCGGCCGCGCGAATGTTGGTGAGTTGCTTGGCCTTCAACGGGTTGACCACCAGGTCGTTGTCGCGCACGTGCAGGCCGATGACCATGCCCTCGTAGACTTCGTCGCCGGGGGCGATGAACATGCGCCCGCGCTCCTGCAGGTTGAACAGCGCATAGCCCAGCGCCTTGCCGGCGCCGTTGGCGATCAGCACGCCGTTGTTGCGCTGGCCGTAATCGCCGCGCTTGTAGGGGCCATAGTGGTCGAACACGGTGTAGATCAGGCCGCCGCCCTGCGTGGCGCTCAGAAACTCGGTACGCAACCCGATCAGGCCGCGGGCGGGAGCGATGTAGTCGAGGCGCACGCGGCCCTGACCATCGGGCACCATGTTGGTGAGCTCGCCGCCGCGCGCGCCGAGCAATTCCATCACGTTGCCCTGGTGGGCGTCCTCGATGTCGATCACCACCTGCTCGAAGGGCTCCTCGAGCTGGCCGTCGACCTCGCGAGTGATGACCTCTGGACGCGACACGCCGAGCTCGTAGCCCTCGCGGCGCATATTCTCGATCAACACGCCGAGGTGCAGCTCGCCGCGCCCGGAGACGCGAAACTTGTCCGGGTCGTCGGTTTCGGCCACGCGCAGCGCGACGTTATGCAGCAGCTCGCGCTCCAGGCGGTCACGGATCTGACGCGAGGTGACGAACTTGCCGTCGCGCCCGGCGAAGGGCGAGTTGTTGACCTGGAAGGTCATCGTGACGGTGGGCTCGTCCACCGCCAGCGGCGGCAGGGCCTCGACGTGGGTGGGATCGCACAGGGTATCGGAGATGTGCAGGTCGTCGATGCCGGTGAAGGTGACGATGTCCCCCGCCTGCGCCTCCGGCAGTTCGACGCGCTCCAGGCCGTGAAAGCCCATCACCTGCAGAAGGCGCGCGTTGCGCCGGCGCCCGTCGCGATCGACCAGCACCACCGGGCTGTTGGCCTTGATGCGCCCGCGCTGGATGCGCCCGATGCCCATCACGCCGACGTAGCTGTTGTAGTCCAGCGAGGAAACCTGCAGCTGGAACGGCCCATCGAGGTCAACCGGCGGCTCGGGCGCGTACTTCACGATGGCCTCGAACAGCGGCGTCATGTCGCCCTCGCGCACCTCGGAATCGAGACCTGCATAACCTTGCAGACCGGAGGCGTACACCACCGGGAAGTCGAGCTGCTCTTCGGTCGCGCCGAGGCGGTCGAACAGGTCGAAGGTCTGATCCAGTACCCAAGCGGGACGTGCGCCGGGGCGGTCGATCTTGTTGATCACCACGATCGGACGCAGCCCCCGTTCCAGCGCCTTCTGGGTCACGAAGCGGGTCTGCGGCATGGGCCCGTCCACCGCGTCCACCAGCAGCAGGACCGAGTCGACCATGTTCATCACACGCTCGACCTCGCCGCCGAAATCGGCGTGGCCGGGGGTGTCCACGATGTTGATGCGCCACTCGCGCCAGCGCAGGCCCGTGTTCTTGGCCAGGATGGTGATGCCGCGCTCCTTCTCCAGGTCGTTGGAGTCCATCACGCGCTCGACGGGCGTGAAGCGCTCGCCGAAGGTGCCGGACTGCTGGAGGAGCTTGTCGACGAGCGTGGTCTTGCCGTGGTCGACGTGGGCGATGATGGCGATATTGCGAAGGTTCTGGATCACGAGGAGCTACCGCGGAGGAAGGGTCAGCCGAGCATTATACCAATTTGGCGGGACAAACGTCAGGTGCCGGTTCAGTGCGGACGATCACAAGCGCCGTTCAGAGCTCGATCATCTCGAAGTCGGACTTGGCGGCGCCGCAGTCGGGACACACCCAGGTGTCGGGCACGTCTTCCCAGCGCGTACCGGGCGCAAGGCCCTCTTCGGGCGCGCCCGCCTCCTCCTCGTACACCCAACCGCACACCACGCACATCCAGGTTTTCATGTCACCTCCTCCGTTGAGGGCGAAATTCTGGCAGCGCCCGCCCCGCCTGTGAAGCCCCGCGCGCGCGCCGAAAGCGGTGTAAAATTGTGGCAGACAACGAGTGCGAGCCATGACCCAACACCACGCCCGCGTGCCGGCGGTAATGAGCTTCGCCGGCAACGACCCGACCGGCGGCGCCGGCATCCAGGCCGACATCGAGACCATCATCAGCATGGGCTGCCACGCGGCCCCGGTGATCACCGCCCTGACCGTCCAAGACACCCGCAACGTGGTGGAGGTACGGCCTGTGGACGCCGCGCTGGTGGTCGAGCAGGCCCGCGCGGTCCTGCTCGACGTGCCGATCGCCTGTTTCAAGATCGGCCTCATCGGCAGCGCCGAAAACGCCAGCGCCATCCACACGCTGCTGCTGGACCACCCCGAGATCCCGGTGGTGTTCGACCCGGTGCTCGCGGCCGGCGGCGGCCGCCCGCTGGCCGACGACGTGCTGATGGACGCAATCACCGCCCTGCTGCTGCCGCTCACCACCATCCTCACCCCCAACAGCCTGGAGGCCCGCCGCCTCGCGCCCGAGGCGGACACCCTGGACGCCTGCGCGCAGGAACTGCAGGCGACCGGCTGCGAGTTCGTGCTCATCACCGGCACACATGAGCGCGGCGACCCGGTGGTAAATACCTTCTACGGCAACCACAGGCGCCTCGAGTCCTTCCAGTGGGACCGCCTGCCGCACAGTTATCACGGCTCGGGCTGCACCCTCGCCTCGGCCATTGCCGGGCTGCTCGCGCAGGGGCTGGAGCCGCTCGCGGCGGTGCACGAGGCGCAGGAGTATACCTACCGCACGCTGGAGCATGCCTACGCGGCCGGGCAGGGCCAACTGCTGCCCAACCGCCTGTTCTGGGCACGCGGCGACGAGGAAGCGGGGGACGGCGAACCTTGATCGCGCTGCAGGGGCTGTATGTCGTCACGCCCGAACTGGCGGACGACGAGCGGCTGAGCGCGCTGGTATCCGCCGCCCTGGCGGGCGGCGCCCGCGCCGTCCAGTACCGCGCCAAACACCTGCCGCCCGCCCAGCGGCAGCGCCAGGCCGCGCAACTGGCCGCGCTCTGCCGCCGCGCCGCCGCGCTGTTCATCGTCAACGACGATGCGGACCTGGCCGCCGCCGTGGGCGCCGATGGGGTGCACATCGGGCGCGAGGATGCGGCCATCGCGCGCGCCCGTGCCCGCCTGCCCCACGGCCTCATCGGCGTGTCCTGCTACAACCGTCTGGACCTCGCCCAGGCGGCCCAGGCCGCCGGCGCCGATTACGTGGCCTTCGGCCGCTTCTTCCCGTCGCGCACCAAGCCCGATGCCGTGCAGGCGGACCCGGCGCTGCTGCGCGAGGCGCGTGCGGTGCTGAGGGTACCGCCGGGGAAACCGCAGGGGGTGCCGCTGGTTGCGATCGGGGGCATCACCGCCGAGAATGGGCGGCGCCTGGTGGAGGCCGGGGCCGACATGCTGGCGGTGATCGACGGGGTGTTCGGCCGACCCGACGTGGAAGCCGCCGCGCGCGCCCTCGCCGCGCTGTTTCCGGCGCCGCCACCTCCGTAGCCGGCCGCCCGAGGCCCGGGCGGCGGACCCCTAACCACACAACCCAGCAAGGAGCCCATCATGAGCCGGTCCCAGGAGCTGTTCGAGCGCGCCCAGCGCGTCATCCCCGGCGGCGTGAATTCGCCGGTGCGCGCCTTTCGCGGCGTGGGCGGCGACCCGCTGTTCTTCGCGCGCGGCGAAGGCCCCTACCTGTGGGACGAAGACGGGCGCCGCTACGCCGATTACGTGGGCTCCTGGGGGCCGCTGATCCTCGGCCACGCCCACCCCGAGGTGGTGCGCGCGGTGCAGGAGGCGGCCGCCAAGGGCCTCGGCTTCGGGGCGCCCACCGCGATCGAGACCGAGGTGGCCGAGACCGTGACCGCGCTGGTTCCCTCCATGGAACTGGTGCGCATGGTCAGCTCCGGCACCGAAGCCACCATGACGGCCATTCGACTGGCGCGCGGCTACACCGGGCGCGACGCCATCGTAAAGTTCGAGGGCTGCTATCACGGTCACGCCGACTCACTGCTGGTCAAGGCGGGCTCGGGCGCGCTCACGCTCGGCATCCCCACCTCGCCCGGGGTGCCGGCCGACCTCGCGCGCCACACCCTGACCCTGGACTACAACGACCTCGAGCAGGTGCGCCGCGTGTTCGCCGAGATGGGCGACAAGATCGCCGCCATCATCGTCGAACCGGTGGCGGGCAATATGAACTGCATTCCGCCGGCGGAGGGTTTCCTGGAAGGCCTGCGCGCGGTGTGCGACGAGCACGGCGCCGTACTCATCTTCGATGAAGTAATGACCGGCTTCCGGGTGGCGCTCGGCGGCGCGCAGGCGCGGTACGGCGTGCGCCCCGACCTCACCACGCTCGGCAAGGTGCTGGGCGGCGGCCTCGCGGTGGCGGCCTTTGGCGGACGCCGCGAGATCATGGAGCACATCGCCCCACTCGGGCCGGTCTATCAGGCGGGCACGCTGTCGGGGAACCCGGTGGCCATGGCCGCCGGGCTCGCCACCCTGCGCGCGATTCAGCAGGCCGGTTTCTACGACCGCCTCAGCCTGCTCGCGGCGCGCCTGGTGGACGGCGTGCTCGCGCAGGCCCGCGCGGCGGGCATACCAATGAGCGGCGTGGCGGTGGGCGGCATGTTCGGGCTGTTCTTCACCGAGGCCGAGGCCGTGCGCTCGTTCAAGGAAGCCACCGCCTGCGACGTGGAGCGGTTCAAGGCCTTCTTCCACGGCATGCTGGAGGAAGGGGTGTACCTCGCGCCCTCGGCCTTCGAGGCGGGCTTCGTGTCCAGCGCCCACACCGAGTCGGTGATCGACGAGACCATCGAGGCGGCCGGGCGCGTGCTGCGCACGCTCGCCGACGCCTGAGGCGCGGCGCACCTCCGCCCGGCGGCTAGTCGCCGCCCGCGGTCAGCGCGTTCAGCAGCGATTCGCGCTCGTCCGCGGCAAGCGCGGCGCCCGCATAGGCCGCCAGGCTCGCCGCAGCGTCGGCCCGCCGCCCGCGCGGCGGCACCAAGCGCACGGCCGGCAGCGCACGCACCAGCAACGCCTGCGCCACGCGCTCGGCGCGCAGCTCCAGCTCCGCGAGGCGCCGGCGCAGGGCGGCGACACGCGCATCGTGCGCGGCGGCGGGCTTGAGGCGCCGCCGCGCGGCGCGCAGCGGCGCGAGCACCGCGTGTCGCCAGGGCGCGGCAGCACTCTCCAAGTGCCGCGCCGCCGCGGCATCCAGCGACCCACGTCCGCGCATCGCCAGCCAGCCGCACAGCAGCAGGAGGTTCACATCCAGGCCCGCCTCGTCCTGCAGACGCAGGCAGCTGTCGGCGACACCGGGGCGGGCGTAAACGTCGAGCGAGTAGTCCCAGAACGAGGCCGCCAGTTCGTCGGCTTCGGCCTCAGCGGCGGATGGCGAGTTCACGCAGCATCTCCGCCAGCCGGTCGAGGCGCTCCAGCGGGTCGCTGAGTTGCAGCAGATACTGCTTCTGGGAAAGCGGCAGGGGCAGGAGTTCGCAGAGGCGGCCGCCCACCCAGCCGGCATCGTCGAGCCGCTGTGGACGGGTGGTGTGGGGTGGTCCAAGTTGGGCCATGATCTCGCGCAGGAAATCGGCCAGCGGCTGATGCTTCTCCGGCAGGGCGGCGGCCGGCTCGTTCTCGATCAGCGCCACGCGCGCCACGGTCACCTGATTGGTGCGCACTTCCTGATCCAGGATGCGAAAGCGCTGCTCCCCCACCGCGGTGACGCCGAGCAGTCCGTCCTTACGCTTGTGCCAATAAGAGATCCGGCTGAGGGTACCCACCTCATAGGCCTTGGCCGCCGGCCCCACCTCCGAGCCCTCGCGGATCAGACACACGCCGAAGCCGCACTCGGTGCGCAGGCACTCGCTGATCATGTCGAGATAACGCGACTCGAAGATGCGCAGCGGCAGTGCCCCTTCCGGGAACAAGACCGCGTGCAGCGGGAACAGCGGAATGGTCGTTTCACTCATGTGCGGCATACCCCCAGCGTCCTACCAGGTCGTGCGTCACTCCGAGGTGGTCCAGTATGCGCGCCACCACGAAGTCCACCAAGTCGCTCACCGCTTCCGGTCGGTGATAAAAACCGGGCGCGGCCGGCAGTATGATCGCGCCCATATGCGCCAGCTTCGCCATGTTCTCCAGGTGGATGGCCGACAGCGGCGTCTCGCGCGGCACCAGGATCAGCGGCCGGCGCTCCTTGAGCATCACGTCCGCCGCGCGCTCGATGAGGTTGTTGCTCGCGCCGCAGGCGATGGCCGACAGGGTGCCGGTCGAGCACGGACAGACCACGAGCGCGGCGGGCGGGTTGGAGCCGCTGGCCACCGGCGCGGTCCACTGGTCACGGCCGAAGACCTCCAGTTGGCCCTCGGCCGCCCCCAGACGCTCGGCGAGCACGGCCTGCATAGCCTGCGGCCGCCCGGGCAGCGTGAGATCGGTCTCGGTCGCGAACACGATCTGGGCCGGCGCCGAGGCCATGAAATAGACTCGCCGCCCCGCCTGCACCAGGCATTCGAGCAGACGCAAGGCGTAAGGGGCACCCGAGGCGCCGGTCGCGGCCACTGCCACCGGCGCCTCGGCGCTGGCCGACGGCACGGTCATGCGGACGTCACCGCCCCGGCCACCCGCGCCTTCAGCGCCGCGAGCAGGCGCTCGTGCACCCCGCCAAAGGCGCCGTTGCTCATGACGACGATGTGGTCGTCGGGCCCCGCCCCGTCCACCACCGCCGCCACCAGGGCGTCGACGCTGTCGTGCACCTGGGCGGCCTCGCCGAGGGCCTGCGCGACGCCCTCCAACGACCAACCCAGATCAGGCGGGGCGTACAGGAACACCGCGTCGGCCTCGCGCAGCGAGTCCGCCAGGCTGTCCTTGTGCACGCCCATGCGCATGGTGTTGGAGCGCGGCTCCAGCAGGGCCACCAGGCGACGCGCGGGTGCCCGGCGACGCAGGCCCTGCAGGGTCGTTGCGATGGCGGTGGGGTGATGCGCGAAGTCGTCGTACACGGCCACGCCGCCGATCTCGCCGCGCAACTCCAGACGCCGCTTGACGCTCTCGAAGCGCCCGAGGGCGGCGCAGCCCTGCTCGATCGCGACGCCCGCGTGGCGGGCGGCCAGCAGGGCGTGCAGCGCGTTCTGCACGTTGTGCGCGCCGAGCAGCCCCCAGCGCACCGTGCCGTGCGGCTGTTCGCCCTGCCACACCTCGAACGCGCTGCCGTCGGGCTGGGTGAGACGGGCATGCCAGCCGCCCGGGTCGCCGCTGCGCTCGACCGGCGTCCAGCAGCCTTCGGCCAACACCTGGTCGAGGGCCGGGTCGTCGTGCGGGGCGATAATGAGCCCGCTGCCCGGCACCGTGCGCACCAAGTGGTGGAACTGGCGTTGGATGGCGGCGAGGTCGGGAAAGATATCGGCGTGATCGAACTCGAGGTTGTTCAGCACCGCGGTACGCGGGCGGTAGTGCACGAACTTGGAGCGCTTGTCGAAAAACGCGGTGTCGTACTCATCGGCCTCCACCACGAAGAACGGCGTGTCGCCAAGCCGCGCCGAGACCCCGAAGTTGCGCGGCACGCCGCCGATCAGGAAGCCCGGCGCGAGGCCGGCATCTTCCAGTATCCAGGCCAGCATACTACTGGTGGTGGTCTTGCCGTGCGTGCCGGCCACCGCCAGCACCCAGCGCTCGGCGAGCACGTGGTCGGCCAGGAATGCCGGCCCCGACGTATAGCGTAAGCCGCGATCCAGCACGTGTTCGACCGCCGGATTGCCGCGCGACAGGGCGTTGCCGATGACCACCAGATCAGGCGCGGGCTCCAGGTGCGCCGGCTCGTATCCCGACGAGACGTCGATGCCCTGCTCGGCCAGCAGCGTGCTCATGGGCGGATAGACGTTGGCGTCGGACCCAGTGACCCGGTGCCCGAGGGCGCGCGCCAGCAGGGCGGCGCCCCCCATGAAGGTGCCGCATATGCCGAGGATGTGGATGTGCATGCTACGTCTCCGCATAGAAAAAGGTGCCGAACACCGTTAGCGCCACGACCCGGTAGCCCAGCGCCACGGCCACCCCGACCAACGGAGAAACCCCCAGGGCATGCCGCAAAATGTGGCTGTGTATCGCGATACCCCAGACCATGAACCCGAGCCAGGCGAGCGCCGCCGGCAGCGGGGTGGGATCGCTCTCCGCCATCCACAACATCAGCGGCCAAGCGAGGATCCCGATCAGGGCGTCGCATCCCCCCAGCGCGGCCACGGTCTGACCGGTGCGCGCCGCCTTGCCGCGCGCGAGCAACAGCGCATGGGTGAGGCCCACCATGATAAGCGTGGCAACGACGGCCGCAAGCACTGCCTGTCGCGGCGGCAACATGGCGGCCTCCAGCAGCGTGCCCACCGCCCAGTGCGCGCCCAGCGCCAGCAGCACCAGCAAGCCCGAGCGCGGCAGCACATCCGGGCCCAGGCGTAGGGTGCAGATCTGCCAGTAGACGCTCACCAGCACGTTCACGGGCTGCCACGACCTCCGATGACGCGGACCGGCGCCGCAAGCGCCCGCCTGCGCGCTTCGCGTGCATGCTGATATGCTGAGCGCATGAGCCTGCAAGACGCCCCGACGGACACCTTCCTCTACGTAGACACTCCCGATGCTTTACGGGCGCTGTGCGACCGCTTGGCCGCGCAGCCGTGGATCGGGGTGGATACCGAGTTTCTGCGCGAGAAGACTTATTACGCGCAGCTATGTCTGATCCAGGTTAGCACGGGGGATGTGGGCGCGTGCGTGGACCCGCTGGCGGTGGACATCGCTCCGCTGCTGGAGGTGCTGTATCGCGCCGACATCGTGAAGGTCATGCACGCCGCGCGCCAGGACCTGGAGATTCTGAGCCAGACCCGCAGCGCCCCGCCGCCCAACATCTTCGATACACAGCTGGCGGCCACCGTACTGGGCTATGGCGATCAGATCGGCTACGCCGGCCTTGTCGAGGCGGTGCTGAACGTGCGCCTCGACAAGGCGCACACGCGCACCGACTGGAGCCAGCGGCCGCTCGCCGAGGAGCAATTGCAATACGCGGCGGACGACGTGCGCTACCTGGGGCCGTTGTATGAGCGCCTGGAGAGGGAACTGGTGCGACGCGGCCGTAGGAATTGGCTGGACGAGGAGTTCGCGGCCCTCAGCGACCCGGCGCTGTACGCCTGGAGCGAGGAAACGGCTTGGCAGAAGGTATCCGGGGCCCAGGCCCTGCGCGGGCGCCAGTTGGCACTGCTGAACGCGCTCACCGTGTGGCGCGAGCGCAAGGCCATGACGCTCGATCGCCCGCGGCGCTGGGTGGCGGCCGATCCCGTGCTGATCGACATCGCGCGCCGCGCGCCGCACGATGCCGCGGCGCTCGCGCGCATCCGCGGCGTCGAGGGTGCGCTGCTGAACGACGCGCCCGCGGTACTCGCGGTGCTCGCCGAGGCCGCCCGCCTGCCGCGCGATGACTGGCCGGCGGCGTCGGCGCGCGTGCGCTTGGCGGTGCACGAAGAGGCCCTGGTGGATGCCCTGATGGCCACGGTGCGCACCGTGGCCGCGCGCGAGGGCATCAGTGCGGCGGCGCTGACCTCGCGACGCGAACTCGAACGCTTGGTGCAGGGCGATGACGATGTCGCCGTCCTACACGGCTGGCGCCAGGCGGTGTGCGGTACCGCCCTGCAAGGCGTGCTGAAGGGCGAGTTGACCCTGCGCGTTCAAGCCGGGCGCCTCCAACTCCTCGATGCCTGAGCCGCGCCCGCGCGGCGCGCAACGCCGCCGCGCACGCACCGAACTGCGGCGCCTTCGCTTTGCGTGGCGAGGCGGCAACCACTTCGAGCTGCTCAACGGCGGCGGTGCGTTCTATCCCCGCATGCTGGGCGATATCGCGCAGGCAAGCCGTTACGTCTTGCTCGAGATGTACCTTGTCGAGTCCGGCGCCGTCTTGCAGCGCTTCCTCGACACCCTGATCAGTGCATCGGAACGCGGCGTGCAGGTCTTCATGCTGCTGGACGCCTTTGGCAGCATGGGAATGTCCCGCGCGGACCGCTTGCGCATCGAGGCAGCGGGCATTCGCCTCGCCTATTACAACCCACTCAAGTTCGCCCACTTTCGGCGCAACCTGCTACGCAATCACCGCAAGCTGTTGCTGGTCGACGGCGCGGTGGCCTATACCGGCGGCGCTGGACTCACCGATGCCTTCGCGCCCACCGATGGCGCGGCGCCGTGGCACGAGGTGATGGTGCGCACGGAAGGCCCCGTCGCCGCCGATTGGCGGCACCTGTTCGGCCTCACCTGGGCGCGTTATGCGCAATGGCCGCTGCGCCTGACGGCATCGGCCGCCGCGCCCCACGCGGATGGCGCGCGGGGACGGGTGACCTTCAGCCACCGGCGGCACAACCGCGACTTGGTGCGCGCGCTACTCAACCAGACCCGCACCGCGAAGGAGCGCATTTGGATCGCCACAGCGTACTTCCTACCGTCTTGGAAAATGCGTCGCGCGTGGCGCCGCGCGGCGCGCAACGGCGTGGACGTACGCCTGCTGCTTCCCGGCCCCAACACCGACCACCCGCCCGTGCGCTATGCCGGTCAGCGCTTCTACAGCGGCTTACTGCGGGCCGGTGTGCGCATCTACGAGTATCAGCCCGCTTGTCTGCACGCCAAGATCGCCTTATGCGATGACTGGTGTTCCATCGGCTCCAGCAACATGGACCGCTGGAACACGCGCTGGAATCTGGAGGCGAATCAGGAAGTCCGCAGCGCGGCGTTCGCTGCCGAGATACGAAGCTGGTTTACGGAAAGTTTCAGGGTTTCGGTGGAGTACCGCGACGAGAACTGGCGCGGGCGCTCGCACTACGAGCGCCTGCTCCAGTGGTTCTGGGGCCGGATGGACCTGTGGCTCGATCGCGCCACGCAGGCCCGCGGCCTCTTGCGTGGCCGACGCCGCCGACGGGAACCGTGAACCGGTGCGGGGCCGCGCCTCGCGGCCCCGCATAGGTGCGCCTAGCGCTTTTTCTTCGGGCCCACTTTTTTCTTCGGGGCCGCCTTCTTGGCGGCGGCCTTCTTGGTCGGTGCGGCCTTCTTTGCCGGCGACTTCTTAGCCGGCGACTTCTTCGCAGCGGCCTTCTTGGCCGGCGCCTTCTTGGTGGCGGCCTTCTTGGTCGGGGCGGCCTTCTTCGTCGCGGCCTTCTTGGTGGCGGCCTTCTTGGTCGGGGCGGCCTTCTTCACCGCCGCCTTCTTGGTGGCGGCCTTCTTGGTCGGGGCGGCCTTCTTCGCCGCCGCCTTCTTGGTGGCCGCCTTCTTGGCCGGCGCGGCCTTCTTCACCGCCGCCTTCTTGGTGGCCGCCTTCTTGGTCGGGGCGGCCTTCTTCACCGCCGCCTTCTTGGTGGCGGCCTTCTTGGTCGGGGCGGCCTTCTTCACCGCGGCCTTCTTGGTGGCGGCCTTCTTGGCCGGCGCGGCCTTCTTCACCGCGGCCTTCTTGGTGGCCGCCTTCTTGGCTGGCGCGGCCTTCTTCGCCGCCGCCTTCTTGGTGGCCGCCTTCTTGGTGGCCGCCTTCTTGGTGGCCGCCTTCTTGGCTGGCGCGGCCTTCTTCACCGCCGCCTTCTTGGTGGCCGCCTTCTTGGCCGGCGCGGCCTTCTTCACCGCCGCTTTCTTGGTGGCGGCCTTCTTGGCCGGCGCGGCCTTCTTCGGCGCCGCCTTCTTGGTGGCGGCCTTCTTGGCCGGCGCGGCCTGCTTCACCGCCGCCTTCTTGGCCGGCGCGGCTTTCTTCGGCGCCGCCTGCTTGGTGGCGGCCTTCTTGGCTGGCGCGGCCTCCTTGGCCGCTGCCTTGGCCGGAGCAGCTTCAGCCGTGGCAGGCGGCGCGGCCGGACGCGGCGTCACCTTGGGCTGTGCACGGCGCGGGGCCGGTGCGGCGGGTGGCGCGGCCGCCGCCTCGCGCGGCGCGCCCGATTCCAGTGCGTCGAGCACGCCTCGAATCCGCGCGAAGATCTGTTCGATGTCGCCCTCGCCCTCCACCCGTCGCAGCTTGGATTGCTGCTTGAAGTAATCGACCAGTGGGCGCGTTTGTGCGTCGTACACGCGCAGGCGGTTGCGAATGGTGGACTCGTTGTCGTCCGCCCGATGCAGCAGCATGCCGCCGCACTTGTCGCAGCGGTCATCCAGCTTCGGCGGCGACGTATAAATGTTGTACACCTGACCGCAGGATTCGCAGGTGCGCCGCCCGGTCAGACGCTGCATCAGCGCATCGACGTCCACCTCGATGAGCAGCGCCGCCTGCAGCGGCTTGCCGACCTTCTCCAGCATGGTGTCCAGTGCCTGGGCCTGCGGGATATTGCGCGGAAACCCGTCCAAAATGAATCCGTTGCGGGCGTCCGACTGGGCGAGCCGTTCCTCGATGATGCCGAGCACGATGTCGTCCGAGACCAATTGGCCGGCCTCCATGGCCGCCTTGGCCTGCTGTCCGAGCGGGGTCTGTTTCGCGACCGCTTCGCGCAACAGGTCGCCCGTCGAGATCTGCGGCACGCCGAATCGCTGCACCAGCATCTTCGCCTGTGTACCCTTGCCCGAACCCGGTGCCCCCAGCAGTACGATTCTCATGTGACCCGTGCTCCGTCGTTAAGATTTATTCGTTACTTTTATCGTCAACAAAAAATTATTTGCTTGGTCACGCCCGCGTTCCGGTAGGCCCCCCGCGCAAAGTTACGTTAAGCTACTCTCAGCCGAAGGCCCAAGTCAATGAACTATAACGTTGCGGGCAGTGCCGCCCGGGAGTGCACACGATGACCGAGTTTGCGGACTTCGACGATGCCGAACCTTGGGTGATCAAGAACGCCGCGAAAGAACGCGTCGATCAACCGGTGGCGGCGGAATTCGCCGACACCGAACTGCGGCCGGGCCCCTGCAATTCGACCCTCACCACCTGTCCAACCGCTTATCGGCGCGCGTCCCGTGTTATTACAGCGCGTACAGCACCGGCATCGATGAAATTCGATGACGTGGCCGACGGCGCCGTGAGGGTTTGGAGAGCGACGGATTGACCACCACGCCCGAGCGGAACTGAACACCAATTCTGATTTACAACGCCCCGCGCACAAGGGGCGCATGATAACAGCGACGCCACCACAAGGAGCACCACGAATGAGCAAAAAAAACGCGTTCTACGCCCAATCCGGTGGCGTAACCGCGGTGATCAATGCGAGTGCCTGCGGCGTGATCGAGACGGCGCGGCAGCACAAGGACCGCATCGGCAAGGTGTACGCGGGCCGTAACGGCATTATCGGCGCCCTTACCGAGGACTTGATCGACACCAGCAAAGAGACCGCCAAGTCCATCGCCGGGCTGCGCTACACACCGTCTGGGGCGTTCGGCTCGGCGCGGTACAAGCTCAAGGGCCTGGAGGAGAATCGGGCGGAGTACGAGCGCCTGATCGAGGTCTTCAAGGCACACAACATCGGCTATTTCTTCTACAACGGCGGCGGCGACTCGGCCGACACCTGCCTCAAGGTCTCGCAGATCGGCGATGCCATGGGCTACCCGATCCAGGCGGTGCACGTCCCCAAGACCGTGGACAATGACCTGCCCATCACCGACAACTGCCCGGGCTTTGGCTCGGTGGCCAAGTATGTCGCCGTGTCCATTCGCGAGGCGGGTTTCGACGTCGCCTCCATGGCCAAGACCTCCACCAAGATCTTCGTGATGGAGGTCATGGGCCGACACGCCGGCTGGATCGCCGCGGCCGGCGGCCTGGCCGCCCAAGCGGAGGGCGACGCGCCGCACCTCATCCTGTTCCCCGAGATCGAATTCGACGAGGGCAAGTTCCTGAAGCGGGTGGATGAGACCGTGAAGCGCCACGGCTACTGCGCCATCGTGGTGTCCGAGGGCGTGCGCAACAAAGAGGGCAAGTTCCTCGCCGAGGCAGGTACCCGCGACGCCTTCGGTCACGCCCAGCTCGGCGGCGTGGCCCCGGTGGTGGCGCAGCTCATCAAGGACCAGTTGGGATACAAATATCACTGGGCCGTGGCCGACTACCTGCAGCGCGCCGCGCGCCATATTGCCTCCAAGACGGACGTGGATCAGGCCTACGCGGTCGGCAAAGCGGCCGTGGAGCTGGCGCTGAAGGGTCAGAACTCGGTGATGCCGACCATCGTGCGCAAGTCCGACAAGCCTTACCGCTGGACCATCGGCACGGCGCCGCTCAGCAAGGTCGCCAACGTGGAGAAGTTCATGCCGCGCGACTACATAACCCGCGACGGCTTCCATATCACGGACAAGTGCCGCACCTACCTCGCCCCTCTGATCAAAGGCGAGGACTACCCGCCCTACAAGGACGGCCTGCCGCAGTACGTGACGCTCAAGAACGTGGCGGTCCCCAAGAAGCTCGCCGGTGAGTTCAAACTACGATGACCCTGACGGGGCGGGCGAACTGCTGACCGTTCAGGCAGCCCTCGGCAGCGGCTACAAGCCGTAACGCGTCAAGCTCATCCACGCGGAGATGACCCGCGAGCGCGGCGCCGAGGCCGCGCGTCCGGCACAGGACCTGGACCATAGCCGCGGGTTCACTGCGGACACTTGGGCACCGGGCGGCGGTCCGCCGCCGCCCGGCCCCGCCTGCGCGCGACTCCTATACTCTAAGGTGCAACCCCCATCGGGCGCCTGTCGCTACCCCGGAGGAGCCGCTATACTATGCACCCTTTTTCAAACCCTTCCGAAGTACGAGGCACCTCATCCATGAATCTGGACAGAGTCACCCCGGGCAGCGCGGTTCCCGATGAAGTCAATGTGATCATCGAGATCCCGGCCCACAGCGACCCGGTGAAGTACGAGGTAGACAAGGAAACCGGCGCCATGTTCGTGGACCGCTTCTTGAACACCGCCATGTACTACCCGTGCAACTACGGTTACGTGCCCAACACCCTGTCCGACGATGGCGATCCGGTCGATGTGCTGGTGGTCACGCCCCATCCACTGATCAGCGGCTCCGTCATTCGCGTGCGTCCGATCGGCATGCTCAAGATGACCGATGAGGCCGGCTTCGACGCGAAAGTGATCGCGGTGCCCAACGAAAAGCTGTGCAAGCTGTACAGCCACGCCCAATCGCCCAAGGATCTGTCGGCGGTGCTGGTGCAGCAGATCGAGCACTTCTTCGCCCACTACAAGGACCTGGAGCCGAACAAGTGGGTCAAGATCGAAGGCTGGACCGACGCCGAGGCGGCTCGCCAGGAGATCTTGGACAGCATCCAGCGCTATAACGACGCGCCGGAGAAACCGCACTTCTGATGCGCGTTTGTATCGTTTCGGACAGCCACGACCGCCGTCACCTGCTGGAGGCCGCCGTCGCCGACGCGCGCGAGCGCGGCGCGGAGGCGGTGCTGCATTGCGGTGACGTCGTCGCACCCACCACGCTGCGCGACCTGCGTCGCCAAGGCCTGCCGGTGCACGTCATTCACGGCAACAACGTCGGCGACCAGTATCACATGGCGCGCCTTGCGCACGACCCGGAGAGCCTGATCCATTACCACGGCCAAGATGCCGGCATCACGCTGGCGGGGCGGCGCATATTCCTGGTGCACTACCCGCACTACGCCCAAGCCCTGGCCACCACCGGCGACTGGGATCTGGTGTGCTGCGGTCACGACCACCGCGCCAATGTAGAGCGGGTCGCGACCGTGAAAGGCGGTCAGACGTGGCTGGTGAACCCCGGCACCGTAGGCGGGGTCGGCGCACCACCGACCTACGTCATGGGGGATCTTGCGCAGATGCGCTTCGAGGTATGTGCGGTGCCGCAGTCCGAACGCGCCGCGGCGGAGGCCTTGAGCTAGGCGAGCCTCTGATCACAGTGCTTCTCCCGACACAGGGAGACGACGCCGTGACCGCGGATCCCAAGCCGTGGATTACGCAGCCGATCGAAAACCACGCTTTTCGATCTGCGTGGCCTGAGACATCCAGGAGGGATGTATTCAGGCCTTCTCACAGCGTCGGCTTCTGCTCATGGGCGTACAAACGCTCGCGCTTAGCCTGGCAGTCGATGCAGCGCGCGGCGCTCGGATAGGCATCGAGGCGGTCGACGCCTATATCGATCCCGCAGTCGATGCAGATGCCGTAACTACCCTGGTCGATGCGGCGCAGCGCATCCTCGATTTCGGCCAGGTCCCGCACATGACCTTCGGTAATGGTCAGGTTGAGGTCGACCAGCAGGTCCGCCACCGACTCCTCGCCGGGATCGTGCACACCGCCGGCAAGCTCCAGGAAGCGTTCCTTGTCTTCCGAGCGCTGCAGCTCCTCATGAATCGCCTCAACCAGCTCGCCGTGCCGCTGCGTCAAACGGTCCTTGAAATCATTGAGCTGGCTGGGCTTGATGCTGGCCATGTCTCCCGCTCCTCGTCGTGTGGGCGCGCATCCTGCGCCGAGATGTGCCCACAACAGTAGATAGCGGAATCTGGCAGGTCAACCTGCGGCCGAGCGGGGATACTCCAGGGGTCGAGGGTCCGCGTACGCCCTTAATAACCGGGGGTGTTCTTCTCCACCCAACGCTCGCCGCCCCCGGTGGACTCCTTCTTCCAGAAGGGAGCCCGCGACTTGAGCTCCTCCATGAGAAAGCGCGAGGCCTCGAACGCCGCGGCGCGATGGGCCGACCAGACAGCCACCAGCACGATGGGGTCCTGCGGACGAATCTCGCCCACCCGGTGCAGGATGAGGGTGTCGAGTAGAGGCCAGCGCTCGCGCGCGGCGGCGCACATCGCCTCCAGATGCTTCTCGGTCATGCCGGGATAGTGCTCGAGCCGCATGGCCTGCACCGCATCGCCTTCGTTGAAGTCGCGCATCGTGCCGACGAACACCGCCGTTGCGCCGTACTTGCCGGTGGGTATCGCGGCGGCTTGGTGCGCGGCCACGGCCTGCCAGGGATCGAACGGTGTTTCGTGGATGGCGACGGGCATTGGTCAGCCTCCGGTCACTGGCGGAAAAAACGCGACCTCGTCACCGTCACGCACCGGATGGCTCGGATCCGCGTATTCCTGGTTGACCGCCATAAGCACGTTGCCCGGCAGCGCCTCGGTCGGCGCCACCCGCGCCCACACCTCGCCGACGGTATGCAAGCCATCCGTGTCGAGCGCGTCTTCCGCGCGCCCGATGCGCTCCCGCATGCTCGCAAAGTACTTGACCGTAATGGCCATTTTGCACACTCCGTAGGGTAGACTGGTTTGCAGGCAGTAACGCTTCAGCCTATCATGGTTCGCCCCTGCAACCAACGAGCCCCCATGAGCGAGCTGACGCATTTCAACCAGTCCGGCGAGGCCCATATGGTCGACGTCGGGGCCAAGGACGTCACCCACCGCATCGCGATCGCCGAGGGCAGCATCCACATGCAGCCCGAGACGCTGCGCCTCATCACCGAGGGCGGTCACAAGAAAGGGGATGTGCTCGGTATCGCGCGGGTGGCGGGGATCATGGCCAGCAAGAAGACCGCCGACCTCATTCCGCTGTGCCATCCCCTCGCCCTCACCCACGTGGAGATCGACCTCACGCCGCGGGGTGATACACCGGCGATCGACTGCCGCGTGCGCGTGGAGACGGCGGGCCAGACCGGCGTGGAAATGGAAGCGCTCACTGCGGTGCAGGTGACGCTGCTCACCATTTACGACATGTGCAAGGCGGTCGACCGCGGCATGACCATCACCGACGTGCGCCTGGTCGAGAAGGCGGGCGGCAAGTCGGGGCATTGGCGCCGCGAGGGCTATTAGAAGTCTGAATCCATCCATCCTGGATGGCTCAGACCACGCAAAGCGAAAAACGTAGTTTCCGCTCTGATTCGTGATCAACGGCTGGCGCCGTTGCTCACGGCGGCGGCTGTTAGAGGTCTGAATCCATCCATCCTGGATGGCTCAGACCACGCGGAGCGAAAAGCGTGGTTTTCGCTCCGCTTCGTGATCAACGGCTTGCGCCGTCGATCACGGCGGCACATCCCTGTGCCGCGGGGCGATCGGGGCTTGCTTAGGCGCGGACACTCTCCTACCCCTCCTCCTCCACGCCCAGCACCGCGCCCTCCGGCAACTCGAGATGCACGTACTCGAGCCGAGGACCGAGCATCACGATGACGCCACCGCGCCGGTCAGCACCGGTGGTGGTGAACTCGAAGGCGTAGTAGCGCCGCACGCGCATCCGCCCCGCGTCGTCGCGCGCCAGCCCCAGCTTACGCAGGTGCACGGTTTGATCGAGGAGTTGGACGCGATGGCGGTCGCAGGCGCGGGCACCGAAATAACCGGCGCGCTCGTGCAGGCGCATGGCGCTCACCCACCACGCCACCGCACCGGCGCAGGCCAGTAGCCACCAGTAGGCGGTGCTCATGGGTGAGAAAACACGAGAGGAAAATGGCGGAGCGGACGGGACTCGAACCCGCGACCCCCGGCGTGACAGGCCGGTATTCTAACCAACTGAACTACCGCTCCGCTGTAGCGCTTCACCGAAACCTCGTTGAGCCGTGCCCGGTGAAGCCCGCTATTCTAGGCGAGCGGGCCGGCGGACGCCAGTGCTTTCTAGGGAAGCTCTGACAGAAAACCGGGCGGGGCGTAATCAGACCTTCCCGCGCCCCGGCGGCGACGCTCAGACCTTCTTATAGACCTCGGCGCCCTGCGCGCGGAACTCCGCGGCCTTCTCCTTCATGCCGGTCTCGACCGCGATCTTCACGTCCGCGAGCCCCTTGTTGGCGGCGTAGTCACGCACGTCCTGCGTGATCTTCATGGAACAGAAATGCGGGCCGCACATGGAGCAGAAGTGCGCCACCTTGGCCGAGTCCTTGGGCAGGGTCTCGTCGTGGTACTCGCGCGCGCGGTCGGGATCAAGCCCCAAGTTGAACTGGTCCTCCCAGCGGAACTCGAAACGCGCCTTGGACAGCGCGTTGTCGCGGATCTGCGCGCCGGGGTGACCCTTGGCGAGGTCCGCCGCATGGGCGGCGATCTTGTAGGCGATGATGCCCTCCTTCACGTCGTCCTTGTTGGGCAGGCCGAGGTGTTCCTTGGGCGTGACGTAACAGAGCATTGCCGTACCGAACCAACCGATCATGGCCGCACCGATCGCGGAGGTGATGTGGTCGTAGCCGGGCGCGATGTCGGTGGTCAGCGGGCCGAGGGTGTAGAACGGCGCCTCGTCGCACTCGGCGAGCTGCTTGTCCATGTTCTCCTTGATGAGGTGCATGGGCACGTGACCCGGGCCCTCGATCATGGTCTGCACGTCATGCTTCCAGGCGATCTTGGTCAGCTCGCCGAGGGTCTCGAGTTCGCCGAACTGTGCCGCGTCGTTGGCGTCGGCGATGCAGCCGGGGCGCAGTCCGTCGCCCAGCGAGAAGGACACGTCGTAGGCCTTCATGATCTCGCAGATTTCCTCGAAGTGCGTGTAGAGGAAATTCTCCTGGTGATGCGCAAGGCACCACTTGGCCATGATGGAACCGCCGCGCGAGACGATGCCGGTGAGGCGCTTGGCGGTGAGCGGCACGTAGGCCAAGCGCACACCGGCGTGAATCGTGAAGTAGTCCACGCCCTGCTCGGCCTGCTCGATGAGCGTGTCGCGAAACATCTCCCAGGTCAGCTCCTCGGCCTTGCCGTTGACCTTCTCGAGCGCCTGATAGATCGGCACGGTGCCGATCGGCACCGGGCTGTTGCGGATGATCCACTCACGCGTCTCGTGGATGTTCTTGCCGGTGGACAGGTCCATGATGGTGTCCGCGCCCCAGCGGATACCCCAGGTCATCTTGTCCACTTCCTCCTCGATGGAGGAGCTCACCGCGGAATTACCGAGGTTGCCGTTGATCTTCACCAGGAAGTTACGCCCGATGATCATGGGCTCGATTTCCGGATGATTGATGTTGGCGGGAATGATGGCGCGCCCGCGCGCCACCTCATCGCGCACGAACTCGGGCGTGATGACGGCCGGGATGCTGGCGCCGAAATTCTGGCCGGGGTGCTGGTTCAGCAGCCCCTGCTCACGCGCGAGTTCCAGGCGCAGGTTCTCGCGGATGGCGATGTACTCCATCTCGGGCGTGACGATGCCGCGCCGCGCGTAGTGCATCTGGGTGACGTTGGCGCCGGGTTTGGCGCGCCGAGGCGTACGGATGTGCTCGAAGCGCAACTCGGCAAGCTTGGGATCGGCGGCACGCGCACGGCCGTACTCGGAACTCGGCGCGTCGAGCAGTTCGGTGTCGCCGCGCTCCTCGATCCACGCCGCGCGCACCGCCGGCAGGCCCTTGCGCAGGTCGATCTCCACCGCGGGATCGCTGTACGGTCCCGAGGTGTCGTACAGCGTGACGGCAGGATTCTTCTCGCTGCCGAAGCCGGCCGGGGTGTCGCTCAGGCTCACCTCGCGCATGGGCACGCGGATGTCCGGCCGGGAACCCTCCACGTAGATCTTGCGCGAGGCCGGAAAGGGCTGCACCGCCGCGCGGCCCAGCTTGACCTTCTTGTTGACGTCCTCGGGGATCGCGCTCATCGACCTGGTCCTCTGTCGGGGCCGCGCCGCGCAGTCGGCGACGGGGCGGAATTCGCAATGGCGCGCAGACAGAGGGGGAGATGCGCTTCCCTACGCCGGTACGAGCCGGGTCAGGTTCGAAGGGTCTCTCTCAGCCCGGCGCATGACGCGGGGCACCCCTAGCTGCGGATCGGTAAAGTTATAGGATAGGCGCCACGTTATCAAGGCGGGGTCCCAGCAGCATCTTGCCACCTCCGGTCAAACGCCTTACCCTTGACGGCTCTCCCACGCTTGCCGGAAGAACGCGCAATGATCGAAGCCAATCTCGAACAGGCACGCTTCAACATGATCGAGCAGCAGATCCGTACCTGGGAGGTGCTGGATCAGCGTGTGCTCGACCTGCTCGCCGGAGCGCCGCGCGAGGCGTTCGTGCCCGAGCGCTACCGCAAGCTGGCGTTCGCCGACATGAACATCCCGCTGGGCCGCGATCAGGTCATGATGCCGCCCAAGCTCGAAGCCCGCATGCTCCAGGCGCTGAACCCGCAGCCGCACGAGACGGTTCTGGAGGTCGGTACCGGTAGCGGCTTCGTCACCTATTTGCTCTCGCGCTTGGCGCGCCACGTCTACAGCGTCGACATCATTCCCGAGTTCAAGACCGCGGCGCAGGAGAAGTTGAGCGCACAGGGCGCGACCAATGTGTCGTTGGACGTCGGTGACGCGGCGCGCGGTTGGCCGCGCCATGCCCCGTACGACGTCATCGCCATCACGGGCTCGCTGCCCCTGCCGCCGGAGGACTTCCTGTCCGATCTCGCGCTGGGCGGCCGGCTGTTCGCCGTCGTCGGCGACGCCCCGGTGATGGAGGCGCGCCTCATCACGCGGGTTGCCGAAGACGAGTGGGTGCATGAATCCTTGTTCGAGACGGAGTTGACGCCGCTGATCAACGCGCCGCAACCGCCCCGTTTCACCCTCTGAGGACGTCCATGCGCCACCTGACACCGGTGGAGCTGCAGGCGTATCTCGAGGAGGCGGAGACGGCCCCGTTGTTGCTCGACGTGCGCGAACCCTGGGAGTTCCACCACGCCCACATCGCCGGCTCTCAGCTTCTGCCCATGGGTCGCCTGCCCGCGCAGGTCGAGCAGCTCGACCCCAAGCAGGAGATCGTGGTGATCTGCCATCACGGGGTGCGCAGCCAGCAAGTGGCGTTCTATCTTGAACATATCGGCTTTGAACGCATCATCAACCTGGCCGGCGGCGTGGACGCATGGGCACGCGAGGTCGATCCCGCCATGCCGCGCTACTGACCGCCATTGCGAGCTGCTATGTCACGTCTGATCGTTGCTCTGCTGTGCCTACTGACTTTGCCCGCCGCGCACGCCCGCGACTCACTGCTCGACGTCTATCACAAGGCGCTGCAGGCGGACCCGCAGGTGCGCGCCGCCGCGGCTGCGCGCGATGCGGCTCAGGAGGGGTTACCGCAAGCGCGCGCCGGGCGCCTGCCCAACGCCAATCTCGGCGCCGATGCCGGGCAAACCTGGCAGAGCATCGGCGGCCAGAGCACCGACTTCACCAGCTACAGCTACCAGTTGCGCCTGGCGCAGCCGCTCTACGACGCGGCGGTACGGCCCGCCATCGATCAAGCCGAAGCGGGCGTGGCACGCTCCGAGGCGGAGCTGGAGCTCGTCCATCAGAGCCTGATGCTGCGCGTCAGCGAGGCCTACTTCGGCATCCTGGCCGCGCGCGACACCCTCGAGTTCGCCCAAGCCGAACAGCGCGCCATCGAACGTCAGCTAGAGCAGGCGCAGGAGCGGTTCGAGGTGGGCTTGGTGGCGATCACCGACGTCCATGAAGCACGCGCGCGATTCGATCTGGCACAGGCGCAGGTCATCGCCGCCGAGAATCAGCTTGCCCTGGCGCGTGAGGCCCTGCGCGAGATCATCGGCGAGCAGCCGGACCCGGTCGCCCCGCTGGCGGCCGATCTGCCCCTGCAGCGCCCCGCCGAGGCGGCCGACCAGTGGGTGGACGCCGCACGTACGCGCAATCCGCGCGTCACGGCGCTCGAACAGGCAGTCGCGAGCGCGCGGGCCGAGATCGACCGGCGCGGCGCGGGGCACCGGCCCCGCGTGGACTTGGTCGGCACACAGAGCTACAGCGATCGCGCGCTGACGATACCGGGCGCCAGCCCGACCGACCGGCGTTCCACGCTGGTCGGCATTCAACTGAACGTCCCGCTCTACCAAGGCGGGGCGATCTCCGCCGCCGTGCGTCAGGCACACCACCAGCTCGCGACGGCACAGGAACAACTAGAACAAGAGCGGCGCGCACTGGAGCGTGAGTCGCGCGCTGCCTACCTCAATGTGGTGGCCGGCATCAGCCAAGTGCATGCGCTCGAGCAGGCGGTCGTCTCCAACGAGACCGCCCTCGAAGCAACGCAGGCCGGCTTCGAGGTCGGCACCCGCACCGCGGTCGAGGTGCTTAACGCGCAGCAGGAGCTGTTTCGCGCGCGCCGCGACCTCGCCCAAGCCCGCTACCAGTTCGTACTCGACGGGCTGCGCCTGAAGCTCGCCGCCGGGCAGCTCGCGCCCGAGGACCTCGAGCAACTCGATCGCTGGCTACGCTGAAGCCCATGGGGCAGGCCACCACGGACCTTGCCGCCGCGTGCGGCTCGCCCCGCCACTGGCCGCTGCGGGCCACGCTCGGCCTGCTGCGCGCCGGCACCCGTTTGCCCATCCGCTGGCAAATGGCCCTGGGCGCTCGCCTCGGTGACCTCACCCGCTGGTTGCTGCCCCCGCGCCGGCGCATCGCCGATGCGAACATCGCGGCGGCCTTTCCCGCCCTCCCGCGCGCCGAACGCCGCACGCTGGTTAGAGAGACCTTTCGCGACACGGGGCGTGCGCTCTTCGAAGGCGCCCTAGCCTGGTGGGCCAGCGACGCGCACCTCGCCGAACTCTATGAAGTGGACGGACTGGAACACCTGGACGCCGCCCGGGCGGGCGGGCGCGGCGTGATACTGCTCGGCGGGCACTACACCACGCTGGAGCTCAGCGGGCGCCTGATGATGCGCCACGCCCCCGACATCGCGCCGGTGTACAAGCCACCACGCAACCCGTGCATGGCTCACCTGATGGCGCACTACCGCCGTCGCTACTACCACGACCTGTTCGAGCGGCGGGATTTTCGCGGCATGCTGCGGCATCTGAAACAGGGCAAAACGCTGTGGATGGCCCCCGACCAGGACTTCGGCCTGCGCTCGGCCGTATTCGCGCCGTTCATGGGCGTGCCCACCGCCACCATCGATGCCCCCGCGCGACTGGCAAAACTGGCCGGCGCCCCGGTGCTGCCCTTTTATTCGGAGCGGTTGGCGCAGGGGCGTTACCGACTGCGCATCGAGGCGCCCATCGACGGCTTCCCCAGCATGGACGCAGTGCGCGACGCCACTGCGATCAACCGCGCCATCGAGCGACAGGTCCAGCGCAGGCCCTCGCAGTACCTGTGGGTGCATAAACGGTTCCGCTCCCGCCCCGAGGGGCAGCCGTCGCTGTACGGCAAGTGACGTGCGCCGCTACCGCCTGCTCACGTGGCTGCTGCTCCCCTTGCTGGTGGGTCACACGGCATGGAGCGCGCTGCGGGCGCGCGAGCTGCGCTACCTCACGCAGCGTTTTGGCTGGGGCGCGCGCCTGCCGACCGACTACTGGATCCATGCCGCCTCGGTCGGCGAGGTCAAGGCAGCCGCGCCGCTGCTGCGCGGCCTGCGGCGCGCGGCACCCCACGCGCGGCTGACACTCACCACCACCACGCCCACCGGCGCCGCCGTGGCGCGTACCCTGCCGCAGGTCGCCCATGCCTACCTTCCGCTTGACACAGGGGGCGCGGTGCGGCGATTTCTGCGCCGCGCGCGCCCGCGCTGCGCCGTCATCATGGAAACCGAGTTGTGGCCCCAACTCTATCGGGCGTGCGCGCGCCGCGAGATCCCTCTCGTGATCGTCAACGCCCGCCTCTCATCACGCACCCTGCGCGCCGGGCCGTGGCTGCGCGGCCTGTACGCCGAGGCGTTGGGTCATGTCAGCGCGGTACTGGCCCGCTCGGCGGAGGACGCGGCGGCCTACCGCTCGCTCGGCGCGCCCGCCGAGCGCGTAACGGTCGTCGGCAACATCAAGTTCGCCGCCGAGGCGCAGGCGCCGCCCGCGCCACCGCTGCCGCGCCCGTTCCTGCTCGCGGCGTCCACCCACGACGACGAGGAACTACGCCTCACGCGCGCTTGGCTCGCGCAGCCCTGGCACGCCGACTGGTTGCTCGTGCTCGCGCCGCGCCACCCGCCGCGCGTGCCGGAACTCCTGCGCCGGCTCGAGGCGCTCGGGGTACGCCCTGTAGTGCACAGCCGCGGCGACCGGGTGCAGGCGGATACGCGGGTGTACGTGATCGACGTGGTGGGCCAACTCGCGCCGTTCCTCGCGCATGCGCACGCGGTGTTCGTCGGCGGTTCGCTGATCCCGCGCGGCGGACACAACGTACTGGAACCCGCGTTGTATGGGCGGCCCGTGTTGTTCGGCCCCCACATGGACAACTTCGCCGACGAGGCACGGGCCTTACTCGCCAGCGATGCCGCGCTCGAGGTCGCCGACGACGCGGCGTTGGCGACCGCCCTGCGCTCGCTCCACGCCGCGCCGGACGTATGGGAGGCGCGCGGAGCGCGCGGGGCGGCTTGGTGCGCCCGCCAGGTGCAGGTGGCGCAGGACTACGCCGAGGCGATCATGGCGCGCTGTCCGCCCGATAACCCGCCAGCAGGGCCTGCCACGGCCGACTGAGCCGCCCCTCGACGTCGGAGGGCGCAAGCTTGCGCAGCGAGCGCTGGAGGCGTTGCAGATTACGCGCCTGCCACGCGCCGGGTGGCCGCCGGCGCCCGCGGTCGAAGTCCAGCACGTAGACCTGGTCGCCGGCGAGCAGGACGTTATGCGCGTTGAGATCGGCGTGGTAGATACCCGACCGGTGGAAGCGGCGCAGACAGGCGCCGATGCGGGGCCAGGCCTCGTCGGGCACGGCATCCAGGCGCCAGAGGTCGGCCAGCGGGCGCGCCTCGGCGATCGCCTCGGTCAACAGGTCCGCCCGGTAACGCAGCCCCGCGCGAACCACCTGTGCCGCGACGGGCCGCGGCACCGGCAGGCCCGCCCGATACATCTCGGCCAATAGTTGGAATTCGCGCCAGGCGCGCGTGCGCGCGAGCCCGGTCCACAAGTAGTGGTCGCCGAGCAGCGGCCCGAACAGCCCGCCGCGGCGGTAGTGACGCAACACATACACGCGCTCGACGTCACGCACGAAGCTCACGCTGCCCCGGCCGCGCGCCTCCGAGGTGGCGCCGCCCTGGGCCTGCCAGGCGTGGGGCTCGAACAGCGACGGCGCCGCGTGTTCAAGACGCGCGGCGTCGTATAGGATGTGCGCGTTTTCGACTTGGAGGTAGCGGGGCTTCATGCGTCCTTCCTTACCACTCACCACACCGCCGACCTCGTTGTGTCTGCTACGCCTCTCGGCGCTGGGCGACGTATGCAATGCCGTGCCCGTGGTGCGTACGCTGCAAAAGTTCTGGCCCGAGACGCGCCTGACCTGGGTGGTCGGCAAGCTGGAGGCGGGCCTGGTCGGCGACATCCCGGGCGTGGAGTTTATCACCTTCGACAAACGCGCCGGCTGGCGCGCCTATCGCGCCCTGCGTCGGCGCCTGCGCGACCGGCGCTTCGATGTGCTGCTGCACATGCAGGTGGCGCTGCGCGCCAACCTCGCAGGCCTCATGATTCCGGCGCGGATGCGGCTGGGCTTCGATCGCGCACGCGCCAAGGACGGCCACACGTGGGTGACCAACGCGCGCATCGCTGGGCAGCCCCGCCAGCACGTGGTGGACGGGTTCTTCGGCTTTCTGGAGGCACTCGGTCTGCCGGAGCGCGAACTGCGCTGGGACCTCCCGATTCCGCCCGCGGCGCGCGCCTTTGCCGAGCAACACCTGCCCGGCACGCAGCCCACCCTGATCATCAGTCCCTGCTCCAGTGTGCGCGCACGCAACTTCCGCAACTGGAGCGCCGAGGGCTATGCCGCGGTGGCCGACTATGCTGCGGAAAAGCTCGGCATGCGCGTGGTGCTGACCGGCGGCCCCACCGACCTCGAGCGCGACTACGCCGCCGCCATCGGCCGCCTTGCCAAACAGCCGCCCATCGACCTGATCGGCCAGACCAGCCTCAAGGAACTGCTGGCCGTGCTCGAACGGGCGACCGCACTCGTCTCGCCCGACTCCGGCCCCGCGCACATGGCCACCGCCGTCGGCACGCCGGTCATCGGCCTGTACGTGACCTCGAATCCCGACCGCACCGGCCCCTACCTCAGCCGCGAGTGGGTGGTAAACAAGTACCCGGAAGCGGTGCAGGCGGAGTTCGGCAAGCGGGTGGAAGACATCGCATGGGGGCGTCGCGTGCGCGACCCCGCGGCGGTGAACTCGGTGCGAGTCGCCGACGTCACCGACACACTAATGCGCGTAATGTCGAGCAGCAACGCCCCCATTAACATGAGCCGATGAACGGAGCATCTCTTGACATGCAGCGCAAGCCGCGTTTTTGCCATGTTCTCAACCTGCACACCCTCGGCGGAGTGCAGCGGAGCTTTGCGGGTTTCTTACAGGCAGTGGTCGAGGAGGGCACGCATGGCCACTATGGAGTGATCGGCGATCATCCCCACGCGCAGCTTGGCGCTGAGTTGGGAGGCGCAGTGAATCGCTTGCGCTACTTCAAACGACTCGGTCCATTAAAGATACCTCCCCACCCCAAGTCCCTGCGGCAGTTCCAACTCAACCGCCTACTTGCGCGCGCTCGGCCCGACGTTGTCGTCCTCTGGAATCATGCGCGCGACGTAGATACGGCGCGGCATGCACGCTCTTTGGGTGCGCGAGTTGTGTACTTTGAGCACGGAGCTGCCTGGAGTTTGCGCAAAGAAGAGCAGGCCGCGCGCGCACTTGGCCTCGCGCACGGGGTCGTTGCAGTATCGCATGCAGCTCGACGGGTATTGGAACTACGCTGGAACGTTCGGCAACCCATCCGTGTGCAGCTCAACGCACTGCTACCCGCCAGTGCGCCTTTCCAGCCGACATGGAAGACGCTCGACCCGAATCGGCCCCTCGTCCTCGGAACTGCGGGAAGACTCGTGTCGCTCAAGGGTATTAGCTTGGCGCTTCGCACCCTGAGCGAGCTCCGGAAACGTGGAGTCCAGTGCGAGCTGCGCATCGCTGGGACGGGACCTCAAGAGCAACAGCTACGCGACCTCTCGAAGAAGCTAGGGATTTCCGACGCGGTGCGTTTCCTTGGGCTCGTAGGGGATATGGGCCGTTTCTTCTCCGAGTCCGACATCTTTCTCTACCCTTCACTGGGCGACGCATACGGCTTGGTAAGCCTGGAGGCCCAAGCTTGGGGATGTCCAGTGCTGACGAGTCGGATCGATGGTCTGCCGGAGACTCTCCTTGAGGGGCGAACGGGTTATACCGTTCCTGCGACGCTCAGTCCATCGGAGTTCCCCGAATACCGCGATGGGCGCTGGCTGGGCGAGAGGCTTACTTATGATCCGGAAAAGGACCGGCTGATGCAGCCACGGCTACCTGCCCCAGAGGCATTCGCAGACTATGTCATGAAGCTGATCGATTCCCCGACACTATTCGCCAAAATGAGTGACGCGGCGTCGAAGCATGCTGCAGAACGCTCGGATTTCGCGCGCTACTCTTCAAACCTCGTCGCTGCATTCCGTGCCGTGGCATCTCTCTAATGGGACGGGGCGTGCCCTAGCTTCGTCAACTTCCGCACTTGGTGGATCTTCATGGGGTCCATGGAATCGAGCGCGGCTTCCTGGCCTCCGTAAGAACCGCCAGCAAAGGGGTCGGTCACCAATGATGTGAGCATGAAAGGCGAAACCTATCGCCCGCCGCCACCCCGCAAATCGCGAATCGCGCCGATGATACTGGTGGTAGAGCAGCCTTCAAGGTAACGGAGAATGCGTACGTCGCCACCGGCAGCGGAGACGCATTCGCCTCCAGCCACTTCATCAGGACGGTAGTCGCCGCCCTTTACAAGCACCTGCGGCTTGATGCGGCAAATCAACCTTTCGGGGGTGTCCTCCGAGAAAGGCACGACCCAATCCACGCTGCGCAGGCCGGCAAGCACCGTCATCCGATCATCGCCGCTGTTTATCGGGCGGCCCTCGCCCTTGAGGCGTCGGACCGACGCATCATCGTTGACCGCCACGACCAGACGGTCACCCAGCCGCCGGGCCTGCTCAAGGTACTGAACGTGCCCCGGATGCAGAATATCGAAGCATCCATTGGTCATGACTATCCGCTCCCCTCGAGCACGCGCTGCTTGAACTTGCTCCACCAGTCGGTCCTCGTCGATGACGCCCTGGGGAAGCTGCGGGTCGTGATCGCCCTTGAGTTCCTCGCGGCTAACCGTTGCCGCCCCCAACTTGCCGACGACGATACCCGCGGCCCGGTTTGCCAGCGCGCTCGCGGCCGGCAGTGCCCCTACAGCAGCCAACGTGGCTGCCAACACTGCGATAACGGTGTCCCCCGCCCCGGTGACGTCATACACGTCCCGGGCTTCGGCAGGAAAATGAAGCGGGTCGTCGTTCCGGCGCAGCAGAGTCATACCCCGCTCGCCCCGGGTAATGAGTAACGCCTCAAGCTCCAGCGCCTCAATCATGCCCATCCCACGACCGACGAGGTCGCTCTCGTACTCGCAGCGGCCTGCGACCAGCTCGAACTCATGCTGATTCGGGGTAAGCATTGTCGCCCCGCGGTAACGGCTGAAATCGAGCCCCTTAGGGTCCACCAGCACGGGCACGCCGGCCTCACGGCCCAATCGAATGAATGCCTGCGCGTCGCAGAGCGTACCTTTGGCGTAGTCTGACAGCACGAGCACATCGACCGCTGAAAGCTGGGCCTCGACAATCCCGGCGAGGAGTTCGCTGCTGCGCCGATGGAATCCGTCCTCGAAGTCGAGTCGGATCAGCTGCTGGTGGCGACTTAGCACGCGCAGCTTTGTGATAGTGGCCAACCCAGGCACCTCAGCGATGGCCATCTTGACCTGGGTCCCTTCCAACGCTCTGCAAAGGGCGCGTCCCGCGTCGTCGTCGCCAACCAGTCCTGCAAGAGCAACTTGCGCGCCTAACGCCGCGATATTCAACGCGACATTGCCTGCACCGCCGGCACGCTCCTCTGCCTCACTGATATGGACGACCGGAACCGGCGCTTCTGGCGAAATTCGGGAAGTAGCGCCGTACCAGTAGCGGTCGAGCATCAGATCGCCGACTACCAGGGCACGCACCGTTGAAAAGTCTGGTACATGTATAGTCATTGGCTACATTCCCCGGATTCAATCGTGGCGCGATTCGCGCATCATCACATGCGAAGGAGGTTTTGCACGGCGTGACCAATTGCCTTCGCCGCTATACGATACTGCTGCCCACGTTCGTTCCGCGCAACGGCACGGGACATTCTCGCGAACTCGGACTTCGAATCTACGCCATAGCGCTCCCTCAGATAGCGTTCGGCATCAGGCTCCGACAGCAGCGCAAGCGCGTGATCGACATACCCATAGGCTATGGCCAGTAGCGCCGCCTTAAGCAACAGCGGCACACGCGCTTCTCCCGCATCGGCGAGCACACGAGGATCCTTCATGAATAGGACATCACCGTGTGAAAGCTGCCCTCTAGAGTAAGGAACCGACCCGCGAGTCACTGCAGGATACTTGCGCTTGGTGGTGCGGCGCCATGCATGCAATTCTATGAACCCCATGGCATAGAAGCCGTACGAATGAAGGAACAGGCTGACGTCGTGAAACAGCGGCTGGTTGTGGTAGATCTCGAAAAACTCCACCTCCGCCCGCACGGCGAGGACGCTCCGATCCAACAAATCGGTACCGGTCTCGAACACTTCCAACTCGGCGCCTTGGACGTCAATCTTGATGTAAGACGCCTCCTGGAAACCGAGACGTTGCGCCGCCGTGTCCAATGCAACCGTGTCCAGTGTCGCTTCGCCGTCGTCCTCATAGTAGCCACTGCGGCTGAACCGTGCCGCGAGGTCCCGATCGGCCTCGAGCAGCGACGAACATCCGCGCTGCTTATAGAGGTGCAGGATCCTGCCCTGCGCTTCCTTTCCTAGGGCAATAGGGTGGAAGGTGAGGCTTTTCCAAGGGGCAACTTTCTTGGACCTTACTCTGTTCAGGCGCGCGCATTCTTCAGCATCCGGCTCAAACCCGTGTGCCTCAATGGCGCGCGCAAGAGGAAGCAAGTCGCTCGTGAATCCATCGCGGGCTCCGATATCCAGTGCCTGGATCGTTACATCATTGAGCAGTTCGCCGAAGCCCCGCGAACCCATAAACTTTTCCGCCATCTCAGGCTTTCCCCCATGCATGCCCATGTCACCAGACTTCTCCAGCCTGCGCACGTCGATAATAAGCCATGCATCCTTCGTAGGTACGCTCAATGGAGAAGTTTGCCTCCACATGTTCGCGACAGTAATGCGGGTTGATGGTCGGAAGTGCCTCTACTGCTTCCCTCATCTCCAACTCGTCGGAGCAGACAAAGCCGGTGCGGCCATGAACAACGATCTCCTCTACAGCGCCGCGCTTGAACGCAATGACGGGTGTCCCGCACGCCATTGCCTCGATTAGTACGAGACCGAAGGGTTCATCCCAATGAATCGGGAAGAGCAGCGCCTTCGCGCTCTGCAGCAACCTGATCTTGAGGGCGCCGTAGACAACCCCCACGGCACGGACGCCAGGATACCCAGGTAACCAAGTCGCGGGTGTCGCCAGCCGTCGCCCCCCCGCGATCACTAGCGGATAGCTCGTATGTCGCGCGACACGAACTGCCGCATCTATCCCTTTATTACGCCTACGTACCTTGCTCAGAAACAATAATGAATCATCCTTCGTGGAGTTGTAGCTATACTGGCCGAGAGGCACGCCGTTGTATACGAAGTGGACGGATCCGTGGTTAGCTGCATGGCTCTTGGATACATAGATCCTGTTACGCAGCGGACGTTCGCTTCCTAAATGATTCCCATGGACATGTGTGACATACGGCGCCCAAGACCGCTGAAGGGCGGCATCAAGCGATTCATTGGAGAAATGAAGGTGCACGATATCCAATCCGGAAGGAAGTAACCGCACAAGGTTATCTCCGCTGAGCAGGTTTCTACTGGGGATATAACGATAGCCGGCGTCGGAGTGGCCGCTTGGACTTATGATCGAGACGGTGTGCCCCTGCCGTACCTGCTCCTCCGCGAGCCAAGCTACGTATTGGGGAGCACCGCCGTCGGCACCAGTAGGCGGAACCCTCTTGTTCACTACGTGTACGATGTGCATGGTGCGATGTATCGCTTAGCGAAGCCTGTAGTAACGGAAGCGCGCCCGCATCTGGAGTCGGCGCCATACATTGGGTGGCTTATGCCGCAGGCTCGCCTGCGTCGAGAGAGAGCGATCGACGGCATCAAGTATCCGTTCGCTTGAGCGTCCGTCCCGGTAAGGATGCACATAGTTGCAAAAGGCACGGATAGCCCGCAGCCGCGCCTCTTCCGGCTGGAGCGCGCGCGCGAGCGCAGTAGGCAATTCGCTGGGTGTTTGTATATCGATCAAGTGCGGCCCTGGCTTCATGTTGCGGAGCGTGACCACCGGCTTGTCGAGCATCAAGAACTCGAACACGATGGACGAGGTATCGGAAACCATCACGTCGGCGACCTTCAAAAGCGGCAGCACGTCATCCGTTTCCACGTACCGAAGATGAGGACCCTCGAGCGCTTTGTATCGCGCGACTACTTCCGGATCCATCTTCGGATGGAGCGTAACCAACCAGTCTAGATCCCCGCTTTCTGCAAGCGCCGCTATCTGATCCGCAAGCCAAGGCGCGGAGGTCAAAGAACGCGTAAACGTCGACGCATACAGAATCCGTGGACGATTGCTGCGGCGGTACGAGGGTTGCGCAGCGTCTTCAGGTGCAAAAAGCGGGTCGATCTTGGGCCAACCGGTCTCAGCCACGAAGAAGTGCTTATGGCGCTCTGCCAGCGCTTGGAAGCGCTCGGTGGTGAACGGGCCGTGGGTGCAGTAGAGATCGAACAGGCCGCGGATGCGAAAGTGGTCTTTCGGGTTCTTGGTCTCCAAGCCGTGGAACACTTGCACCTTCAATCCTGGAATGAAGTCCGGAACCCAGTTGCCGGGCACAAATACCGCATCCGGCCGAAAGGCTTTGATTGCTTCGATGCTGTCAAGGTAGCGCTCGTCGGGCAAGAGGTGGTCCGCACCCGCGCCGTGGAAAAACCATGCCGACTCGCCACCGCGCGCGCGGATCGCTGCCTGCAAGGGGCGCAGGATGGCGAGCGAGTACGGCTGGTGGACAAAGAAGAGGTAACGTCGGCTCATGCGCCTCTCCGCCTACTGCTCGCACGTTCCAGGCGCTCCATGCGGCGGATGGCCCACAAGCCGGCATACTTATTGAACTCTACCTGGCTGTAGATGACCGCCATCAAGTAGCCGACCCGACCATCCAGAAACCCACCCCGAAACACATAGATATGCACGAAGACCCACGCCGCGCGCAGCGATGCCAGGAACAGACCGCCGCCTCGTTTGCCTGCGGCGTGCTTCTTCTGCGCGCCGAGCCACGCGTACTTGGCCGCCTTGTCCAATGCATGGCCGAAATCCCGATGCGTGTAGTGAAGCAGGCGCCCGCCGAGGGTCCCGAGCTTACCGGGAGCCACGATGAGCTTTTCGTGGACTTGGTCGGGCGAGAAACGCCCGGCCGCGCGGCGGAATAAGCGCAGCGGCGCTCGGGCACTGCGACCATAGTCGAGGCGCTTGCCATAAATCGTCACGCCCCAAGGGAGGCGATACGCCACCTCCTCGGCATCATTCGTAAGGAGTTTGCGAATGGAGGCCTGCATCTTCGCATCAAGCGCCTCGTCGCAGTCGATGGACAGCACCCAGTCGCCCGTTGCATAGTCCAGCGCACGCTGCTTTTGGGGCCCATAACCTGGCCAATCGGTCACGTAGACCTTGTCGGTGTAGCGCCGTGCGATCTCCACCGTGCGGTCGTCGCTTCCGCTGTCGACGACGATGATCTCGTCGGCGACCGGCGCCACCGAGGATAGGCACGCGTCGATGCGGTCCTCCTCATTGAAGGAGATGACGATCACGGACAGCGTACTGCGGCGTTCGTTCATCGGACAGCAGACTCCTGGATATGCGGCGTTCTGCCGTGATGACGGAGCGCGATGCAATCAAAGTACGCATCGATGAGCGGCATCGCTCAGCCCTGCGCCATGAGTTCTTGGTAAACGCGCATCGTCTCGTGCACCGTCCGCTCGACATTGAAGTCATCGCGAATGCGCCGCTGCGCCGCCCGGCCATACTTCAGCCGCTTATCGCGGTCGAGCAATAGTTCTTCCAAGGCTTCGGTCAGCGCCCCTTCGTCACCCGCCGGCACCACGCGACCGCTCACGCGATCTTGAACCAGCTCCGGGCTGCCGCCCGAGTCGGTCACGATCGGCGCGATCCCCTGCGCCATCGCCTCGATGACCGCGCGCGGCAAACCCTCGCGGCGCAGGGAAGGCAGAACGAAAACGTCAAACCCGCCCACCAACGCGGCCGCCTCGGGCCGAAACCCAAGAACATGAATTCGGTCGCGGCGCGGACTGGCGGCGATGGCACGATCGATCGTCTTGTCCTGTCCGCGGCCGAGCAGCACGAGGTGCGCGCCCAGTTGCTCGGGAAGGCGGTCGAACGCACGCACCAGCACATCGATGCCCTTGCGCGGACGCATACGGGCAACGCATCCGATAACGGGCGCGCCATTGGGTATGCCGATCGTTGCCAGATCGGGCTGAGCCTCCTGCTGGTACCACTCCAGACGGTGGCCCTTGTAGATCGTAACCACCTTCTCCGGCGGAACACGCAGCCACAGGAAGCGCATATTCAGGAAATAGCGCCGAATAGCCTCGCATACGCAGATAATCCGATCCACTCGAGGATTGAGAAACGACGCCCAGGAAAGCGGATCCAGGAAGCTGAGATTACCGACGATGCCGCGATAGGCCACGATGCGTACCGGCATGCCCTTGCTTGCGCGCAAAGTGTTGGAGAGCGCGATCTTGGTGAACACGTGCACAATATCGAATGCCCCGCTCTCCAGCCTGCGCCGCAGAGCGTTGATTGCCGTGCGGTCGAAGCGGTGTTGCAGGGGCAGTTCGTGCACCACGATACCGGCGTCCCGCAAAATGGACCGGCGCGCGGCTTGTGGGTCGCAGATGACCTCGAAGTCGAGACCCCGGGCTTTCAAGCCAAGCACGGTATGGCACTCACCCCGATCGATCTGGGTGAACACAAACAACACTCGCATTGCCGAACGGGCGGCGCTAGTCTCCATAGACCTGCCCCGGGGTTTGCCGTTGCATTGAGGAGTGGCCGTTCGTCTCCGTCACGTCGGCCGGCTGCGTCGCCGGCGCCAGATGGAAGCTGTACGCCAAGCCGGCAAAGAACGCGAAGTAGATCCATCCGATCTGTCGATCGACATAGGCCTCGGCGAAATTGACGACGATGAACAGCAACAGGACAGAGGCGAAGAAGAACGCCAGATCACCCGGCAGTTTCCCTGAGCGCCACGCCGCGTGGACCTGACGCACGAGAACCAGGAGCACGGCGAGCGTCAACAACAGTCCCACTAAACCGCCGCGCACCAGCATCTCAATTGGCGTGTTGTGAAACTGGGCCATTTGCGACACCGGTCTCGGCTGCCCACTGTCGGCGATCAGCTCGGGAGGCGTACCTGGACCCCAGCCGAACCATTTGCGCTCCGACCACTTCTCGAGACCTACATGCCACAGCCGCACACGGATCCCAAACGAGGTAAGGGGCGCGTCCTGAGGGCCGGCAGCGATCAGCTGCGTTATCGCGCTCTTCTCCTGCGCGAAACGCTCGCTAACCCCCTCGTAATGGTAGGCCACTAGCCCGACCGCGCTGGCGACCGCCAAGGCCACCACCAACACGTGGAGACCCGACAGGCGCTCCATTCCCCGTCGGCGTACCCAAATCTGGTAGGACACGTAGAACGCGACCCAGAATAGGATCGCGAGCCACGCCGCCCGGACCTGCGTCGCCAACAAGGCAGAAACCAACAGAAAGAAGGTCGCGAGCCAGAATGCGATGCTCGCCCATCGGCCGAGCCGCGCCTCGGAGACTCTCAAGAGGCGCGGCGCGAGAACGACCCAGCCAACGATGGCAGTGGCAAAGAACAGGCCGATATGCTGGGCGTTCTGGCCGAGCAACAAGCGGGCGCGCCCCGCCAACAAGGAGACGAGGCTGTTCCATTCCACATAGGCGACGAGCGCCAGCAGGAGCCCGACGAGCGCCACCGCGAGCAGACGCAGCATCGTCTCCACGCGCCCGCTGACCCACCACGCCACCGCCAGCACCAACAGGATCCGCGCCATGCGGCGCACCTCGTCGAGCTGCTCGGCCAAAAGATCCGGGAACTCCCATGCCGCGACCGCCGCCCGGATCGCGAAGTAGGAAAGCCATAGTGTGAGAACCTGGGCGAGTGGATCGCGACGCAGGATCGGCCATGCGCGCGGAAGCTGCCACAAGAATGCTCCTCCAAGCAGAACCATACCGGCGCTCTGGGCGGCCTTGGAGCTCCCCAAACCCAGCGCCAGCAGAATGAGTCCGGCGATGGCGAACCAGTGGACGACAGCGGCACTCCCGACTCCGCTCCGTTCGCCTAACACAACTTGGAGTCCTGGCGCCCGCGCGCTCTCCAAGGGCGTTCGCCGACAGTCACCGCACTCGTGACGAGGGGGCATCTTGGAGTATGTATCAGCATGCGGATGAGCGTGGCTTGATTGGACGCTGGCGCGCGCTGGCGAACGGATCGTTGACCGCGACAAGTCCTGCTAGCACCGAGACGTGAGGGATGGGTCGATAGCTTGCGCAGCAAAATCCCGATGGTGAGCCTCCGCCGTGCAATGCGCATCGCACACCGTGGGAGGCCACTGCCATGCCATGTTACCGATCCACCAACACATACTCCGCCCCGCAGTACGGACACTTGGCCATACCGGTCTCTTCGATGGGGAGGTAGACGCGCGGGTGGGAGTTCCACAGGCTCATGCCGTCCATGGGGCAGTGCAGCGGGACGTCGGCGCGCGTCACCTCGTAGCGGTTGGCGGCGTTGGGTTCGATGGTCTGCGGCTTCTCGGACAGCTTCGGCACGGGCTGCTTCCTCCAGTCGGTAATACCTGCTCAGCCTTCGCTCACCAGGGTGAGCCATTCGGGATGCTCGCGACGGCGGCCATGTACCTGATCGAAGTACAAGGTCTGCAGGCGCTCGGTGATGGGGCCGCGCCCGCCCTCGCCGATCACCCGCCCGTCGAGCTCGCGGATCGGCGTCACTTCGGCGGCGGTGCCGGTGAAGAAGGCCTCGTCGGCGATATAGACCTCGTCGCGGGTGATGCGCTTCTCGCGCACCGGCACGCCGATCTCAGCCGCGAGCTGGATCACCGTATCGCGCGTGATGCCGTCCAGGGCGGAGGTCAGCTCGGGCGTGTAGATCACCCCGTCGCGCACCATGAAGAAGTTCTCGCCGCTGCCTTCGGCCACGAAGCCCTCGGTATCGAGCAGCAGCGCTTCGTCCGCGCCGCAGGCCAGCGCTTCCTGCAGCGCCAGCATGGAGTTCATGTAATTGCCGTTGGCCTTGGCCTTGGTCATGGTGATATTGACGTGGTGGCGCGTGTATGAGGAGGTGCGAATGCGGATGCCCTTCTCGATCCCCTCCGCCCCCAGATACGAGCCCCACGACCAGGCGGCGACGATCACGTGCACCTTGAGATTATCGGCGCGCAGTCCCATGCCCTCCGAGCCGTAGAAGCACATGGGGCGGATGTAGGCCGACTCCAGGCCGTTCTCGCGCACCACCTCGCACTGCGCCGCGTTCAGCGTGTCCTTATCCCAGGGCATCGCCATACGCAGGATCTTGGCCGAACGGAATAGCCGGTCGGTGTGCTCCTTGAGCCGAAAGATCGCCGCGCCGCGCGGGGTCTTGTAGGCGCGCACGCCCTCGAACACGCCCATGCCGTAGTGCAAGGTGTGCGTCAGCACGTGGGTCTTGGCTTCGCGCCAAGGAACCAGCTGGCCGTCATACCAGATGACGCCGTCGCGGTCGTCCATCGTCATCACTGCGAAATCTCCTTCAGCATCGCCGCCGGGGATCAATTGGCGATCACCGGGCGACACTGGAATATCGAGGTAAGATGCTGTCATGTCAGGGCGACGCGCCCCGCTCAGGGCTCCATCAGCGTCTGCCACACCCGGCTCACGGCCTCGCGCTCGGCGGCATACTCATCGGCCGGCACGACGGGAGGCAGCCCCTGCAGCGTCAGGCGGTGCAGGCGCGCGCGGAAGGTCCGGTAAGCGTCGCTGAGCAACTGGGCCTGTTCGGGCGGCAACAACCCCGCCTCGGCGAAGCCGGCCAGCAAGCGGATATTGTCCGTATAGCGCAGCAGGGCGGGATGCTTATGCGCCCATGACAGAACGCCGTATTGGACCATAAATTCGATATCCGCGATACCTCCGGCGCCTTGCTTGAGGTCGAAGCCCGCCGCCGCCGGCGCGGCCAACGCTTCGCGCATGCGGGCACGCATGGCGCGCACGTCCTCGCGCAAGGCCGCGGCGTCACGCGCGCGGCTCAGCACCTCGGCGCGCACCTTCCCGAAGCCGTCCGCGATCAAGGGATCGCCCGCAACCACCCGCGCCCGCACCAACGCCTGATGCTCCCAGGTCCAGGCCTCGCTGCGCTGGTACTCCGCTAGGGCGTCAAGCCCCGTCACCAGCAGCCCCGAGGCTCCGCTCGGGCGCAAGCGCAGGTCGACTTCGTACAACACGCCGGCGGCGGTGTGGGCGGTGAGTAGATGGATGATGCGCTGGCCCAGACGCGCGAAGAACTGGGCGTTGGGGATGGGCCGGTCGCCCTCGGTCAGGCGTGCGTCGTCGTCGCCCCCGTGCACGAACACGACATCGAGGTCGGAACCGTAGCCGAGCTCGATGCCGCCGAGCTTGCCGTAGGCCACGATGGCGAAGCCTTTGTCGCAGACCGTGCCGTCGGCGCTGCACACCGGGCGCCCGTGGCGGGCCACCAAGTGCCCCCAGGCAAGCTCCAGCACCTCGTCCAGCACCACTTCGGCCAGCCAGGTGAGGTGATCGCTGACCACCATCAAAGGCATGGCGGCGGCGACGTCGGCCGCCGCCACGCGCAGGGTCTGCGCCTGCTTGAAGTGGCGCAGCGCGTCCATGCGCTGCTCCAGGTCCTCGGGGTCCAGCCGCGCCAGGCGCGCGCGCAGCTCGGCGGCCATGGCCGCCTTGTCGGGCGGCGCGTACAGGGCACGCGGATCGAGCAGCTCGTCCAGCAGCAGCGGGTGCTGGGCGAGCAACGACGTGACCCAGGAACTCGCGCTGCACAGGCGTACCAGCTGCGACAGCGCCATCGGATTCTCGACCAACAGGGCGAGGTAGGCGGTGCGCTGCGCGATTACCTCGATCAGGTGCACCACCCGGCCGAGCGTCCGGTCGGGCTCCTCTGCCTGGCCGACCGCGCCGATCAGCAAGGGCATGAGGCGCTCCAGGCGCGTGCGGCCGCGCCCGCTCAGACTGCGGCCGGTGTGTCCCTCGCGCAGTCCGGTGAGCCGCGCGCGCGCCGCAGCGGGATCGGCGAACCCTGCCGCCTGCAGGGCGCTCTCGGCCGCCGCCGGCTCGAGCGTATCGAGCCACACGCCGGCCAGATCGAGTTCGTCGGCTTCGGCGTGCCGTGTCTGCGGCGCTTCGAACACCTGGGCGAACTGTTCGTGCACGCGGCCCCGATGACTGGCCAACTCGGCCGCGAAGGCCTCCCAGCTCGCGTAGCCCATGCCGTAGGCGAGCCGCGCCCGCCCCTCGGGGTCCTGCGGCAGCGCGTGCGTCTGCTGATCGGCGAACTGTTGCACACGGTGTTCAGTGCGGCGCAAGAAGCGATAAGACGCGCGCAAAGCCTCGGCCACATAGTGCGGCAGGTAGTTAAGGGCGGCCAAACGCTCCAGGATCACCAGTAGGCTGCGCTCCTGCAGCTCCGGCTCGCGGCCGCCGCGGATCAACTGAAACGCCTGGGCGATGAACTCCACCTCACGGATGCCGCCCGCCCCGAGTTTCACGTTCTCGTCCATGCCCTTGCGCCGCACCTCCTGGTTGATGAGCTGCTTCATCTCACGCAGGGATTCGAAGGAGCCGAAATCGAGGTAGCGGCGATAGACGAAGGGGCGCAGCAACGCCATGAGCTGGCGCACGTCCTCGGGGTCGCCGGTGAGCGGGCGCGCCTTCAGCATCGCGTAGCGCTCCCACTCCCGGCCGTGGACCTGGTAGTACTGCTCCAGGGCGTCGAACGAGAGGGCGAGCGGGCCGCTGTCGCCAAACGGGCGCAGCCGCACGTCGACGCGAAACACGAACCCCTCCGGGGTCGGCTGACTCAGCAGGCCGATCAGGCGCCGCCCCAGGCGGGTGAAGAACTCCTCGTTGGCGCGCGCGCGCCCCGGCCCGCCCCGCGTCTCACCCTCCTCCGGATAGGCAAAGATAAGGTCGACGTCGGAGGAGAAGTTCAGCTCGCCGCCGCCCAGCTTTCCCATGCCGAGCACCACCATGTGCTGCGGCCGACCGCCGGCGTCGCACGGCGTACCGAGCTCGGCGCACTGCCAGCGGTACAGACGCGCCAGCGCCGCGCCGATGGCGGCATCGGCGAAGGCCGACAGCGCGGCCACGACCTCCTCGAGCGGCGCCACGCCGGCGATATCGCGTAACGCGAGCTGCATCCACACCCGCCGCCGCGCCCGGCGCAGCGCCTCGCCCAGCTCGGCCTCGCCCCTCGCCTCGTCCGGCACGCCTTGCAAGGCCTCGGCCAAGGCGGCCTGCACCGCTTCCGGCGTGACCGCCTCGCGCAGCACTCCCTGCGCCTCCCAGCGCGCCACCAGTGCCGGCTCGCGCGCGAGGCCTTGGGCGACAAAGTCGCTGACGGCCAGTGCGCGCACCAGCGCGGCGGCCAGCGCAGGGTCCTGTGGCCAGGCGGCACCCCGCTCAGACAGCTGTTCTTGTACCCGGCGCACGCGGGCCTGCAGCGTGGCCGGCAGGTCTTCAGGAAGGGTCGGATCGGACATGGGAGAGAGCTTACGGCGCCGCGCGGGCGGCGCCAAGCACGGGCGGGTCATGCAGGCGGAAAAAGAAAAGCCCCGCCGAGGCGGGGCTTTTCGGTGCACCGGGGTGCGCGGCTTACATCATGCCGCCCATGCCCCCCATGCCGCCCATGTCGGGCATCGCCGGCGCGGACTTGTCGTCCTGCGGCAGCTCGGCCACCATCGCCTCGGTGGTGATCATGAGACCGGCCACGGACGCGGCGTTCTGCAGCGCGGTGCGGGTCACCTTGGTCGGATCCAGGATACCCATCTCGATCATGTCACCGAACTCGCCGGTGGCGGCGTTGTAGCCGTTGTTGCCCTTGCCTTCCTTGACCTTGTTGATGATCACGGAGGGCTCGTCGCCGGCATTGGCCACGATCTGACGCAGCGGCTCTTCCATGGCGCGACGCAGGGTGTTGATGCCCACGTCCTGGTCATGGTTGGCGCCGGTGAGCTTGGTCATGCTCTCCAGAGCGCGGATCAGCGCCACGCCACCGCCGGGCACCACGCCCTCTTCCACCGCCGCACGCGTGGCGTGCAGGGCGTCTTCGACGCGGGCCTTCTTCTCCTTCATCTCGATCTCGGTCTGCGCACCGACCTTGATCACGGCCACACCGCCGGCCAGCTTGGCGACGCGCTCCTGCAGCTTCTCCTTGTCGTAGTCCGAGGTGGCTTCCTCGATCTGCGCGCGGATCTGCTTCACGCGGGCCTCGATGTCCTTGGAGTTGCCGGCACCGTCGATGATGGTGCTGTTCTCCTTGGTGATCACGACGCGCTTGGCGTTGCCCAGATCATCCAGGGTGGCCTTCTCCAGGGACAGGCCGACCTCTTCGGAGATCACGGAGCCGCCGGTCAGGATGGCGATGTCCTGCAGCATGGCCTTGCGGCGGTCGCCGAAGCCCGGCGCCTTCACGGCGGCAACCTTCACGATGCCACGGATGGTGTTCACGACCAGGGTGGCCAACGCCTCGCCCTCGACGTCCTCGGCGATGATCAGCAGCGGCCGACCGGCCTTGGCGACGCCTTCCAGCACGGGCAGCAGCTCGCGGATGGAGGAGATCTTCTTGTCGCACAGCAGGATGAACGGCTCGTCCAACTCGACGCTCATGTTCTGCTGATTGTTCACGAAGTAGGGCGACAGGTAGCCGCGGTCGAACTGCATGCCCTCGACCACGTCCAGCTCGTTGTCGAGGCCGGAACCCTCTTCGACCGTGATCACGCCTTCCTTGCCAACCTTCTTCATCGCCTCGGCGATGATGCTGCCGATGGACTCGTCGGAGTTGGCCGAGATGGTGCCCACCTGGGCAATGGCCTTGTCATCGGCGCAGGGCTTGGACAGCTTCTGCAGCGCCTCGACGGCGGCGTGGGTCGCCTTGTCGATACCGCGCTTGAGGTCCATCGGGTTCATGCCGGCGGCGACCGCCTTCATGCCCTCGGTCAGGATGCTCTGCGCCAGCACGGTCGCCGTGGTGGTGCCGTCACCGGCCACGTCGGAGGTCTGCGAGGAGACTTCCTTCACCATCTGCGCGCCCATGTTCTCGTACTTGTCCTTGAGCTCGATCTCCTTGGCGACGGAGACGCCGTCCTTGGTGATCGTGGGGGCACCGAAGCTCTTGTCGATGACGACGTTGCGGCCCTTGGGGCCCAGGGTCACCTTCACGGCGTTCGCGAGCGTGTTCACGCCGCGCAGCATGCGGTGACGGGCTTCTTCGGCAAACTTCACTTCTTTCGCGGTCATACTCGTATTCCTCTTACCTGATTCCCGAAAACGCGGCGGCCTTTAGCCTTCGATGACGCCCATGATGTCTTCTTCGCGCATCACGAGCAGCTCTTCCCCGCTGATCTTCACTTCGCTCCCGGCGTACTTGCCGAACAGCACCTTGTCACCGGGCTTGACGTCGAGCTTGCGCACCTCGCCGTTCTCCAGGATCTTGCCATTACCCACAGCGACAACCTCGCCCTGAGCCGGCTTCTCCTTGGCCGTGTCCGGAATCACGATGCCGCCCGCGGAGGTGCGCTCTTCCTCCATGCGGCGAACGATCACGCGATCATGCAACGGACGAATGTTCATTATCCTCTTTCTCCCCAAAGCAGAGTGGAAACGTGAGTCACGAGGGCGCCCAGCTGTCGCTTGTTAGCACTCACTCGTTACGAGTGCTAATAATACCCAGGGTCAACCGAGAGTCAAGCGTCTCCCGGTGCGGGTTTTGAACGCCGGCACAGTCAGTTAGGACAGGGGCTGGGAAGGGGCGTCGGCAGGGCTAGCGATCGTCTTCGCGGCGGAACTGGCCCTCGATGGTGCGCGGGCCGGAACGCCCCGCCGGGCGCTGCCACACGCCGGCCAACACCCGCCCCATCGCCCACAGCACCAGCGCGCGACGCGTGACCGGCAGCAGGCAGAGGAAGCCGATCGCATCGGTGACGAAGCCCGGCGTCAGCAGCAAGGTCCCGCCGACCAGCAGCACCACCCCCTCCAGCATGGCCTGGGCAGGCGCCTCGCCGCGCATCAAGGCCGCGCGCACCCGCAGAAACGTCGCAATGCCTTGATAGCGCAGCATCACCGCGCCGAGGAGGGCCGTGAATACCACCAGGAAGACCGTCGGCCAGGCGCCGATGATGCCGCCGACCTGGATCAGGACGTAGATCTCGACCAGGGGAACGATGAGAAACAGTAGAAACAACGCACGTAGGGATCGCATCCCGCCAGTATAAGGGGCGGGGCGGGGGCGCGCCCATTGTGCGGCCGCGCGGGGGACGTTAATGTTCGAACATGGACGAAACAACGACCCATCTACTCGTACTGACCACCTGCCCGGACCGCGACAGCGCGCGCCAGGTGGCCGACGCCCTGGTCGCACAACGCCTCGCCGCCTGTGTGAACATCGTGCCGGGACTCGAGTCGGTGTACCACTGGAAGGGCGCGGTCGAGCGTGACGAGGAACTGCTGCTGGTGATCAAGACCCGCGCGGATCGGTACCCTGCCGTGGAAGCCGCGGTGTGCGAGCAGCATCCCTATGAACTTCCCGAAGTTATCGCAGTCCCAATGGCCAGAGGGCTGCGCCCCTACCTTCGCTGGATCGACGACAACCTGGACCAATAGAACGATGACGAAAGCGTACCACTGGCCCTGGCGGGCCGTGATGGCGGTGCTGTGCCTGGTGCTAGCGACGGGATTCGCGGCGGGTGTCGGTGCCCAGGAAGACGAGCTGCTCGACCCGGATGAGGCGTTCGCGCTCGAGGTCGAGGCCGTGGATGCCAATACGGTGCGCGCGACCTGGACCATCGCGGACGGCTATTACATGTACCGCGAGCGCTTCAAGTTCGAGACCGACACCCAGGGCGTGCGGCTCGGCGAGCCGAACATCCCACCGGGCAAGGTCACCACCGACGAGTTCTTCGGCGAGGTCGAGACCTACCGCAACAGCGTTGCGGTGGAGATCCCCGTCGAGCGCGAGCAGGGTGCGTCCGACACTTTCACGCTGCTGGCCACCTCCCAGGGCTGCGCGGACCTCGGGGTCTGCTACCCGCCGCATCGCCAGGAGGTCGAGGTCACGCTCGCGGCCGCCGACGGCGCGGCCGCGCCGCGCGCCCCGCCCGCCGCGGCAGAGACGCCCGCGCAGACCCAGCCCCAGCAGCGCAGCAATCCCCTCGCCGCCCTGAGTCGCCTCGGCGACCGCCTCGGCCTCCAGAGCCAGGACGATTTCCTCGATCCCGACGACGCCTTCCGCTTCACCGTGCAGCCCGACGGTGATGCGCTCGTCGTGGACTTCCAGATCGCGGACGGTTACTACCTCTACCGCGAGCAGTTCAAGTTCAACCTGAAGGACGCCGATGGCGCGCGCCTCGGCGAGCCGCAGCTGCCCGAGGGTAAGGCGAAGGAAGACGAGTTCTTCGGCAAGACCGAGGTCTACTACAACGCCGTGCAGGTGCGCCTGCCGGTGCAGGGCGCCAGCTCCGCCGACGCCGCGTTGCTGGAGGCCACCTTCCAGGGCTGTGCCGACGCGGGCATTTGCTATCCGCCCATGACGCGCGAGGCGCGCGTGGACCTTGCCGCGCTGACCGGCGAGGCGCCCGCGGCACAGGCGGCCCCGGCGCAGCCGACCACGCCCGCGCAGGCCCCGGCCGCGGCACCAGCGGAGACCGACGCGCCGCCGCTTTCGGAACAGGATCGCATCGCGGCTAGCCTCGCCGACGGGCGCCTGTGGCTCAACGTGCTGGTGTTCTTCGGCCTGGGCCTGCTGCTCGCCTTCACGCCGTGCGTGTTCCCGATGATCCCCATCCTGTCCAGCATCATCGCCGGGCAGGGCGCCACCATCACCACGCGGCGCGCGTTCACCATGTCCCTGGTGTTCGTGCTGGCCATGGCCGTCACCTACACCATTGCCGGCGTGCTGGCCGGCCTGTTCGGCGCCAACTTGCAGGCCACTTTCCAGAACCCGTGGATCCTCGGCACCTTTGCGCTGATCTTCGTGCTGCTGTCGCTGGCCATGTTCGGCTTCTACAACCTGCAGCTGCCGAGCGCCCTGCAGAGCAAGCTCGCCGAGGTCAGCAACCGCCAGCAGGGCGGCACTCTGGTGGGCGTGGGGATCATGGGCTTCCTGTCGGCGCTGATCGTCGGGCCGTGTGTGGCGGCGCCGCTGATGGGCGCGCTGATCTACATCGGCCAGACCGGCGACGCGGTGCTTGGCGGGGCGGCACTGTTCGCCATGAGCCTGGGCATGGGCGTGCCGCTGCTCGCCATCGGCACCTCGGCCGGCAAGCTGTTGCCCAAGGCGGGGCCGTGGATGGACGCCATCAAGGCGGTGTTCGGCGTGCTGCTGCTGGCGGTGGCGATCTGGCTCGTCGAGCGTGTGCTGCCGGCGACCGTGGCGCTCCTGCTGTGGGCCTCGCTGTTCATCATCGCCGCCATCTACATGGGCGCCCTGGAGCCGATCCGCGAGGGCGCCTCGGGCTGGCGGCGCCTGTGGAAGGGCATCGGCTGGTTGCTCATCCTCTGGGGCGTGCTGATGCTGATCGGCGCGGCCCTGGGCGGGCGCGGCGACCTGCTGCAGCCCATGCGCGACGTCGGCTTCGCCGGCGGCGGCGGCGCGGCCGTCCAGGCCCAGCAGGTCGAGTTCCAGAAGGTCAAGAGCGTGGAGGACGTGCAGCGCGCCGTCGCCGCCTCGGCACAGGCCGGACGCCCGGTGATGCTGGACTTCTACGCCGACTGGTGCGTGGATTGCATCCGCATGGAACGCACCACCTTCCGCGATCAGGGCGTGATCCAGGCCATGTCCAATTTCACGCTGCTGAAGGCGGACGTGACCGCCAACGACGCGCAGGACCGCGAACTGCTGCGCCACTTCGGCCTGATCGGCCCGCCCATGATGCTGTTCTTCGACAGCAACGGCGAGGAGATGCGCAACTACCGCGTGGTGGGCTACATGGACGCGGCTAACTTCCGCCCGCACCTGGAGCGCGCCGCGCAGCGCTGAGCGACCCGCCTCCGGCACCGGCCCACGCCGGTGCCGGAGGCGTCTTTCTCCCCTTCCCCGCTGGCGGCTATGGTAGGCTGACGCGCCCGCGTCTCGCGGTTGCCAAGTCTAAGCACAACGACCCAGCGCGCACGCGATGACCCTCTTTCTTTACCTCATGATCGGCGCTCTGGCGGGCACCTTGGCGGGCCTGCTCGGCGTCGGCGGCGGCTTGGTGGTGGTACCGGCACTGGCCTTCCTGTTCGCCGCGCAGGAGGTCGATGCCGGGGTGATCATGCACCTCGCGCTCGGCACCTCGCTGGCCACCATCGTGGTCACCGCCGCCTCCTCAAGCTATGCCCATCACCGGCGCGGCGCCGTGTTGTGGGACGTGGTGGCCCGCCTGACGCCGGGCCTCGTCGTGGGCGTGTTTGTCGGCGCCCTGATGGCCGATCACCTGCCGACGCGGGCCCTCACCGTCATCGTGGGCCTGTTCGCCCTCAGCGTGGCGGCACAAATGGCCTTCGGCGCGCCGCCCAGACCGCACCGCACCCTGCCCGGCACGGGCGGCCAAGTGGGCGCCGGCGCGCTCATCGGCGGCGTGTCGGCATTCGTCGGTATCGGCGGGGGCTCGCTCACCGTGCCCTACCTCGCCTGGTGCAACATCGCCCTGCAGCGGGCGGTCGCCACCTCGGCCGCATGCGGCTTGCCCATCGCCCTGGCGGGCGCCTTGGGCTACATGGCGGCCGGGCGCGGCGCCGAGGCGCTGCCCGCCGGGAGCACGGGCTATGTCTACTGGCCGGCGTTTATCGGCATCGCGTTCACCAGCCTGCTGTTCGCACCGCTCGGTGCCCGCTTCGCGCATGCGCTGCCTACCCGCATCTTGAAGCGAGTGTTCGCGCTGGTACTGGCCCTTGTGGGGCTGCGCATGCTGCTGTGGTAACACAATCGCACGCCGGCCCCCTGCCGGCTCTGTTACAATGGCGCCCGCGGCGACCTCAAATACCTGCCCCGCCGCGCAAATCTTCCCGTATCGATAAGGCTGGCGCCGGGCGGGCGCGGGCCGACTTTTGTCTCTAGGAGTGCTATGAGCTTTTCCGAACTCGGCCTGTCCCCCGCGATCGTGCGCGCCGTCAATGAACACGGCTACACCACCCCGACGCCGATCCAGCGCCAGGCCATCCCTGCCGTGCTGGGCGGCGGCGACCTGCTCGCCGGCGCCCAGACCGGCACCGGCAAGACCGCCGGTTTCACGCTGCCCATCCTGCAGCGCCTGAGCGACACCCCGCGCGCCGGGCGCCGCCACGTGCGCGCCCTGATCCTCGCCCCGACGCGCGAGTTGGCCGCGCAGGTGGAGGAAAGCGTGCGGGTGTACGGCAAGCACGTCGCGCTGAAGTCCATGGCCATGTTCGGCGGCGTGGGCATCAACCCCCAGATCCAGCGCCTGCGCAGCGGCGTGGACATCCTGGTGGCGACGCCGGGGCGCCTGCTCGACCACGTGCAGCAGGGCACCTTGGACCTCTCGCACGTCGAGATTCTGGTGCTGGACGAGGCCGACCGCATGCTCGACATGGGCTTCATCCACGACATCCGCAAGGTCCTGGCCCTGTTGCCGCCCCGGCGGCAGAACCTGCTGTTCTCCGCGACCTTCTCCGACGAGATCAAGGCGCTCGCCGACCGCCTGCTCGACAGCCCCGCGATGATCGAGGTGGCGCGCCGCAACGCCGCGGCCGAAACCGTCGAGCAGAAGGTCTATCTGGTGGACCGCGACAAGAAGCGCCAGCTGCTGGCCGAATTGATCCGCCAGCACAATTGGCACCAGGTGCTGGTCTTCACCCGCACCAAGCACGGCGCCAATCGCCTGGCCGAACAGCTCGGCAAGGACGGCATTCCCGCACTGGCCATCCACGGGAACAAGAGCCAAACGGCGCGCACGCGCGCGCTCACCGAGTTCAAGGCGGGAACGCTACAGGTGCTGGTGGCGACCGACATCGCGGCGCGCGGCATCGACATCAGCGAACTGCCGCACGTGGTGAACTTCGAGCTGCCGAACGTGGCCGAGGACTACGTGCACCGCATCGGGCGCACCGGCCGCGCGGGCGCCGAGGGCGAGGCAACCTCCCTGGTCTGTGTGGACGAACATAAGCTGATGGCCAACATCGAACGCCTGCTCAAGCGCGAGTTGCCCAAGCTGGTGCTACCGGGCTTCGAGCCGGACCTCAACGCCCAGCCCGAACCCATCCCCAACGGCCAGAATCGTGGCGGGCGGCGCCCCGGTCCGGGCCGCGGCGGCCGTCCCGCCGGCCAGGCGGCGCCGCGCCGACCCGCGGTGCGCCGCGCCGGCGGTAACCGCTGAGCCGAGGCTGAGGTGACGGCGGCAGCCGAACTGCCGCCGTCCCGGTTCACCGCGCCCGTTTTCCGAAGCTGTACAGGAGTTCGGTCGGGCCGTTCTGGCTCTCGCGGTTGAGCCACACCAGGTGCAGATTACCTTCGGCATCGGCCGCCATGGCAGGCGCACCCTGATAACCGCCCCCGCTGGCGGGCGGAACGTACAGATCGTCGCTCCAGCTGTCCGCGCCCTCGCGCCACGACAGCAGGATGTCCGACACGTCGTCACGCGTATCCTCCCAGACCGCCACCGCGCCCTCGGGGCCGAGCACGGCCGCGGGATGCCATTGGGCGGCGGTCCCGCCGAAGACGTCCTGCACCGCCTCGTTGGCCCCGAAGCGACGCCCACCGTCGGTACTGAGGGCGGCGTAGATCTTGTAACCGAACTCGAACACGCGCTTGTCCATCCACACCGCGAGCACCTGCTCGTCGCGCGCCGCAAGGCTCACCCGCGCCACGCCGCTGCCCTGTCCGTAGATCTCGCTCTGGCGCGGCGGCTGCTCGTTCAGCAGGCGGTGGGTGGAGAAGGTCAGCGCCTCGGCGGCGGTCGCCGCGTAGGCATGGAACAGACGCGTGTGGCCGTGGCGGCGGTCTTCCCAGGCCACGGCGACACCGCTCTCGGTGACCGCCAAGGCCGGGTAAGACTGTTCGGCCGCGGGCACCTCGGCGTCGGCCGGCGCGCGGCGCACGAGATCCATCGCGGCGTCGTCCTGCACGCCGAGTTCGGCCACCACGATTTGCTTGTGCCGCCCCGCCTGCTCGGCCCAGGCGGCGTACACGCGCCCTGCGCGCGCCGCCACCGTGGGATAGGCCGCGGGCTGCTTCGAGAGCGACAGCGGCGCGCCGGCGCTTTCCGGACCGACCACGCGCGCCCACACCGCATCATCCTCCTCCCACACCACCACGAAGCGCCCATCGCCGAGCCCCGTAATGGCCGGCTCGTAGGCATCGCGCTCACCGCTCACGCGGCGCTCACCCGTAAAGGCGCCACCCTGGCGAAACGCGACATAGGCGCGCGGCGCGCCGTCACGGTTGTCCGTCCAGGCGACCGCCACCGTCGCGCCCGAAGCGGCCACGCTGCGCCGCCCGGCGGCCTCGAGTTGATGAAACAACGCGGCCCCTTGCGCGGCAGTCACCGGCATGGCGCTGTCGAACTGCCAGGGCTCGGCCTGCGCCGGGACGCTATGGACGCTCAGCACCAGCAGCGCGCCCGTACACCATCCGAGGACGCGCATCAAAGCGTGCCCGCCTCTTCCGCGGCCAGAAATTCAGTCAGGCTGAGGTGCTGGTAGTGGCCGCCGCGCACATAGCGGTCGATGTCCTTGAAGTCCTCCACCGTCTTGAAGCCCGGCGCGGAATACAGGCGCTCGCCCTGCGAATCGAGGTAGGCAAACACCGGCGTGGCGAACACGCGCAGGCGCACCCCCAGCTCCATCTCGGTGATGCGCTCCCCCGTGGGCAAGGTCAGGCGCCGGCCGCTTTCGGCATCGACATACACCAACACGTAGTTCTCGGTGTAGCGCTCGCGCAGCGCCGCGTCGGAGAAGGTCTCCTTGTTGGTTTTGTCGCACCAGCCGCAGCCCTCGCGGCCGAAGTAGAGAAAGATGGGTTTGTCCTCGGCCTGCGCCTGGCGCACACCTTCTTCATATGTCACAAAGGGATAGCCGGCCGGCGGTTCCGCCTGTACCGTGCCCACAGCGCCGGCGAGCGCCAGCGCCATCACCCCTGCCCACACACTGCTACACCTTGCCATGCCACACCTCCGTCACACCGAACGGGCGGTTTGCACACGCCACCCCTTGAGCGGCCCGCCGTTTCCCCCTAACGTAGCGCACGATTGCGCACTGCCGACCTATCTATCGCGGACCGCCACGCCACGCTTTGATCTGGCGCAACGCGGTGTCGTTAATCTGGTCAAATGCCTATTAGTATCTTTTACCACTTGCGCGCCAAGGAGTTCCATGTCGGCTCGATTCGTACTGCTGCTCATCCTGGTCGCGCTGATTGGCGCGGGTGGCGGTTTTGCCTTCCACCAATGGCTCACCGCGCCGCCGGCCCCGCTCGCGGAAGCGCCTCGCTCGCCGCAGGCGCCCGAGACGCGACCCGACTTTCACCTGCCCGACTTGTCCGGCAACATGCGCAGCGCCGACGAGTGGGACGGCCAGGTGGTATTGGTCAACTTTTGGGCAACCTGGTGCCCGCCCTGCGTGCGCGAGATCCCGGAGTTGGTGCGCCTGCAGGAGCTGCATCACGAGAACGGGCTAGTGGTACTCGGGATCGCCATCGACGAACCCGAGGCCGTGGAGGCCTTCCTGGCCGACATGGCCGTGAACTACCCGATCCTACTCGGGCGCCAGGGCGGCATCGCCCTGGCGCAGGAATTCGGGAACCGTCACGGGATTCTGCCCTACACCGTGGTGTACGATCGGAACGGGCGCATTACCCACACCCACGCCGGCGAACTGGACCTCAAGGCGGCCGAGACGATGGTCTTACCGCTGCTGTAGCGTCAGGAAGTCACTGGCAGCGGTAAACTTTGCGGGCATCTGCGCCGAACACGCAAGGAATAGACAAGTTCCCGCCGTTCGTGCACAATGGCGCGATCTGCCCGGCGCCCGCCGCCGCGGCCGGCCCGCAACGAGGTTTTCCACCATGGCCACGCTCTGGGTGCTGAACGGCCCCAACCTCAACTTGCTCGGCACGCGCGAGCCGCACCTGTACGGGGCGCGCACGCTGGCCGACATCGATGGCGAATTGGCCGAGGCGGCCGCCGCGGCCGGGTTGGACTTCGCGACCTTCCAGAGCAATGCTGAGCACGCGCTGATCGAGCGCGTGCACGCGGCGCAGTCGCAGCGGGTCGATTTTCTCATTATCAACCCGGCCGCCTACACGCATACCAGCGTCGCCCTGCGTGACGCGCTGGCGGCCGTGCGCATCCCGTTCATCGAGGTGCACCTGTCTAACATTCATGCCCGCGAGGCCTTCCGCCGCCATTCCTATTTTTCGGATCTGGCGGTGGGGGTCATCAGCGGGCTGGGCGCGCAGGGCTACAGCCTTGCGCTGCAGGCGGCAGTGCACCATTTGCATCAACAACAAGCTGCCGCAGGTTAGTCCCACATGGATATCCGCAAAGTCAAAAAACTCATAGAACTGCTGGACGAGTCGGGGGTCGCCGAGATCGAGATCCGCGAGGGGGAGGAGTCGGTGCGCATCAGCCGGCACAGCCAGATGCCGGCCGCTGCGGCCTACGCGCCGGCGCCTGCGCCGGCCATGGCCGCTCCGGCCGCGGCGCCTGCCGCCGCACCCGCCGCCGAGGCGCCGGCCGCCCCCGAGATCAGCGGCCACGTGGTCAAGTCGCCGATGGTGGGCACCTTCTACCGCGCGCCCTCACCGACCGCCAAACCGTTCGTCGAGATCGGTCACAGCGTCGGGGTGGGCGACATCCTGTGCATCGTCGAGGCGATGAAGCTGCTCAACCAGATCGAGTCCGATAAGGCGGGCGTCATCAAGGCCATCCTGGTCGAGAACGGGCAGCCCGTCGAGTACGGGCAGCCGCTGTTCATCATCGAATAGTCGGGCCGTCATGTTCGAGAAGATCGTCATTGCAAACCGCGGTGAGATCGCGCTGCGCATCCAACGCGCCTGCCGCGAACTCGGTATCAAGACGGTGGCCGTGCATTCGGACGCCGACCGCGAACTCAAGCATGTGCGCCTCGCGGACGAGTCCGTGTGCATCGGCCCGGCCGCCTCCGCGCAGAGCTACCTCAACATCCCGGCGGTGATTGCCGCCACCGAGGTCACCGACGCCACCGCCATCCACCCGGGCTACGGCTTCCTGTCCGAGAACGCCGACTTCGCCGAGCGCGTGGAACAGAGCGGCTTCGTGTTCATCGGCCCGCGCCCGGACACCATTCGCTTGATGGGCGACAAGGTTTCCGCCATCAGGGCCATGAAAGAGTCCGGGGTGCCCTGCGTGCCCGGCTCCGACGGTCCGCTCGGCGACGACGACGCAGAGAACCTGCGCATCGCGCAGGAGATCGGCTATCCCGTGATCATCAAGGCCGCCGGCGGCGGCGGCGGGCGCGGCATGCGCGTGGTGCACAGCGAGGCCGCCCTGATCACCGCCATCTCGCTCACCCGCAGCGAGGCGCACGCGGCGTTCGGCAACGACACGGTCTACATGGAGAAGTTTCTCGAGAACCCGCGCCACATCGAGTTCCAGGTGCTGGCCGACGAGCACGGCAATGCGGTGCACCTGGGCGAGCGCGACTGCTCCATGCAGCGGCGCCACCAGAAGGTCATCGAGGAGGCGCCGGCACCGGGCATCAGCGACGAGCTGCGCGAGCGCATGGGCGAGCGCTGCGCGGCTGCCTGCCGGGCCATCGGCTATCGCGGGGCCGGTACCTTCGAGTTCCTCTACCAGGACGGCGAGTTCTATTTCATCGAAATGAACACCCGCGTGCAGGTCGAGCACCCGGTCACCGAGATGATCACCGGCGTGGACATCGTCAAGGAGCAGCTGCGGATCGCCGCAGGCGAGCGCCTCGCCTGGCGCCAGGAGGACATCGTCATCCGCGGTCACGCGATCGAGTGCCGCCTGAACGCCGAAGACCCCAAGCGCTTCATGCCCTCACCCGGCACCATTACCGCGTTCCACACCGCGGGGGGGCCGGGCATCCGCATCGACTCGCACCTGTACAACGGCTATGTGGTGCCGCCGTACTACGATTCCCTGATCGGCAAGCTGATCGCCCACGGCGAGACGCGCGAGAGCGCCATCGCCCGCATGCGCAACGCCTTGGCCGAGATGGTGATCGAGGGCATCAAGACCAACATCCCGCTGCACGAGGATATGGTGCGCGACGCCGCCTTCATCGCCGGCGGCACCAATATCCACTACCTGGAGAAGAAGCTCAGCTCCTGAGGTAAGCGCATGGGCTGGCTGCACATCATCGCGCGGGTCGATCAGGCGCACGCCGAGGCCGCGGCCGAGGCGCTGGAACTGGCCGGCGCCGCGGCCGTGACGCTGCGTGACGCGGCCGACCAACCGCTGTACGAGCCCGCACCCGGCACGACGCCCCTGTGGGCGTCCACCGAGGCGGTGGGCCTGTTCCCCGACGACACCGCACCCGAACCGGTGCTGGCCGCGCTGGTCGCCCGCTTGGGCTTTCTGCCGATCTGGCAGGTGGAACCGCTGGAGGATCAGGACTGGAGCCGCGCCTGGCTGAAGCACTTTCGGCCGCTGCGCTTCGGGCGGCGGCTGTGGATCGTGCCGAGCGGCTTCGAGGCGCCCGATCCGCAGGGGCTGAACCTGCTGCTCGACCCCGGGCTCGCCTTCGGCACCGGCAGTCATCCCACCACGGCGCTGTGCCTGGAGTGGCTGGACGCCCATCCGCCGCGGGACGCGACGGTCATCGACTACGGCTGCGGCTCCGGCATCCTTGCCCTGGCGGCGCTGCGGCTCGGCGCGCAGCGGGTGGTCGCGGTGGACAACGACCCACAGGCGCTGGAGGCCACCCGCGCCAACGCGCGCAAGAACGCGCTCGAAGACTCGCTCGAGGCCGTGGCACCGGAGGATCTGCCGCCGGTGCAGGCCGAGGCGGTGGTCGCCAACATCCTCGCCGGCCCGCTGATCGCGCTCGCACCCCGCCTCACGGCGCTCACCGCACCAGGCGGCAGCTTGGTCTTGTCGGGCATACTCGCCGACCAGGCGCGCGACGTGCTAGCCGCCTATGTCGCGGCCGGTTGCGATCCGGTCTCGGAAACAACGCGCGAGGGCTGGGTCCGCCTATGTCTCGCCCGCCCCTGAAGCGTGACGGGGTTCAGCCACGCGTGCGCCGATCCTCGGCAAGATGCCGCTTATGAGTGACGATCTCGCCATGCGCAAAACCCGCCGCCCGAAACTCAAGGCCCCGTCGCCGCGCGCGCGCGACCTCCTGATCGCCGACCTGGAGGGCCGCCCACGGCGGCGCCGGCTGCGCCTCGGCACCCTGCTGTGGGCGTTGCTCACCGTGGTGCTGGCCGTTGGGGCGAGCGCACAGGTGATCCGCCACCAAGCGGGGCAGATCGCCGCGTGGTGGCCCGACAGCCGGCCGCTGCTGGAGCGGGCCTGCCTGACGCTGAACTGCACCCTGCCGCCGCAGCGTGACGTCGGCGCGATCGCCGTGTTGCGCCCCGAGATCCGCAAGCACCCCGAGGTCGAGAACGCGCTGCTGGTCACCGCGATGCTGCGCAACCAGGCGGGCTACGCGCAGCCGCTGCCCGCCCTCGAACTCACCCTCTTCGACCTCACCGGACGGCCCGTGGCGAGTCGGCGCTTCACGCCCGCCACCTACCTGCGCGAAGGACGCGGCCACGCGCCCATGGCGGCCGACGCGGAGGTCGACGTCGCCATCGAGATCATGGACCCGGGCCGCCGCGCGCACGGCTTCGAGATTGCGCTGTACTGATTTGAAGGTCTGAATCCATCCATCCCTGGATGGCTCAGACCACGCCAAGCGAAAAGCGTGGTTTCCGCTTGGCTTCGTGATCAACGGCCTGCGGCCGTCGCTCACGGCGACACATCCTGTGCCGCGGGAAGGTCTGAATCCATCCATCCCTGGATGGCTCAGACCACACCAAGCGAAAAGCGTGGTTTCCGCTTGGCTTCGTGATCAACGGCCTGCGGCCGTCGCCCACGGCGGCGGCTGTTTGGCGGTCTGAATCCATCCATCCCTGGATGGCTCAGACCACGCCAAGCGAAAAGCGTGGTTTTCGCTTGGCTTCGTGATCAACGGCCTGCGGCCGCCGCTCACGGCGGCGGCTGTTTGTCGGTCTGAATCCATCCATCCCTGGATGGCTCAGACCACGCCAAGCGAAAAGCGTGGTTTTCGCTTGGCTTCGTGATCAACGGCCTGCGGCCGTCGCCCACGGCGGCACATCCCTGTGCCGCGGTGCCATACCGCGCAATGGGCTCAACGATCCACCCCCCATCCGCGTTCCGCCGGCCCGCCGGGGTCGGGATGCGGCTTTACCCTCTCACGCCGCAGCGGGTATGATGCAACGCTCGCTCCGTGTCACCACCCGAGCCGTTTCCATGCGGATAGGCTGCTTTACGCCCAGTAACAATCTCGTCTTGGCGCCGATGGCCGGTGTCACCGATCGGCCCTTCCGGCAGCTGTGCAAGAGCCTGGGCGCCGGCATGGCCGTGTCCGAGATGGTCAGTTCCAACTCCCTGCTGTGGGGCAGCGAGAAGACCCTGCGCCGCGCCAATCATGCCGGCGAGACCGAACCGCGCTCGGTGCAGATCGCCGGCGCGGATCCGGCCATGATGGCCGAGGCCGCGCGCTTCAACGCCGACAACGGCGCCCAGATCATCGACATCAACATGGGCTGCCCCGCCAAAAAGGTCTGCAACGTCATGGCCGGCTCCGCGCTGCTGCGCGACGAGCCGCTGGTGGGTCGCATTCTGGAGGCGGTGGTCGGCGCCGTGGAGGTGCCGGTCACCCTCAAGATCCGCACCGGCTGGGACACGGCGCATCGCAACGCGGTCGAGGTCGCACGCATCGCCGAACAGGCCGGCGTGCAGGCACTCGCCATCCATGGCCGCACGCGCGCCTGCGCCTACACGGGCGAGGCAGAATATGCCACCATCGCCGCGGTGAAGCAGGCGGTGCGCATTCCGGTGATCGCCAACGGCGACATCACCACGCCCGAGAAGGCCCAACGGGTGCTGGCCGAGACCGGGGCCGACGCGGTGATGATCGGCCGCGCCGCCCAGGGGCGGCCGTGGATCTTCCGCGAGATCGATCACTACCTGCGCACCGGCGAGCACCTGCCGGAGCCGAGCCCCGCCGAGGTGCGCGAGATTCTCCTGGGGCACCTGGAGAATCTGTACGCCTTCTACGGCGAACATACGGGAGTGCGCGTGGCACGCAAGCACATCTCCTGGTACAGCAAGGGCCAGCCCCACGGCGGCGCCTTTCGCCAGGCGGTCAACCGCGTCGAAACCGTGAAGGAGCAATTGGCCATGACTCGGGAGTTCTTCGACCGCCTTGCCGAGGGCAAGGAGCTGGCCGCATGACCGGCAACGTCCCCACCCTGGCGGTGTCCGCCGAAAGCGCCAACGAGCAACCCCTGCACGCCTGCGTGCGCGCGGCGCTGGAGAACTATTTCCGCGACCTGGACGGGCACCCGCCGGGCGATCTCTACCAGATGGTGATGATCGAGATCGAACGACCGGTGCTGGAGACCGTGATGCGCTACACCGGCGGCAACCAGAGCCGCGCCGCCGCCATTCTGGGCCTCAACCGCGGGACGCTGCGCAAGAAACTCGCGCGCTACGGCATCGAGTGATGCGCCTCACGACGGCCGCCGCAGCACGTCGCACGGTCCAACTCCCTTAAGCTCCTGTTGCATAAGCCCGCGTCGACGGGTTAACTGGATTCGGCCGGGGCCCGCAGGGGGCCTTGGAACTTTAATGGACGTCAAAGGATAGCTATGAGCGTCGTGAAACGCGCCCTGATCAGTGTGTCGGACAAGACCGGTGTGGTGGAGTTTGCCCAGGATCTCGCCGCGATGGGCGTGGAGATCCTCTCCACTGGCGGTACGGCCAAGCTGCTGGCGGACGCCGGCGTCCGGGTCGTCGAGGTCTCCGACTACACCGGTTTTCCGGAGATGATGGACGGGCGCCTGAAGACCCTGCACCCCAAGATCCACGGCGGCATCCTGGGCCGCCGCGGCACCGACGACGCGGCCATGCAGGCGCACGGGATCGACGGCATCGACCTCGTGGTGGTCAACCTCTACCCGTTCGAACGCACCACCGCGCGCCCGGACTGCACCCTCGCCGAAGCGATCGAGCAGATCGACATCGGCGGGCCCACCATGGTGCGCGCGGCGGCCAAGAACCACGCGCACGTGGCGGTGGTGGTGGACGCGGCCGACTATCCCCTGATACTCGCCGAGCTGCGCGCCGGCAGCGGCACGCTCCAGCCGGCGGTGCGTTTCGATCTGGCCATCAAGGCCTTCGAGCACACCGCGCGCTACGACGCCGCCATCGCGACCTATCTGGGGGCGATCCAGCCCGACGGTAGCCGCACGCCCTTCCCGCGCACCCTGAACCTGCAGTTTCGCCGCGCACAGCCGCTGCGCTACGGTGAGAACCCCCATCAGCAGGCGGCCTTTTATGTCGATCACCTGCCCGCGGAGCCCTCGGTCGCCACGGCGCGGCAGCTGCAGGGCAAGGAGTTGTCGTTCAACAACATCGCCGACACCGATGCGGCGCTGGAGTGCGTCAAGCTGTTCGAGCAGCCGAGCTGCGTGATCGTCAAACACGCCAACCCTTGCGGCGTGGCCACCGCCGCCACCCTGCAGGAGGCCTATGAGCGCGCCTACGCCACCGACCCGACCTCGGCCTTCGGCGGCATCATCGCCTTCAACCGGCCGCTGGACGCACCCACCGCACGTGCCATCATCGACCGCCAGTTCGTGGAGGTGATCATCGCGCCCGAGGTCGAGGCCGAGGCGCTGCACTTTCTCGGCGAGAAAAAGAACGTCCGCGTGCTGAACTGCGGCCATTGGGACAGCGCCGTGGCGGGGTTAGACCTGCGGAGGGTCACCGGCGGCGTGCTCGCCCAGGAGCGCGACATCGCGATGGTGGGCCTGGATCAACTTCGGGTGGTCACCGAGCGAGCGCCGAGCGAGGCCGAACGGCGCGACCTGTTGTTCGCGTGGAAGGTCGCCAAGTTCGTCAAATCCAACGCCATCGTCTATGCGCGTGACGCGCAGACCATCGGCGTGGGCGCCGGGCAGATGAGCCGCGTCTACAGCGCGCGCATCGCCGCGATCAAGGCGCAGGACGCCGGCCTCGAGGTGCGCGGCACGGTGATGGCCTCCGACGCCTTCTTCCCGTTTCGCGACGGGCTGGACGCCGCGGCCGAGGCGGGTGTCACGGCGGTCATCCAGCCGGGCGGCTCGCTGCGCGATCAGGAGGTGATCGACGCGGCGAACGAACACGGCATCGCCATGGTCTTCACCGGCATGCGCCATTTCCGCCACTGACGCGCGCACGTTTTCGCACGAGAGGATTGCGATGAAGGTCTTGATCATCGGCGGCGGCGGGCGCGAGCACGCCCTCGCCTGGAAGGCGGCACAGTCGCCGCGCGTCACGGAGGTGCTGGTCGCGCCGGGCAATGCGGGCACCGCGCGCGAGGCGCGGGTGCGCAACGTGCCGGTGGCGGCCGATGACGTCGAAGAGCTGCGCGCGCTGGCGCAGCGCGAACAGGTCGCGCTGACCATCGTCGGTCCCGAGGTCCCCCTGGTGGCCGGCGTGGTGGATGCCTTCCGGGCGGCGGGCCTGCGCTGCTTCGGCCCCACCGCCGCCGCGGCACAGCTCGAGGGCTCGAAGGCCTTCAGCAAGGACTTCCTGGCCCGCCACGATATCCCTACCGCCGCCTACGCGGTGTTTACCGATGCCGACGAAGCCGAGCGCTACATCCGCGCCCAGGGCGCGCCGCTGGTGGTCAAGGCCGACGGTCTGGCGGCCGGTAAGGGCGTGATCATCGCGCACGACACGGACGAGGCGGTGGCCGCCGCGCGTGACATGCTCGCCGGCGGCGCCTTCGGCAGCGCCGGCCGGCGCGTGGTGGTGGAAGAGTTCCTCGAAGGCGAAGAGGCCAGCTTCATCGTCATGGTCGGCGGCGAGCAGGTCCTCGCGCTGGCCTCCTCGCAAGACCATAAGGCCCGCGACGAGGGCGACACCGGTCCCAACACGGGCGGGATGGGCGCCTACTCGCCGGCCCCGGTGGTGACGCCCGCGGTACACGCGCGGGTGATGCGCGAGGTGATCGAGCCGACCGTGCAGGGCCTGGCCGCTGAAGGGATCCCCTACACGGGCTTCCTGTACGCCGGTTTGATGATCGCGGCCGATGGCAGCCCCAAGGTGCTGGAGTACAACTGCCGCTTCGGTGACCCCGAGACGCAGCCCATCCTCATGCGACTGCGCTCGGACCTGACCGAGCTATGCGAGGCGGCGCTCGACGGTCGCCTGGCCGAAGTCGAGGCACAGTGGGATCCGCGCGCCGCGCTCGGCGTGGTAATGGCCGCTGGCGGCTATCCGGCCGCCTATCGCCAGGGCGACCGGATCACCGGGCTGCCGTCGGCCGCGGCCGACGACGTCAAGGTGTTCCACGCCGGCACGGCGGAGCGCGACGGGGAGGTCGTTACCGCGGGCGGGCGCGTGCTCTGCTGCGTGGGGCTGGGCGATACCGTCGCGGCGGCGGCCCGGCGCGCCTATGCCCTGGTCGATGCCATCCACTGGGACGGCGCCTACTGCCGGCGCGACATCGGCCACCGGGCCATTGCGCGCGAGACCGCCGCCGGCTGACCGCCGGCGCGTGCTTGGGCACGGCTGCCGGCCGTGCTATCCTTGACCGCCTTTTCCTCGCCTGAGGAACCGCGCCGCGACAGGCTGCCCCGCAAGAGGCGCCGCGCGGCGCAGGCCGGAAGCGCGCGGCGCTTCCCTACCGAATTGTCTTGTCTTGTTGAGGATCGCAAATGTCTGAGAAGCATCCCGTCATCGCCGTCACCGGCTCCTCCGGCGCCGGCACGACTACGGTCAAGCGCGCCTTCGAGCACATCTTCTTCCGCGAGCGCATCAACCCCACCGTGATCGAGGGCGACAGCTATCACCGCTACGATCGCGCCGCCATGAAGGAAGCGATCAAGGAATACGCCACCCAAGGCAAGACCCTGTCGCACTTCGGCCCCGAGGCCAACCTGTTCGACAAGCTGGAGGAGACCTTCCGCCAGTACGGCGAAACGGGTAGCTGCCTGCGCCGTTACTACCTGCACAGCGAGGAAGAGGCCAAGCCGTACGGCCAGAAGCCCGGCGAGTTTACCCAGTGGGAAGAGGTCGGTCCCGGCACGGACCTGCTGTTCTACGAGGGCCTGCACGGCGGCGTGGTGACCGGCGAGGTCAACGTCGCGCAGTTCGTGGACCTGCTGATCGGCGTGGTGCCCATCGTCAACCTGGAGTGGATCCAGAAGATCCACCGTGACGCGGGCGAGCGCGGCTACTCCGCCGAGGCCATCGTCGACACCATCCTGCGCCGTATGCCGGACTATGTCACCTGCATCACGCCGCAGTTCTCCCGCACGCACATCAACTTCCAGCGCGTGCCGACGGTGGATACCTCCAACCCGTTCATCGCGCGCGACGTGCCGACGCCGGACGAGAGCTTCGTGGTGATCCGCTTCCGCGACCCCAAGGCCCTGGGGATCGACTTCCCCTACCTGCTGAACATGATCAAGGACTCGTTCATGTCGCGCCGCAACAGCATCGTGGTGCCCGGCGGCAAGATGGGCTTCGCGATGGAGATCATCCTGACTCCGCTCATCCACGAGATGATGGAGAAGGCCAAGCGCGTGCGCTAAACGCCGCGCACCGGCACCCGAAGGCCCGCCTCGCGCGGGCCTTCGTTTTTTGTGCCGCGCGACGCCCCGCCGCGGCGCGGCACAGGGATGTGCCGCCACGCTTTTCGCTTTGCGTGGTCTGAGCCGTCCAGGATGGACGGATTCAGACCTTCAAACAGCCGCCGCCGTGATCGACGGCCGCAGGCCGTGGGTCACGCAGCAAAGCGAAAACCACGCTTTTCGCGGCGCGTGGTCTGAGCCCTCCACGATGGATGGACGGGTTCAGACCTACTTACAGCGAAAAACCGTACGGCGTCTCCACGCTGTTCTCCTCAGGCGGCAGACCGCGCTCGACCCGGAACCCGCCGCCGTCCGGATACAGGATGGCGTGGTAGCGCTGCTCGAGTTCATCGAGGATCCAGGCGATCTCGCTCGGATGCATGGCCATGTCGTAGCGCGTCAGGTGACGCACGCGCAGCGCCTCCTCGCGCACCTGGATAAACAACGGGTGGGGCAGACCGAGCGGCAGCACGAACTCATGCACCACCCACTCGATCGGCGTGGGCTCGCCCTCGGGCACGCGGCGGGCATCGAGCCGAAAGTGGCCGCCACCGCCCGGTTGCTTCAACAATTCCTCGAACCACTCGTCGGGGAACCCCGAGTGCACGATGATGCTGCGTCCGCTGTAGCGGCGCATGAAGCGGGTGCGCCGATCGCCCTTGCTGCGCCTGAACAGTCCGAGCACTGCGCCTCCTCCAAGATCCGATCTGGTTCCATTGTAAACCAGGGCCGGGGGTGTGATCGGGACATGGGCCCGCCTATAGTAGAGACACTCTCAAGCATCGGATGCGACGACTTCGAATGAGTGCCTTTCGTGCCGGACATGCCAGCGGGACCGACTGGAAGGACGTGATGCGCGCCTGTCTCGCGCAGCTCGGCACCGACCACGGCGCCGACGCCCTGGGCTTTCTGTACGTCACCGACGATCTCGCCGCGCAGCTAGGACCCTTGCTGCACGGCTTACGCGATGGCACCGGTGTCGGCCACTGGGTGGGCACTGTCGGGCTCGGGGTGTGCGCGAGCGGTATCGAGTACTACGATCGGCCCGCCGCCGCCGCGCTGGTGGCCGATTTCGGCCCGAACCAATACCGCGTCATCGGGGCGGTGGACGGCGAGCGGCTGCACACACCCGACGACCAACCGTGGCGGGCGCTCGGCGAGCGCCACCTCGCGGTACTCCATGGCGACCCGCGTAATGCCCACCTGGCGGATGTCGTCGCGCGCCTGCCCCAACTGGTGCCAGGCGTGTTCGCGGTCGGGGGGCTTAGCTCCTCGCGCCACACCTACTACCAGGTCGCGGATTTCCTGAACGAGGGACAGATCTCAGGGGTCATGCTCGCGGGCGACGTCCCGGTCACGGTCGGTCTCAGCCAGGGCTGCACCCCGATCGGCCCGGTGCGCACCATCACCCAGGCGCAGCGCAACATCCTGGTCAGCATCGACGGGCGGCCCGCGCTGGAGGTGTTCAAGGAGGACATCGGCGAGATCCTCGCCCGTGACCTGCGCCGCGCGGCCGGGTACATCTTCGCCGCGCTACCGGTGCCGGGCGCGGAGGGCCGGGGCGGGCGCGGGGACTACCTGGTGCGCAACGTCATCGGCGTGGACACGCACAACAACCTGGTCGGCATCGGCGATCAGGTCGAGACCGGCGCGCCCATCATGTTCGCCCGGCGCGACGCACCCGCCGCCACCGAGGACCTGCAGGCGATGCTCGCCGACGTCAAGGCGCGCCTGCCGGGTCCGCCGCGCGCGGCGCTCTACCACACCTGCCTCGGGCGCGGCCGCAGCCTGTTCGGCGAGGGCTCGGTGGAGCTCGGCATCGTGCGCGACGCGCTGGGCGACATCCCGCTCGCGGGCTTCTATGCCAACGGCGAGATCTGCGGCGAGCGCCTGTACGGCTACACCGGCGTACTGACCGTATTCAGCTGACGCCACCGCGCGTCACCCTGTTTGTTGCAACTGGAGGATTGCCTCTTATGGAGTACCGGCCGCTCGGACGCACCGACGTACAAGTCAGCGTCATCTGCCTCGGCACCATGACCTGGGGCGAGCAGAACACCGAAGCCGACGCGCATGCGCAGCTCGATCTCGCGCTGGAGCGCGGCGTCAACTTCGTCGACACCGCCGAACTGTACGCGGTGCCGCCCCGGCCGGAGACCTACGGCCTCACCGAGCAGTACATCGGGTCCTGGCTGGCGCGCGGCGGCCGCCGCGAGCGCATCGTACTGGCGAGCAAAGTCGCGGGGCCGGCGCAAAGCGCGGCGCATATCCGCGGCGGGGAATCCTATTTCACACGCGCCAACATCACCGAGGCCCTGCACGCCAGCCTGAAGCGCCTGCGCACCGACTATCTGGACCTCTACCAGCTGCACTGGCCCGACCGCCCGACCAACTTCTTCGGCCGTCTGGGCTACGAGCCGCAGGACGACCCGCGGGCCACGCCCATCGAGGAGACGCTACAGGTGTTGGGCGACCTGGTGGCCGAGGGCAAGGTGCGCCATATCGGCCTGTCCAACGAAACGCCGTGGGGCATCATGCGCTTCCTGGCGGCCGCCGAACGGCTCGGCCTGCCGCGCGTGGTCAGCGTGCAAAACCCCTACAGCCTGTTGAACCGCACCTTCGAGGTGGGCAGCGCCGAGATCGCTCACCGCGAGCAGGTCGGCCTGCTGGCCTACTCGCCGCTCGGCTTCGGCGTCCTGAGCGGCAAGTACCTGGACGGTGCCCGTCCCGCCGGCGCGCGCCTGACCCTGTTCCCGCATTTCTCCCGCTACAGCAACCCGCAGGCGGAGGCCGCCACGGCCGCCTATGTGGCGCTCGCGCGCGAGCACGGCCTGGACCCGGCGCAGATGGCGCTGGCCTATGTGAACACCCGCCCCATCCTCACCGCCAACATCATCGGCGCGACCTCCCTGGCGCAGCTGGAGTCCGACATCGCCAGCATCGACGTGACGCTGACGCCGGCGGTGTTGGAGGCCATCGAGGGCATTCATCAACGCTATCCGAACCCCAGCCCCTGACGGGGCGGAGCGCGCGTTCCGGCATCAGCAAAACGGAGATCCCATGGACTGCATCTTCTGCCGCTTGGCCGAGGGCGACGAGGGCTCGCTGCTGTACCGCGACGAGCACGTGGCCGCCTTCCGTGACATCAACCCGCAGGCACCGCACCACATCCTGATCGTCCCGCGGCGCCACCTGGCCACGCTCAACGCCCTCGAGGCGGCCGACGCGGAGGTGGCCGGCCGGCTCACGCTCACGGCCCAACGCCTGGCCAACGAGCTCGGCTTTGCCGAGGCGGGCTACCGCGTGGTGATGAACTGCAACGGGCACGGCGGGCAGACGGTCTTCCACATCCACCTGCACCTGCTGGGCGGCCGCGCGATGGGCTGGCCCCCCGGCTAAGCAGTCACCAACGAGCGCAGAACGTGCACTGGTTGGGGGCGAATCGTTTCAGTTTGAGAGGCTGCGCAGGAACGCCAGGTAAGGGGCGGTATCCCACTCGCGCCCGCCCAGCACCTGGTAGCGGACCTGTCCCCGCGGGTCGACCAAGTAGGTCGCGGGCAGGCCGCGCGGCTGCCAGTCTTCAGTGACCAGGCCGTCGTAGTCCATCAGGGTATCCAGCAGCTCGGGCGCCACCCCGCCGAGGAAGGTCCACACCGTGTCGTCGTCCTCGGCGGTGTTGATCATCACGATCTCCAGGGGCTCCCCCTCGAGCGCCGCGACCATGCGCTCCAGCGCCGGCAGTTCGCGGCGGCAGGGGCCGCACCAACTGGCCCAGAAGTGCACGAACGCCCAGCGCCCGCGCGCCTCCTGCAGGTCATAGTCATTGCCGTCCATGTCGCTCAGACGCAGGGACGGTGCGGGCCTCGGCTCCTCCAGCGCGATCACCCCGGGCGGCAGCGCCGCCTCGGCCGCCGCCGCGCCGTGCCAGGCACCGGCCAGCGCCACCATCACCGCGAGCAAAAAGGCTCTCATGGGTTCGGATCCTCCGCGCAGCGTATGTCGTCGATGCGCACCGCGATGCGCTCGCCGTCCTGCTCCTTGCCGGCCACGAACGTGGCCTGCAGCGACATGGCGGCGGCGCTGCGCGCGAGCACCACGTTGCCGCCCTCCGCCTCGCCGGGCAGGAAGTCGTGCGTCTCGGGCATCAATGTCCAGCGGAAGGTCGATTGCGCGGGCATAGGGGCATCGAGCTCGTCCCAGCGGGTCCGCCAGTAGGCACGGTCATAACGTCGTACCGCGCCGTCGGTGCTCGTGAACCGCCAGTTGTCGAGCGCCAGCCACAAAATGTCGTCGCTCTTGTTGCGCACCCCGACGGTGATGAAGCAGCGCGCCTTCAGCGCGTCCACCATGGCGGGCGGGAAACCGCGCGCCTCGTAGAACGCCGCCACCTGCTGCGGCGTGCGCGGCGTGAGGCGCAGGGTCAGCCGCGGGTGCTCGAAGCGGTGCCCCTGCAAGGCCTCCGGGCCGGCCAGCGTATCGCCCGGTGCCTCGTCGGCCGTCGCCTGGCCCCAGGCGGGCCCGCCGAGCAGCAACACTAACGGGGCGAGCGGCAACCAAACGCGCATGCGGTTCTCCTGATCGTCATCCCGAGGCAACGGCAGCACGACACGAACGTCCATGCACACGCGGTCACCCGGCTTGGGCATAAGGGTAGGTAAACAGCGCCAAGTGCGCGAGATTGAGGCCGAAGTGGACCAACATGGCCGCCTCCAGACGCTCGCCCGCGAGTTGATAGGTCAGCCCATAGCCCACGCCGGCGGCCGTGGCCAGCCCTACGTACCACCAACCGCCGCCGACATGTGCCAGCCCGAAGGCGAGTGCCGCCACCCCGATGGCCACCGCGCCCGGCAGCACCCGCACCAGCCCGCGCTGCAGCAGGCCGCGAAAGAAACCCTCCTCCACGGCGCACACCACCAGCAGGTTCATCACCATCCAGGCCAGCGTGAGCGGCCACGGCGGCAGCCCGGGCATCCACGCGACGTAATCGACGGCCAGCGCCGCCGCGCCCACTACCGCCAGGGTCACGCCGCCGACCGGCAACGCCACCCCCGCCACCCGCCGCCACGCCGCCGCGTCGCGCGCCAGCGGCACCAGCCACAACAACAGGGGCACGGCGATGAGTGCCTTGTCCAGGCGCAGACGTAAGGCAAACGGCGCGCTCTCGGGCTTGAGCACGGCGGCCTCACTCAACGCCACGGGGAAAAAGCCCGGTAACAGCCCGAAGCCGAGCGCGAGCCCGAGCAGCACGAAACCGACCCACCCCGCGGCGCGCAGGCGCGCACCGTGCGCCGCCCACCAGGCGCTGGCGAATAGCAGCGTGAGCCACAGCAAGCCCACCGGCGCCAGGGCGCCGAACGCGAGCGCGACGGCCAAGGTCGCCAGCACCAACGCCCCTGCCGCCGGCAGGCGCACCCGTGCGGGCAGCCACGCGGCGGCAATGCTCGCCGCGGTGAGCGTGAGCAGCAGCGCGGACACACCCGACATCAGCGGCTAGCGGAGAGTACTTAGAGTTCGAGCGCCGCGTGTACGGCGGCGTTGACGGCGGCGGCGGCGCCGGGCCCGAAGCGGGTCGCGCCGGGCACGAAGTCGTCCGTGAAGGCGTAGTCGAAGGTGACGTCCTGCAGACCCAGGGCGCCGAACATGCGGCTCTCGAACGAATGGTCGTCCGCGTGCTGGACCAGCGTGGGCCAGCCGTCGGGGCCGGGTTCGAGGATGGGGCCGAAGAACACCACGCCGGGCAGGTTCTTCAGGCGCAGCGCGCAACTGCCGCGCGTGCGCCCCGACATGGGCAGGAAGTCGATGGTGCGGGTGAGCTTGGACTTGTTGTCCAGCGTGATGTCGATGCTACCGGCGATGGCCTCCACCTCCGGCTCATACGCCATCGCCTCGGCTTCGAGCGCGGCGCGCCAGCGATCGAGATCGCGCACGCCGAGGCGGCTCGGCAGAAACACGAAGCGCGCACCGCCCGCGGCCTGAATGGCGGCCAGCAGGGCCTCGTCGAACGCCGGGGTGTTGATGAGGATGCCGCCCGCCTCCTTGTCCTGCACCAGATAGCAGGCCGGCTCGTCCACGCCGCCCGCCACGAGATAGATCTCGCGGCCGGGGACGCTCAGCAGGTGTTGGAGATTGGGCTCGGACACGCGTGGTAGTCTAACAGTTTTTGTACGCCCGGATTATGAGCGAAACCCTGTTGTTACTGAGCGGCGGCGTCGAGAGCGCCACGCTGTTGTACACGCTGCGCGACGCGGCGCCGCGCGCGCTGTTTCTCGACTACGGCCAGCGCGCCGCCGCGCGCGAGCGGGCCGCGTCCGAGGCGCTGTGCGCGCGGGTGGGCGCGGCGCTGGTCGCGCTGGATCTGGCTGCGGTGGGCGAGCGCTTTCGCCGTGACCAGAGCAAGAAGCTGCATGTGCCCATCCCCCACCGCAATCTGATCGCCCTGAGCCTGGGGCTCAGCTACGCCGAACAGTGCGGGGCGCGGCGCCTCGCGCTGGGCTTGAACCGCGACGACCGCGACGCCTATGCCTCGGCCGGCGACGACTTCATCGCGCGCTTTCGCGCGCTCGCCCAAACGTTGAGCCCGCAGGTGGCGGTGGTCACGCCGCTGATCGCGTGGGACAAGGCCGAGGTGGTGCGGCGCGGCGAGGCCTTGGGGGTGCCCTGGTCGCTGACCTACTCCTGCCTGCTCGGCTACGCCGACCCTTGCGGGGCCTGCCCCCAGTGCAGCAAACGCCGCGCGGCATTCGCTGCCGCGGGCGTCGCGGAGCCCGGCGTCCGCTACGGGCGGGGGCACGCATGACGCTACGCCTGGTGGGGGTGCCGCTCTGTCCCTATGTCCAGCGCGTGGCGATCGTGCTGCACGAGCAGGGGCTGGCGTACGAGCGGGTGGACATCGATCTCAAGTGGCCGCCCGACTGGTTTCTCGCGCGCTCGCCGCTGTTGCGGGTGCCGCTGCTGCTGGACGGCGAACGCGCGCTGTTCGAGTCGCTGGTGATTTGCGACTACCTCGATGCGCTGGCGAGGCCATCACTCGCGCCGCCCGCCGCGTGGCAGCAGGCGCGCGAACGCGCCTACGCGGCGCTCGCCGACGAGTTGCTCGCGGCGCAGTACCGGGCCATGGACGCCATCGACGAGGAGGCGTGGGAGGCGGCGCGCGCCACCGAGCGGCGCGTGCTCGAGCACCTGGAGCGCGAACTCGCCGGGCGGTACTTCGGCGGCGAAGGTTACCGCTTGGTGGACGCGGCCTATGCGCCCTATGCCCAGCGACTCACGCTGCTGGAGGCGTGGCGGCGGGATCGTGCCGAGGCGGATCTGCGCGAGGGCCTGCCGCGCATCACGTCATGGTTGGCGGCACTCGCCCGGCGCGCGTCCACGCGCGCGGCGGCGGAGGCGGACTTCGCCGAACGCTTTCGCGCCGCCCTGCATGCTCAGCGCGGTGCGCACCACTACGTCTGACACCTCGCCTCGAGCTCCACCCGACCGTCACGCACCCGCACCGGGATCGCGGTGAGGCTGCGCCCCCGGCAGGGACCCCATTCGCAGTAGCCGTCTTCCAGACGGAACAACGCAGCGTGCATGGCGCACTGGATCATCCGGTACTCGGGATTGATGAAGTCGTGCGGCTGCCAGTTGAGCGCGACCCCGGTATGCGGGCAGCTGTTGCGGTAACCCCATACGCGCCCGCCGCGCCGCACCAGGAAGATGTCGCCGAGGAAGGTGCTGAACGCGCGCGCCCCCTCCTCCGGGATCTCGTCCAACGCGCACAGCACCGCCATCAATGCAGGCCCGCGCGCGCCGCGCGACCGCTGCGAAACGGCGGCGAGGCGTGGTGCAGAATGAGGTGCCAACCGGCGCCCGAGCGCCGGTAGACATTGGTCGCCAGCACCTGCGCCGCCGGCTGTGCCGGCACCTGCAGCGTTTCGGTGAGCGTATGGAGCGCCACGGCGCCATCGACCACGATCTGGCGGTCAGCTAGCGTGAAGCGCGCGCCCCCGGCGGCCCCGAGGATGGCCTCCCAGCTGCGGCGCACGGCCTCTTGCCCGCGCAGGCGCGGCCCGTGCGGGTGGATACACTCGATGGTCTCATCGGGCGCCCACACCGCCATCATCGCCTGCACGTCGCCGCGCTCGAAGGCCGCGTAAAAGGCCCGTTCTGCCGCCTCGGAGCTCTCAAATGCCTGCTGCAGCATCGCTCGCCTCCTAAAAACCCGAGAAAAATCGCTTCCGCAGCGCAAAAGCCTCTGGTGTTCGTGATGCGTTTTGATATTTTATAGCCACCCATACCACACCGAAGCAGGAGCAAGCGAATGGCCACCACCAAAAAGAAAGCCGCGTCCAAGAACGCGCCCAAGAAAAAAACCGCTGCCCGCGCCAAGAAACCCGCTGCTGCCAAGGCGGTAGCTCCCAAGGCGGCAGCCCCCAAAGCGGCGGCTCCGCTGAAAGCGGTGTCGGACCCGTTCACCAAGTCTGCTTTGTTCAACCACATCGCCGAGCGGACCGAGCTCAAGCGTAAAGACGTGGCCGCCGTGTTCGACGAACTGGCCAACGTCATCAACGCACACGTCAAGAAGCGTGGCGCCGGTCAGTTCACCCTGCCGGGTCTGGCCAAGATCAAGGTCGTGCGCAAGCCCGCCACGCGCGCGCGCAAGGGCGTCAACCCCTTCACCGGCGAGGAAACGGTGTTCAAGGCCAAGCCCGCGCGCAACGTCGTGAAACTGCAGCCCCTCAAGGGCCTCAAGGACATGGTCAAGTAGACCTCGTCCTGCACGCGGTACCCGACGCCCCGTGGGAGTCCACGGGGCGTTTTTCGTTATGGGGTCAGCGACCCCGTTTATTTGCAAACGCGTCCCCCATGGGGTATCAAGAAATCACGGCCCTCCCAAACGACGAAGGAGGTACACATGACCGCGTTTGCTCCACTGCCGTACACCACGCTGCCGGATGGCATGTCATTCCGCCGCCCGCCGCAGCGCCTGCCCGACGAGGTGCAGCCTGACGATCCTGCGGTCAGCGTCATGACCGACCTCGACAAGGTCGCGGCGGTCACCATCGGCCGGCGCGCCACCATCGAACAGGCGAACCAGAAGATGATCGCCAGCGGCGTCCGTCTGCTGCTGGTCACCGATGAACACAACGATGTCCAAGGACTGATTACCTCGCGCGACATCCTCGGCGAGAAACCGATGCTCTACATGCAGCGCATGGGGGGGACGCGCGACGAGATCCTGGTCGAGCACATCATGACCCCCCGTGACGAATTGGAGGTGCTGCACTGGGTGGACGTGCTGCGTGCGCGCGTCGGCGATGTGGTGGCGACCCTCAAGCACATGGGGCGTCAGCACGCGCTGGTGGTGGACGTGGACGAATACACCCGCCGGCCCGCGGTGCGCGGCATCTTCTCGGCGACGCAGATCGGCAAGCAGCTTGGCGTGCAGGTCGAGCCGGCGGAGATCGCCAAGACCTTCGCGGAGTTGGAGTCGGCCATCGCCGCACCGGCCTGAGTTCGCGACGCCCCACGAAAAAGACGCCGGCGCAAGGCCGGCGTCTTTTTTGCTACAACGACCGTCCGGGCATCGGCCCGGCGCCGTCGTCAGAACAATAGTTTGAAGCCGAGGTGCGCACCGCGGTCAACGCGCTCGGTACCGTTCGACAGTTTCATGCGGATGTCGCGGTGTCCTACATAGATGAAGGCATGTGGAATGAGCTGGTAGTCCAGCCGCACCCCGACTTCCTGCACGCGGTCGGCATCCAGAAACGAGACGATACGCGGGGCGTAGTAGAGGTGTCCGCCGAGACCCACGCCGCCGAGTTCGGGCGGCGCCCAGCGTCCCTGTCCACCGAGCGCCAGCGCCAGGCCGTCCGCGTCGTCGGTTTGAATGCCATAGATGCGCCCGCCGAGGCCGAGATAGTTCGGCCCGGCCAGCCCGTGATTGAAGATGTGCAGCCCCGCCGTCACCGCCGCGTTGCTGTCCTCGTTGTACATGAAGCCGAACTCGACGTCACTGTGACCGTATTCGCCGGTTGCCATACGCGTGGAGTACAACACGCGCGCGCTCTCATCGCTCAGGTTGACATCCAGGGACCGCGCCATGGCACCCGGCGCCGCCAGCACGCTTGCGCCCGCCAGGGCCCCGGCCATCGCCACTACTCGCCACGTCATCGTGTGCTCCTTCTCGTTGGTTTCTTCCCTTGCGGGTCGCGGCGTATTCTAGCAGCTTGCCACCCGCAGGCTGCGTCGTTCCGTTAACAGGATGCTGAAAACGGGCTGTGCTGCGCGTTTCAACGCGCGCGGCGCCGGCGGCTAAACTGGCCGGTCGATACGCGGCTGCTAACCTGAGATTGACGACGAAGGGGAGGAAATTGGACATGAACAAGCTCCTGGGAGTGCTGGTCGGTCTGGCGGTAGCCGGTGGCGCGATCGCCGACGAGCAGCAACAGCGGATCGAAGAGAGCCGCGCGGCGGTGCAGGCCTTCGGCAAGGAACTACAGGGCGAGCTGCGGGCGGCCATGCAGGAAGGCGGTCCGGTGCAGGCCATCGAGGTCTGTCACCGTGTGGCACCGCGCATTGCCGCCGATCTGAGCGAAGAACACGGCTGGATCGTGGGCCGCACCACGACCAAGCTGCGCAACCCCGATAACGCCCCCGACGCCTGGGAGCGCGCCGTTCTCGAGGACTTCGAACGCCGCGCGGCGGCCGGCGAGGCGCCCGGCGAACTCGAGCACGCCGAGGTTGCGGAGTACGAGGGGCAGGAGGCCTTTCGCTATATGCGCGGTATCGGCGTCGGCGAGGTCTGCCTGAGCTGCCACGGCGCCAATCTCGACGAATCGGTGGCGGGCACCCTCAAGCGCCTCTATCCGCAGGACGAGGCGCGCGGCTACGGCCCGGGCGAACTGCGCGGGGCGTTTACCATCGTGCAGCCGCTCGACTAGGAGAACCGGCGGCGATACTCGCGGCGGCGGCGCTGCCGCCCCGCTCTGCGACTCAGTCGCGACTCAGCGCTTACCGCCGCCCAGGCAAGGCGGCGAGGTGGGCGCACCGCCCCGCGCGGCCCATTCCTCCGGCGTCAGGGTATGCAACGCGAGGGCATGAACGTCCTCACGCAACTCCTGCGCGAGCACGGCATTGATCTGGCGATGACGGGCGACCAGCGGTTTGCCCGCGAAGGCCTCGGACACCACCACCAGTTTGAAATGCGACTCCGAGCCAGGTGGCACGTTGTGGTTGTCGCTCTCGTTGATCACTTCCAGGTGCTGCGGGTGCAGCGCCTCGCGGACCTTGCGCTCGATGGCGGACTGGACGCGCATGCTCACCTCCTCAGGCCTTGGCCATCAAGCCCTCGTACTTGGCCTGCAACTGCTCACGGCTCTCGGTGTTGTCCGGGTCGACGATGATGCAGTCCACGGGGCAGACCTCGATGCACTGCGGGGTGTCGTAATGGCCCACGCATTCGGTGCACAGGTCGGAACTGATCTCGTAGATCTCGTCGCCCTGAGCGATCGCGGTGTTCGGGCACTCCGGCTCGCACACGTCGCAGTTGATGCACTCGTCGGTAATGAGCAGTGACACAGTCACCTCCTGTAGGCTAGTGCCGGCGCCAACGGCGCCGCGCCGGCGACTATATTAGCGCATTCTGTTGCGCCTGACCGCCAGGCGTCGGCGCGGTCCCTTAAGGGCCGCGCTGCTTCAAGGCGGCCTGCACCAGCGGTGGGACGAACGGCGACACGTCCCCGCCCAGTCCGGCCAACTCGCGTACCAAACTGGACGAGATGAAGGCGTGCTCCTCGGCGGGAGTGAGAAACAGGGTTTCGACCGTCGGCGCGAGGCGTCGGTTCATACTGGCGAGCTGAAACTCGCGCTCGAAGTCGGAGACCGCGCGCAGCCCGCGCAACACCACACGCGCGCGCTGCTCGCGCAGAAAGTCCACCAGCAGCCCGCCGAAACCGTGCACCTCGACGTTCGGCAGATCGTCGACGGCGCCGCGCGCCAACGCCACCCGCTGCTCCAGCTCGAACCACGGCTGCTTGCCCGCGCTTTGCGCAACCCCCACGATCACCGTGTCGAACAGGCGCGCGGCCCGATGGATCAGGTCCACATGCCCATTGGTGATGGGATCGAAGGTGCCCGGGTACACCGCCCTGATTGTCATACCGCCCCCTCGCTGCCGCGCCCGTCGGGCTCTGCCCCGGGGCGAACAGCCAGATAATAACGCACTTGGCCGGCGCTGCCTGCGCGCAGGAACTCCCAGCCCGCAGGCAGCGCCGGCGCCGGTGCGTCGGCTTCGGCCTCGAGGTAGATGCGCGCGCCGGGCGCGAGCCAGCCGCCCTGCTCCAGACACGCGCAGGTCGGGACCAGCAGGTCGCGGCGAAACGGGGGATCGAGAAACACGAGGTCGAACGGCTGCGCGGCGCCGCCCGCCAAGTAGCTCTCCGCGCTGGCCAGGTGCACCTCGGCCTGCTCCAGCGCGCCCAGAGCCGCAACATGCGCGCGCAGCTGCGCGACCACGCGCGGCTCGCTGTCCACCATCACCACCAACCCGGCGCCACGCGACAGCGCTTCCAGGCCGAGCGCGCCGCTGCCCGCGTAGAGGTCCAGGCAGCGGGCCCCCGCGACCACCGGCTGCAGCCAGTTGAACAGCGTCTCTCGTACCCGGTCGGGTGTCGGACGCAGGCCCTCCACCTCGGCGATAGGCAGGCGCCGGCCCCGCCAGCGCCCCGCGATAATGCGCAAACTGCCCGGACGCGCGGCGCTGCGGCTCGAACGGGGACCTCTAGCGCGCATCGGCCGCCGTATCGGCGGCGCCGCCGCCGACCAGGACCACGGTCAGCGCCTCGGGCAGCACCCGCCGACGGAAGGCGTCGCGCACGTCCTCCAGAGTCACCGCCTCCACCCGCTCGTTGTAACGTGCCAGCCAGTCGAGCGGCATGTCGTAGAACCCGATCGCCGCCAGCTGCTCGACGATCTTGCTGTTACTGTCCAGGCGCAGCGGAAAGCCCCCCGTGATGCTGAGCTTGGCGGCGCGCAGCTCCTGCGCCGTGGGGCCCTGCTCCACGAACTTCTCGAGCGTGGCGCGCAATACGCCGAGCGCCTGGTCGGCCTCGCGGTTGCGGGTCTGCAGACCCATCACGAACGGGCCGGCCACGCGCATGGAGCGAAACCCGCTGTAGGCGCTGTAGGCGAGGCCGCGCTCCTCGCGGATCTCGCGCACCACGCGGGATCCAAAGCCGCTGCCGCCCAGAATGTGGTTACCGACCATCAGCGGAAAGAAGTCGGGGTCGCCCCGCTCGATCGCGGTGTGGCCGACCAGGATATGGGTCTGGCTGGACGGGAAGTTCACGCGCCGTTCCTGGCCGTCGCTCGCGCGCGGCGGCGCCGGCAAAGCCGGGGCAGGCTCGCCGCTCGGCAATCCTCCTACCACGTGCTCGGCGACCGCCTCGGCCTCGGCGCGGTCGAGCGCGCCCACAATGGCCACCGTGGCGTTGCGGCCGACGTAGTATCGGGCATGAAACGCCTGCAGGACCTCGCGCGTGAGCTGCTGCACGCTGGCGGGCGTCCCCAGCGATTGATGGCCATAGGGATGGCTGCCGTACAGCGCCTCGTAGAAGTTGCGCTGCGCGATCGGCCCCGGGTCCTGTTCGCGCGCACGCAGGGCGGTCACGGTGCGGCTGCGCTCGCGCTCGAGCGCCGGCTCCGGAAAGGTCGGCTCCCGCAGCACGGCCGCAAAGGTCTCCAGCGCCGGTGCAAGCAGCGCGGGCTCGGTGAGACTGCGCAGGCTGGCGACCGCCATGTCGCGCAGCGCGCTGGTGCCGACTTGGGCGCCCACGCTCTCGAAGCGGTTGCCGATCTCGTCCACGTCCCACTCGCCCGCGCCTTCACGCAGCATGGCGTTGGTCATCAGCGCCAAGCCCGGACGATCGCCGTCGCGCGCACTCCCCGCATCGAACACTACGCGCACATCCACCATGGGCAACTCGGGCGCGGCCACGAACAGTACCCGCGCGCCGTTCTCGGTCTCCCAGTGCTCGATGGCGGGCCCCTGTGCCATGGCGGCGCCGCCCGTCACAGTCAGCACCGCCGCAAGCCACGCCCGGCCCCACGTCTTCCAGCTTTGCATAGTCATTCCTCCGCTCAGTGCGTCAGCTCGAGGGCGTCGGGCGTCTCTGCGGACGGGGCGACCGCCCGTTCGCCCGGCGCCAGGGGCAAGGGATCCAGGTTCGTGACGGTGCGGCTGTTCTCCACCAAGTATTTGCGCGCCACCGCCATGATCTGTTCGGGGGTGACGGCCTGGATTCGCTCGACGAACTCCTCGGCCAACTGCCACGGATGGCCGACGGTCTCCAGGGCGCCGATGCGCATCGCCTGCGCGAACACCGAATCGTTCTGATACACCTCGGAGGCGACCACCTGCGCCTTGATGCGCTCGAGTTCCTGGGGATCGACCGGCTCGCGTTGCAGGCGCTCGATCTGGGCGAGCAGCGCCTCCTCGAGCTCCTGCACCTCGCGTCCCTCCGCCGGTGTCCCGCTCAGCACGAACAGGTCGGACAGGCGCGCATAGAGGTTGTAGCCTGCACTGGCGCCGGCGGCGACGCGCGCCTCGCGCACCAGTTCGCGGTTGAGGCGCGCCGTGGTGCTGCCCGACAGCACCCCCGCCAGGACCTGCAGCGCGTAAGGCTCCCAGTCGTCCTCGGCGGTCATCAGGGTTGGCACGTGATAGCCGATCAGCACGTAGGGCAGTTCGGCCGGCGCCCGCACCACGCTGCGGCGCGGGCCGCGCGGCGGCGCCTCGGTGCGCGGCTTGATCTCAGGCAGGTCGCCGCGCGCATGGCGGCCGAAGTGCAGCTCGGCGAGGTTGAATACCGCCTGCGGGTCCACATCGCCCGCCACCACCAGGATGGCATTGTTGGGGACGTAGAAGCGGCGGTACCAGGTATGCAGGTCGGCCACCGTCATGTTATCCAGGTCGTCCATCCAGCCGATCACCGGCTGGCGATAGGGGCTGCTGGTGAACGCCGTGGCGCGGAAGTGCTCGAAGGTCAGCGCGCGCGCATTGTCCTCGGTGCGCAGCCGGCGCTCCTCTTTCACCACCTCGATCTCCTTCTCGAACTCGTCCTCGGGCAGCGTCAGGTTACGCATGCGATCGGCCTCCAGCTCGATCGCCAGCGGCAGGCGCGAGCGCTCGAGCTGCTGGTGATAGGCCGTGTAATCGCGCGAGGTGAAGGCGTTGTCGCGCCCGCCCGCCTTCTGGATGAGGCGCGAGAACTCACCCGCCGGATAGCGCGGCGTGCCCTTGAACATCATGTGCTCGAGCACGTGCGAGATGCCCGTCACGCCACCGAACTCGTGGCTGGAGCCGACCCGATACCAGACCTGCGAGACCACCACCGGCGCACGCCGGTCCACCCGCACCAGCACCTTGAGCCCGTTGTCCAGGGTGTACTCGTGCACCTTAAGGTCCACTTCCATCTTGGGCGCGGCCTGCGCGGCCGACCAAGCACCGGCGACCAGCAGCGCCACCAGGGCGATGCGTATGAACATCCTCGCTCCCTCGCTGTCCGAACAGGGCGCCACGGCGCCCTTCTAGTAAAGTAAGGCCTGGATAATGCCAGCCTGGATTCTCAACCACGAAACGCGGTTGTCGTTTTGCTTCGCGATCACGTGGCACATCCGTATGCCGCGGGAAGCTCTGGATTAATCAGCGCTTCCTGGACGTGACATCGCACCGCCATGCCGTCGCGTGGCGGCCGGCCTCGGCAGGCCGCGCGCCATTGTATAAACTCGGGCTCTTGGCTGCGCGCGCGCGCCTTGTACCGTCGAGTCACTGCTAGGACACATGCCACCATGTTTGGTTTCTGGAAGAACCCCAAGGACGTCCCAACCCCGCCCGAAGAGCAGGCGCCCAAAGAACCGGCCGCCGAGCCCGCGAAGAAGCCCGCCTTCTTCCAGCGCCTGAAGGAGCGCCTGTCGCGCACCCGCAACGAGCTGACCGAAGGCCTGGCCACCCTGATGCTGGGCAAGAAGGAGATCGACCAGGAGATCCTGGACGAGATCGAGACGCGCCTGCTGATGGCCGATGTCGGCATCGAGGCTACTCAGACTATCATCGACGACCTCACCGCGCGCGTCTCGCGCAAGCAACTGGGGGACGTTGCCGCCTTGCGCGATGCCCTGCGCGAGGACATGCTGGCGCTACTGGCGCCCAGCAACCACCCGCTGACGATTCCAGCCGGGCCCCGTCCATATGTGATCCTGATGGTCGGCATCAACGGGGCGGGCAAGACCACGACCATCGGCAAACTGGCCAAGCGCTTCCAAGCCGACGGCCACAACGTCATGCTGGCGGCGGGCGACACCTTTCGCGCCGCGGCGGTCGAGCAGATCAAGGTCTGGGGGGAGCGCAACAACATCCCGGTGATCGCGCAGGAGCGCAGCTCCGACGCCGCCTCGGTCATCTACGACGGCATGCAGGCCGCCAAGGCGCGTGGCGCCGATATCCTCATCGCGGACACCGCCGGGCGCCTGCACACCCAGGCCAACCTCATGGAGGAGCTCAAGAAGGTTCGCCGCGTCATGGGCAAGCTGGATCCGGATGCGCCGCACGAGGTGATGCTGGTGCTGGACGCCACCACCGGGCAAAATGCCCTCAACCAGGCGATGCAGTTCCAGCAGGCGGTGGGCGTCACGGGCGTCACCCTCACCAAACTGGACGGCACGGCCAAGGGCGGCATCCTGTTCGCCATCGCCCGGCGCACCGCGCTGCCCATCCGTTTCATCGGCGTGGGCGAAGGCATCGACGACCTGCGCCCCTTCGACGCCGAGGAGTTCGTGGACGCGCTAATGCCGCCCGAGAACGGCGCTCAACAGGGCGCGAACTGACGCCGGGCCGCCACGTCGAAGCGTGCGCGGCTGAGGGGGGGACGGCAGCGGCATGATCCGGTTCACGCACGTCAGCAAGCGCTATCCCGAGGCCGGGGAGGCGCTCAGCGATCTCAGTTTCCACATCGATCCGGGCGAGATCGTGTTCCTCACCGGCCACTCGGGGGCGGGCAAGAGCACCCTGCTCAAGCTCGTCGCTCTGCTCGAGCGCAGCACGCGCGGCCAAGTGGTGGTGGCCGGCCAGAACCTGGCCAAGCTCTCGCGCCGGCGCATTCCCTATTTCCGACGCAATATCGGCATCATCTTTCAGAATCACCGCATGCTTCACGACCGCACGGTGTTCGACAACGTGGCGCTGCCCCTGGTGATCGCCGGGCACAGCCCGCAGGAGATCGGGCGCCGGGTGCGCGCGGCACTGGACAAGGTCGGCCTGCTCGGCAAGGAGCGCCAATACCCCATCACCCTCTCGGGCGGCGAGCAGCAACGCGTGGGCATCGCGCGGGCGGTGGTCAACCGCCCCGCCGTGCTGTTGGCCGACGAACCGACCGGCAATCTGGACCCGGAGCTCTCACGCGAGATCATGGGCCTTTTCCAGCAGTTCAATCAGGTGGGCGTGACGGTACTGATCGCCACGCATGATCTGGCCCTCATCCAGGGGTTGCAACACCGGATTCTGACCCTGCGGCACGGACGGCTCGCGCACGACACCGGCCTTGCGGCATGAGGCGCGGGCGCACGACCCGTCTGCCGATCGCGGGCTGGGCCGCCCACCACGGCCGCGCCGCCGTCGGTACGCTCGGCCGGCTGGCGCGCGCGCCGCTCGCCTCGCTGCTGACGGCGGCGGTAGTGGCCATCGCGCTCGCGCTGCCGGCGGGCCTCTACCTCGTCACTCAGAACGTGCAGCAGCTCAGCGGCAGTTGGGACAGCGGGGCCCAGATATCGCTGTTCCTGCGCGACGAGGTCGACGACGCCCAGGGCGCGCGCTTTGCCGAGGCGCTGCGTACCCGCGACGGTGTCGCCCGCGTCGAGTTCCTCTCCCGCAGCGGGGCCCTGGCGGAGTTCGAGCGCCTGTCCGGCTTCGCCGACGCCGTCGGCACACTGGACGCCAACCCGCTGCCCGCGCTGGTGGTGGTGCAGCCTGCGGACGCCCACGGCGCGCCGGAGCGCGCCTCCGCGCTGGCCGCCCAGCTCCAAACCTTACCCGAGGTCGACTCGGCACAACTGGACCTGGAGTGGGTGCAGCGCCTGCACCTGGTGATGGAGATCGCCCGACGCGCGGTGCTGGTGCTCGGCACGCTGCTCGGTCTTGCGGTCCTGCTGGTGGTGGGTAACACCATTCGCCTGGCGATCGAAAACCGGCGCGAAGAGATCGAGATCACCAAGCTGATCGGCGGCACGGACGTCTTCATTCGGCGTCCTTTCCTGTACACGGGCCTGTGGTATGGTGCTGCTGGGGGTCTGCTGGCCTGGCTGGCTCTGGAACTTGCGCTCGCCGCGCTGCGCGGGCCGGTTGGACAACTGGCGGGCCTGTATCAAAGCGCCTTTACCCTCAGCGGCTTAGGTCTCACCCAGGGGCTTGGGTTGGCGGCGGTCGGCGCCGGACTCGGTCTGCTCGGTTCGTGGCTGGCCGTGGGGCGTCACTTGCGCGCGATCGAGCCCGACTAGGCTCGGTCATCCCCGAGTTCTCAGACCGCGGCGACACATCCCTGTGCCGCGGGGGCTCTGAGCTGATCAGGGATTCTTCGGGAAGGCGGCGAATTGACGCCGTGACGGGCCGGGCGACAGGAGACGTGTATGGATTCGCATCGCGTTGTGCCACCTCGCTCGCGCATCGTGCTGGTCGACGGCTCCTCGGCGTCGCGGCGGCTACTGATCGGCGTGCTCCGCGAACAACTGGAGGACGTCGAGGTGCTGGATTGCGGCACCGGCGCGGAGGCGCTCGCCGCGCTCGCCCAGGGCCATGTCGACCTGGTCAGCACCTCGCTCATGCTCCCCGATATGGACGGCCTGGACTTTGCGGCGCAAGTACGGCGCCTGCAGGGGCGCCGTTACACGCCGCTGGTGCTCGTCTCCAGCCAGGACGATCCTGACCTGCTGCGCAAGGGACTCAAGGCCGGCGTCACCGACTATTTCGACAAGTCCCGCGGCTATAAGGCGTTCGGTGAATTCGTCCGGATTTTCATCCGCCGCCACGCACGCCTGGAAGGGCGACTGCTCTACGTCGAAGACAGCCGCACCACCGCCGCCGTCATCCGCCCGCTGCTCGAGCAGCAGGGACTGGAGGTGGAACACACCGCCAGCGGCGAGGAGGCGCTCGCGCGCCTCACGGAAACGGCCGGCAAGCTACACGAGGGACCCGGGTTCGACCTGGTCGTGACCGACCTCACGCTCAAGGGCCGGCTCAGCGGCGAGGAACTATTGCACGCACTGCGCGCCCGCCACCACTACTCGCAGCAGGAATTGCCCGTGCTGGTGCTGACCGGTCACGAGGACCTGCGCAAGCAGGTCGAACTGTTTCATCTGGGCGCCAACGACTTCGTGAACAAACCCATCGTCGAGGCGATCCTGCTGGCGCGCGTGCGCTCGCTGCTGTTGGTCAAACACCAGTACGACATGCTCAAGCGCCAAGCCGAGGCGATGCACCTGCTGGCGACCACCGACAGCCTGACGCGGACCTATAACAAGTGTTACCTGCTCGATCACGGCGAGGACTTCCTACGCGCCGCGCGGCCAGGGTCAGCCTGGGTGCTGCTGATCGACATCGACCACTTCAAGCGCGTGAACGATGAGCATGGACACCTGGTCGGGGACCGGGTGCTGGCGGCGGTCGGCCAGACCCTGACGCACGCGCTGGCGCGCGGCCTTGTCGCGCGCTTCGGCGGGGAGGAGTTCTGCGCCTTGCTGCGCGACGCGGACCGGCATCAGGCGCTCGCCGCTGCCGAGGCCTTACGCTCGGCAGCACACGGTGTGTCGGTGGACGCGGTACGCATTACCGTCAGCGTGGGGCTGGCGGGGACGCTGGACCATCCTGACGGGAGTTTCGGCGAGCTCCTCGCGCTCGCCGATAAGGCCTTGTATCACGCCAAGGCGCAGGGGCGCGATCGGGTAAGCCTGTATGACGTCGACGGGCCACAGGGCACCGCCGCCGACGGCGGCGCCTCAGCTTCTAGCACTCCCTGAACCAGAGTGCTAAACTGGGGTCTAAGTTGCTACTGCAACAGGAGATTCCCAGCATGAGCACAGCCCTAGAACTGCGCACCAATCTACCGGTCGGGAGTCCGATCGGCAGCCTGGAGTCGTATGTCCAGGCGGTCAACCGGATCCCCATGCTCAGCGCCGACGAGGAGCGTGAACTGGCCGAGCGCTGGCAGCGCGAGCGCGACATCCATGCCGCGCGTAAGCTGGTGTTGGCGCACCTGCGCTTCGTGGTACGGGTCGCGCGCGGTTACGCGGGCTACGGCCTGCCGCAGGCCGACCTCATCCAGGAGGGGAACATCGGCCTGATGAAGGCCGTGAAGCGGTTCGATCCCTCGCTCAACGTCCGGCTGGTATCTTTCGCGGTGCATTGGATACGCGCCGAGATTCACGAGTTTGTGATACGCAACTGGCGCATCGTGAAGGTTGCGACCACCAAGGCCCAGCGCAAGCTGTTCTTCAACCTGCGCTCGTCCAAGAAGCGCCTGGCGTGGTTCAATCGCGAGGAAGTCGAGTCGGTCGCGCGGGAGCTGGGCGTGGCGCCCGAGGCGGTGCTCGAGATGGAGCAGCGTCTGGCCGGGCAGGACCTGGCCTTCGATGCGCCCACGGAGGACGAGCACGACGCGCCCCCGGCGCCGGCGGCATATCTCGAGGATCGCCGCGCCGACCCGGCTCTGCAGCTCGAGGAGGCCGACTGGGAGGCCGACAGCCACGAGCGCCTCGCTGCGGCCTTGCAGCGGCTTGACGCGCGCAGCCGCGACATCATGCGCCGCCGCTGGCTGAGTGACGGCAAGGCGACGCTGCAAGAACTGGCCGACACCTACGGTGTCTCGGCCGAACGCATCCGCCAGCTGGAGCAGAGCGCGCTCAAGCAACTCAAGGCCCACCTGGCCGCCTGAACAGTGCCGGGCCACGCCGGCCCGGCGCGATTTTTTTGTCACATTCCCCGCAAAAAGCGGTAGCCATCCCGTCCTTCCTGTGGTAAATGTCAAACCAAAAGGGGGGCTGGCCACGTTCCGCACCACAACCAATAACAAGACCAGGGGGGCGATGTGAGCATCCTCGGCACACTTAACTCCCGTCCTGGTGTGTTCGCCGCCGGCGAGTACAGCTGGCGCGGGGACCGCTTTTCCTACGAAGGCCGCCTGGACCGCGAACAGGCACGCATGGCCTCCATCATGTGCCGGGCCACCACGCTCGGCGTCCACATGCAGACCGATATCCTGTCCGATCTATGCGACCGCTGCGGGGCCGTGCCCGCGCGCGGGTGGATCGTGCGCGGTCCCCGCTTCAGCGTATGCGTGGTCGCAAACGTGTTCTGCTTCGTCGACAACGACACCGCAGACATCAACGACATCGTTGCCTATATGCGTCGCGTCCTGGCCGACGTCCCGCTCGACATGGTGTAGCGGAGACGAGGATGGGGGGCGGCAACGCGCTGTGAAGGAGGAAGCATGGCGGAGCTGGACCAACTCATGAAGCTGCCGGGGGCGCTGGCCGCCTTTACCTTCTCGGATCTCGGGGAATTGCAGGAGCACCGTGTCGCGGACGGCGCGACACTCACCCCGTCGGTACTTGATCTCCTGTGCCACGTCTGCGTCGCCAATACGGCCATCGCAACGATGCAGGCCCGCGGCTGGCAAACCCTGACCGGCAGCGAAGGGTTCTACCCCATCCACGGCTTCACCCTCATCGGCTTCGACTGGTCGGCCATAACCTGCGGCCACACCGGACTCGTGATGGATAACGAGCGCGCCGACTATCAAGCCGCCTACACCCTACTCGGCGAGGCCGAGGGCCACCCGTGCTGAAGCGCCTGTTGCTGCTCGACGGGGTCGACGCGGTGTGTCACTTCCGCGATGACGGGACCCTCGACGAAGGGTATGGATTGCTCGACGACGACGCGATGGTGCGACTCGCGCGTTTCGCGCTGGAATACAAGCGCCTAGTCCAGGCCAATGCCGATCAGCTGTCGATGTTCACGCAGCTACGCGGCTGGACCCCGCCCCGGGGCTGGATCGTGCGCGGCGAAACCGCCACCGTATGCAGCGTCGGCAACCTGGTGTGCCTGATGGACAACGCGGAGGGGCAGCTCACCGACGTGATGCGGGAACTGGAGGAGTTCAGTCATTGGTAGGCCCGCCCCCGGCAGCGCCGGAGACGGGGCCCGGTCCCATCAGCCGAACAGAATCACCGAGAAGAAACTCAGCCACGATACGGCGACCAGCGCCACGATAAACACCATCGGCAGATTTTCGAAGGTGAACATGTCTTTCATGCTTCTAGCCTCTTGAGTTTAAGAACAGCTTGGCGCCGCCCCGCCGGGCGGCGCCATACAAAGCTCATCCCCCGCCTAATCGGCGTCGGAATCGTCCCTCTCCCGCTCGCGGCGCCGCCGCGGGATCCGCGGATCATCGTCGTCCATGAGGATGCGATGCGCAGGACCTTCCATGTCATCGAACTGGCCGCTGCGCACGGCCCACATGAATCCCCAGACGGCCAGCGCCATCAGCACCACCCCGAGTGGAATCAGTACGTACAGGATGTTGATGGCCCGATCCTCCCTTACCTTGCCCGCGCGCGGCGCTCACACGTCGCCCGCGCGCACGGCAGCTCCGGCGGCGGAGGCGCCGGGGCGTGGCCGGGGCCCGCGGCGGTCCAGCAGCCGCAGTGCATTCAGGACGACCAGCAACGAGCTGGCCGACATGCCCAGCGCCGCCAGCCACGGCGTCAACACGCCCGCCGCGGCGACCGGCAGGGCGACCACATTATATCCAATCGCCCAGTAGATGTTCTGGCGGATGATGCGCACCGCCTCGCGTGCCTTGTTGCGCGCCTCCAACAGATGCGGCAGGTGCTCGGAGAACAGGATCATATCCGCGCTGGCCTGTGCGATGCGCGTGCCGCCCGCCATGGCGAGCGAGACGTGTGCGTGGGCCAGCACCGGCGCGTCGTTGACGCCGTCGCCCACCATGGCGACCACGCGGCCCTGCGCCTGCAGATCGCGTAGATACTCGAGTTTGCCCGTGGGGCTTAGCCCCCCGCGCGCTTGCGCAATGCCGAGACGGTCGGCGAGCCATGCCACCGTCGCGGGGCGGTCGCCACTCAGCACATGCACCTGCAGCCCGTCGGCGAGCAGCCCCGCCACCGCCTCCATCGCCCCGGCGCGCAGCGTGTCGGCGAGCACAAAGGCGGCCAGTGGCCGGTGTCGTTCGCCCAATAACACCACACTCGCATCGGGGCGCTCGTCCAGGAGCGTCGCTAGACGCGGCGGCAGCGCCTGCTCGCCGAGCACGAACGCCGGGCTGCCGATGCGCAGTGTGCGGTCATCGACCCGTCCCTCGACGCCCTCGCCGGCGAAGGCCTCCACGGTGTGAGCAGCGGCGCCGCGCAAACCGCGCTCATCGGCCGCGGCGCGCAGGGCCAGGGCGAGCGGGTGTTCCGAGGCCGCCTCCAGACGCGCCGCCAGCGCCAATGCCTGTTCGGGGTCTACCTCGAGGCTTAGCGGCTGGATGTCCTGCAGCCGCAGGCGACCCTCGGTCAGCGTCCCGGTCTTGTCGAGCACCACGTCGCTCACATCGGCCAGGGTTTCCAGCGCGTGGCCGCGGGTGGTCAGCACGCCGCGGCGCGTCAGGGCGCCCGTGGCCGCCGTCACCGCTACCGGGGTCGCCAGCGCCAGCGCGCAGGGACAACTGACCACCAGCATCGCCACCATCACCCAGAAGGCGTGCTCGGGTTGGTGATAGGTCCAAGCCAGCCCCACCAGGGCGGTCAACACCAAGACCGCAACCACGAAGCGACCGGTGCCCCGCTCGGCCAAGCGGCCCAGGCGCGGCTTCTCGGTCTGGGCGCGGTCGAGCAGGCGTTGGATGGCCGAGAGGGTGGTGTCCTGGCCGACCTTCTCCACTTCCAGGATCAACGGGCTGGTGGTATTGATGCTGCCCCCGACCACGGCGTCGCCGACCCCGCGCGTACGCGGCAGGCTCTCACCGCTCAACAGCGACTCGTCGAGGGCGCTGCGGCCCTCCACCACCCGCGCGTCGGCCGGGACGGTATCGCCCGGCAGCACCTGCACGCGATCGCCGACCTGGAGCTGCGCGGGCGCGACGATCTCGAGCTCGCCGTCCGGCAGCAGACGCGTCGCTGTGACCGGTAACAGCCCGCCCAAGTGCTCGGCGGACTGGCCCGCCCGGTGCCGGGCGTTCATCTCCAGGAAGCGGCCCATCAACAGGAAGAACACGAACATGGTGGCGGACTCGAAATAGATCTCGCCGCCGCCGCTATAAGTGGCCCACGCGCTGGCCACATAGGTGCTCCCGACGGCCAGCGCCACGGGGACGTCCATACCGGCGCGCCGTCGGCGCACGTCGCGCCAGGCGTTCTGGAAGAATGGCAGCCCGGCGTAGAACACCACCGGGGTGGCGATGAGCAGGCTCATCCAACGCAGGAAGGCCTCCATGGAGGCATCCATCCCCTGCGCCGGCCCGGCGTAAAGGGCCACCGCCAGCATCATCACCTGCATCATGCCGACACCGGCCACGGCGAGGCGACGCAGCGCCAGACGACGCTCGCGCTGATGCACGGAGGCCTGACGTTGCGGATCGTAGGGGTGGGCGACATAGCCGATGGCGGCGATGGCGCGCAGAACATCGCTGAGCCGTACCTGGCGCTCGTCCCAGCGCAGGTGCGCACGGTGGGTGGTGTAGTTGACCCGGAACTCCAGCACCCCCGGGATCTGGCTGACGTGACGCTCGTTGAGCCACACGCACGCCGCACAGGTGATGCCTTCCAGGATCAGGTCGGCCTCCCGCGCGTACTCACCGGCCTCGCGCACGAAGCTGGCCTGCACGGCCGGCTGGTCGTAAAGCTGCACCCGGCGCAGCGCCTCGGGCACCCGTTCGCGGGCACCGGGCGCGGCGCCGCTGCGGTGACGGTAGAAGTCGTCGAGCCCGGCCTCGACGATGGCCTCGGCCACCGCTTGGCAGCCCGCACAACACATGGCGCGCGGCTCCCCGTCGATCTGCGCCCGGAAGTCGCTACCAGGCGGCACCGGCAGCCCGCAGTGAAAACACGACGCGTCCGCCGCCGGCGCGCCGCTCACGCTTAGCGTCCTCCGGACAACGCCGCGCGCTTCGCAGCCAGGGTGGTGGCAGCCTGGATCTCGTGCAAGTCCTCGCCGCGGCGGATCTCGATCAGCACGTGCCAGGCGCCCGCCTCCGGCAGCGTGACGGCGACGCGGTACAGGCCGCGATCCACTTCCTCCAGGACGACGTGCTTGTCGCGCTGAAAGTCGGCCGGCCGCATGAAGTGGCCGAGCACATCGGCACCGGATACGGGGTGCCCGTCACGGTCGCGCACGCGCAACTGGAACACCGCTTCCTCGCCGGCCATCGGATGGCTCGGTTCGACCCAACCGTAGCTGACCTGCCAACCGCGCGCCCGCTGGCGCTCGACCTGCTCGAGGTAACGGTTGTAGAGCTCTTCCTTCTTGTGAAAATCGCGCGCCACGGTGCCCGGGAACATGGACTGGATTTGGCTGCCGCCGGTCGGTTCCGGCAAAACGCGCGCGGCCAACTCGGGACTGAGACCGTTCTGCGCGATCATCACGAGCCCGGCGAGGATGGTCCACAGCACGACGAAGAATCCCATGATGACGGCCGGGCCCCAGTGGAAGCGAAAGCGCTTGACGTGCAACTCACCGTCCGCCCCCATTTCCGTCTGTTCGTCAGCGATCACGTGCAGGATATAGGCCGCGATGCCGAACACGGCGAGGTGGATCGCCAACACGTCCGCACCCGGCCAGTACACCAGGGCGACCGGAATGTAGACGCCGAGCACAATGACGCCGGAGAGCACTGCCGCCCGGTCGCCATCCTGGCGCAGCAGGCGCGTGAGCACCATGAACAACACCACCAGCGCGGCGATTCCGCCCAGCAGACTCAATGCAACGTTAGTGAACAAGGCTGACCTCCGCGCGTTCCAGGCTCGGTATGTAGAAGACCGAACGCCAGGTTCTGGGTTCCCCGCGACCGTCACCGCCATCCACCGGCTCGACCACGAATTTGAAGTCCTGCTGTGCCTGACGCGCCTCGTCGGGATCGACGCGCACGTGCGCCACCAGCGTCACGCTGCGGCCCGGCTCCAGGCTGACCGTCTCGAAACGACCGATCTCGAGCTCCGCCCCCTGTAGCCCCGTGATGCCGATCGCGTACCGGGCCGTTTCATTGGTCTTGTTCGTGAGTTTGAGCTCGTAGTTGTTCTGCACACGTCCATCGCTCAGGGTTACCGCGAGCGGCTGGCGGATCTGCGTGACGGACAACTCGAACGGCTCGCGCGCCGCGACGCTCCAGGTCAGTGCACCCACCGCGACCAACAGCGCCAACCCATAACCGTAAGTCTTGGGCTTGAGCACACGGACCGGCGCCCCGCTCTGCTCTTTCTCGGAGGTGTAGCCGATCAGCCCGCGCGGGAAGCCGGCGTGGTCCATGATGTTGTTGCACGCATCGATGCACAGCGCGCAGGAGATGCACTCGATCTGGAGGCCGTTGCGGATGTCGATACCGGTCGGGCAAACCTGCACGCAGTAACCACAGTCCACGCAGTCACCGACGCCCTTCGCGTGCCGTTCCTCGCGCGTCTTGAGCCCCGGCGCGAGCTTGGCACGGCCGGCCTTCCCTTCACCACGGCCGGTATCGTAGCCGACGATGCGCGTGTCGCTGTCGAACATCACGCTCTGGAAGCGGGCGTAGGGGCACATATAGGTGCATACCTGCTCGCGCGCCCAACCGGCCATCACATAGGTCGTGGCGGTCAGGAAGAAGACCGTTACATAGGCGGCGGACGGGGCTTCCCCCGTCACCATCGCTACCAGCAGGCTGGGAGCATCGCCCCAATAGAGGACGAAGGTGGCCGCGGTCGCCATGGCGATCAGCAGCCATAACAAGTGGGTGAGGCTGAGCTTGGCGGCCTTGCCGACCGACCACGGGGCCTTGGCGAGGCGGATGCGCGCCGGCCGTTCGCCCTGCACGAAGCGCTCGACGAACAAGAAAACGTCGGTCCACAGGGTCTGGAAGCAGAAGTAGCCACAGAACACGCGGCCGAGGATGCCGGTGACGAAGAACAGCAGCAGCGCCGCGATGATCAGCAGGCCCGCCAGCCAGAAGATGTCCTGCGCGTAAACGACCAGATCGAACAGGTAAAAGCGCCGCCCCGGAATATCGAACAGCACCGCTTGCGAGGGTCCTTGCCCCCGGTCCCAGCGCAGCCAGGGCAGCAGGAAGTAGACGCCGTAGGCGAGGCCGAGAATACCCCACTTCAGGTTACGGAAACGACCCTTGACCGAGCGCGGATAGATTGCAACGCGTGCAACCGTACTTCCCGTCATTGCACTCCCGGATTGGGGCATCGTCACCTCACGAAGTGGTCGTCACCGCCCGGTCGCATCCATGCGGGCCGGGAGCTACACCTAAGACAATCTGCTGCCCGAATGATTCGCGAGGCCGCTGCACCGCGGGCGCGGGGCAACGGGATCCGCGCCGCCCGAGAACGAGCGGCGCGGCGGTTCAGTCGCCGGAGGGGCTAGCGGCGGCCTACTGGCCGCCACCCAGCGAGTGCACGTACACCGCGAGGGCGCGAATCTCGGCATCAGACAGACGATCTTGGAAGGTGGGCATATGGCGCTGCGCCCCTTCGCTCACCACCCGCTTGACCAATGCCTTCTTCCCCTCCAGGGTGGGGGCGCTGGGCACGTCGACGATCTGCCAGAGGCCGTTGGTCAGGTTGGGCGCGCCCTGCGCCGGACCGCCCGTGCCACCTTCGCCATGGCAATACATGCAGCCGCCGGTCGGACCATTGAAGATGTCGTCTCCGCGCGCCGCCGCATCGGCGTCTACGCTGTGGCCCGAGAGACTCAGTACGTAACTCGCCAGATCATCGAGCTGACGGGCGTTGAACTGCGGGAAGGCCGGCATGAAACCGCGACGGCCCTCGCGAATGGTCTCCTCGATGCGTTCGAACGTCCCGCCCCACAGCCAGTCGTCGTCCGCCAGATTCGGGTACACGCCGGGCACGCCGCCGCCCCCGACCTGGTGACAGGCCGCGCAATTGTCCGCGAACAGGCCACGCGCCACCGAACGGCTGAAGGCCATCATGTCGGGATCGTCAGCGATCTCGTTGTAGGACATCGCCGCGACCCGCTCGAGGTACTCACGCTGACGCACGGCGTGGGTGCCCTCCTGCATGTCGCGCATCAGCAGCGCGCGGGTGTTCCAGTGCGTGGTCCGCTCCTCGCCACCGGGCCCGGTGTAGGTAATGGTGTTCATCACGCCCTTGGTGTAGGTCCCGCCCACCGGCCAAGCCGGGTACAGGAACCAGTACACCACCGCGAACACGACGGTGGCATAGAACGCCCACAGCCACCAACGCGGAATCGGGTTGTTGTACTCCTGGAGGTCGCCGTCCCAGGAGTGACCGGTGGTCTGCACGGCGCGCTTGCCATGCTCGTTGCGCTTATTCGTTTCGCTCATGCTTCGGACCCTTGTGATGACGACCGGGCACCCGGTCCTCGTCATCCTCAAACGGAATGTACTTGTACGATTCGAGCCGCTGACCGCGTTTCTTACCGGAGAACACGTACAGCAGGATAACCACGAAGGTGACGAAGAACAGCACCAACGCGAACATCTTGCTGTTATCCAGTCGCGTAAACCACATCAGCCAATCGAACATGGCCATGCTCCTCCTTGCGCTGGAGCGGACCGCCGCTGGAGCGGTCCGTCCGAGTCTTGCGCTGCGCGCGATCCGTGCGCGCTCTGTACAACCCGGTTAGCGGTACTCGACAAAGTGGCCTTCGTCATACTTGGTGAAGTCGACCAGCGTGCCGAGCATTTGCAGGTACGCCACCAGCGCGTCCATCTCGCTGATGCGGCCCTGGTTGCCGTCGAAGTTGCCCGCCTGCGCTTCGCGGATCAGGTTCTCCTGCGCGCGATTGATGTCGAGCATGTCGGCCACTTCCCGCCCGAAGCGCTCTACGTTGGCGTTGTACTCGTCTTCGTAAAGGGAGTACGGCACGCCCACCCGGCGCAGCGCGCGCATGCGATTCTCGATGTCGCCGATGTCCAGGCGGTTCTCAAGCAACCAGGGGTAGGCCGGCATGATGGACTCGGGCACCACCGACCGGGGCTCGACCATATGCTGCACGTGCCACTCGTTGGAGTACTTGCCGCCGACACGCGCCAGGTCGGGCCCGGTCCGCTTGGAGCCCCATTGGAACGGATGGTCGTACTGGGACTCGGCGGCCAGCGAGTAGTGACCGTAGCGCAGCATTTCATCACGGAACGGACGCACCATCTGCGAGTGGCAGGTGTAGCAGCCTTCACGCACGTAGATGTCGCGACCACGCAGCTCCAGCGGGGTGTAGGGCCGCACGCCCTCCACCTGCTCGATGGTGTCATCGATGAAGTACAGCGGCACGATCTCCACCAGGCCGCCGATGCTGATCACGACCAGCGTCAGGACGATCAGCAGGCCGGCGTTGGTTTCTATACGTTCATGCTTCATGGATCAGTACTCTCTCCGCTGGATCAGGCGCGCGCCATCTTGGTCGCGAGCTTGGCCTCCAGGGCCGCCTGCTCGCGCTTGGCGTTGCGGATGGTCATGTAGGCGTTGAACACCATCAGCAGCATGCCCGCCAGGAAGAAGGCACCGCCGATGAAGCGCGCCACATAGGGCTTGTGCAGGAACACGACCGTCTCGATGAAGCTGTACGCGAGGTTGCCGTACTCATCGAAGGCACGCAGCATCAGGCCCTGACCGATACCCGCCACCCACATCGCGCTGATGTAGAGCAGGATGCCGATGGTGGCCAGGAAGAAGTGCACGTACACCAGGCGCAGGCTGTAGATCTTGGTGTCGTACAGACGCGGGATCAGGTGATAGAGCGACCCGAAGGTGATCATCGCCACCCAGCCGAGCGCACCCGAGTGCACGTGGCCCACCGTCCAGTCGGTGTAGTGCGACAGCGCGTTCACGCTCTTCAGCGACATGAGCGGACCCTCGAAGGTCGACATGCCGTAGAACGACAGCGCCGTGATCAGGAACAGCATGACGGGATCGGTGCGCAGCTTATGCCAGGCGCCCGACAGGGTCATGATGCCGTTGATCATGCCGCCCCAGGAGGGCAACAGCAGCAGGATGGAGAAGGTCGCCGCCAGGGTCGAGGTCCAGTCCGGCAGCGCGGTCCAGTGCAGGTGGTGGGCGCCCACCCACATGTACAGGAACACCAGCGCCCAGAAGTGGATGATGGACAGCCGGTAGGAGTAGATCGGGCGGCCGGCCTGCTTGGGCACGAAGTAGTACATCATGCCGAGGAAGGCCGCGGTCAGGAAGAAGCCCACCGCGTTATGACCGTACCACCACTGCGTCATGGCGTCCTGCACGCCGGAGTGCAGGCTGTAGGACTGCAGGCTGAACACGCTGACCGGCACCGCCATGTTGTTGAAGATATGGAGGATACCGGTGGCGAGAATGAACGCCATGTAGAACCAGTTGGCCACGTAGATGTGCGGCTGGGAGCGGCGCAGCAGGGTCTGCAGGTAGACCCAGAAGTAGGCCACCCACACCACGGCGATCAGGATGGCGATCGGCCACACCTGCTCGGCGTACTCGCGACCCATGGTGTAGCCATTCACGTAGGTGATGACCGACAGCACCATCGCCGCCTGCCAGCCCCAGAAGGTGAAGTTGGCGAGCGAGTCGCTGTACAGGCGAGTCTGGCAGGTGCGCTGCACGACGTAGTAGGAGGTCGCGAACAAGGCGCTACCGCCGAACCCGAAGATCACCAGCGTGGTGTGCACGGGACGAACCCGGCCGAAGGTGAGCTCGGGGATGCCGAAGTTGAGCGCCGGCCAAGCGAGCTGGGCGGCGATGAACACCCCGGTGAGCATGCCGAGGGCACCCCACACGAGGGTCATGATGGTGAACTTCCGGACAATATCGTAGTTGTATTGCGCCGGCGCGGCAGTTGCGGTGGTGGTTGTAGCCATTTTGGTCCTCAGCCCAGGCAGCCCTACGCAGCCAAAGAAGGTCGCCACTGGATCGAACGTCCGCAGGACGGGAGCTCGAGGCGGCTAGGCGACATTAAAATATGCTGATATTCCAGGGCGGCAATTGTTCCGTAACTTGCAGTAGAAGGCAAGCCTTGACGCGGGCATCAGACTAACCTGGGCGGGGGTGCGCAGGCTTGACGTGGGTCAAGAACGAAGGGAGTTGGAGGCGCGCCGCCGGGCGTCGACCGGCCCTTTCTGACCTAACGAGCTGAATCAGCTGACCCAGCCGTTCACCAGAGCAGGGCGCGCAGGGTGGGGATGTGGTGGTCGATGAGGAGGAAGGCGAATAGCCACATCAGGTAGAAGATCGAGTAGCCGAAGGTGCGGATGGCGATCTGCGGGTCCTCGGTACGCTTCAGACGCCAGGCGTAGTAGAGGAAGCCGGCACCCAGGGCCAGCGCTCCGCCCAGATAGAACAGCCCACTCATGCCGATCGCAAACGGCAGCAAGCTGACCGCCACCAGCAGCACCGTATAGAGCAACACCTGCAGGGCGGTGAAAGAGACCCCGTGGGTGACCGGCAGCATCGGGATATCGGCCCGGGCATATTCGTGGCGGCGGTGGATCGCCAGCGCCCAGAAGTGCGGCGGCGTCCAGGTGAAAATCAGCAGAAACAGCGCGAACGCGGGCGGGTCGAGCTGCCCGGTCACCGCGACCCAGCCGAGCACGGGCGGCGCCGCACCGGCGGCCCCGCCGATCACGATATTCTGCGGTGTGGCGCGCTTCAGGAACACCGTATAGATCACCGCGTAACCGATCAGGGACAAAAAGGTCAGTGCCGCGGTCAGGGGATTGACCAGGTAGATGAGCACCACCATGGAGGCGCCGGCCAGCACCAGCGAGAACGCCATCGCCTGCCCTGCCGTCAGCAGCCCCGTCGGGAGCGGCCGATTCCGGGTGCGCGCCATCAGGGCGTCGGCCCGCCGATCGACGATGTGGTTGATGGCGGCCGCCGCGGCGGCCGCCATACCGATCCCGAGGGTCCCGAACACCAACACGTCCCACGGCACCATCCCGGGGGTAGCGAGGAACATCCCCACCACCGCCGTGAACACAATCAAGCTAACCACCTTGAGCTTGCACAAGGCGAGATAGTCGCGGCACCACTGCAGCGACTGGCGATCGAGCAGGATGGGCTGGCTCATCAAGCGGGTCTCCGTCGCATGAGGAAATTAAGGGTTACCAGCGACAATAGCAGCAAGGCGGCCACGCCGTTATGGGCGACCGCGATACTCAATGGGAGGGACAGCAGCACGTTGGCGAGCCCCAGGCTGACCTGGAGGGCCAACAGTCCCAACATCGCCCAGCCGGCCACGCGCAGCGCGCGGCTGTCCGCGCGCAGCACGAGGAAGGCGAGCAGAGCCAACACGAAGGTAGTGAGCAAGGCGCCGAGTCGGTGCGTCATATGGATGGCGACGCGGGCGTCGTTCTCCAGGATACCGCCCTCATAATCCACGCCGATGCCGCGCCAGGGGACGAATGCCTCCCGAAAGTCCATCTCGGGCCACCACTCGGTCTGGCAGGTGGGGAAATCCGGGCAGGCCAAGGCGGCATAATTGGCGCTGGTCCAGCCGCCGAGGGCGATCTGGCCCACCAGCACCAGCAACGCCCCGGCCGCCATGGCGCGCAGGGCACCCGCGACCGGCACCGCCGGCAGGCGCCATTGGGTAAGCACCAGCAGCCACAGCAACGCGAGGGTGGCGAAGCCCCCCAACAGGTGGAGCATCACGATGGCGGGCTTGAGCAGCAACGTGACCGTCCACATGCCCAGCAGGGCTTGAAACACGATCAGGCCGACCAGGAACAAGGGCAGGCCCAGCGGTTGGCCGGGATCACGCCGGCGACGCCACGCCAGCCAGGCCATGGTCGCCACGGTCAAACCGAGCAGACCGGCCGCGTAGCGGTGCACCATCTCCTTCCAGGCCTTGTCGGCCTCGAGCGGTCGCTCGGGAAAGGCCTCGGTGGCGACGGGTTCGTTAGCGATGGCCTGGGTGACCATCATGTAGCCATAGCAACCGGGCCAGTCGGGACAGCCCAGGCCGGCGTCGGAGAGACGCACATACGCCCCAAGCACCACCACGATCAGCGTGAGCACTACCGCGAACTGGGCCAGGCGTAAGAAGGTTGGGTTCTGCATGCCTTATCCGATGCGGGACACTCTTAGTAGGTGTTTTAGATCGTCCAGGATGTCGCGTGGATCAGCATCTGAGGGATACATTAGCACCACGTTTCCGCGCGGGTCCACGAGAAAGATATGCCCGTCCGCCGCAGGCAACTGGCGCCGGAAGGCCGCCACGCCCTCGCCCGGCGCCCGGGCGACCAGCAGTCCGGGATGCTCGCGCAGAAGATCCTGCAGGCGCGCGTCGCTCTCCCCTTGAGTGAGCACGAACAGACGCTGCACCCGATTCATGTCCTTGCCTTGCGCAAGGCGCACCTGACGCATCTTGTAGAGGTTGTGCTCGCAGGCGGCGTCGCAGGCGGCATGGTCCAGGTACAGGAAGGTCCATCGACCCTCCAGCACGTCGGCGGTGACGGCATCTCCGTCCAGCGCCTGCAGTGGCGGCATCTGCAAACTCACCTGCGGCTCGAGCAGATAGCCGTGGTTGGTGCGCCCCTCGGGCACCCACGAGGGGTTGAGATAAAGCACCGTCGCCAGCAGTAACGGTCCGACGAACAACAAGAACAGCCCCCCCAGGGTTAGCACTTTTACCCGCCGCTCACGAATCATTCGCTACCCCCCTTTGCGTTCGGCTCGCGCACAGCGGCGCGTGTTGACCGCGATATAGATCACCAGTAATGCCAACGTCAGCCCGAACCACTGCAGCGCGTAGCCGTAATGGCGTTCGGGACCGAAATGAAACAGTGTCCAGTTCGGCGTCAGCGCGCCGGGCTGCCCTTCCTCGAGGCGCAGGACGTAGGGACGCAGCTCGCGATGCAGCGCCCCTTCCAGGTGTGCCTGCTCCATATACTGCACCACGCGTGGCCAGCCCGCATGGCCGTCGTCCGCCGGACCGAGGCGCAGGCCCACCGCCGGATATCGATCGAGCATGCCGCGCACCGCCACTTCCGTATCGGGCACCGGGAGCGGTGGCACGTCGAGCCGCTCCGGGCCATGCGGCACCCATCCGCGATGCACCAGCACGGTGTGCGGCGGCCCGCCGGCGCTCAACTCCAGAGGGGTGTAGACGTTGAAACCAAGTCGGCCGGCGTTTGGTTGATAGGCGTGCACGATCTGCTGTTCGCCGTCGTAGCGGCCGCGCGCCATAACCGAGCGGTAACGCACGGCCTCCACATCCAGCGGCAGCGCGGTCAAGGGGACGGGCGGAGCGGCGGCACGGGCGGCGTGGGCATCGGCCTGGGCGCTCTTCTGCGCGCCCCGGTCGAGTTGCCAGAATCCGAGGCCCGCCAGAATCGGCAACAAAACCAGGGTCACCAGGGTTGGGAACCAGCTCGGCGTGAAGCACCAGGAGCCTAGCCGCATCGGCAAATCATTCGCGGGCGCACTGGGTTATACTCAACTATCCCTGTGACTCGGTAACCGGCCATGTTCGTCAAAGCCATCATCATCGTCCTGCTACTCGGGATTTTCGCCAGCCTGGCTTCAGGGCTGTTCTACGTTGTCCGTGATCAGGGTAACTCCACCCGCGCGGTGCGCGCGCTGACGGTTCGCGTCGCGCTGTCCGTCGCCCTATTTGCGCTGCTGATGCTCGCTTTCGCGACCGGCCTGATCAGCGGCAACACCCCGATGGTCTAGCCCCTACCCAGGGGCGCTGGCATGGCAGCGCTTGCTGCATGGAAAACGAGGGGCGCTGCCCGACGCGCAGGCAGCGCCCCTCGCCTGTCGACTTTACAGCCAGTACACGAAAATAAACAGGAACAGCCAGACCACGTCCACGAAGTGCCAGTACCATGCCACCGCCTCGAACCCGAAGTGGTTTTTGGGGGTAAAGTGGCCCTTAATGCTGCGCGCCAGGATCACGATCAGCATGATCGCCCCAAGCGTGACGTGTAGCCCGTGGAAGCCGGTCAACATAAAGAAGGTTGAACCGTAGATGCCGCTCTGCAGGGTCAGGTTCAGGTCCTGATAGGCGTGCGCATACTCGTAAGCCTGGAAGCCCAGGAACACCAGACCCAGGGCGATGGTGGCGGCCAGCCAGGTGATCAGCTTGCGGCGGTTGTTCTCTTTCAGGCCCCAGTGGGCGATGGTGATGGTCACGCCGCTGGTCAACAGGATTAGCGTGTTCAGTGCGGGAATGCCCCAAGCACCGATGATCTCGAAGTCCTGCGCCAGACCCGGGCCAGCCGTCGGCCAGGCAGCCTCGAACTGCGGCCACAACAACAGATGCGTCATCTCGTTATTGGGCTCGCCCCCCAGCCACGGCAGCACCCACATACGCACGTAGAACAGCGCCCCGAAGAACGCCGCAAAGAACATCACCTCCGAGAAGATGAACCAGCTCATTCCCCAACGGAACGAGCGGTCGACCTGATCGTTGTAAAACCCACTCAGGCTCTCGCGGATTACCGTGCCAAACCAGCCGAACAGCATGTAGATCAGGATCGCGGCGCCGATCAGCATCAGCCAAGGACCGGCCGTGGCGTCGTGCAGGGTATTCACCAGGCCCAGGGCCAGGAAGAACAGCGCAATCGACCCTACCAACGGCCAATGGCTTGGCTGCGGCACGTAATAGCCTCCACCATGCGCGTGTGCCATCAGTAACTCCTTATGTTGTGGTTGTTGGTGTCGAGGAGCCGCCGGCGCCTCAGTTCAATACCTCGGTCGATGCCTGTCGGCGCCCCTTCGCCATCCGATCCTCGTCCCGTTGACGCGGCTTTGCCCCGGCCTCGAAGAAGGTATACGAGAGCGTGAGCTGCACCGCGTCCTGCGGCAGGCGGGGATCGACCACGAAACGCACCGGCATGGTGCGCTGCTCCCCCGCCTCCAGGGTCTGCTGCGTGAAGCAGAAACATTCCGTCTTGTTGAAGAAACGCGACCATACGTTGGGGGCGACGTTGGGAACCGCTTGGCCGACCGTCGGCTCGGGCGCCCGGTTGGTCACGACGTAATTGGTGCTGATCAGTTCCCCCGGCCGCACCTGCATGCGCGTCACTTCCGGCCGCAGATCCCAGGGCAGCTCGCCGTTGACCAGCCCGACGAACTCCACCGTGACCCAGCGATCGGTATCCACCGCGGTGTACTCCGCATCGGCCGCGATGCGTCCGGTACGGCCGTCGAAGCCGGTGATATCGCAAAAGACCTGATAAAGCGGGACCAGCGCAAAGCCAAACCCGAACATGCCGAGCACCACCAACACCAGCGGACCCAACATGCGCCGATTTGCCTTCTGCACCTCGCTTTTCATCATGTCCCTCGCAACACCATCAGCAGATAGAGACTCGCCACCACCGCGACGAGGATGATCAACACCCGCCAGTTCGCGCGGCGGCGCCGCTGCTCGTCTTCTTCGGTCATCGACACTCCTGAAGGGGGCGGCCTCGAGAGGCCGCCCGAGTTATGACTACTTGACCTGCGGCGCCTCGGTGAAGCTGTGGTAAGGCGGCGGCGAGGTCAGCGTCCACTCCAGCCCATGCGCACCTTCCCAGACGCGATCGGTAGCGGGTGCGCCGCTGCGGATGGTCTTGATGACGATGTAGGCGAACAGCAGCTGAGAGAACCCGAAGATAAAGGCGCCCACCGACGAGATCATGTTCCAGTCGGCGAACATCAGCGGGTAATCGGCGTAGCGGCGCGGCATACCCGCCAGCCCGACGAAGTGCATCGGGAAGAAGGTGATGTTCACCGAGATCGCCGACAGCCAGAAGTGCCACTTGCCGAGGGTCTCGTTGTACATGTGGCCGGTCCATTTCGGCAGCCAGTAGTACACCGCGCCCATGATGGCGAACAGCGCGCCCGGCACCAGCACGTAGTGGAAGTGGGCCACCACGAAGTAGGTGTCGTGGTACTGGATGTCGGCCGGCACGATGGCGAGCATCAGGCCGGACAGACCGCCGATGGTGAACAGGAACACGAACGCGATGGCGAACAGCATCGGCGTCTCGAAGGTGAGCGAGCCGCGGTACATGGTCGTCACCCAGTTGAACACCTTCACGCCGGTCGGCACCGCGATCAGCATGGTGGTGTACATGAAGAACAGCAACGCCCCGAGCGGCATGCCCACCGTGAACATGTGGTGCGCCCACACGATGAACGACAGCGCCGCGATGCTCACCACGGCGTACACCATCGAGCTATAGCCGAACAGCGGCTTGCGCGAGAAGGTGGGGATAATGTGCGAGACGATGCCGAACGCCGGCAGAATCAGGATGTACACCTCCGGGTGTCCGAAGAACCAGAAGATGTGCTGATAGAGCACCGGGTCGCCACCGCCCGCGGCGTCAAAGAAACTGGTGCCGAAGTGACGGTCGGTGAGCAGCATGGTCACCGCGCCCGCCAGCACCGGCATGGCGGCGATCAGCAGGAACGCCGTGATCAGCCACGTCCACACGAACAGGGGCATCTTCATCAACGTCATGCCCGGCGCGCGCATATTGAGGATGGTGGCGATGATGTTGATCGCGCCCATGATCGACGAGATACCCATCATGTGCACGGACAGGATAAAGAAGTCGGTGCTCTGCGGCGCCACCGCCGACAACGGCGGGTAGGCCGTCCAACCGAACGCCGGCGCACCGCCCTGCATGAACAGCGTACCGAGGAGCAGCGCGGAGGCGAACGGCAGGATCCAGAAGCTCCAGTTGTTCATGCGCGGGAAGGCCATGTCCGGCGCCCCCACCATCATGGGTACCAGCCAGTTCGCCAAGCCCACGAAGGCCGGCATGATGACCAGGAAGATCATCACCAGGCCGTGCATGGTGGTCATCTGGTTGAAGAAGTGCGGGTCGACGATGCTGAGGCCGGGCTGGAACAGCTCGGCACGGATCACCAGCGCCATGGCGCCGCCCACGAACAACATGATGAGCGCGAAGAACAGGTACAGGGTACCGATGTCCTTGTGGTTGGTACTGAACAGCCAGCGGGTCAGCCCGCGCGGCGGCTCGTCGTGATGGGACTCGTGTGCAACCGTAGCGTTGCTCATTGCTCTTCTCCTCCCGTCCGGCGCTAGCGCGCGGCCTGAATGTCGGCCGGCTGCACAGCGTCACCGGCGTTGTTATCCCAAGCGTTGCGGATGTAGGTGACGACGGCGGCCAGGTCCACGTCGTTCAGCTGCGGACCGAAGGCGGGCATCGCCGTTCCCGGCACGCCGTTCATGACGATGTCGACCGCCTGCTCGACGTCGCCCGTCACCTTGTCACTCCCTGCCAGCGCCGGGAATACGCCCGGCACGCCCTGTCCATTCGCTTGGTGGCACATCGCGCAGTTGGTGTTGTACACCTGCTGCCCGCGGGTCATGAGGTCTTCCTGGCTCCATTCCTGCTCCGCCGCTTCGGCCTCCGCGGCGGCCAGCTGGCGCTGCTCGTCCAGCCAGGCGACGTACTCTTCCTGCGGCACGACGTGCACCTCGATCGGCATGAACGCATGGCCGCGCCCGCACAGCTCGGCACACAGGCCGCGGTACACGCCTGGTTCGCTCACATCGGCCCAGACTTCGTTGACGAAGCCCGGGATGGCGTCTTTCTTCACGCCGAACCGCGGCACCCACCAGGCGTGAATCACGTCGTTGGAGGTGAGCAGGAAGCGGACCTTGGTGTTGGTGGGAATAACCACCGGGTTATCCACTTCCAAGAGGTAGTTTGGGCTCCTCTCGACCTGTCCGAGCCGTTCCTCCTCGGAGGTGGTCAATCGGCTGAAGAAACTGACGTCCTCCCCGAGATAGTCGTACTTCCAGTACCACTGGTAGCCGGTGACCACCACCGACAGTTCCGAGCCGCTGGTGTCCTCCATCGCGATAAGGGTGCGCGTGGCGGGCACCGCCATGCCGACCAAGATGAGGAAGGGGACGATGGTCCAGGCGATCTCCACCGTGGTGCTTTCGTGGAACTGGGCCGCCACTGCCCCCTTGGACTTGCGATAGCGAAAGATGGAGAAAAACATGAAGCCGAAGACCAGCACCGCGATGGCCACGCAGATCCAGTAGATCAGCATGTGCAGCGCGAAGATCTCCTCGGCCATGGGACTGGCGGCCGCTTGCATGTTGAAGGCCCAAGCCGGCAGGTCCTCGTAGGCCGACGCCGCGCCGGGCAGCAGTAGCAGCAGCAACAGCAGGCCCGACCATGGCTTGTTATAAGTGCTTGCGGTCATGCCAATGGCTCCTTCTCGATTTGTCGTTCTTGGTTGTTACGCGTGGCGTCACGCCGGGGGCCTCACTGCCGCTGCGCTGCGTCCCAGCGGAACCCCTATCGCGCGTGCCAACGCCTGTGCCAACTTTTCCCGTTCGTCGTCGCGCAAGAAGGCGCCCAACTCGACCTCGCGCCCATGCGAGCGGATGGCGAGCCGAAGCGGATGGATGCGCGCGGACGGATGTTTGAGGATGACCTGCGCCCAACGGCGCGGGAAGGAATAGGATTCGGTAGGGCGGGCGCGGCCTTTTTGCACCGCGACCGTCTCCTCGGCGACGGAAACAATCTCGCAGTCACGCCCGCGCAGGGCGGACAGGTAGAAGGCGGCGCCGAGGGCCAGCACTTCGATCCCCGCGAACGGCAGCACCAGCCACGCCCCCTGCAAGGCCCAGAACACACCGACGCCGAGGCAAACGGTAGCGATGCCGGCGTACACGAGCATCAGCGTGCGCCAGGGCAACGAACGATCGGGCCGCAGCACGAAGCGGCAGTCGTCATGGTCCGCATCACAATAGGCATCGACCATGACTCGTTCCCCGTAGCGGGAGAGATGGCTTACCGCATGGCCTGCTGATCCGTGCCGCCATTCCCGACCTCCATCGCAGAATCAGTTTATTCTAATTTGCTGCGATTAAGTGGCTTTATATCAAAGCGTTGCAATGCAATAGGTATCACTTTTGGCACTGAGGGCTACTTTACGCCTTTGGTGCAGCAAAATGTCAATAGGTATCCCATCAAAAAAACATGGGGCTCCCGCACATTCGGCTTATGAAGCAGCATTACGCGCCTGCGTACGCCCTTTGCTGATAAAAGTAGCTTGGGGTCCAGGCGTCGTCTAACGGCCGTTCAATCGGGGAGGCGAAGCCTCGCGGCGGATGCCGCAAGCGCGGCGGGGGCGGGTTCGAAGGGAAGCGTGCCGAGCAGCGGCGCCGGCAGGCGCTCACACAGCGTGGCGATGTTCTCGTGCAACCGTGGCATGGCGGGCTCGATACAGTTGGCGACCCAGCCGGCCAGGCGACAGCCACCGCTTGCGATGGCCGAGGCGGTAAGGAGCGCATGGTTGAGGCAACCGAGGCGCATGCCCACCACCAGCACCACCGGCAGACCGAACGCGGCCGCGAGATCGCCCGCTTCCAGTTCAGGCGCCAGGGGCACGCGCCACCCGCCCAATCCTTCCACCACCACGGCGTCGGCGTCGCGCGTGAGCCGCGAGTACGCCGCCCGCACCACCTCGAGCTCGACGGTCACGTGCGCCTCGGCGGCGGCGATGTGCGGGGCAATGGCGGGCTCGAAGGCATAGGGGTTGACGTCGCCGTAGGGCGCCGCGGTCGCGCTCGCCTCGATCAAAGCGAGGGCGTCCTCGTTGCGCAAGCCGTGCGCGCTACGCAGGCACCCGCTGGCCACGGGCTTCATCGCCACGGTGCGGTACCCCTGCGCGCGCAGCCGATGCACCAGGGCGCAAGCCACCCGCGTCTTGCCGATGCCGGTGTCGGTACCGGCCACGAACCAGCCTTTCATCGGCGGCGCGGGCGCAGGTCATCGAGCGACACACGCGCCACACCGGCCGCGTCGGCTGGCGCGGCACGGGGCACCCAGGCGTGGCCGTACACGACCTCGTAGGTGGCAGGCAGGCGCCCGGCGCTGCGGTGCGGCTCGTAGGCCTCGACCACGCGGCGCAGGTGCCCGCGGCCGGTCAGCCCGTGCGGCCGCCCCAGGGTGGCGTTGCGTCCCCCAAGGGTCTTGAGGTCGCGCATCAGGTCGAGCGCCTCGGGATAGGTGACGCACAGGGACTCCATGTCCATCACCGGATCCGCGAAACCGGCGCGCAACAGCGCGTCCCCGATGTCGTGCATGTCGATGAAGGCGTTCACGTGCGTGTGCGCGTCGGCCGCGCGCCACGCCTCGCGCAGCTCCTTGAGGGTATCCGGCCCGAAGGTGCTGAACAGCAGCAGGCCGTCGGGGCGCAGCACGCGGCGGATTTCGGCGAACGTGCGGTCGAGGTCGTTGCACCATTGCAGCGCCAGGTTGGAGAACACCAGATCCACACTCCCCGCGGCGAGCGGCAGCGCCTCGGCATCGCCACATACGAAATGCTGGCGGCCGAACCAGCGTTGCCAGAGCGGACGCGCGCCGCGCGCCTCGCGCAGCATCCCGGGTGCGAGGTCGAGCGCGTACACGTGGGCGTCGCCGTAGCGACCGGCCAGGGCGCGGGCCGCCGGCCCCGTGCCCGCCCCCAGGTCCAGCACGGCCGCCGGCCGCAGACGCACGAGGTCGAGGCGTTCCAGCAGCCGGCCACGCACCTCACGTTGCAACACGGCAACCCCCTCGTAGGCCGGCGCCGCCCGGTCGAAGGACCGACGCACGCGCGCCTTGTCCACCCGGTATACGTCGTCGCGCTCACTCATCGAGAAACTCCCGTATCCACGCGCTCACCTGTTCAGGATTGCTCACAAAGGGGGCGTGGCCCGCGCCGCGCAGGAGCCGCAGCCGCGCATCGGGGAGCGCCGCGGCGACGGCCTCCAGCGCGGCGGGCGGCGCCAGCGTGTCGCGTTCGCCGCCGATCAACAGCACCGGCTGGCGCACGCGGGGGAGCAGCCCGCGCAGATCGGCCCCGCGCAAAATCGACAGGCCCGCGCGCAAGGCGCCCGGCGCCGGTGTGGGCGCCGCATCCAGGGCCACCCGCAGGTCGCGCACGTCGGCGCGCGCACCGCGCGCCTGCAGCGCCAGGAAGCGCAGCAACGTGGCGCGATGGTCCTGCGCCAGCTCGGCCGCAAAGGCCTCTAGGACCGCCGGCGCCACCGCGTGCGGCCAATCGTCGGCGCTCACAAAGCGGGGATTGGAGGCCACCAGCACCAAGCGGCGCACGGCATCCGGCGCGGCTGCCGCGACCGCGAGCGCCACCATCCCGCCCAGCGACCAGCCCAACCAATCGGCCCCGCGCGGCGCTTGTGCCGCGGCATCCTGTGCCCAGTTGGAGAGTAGCGCCGCGCCCGCCCCGTCTTGGACCGGCTCGGCAGCGCGCGGACCATGCCCCGGCAGCGCGAGCGCGGCCACCGCGCGCTCGGGCAGCGTCGCGCCGAGCGGCGCGAGAAAGCCCGGGTGCATGCCCCAGCCATGCAGCAGCACCAGGGGCTCAGGACGGGGCACGACCACCCTCCTGCGCCCAGGCGTCGGCCAGCGCGCGCACCAGGCGCGAGACCTGCTCCGGTTCGTGCGCGGCGCTCAGGCTCACGCGTAGGCGTGCCCCGCCCGGCGGTACCGTGGGCGGGCGGATCACTCCGACCAAGACGCCCCGGGCGCGCAAACGCTCGCCAAGGGCGAGCGCACGCGTCACGTCGCCGACCGGTACGGGTTGAATAGCGGTGTCGGAGGCGAGCAGCGGCAGCGTGTGCGCGGCGGCCTCGGTGCGAAACTGGGCGACGCGCTCGGCGAGGCGGCGGCGGCGCCAGGGCTCTTCGCGCACCAGCGTAACCGCGGCCAGGGCGGCGGCTGCGATCGCGGGGGGCAGTGCGGTGGTGTACACATACGGGCGCGCCTGCTGAATCAGGGTCTCGATCAGCACCTCGTCGGCGGCGACGAACGCGCCGAAGGTCCCGAGCGCCTTGCCGAGCGTGCCCATCAGCAGCGGCACGGCCTCGCCGGTCAAACCGTGCTGCGCCACGCTGCCCTCCCCGCCCGAACCGCACACCCCCAAGCCGTGAGCGTCGTCCACCATGAACCACGCCCCCGCGGCCTGCGCCGCTTGCGCCAGGGCCGGCAGCGGCGCGATGTCGCCGTCCATGCTGAATACCCCGTCGGTGACCACCAAGGCGGGGCGCTCGGCGCGGGCGATGGCGTCCCCGAGTGCCGCGGCATCGGCATGGCGGTAGCGCACCAGGCGGGCGCGTGCCAGCACCGCGGCATCCAGCAGGGAGGCATGATTGAGCCGGTCCTGCAGTACCGTCTCGCCGCGGCCCACCAGCGCCGTGACGGTGCCCAGGTTGGCCATGTAGCCGGTGGAGAACAGCAGCGCACGCGGGCGGCCCACGAAGGCCGCCAAGGCCGTTTCCAGTTCCTCGTGGACGGCGCTGTGACCGCCCAGGAGGTGCGAGGCACCGGCGCCCGTCCCGTAGCGCTCGGCAGCCTCCGCCAGCGCCTGGCGCAGCGCGGGGTGCGCCGCTAGGCCGAGATAGTCGTTGCTGCGGAAATTGAGGTAGCGCCGGCCGCCGATCACCACCTCGGGTCCCTGCGCACCGCTCAATACCTCACGACGCCGGTACAGGCCCTGCTGCGCGCGCTCGGTCAACGCGCGCGCCAAGGCGGCGTGGCGCGCGTTCACGCCTCAGCGCTGAGGGGCGCCTCGGAGCGCGGCGCCTCGGGCTCGATACCCAGGCGCGCAAACAGGGCGCGGTCGGCGGCGGCCGCCGGATTGTCGGTGGTCAGCAGCTTCTCGCCGTAGAAGATCGAGTTGGCGCCCGCCAAGTAACACAGCGCCTGCAGTTCGTCGCTCATCGCCTCGCGGCCGGCGGACAGGCGCACGTGCGAGCCCGGCATCAGCACACGGGCCACGGCCACGGTGCGCACGAATTCCAGGCCGTCCAGCGCGGCCTGGTCGGCCAGCGGCGTGCCCTCCACCCGCACCAGCATATTGATCGGCACGCTCTCGGGATGCGGGTCCAGGGTCGCCAGTTGCACCAGCAGCCCCGCCCGGTCTGCACGCGCCTCACCCATACCGACGATGCCGCCGCAACAGACTTTCAGGCCCGCGCCGCGCACGTGCTCCAGCGTCTCCAGCCGGTCCTGATAGGTGCGGGTGCTGATGATGCTGCCGTAGAACTCGGGCGAGGTGTCGAGGTTGTGGTTGTAGTAGTCGAGCCCCGCGTCGGCCAACTCCTCGGCCTGCCCGGCGTCGAGCATGCCCAGGGTGGCGCAGGTCTCCAAGCCCAACGCCTTGACGCCGCGCACCATCTCCGCCACCCGTTCGAGATCCCGTCCCTTCGGCCGCCGCCAAGCGGCCCCCATGCAGAAACGGGTCGCGCCCTGCGCCTTGGCCGCGCGTGCCTGCGCCAGCACCGCCTCGGCGTCCATCAGGGCCTCGGGCTCCACCGGCGTGTCGAAGCGCACGCTCTGCGGACAGTAGGCGCAGTCCTCCGGGCATTTTCCGGTCTTGATGCTCAGCAGCGTGCTGATCTGGACGCGGTTGGGGTCGAAGTGGGCGCGATGCGCCTGCTGCGCGCGGTACATCAAGTCCGCGAACGGGAGCTCGAACAGGGCGAGCACCTCATCGCGTGTCCAATCGTTGCGCACAGCGCTCATTGTTCGTCTCCATCCAGGTGCATCGCGACGTCGGTCCAGTGGTCCTGCCGAATGCGGTAAAGGTCGTAGACCGACCAGGGTATGAGTATGGCGGCGGCCACCGCCCAGGTGATCAACCAATAGGTCGGGTCGGTGCCGAAGAAGGCCGCGACCACCACGATGAACCCCGCCACCCCGTACAGCCGATAGGCAGCGATCTGGGTGTAGTATCCGACCTTGGGGTTGGGGTTGTGGCGATTCATGGCGTACACCAGCATGGAGCCGCCCAACCAGAAGATGCCCAGCGGGAAGGGCACCAGCGCCGCCACGATGTTCCCATAGTTGAACAGCGCGGCCGCACTGCGCGCGCTGCGCGCCGTTACCACATGCGAAGAAGAATCGGTCATGCTCGTCTCCCCTTTGGGGGTGGTGAGCCCGACCGCGAGCCGGGCGCTCAGAGGTGGACGATGATACGGCGCGCGGATCGGCTGTCAACCGAGCGACGAGGGAGGGGTTTACATGTGGTCATCGATCGGCCACTGGCTGCTGGCGGGCCGCTGCGCCCTGTGTCTCGCGCCCGCCCGCGCGGGCCTTTGCCCCGGCTGTCTCGGCGACCTGCCCCGCCTCGGTCCGGCCTGCGCCCGCTGCGCGCGGCCGCTGGCCAACCCTACGAGCCTGTGCGGCGCCTGCCAGCGCCGCGCGCCGCTGGTCAGCGCCGTGCACGCCCCGTTCCGCTACGCAGCGCCGTTGGACCACCTGATCCAAGGACTCAAGTTTCGCGCGCAGATTCAGCATGCGCGCGGTCTCGGGCGGCTGTTGGCCGAGCACCTCGACACCCGCCGCAGCGAGCCCTGGCCGGAGCTGATTGTTCCCGTGCCGCTGCATCCCGCCCGCCTGCGCGGCCGCGGTTACAACCAGGCCTTGGAATTGGCCCGGCCGGCCGCGCGACATCTCGCACTGCCGCTGGTGGCCGACGCGTGCCGACGCATCCGCCCCACCGCGCAACAGACCGGGCTGTCGGCCAAGGCGCGCCGCGCCAACGTGCGCGGCGCATTCGAGCTCGCGCGCCCGCTGCCCGCCAGGCATGTGGCGGTGGTGGACGACGTCATGACCACCGGCCACACCTTGGAGGCGATGGCCGAGGCCCTGCTCCGCGCGGGCGTAGAGCGCGTCGAGGCATGGGTGCTGGCGCGCGCCTAACCGACCGCCCGCGCCTCACTGCGCGTGCGGTACGCCCACCTCGCGCAAGCGTTCGACGTGACTGACCACCGCGGCACCGCGCAGACTCCCTACCCGCTCGAAGAGCAGGGCCTGATCGCGCGCCCACTCGTCGTTGACCTCGAAGCGATAACGACTGCAGTCGGGGCGGGTGACATAGAACTCGCCGAGATAGTGCACCGCGCCGGGCGCGAGCGTGAAATGGCGATCCAGTTGCGCCGTACCGCCCCCTCTGGAACTGTAGACCTCCAATTGGCTCACCCTGTAGTCGCCCGCCGCCAGCTCCTGGACGAAGAAATAGCCCGGCGGGTCCTCGAAATCACGTTTGATGAAGGCGTTCGACACGATGAACTGATCCCGCACCCTGCGCTGCGCGGCTATCCCCTCGACGCTGAGCATGGTCGTGGTGATGCCGGCGCCGCAGTGATCTTCTAGGCGCGTCGAGTACACCGCCAGGCCCTTCGTGCCCCCCGCCTGAAAGCGATAGTCGGCGCTCACGCTGTGCGCCGTCGTGCTACAACCGGTGACCAACCCCGTGGCGCACAGGAGCAAGCCGGCCGCCGCCACTGCGCGTCTCGACATGTGCGCCTCCTAGCGAAACAGCGACTGGGCCTGGAACAGCGGCGCCCAATGGCGGCCGCCGTCCTCGGAACGGTAGTACCCGCTCCGGCAGGACACGTCCATGATGCGCGGTGCAGCGGCGGCGACGCGCATATCGCGACAGCCGGCCACAGGCAAGTCGTAGACCTGCCACTCGGCATCCTCGCGCGGCAGGAAGTGCACCTTGCCTTTTGCCATCTCGGTGTAGGCCGGGGTGAGATAGACCCCGCTCGGCGTTTCCACGAGGTTTCGGAGCCGCGACAGCGAGCGCGGCAGGGGAATCGACTTCGGTGTGCCGCCATCGAAGCTCACGTGGACCAGGCCGGTGTTGGACCCGCCCCCACTCTCGAACGCGTAAAAGCCACGACTGCCGTTGGTAAACACCACATGGTTCAAGGCGATGCCACGATAGCGGCTGCGGTCGAACGGCTTCGCGCGGACCGCTTCTTCGACCACGCTCCACGAACGGCCACCGTCGCGGGAGAGGTGCAGGCGCATGTTGTCATCGGCGAGTACAACGCCGCGCTCGCCGAAGGCGTGTGCGCTGTTGATGACGACGCCCGCCGGTGCGTTACGTTCCTGCGCGCGGTCCCCTTCCACCAGAAGGTAGTGATGCGGTCCGGAGACACACGCGAGCCGCCGCGCGGTGCCGCTACAGCCGGAAAGATCCGTTACCGTGGGCGCTTCCACGAGCTGTTCGACCGACACGCCGTCTGCACCACGGCGTACGTGCGCCAAGGTACCCGCCGGTCCGGCGATGAGGCGCGTCGCCCCCTCCTCGAGGTCCCATGCCGCGTCGCGGGCGCGCTGGTCCGCGATGTGACGCCGCAGTGCCGCGAGTTCGGGTTGGTCTAGACGCTGCCCCGGCGCGTCCACGATGCGCGGCTCGGCGCGCAAGGACGCGTAGGTGGCGGGATAGCGGTCCTGCAGGAACCGCTCGATCTCGTTTTGGTTGTTCGCCTGCCGCACGAGCACGCGGCGGAAACCAGCGTCCTCGATGATCAGCATGCCGAGGTTGGTGGCCCGCCCGCTCTCGATGGTGAAGCGGCGATGCACGGGATAGTTGCGGTAGCTCGTCTGGTGCATGGTGCCCACGGCGGTGGGGATGGAAGAGCTACCCGTCATCTGCTGCAGGTACGAGAGCTCGTACTCGCCCGGATGCAGCGGAACGATGAGGGTGTCGCCGCGAATCCCGCCGATGTGCGTGCGATGCTCGCCATCGGGGTGCTTGATGACGGGATCGCCGCGCAGCACCTCGGGCATGCTTTGCGAGGCGACCTGGGCCACCAGCAGGCCGCGCTCACCCACATTGTCGGGCACGATGACGAGCGGCTTGGCACAACCGATCAGGAGCAGGAGGGACAGTAGCGGCAGGAGACGTACAAGCGGGGTAAGAGTAGCCATGTTCACTCCTCATTATCGTTGTTATTGGCTGATGTAATTCCCCAAGAATCCGGATGTTAACAGCGGATTCCGGGCTTGCAAAGCGCGCGGGCGCGGGGTCGTCTAGCGTGGGGTCGGCCACGGCGGGCGAGGCGAGAAGAAGAGCGGGAGGCGGCGGCGAGTTTCTGCAGCCGCAAGCGGCCGGTACAGCGTGCCGGCGATAGAAAGCGCGGCCGGCGCGGAGCGCCGGCCGCGCGGGCACTCAGAAGCGGTAGAACAGGCCCGCGTAGGGGCCGTCGATGGTCACATCGGCGGTGACGTCGTCGAGGTCGTCGAGCTTCAGGCGCTGCTCGCGCCAGCCCGCGACGACGCCCAGGCCGAACGAGGAGCGGTAGCTGACCTGCGCCATCAGGTCCGTGAGTCGATGGCCATCGTAGCTGATCCCGGCCCCGGCCAGTTCCACCGCGAACCCGCTCAGCGGCAGATGGAAGGCCGCGCGCGCGTAACCCATCGGCAGCACGCCGCTGAACTCGGCGCGTTCCTGTCGGCCGCTGGTACGGCCGCGCACCTCGATCTCGCCGTCCAGGGCCTTCACCTGCAGGCCGAGGTCCAGTTCCACCCAGTTGTCCAGCAGCTCCCAATACAGCACCGCGTCGAGCTGGCGCAGGTCCATGCTGGAGTCCACGGCTTCGCTGAAATTAAAGGAGCCAAAACTGTGGTTCAGCGTACCGCTCCCGGCGTTGCTGACGCTGGTGTGCATCAGCCGCACGTTGGGCAGCAGCGGTACCGGGTGCTCGAGGTGCGCCCAGATCATGGCATCGCGGTCGCGATCGAGGCCGAGCCCGTTGCCGCTATCGCGCATGTCGATTTCATCGCCGCGGTACTGCACGCTACCGCTCGGGGTGTGCTGCCACAGGGCGGCGCCGGCTCCGAAGCCGAGAAAGTCGGCGTGAGCGGCGGGGGTCATCAACAGGCCGGCGGCGGCGTAGGCAATTGTTCTTGGCTTCAAAAGACGTACTCCTTATAGGTTTGGTTATTGATTGTTGGGACGGGAGGCGGCCCATAAGTGAACGCTAACGGCGAGCACGTTCGAGTACTGTGACGCGGTTCTCAGCGTAACGGGCCAAATCGGCGGCGAGCGTACCCAGCTCCAGCGCGCGGCGGTAGGCACCCAGCGCTTCGCTCCAATGCCCCCGCCCCTCCAAAGAAATGGCCAGCCCCACCCACCAGGGCGCGTGCTCGGGATCGACCTGCAGCAACGCCCGATACCCCTGCGCGGCCGCGCCATGGCGGCCCAGCTGCTGGTACAGCGCGGCGAGCAAGGCGTGGTACTCCGGCTGGGCCGCCAACGGCGGCGGCTGTCGTTCCAGGACGGCTACGGCCGCCTCGACGCTGCCCGCGTGCACATGGGCATGCGCCAACAGCTGCGTGAGGCCCGGGTCGCCGGGGCGATGGCGCAGCGCCGCCTCCAGGACCCGTTGCGCCTCCTCGTGGTAGGCGGCGCGCACCAGCAGGGCCGCGAGCAATTCGGCCGCGTAGCGATGCGCGGGCGCCAACACCAACGCCTCACGCAGCGCCGCTCGGGCCGGCTGTTCTTCCCCTGCATCGAGTTCGGCCAAGGCGCGCCGGTAGGCAAGCTCCCCGCGCTCGACGTCGCTCAAGGGCCGCGCCCGCCGCTGCATCGTCGACGCGGTCGAGGGCGGCGTTCCCGCCGCAACAGCGCGAGCTTCATCCGCCGGACCGGCTTCCGGCGCAACCACCGCCTCCATGCGCGGTGCCGCCTCGGCCTCATGCCTCGAGGGGGTAGACGCCGAAGCAAGCGGCGTCGTGGTATGCGCCGCCGCAATGCCGGAGTCGGGCTCGGGCAGGGTCGAGACCACCCGCGCTACCGGTTCCGCGTTCGGTGCAGGGGCGCGCTCATCCCCAGGCGATTCCGTCCTGGCGGGGAGCTCGGCCGCCGCGACCACCGCGGGCACGGTGGCTACGGTCGGCGCATCGTGTGGCGCGGGGGCCGGCGGGGCAAGCGCCGCCGTGGGCGGCGGGGCGGAGCCTGCCCCCCAGCTCACGTAGACCAGCGCAGCCGCCAGGGCGGCGGCCGCCGCCCAGCCCCACCACCCCGCCGCTGCCCGCGCCGCGACGGGTCGCGCCGGCGGCAAGGCACCGGCGACACCGGCCGGCCCCTGGCGCCGCTGCAGGTCTTGGAGCATCTGGTTGATGACGCTCATCGCATCCTCATGACAGGTAAACCGCCGTGGCGGTGGCCGCGGCGGCGCAGCCGGCGAGCAGCACGGTCCACGCCAACATCGGCCGGGGCTGACGCGCGGACTCGGTGTCACGTACCGCCAGCAGGACGTCGGTACGCCGCACCGCCTGCTCGCCGCGCCCGTAGGCGACCATCAAGGCCTTGTGTGCCAACACGTTCACCAGACGCGGCAGGCCGCGACTCGCCCGATGCAGCTCACGCAGCGCCGCCGGGCGAAATTGCACCTGGCCATGCGAGCCGGCCACCAGCAGGCGATGGGCGACGTAGCTGCCGACCGCCGCGCGGTCCAGCGGTCGCAGGGCGTACGAAAAGGTGATGCGCTGACGGATCTGGCGCACGCTGCGCGCGGCGAGACGCTCGTCCAGTTCCGGCTGGCCGAACAACACGACCTGCATCAGCTTGGCCTTCTCCGTCTCCAGGTTGGTCATCAGACGCAGGGCCTCCAAGGTCTCGAGCGGCATGCACTGCGCCTCGTCCAGCACCACCACCACGCGCCGCCCCGCCTGGCAGAGCGCCAGCAGGCGCTCGGTGAGTCGCTGCACCAGGCGGTGCTGGCTCTGCGCCTTGTCCACGGCCAGGCCGAGCTCTTGCGCCACCGACAGATGCAACCCCTTGGGGGTCAACTGCGGGTTGGGCACGTAGCAGGTAACGAATCCGTCGCCCAAGGCATCGAGCAGCTTGCGGCACAGCAGCGTCTTACCCGTGCCCACCTCGCCGGTAACCTTCACGAAACCCTCGCCCGACTGCACCGCGACCAGCAGGGTATTGAAGGCCTCCTGATGCGGACCGGAGGCGAAGAAGAACGCGGTGTCCGGGGTGAGGCGGAAGGGCTGCTCACGCAGCCCGAAGTGCTCAAGGTACATCATGCCAATCCTGCCGGGGATGCGCCGCGCGCCGGCGCACGGCGGCTTCGCCTAGCGCCGATGCAGGCCGCGGATGGTGTCCGAGGAGCGCTGCAGTTCCTGCGCCCACTGTGCATCGCCCTCCACCACGGTCGGCTGCAGAAGAATCACCAACTCGCTCTTGCGGGCGACTTGGCGCGTGTGCCGGAACAGCCCGCCCACCACCGGCAGGCGACTGAGGCCTGGCACGCCGGCCACTTCGTTGCGCGTGCTGGTCTGCATGAGGCCGCCGATCACAATCACCTGACCGTTGCGCGCCCGCACCACGGTGTCCGATTCCCGGATGCTGCTGATCGCGAGCGGCACGCTCAAGGTGGTGTCGGTCGCAATGCCGATATCCTTGATCTGTTCGCTCACTTCGCTGACCGTGGGGTGGATGTGCAGGATGATGTCCCCGTCGGCGCTGATCTGTGGAATCACGTCCAACGCGACGCCCGAGAAGAACGGCGTGAGCTCCACGTTCGCGTTCTGGCTGGTGGCCGTGGTGGTGCCGAGGAAGGTATTGGTCTGCACGTCGGTGACGAAGAAGGCGTCGGAGCCGACCTTGATCACCGCCTTCTGGTTGTTCACGGTGGAGACGCGCGGGCTGGAGAGCACGTGCACCTGCCCCTGCGTCTCCAGCATCTCCAGGAAGGCGGTGAAGCTGTTGGTGTTCAGCCCCAGCGCGAACACGCCGCCGAAGGCGCTGGCCACCAAGTCACGCGGGAGCGTCGGGTCGTTGGGATTGAACACGCCGCTCTGACCGGCGGTGTTGCTCTCGCCCAGATTGAAGATGGTGCTGCCGCCGGTCTGCCCGCCGACCGCGGTGCGGCCGCGGCTGGTGCCGATGGCGGCCCAGTTGATGCCGGTCTGGAAGCCCTCCGAGAGCTCCACCTCGATGATCTTGGCCTCCAGGATCACCTGGCGCTGCACGGTCGCCTGGGTGGCCTGCAGGAACTCCTCCACCGCCCGCAAGTCCTCCGGCAGCGCGCGTACCACCACCACCCCGGACTTGCGGTTCACCACCACGTTGCGGCCGTCGCCGTTACCCACCAGCGCCGCCAGCGCCCGCTCGAGCTCCAGCCAAAAATTGGACTCGCTCTGAGTGTCGATGCGGCTGCCGGACAGCGTGCCGCGATCATCGTCCAGGTCGTCGGCGGTCAGTGCGCCGAAGGGACGCCCCCGCCCGCGGCTGCGCCGCGTATCGGACACCTGCCCGGAGCTGACGCGGGTCTGCGAACTGCCCGCACGCGTGATGTCGAGGTAATTGACCTGGAACACGCGCGAGCGCAAGCCTGCCGGCAGCACCTGGTAGTGGTTCGCCGTGCGCTGGAACTCGTAACCGTACACGCTGCGCACCAGCTCCATCACCTCGGGGACGGTAACGTCCTTCAGGTCGATGGTGATCTCCCCGGCGACCTGCGGATGGACCACCATGTTGTAGCGCGTGCCCTCCACCAGCCCCATGAAGAACTCCGCCGCCGGGGCCCGGCTGACTTTGATGTCGAAGCGACTCTCGACCTCCTCGCTGCGCGCGCCGGGGGTGGCGAGTTGCAGCGGCGGCAACAGCGCCTGGCTCACCTCCGGCGGCGGCTCGGTGCCGCCTTCCGGCGCCGGCGGGCGCTCGAGGGCTTGGTCGATCTCCGCCAGCACAGCCTGCGCGCCGCGCGGGGCCTCCCGCTCGGGAACGGTCTGGCAGCCGGCGAGCAGCAGCCCGCCGAGCGCCAACGCCATGCCGACGCGGTGCGGTTGGTATGACGTCGACGCTGGCGCGGGGGCCGGCACGGACGGCAGCTCCTTGGGGTTGGGCAGGGTCATGAGTCTCTGTTCCTACTTGTTGTTCGGCGACGTCTTGACCGAAGGGGTGAGCCGCAACGTGATCAGGCGGCCGTCGTGTCGCAGCTGTACTTCGCCCGGCAGGATGCGCTCGACACGCGCCCCCGCCACGCGGTGGCCCGGGCGCACCCGCTCGCCATTGATGATGGCGACCGCGCGCTCCCCGCTGACCAGGGTGTAACTGAGTACCCAATCGCCGGCCGGTGCCGGCACCGCGGCCGGCGCCCCACCGGCGCGCTCGCCCGCCGGCGGGCGGGTCGGATCCTGCAGGCTCTGGGCACCGACGCTTCCCGGGGCGCCGAGCAGCAGGGCGACCATGAGGCAGACCCGCACGCTAAACACCGATCCACCCTTCGCGCAGACTGAGCGTGTGCAGGGTGATGCGCATGCGCCCGCGCGGATGCTCCAACACCTCGAATTCGACCGCTTCCCAATGGAAGCCCCAAGGCAGCCCCTCCAAGGCGCGCAGGTAGCGCAGCGCCCCGAGGTAGGAGCCTTCAAACTCCACCACGAGACCGTGGCGGTACACGTGGGCCCCGTCCGCCTCGCCCCGCCCCAGGGCGCGCACCGGCAGGCTCTGAAGACCGAGCAACGTGAGGTCGCTCTGGCGGGCCAACACCTCCTCCACCAGGCGCGCCATCTGCACCGGATCGACCATATGCGCAAAGCGCGCCTCCAGGCGGGCCTCGAGCTGTGCCTGCACGGCCTGCTCGCGCGCCAGGCGCTCGCGCATGGCCTCACGCGTGCCGTTGTCGCCGCGCGCCAAGCGCGCGATTTCCGCGTCGGTTGCCGCGATGGAGCCCTGCAAGCGCTTGAGTTCCGTGCTGAGGGTGGCCTGATGGGCGTTCAGCGGCGCCATCAGCCAGCCATGCCACGCGACATAGAGCAGCACCAGAACCGTGAGCGCGATCAAGGCGCGCTCGCGTAGGGTGCAGGCCTCGAAACGCTGTAAGAGATGGCTCGGCTTCATCCTGCCTCTCCTGCATGGGTGCGCAGCACGAAATCGACATGCCCCCCGTCGGGGGCGCGCTGCAGGCTGAACACCTCGAACTCCATGCCACGGAAGGCCGCTTCGCGACCGAGGCGCTGCACCAGGCGCGGCACCAGTTCAGGGCGCACCGCGCTGCCGCGCACCTCCAGCGCCGCGCCCCCCTGGCGCACCCGCACGGCTGTAATCCACAGGCCGTCCACCCGCTGACGGGCCAAGCCCTCGAGGTGATCGCCGAAGCCGCGCCCCTCGCGCGTCGTGCCGCTCAACACCTCGAGCAGGCGCCGCATGCCGGCGGTATCCGCTTGAGCGGCCTCCACAGAGCGCGCCAGGGTGTCTTCGCCGCGCGCCGGGGCCAGGGCCGCCAGGGCCTGGAGCTGGCGCGCGCGCTCGCCCTGCTGCTGCGCCGCGTGCGCGACCTGCTGCTCGAGAGCCCGCACCTGCCATAGCCCGTAGCCATAAATCGCGAGCAGGCCGACCAGTACCAATGCGGTGCCCTGCACCAGCGTCGCCGCGGACAGCAGCTTGCGCTGCTTGCGCAACACCGGCTGGTAGAGGTTGATCTGTTGGGTAGTCACAGCACGCGCGCCTCGCTGCGCAAAGCGCCGCCGAGCGCCGCCAGGCAGCGCGCCTGATCACGCGCCGGGGGCGCCTGGTCGGCGGCGACCAACTCATCCAGCGCCAAGCCGCGCACCGGCACCGCGAGCCCATCCCCCATGGCCTCGGCCAGCCCATCCACGGCCTCCTCGGTGGGCGCAAGCACTGAGCTGCCGATCGGCGGCTGGCTGAAGTGGCTTTCGTAGTAGTCCAGGGAACGCTGCACCTCGAGGACCAGTTGCTCCCGAGCCGCCGTACCGCGCTCGGCGGCGTTCAGGTCCGCATAGCCGAACTCGAGGCTGCGGGCGAGGTACAGCGTTCCGCCCTGGGTCAGGGTGATCAGTCCCGCGCGCGCACCGAGCGACAGCATCGCCACGCCGCCCGCGTCGTCGGGCAAGGCCGCCGCGACGTTACGCTGCGCCATCTCGGGAATGTCGATGGCGGTGAGCTGCAGTCCCGCCCCATGCACGGCCTCGATCTGCGCCTCGACGAGCGCGCGGCGCGCGGCCACCACATACATGACGCGCCCGGGGCCGCGCACCTTCTGGCCCGGTACGTCGAACACATCGAGCACCGCGTCGTCGACGTGGAACTCGAGCATGTCCTTCACCCGCCAACGCACCGCCGCCCTGATCTCATCGGGCGGCACGTCGGGGGCCTCCACCCGCAGCACGCCGGCCATTCCCGGCGCGAGCACGCAGACGCACGGCGCCCCATTCAGATGCAAGGCACGCACCGTCTGCCGCAGGACCGCCGGACGATCTTGCGGCGCGCAGCTCTCGAAATGGGTGTTCAGCAGACGCGGCGGGTGTTGGCGGGCCCCCAACTGGACCAGGGCCACCCCGTCGGGGTGCAAGGCGACGCCGACCTGGGTGTGACGGTGCCGCTTGGATTGGGAAAAGACGGACAGACGCGCCTCCGAATGAGAGTCAATGCCTTGCGCGTCCCAGCGAAAGAAAACTTACTCCGTCCGATGCGGCGTAGGTTTCCATAGCGGCCGCGGCCTGTCAATTACAGGAACTGGTTCACAGTTCCGGTCAGCCGCGCAGATAATCCAGCACCAAGCCCGCAAACACCGCCAGCCCCAACCAGTGGTTGTTGAGAAAAGCGGCGAAACAACCCTTAGGCTGCCGCTGGTGGATCAAAAACTGCTGATACACGGCGAGCGCGCCGGCCACGGCGAGCCCCGCGTAGTAGTACCCCCCGAGTTCGACACGCAGCCCGACAACCGCCAGCGTGAGCAACGCGAAGGCGTGCAGCACGCCGATCGCGACCCGATCCATGTCGCCGAACAGCAGGGCCGTGGACTTCACCCCGATCCGTGCATCGTCGGCCCGATCCACCATCGCGTAGGCGGTGTCGTAGGCCACGGTCCACGCCACCGTGGCCAAGTACAGCAACCACGCCTCCTGCGCGACGGCGCCGGTCTGGGCCGCGTAGGCCATCGGCACCGCCCAGGCGAAGGCCATGCCCAGCACCACCTGCGGCAAATGCGTGTAGCGCTTCATGAAGGGGTACACCGCGGCCAGCACGAGGCCGCCGACGGACAGCAGAATGGTCAGGCGGTTGAGGGTCAGCACCAACGCGAACGCGGTGACGACGAGCACGATGAACAGGATCTGCGCCTCGCGCCCGTTCACCGCGCCGGTGGCGAGCGGGCGCTCGCGGGTGCGCGCCACGTGGGGGTCGATATTGCGGTCCGCGTAATCATTGATCACGCAGCCGGCCGAGCGCATCAGCACCACGCCCGCCACGAACACCAGCAGCACCCAGGGGTCGGGCCGCCCCTCGCCGGCGATCCACAGCGCCCAGAGGGTGGGCCAAAGCAATAGGTAGATGCCGATCGGGCGGTCCAAACGCATCAGCCGCCCGTACTGGCCCAGCCGTTCGCGCGCCACCTCCCAGCGCGGTTGTCCGTGCGCCCGCCAAGTCAGCTTCGCGTTGCGCCGCCACTGCTTGCTCTTGGCGGCCCATACACTAGTTCTCACGCCTGCCCTCCCACACCACCGGCAAAAAGAATTCGCTCACCAACAACCGGCGTCCGCGCAGCACGAACACCGAGCGGCGGCCCCAAAGTGCGGCATCATGCCGGGCCCCCGCCGGCGCATCGGCGCCGGCCAGCGCGCCGTACTCCACCCGCTCGCGGCGCGTGGCCGGATCGGCGAACAGCACACTGCCGAGGGATCGCTCGCCCAAATGCGCGAGGCGGCGCAGGCCGCCGCGCAGACTGCGCAGCGGGATCACGGTGCGGGCGTACACCCACGGGGTCGAGCCGCACATCAGGAACACCTCGCGCAGCAAGGCCTGCTCGCCACGGCCCATGCCGAGCAGGCGCCGCTCGTCCTCGCGCGGGCGCACCCGTCGTTGGCCGAGCAGCGCGACCCGAAATCCCGCGCCGCCGCAGGCCTCCGCCACGCGGCGGGTGAGCGAGTCGGTACTGGTCAACCAGCCCTCGGCGCCGGCGGGCAGCCGCCGGCGCGGCAGCCGGGAGGGAGGAGACCAGCGGGCAGACCGCCCGTCGCGGAAGGTGCTCATGCGGTGTCAGGGAAACCGTGTCGTCGATGTCAGTATCGCGGATGCCGGCTTACACGCCGGCGTACACCGCGCCGGGCACCCAGCGCCGCACCAACGGCGGCACGTGCGCGGGATACTCGGTGCGCAGCCGTTCGGCGACCGCCGGCACCCGCTCGAGCAAGGCCTGGTCGCGCTCCAGGCGCGCGATGCGCAGTTGTAGCATCCCCGTCTGGCGGGTGCCGAGCACCTCGCCCGGCCCGCGCAGCTCCAGGTCGCGCTGGGCGATGGCAAACCCGTCATTGGTCTCGCGCAGGGTGCTGAGGCGCTCGCGCGCCAGCGCGGAAAGTGGGCCATGATACATCAGCACGCACGCGCTGGCCGCGGCGCCGCGTCCCACCCGCCCCCGCAACTGATGCAGCTGCGCCAGCCCCAGACGCTCGGCGTTCTCGATGATCATCAGGCTGGCATTGGGCACATCGACACCGACCTCGATCACGGTGGTGGCCACCAACAGATCCAGCGCGCCCTGCTTGAAGCGCGCCATCACCGCTTCCTTGTCGGCGCTCTTCAGCCGCCCGTGCACCAGCCCAACGCGCAGCTCCGGCAGGGCCTCGGTGAGCAGCGCGGCGGTCGCCTCGGCGGCCTGCGCCTGCAGGGCGTCGGATTCCTCGATGAGCGTGCACACCCAGTACGCCTGGCGCCCGGCCGCGCACGCCTCGCGCACGCGCGCCACCACGTCCTCGCGGCGAGCGTCCGGCACTACCACGGTCTCCACCGGCGTGCGTCCCGGCGGCAGCTCGTCGATCACGGAGACCTCCAGATCGGCATAGGCGGTCATGGCCAGGGTGCGTGGGATGGGGGTGGCGGTCATGATCAGCTGGTGTGGGTGCAGCCCCTCGCGCGCGCCCTTCTCGCGCAGCGCGAGGCGCTGATGCACGCCGAAGCGGTGCTGTTCGTCGATCACCACCAGGCCGAGGCGCGCAAAGGCGACCTCCTCCTGGAACAGCGCGTGGGTGCCCACCGCGAGCGGCGCCGCGCCCTCGGCCAGCGCCGCCAGCGCGGCTTGGCGTTCACGCGCGCGGGCGCGACCCGCCAGCCACGCCACCGGCACCCCCAGCGGTTCGAACCAGGCGCGCAGGTTGCGCGCGTGCTGCTCGGCCAGCAGCTCGGTGGGGGCCATCAGCGCGCCCTGCCAGCCGGCATCGACCGCGCGCGCCAGCGCCGCCGCCGCCACCACCGTCTTGCCGGAGCCGACGTCGCCCTGCACCAAGCGGTGCATGGGCACCGCGCGCGCGAGGTCGCGCGCGAGCTCGTCGATCACCCGCCGCTGGGCGCCGGTCAGCGCGAACGGCAGGCCCGCCAGGAAGGCCCGAGTGACCTCGCCGGGGGCCCCGAAAGCGGGCGCCGTCAGCCGCTCCACCCGATCGCGCAGCGCGCGCAACGACAAGTGCTGGGCGAGCAGCTCCTCGAAAGCCAAGCGCTGCTGGGCCGGATGGCGGCCCTCCTCCAGCGCCTGCACGCTCACGTCGGGCGGTGGGCCGTGCAGCAGCGCGACCGCCTCGGCCAACGAGGGCAGCGCGAGCTCGGCCCGCACCACGGGAGGCAGCCACTCGACCAGGCTGTGCGCCGGGCCGCCGCCAAAGCGCAGCGACTCCCCCGCCAAGGCGCGCAAGGCGGGCTGGCTGAGCCCCTCGGTGGCCGGGTAGATCGGGGTCAGCCGCTCTTCGACCGGCGCCTCCTGGTCGGGCGCCACGCGACGATACTCCGGGTGGATCATCTCCAGCCCCGCGACACCGGCGCGCACCTCACCGTAGCAGCGCACCGTGACGCCGCGCGCGAGATTGGCCTGCTGGGCGGCGGAGAAGTGGAAAAAGCGCAGGGTAAGCAGCGCCGAGCCGTCCTGAATGCGCACCAGCAGCATGCGCCGACGCCCGAAGCGCACCTGCGCCGCGCGCACCTCGCCCTGCACCACGGCCTGATCGCCGGGCCGCAGGGTGGCGATGGGGGCCACGCGGGTGCGGTCCTGGTAGCGCAGCGGCAGGTGGAACAGCACATCCTGCACGGTGTGCAGATCGAGCCGGGCGAGGCGCTCGGCCATGCGCGGGCCGACGCCCTTCAGCTGTGTGACGGGCGCCGCGGCCGCGTCCAGCGCCGCGGTGTGCACGGCCTCAGCCGAGTTCGAGGATCCCGTCCATCTCCACCGCGGCGCCCTTGGGCAGGGCGGCGACGCCGATGGCCGCGCGCGCCGGATACGGCGCGCTGAAGTACTCGGCCATGACCTCGTTGACCACCGGGAAATGGGCCAGATCGGTGAGATAGACGTTGAGCTTGACCAGGTCGGCAAGGCTGCCGCCGGCGGCCTCGGCCACTGCGGCGAGGTTGTCGAACACGCGCCGGATCTGCGCGCCGATGTCGCCGCCCACCAGGTTCATGGTGGCAGGATCGAGCGGAATCTGACCGGACAAATAGACGGTGCTGCCGTGGCGCACGGCCTGCGAGTAGGTGCCGATGGCGCTCGGCGCGCGGTCGGTCTGGATGATCTGGCGCTGGGACATGGCTGAGGCCTCCGGCGTTCTGCTTATCGTGGTGCGTGGTTAGCCGCGCGCGCGCGTCAGGCGCACGACGTGCTCGATGTGACGAATCCGGCGCATGATACGCGCCAGGTGCGCACGGCCCTGCACCAGCACGGTGAAGGTGAGCGTGCTGTGGGTGCCGTCGCGCTCTTCGACGTTGACGGTGTCGATGTTGGCGTCCATGTCGGCGATGGCCGCGGCCACCGTGGCGAGCACACCGCGCTGGTTCATCACCTCGACGCGCAGCTCCACCGGGTACTCGCCGGTCACCTGCGGCTCCCACTGCACGTCGATCCACTTCTCGGGCCGCTGCCGGAAGTCGGCGATGTTCTTGCAGTTCTGGGTGTGGATCACGATGCCGCGCCCGGCGCTCAGGAAACCGAGGATCGGGTCGCCGGGGATGGGCCGACAGCACTTGGCGTAAGTCAGCACCATGCCCTCGGTGCCCTTGATCGCGAGCGGCTCGCCCGAGGCCGGCGGCGCGACCGCCTCCTCCGGCTGGCCGGCGGCGATGGCGCGCGCCACCAGCACCGGCATGCGGTTGCCGAGACCGATCTCCTCCAGCAGGTCGTCCAGTCCCTTGATCTGAAGCTCCTTCAGCACCGCGAACACGCGCGCCTCGGGCACGTCCTCCAGCGAGGTGGCGAACGCTGACAGGCTCTTGTCGAGCAGGCGCCGGCCCAGCATCACCGACTCATCGCGCTTCAGGTTCTTGAGGAAGCTGCGGATGGTCGAACGCGCCTTGGCGGTGGTGACGAAATGCAGCCACGCCGGGTTGGGGCGCGCCCCCGTCGAGGTGATGATCTCCACCGTCTGGCCGTTGTGCAGTGCGGTGCGCAGCGGCATCAGGCGCCGGTCGATCTTGACCGCCACGCAGGCGTTGCCGACGTCGGTGTGCACCGCGTAGGCGAAGTCCACCGCGGTGGCACCGCGCGGCAACTCCATGATCTCGCCCTTGGGCGTGAACACGTAGACCTCGTCGGGGAACAGATCGATCTTGACGTTTTCCAGGAACTCCAGCGAGTTGCCTGCGTTCTGCTGCATCTCCAGCAGGCCGCGCAGCCACTCGCGGGCGCGCGCATGGGCGGTGCTGGTACCGGCCTCGCGGCTCTTGTACAGCCAATGCGCCGCCACGCCCGCCTCGGCCACCTTGTCCATCTCGCGGGTGCGGATCTGCACCTCGATAGGCACGCCGAAGGGGCTGAACAGCGAGGTGTGCAGCGACTGGTAGCCGTTCGCCTTGGGGATGGCGATGTAGTCCTTGAAGCGGCCCGGCACCGGTTTATAAAGGTTGTGCACCACGCCGAGGATCCGGTAGCAGGCGTCCACACTGTCGGTGACGATGCGAAAGGCGTACACGTCGGTCACCTCCGCCAGCGACAGACGCTTCTTCACCATCTTCTGGTACAGGCTGTAGAGGTGCTTCTGGCGCCCGATCACCTGCCCTTCCACCGCCTCCTGGCGCAGGCGCTCCTTGATGGAGTCCTCGATGCGGGTGACGATCTCCTTGCGGTTGCCGCGCGCGCGACGCAGGGAATCGGACAGGATGCGGTAGCGCAACGGATAGTGCGCGGCGAAGCCGAGCTCCTCGAGCTCCAGGCGCATGCGGTTCATGCCGAGGCGGTTGGCGATCGGCGCGTAGATCTCCAGCGTCTCGCGCGCGATACGGCGGCGCTTCTCCGGGCGCATCACGCCCAGGGTGCGCATGTTGTGCAGGCGGTCGGCCAGCTTGATCAGGATCACGCGGATGTCCTTGACCATCGCCAGCATCATCTTGCGGAAGTTCTCCGCCTGCGCCTCGGCCCGACTCTCGAAGCGAATGGTGGTGAGCTTACTGACCCCGTCGACGAGTTCCGCCACCTCCTCGCCGAACTCGTCCGCAAGGTGCTCCTTGGCGGTGGGGGTGTCTTCGATCACATCATGGAGGATGGCCGCCATGATGCTCTGGTGGTCCATGCGCATCTCGGCGAGCGTGCGCGCGACCTCCAGCGGGTGGTAGATGTAGGGTTCGCCCGACATCCGGTGTTGGCCCTCGTGGGCCTCGGCGCCGAACAGGTACGCCCGGTATACATCCGCGACCTGCGCCGGCTCGAGATAGGTCTCGAGCATGGCGCATAAATCGCTGATATAGAAGACGGGCGCCCGCGGGTGGTTCATGGCAGCCGCGTCAGGATTCCTGCGGCGGCTGGGGCAGCAGCTCCTCCGGCTCGCTCTCTTCCATCTCCACGACCGGGGCGTCGTCCTCATCGAGGATCTTGGGACCGACGTAACCCTCGGCGATCTCACGCAGGGCCACCACGGTGGGCTTGTCGTTCTCCCAGTCGATGTGCGCGTCCTGTCCCATGGCGAGCTGACGGGCGCGCTTGGTGGCGACCAGGATCAGCTGGAAGCGGTTATCGACATTATCCAGACAGTCTTCGACGGTGATGCGGGCCATTGAACCTCCGGTGTTCGCGCGCCGCGGACGGGCACGGACTTAAAATGGCAGCAAAGTGTACTGAAAGCGCCGCCGCGCCGCCAGGGGGCACGCCGCGCCGTCCTGAACGCAGCAGACCGGAGCGCGCAGGCCGTGGATCACGAAGACGATCGAAAACCACGCTTGTGGTCTGGGCAATCCCCGACGGATTGATTCAGACCTTCAACTAACTCAGCAGCTCGGCGATCAGGGCGGCATGGCGCACGCGCTGGGCATCGGCACGCAGGCGCGCGGCACGCACGATGGCCTGCAGCTCGGCGAGCGCGATGTCGAAATCGTCGTTCACCACCAGGTAGTCGAACTCGTCGTGGTGTGACATCTCGTTGACCGCATCCTGCATGCGCCGCGCAATCACGTCCTCGCTGTCCTGGCCGCGGCCGCGCAGGCGCGCCTGCAGCGCCTCACGCGAGGGCGGCAGGACGAAAATACCGACCGCGGGCAAGGCCGCGCGGACCAGACGCGCGCCCTGCCAGTCGATCTCGAGCACCACGTCCTGGCCGGCCTGCAGGGCGTCGGCCACGGCCTGGCGCGAGGTGCCGTAGCAATTGTCGAACACGCGGGCGTGCTCGAGAAACTCCCCCGCCGCGACCATGGCGTCGAAGCGCGCCTGATCCACGAAGTGGTAGTGCACGCCGTCCTGCTCGCCCGGGCGCGCCGCGCGCGTGGTGTGCGAGACCGACAACGACAGCCCGGGCGTCGCCCGCAGCAGGGCGTGGACCAGACTGGTCTTGCCGGCGCCTGACGGTGCGGCCACGATGAACAGCACGCCGGGGGCGTGAGTCGACTCGGCTGCGACGTTCATGCGTAGGGATTCCTCATTCGATGTTCTGTATCTGCTCGCGCATCTGCTCGATCAACACCTTGAGCTCGACAGCGGCCTGCGTCATGGCGATGTCGGACGACTTGGAGCCGAGCGTATTGGCCTCACGATTGAGCTCCTGCATGAGGAAATCGAGCCGCCGCCCGACGGGGCGTTCCTCGCCCAGTACCCGCTCGACCTCGGTGAGATGAGTGGCTAGGCGCGCCAGTTCCTCGTCCACGTCCAGGCGCTGCGCCATCAGCACCATCTCCTGCTCGAGCCGCCCCGGCTCCAGCTCGCCCCGCACCTCCTCCAGCCGGGCGCGCAGGCGCTCGCGCGCCGCCGCCAACACCGCCGGCAAGCGGGCACGCGCGTCCTCGGCCACCTCCCGCATGGCGGCGCAGCGCGCCTGAATGTGGCGCGCAAGCTCCGCGCCCTCGCGGGCGCGCGCGCTGCGCAGACCCTCCAGGGCCCGGTCGAGCAGCGCCAGGGCCGCGGCCTGCACCGTCGCAAGATCCGGTGTGGGCGGCTTCAGCACCCCGGGCCACTGCAGCACGGCGAGCGCGTCGGGCGCGGTGAGCCCGGGGACGATACGCTGCAACTCGGCGAGCAACGCCGCAACGCGCTCGGCATGGTCGGTATCGAGCGCCTGAGCGGGCGCTCCGACCGCCAGCGCATCCGGCGGGCTGTAGCGCAACGTGCAATCCACCTTGCCGCGTGCCAGACGCGCCTGGATGCGGGCACGTAGTTCGGGTTCCAGCAGACGCAGCTCATCGGGCAGGCGCGGCGCCACCTCCAAATAACGGTGATTGACCGCGCGCAACTCCAGCGCGAGCGCCCCCCAGGGGCCCTGCGCCTCCTCGCGCGCGAACGCCGTCATGCTGTGAACCATCCGAGCTCCTCGATCGAGATCCGGGTGCCGGCCCCGCCCGCGGCCCCCGCGCTGTGGTACTCTCCGCGAAAATAGCCGCACGCGCAAACATGAACAATCTCAGCCTCCCCGCAGGAACCCAAGTCGATCAATACACGGTGCAACGCACGCTGGGCGGCGGGGGTTTCAGCGTCGTCTATCTGGCCTTGGACGCGCAGGGCACCGAGGTGGTGCTGAAGGAATACCTGCCGAGCAAGCTCGCCACGCGCGCCCCGGACCTCTCGGTGGCACCGATCGACGACGCCACCGCCGAGCGCCTCGCGCACGGGCGCCGCCTGTTCTTCCAGGAAGCCAGCACGCTGGCCCAGCTCAAGCACCCCAACATCGTAGACGTGACCAGCTGCTTCCGCGCCAACGGCACGGTGTATATGGTCATGACCTACATGCCGGGCCACAATCTGCAGCACTATATCAAGCGCCGCAAGGGCCTTAGCGAGACCTTTCTGCGCACGGTGTTCCCGCCGCTGCTGGAAGGGTTGAAGGTGATCCACTCGCGCGGCTTGCTGCACCTGGACATCAAGCCCGGCAACATCCACCTGCGCCAGGGGGGCAGCCCCTTGCTGCTCGACTTCGGCGCGGTGCACGAGATGATGCACAGCCGCCGCCATCAGGCCTCCCAGGTACTCACCCCGGGCTTTGCCCCCATCGAGCAGCTCGACCCGAGCGGCTATCTCGGGCCCTGGTCAGACATCTACGCCATTGGGGCCACCCTGCGCACCTGCATGGCGGGACAAACGCCGCCCTCGTCCAAGGAGCGCTTCGAACACGACACCATGCGTCCCGCCGCCGAGCTGTACCGCCGCCGCTACAGCGGTGATCTGCTGCGCGCGGTGGACTGGGCGATGGAGGTCGACCCCATGCTGCGCCCGCAGAACGTCGACGAACTGCTGGAGGTACTCCCGGTCGATACGCTACCGCAGACCGAGGAGCCGGACACTATGCTCGGGCGCCTGGCCGGCAGCTTCTCCTGGATCAAGGGCTGAGCCGCATGCGCTACGAACTCGGCCAAGCGAGCCGCCTGGGCAACCGCGCCGCCAACCAGGACCGCTTCGCTTACATCGAACGCGATGACGGGGTGCTATTGGTACTCGCCGACGGCATGGGCGGTCAGGTAGGCGGCGAACTGGCGGCGCAACTGCTGGTGGATGTGGCGCGGCGGGACTTCCTCACCGGCCAGGATCTGCTGCAGGCCCCGGAGGATTTTCTCACCGGCATCATCGAGGACGCCCACCGGCGCATCGTGGCCTGGGGCGAGAGTCAGCAGCCGCCGGTGCGCCCGGGCAGCACCGCCGTGCTGTGCCTATTGCGCGAAGGCCACGCCTGCTGGGCGCATGCGGGCGACAGTCGGCTGTACCTGTTCCGCAAGGGCCTGCCGCTGTACCGCACCGATGACCATTCCTACGTCGAGAAGCTCTACCGCGACGGGCTCATCTCGCGCGAGCGCCGTCACAGCCATCCGATGCGCAACTACGTGACGCAGTGCATCGGATGCGCCGAGCAGCCCGTGATCGAGTTCCACGCGCCGGTACGCGTGGAACCGGGGGACGTGCTGCTGCTGTGCTCGGACGGGCTGTGGGGCGGCGTGGACGACGCGCGGATGGGCGCCATGCTCGCCGAAGGCCCGTTGGAGCTTGCCCTGGACCGCATGGCCGAGCAGGCCGAGCAGCACGCCTACCCGCGCTGCGACAACATCAGCGCGCTGGCGCTGCGCTGGCAGGGCGCCGCCCCATCGCGCCGCACCGATCGGCATGGCAAGCCCACCCCCGACCCACGCGAGCTCGACGGCGCGATCGAGGAGATCGAGAACGCCATCCGACGCTATGCGCGCGAGATGAAGAAGGACTGAAGGGAAGGCCTGCGTCACGCCACCCCGACCTGACCGCGACATCGCCCGCTGTCGCCGGACATCCGTCGGCGCGGGTGCGTATAATGGCCGGTTTCCCGCGAAATCCCAGTGAGGAGCTTATGCGCCCAAGTGGCCGATCCCCCGACGAGCTACGCCCCGTCCGCATCACCCGCCACTACACCAAGCACGCCGAAGGCTCGGTACTCATCGAGTTCGGCGACACGCGCGTGCTGTGCACCGCGACGGTGGACGAGCGCACCCCGCGCTGGCTCAAGGGCACCGGCCAGGGCTGGGTTACGGCCGAATACGGAATGCTCCCGCGCGCCACGGGCGAGCGCACCGGGCGCGAGGCCGCGCGCGGCAAGCAAGGCGGGCGCACGCTGGAGATCCAGCGCCTGATCGGCCGCTCACTGCGCGCGGCGGTCGACCTCAAGCGCCTCGGCGAGCGCAGCATCGTCCTCGACTGCGACGTGCTGCAGGCCGACGGCGGCACCCGCACCGCCGCCATCACCGGCAGCTATGTGGCGCTGGCCGATGCCGTCGCCGGTCTCATCAAGGCGGGCAAGCTCAAGCAGTCCCCCTTTCATACCCAGGTCGCCGCGGTATCGGTGGGCGTGCACCAGGGCCAACCGGTACTCGACCTCGATTACGCCGAGGACTCGAGCTGCGCCACCGACATGAACCTGGTGATGAATGCCGAAGGCGGCTTCATCGAGATCCAGGGCACCGCCGAGGGTGTCGCCTTCAGCGCCGAAGATCTGGCCGGCATGCTGGAGCTGGGCGCGCGCGGCATCGCGCAGCTACTCGACCTGCAGCGCGCCGCGCTGGCAGCCGGCTAGCGGCTGGCTGGATGCGCGTCGTCCTCGCCAGCGGCAATCGCCACAAGGTGCAGGAGCTCACCGCCCTGCTGACACCGCTCGGCCTCGACATCGTCCCGCAGACCGAGCTCGCGGTGCCGGAGGCCGAGGAGACCGGCCTGACCTTCGTCGAGAACGCCATCTTGAAGGCGCGCCAAGCCGCCGCACACACGGGGCTGCCCGCCCTCGCGGACGACTCCGGCATCGAGGTCGACGCCCTTAAGGGGGCGCCCGGCATCTATTCGGCGCGCTACGCCGGCCCCGGCGCCGGCGACGCGGACAACCTCGCCAAGCTGCTCGCCGACCTGGAGGGGGTACCGCCGGAGCGGCGCGGCGCGCGCTTTCAGTGCCTGGTGGTATACCTGCGCCATGCCGAGGACCCGACGCCCGTCATCTGCCAAGGCACCTGGGAGGGGCGCATCCTGCCGGCCCCGCGCGGCGCGGCCGGGTTCGGCTACGACCCGGTGTTCGAGGTGCTGGGGCGGGGTATCTCGGCCGCCGAACTGACGCCCGAGGAGAAGAACGCCCTCAGCCATCGGGGGCAGGCCTTGCGTAAGCTCGCCGCCGCGCTCGGCGCTGCCCCGCCCCCCGCCGCATAGCGAGCCGCTCAGGCGGCCAACATGCGCCGCGCCATAAAGTCGCCGACGGCCTCGCCGATGCCGTTGATCAGGAACTGCACCGCGATCACCGCCAGGATCAGGCCGAACACCTTGGTCATAATATCCATGCCGGTATCCCCCAGGCGCTGCACGATGTAGCGCGAGTGCACCATGGTCAGGTAACAGGTCGCCGTGGTGATCACCACGGCCAGGTAGACCAACGCCAAGTGGTAAACGTCGGGCGCCTCGCTTGTGAGGATCATCACCGTCGCGATGGACCCCGGGCCGCTGATGAAGGGAATCGCCAGCGGCACCACCGAGACGTCGTCCACCAGATCGCCCTTCTTCTCGCGCGCCTCCTCCTCGGCCGAATGATTCCGCGTGCGGATCATGTTCATCGCGATCCCGAACAGGATCACCCCGCCCGCGATCCGAAACGCGGCGAGGGTGATACCGAACAGCTGGAAGATCACGCCGCCGAGGGTGGCGAACACGAAGAAGATGACCGTAGCGACGATGGTGGCGCGTTTGGCCACTAGGCGGCGACGCGGCTCGGCGGCCCGTGGCAGCAAGGCGGCGAACACGAACGCGGTGGTCAGCGGATTGACGATCACGAAGACCGCCATGATCGTGATGATCAGATACTCGAACAACGCCCCCACCCCGCCCTCCTTCGTCCAGTGCCTGGCGCAAGACCTTAACAAACCCCCGCCGGGCGGGACACCGCCCGGCCCGGCCGCCCACCAGAGACTAAACTTCTCTGGCGGGCCCCCTGCCCGCCGATGATTTATACGCGCCAAGGAGGGCACTATGAAGATCAGCGTCGAGATGCCCGCGGTCGAAACCTGTTCGGTAAACGACTGCGCCTACAACGTCGATACCCATTGCCATGCCCGCGCCATCACGGTCGGCGACGGCATCCACCCCGGTTGCGACACCTTCCTGCAGAGCAGCCGCCACACCCGCAGCGGTCCCTCGGCGGCGGGCGTGGGTGCCTGCAAGGTGGAGGCCTGCCGCTACAACGACGATTACGAGTGCGGCGCCGACGCCATCCAGGTCGGCCACCGCGACGCCTCCATCAACTGCCTGACCTTCGAGGCGCGCTGACGCAGCCTCAACGGCGGCCGGCGCCGGCGAGCGCTGGTGCCGCGCCCGCCTTCAGTCGGTGATCAAGCCGTGGTCGAGCACGTAGCGGATCAGTTCGGCATTGCTGTTTACCCCGAGCTTGCGCATCACCCGCGCCTTGTACGAACTGATGGTCTTGGCACTCAGGGACATGCGGTCGGCGATGGTGCTCAGATTGGCGCCCGCGGCGATCATCCAGTGGTGCTGATCCACCTCATGACCCACACAACAAATCCCGGAGGCGCATCGGGTGCGTCTGCTCCGCCCGTGGCCAGCCCTACGGCCAATCGCGAGATGCAGTCGCTAGCAGTGGAATCCAGACCACACATTGACCGTCGGGCGCCGGCGGCAGATGTTCTGCCGCCGGCCGTCAATTCGCCCGTCGTTTTCCCGGCTGCGGCCACGCGAGCAGTATCATAATTTGCTAATATTCGGCAGCCCTTGTACGGGTGCTTCTCTCCCGCGCCCTCGTCGACCGCGCGCCGGCGGGGCAAGAAACCGAAGAGGTTCCTCTCTATGTTCAAGTACTGGCTGACAGCGGCGGGCGCGAGCCTTCTGCTGGCAGGGCCGGCGGTGGGCGCAGATGTGGCCGCCGGCGAGCAGATCGTGATGCAGGGTAACGGCAAGGGCGCACTCGCGTGCGTAAGCTGCCACGGCGCGCAGGGGGCCGGCAACGCCGCGGCGGGCTTTCCGCGACTGGCGGGCCTCGATGCAGAGCACATGGTAAAGCAGCTGCAGGACTACAAGGCGGGCACGCGCAAGAACCCGGTGATGGCGCCGTTCGCCGCGGCGCTCACCGACGAGGAGATGGCCAACGTCTCGGCCTACTACGCCGCGCAGCAGGCGCCGGTGACCGCGGCCAAGCCCGAGGGCGAGGCGGCGGCACTCGGCGAGCGCCTGACGCTGATCGGCAACTGGGACAAAGACGTTCCCGCCTGCGTTGCCTGTCACGGCCCGGGGGCGCGTGGCGTCGGCAAGTCCTTCCCGGCGCTCGCCGGACAGCATGCGGCCTATATCAAGGCCCAGTTCCAGGCCTGGAAAAACGGACAGCGGACCAATGATCCGGATGAGCTGATGAAAGTGGTGGCCGAGCGGCTGTCGGACGAGGAGATCGAGGCGGTGGCCAACTACCTGGCCAGTCTCGAGGCACGGCGCTGATGGTCACCGATTCGGGAGCAAGCATGAAGAGCGTAAACAACCTCACCTTTCGCGCCTTGGTCGTCGGCGTGCTCGGCCTGGCGCTGCAGGCGCCCCTGCACGCCGACGAGGAGCAGGTTCTCGACTACCAGGTGGAACTGCCCGAGACGCCCGACGGGGCCGTCAAGTTCAAGCCCATCAGCGATGACAGAATCCCGGACGACGGATTCGGCGAGATGGTGCGTTACGGCGAGAGCCTGTTCGTGGACACGCAGCAGCTGCGCGGCAAGTACGTCGGCAACGACATGAACTGCGTCAACTGCCACCTGGACCGGGGCCGCAAGGCCGACTCCTCGCCGATGTGGGCCGCCTACACGATGTATCCGGCCTACCGGCGCAAGAACGACAAGGTCAACACCAACGAAGAGCGTGTCGCGGGCTGCTTCGAGTTCAGCATGAACGGCACACCGCCGCCGCCCTCGAGCAAGGAGATGACGGCGTTGATGACCTACATGTATTGGATGTCCACCGGCGCGCCGACCGGCATTCCGCTCGAGGGCCGCGGCTATCCGACGGTCGCCAAGCCCGCGCAGGAACCGGATATCCGGCGCGGCAAGGGCGTGTATGAAGCCAGTTGTGCGATCTGCCACGGGGCCGACGGCGAGGGCCAGAAGGTCGAGGGCAAGGTGGTGTTCCCGCCGCTGTGGGGTGAGAACTCCTACAATTTCGGCGCCGGCATGCACCGCATCAACACCGCCGCGAGCTTCATCAAGCACAACATGCCGCTGGGCAAGCCGGGCACGCTGAGCGATCAGGAGGCCTGGGACGTGGCCGCCTACATCAACAGCCACGAGCGCCCGCAGGACCCACGCTTCGACAAGACCCTGGCGCACACGCACGACGTGTTCCATGCCGACGAGCAGTGCTACTACGGCAAGGAAATTGACGGCCACGTGCTGGGCACCAAGTCCTATCCCAACCCGCTGCGCGAGACCGCGGCGCGCTGAGGAACCTCCGTACGGCGGTTGGTGCGACACAGGGAGGTGTCGCCACGCCTTGCGTCGTGCGCAAGCGGAACCTGTCGACGTTCGGGATGGCCTTAACTCAGGCCTCAACTCTCGCTGCGGATGACCACAACCATGCCGCGCCACGCACGCCGCTGCTGTCGCCATGCCGGGGTGGCACCAGGCGGCTGGCGACGCGGTCGCTGAATACCCACTGCCCCCACAGCGCGGGCACGCGGCTATACAAGCGCTCGAGTTGGGACAGCCCGCCCCCCAGCACGATGACTTCCGGATCGAAGACGTTGATGATGGCCGCCAGGCCGCGCGCGAGGCGCGACTCATAGCGTTCCAGGGCGGCCTCGGCCTGCGCATCGCCCTGCGCGGCGCGGCGCGCGACCTCGGCGCCGGTGCATTCGACCCCGCTGGCGGCCGCGTAGTCCCGCGCCAGCCCCGGCCCCGACAGATACGTCTCGATACAGCCGTATTGCCCGCACCAACAGGCAGGGCCCGGAAACTCCTCCGGGGTCATCCAGGGCAGCGGGTTGTGGCCCCATTCACCGGCGATGCCGCCCGCCCCCGGCACCAACTCTCCATTGACCACCAAGCCGCCGCCCGTGCCGGTGCCGATGATCACGCCGAAGACGCTGCGCGCGCCGGCCGCCGCGCCGTCCACGGCCTCGGAGAGGGCGAAGCAGTTGGCGTCGTTGGCGAGGCGCACCGGGCGGCCGAGGCGCGCCTCCAGATCGGCCTGCAGGGGGCGCCCGTTCAGGCACTGGGAGTTGGCGTTGCGAATCAGGCCGCTGGCGGGCGAAGGCGAGCCGGGGATCGCGACCCCGACGCTGGCGGCGCCGAAGCGCCCGGCCATCCGGCGCACGAGGGCGCAGATCGCGTCGAGCGTCGCGTCGTAGTCATTCGCGGGCGTGGGCACGCGCTCGCGCGCCAACATCCTGCCGCGCGCATCCAGCGTCGCCGCCTCGATCTTGGTCCCGCCGAGGTCGATGCCGATGCGCACGCCGCTCATGCGCTCTCCAGCAGTTCGGTGTCGCCGTGTGCGTAGGCCGGACTGCAGGCGCACAACACGCGCAGCGGCTCGCTGCCGGTATTGTGCAGCGCATGGGCGGTGCCGGGCGGGATGCAGACCGTGTCGCCGGCTTCGATGTCGAAGCGTTGGTCGCCGAGCGTCATACGCCCGCGGCCGGCCGCGACATGGTAGATCTCCTCGCTGAGATGATGGCGGTGCAGCAGGGTGCGTCCGCCCGGCGAGACGGTGGCTTCGGCCAGGCTCTGAGCGCGATTGCCGTGCTGGTCGGGGTGCATCAACTCGCGGATCTCGGAGCCGTCTTTGGTGCGGTAGGGAGGGATGTCGGTGTAGCGCGTCCTCATGGGTCGGAGGCTACGCGAAACGCCACCCGCGCGTCCACGCGCGGCACGCGCACGAAGTGGAAGGGCTGGGTAAACGCTTGGCTGAGCATGGCGCCCGGCGGGGGCGCGAGTTCGCGCAGCGTGACCACCAGCGTGCCCTCCTCATCGAGCACGGCCCGCTCGATACGGATCCCGTAGCCACCGCTCGGGCGGGTGCCGAGCGCCGCGCCCACCACCATCTCGCGCTCGAAGTCGATCGCCGGTGGTGCACCGTGCAGGCGCTCTTCCCACAGGTCCCGCCAGCTCTGCGCATCGCGCACCACGATGTGGGCCGGCTCATGAAATTGGCTGTGCTGGCCGACGGCGATTTCATGCATGGGCAAGGCCTGGGCGGCGCAGGCGGCCAGCAGCAGCGCGAGGGCGAGCGCGAACCACCGGCGCATCAGACCCGCTCGAAGCCGAGGATGTGATCCAGACGCAGGCGCACCGATTTCCCGTCGGGCAGCACGCCGAGCAGGAACTCCGCGCCGCTCTCGGTCTGCAGATCGCGCGGATCGAGCAGGCCCACGAAGCTGCTGCCGTCGTCGCCGCGCCACGCCACCCGCAGCCGCTCGCGGTGCATGATCGCCAACTCCAGCTCGGCGTACTGCTCGCACGGCATGGAGACGTAACCATCCACGTCCTGCTCAATCATCATCGCGCCGCACCTCCACACCCTGTAGGCGACCCTCGGCATCCACCCGCAGGGCGAACTCGATCGGCCGGCAGCAGATCTGGCAGTCTTCGACATAGTCCTGCTCGCCCGCCGAGCTGTCGGCGGTGGTAATGAAGCGCGCCCCGCAATAAGGGCAATCGATTTCGATCTCCTCGATCACACCTCTTCCTCCCCTTCGCCCTGCGCCGGAACGAACAAGCCGAGCAGATCGTTCAGAAACAGGCGGCCGCGTTCCGTGGGGCGGATGTCCGTAAGAGCCCACTCAATGAGGCCGCGTTCCTCGGCGGCGCGCAAGGGCGCTTCCACTACGGTGATCGGCAGCCCGACCCGCTCACTGAAGAGCGCCGTCTCGAAGCCGCCGTTCAGGCGCAGGGCGTTCATCATGAACTCCAGAGGCGCCTCCTCGCGGCCGAGGCGCCGCTCCTGCGTCACGTGCGTGCCCTCGGCGACGCGGGCGAGATAATCGTCCGGGCCGCGCGCCTTGCAGAGGCGCACGATCGCCTGCTCGCGCGCATCGGTGATCTTGCCGTGGGCGCCGGCGCCTATGCCAAGGTAGTCCCCGAAGCGCCAATAGTTGAGGTTGTGTTGGCACTGACGCCCGGCCTGGGCATAGGCCGAGACCTCATACTGAGCATAGCCGCGCTCCGCGAGCCGCTCGACACCCTGGCTGTGCATCGCCCACAGGGCCTCGTCCTCGGGCAGCGGGGGCGGGTGCCGGTAGAACCAGGTGTTGGGCTCCAGCGTGAGCTGGTAATAGGACAGGTGCGTGGGCTCGAGGTCGAGCGCCGTGCGCAGGTCCGCCTCGGCTTGCGCGGGACTCTGGTTCGGCAGGCCGTACATCAGGTCGAGGTTGAAGTTCTCATAGCCCGCCGCGTGCGCCATCTCGGCGGCGCGCACCGCCTCGCGCCGGCCGTGAATGCGCCCGATGCGCTGCAGGGACCCGTCGTCGAAGCTCTGCGCGCCGATCGACAGGCGGTTCACGCCCGCGGCGCGAAACTCACTGAACTTGGCTTGCTCGGCGGTGCCCGGATTGGCCTCCAGCGTCACTTCCACGTCCGGCGCGAGTTTGAGCAGCGCGCGCAGGCCCGACAGCAGACGGTCGAGCGCCTCGGCCGACAGCAGCGACGGCGTGCCGCCGCCGATGAACACACTGACGATGGGCCGGCCCCAGATGCGCGGCAGGTCCTGTTCCAGGTCGCGCAACAAGGCGTCGACGTACTCGCGCTCGGGCAGTGGGCCGCGCGCCTCGTGGGAGTTGAAGTCGCAGTAGGGACACTTGCGCACGCACCAAGGCACGTGCAGGTACAGGCTGAGGGGCGGCAGCGCCGAGAAGCGGAACATGATGGGGCGGACTCTCGCTGGTCTGTTCACATACTACCGTATCCCGCATACGCGGGCGCGCGGGCACTGGGTTCGGTCAGCCGGCTTTGTAGTGCGGCGCGAGCGCCGGCGCGAGGCGCGCGCGCAAGGCGGACAATGCGTCGGCCGAATAAGCTTGCGCCGGCCCCTGCCCCCACACCGGCCCCGGCCAGGCGGGGTCGCCCTCGAAGCGCGCGATGTGATGGATATGCAGTTGCGGGACCAGGTTGCCGAGCTTGGCGACGTTGAGGGCGGTGGGCTGGAAAAGCTGGCTGAGCACGCCCGCGAGCGCGGTCGATTCGCGCAGCAGCATGTGCTGATCCGCGGGCGCGAGTTCGTGCAGCTCGCGCACGTCCGCCCGCTCGGGGACCAGGATGAACCAGGGATAGCGCGCGTCGTTCATGAGCAGCAGCAGAGACAGCTCGCCGCGGCCGAGCGGGACGGTGTCGCGCGCGAGGCGCGGGTCCAGCGCGAAGCCCTCAGCGCTTTTCAAAGGCGAGGTCCCACACGCCGTGCCCGAGGCGCTGCCCACGGCGCTCGAATTTGGTGACCGGCCGCTCCTCGGGACGCGGAATATAGCCCCCGTCCGGCGCCACATTACGCAGCGTGGGCTCGGCGCCGAGCACCGCCAGCATGTGCTCGGCGTAGGGCGCCCAGTCGGTGGCCAGCTGCAGGCGCCCGCCCGCCGCGAGCCGCGAGGCGGCCAGCGCCACGAACGGCGGCTGCACGATGCGCCGCTTGTGGTGGCGCTTCTTGGGCCAGGGGTCGGGGAACAGGATGAGGATCTGGTCGAGGCTCGCGGGCGGGATGCGCCGCTCCAGGAAGGCCACCGCATCGTCGCCCCATACGCGCACATTGGTGAGTCCCTGCTCGGCGACCTGCATCAACAGGCTGCCGACGCCGGGGCGGTGCACCTCGATGCCGAGATAATCGCGCTCGGGATGGCGCGCGGCCAGCTCCGCGAGCGTCGCGCCCATGCCGAAGCCGATCTCCAGCACACGCGGCGCGCGCCGCCCGAACAGCGCGTCGAGGTCGAGCGGCGCGTCGCCGGCCGGCACGCCGTAGCGCGGCAGCAGCGCCTCGAGCGCGCGCTGCTGGCCCACGGTCATGCGGCCCTCCCGGCGCACAAAGCTGCGCACCGGACGGGCGCCGCGCGCCGTGGCGTCGGGGCCGCTCTCGGTAGCCAAGGCCACGGCCCTAGTTAAAAGAACGTTCCGTCGATGGGCGAGGACGCGCTGGCGTACAGCTTGCGCGGCATGCGGCCCGCCAGATAGGCCTCGCGCCCGGCCTCCACCGCCTTCTTCATGGCCGAGGCCATCAGCACCGGATCCTGCGCGGCGGCGATGGCGGTGTTCATCAGCACGCCGTCGCAGCCGAGCTCCATCGCGATGGCGGCGTCGGAGGCGGTGCCCACGCCCGCATCGACCAGGATCGGCACGTTCGCGTTCTCGATGATGAGGCGGATGTTGTAGGGATTGCGGATGCCCAGCCCCGAGCCGATCGGCGCGGCCAGCGGCATCACCGCCACGCAGCCCATCTCCTCCAGGCGCTTGGCGATGAGCGGGTCGTCGGTGGTGTAAACCATGACCTTGAAGCCGTCCTTGATCAGCGTATCGGCGGCGGCCAGGGTCTGGGTCACGTCGGGGTACAGAGTCTTCTGGTCGCCCAGCACCTCGAGCTTCACCAGGTCGTGCCCGTCCAGCAGTTCGCGCGCCAGGCGACAGGTGCGCACCGCGTCCTCGGCGGTGTAGCAGCCGGCGGTGTTGGGCAGGATGGTGTAACGCTCGGGCGGGATCACCTCGAGCAGATTGGGCTCGTCCGGGTTCTGGCCGATGTTGGTGCGCCGGATGGCGACGGTCACGATCTCCGCGCCGCTCGCCTCGATGGCGGCGCGCGTCTGCTCGAGGTCGCGGTACTTGCCGGTGCCGACCAGCAGGCGCGAGGTGTAGCGGCGGCCGCCGACCACCAGTTCGTCGGCGCCGGCGCCGGCTGCCAGCGCGGCGGTGTTCTGTACGCTCATTAGGGGCTCCCGGGCGGCTAACCGCCGCCGATGGCGTGTACGATTTCTACGCTGTCGCCGGCCGCCAGCCGGCGCGTCTCGAAGGTGCTGCGGGGCACGATCTCGCGGTTGATCTCCAGGGCCAGGCGCTTCTGCGCAAGGCCCATGTCGCCGAGCAGCTGGGCCACGCTGGTGCCCTCCGCGACATCGCGCGGCTCGCCGTTCAACACGATTTCCATGACTTACTCGCCCACCAAACGGAACCCGCAATTGTACACCAGCTTGCTTTTGGAGTCGGGCTCCGCCTAAATAGCCGACCGTGGACGACCCAAGCCTGGACACCATTGCGCTGGACGAGGCCGGCACCCTGGACGGGCTGCTGCGCGCGCGCCTGCGCCGCACGCCGGAGGCCGTGGCCTACCGCAGCTACGACAAAGCGCAGGGCACTTGGCAGGACACGCGCTGGCTGGACGTGGGGCGCGCGGTCGAGCGCTGGGCCGCGGCACTCGCGGCCGAGGGCCTGCAGCCCGGGCAGCGCGTGGCACTCGCGCTGCGCAACTGCACGGAGTGGGTCTGTTTCGACCAGGCCGCCATGCGGCTCGGCCTGGTGGTGGTGCCGCTGTACCCCAACGACCGCCCCGAGAATGTGGACTACATCCTGCGCGACGCCGCCGCGCGGGTGCTGCTGGTGCAGGACCTGCCGCAGTGGCGACGCCTCGCGCCCGCGCTGCACGAGCATCCCAGCCTCGCGCGGGTGCTGCTGCTGAACACCGCCGCCGACAGCGAATTGCCCGACCCGCGCCTGCGCAGCGTCGCGAGCTGGCTACCGGAGCAGGCCACCGCGCCGGAGGCGCACGCGGGCGACCCCCACGCGCTCGCCACCATCGTATACACCTCGGGCACCACCGGGCGACCCAAGGGGGTGATGCTGAGTCACCACAACATCCTCAGCGTCACGCGCGCCTCGCTGCAGCGCTTTCACTGCTACACCAGCGACCTGTTTCTCTCGTTCCTGCCGCTGTCGCACACCCTGGAGCGCACCGCCGGCTACTACCTGCCCATGATGGCGGGCAGCACGGTGGCCTACGCCCGCTCGGTGCCGCAGCTCGCGGAGGACATCAAGCAGCTCGGCCCCACCGTGCTGGTGGCGGTGCCGCGCATCTTCGAGCGCGTGTACCTGCGCATCCGCGAGCGCGCCGCGCGCGAGGGGCGGCTCACGCGGGCGGCGCTGGATATCGCGGTGCGTGCGGGCTGGCGCCGCTTCCTGGTCGAGCAAGGGCGCGCGCGGCGCGATCCCTCGCTGATGATCTGGAAGTTCGCGGGCCATAAGGTCGCCGCGCCGGTGAAGGAGGCGCTCGGCGGGCGCCTGCGCGTGGCGGTCAGCGGCGGCGCCCCGCTGCCGCTGCCGGTGTCGCAGTTCTTCCTCGGCCTCGACATCCCCCTGCTGCAGGGCTACGGGCTCACCGAGACCAGCCCGGTAATCAGCGTCAACGCCCTGGAGGACAACGACCCGGCCAGCGTGGGGCGACCGTTGGACGGCATCGAGGTGCGCATCGGCGCGAATCAGGAACTGCTGGTGCGCGGCCCCGGCGTGATGATGGGCTACTGGAACAACCACTCGGCCACCGCCGAGATGATCGACGCCGAGGGTTGGCTGCACACCGGCGATCAGGCATGCCTCGCCGACGGGCGCATCTACATCACCGGCCGCATCAAGGAGATCCTGGTGCTGTCCAACGGCGAGAAGGTCCCCGCCGCCGAGGCCGAGGCGGCGCTGTCCATGGACAGCCTGATCGAACGCGCCGTGGTGCTGGGCGAGGGACACGCGTATCTGGCCGCGATCGTGGAACTGAATCCGGAGGCCTGGGAGCAACAGGCCGCCGCCTGGGGCCTCGACTCCGCCGACCCCGCCAGTCTGGACGACAAGCGCCTGCACGACGAACTGCTCAAGCGGGCCAGGACGGCCCTCAGCGGCTTCCCGCGCTGGGCGCGTGTGCGCCGCGTCGCCGTCAGCCCCGAGCCGTGGACGGTGGACAACGGGCTCATCACGCCGACGCTGAAGGTACGCCGCGCGCAAATCGAGGCCCGCTACCGCGAGCGCATCGCGCCGCTGTTCGACGGGCGGGAGTGAAACCTACGGGGCTTTGACAGCGCTCCCCGCGGCGCCAATAATAGGCGGCCGCACGCGGGTGTAGTTCAATGGTAGAACCTCAGCTTCCCAAGCTGATGACGTGGGTTCGATTCCCATCACCCGCTCCAACTTTCACCCGCTCCACCGCCGCGCCGGTTCAGGTTTCTGGCGCGCCGGCGTCGTAGGCGGCCAGCACTTGCTGCAGGTCTTCCAGGCGCGGTGGCTTGAGCAGGTGGCGGTCCACGGCGGCTTCGCGCGCCGCGCCGCTTGCGTTGTAGCCGGTCAGGGCCGCGCAAACCATGCGGCGATCCGGGTGGGCGGCGCGCAGCCGCCTCGCCACTTCGTAGCCGTCCATACCCGGCAGCCCCACATCGAGCAATACCACCTGCGGACGGAACTCCTCCGCGACCTGCAGCGCCTGCTCGCCGTCTGCCGCCACACGCACGCGGTGCCCCATCGTTTCCAGCAGCACCGCCAGGGACTCGGCGACGTCCGCGTTGTCCTCGACCACCAGCACGCGTTTGCCGCTGACCGTCGCGACGAGTGCGGGCCGTGCCTTCGCCACCGGCGCGTGCGTGCCTTCGGCCAGCGGCAGCCGCACGCGAAACTCGCTGCCGCAGCCGGGCCCAGAACTTTGCGCACTGACGCTACCGCCGTGCTTTTCCACCAGCCGCCGCACCAGGGTGAGGCCGAGGCCCAGGCCGCCCTGGGAACGATCGAGCGCGCGTTCCTCCTGCGCGAACAGGTCGAAGATGTGGGGCAGGATGTCCGGGGCGATGCCCTGGCCGTCGTCGCGCACGCTGACCACCGCGCAGTCGCCTTCGCGCTCCAGCTTCACGTGTAGGTGCCCGCCTGGCGCGGTGTATTTCGCGGCGTTGTGCAGCAGATTGGCAAACACCTGACTGATGCGGGCAGGATCGGCATCGACCATCAAGCGCTCGCGGGGCGGTTCAACCTCGAGCCGGTGTTGGGCTTCGTGAATCAGGGGCGCGACCGTCTCCAGCGCCGCATTCACGAGTTCGGCGAGATCCGCGCGCTCCACCTTCAGGCGTATGCGCCCCTGCGTGATGCGCGCCACGTCCAGCAGGTCGTCGACCAGACGGACCAGGTGCCGCCCCTGGCGTCCGATCACCTCGGTGGCCCAGCGCAGCTGGTCGTCCAGCCCATCGGCGTGCAAGTGCAGGAGCTCGGCCGCGTTCTGCACCGGCGTGAGGGGGTTGCGCAACTCGTGCGCCAGCATGGCCAGAAACTCGTTCTTGCGCCGGTCCGCGCGCGCCAGGGCATCGGCCTGTTCACGCAGCTGCGTCTCGAGGGCCTTGCGTTCGGTGAGATCGATGCCCGACGCGACGATGTTGGTCACCCGCCCCTGCGCATCGAACAGCGGCGCGACGTGGAACTCGATGATGCGTTGGCCGCGTGGCAATACCGCGCACGCTTCGACGGTTTGGCGCGCGCCGCCGGCGGCGGTCTGCACCGCCTCACGCAAGCGGTCGAGGTCCGGAGAGTGGCGCCACCAGGGACTCGCGTAAAGCAGGCGCCCGACCACGTCCTCCTTCCGGTAGCCCATCGCATCGAGCAGGGTTTGGTTGGCCTCCAGCACGACACCGTCGGTGCTCAGCAGGCCCACGAAGACGTTCAGGCTGTCGAGCAGGCGCCGCAGCTGGCCGGCATGCTCGCGCTGCGCCTGCTGGGCGCGGCGCTGCTCCGTGACGTTGCGTAGCGTGTGCATGGCGAACTGAACTTGCCCGTCCGGCCCGCGTACGGCCGCTCCGCCGCAATTGGCGATCCAGCCTTCGCGGCAATCCGTGCGGTGCACGATCAGCTCGAAGTCCACGAACCGTTCGCCGCGCAACGCCCGCGCAAGCGGCCACTCCTCCAGCGCAAGCTCGCGCCCGTCCAGTGCGTACAGCCGGAAGATCTGTGTAAATTCGCTGATGTGACGGCGCGCGTCCGCCAGGTCCTCGAAGCCGAGGAGGTCCAGCGCCGCGCGGTTCATGCTCACCAGCCTGCCGTCGGCGTCCGCGATCACCAGACCTTCGGTGAGGTTGTCGAGCAAGGTCAGCCACTGGCGCAAACCCAGCTCGGACGGCGCCGAGGACCGGGGCTCGCCGGGTACGGCGTCGGACACGGTGTCGGTGGGGCTTCCGGCTGCCATACATCCTCCTGTGGGTCCGTGCACGAGCGGACTCAAGATTCACTATCCCATGATGCACGGATCACCGAAAGCCTCCCGCGGGGAAACTTCGCGCCGTTATAGATCCGCCAGCGCGACGCTCTTGATTTGGGCGTAAACGCGGCGTCCGGGCGCGATGTCGAGGGTCTCGCAGGCGCGGCGCGTGATGCGCGCGAGCAGCGTCTCGCCGCCTGCCGCCAGGCGCACCATGACCTGGGCGGGCTCGCTGTCCGGCGCCACCTCCACCACCTCGGCGGCGACGATATTCTGGATGGTCGTGTCGGTCGCGTGGCCGAGCGCGAGGCTGACGTCGCGCGCGTGGATCGCCAGGCGCACCACCTGTCCCGGCGCGAGCGGGCGGCGCGGCACGGTGAAGCGCCCGGCGCCGGTGTCGAGGTAGGTCAGATGAAAGCGCTCGTCGTGGCCCGCCACCCGGGCGCGCAGCACGGTCGTGGCATCGGGCGCGTGGGCCAGCGTGAGGTCCAGGCGGGCGAGGATCTCCAGAGCGGGGCCCGCCGCCTGTACCCGCCCGCGCTCCAGCACCACCATGTGGTCGGCGAGGCGCGCCACCTCCTCGGGGGCGTGGCTGACGTACACCATCGGGATCGACAGTTCGTCGTGCAGGCGCTCGAGATAGGGCAGGATCTCGTGCTTACTCTTGAGGTCCAGCGCCGCCAGCGGCTCGTCCATCAGCAACAGCTTGGGGCTGGTGAGGAGGGCGCGGGCGATGGCGACGCGCTGGCGCTCGCCGCCCGACAGCCGGTCCGGCGCGCGCGCGAGCAGCGGCCCCACGCCGAGCAGATCCACCGCCTCCTCCAAGCGCACCCGCCGCTGGGCCGCCGGCACGCGCCGCAGGCCGTAGTCGAGGTTCCCGCGCACCGACAAATGGGGGAACAGGCTGGCCTCCTGAAACACGTAGCCCAGCGGGCGTTGGTGAGTCGGCATGAACCGCTCGTCGCCCTGCCAAAGCTCGCCGTTGACGCGGAAGCGCCCCGCCGGGGCCCGCTCCAGCCCGGCCATGCAGCGCAGCACGGTGGTCTTGCCCGAGCCCGAATGGCCGAACAGGGCGGTCACCCCCCGCCCCGGGGCGGTCAGGGCGACATCCAGATCGAACTCGCCGAGGCGCAGCGCGAAGGCCGCTTCGATGCCGCTCACAAACGCACCACGTGAAAGCGCCGGTTCATGAAGTAGACCGCGAACAGAATGAGGAACGAGAACACCAGCAGCAGGGCCGACAGGGCGTGGGCGCTGCCGTAATCCATCGCCTCGACGTGGTCGTAGATGGCGATGGAGGCGACCTGGGTCTGGCCCGGGATGTTGCCACCGATCATCAGGATCACGCCGAACTCACCCAAGGTGTGGGCGAAGGACAGCACCGCGGCGGTCAGGAATCCTCGTCGCGCGAGCGGCGCCGCGACGGTGAAGAAGCGATCCAACGGCGAGGCGCGCAGCGTGGCGGCAACCTCCATCGAGCGGCGCCCGAGACTGGTGAACGCGTCCTGCAGGGGCTGTACCGCGAAGGGCATGGAGTACAGCACCGAGCCGATGACCAGGCCGGTGAAGGTGAACGCGAGGTGCGTGGCGCCCAGCGCCTCCAAGCTACCGCCGACGAAGCCCTGCGGCCCCAGCGCGATGAGCAGATAGAAGCCGAGCACCGTGGGCGGCAGCACCAGCGGCAGCGCGACCACCGCCTCGATGGCGGTCTTGAAGCGGCTGCGCGTGTGCGCCAACCACCACGCCAGCGGCGTGGCGAGCACCAGCAGGATGAGCATGGTGATGAGCGCGAGGCGCAGGGTGATGCCGAGCGCCACCCAGTCCTGATCGGAAATCATCTCAGGCGTCCGGCGCCATAAAGCCATAGCGCGCCATGATCGCGCGCGCCGGCGGCTCGCTCAGGAAGGCGGCAAACGCGAATGCCAGAGGGTTGTCGGCGGCGCGGCGGGTGACGATGAAGCCCTGCTCCAGAGGCCCGTGCAGATCGTCGTCGATGAGCCGGTAGGCGCCCTGCTCGCGCAGATGGGGGTTGATCGCCAACGCCAGCGCGATGATGCCCACCTCCGCCGCACCGCTCTCGACGAACTGGGCGGCGTGCGCGATGTTCTCGCCGAACACCAGCTTGGGCCGCACCGCGTCCCATACCCCCGCCGCCTCCAGGGCCTCCTGTGCGCGCTTGCCATAGGGCGCATGCCGCGGGTTGGCGATGGCCACCCGCCGGATCTCGGGTTTGGCGAGATCCGCCAGCGCGAGGCCGGCGGCGTCCAGCCGCGTGCTCCATAGCACGATGCGCCCCACGGCGTAGGGGATCACTTCGGAGGCCGCATGGCCGTCGCGCGCCAGCGAGCGCGGGTATTCGATGTCCGCCGAAAAGTAGAGGTCAAAGGGCGCGCCGTGCGCCACCTGGGCGCGGAAGCGACCGGAGGAGCCGTAGATCACCTCCACCTTGGCTTCAGGGTGCGCCTCGGCGAAACGCGCCACGATCTCGTCCATGGCGTACTTGAGGTCGGCGGCCGCCGCGATGCGCAGATCGGCGGCGGCGGCCGTTATGGGTGCGCAGAGCAGGAAGAGCAGCGCCAGCGGCACCAGGGATCGTCGCATCGTTTGATTCTCGTTAGCGTTATATACGGCCGGATATAGCGAGGTCGATTGTGTGGACGCGGCGCGCCGCTGTCAAGGCGCCGCGCCGGGGGGCGGGCCGAGCATCGCCTCGAAGTCGGCCAGTTCGTCGGCGATCGCCGCGCCGGCCTTGCGCTCCATGTCGCGGTAGCGACGCAGCACCTCCTCACCCAAGCGGGTGACGCGCGCGCCGCCGCCTCCTTCCCCGCCCACGACCTTCTCCACCAAGGGGCCCGGGAAGCACTGGTTCATGGTGTCCACCAGCAGCCAGGCGCGCCGATAGGACATCCCCAGGCTGCGCGCCGCCGCCGAGATGGAACCGGTGCGACCCAGCGCCTCCAGCAGATCCGCCTTACCGGGGCCCATGGCGGTGTCCTGGCCGACCAGGATGCGCAGTCGCAAACTGTGGCTGCCGCCCATCGTCGTCTCCTCCTCGCTCATGCGCCGATGGTACCGTCTCGCGGCCCCTTATGTAGCGGCGGTCCACGCTTTGCAGTAACGTAACTGCGCACTTTCCTAGAGCCTGCGCAGAGACCCCGACGCCGTGAAGAAGGCCTTCATCATCATCGCCGCCGTACTCGGCGGCCTAGTCCTACTATTGGTCGCCGCGGCGGTCGCGATCGCCGTGTTCGTGGACCCCAACGACTACAAGGACCAGATCAGCGAAGCGGTCGAGAAGCAGACCGGCCGCGAGTTGCAGATCGAGGGCGACCTCGCGCTGACCTTCTTTCCCTGGCTGGGCGTAGAGACCGGCACGGTGGTGCTCGGCAACGCCGCCGGCTTCGGTCCCGAGCCCTTCGCGCGCGTGGAGCGCAGCGTGGTGCGCGTGCGTCTGTTGCCGCTGCTGCGCGGCGAGGTACAGGTCGGGACGGTGGTGCTGCATGGGGTACAGGCCCACTTGGCGCGCCGCGCGGACGGCACCACCAATTGGGACGATCTGGTGCAGACACAGCCCGACGAGGAGCCGGACGAGACCACCGAGCCGCGCGCGTTGGCGGCGCTGGCGGTGGGCGGGCTGGATCTGCGCGACGGGCGCGTGGTGTGGGACGACGCCATGGAGGGCGTGCGCTACGAGCTCAGCGAGCTGCGCCTGACCACCGGCGAAGTGGTGATGGGACGGCCGGTGCCGCTGTCGGCCTCCGGGCGGGTGGCCGCCAGCGAGCCGGCGCTGGATGCGACCTTCTTCCTACAGGGCAGCGCCACCCTGGAGCCCGACCGCGGCCGCTACGCGGCACACGCGCTCGCCCTGGCGGTGGAGGCCGAGGGCGAGGCCCTTCCCGGTGAGCGCTTCAACGGGCGCATCACCCTTGATGCCGCCGTGGACGTGGAGCAGCAGACCCTCGAGGTGAGCCGCTTGGACGTGGACGCGGCGGGCATCAGCCTGGCCGTGCAGGCGCGCGGCGCGAACATCGTCGACGCCCCCCGATTCAGCGGCAGCGCCGGGGCGCGCGTGACCGACGGCGCCCAGTTGGTGCGCACCTTGGGCCTCACCGAGGAGGACCTCGACGGCAACGCCCTGCGCGGCAGCACCCTGGAGAGCGAGTTCGAAATGGACCTCGACGCGCAGACGGCCAGCGTCCCCCGTCTGGTGCTGAACCTGGCGGGCGTGCGCGGCGAGGGCCGGGCTCATGTCACCCAACTGCTCGAGCAGCCCAATATCACGGGCGAGCTCGCCATCGCCGAGTTTGCCCCCCGCGCGGTGCTGGAGCGCCTCGGCGTGGAACTGCCCGAGATGCAGGATGCCGAGGCCCTGGGACGCGCCGCCCTGCGCCTCGCGTTCTCCGCCTCACCGGCGCACCTTGATGTCGAGGGGCTGCAGGCCAGCCTCGACGACACCACGCTGCGCGGCGAGGCGAGCGTGCGTGACTTCGAGGCGCCGGTGGTGCGCTTCAACTTCGCCGCCGACCGCATCGACATGGACCGCTACCTGGGGCCCGAGACCGAACACGCCGCGCCCTCGCCCACGGGCGCCGCCGCGGCCGGTGCCACCGAGCTGCCGTTGGACCTGCTGCGCGCCCTGGACGTGGAGGGCCGCGTGACGCTGGGCGAGGTGAAGGTGATGGAGCTGCGCGCCAGCGACCTGCAGGCGACACTCACGGGGCGCGGCGGTGAGTTGCGCCTGCACCCGGTCAACGCCGCACTCTATGGCGGCCGCTACCAAGGCGACCTGCGCCTGGACGTGCGCGGCGAGGAACCGCGCATCGCGGTCAACGACCGCCTGCAGGATGTGCAGATCGGCGCCCTGCTGGAGGACTTCATGGGCGATGACCTGGTGCGCGGCACCGCCAACCTCGCGGTGAACGTGGGCGGCGTGGGGCTGGAGCCCGAGGCCATCATGCAGACCCTGACCGGCGAGGCGCGGGTGCAAGTGCGCGACGGGGCGATCAAAAACCTCAACATCGCCGGCGCGATCCGCGAGGGCTACGCACGCTATCAGGGCCAGCGCCTGTCCGCCGAGGAACGCGAGCGCAGCACCGACTTCGCCGAGCTGAGCGCCAGCGCGCAGATCGAGGCGGGGCTGGTGAGCAGCCAGGACCTGCAGATCAACTCGCCCCTGCTGCGCGTGCGCGGTGCCGGTACGCTGGACCTGAACACCGAGGAGATCGACTACCGCCTGAACACCATCGTCGTCGCGACCCTGGAGGGTCAGGACGCCGCGGAGGCAGAGGTGCTGCGCGGGCTCACGCTGCCGGTGCGCGTGAGCGGCACCTACACCGACCCCAGCGTGTCGGTGGAGCTGCGCGCCCTGCTCGAGGGCCGGGTCCGCGAGGAGGCGGACAAGCTGCGCCGGGAGGCCGAGCAACGCGCGCGCGAGGAACTGAAGCAACGCGAGCAGCAGATCGAGCAAGAGCTCAAGAAGCGCGAAGAGCAAGTCGAGCAGGAACTGAAGCAGCGCGAGGAAGAGCTCAAGCAGAAGCTCGAGGAAGGCACGCGCGACCGTCTGCGCGACCTGCTGCGGCGCTGATGCGAGCCGCGGCCGCGGCGCTGGTCGGGCTGCTGGCACTGCCGGGGGCGCAGGCCGGCGAGGTACTGCGCGCCGAGGCGCAGCGTAGCAGCGACGGCTACACGCTGACGCTCGCGCTGCGCGTGGAGGCGCCGCTCGAGCAGGTGCGCGCCCGGCTCACCGACTACGCCAATCTGCACCGCCTGAACGACACCCTGCGCGCCAGCACCCTGCTCGAGGCACGCCCGCCCGTGTTCCGGGTGCGCTTGGTCAGTCACGCCTGCGTGCTGGCCTTCTGCGCCACGCTGGTGCAGGAGCAGGAGGTCACCGAGCTGTCGAGCGGCGACATCGCCGCCCGTCTGGTGCCGGGCGCGGGCGACTTCCGCGGCGGCACCCTGCTCTGGCGCTTCACGCCCGTCGAGGCGGGCACCGAAGTGGCGATGCACGCCCACCTCCAGCCCGACTTCTGGGTGCCGCCGGTAATCGGAGCCTGGCTGCTGACGCGCAAGCTGCGTCAGGAGGCGCGCCAGACGCTGGTCGCGCTCGAACAAGGCCGCGCGCCATGAGCCCCCCGTCCGTCGCGGCGGCCTTGCTTGCCTGGCACGCCCGCCACGGGCGCCACGGCCTGCCCTGGCAGCAGCCGCGCGACCCGTACCGGGTATGGGTCTCGGAGGTCATGCTGCAACAGACCCAGGTGGCGACGGTGATTCCTTACTTCGCGCGCTTCATGGCGCGCTTCCCCGATGTTCAGACCTTGGCCGCGGCCCCGCTGGATGAGGTGTTGCACCTGTGGACCGGGCTTGGCTACTACGCCCGGGCGCGCAATCTGCACCGCGCGGCGCAGGAGGTTTGCGCCGCGCACGGCGGCGCGTTCCCCAGGAGCCTGGAAGGACTGGCGGCGCTGCCGGGCATCGGGCGCTCCACGGCCGCCGCCATCCTCGCCCAGGCGCACGACCTGCCGCATGCCATCCTGGACGGCAACGCCAAGCGCGTGCTGGCGCGCTACCACGCCGTGGAAGGCTGGCCGGGCAGCGGCCCGGTACAGAAACGGCTGTGGGCCCTCGCCGAGCAGCACACCCCGCGCACGCGCTGCGCCGACTACACCCAGGCGATCATGGATCTCGGCGCCACGGTGTGCACCCGCAGCCGCCCGCGCTGCGCGGCCTGCCCGCTGCAAGCCGGCTGCGCCGCGTGGCGCGCGGGCGAACCCACCGCCTACCCGGGCGCCCGGCCGCGCAAGACGCTACCGGTGCGCCGCACGCGCATGCTGCTGCTGGTCGATCCGCGCGGCGCGGTGCTGCTGGAGCAGCGGCCCCCTGCGGGGCTGTGGGGCGGGCTGTGGTCGCTGCCCGAATGCCCGCCCGAGGCCGAACTCGCCCACTGGTGCCGCGAACGCTACGGCGTACAACCCGGCCGCGCGGTGGCGCTGCCGCCGCTGCGTCACACCTTCAGTCACTTTCATCTGGATATCGACCCGTGGCGCCTGCCGGTCGACACCGGCCATGCGGCCCCGGCCGCCGCTGGTATAATGGACGGCTGTCGCCTCGCCTGGTGCGACCCGGCCGACCCGCGACGCGGGCTGCCCGCGCCGGTGGTGCGTTTGTTGGGCGCCCTGACCACTGCGGGCGAGGCCGTTACAAAGAGCTAAGGAGATTCACGATGGCGCGTATGGTGCAGTGTGTAAAACTCGGCAAAGAGGCCGAAGGGCTCGACTTCCCGCCCTACCCGGGCGAGTTGGGCAAGCGCCTATATGAGAATGTCTCCAAAGAGGCCTGGCAGGCCTGGCTGCGTCAGCAGACCATGCTCATCAATGAGTACCGCCTCACTCCCATCGACCCGAAGCACCGCAAGTTCCTCGAGGACGAGATGGAGAAGTTCTTCTTCACCGGCGGAGCGCAGACGCCCGAGGGTTATGTGCCCCCGAGCGCGGGCGGCAGCAGCGACTGAACCGCGGCCGCGGCGATGCCGCGCACGGCTTGACGCCCCGCGCCCGCGCAGGTCTAATAGCGGGCCTTGCCGCAGCCACGCGCGCGCCCGCTTGTAAGGCGCAGCGTTCACAGGAGGTGAACGCGCTCGCGACGCAAGACCAGGGAAGGTGTCTTCCGCATTGCCTCATGGCCAGGTAGCTCAGTTGGTAGAGCAGGGGATTGAAAATCCCCGTGTCGGCGGTTCGATTCCGTCCCTGGCCACCATCTCCCTGCAACGACAAGCCCACGCGCGGTCTATGCTGCCCATACGGCCGGCGCCGCCATGCCCCATCGCTTGACGGTGCGCTCCGCCCGCAAGCGGTGCGTTCTGTTGTACCTCTTGCAGCGGCCGGCCACGCGAACGTCTAGCGATAGGAACCGGCATGCTTAACACCCCAACACGCGGGACCCCCGCCACTGCGCAGGAGGCCCCGGCCCTCCTCGGGCTCACCAAGGTCCCTTCGGGGATCCCCGGCTTCGACGACATCACCGAAGGCGGTCTGCCACGCGGGCGCACCAGCCTGGTATGTGGTGCCGCCGGCTGTGGCAAGACGCTGTTCGGCATGCAGTTCCTGGTGCGCGGGGCGCTGGATCATGACGAACCGGGGGTGTTCATCGCCTTCGAGGAGACCGAACAGGATCTGGTGCAGAACGTCGCCTCCTTGGGCTTCGACCTCAACGCCCTAGTGGACGCGGGCAAGCTCGCGATGGACCACATCCGGGTGGAGCGCAACGAGATCGAGGAAAACGGCGAGTACAACCTGGAGGGGCTGTTCCTGCGCCTGGAACTGGCCATCCAGTCGGTGGGCGCCAAGCGGGTGGTGATCGATACGCTGGAGACGTTGTTCGGCGGTCTGGACAATTACGCCATCTTGCGCTCGGAGCTACGACGCCTGTTCCAGTGGCTGAAAGATCGCGGCGTGAGCGCCGTCATCACCGCCGAGCGGGGCGAGGGTACGCTTACCCGCCACGGGCTGGAGGAGTACGTCTCGGACTGCGTGATCCTGCTCGATCATCGCGTCTCGGAGCAGATCTCGACCCGGCGCCTGCGTGTGGTGAAGTACCGCGGCACCACCCACGGCACCAACGAATACCCCTTCCTGATCGACGAGGCCGGCATCACGGTGATGCCCATCACCGCCGCCGGCCTGCACCACGACGTGAGCGACGAGCGCGTCAGCAGCGGCGTGCCGCGCCTGGACACCATGTTGGGCGGCGAGGGCTATTACCGCGGCAGCACCGTGCTGGTGTCGGGGACGGCGGGCGCCGGCAAGAGCAGCCTGGCGGCGCACTTCGCCGACGCCACCTGCGCCCGCGGCGAGCGCTGCATCTACTTCGCCTTCGAAGAATCCCCGCAGCAGATCAAGCGCAACATGCGCTCCATCGGCGTGGACCTCGGCGCCCACGAGCAGGCCGGGTTGCTGCGCTTCGTGGCCGCCCGCCCGACCATGCACGGCTTGGAGACCCACCTCGCCGTCATGCACAAGCAAATCCGCGACTTCCAGCCTACGGCGGTGGTGGTCGACCCGGTCGGCAACCTGATCGCGGCGGCGAATCAGGAGGAGGCGCACCTGATGGTGGTACGCCTGGTGGACTTTCTGAAGCTGCACGGCATCACGTCCGTGATGACCAGCCTGACCTCGGGCGGGGCGGCGGCCGAGGCCACCGAGATCGCCATCTCGTCCATCGTCGACACCTGGCTGCTGGTCAAAAGCATCGAGGCGAGCGGTGAGCGCAATCGCGGCCTGTACATCCTCAAGTCGCGCGGCATGGCGCACTCGCACCAGGTACGTGAGTTCGTCATCACCTCGGAGGGTATCGATCTGGTCGATGTCTATATTGGTGCGGAGGGGGTGCTCACCGGCTCGGCGCGCGTACAGCAGGAGAATCGCGAGCGGGCGGCCGCGGTCCGACGAGCGCAGGAGATCGAGCGCAAGCAGCGCGAGCTCGAGCGTCAGCGCCATGCCATGGAGCACCAGATCGCGGCACTGCGTGCCGAGTTCGAGGCCCAGGAGGCCGAGATGGCGCGCATCATCGAACAGGAACAAGCGGTCGAAGAGCAGCTGCTTCAGGATCGCAGCGGCATCGCCAGCCGCCGCGGCGCGGATACTTCTGATTAACCGCCGGAACCGGCGCGAGGAGCAAGTACTCTCATGACGGACGATCGGTCACCGCATAACGGCAGCGACGATGTCTGGACCCTTCGATTGTACGTGGCGGGCGAGAACCAGAAGTCGCGCGCGGCGTTCACCAATCTTACGCGGCTGTGCGAGAAGCACCTGGGCACAGGCCGCTACGAGATCGAGGTCATCGATCTCATGAAGAACCCGCAGTTGGCCAAGGCGGACCAGATCCTGGCCATCCCCACCCTGGTGCGGCGTATCCCCGAACCCATGAAGCGCGTGATCGGCGACCTGTCCGATGCCGACCGCGCACTGATCGCCCTCGATCTTAGCGCGATCGAGGGGTGAGCGATGAAGGCGACGCAGGCCCCGGTAGCGCTCGAACTGTTCGTACGCGGCCAGTCTCCTCATTCGCGTGAGGCGATCCAGTTGGTGCGCCGGGTGTGCGAGACGCACATGCCGTTCGGCTATTCGTTGGAGGTCATCGACATCGCCACGCAGCCGGAGCGGGTGCGCGCGGCCGGGGTGATGGCGGTGCCGACGCTGGTGCGCCGCCGTCCGGAACCGGTGCTCAGTACCGTGGGCCGGTTGGATGAGGCACGGGTTCTGGCCGGGCTCGGCCTGCAATGAGGGCACCGGACGGGACAGCGAGCGTGGAGGAGCTGCGCCGCCGGTTGCGTGAGGCGGACGACACGCTGGATGCGCTTCGGCGCGGGGCGGTGGACGCGGTGGTGGTGGACGGCCCGCACGGCCAGCAGATCTACACCCTGGAAAGCGCGGACCAGCCGTTTCGCATATTCGTCGAGCGCATGCAGGAAGGCGCCATCACCCTGGACGCCGAGGGCACCCTTCTGTACTGCAACCCCTACTTCGCACAACTGCTGCAGCGACCCGCCTCGCAGGTGATGGGCGCGCGGCTCGAGGCGTTCCTCACGGCCGACTCCCACGCGCCGTGTCGCGAAGCGATGCGGGCAGCCCCCACGCAGCCGAGCCGCGTCGAGTGCCGACTCGCGCCGCGTGCGGGCAAGGCGGTGCTGGTGGAGTTCGCCTTCAGTGTCCTGCCCTCGTCGGTGACCCTTATCGGGGCCGTGGTCACCGACCTCACGGCGCGCGAGGAGGCCAAGCGCCTCGAGGTGGAACGCAAGGCCGCCGAGGAGGCCAACACCGCACGTGACCGCTTCCTCGCCATGATCAGCCACGAACTGCGCACGCCCTTGAATGCCATCACCGGCTGGGTGCAGGTGCTCGGTCTGCGCAAGGATCTGCCCGAGGCGGCCATGCGGGGGCTGGAGATCATCGAGCGCAGCGGCTGGGCGCAGGCCCAGCTGATCGACGACCTGCTCGACGTGTCGCGCATCCTTGCGGGCAAGCTACGCCTGGAGACGGCCCCGGTCGACCTGGCCGCGGTTGCCACCGCCGCCATCGCCTCGGCGCAGCCGCAGGCCGACGCCAAGGACATTCGCCTGGTGCCGCGCCTCGGCGACCACTCGGTAGTGGTGCAGGGCGACGTGGCGCGCCTGCGTCAGATCATCAGCAATCTGGTCGTGAACGCCATCAAATACACGCCCGAGGGCGGCGAGGTGAGCGTCGAGCTGCGCGAGGACGCGGACGCCGTCGAGGTCGAAGTGGCCGACAACGGCGTCGGCATCGCGCCGAACGACCTTCCGCGGATGTTCGGCCTGTTCGAGCAGGTCGAGACGGGGACGCGCCGCCGCGGCGGCGGCCTGGGGCTGGGGCTGGCCATCGTCAAGCAACTCGTGGAACTGCACGGCGGCGAGGTGCGCCTGCTCAGCGACGGCGAGGGCCGCGGCACCACGGCGCGGGTGCGGCTACCACGGCCCGACAGCGAGGCACCAACGCGCGCTGAGCGGGAACGCGCTGCCACGGCGCATCTCGACGGCCTAAGGATACTGCTGGTCGAGGACGAGGATCAGGCCCGCGAGACGCTGGCGGAGTGGCTGCGCGGCGCGCACGCGCGGGTCACGACCGCGGCCACCGCCGACGAGGCGCTACGGGCGGTACAGGGCGACACCTTCGACGTGCTGGTGAGCGACCTCGGCCTGCCCGATGTGGACGGCCTGGTGCTCATCGAGCGCATTCGAGCCGCGGGGGTGGACGCGCGTGCGCTACCGGCGCTTGCCCTCACCGCCTATGCGGGCGCGGACTACCGGCGGCAGGTGCTGGAAGCGGGTTATCAGGCCCATCTGCCCAAGCCGGCGCGCTACGACGCGTTGTGCGGCGCGATTCTCGAACTGGGGAGAAAGGGGGCCGGATGAGCGGCGTCGGCCCCGCCGATGAACCGGCGCCGCGCGCGGCGCAACGGGCGACGCGCCCGGCCCTCTAGCGACGCCCTGCGGCGTCAATGGTGGTGCGGCAACTGATTCTCGATCAGCCAGTAGAAGCCGGCACGACCGACCACCTCGGCGAACGCGCCGAACTCCACCGGCTTGACGAGATAGCTGTTGGCGCCGAGCCGATAGGCCTCCTCCAGATCCCGATCCTCGGCCGACGAGGTCAGCACAACCGTCGGCACGCATTTGGTTCGCTCGTCCGCCTTCAGTCGCGCCAGCAGCTCCAGCCCGGTCACCTTCGGCAGCTTGAGGTCGAGCAACACCAGCACCAGCTTGCCGCGCGGCTTGTGCGCGTAGGGGCCCGTGCCGAACACATAATCCAGGGCCTCGGCACCGTCGCGCATCCACACGATGTCGTTGGCGAGGTTGTGCTTGCGCAGCGCGCGCAGCGTCAACTCGCCGTCGTTCGGGTTGTCTTCCACCAGCAGTACTTCGATACGGCCGCTATCGGGCATCGTCCTCGGCTCCCGTCGGTAAGGCGAAATAGAAGGTCGCGCCCTCGTCGAGCGCTGCTTGGGCCCAGACGCGACCGCCGTGGCGCACGACGATGCGCTTCACCATGGCGAGCCCCACGCCGGTCCCCGCGAACTCGTCGGGGCGGTGCAGGCGCTGGAACACGCCGAACAGCTTGTTCGCATATTGCATATCGAACCCCACCCCATTATCGCTCACAGCGTAGACGGTCTCCCCCTCGGCCTCCTCGGCCCAGATCCGCACCCGCGGCCGGGGGTTGTGGCCGCTGAACTTCACCGCGTTGCTGATCAGGTTGACCCAGACCTGGCGCAGCAACGCGCGATCGCAGCGCACCGGTGGCAGGTCGCCCACCTCGATCGGCGGCAGAGTCTCGCCCGGCACGTTGGCCATTTCCTCGATCACCTCGGCCACCAGATCCTGCATGTCCGTCAAACTGGTGCTGACCGCGGCGCGGCCGAGGCGCGAGAAGGCCAGCAGATCGTCGATCAGCTGCCCCATGTTACGACAGTTGTCGCGCACCACCTTGATCAGCCGCCCCGCCTCCGCGTCGAGCTGCGGGCCGTATTCGTCGGCCAGGATGCGCGAGAAGCCATCGATGGCGCGCAGCGGCGAGCGCAGGTCGTGCGACACCGAGTAACTGAAACCTTCGAGCTCCGCGTTGGCTGCCTCCAGCTGCGCCGTGCGCGCCGCCACGCGCTGCTCGAGCTCGGCATTCAGGGCACGCACCGCGGCCTCGGCGCGGCGACGTTCGGCGATCTCGCGCTCGAGTTCCTGGTGGCGCTGTTCGAGCTCGCCGTAGGCGCGGCGCAGGGCATCGTCCTGATCGTGGATCTGCGCGAGCATCTGATTGAGCGCGTCGGTCAGCAGCCCGATCTCGTCCGAGGCGTGCTTGCGCGCCCGTAGGGTGTAGTCCTGGCGCTCGGTCACCGCACGGGCGACGCCCGCGAGGTCCAATACCGGCCGCGAAATGGCGCGCTGGAACACCATCGCCAGGAGAAGGCTCAGCAGCAGCACGCTGGCGAACAGACCCGCGACGATCAGGGCGTAACGGCGCAGCAGTTCGTCCAGCGGCGAGACGTCGGCGCGCAGGTACACCGTGCCGACGCGCTCGGTGCCGTGACCGATGTCGTGATAAAGCTCGAGCGCACCATCGACGAAGCGCTGGCGGGGACCGTCCGGATTGGCCGGGATCGGCGACTCTCGACGGCGCTGGTAGGTGGCGAACAGTTCACCGTCGGCGGTGTACAGCGCGCCGCTGATGACGATGGAACGCGCCGACAGCGCCTGCAGATTCTCGGTGGCGGCGTCGGCGTCGGCGAACTGCAGCGCCGCGCGCGAGTTCACGCCGATCAGCTGTGCGATCCCGCGCAGGTCGGCGGCCATACGATCGCGCGCGGTGCTCGCCTCGTAGCCGATGATGGTCATCGCCGCAGCGACCAAGGTGAGGCTGCTCACCAGCAGGATGATGCCGGTGAGTTTGAGGCGGATGGGCAGGTCCCGGAGTCTCGGCATCACTGCACCACCCTGGCCAAGTCAAGCAGCCGCGAGCTGATGCGCAGTCCCGCGCGCTCGGCCGCGGTCTGATTGATGGTCAAGCGCACGCGGTCGTTCTCGACCCGGAAGGCAACCACGCCGCCCTCGGCCGCAAACGCCTCGTGGTCGCCCACCGTCAGCACCGGCCAGTCCTGCAGGCGCGCGAGATCGCGCTGCTCCGCCGCGCGCTGCGCATGGCGCACGAACACGATGTGGCAGCTACGGGCCGCGTCGGCACTGCCGATCCGCTGCACCCGCACCGGACGCCCGTTGGCGCGGCGCACGGCGACCAGCTCATCCAGCATGGCGCCGAACGGATCTTCACCGAGCAGGCAAATACCCACGACCGGCGCGGACTCGGCGCGCGCATCGTGCGGCCACTCGACGTAATCGGTGAAATGCAGCAGGAAGGCGGCCTTGATCTCGTACTCCGAGGCTACCGACTGTGCCTGCGCGGCGCCGCTCACGCCCAGGGTCGCCAGCAGCATCACCCACGCGCACCCCGTGAGCCCGACGAACAAGCGCATTGCCCGCACCCCGCCCCCTCAGAACCGCTGCTCGAGGCGCAGGTAGCCAGCGCGCTCGAACTCGATCTCGGGATCGAACTCGCTATGCGGCGACCCGAGCAGGTTGCGTCCGACCAGGCTGAGGGAGAGGTCCGGCCGCGCCTGCCAGTTGATGCGCAGGTCGGCGGTGGTGTAGCTAGGCACGCCGCGCCCCGGCAGGGCATCGACATAGCGCAGTGCGCCGGCCAACTGCAGCCGCGGGCTGAGGTCAAAGCGCGGGCGCAGGCTGAGCTGGTGACGCGGGCTTGCGCCCTCGGCCGCCTCCGCCGTTGCGACCGTGCCGGGCTCGGCCTCGAGCTGCAGACGGAAGTAGGTATAGGCGAGATCGAACCCCAGGCGCGGGCTCGCCTGCCAGCGCGTCGCCAGCTCGAGCCCGTAGGACTCGCCTGCCATCGCGTTGTCGAGGCGCGAGGGCAGTACCGCGTGCGGCGGCGCGGGGTCGGTCTCGACGTAGGGCGCCTCGGCGCGCCAGGTAACGAGCTCGCGGTAGTCGTGATAGAAGACGGTCGCGTCCACGTGCAGGCTGCGCGTGGGCGAGACCCGGTAGCCGAGCTCGTAGGCCGTCAGGCGCTCGGCGTCCAGCGCGCGACTGCCGAGCAGCCGCGCCACCGTCGGCTCGTCGGGATCGCCCGGTTGGGTGAGGTTGATGATGACGTCGCGCTCACCGCGGCTCGGCACGCGCGACGCGCGCGACACGGCGCCCCACAGCGTCTGGTGCGGGGCCGGCGACCAAGCCAGGCGCACTGAGGGCTGCGGCTCGGCGCCCGTGTAATCGTGGTACTCGAGCTTGGCGCCCAGCGTCAGACTCAGCGTCTCGCGCAGCGCGATGGTGTCCTGTACGAACGCGCTGTAGACGTTGGTGCTGTCACGCGTGGGCTGGAAGTCGACCAGGTAGGTCGACTCGAAGCGGTCGCGGATATGGCGGTAACCCAGCCCCCACACCAGATCGTGGCGATCGTCGAGGCGGTAGTGGTGCTGAAAATCGAGGTCGTAGGTGGCGACCTGCTCGCGGGTGAACAGCGGATGGGCCTCGTACCAATCGGCGTAGGCCTGCACCGTCACGTCGCCCCGCTCTCCCTGCGGACGGCTCCAGCGCCCGAGCAGGTGGCCGCCGCGGGTGGTCATATCGTGGCGGCGCGGGATCGGATCGGCGGGCGACTCGGGCGGAAAGATGCGGCTCACCTCACCGTCGTACGCCTCGCCCTGCAGGGTGTAGCGGTGCCGCTCCGGGGTGGTCCAGTCCGCGCGCGCGCCGACACGCCCCTGCGACCAGTCGTCCTCGGCGCTGCCGCCGGCCGCCAGACGGGCCGCGTCGGCGTCGCGGAACTTGGCGAACGCGCGATAGCTGCCGCGCTCGCCGAGCGCGTCGCCCCAGCGGGCGCCCGCGACCCGCTCCTCCGTGCCGCCGATCAGGCCCACGAAGCCGCCCTCGGTCTCCCGCGCGTCCTTGGTGATGATGTTGATGACGCCGTTCACGGCATTGGCGCCCCACTGCGTGGCGCCCGGCCCGCGGATGACCTCGATACGCTCGATGTCCTCCAACAGGGTGTCCTGGGCGCTCCAGTTCACGCCTCCGTGCACGGGCGTGTAGACGCTGCGGCCGTCGATCAGGACCAGCAGCTTGTTCGAGTACTCACCGGCAAAGCCACGCGCGCTGATGGACCAGCGGTTGCTGCCGATGCGCGCGACATGCAGCCCCGGGATGTCGCGCAGGAGTTCGGGAATGCTGGTCGCACCCGAGCGGCGGATGTCCTCCGCAGTCAACACGATGGCAGCGGCAGCACTGGTCGCCAGCGGCTCGGCACGGCGCGAGGCGGTGGTGACCTGCACCTCCGCGAGCTGCTCGATGCTCAGGTCGAGCAGGCGCGGGGCGGCAGCGACGCTCATCGGCATCAGCGACATCATCACGAGCGCCCGGGAGAGCGCCCGTGGCGATGGGGGCGCCGAGCGGCGGGCATGCTGGTGCATCATCATCCTATTTGGCGAATACCGTCCTTGATCCCGCAGCGGGTGCCGCGGCGGCCGCCTACCATAGCGTCCGCGCCGCCCGGTTGCCAACTCGGCAGCGCCGGCCGCCGTGCGATGCAGTTCCCGGTGGCGGCGGCGAGACGCCCGCCCTCCTCATAGCCACAGGGCCCGCGGCCGCTCTCGCCCACCACGCGCGCGATCCCGAGCAGACGCGAGCTGATGCGCAGTTCGCGCTGCTGGGCCGCGCCCACGTTCACCGTCAGGCGGACGCGCTCGTGCTCGACGCGGAAGGCGATCACGCCCCCGTCGAGCGCGAACGGTTCGCCCTCGCCCACGGTCAGCACCGGACCGGAGCCCAAACGCTGCAGATCGCGCCGGAGCGCCTTCTCATCGCGGTGTCCGAGGTACACGATCTGACAGCCGCGCGCTTGTTCGGCCGAACGCGGACGCTCGATTACCACCGCGCGGCTGCCCGCGGCGGCGAGCTCATCCAGCACGCCGCCGAAGGGATCGTGGCCCAGCACACACACGCGCATCGGCACAGGGACCGGCGCCGGCCATTCGACGTAGTCGGCGAACTGCAGCAGGAAGGCCGCCTTCAGCTCGTACTCGCTCGCGCCGGAGCGCGCCACGGCACTGCCCGCCACGGCCGCCAGCAGCAACGCAAGCAGGCCGCGCGCGCACCAGCGGCGCCCAAGGGCGAGCATGGCCATCCGGCGGCTGCGTGTGACGCCGCGCATCAGAAGCGCCGCTCCGCGGTGAGGTAGACCGAACGCTCGACGCGATTGGCCTCGGTGAATTCGGCGTGGTCGCCGTTCAGGAGGTTCTGGCCGACCAGGTCGATGGACAACAGCGGGCGCGGCCGCCAGCCGACGCGCAGGTCGAGCTCGGTGTAGCTGGCCACCGCGCGTGGCGCGGTATGCCCCGGCACGTTATCCACGTAGCGCAGCCAGGCATCGAGCTGCACGCGCTCGGTGAGGTCGTAGCGCGAGAACAGGCTGATAGTCTGCTCGGGATAGTTGTCCCCGTGCCCCGCCGAGCGGGGTTCCATATCGGGCGCCGCCGTTGCCCGCAGGTCGAGGTAGGCGTAGGCGAGGTCCAGGCGCCAGTCGGGACGCGCCTGCCAGCGGAGCGCGAGTTCCAGGCCGTTGGCGGTCGCCTCCACACCGTTGGTGTATTCGAACTGTTCCGGTGCGAACGCGCGGTCGCCGATGATGCGGTCGTACTCGTTGTGGAACACCGTGGCGTCCAGAAACAGTCCCGGTACCGGTGCCACGCGATAGCCCAGCTCGTAGGCCCAGAGCCGCTCGGCCCGCAGCGCGTCGCCACCGCCGCGAAGTGTGCCCAGCCCCTGGACGACGGCATGGATGTCGCGCTCGCCGCGGCTGGGGATGCGCACCGCACGCGAAACCGCAGCCCACACCGTATGGCGGGTGTTCGGGACCCAGGCGACGCGCGTCGAGGGCTGGAACTCCCAGCCGGTGTAATCGTTGTGCTCCAGCTTGCTGCCGAGCGTCCACTCCAGCGCGTCGGTGAGCCGCACCGTGTCCTGCAGGAAGCCGCTGTAGGTGTCCACGTCGCGGCGATCGGGCACCATGTCGATGCCCGGGCTGCCGTCGAAGCGGTCGCGGATGTGGCGGTAACCCAGCCCCCACACCAGGTGGTGGCGCTCGGCGAGCCGATAGGTTTGATGGAAGTCGAGGTCGACGGTCAGCACCTGCTCGCGCATCAACAGCGGGTCGGCCTCGTACCAGTCGACGTAGGTCTGCAACTCGTAGCGACTGTCGTCGCTCTGCTCGCGGGTCCAGCGGCCGAGTAGGTTGGCGCCGCGGTTCTCCACCTCGTGCTGGGGCTGCAACGGCTCGGGGATGAGGGCGCGCGTGGGCTGACTGCGGTCCTCGGCGGTCTGGTACACGTCGCCCTGCAGGGTGAAGCCGTCGCGCGCGTCGGGACCCCAGTCGGCGCGGAAGCCGGCACGCCCCTGCCACCAGTCGTCGCCCCGGCCGGCGCCGGTGCGGTCCACCAGTTCGTCGTAGTCGCGATACTTACCGTAGGCGCGGTAATGGCCGTGCTCGCCGAGTTCCCCGCCCCAGCGCGCCACGGCGGTGTCATGCGCGGTGCCGACGATACCCTTGGCCAGCCCGCCCTGAGTGGCCGCGGCGGGTTTGGTGATGATGTTGATGATGCCGTTCACCGCGTTGGCGCCCCATTGCGTGGCGCCGGGGCCGCGGATCACCTCGATGCGGTCGATGTCCGCCAGCACGGTATCCACCGCCTCCCAGTTCACGCCCGAGTGCACCGGGGTGTAGACGCTGCGCCCGTCGATCTGCACCAGCATCTTGTTGGAGAACTGACCTTGGAAGCCGCGCGCGCTGATCGCCCAGGTGCGGCTGTTGATGCGCGCGACCTGCAGCCCCGGTACCAGCCGCAGTGCCTCGGGAATGCTGGTGGCGCCGGAGCGGCGAATGTCCTCGGCATTGAGCACGAATACCGCCGCCGCACTGCCCGCCAGCGGCTCGGGGCGGCGCGACACGGTGGTAATCGGGATGTCGGACAACTCTTCGATACTGAGCTCGAGCAGGCGCGCGCTCTGCGCGCTGACCGCCAAAGGGCTCAGCGCGAACAGCAGGACGGCACCGCGCGTTGCGCCGCGCTGGATTAGGGCGTGGGTCATGCGATTCTCTTTCTTCTTGCGGCCCATCACGGCGATGCCCGTGACGGCGAGGCTGCGCCGCTAGGGCGCGGATACCGTAGCGTCCGCCGGCCGGAAATGCCAGTGCGCGGTCGTCAGTCGCCCGTGCGCGCCACGCGCGTACCGCCGTGGTGCCGCCCGCCCGGCTGCAGGTCGCGCGCATCGCGCGGCAGGGTGACCGTAAAGGTGGTGCCACGGCCCGGGGCGCTGTCCACCGTCACGTAGCCGCCATGCGACTCGGTAGCACCGCGCACCAGGGTCAGGCCGATGCCCCAGCCGCGTTTCTCGTGCGAGCGGGCCGGCTCGCGCCGGAAAGGCTCGAACAGCACCGCCTGGATCTCGGGGTCGATGGGCTCGCCCTCGTTGTGTACGTGCAGGCGCACCTCTTCGTAACCACCCTCGGCCGTCACCACCACCGGCGCAACGGGGTCGCCGTACTTAACGGCGTTGTTGAGCAGATTCTCGATGATGCGGCGTAGCAGGTGCGGATCCCAGAAACCCTCCAACTCATCGGTGGTCTCCAGGCGGTAACGGTCGCCGTGCACCGTGGTGAGGTCGTCGATGACCTCGCGCACGATGCGCCGCAGGGCGCACGGCTGCACCTGCAGCGGCAACCGCTCGCCGGCGCGCACCAGGTTGGCGTCCAGCAGGGTCTGCAGCATGCCGTCCAAGCGGTCGATGTTCTCGATGATACGCCCCTGGAGCATGGGCACGGTGCTGTGGGTGGGTGCACGGCGCGCCAGCAGCTCGGCGCTCATGCGCGCCGCCATCAGCGGCGTGCGCAGGTCGTGCGAGAGCGTGGAGACGAACATCTCGCGCAGTTCCCGCTCGCGCTTGAGCAGCTCGATGGACTCGCGCAGCGAGCTCTCGATGCCCTTGAGATGTCCGATGTCCTGACAGAGCAGCACCGCCACCGGCGCGTGGCCGTAGGTAGCGGGAAGCATCTCGGAATAGAAGTTCATGTGGAAGGTGCCGGCGCGCGTGTGCCACACGGCTTCCTCGCCGCCGAGGCGCTCGCCCCGCGCCGCGCGGGCGAGGGGTATGTTCTCGGCCGGCACCGGCTTGCCCGCGGTGTCGGTGAAGGTGAACACCTGCGTCGCCACCGCATCCACCGGCTCTTTGGGAATCGGCGCGCCGTACACGCGATCGGCCGCCTTGTTGGAGAACAGCATGCGCCCGGCGCCCGGCTCCACCATGATGATGGGCAGCGGCAGCAAGTCGAGCACCATCTCCAGCCAACGCTGCTGGCGCTCCACCGCCTCGCGCGCGTTGCGCAGCAGGTCCTCGGTCTCCTTGCGGGCGGTGATGTCGCGCGAGGTGCCCGCCACCGCGACGACCTGGCCGTGGGGGTCGAACACCGGCGCGAGGTAATACTCGTAGTGGCTGCTGCGCCCCGCCGTGTTGGTGTAGCCGAGCTCGCTGCGCACGACGCTGCCCTTGAGGGCGTCATCGATCTCCGCGGTCAGCTTGCGCACCAGCTCGTCCGGCTGTCCGAGCTCCGCGTAGGTCTTGCCCACCGCCTCGTCCAGGGATTTACCCCACAGTTCGAGCAGCGCGCGGTTGGCGTAGGTCAGGCGGTGATCGGTGTCGAACAGGTAGAGGAGATCGGGCACCGACGAGAGCAGCGTGTCGAACATGGTCGCCTGGCGCTCCATGCGCTGGGCGAGTTCGCGATAGCTCGCCTCGCGTTCGCGCAGGGCCTGCTCGGCGCGCGCCTTCTCCTCGTGGTCGCGCTTCTGCTCCAGAGCGCGTACCACCGCCTGGCCGAGGCGCGCCATGCGGTCCTTCTGCAGATAGTCGGTGACGCCCTGCTTCATCAGCGACACGGCGAGTTCCTCGCCGATCGCGCCCGACACGATGATGAAGGGGATCTGCAGCCCCCGCTCCTGCACGATCTGCAAGGCACGAGCGCCATCGAATTGCGGGAGCTGGTAATCGGCGAGGATCAGGTCGAAATCGGGCGAGAGCGCCGCGACGAAGTCCTCCTCCGACCAGACGCGCGTCCAATCGGGCTCGAAGCCCGCACGTTTGAGCGCGTAGACCTCCAGCTCCGCATCCGTGGGCGTGTCCTCGAGTATCAGCACTCGCAGCGGTATACCCATCGTGGGTCGGCTCTCTCCCGTAGCTGGACCACTTGTCGCCGCCCGACGCGGTCGACAATCCGACAAACAACGGTATCTGTTCCGCGGAAACGGCTCAAGCGTGCAGAAGCGGGCGCGTAATCAAGTTCACAGTTCCGGGACAGAACAGCCCGGATGGCAATACCTTAGCGAGGCCCCGGGGGCAATCCGCCGCCCCGCCCGCCGCGTCGGCGCGGCGCCGCAGGGCGTAGCCGGCGGGGCGCGTGTGCACGGCACCGCGGTGCCAAGATGCATGACACCGCGCTCGCAGGTTGTTGAAAAAATGACGCCTAACGTTAGACAGGGAGGCTTCGCCCGCTGAAAAAGGGCAGGACAGGCCATTTTCTACATTCGGCGCGGCATGGCCGGGAACCCACGTCCGAAAGCAGAGGCTGCTCAGTCGACCGATTCGCGGAAGATCTCGGGGCGCTCCTCACCCTCGGCGTACAGGAAACCCACCAGGCCGCGCTCGAGGCGCGACAGCGAGTGATCGACCAGGATGTAGCGTCCCGGCACGTCCAGGGTGAACTCCACCACGGATGAACCGCCCGCCGGCACCAGCGTGGTCTGCACGTCGGTAAGCGGCGGCGCGGTCAGCGAGCCCTGATCGTACACGCGCTCGAAGATCTCGCCGATCACGTGGAAGGAGGACACGAGGTTCGGGCCGCCCACGCCGAAATAGATGCGCACCCGCTCGCCCACCCTGGCGCGCATCGGGAACTGGTCCGTCAGGGCATCGACCGCGCCGTTGAAGACCACGTACTCCGGGCGCTCGTCGAGCAGCTTTTGCACGCTGAACTCCTGCGCGCCGCGCTGACCATAAGGGCGCTCGGTATAGAGCTCGCCCTGCATGACGTAAAACTCGCGATCCACCGGCTCCAGGCCCTCCTCGGGCTCGACCAGGATCAGGCCGTACATCCCGTTGGTAATGTGGTGCGCGACCATGGGCGTGGCGCAGTGGTAGACGTACAGGCCGGGGCGCAGGGCCTTGAAGGTGAAGCCCTTGGTCTCCCCGGGCAGCGCCTGGGTGGCCTCGGCCCCGCCGCCGGGACCGGTCACCGAGTGCAGGTCGATGGAGTGGATGTGCATACTGTCCGCGGCGTTCTTCATCACCACCTCGACGGTATCGCCCTGGCGCACGCGCACGAACGGCCCCGGCACCTTGCCGTCGAAGGTCCAAAAGCGGTAGCTGGTGCCGTCGGCGAGATGGCCCTCGAGCTCCACCGTCTCGAGTTCCACGCGCACGGTCTCGGGCGCGCGCCGGGTGAGCGGCGGCGGCACGTTGGCCGGATCTTGCGAGATACTGGGCGCGGCGGCCTCGGCCTCGGCGGCGTCCCCCACTACCAGCAGCCCTTCCATGCCGGCCGCCTGGTGGCCCGGCAGGGTGCAGATATAGGTGAAACTGCCCTCGTCGCGCGCGCGAAACGACACCGCCGTGCTCGAGCCGCGCGCCGTGATGATCTCGGACTGGACCTTCAGTTCCGGCACTGCGATGTCGTGCTGCACGCCGTCGCTGTTGACCAGCGTGATCTGCACCACCGCCCCCGGCTGCACGCGCAGCTCGGGATTCACCACTCCGTCGATCGCGCCGCCGATGCCGCGAAACACCATGCGACCCTCGGCCAGCGTGGTCTCGAGGGTGAAGCGCACGTCGGGGGTGTACTCCGCCGGCCTTCGTTCCTCCGCCTGCGCGAAGCCGCTGGCGAGGAGAACGAGAACGGCGAATAGCCGCGTGTACAGGCCGACGTGTTGCATGATGCGCTCCTACTGCAGCCAATCACGCGCCCATCCAGTGGGGACCGCCGTCACCGCACCCGGGCGTTACATATAGTTATAGCCCGGGACCGGTGCCGCTACATCAGAGGCCGGTGGCCCGCGGACCGCGGAGCTTCGGCAACGGCACCTGGCGCGCTGGCTGTAACACCCGTTGCGCGCGCATCAACGACTCCTCCACCAGCTGATCGAACGATGCCGCCATCTGCAGCATAGTCTTGCGGTCCACCTCGCTAAGCGAGGGGCCAGGTCGCGCCTTGATCAGCTCGCCCGACTGAGCGCGCGGGCCGACCGGCACGTTGTTCACGTCCACGATGTAGATACGCCCGTCCGTACGGTCGCGCAGCACGTCGAGTTCGCCGAACTCCAGCCCGAAGTCGCGCGCGAAGGCGACGATCTTCGCCAGTTCTTCCCGATCGAACACCTGATGCGGGGCACGCACGTCCACCCGCGAATAGCAGGACTGGAACTGTGCCCCCGGCATGACGTGCTTGCAAAACACCAGCGGCACGGAATAGCCATGGACCGGCACGCGGTAGTCCAGGAAACCGCCGTCGGGCAGCGTGTTGTCCACTGCCTTTTGGTACGTGTAGCAGGCGCGCACCGCCTCCGGCGGCAACGGGCAATCCACCACGCGCGCATCGTGTACGCCGTTGTCCTCCGCCTTCTCCACGGCTTTACCTTCATAGCGGGTCGGGTCGACCTTCAAGGCGTAGCCGAAGCTGCGCTCGAAGGCCGCGGCGACGGCGGTCTTGCTGGTATCGCGCAAGCGCCCGTTGATCAGCGGACCGCCCTTGGGCAGACGTAGCACGTCGCCCGGCTCGGCGCGCGTGCTCGAAAAAAGGTGCACCGCCACGTCGTGGCGCCGACGCGGGTCGTTGACGAGCTTGTAGCCCAGGATGCCGCACAGCTTGTAGATCACGTAATTGTCGATCGGCAGCTGCGGATAGAACAGTACGGTGCGTTTCGGCGCAAACTGGATCCGCAGGCGCCGCAGGAACAGCCCTGTGGCGGTGGGAAAGCGGGCGCGAAACGCCTGTTGGGCGCGCGCGAGTCCGCGCGTGGCGCGATAGTCCTCCCGGACCTTGGGTGGCAACAGCTGGGTGATGGCCGAGCGTAACGCCGTGGTCTTCATGATCTCCCCCCCTTGACCTTCCAAACGGCGGGACTCGGGCTCCCGCGCGTTCGGCCTCCTACCTTGGAGTTCGGGCGCCGCCGGGCTTCCGCCGGCTCCTTCTAGCGCCCTTGAATTTCAAGATAGGTCACCGGGTCGGAACTTCAACTCGGACCAATGCGGCGAAGGGCTGGTGGATCTTAGGTATGGCGCCGGCCCGTCGCCGAATGCGGCGAAACGTGCCCTGGCGCGGTTCTTGATGACGCGTTTCTCGGTGCTGCCCCACACCGCAGCCTTCAGCGCCGTGACGTTCGGCAGGTGCCGGGTGTTCGTTTCCAGCAGCGCGAAGTTGCCGTCTTCGGGTTCGACCGCAAGCCGTGCCCTGGGGTAGCGCTGCGCGAAGTAGAGCGCCGAGGTGCCGATGTTGGCGCCGGTATCCAGAATCACCTTCGGGTCGCGGCAGCGTATGCCGGCGCACTCTTTACGGTACAGGCTGCTGATGGCGACGTTGAGATCCGGCGGTGCGCAAGTAGACCTCCGTGCCGTTGATCGGGAGCTTGCGTATCACCTCCCTGCCAAGGAAACTGCGGCGGTACGCTCATCCACCGCCGGCGGTGATACCCGGCAACGCCCGCGCGGCCAGGCTCACCGACCTGCTGCCGCCGAGGGCTGCAGCGCGATTACATCCTCGGGCCTGAGGCAGCGGCTCAGGTCACCGCCATTCGAGACAGCGCCCGGCCCAGGCCTCGTCGACTGAACCCGGCCGCGCGACGGTCGGAGAACGTCGGGGCGCTGCTCTTAGAACAGGCGCTCCAGCCCGAGCATGGTCTCGTGGCGGGAATAGTCGAACTCGGGGTCGTTCGACTGGTTGTGGGTGTAGAGGTGGCGGCCGAACAGGTACCAGTGTCTGGTCAGGATACGATCGAGGCGCAACTCCATCTCGTACTCTTCGTCCACGCGGCGGCGGTTGGTGCTGATGCCTAGGCGCGGCGGGCCGATCGTTTCCTGTTCGAAGCGGCTGTAGCGGTAGCGCCCCGCCACGGTCAGGTCCCACGCGCGCGACAGCGGGTAGCCGAGCTGCGCCGAGAGGGCATTGCGCTGCGGCGAGCGGCTGGCGAAGGGCTCATCCTGCGGCAAGTCGTCCCGATCGTTCAGCTCCAACTCATACCCCAGTGTGAGGGAAGCCTCCGCCAGCGGTGAGCGCAGTTGAACACCGGCGCGGTGGCGCCAGCCGGTGAGGTACTCATAGGGCGCCTCGGCAACGATTCGGCTCGGCCGGTAGCGCAGGCGCAGCTCCGCGCCATCTTGAAAAGGCCGGGCCGCCTCCAGGGTGAGCGTGCCGGCGGACTGGAACACCTCCCCGCCGAGAAACAGGCGCTCGGCGTGCGCGCCGATCCCGCTACGCCACACCTCGCCCGTGGTGCGGTGCATCATGCCGAGGCGCAGCGAGGACTGATCGAACGCATCCACGTCCGCGTAATGCCGCAAGTAGAACGCCGCGTCCAACTCCCACGACTCACCCAAAGGGTGGCGCACGCCGGCCAGCACTTCGCCGAAGGCGTCGCCCTCATCGCGCGTGCCGATCTGATCCGCGTCGCGCACCAGCGCCACGTTGGAGTCGTATCCCGCACCCAGCGACAGCACGCCGGCGGTGCGGCGACTAGCCACGGCGCGCGGCTGCGCCTGAACCAGCGCGCGCGCCGCCAGTGCCCGCAAGGCCTCCGAATCGGTGGTGTCGTGCGCCTGCTGAAAATGTTCGCGCGCCGCGCGCGTATCGTTCAGCTTCAGCGCGATCAGGCCGAGGTTGTAATGGGCGTTCGCCGCCTGCTCGGCATCGCCCAGCAGGCCCTCGAACTCCTGGCGCGCCTCGTGATAGCGCCCCAAGCGGTAGTAGGTGACGCCGAGGTTGTAACTGAGCTGCGGCGAATCGAGGCCGGCGCGCCGCGCATCGATGAAGTGTTGCAGGGCACCGCTGTAATCGCCCTGCGCAAAGGCCTCGCGGCCGGCCGCCGACGCCGCCTCTGCTGGCGCATCGGCCGCGACCGCGGCCGCGGCGAAGAACCCGATGGAAATACAAAGGTACTGCCACGCCCTCATGGCCGACTCCCCTGGGAAATGGACATCCACCGATGGAACAAACAAAAACGCGGCCGGCGGCAGAGCTCTGCCGTCGGCCGCTACGGGTAGCCCGCTTACGCGGTGATGGATTGCGCCATCACCGGGTGCGGACCTCCGCCCCCACGTCGGTGCGCAACTCGTTGCGCATCACGCGCGCCTCCGCCGAGACCTCGGCCCCAAACCCGGCACGCGCCTCCTCCCTCAGCTGACGGGCCTCTTCGGATACCTCCTCACGCGCCTCGCGGCCGACGGACTTGGCGTTCTGCGCCATGCTCTCGGCGTGCTCGCGGGCGTGCGCGGCCGCCCCTCGGGCATGCTCCTGCGCGTGGCTGCCGGCGCTCTGGGCGTGCTCGCGGACGTGGTTCGCGTTGTCCAGGCCGCGCTGCGCGCGCTCCTTGGCCATCTCGGCGGCCTGCGGCGGCAGCTCGATCACGCGATCCACTGCCGCGGGCACGCTGCCTTCGTCCGAGATCACGCTCATGGTGACGTCGAGGTCTGCCTCGGCGCCCGCGGCCAACACCGGACCGGCGCTCAGGGCCATCGTGAAAGCCAGCATCTTCGGTACCATCTTCATGTTGTCTCTCCTCATTGTGATCTTCAAATGGCTACACCAGGGGCGGTGGCCGCTGTGCCCGCAGGTTCCTGTGCCCGCACCTGCAGGTTGAACAGCCGGCGCTGTCCGCCGTACTCCATCTCGGCCACCACCTCGCCGCCCGCGCCGCTGCGTACCACCAGCGGCAGGGTCAGCTGATTGGTGCCGCGCTCGAGGTCGGTTACCCAACTCAGCGTGCGCTGTTCCGGGTAGCCGTGCAGTTCGACCCCTTCCGGCAGGCGCACCGTCAGCGTCACCGCCTGCAGAGCCTGCCCGGCTTCGAACATCAGCTTGACGTTGCGCGGCTCGGCCGCCGTGACGGTGACGCCCGCCAGGGCCGCCGGCCCGACCTCGGCCTGCTGCGGGAGGGTCAACAAGGCACCGACCGCGACACCGATCATCAGGCTCGCCGCCAGCGCCAAGCCGCCCAGCGGGCGCCGCCGCGGCTGGGCCGCGACCGCCCGCGCCAGCGTGCGGTCGGCAAAGCCTGGCGGGGGCGGCGGTACCGGCATCGCCCGCAGCGCCGCATCCAGCGCCTGGCGATCGGCCAACGCCCCCGCACAGGCCGTACAACGCTTCAGGTGCGCCGAAACCCGTTGCCGCCGCGCTGGCGGCAGATAGCCGTCCAGCCAGTCGTCGAGTTCCGATTTGATGTCACGGCAGTTCATGTGCCCTCCTCACGCACTAACACGCTCACGCCGCGCAAAAGGTTCCCTTTCCAGATGCCGGCGCAGCTGCGCACGCGCACGGTGCAGGCGGGACTTGAGAGTACCGAGCGGCGTCTCCAGCAGGTCCACCAGTTCGGTCAGCGTGTAGCCTTCCACATCGTGCAGCACCAGCAGCGCGCGGTGGTCGTCGCTCAGCGCCGCCAAGCCCGCCTGCAGGCGTTGGCCGGTCAGCCACAGCTCCGTCTCCGCCTCGGGCGAGGCCGTCTCGCCAACCAAGGCATCGAGACCATCGTCCGACTCACTCGGCTCGACCAAGTAGCCGTGCGGCGAGCGCGCCACACGCCGCCGCGCGTCGACGAACAGGCGGTAGAGGGCGCGCGTGAGCCACGGGCGCAACTGCTCCACGGCGCGCAGTTCGTCCACGCGCTGAAACAGCTTGATGGTGAGTTCCTGCAACAAGTCCTCGGCATCCTCGGCATTGCCGCTGAAGCGGTAGGCCATGCGGTACAGGTAATCGAGGTGAGGACGCATCAGCGTTACGAAGGTGTGATCGTGCGCGTTACGCTTCCATACGTTGTGTGCCAACCAGCCCATCGTTCCCTGTTCTTTTTGCGGCGACTAGCGACCGTTGCTCCCTGACACGAACGGCGCCTGGAAAAGGTTCCATTGCGATGCAGCATAGGTGCGCCGCGAACGCAGATTAGGGACTTGGTTCACGTTTTCGGATCGTGCGGATGACGCCGGGCGCACAAGCGTGAAGGGGCCCGCACGGCGGCACGCGCGCCGGGGCTCGCTGTCGTCGAGCGGCAACAGCTTCGGGAGGAAGGAAGGAGCAGGTAATAGGTCCCGGCGACGGCGCCCGCCGGGACCATCTGCGCAACGGCTAGGCCGGTGAGATAGCCGGGCTAGTGCCGAACGAGGCCTTCGAGCACCACGACATGCGCTTCGGTCTCCGCGTCATAGCCGACGCGGTACTCGGTCGGGTAGTACGCGGTGCGGTGATACCGCTCGGGCAGCGGGATCGCCTCGCGCACGTCGGCGCGCGTCTCGAGAAATGCCTTGGTCACCATCGGCTCCACGAACACCATCTCGCCATCGTAGAAGCCGTAGATGAAGGTCTTGGTGAACGGCTGCTGGTTGAACTCGGGCGCACCGGGGTGGATGGCGTGCGCGCCCATGCGCGGCTCATCGGTGCCCTCGGGCAGCACATACCCCGCGGGCATGAATTCCGTCGCCGGCGCTTTGCTCGCCCGCGCGCGGTCCTCGCCTTCGCCGGTGATGCGGTTCCGCGCCTCGTCATCGATGAGGTAGAAATGAAAATCGAAATGCGCCACGTCGTACACGCCCGGCGGAAAATGCCCGTGCGGATTCCAGTCCACGGTCACGTGGTCATAGCCGGTCGCGGCGGCCTCCGGTGGCAGGTCCAGACGATACTCCACCGCCGGACCGGCGTGGCCCACATCGGAGGGCAGGCCCGTCAATGCTGCGGGGGACAGCCGCACGCCGAGCGCGATGGGCTCGCCCTGCGCGTCCAGGGTCACGAAGCTGCGCGCCTCGCCCTCGCCCACCGCGGTCGGGGGACCCTCGTAGGTACCCGCCCGCGATGCCTGGTCATAGCCGCCGGCGCAACCGGACAGCGCCAGCGCGCCGGTCAACACCGAGACGACCCCCGCTTGCAGTGCAATACGCTTCATAGCCTCCTCCTGCGGCCGCGCGCGGCGGCCCGTGTCGGCCGTCGATCACCGGATCGGCAGGTGCCCGCGCCCGCGCGACGGCCTGACAGCGGGCACGCGCGAGGTCGTCCGGCCAGCGCCGGGCGCGCCTCTGCGCCTGGATCATCGTGCAGTATGGCGCGCGGCGCGCGTCGCGCAAAGAAAGCTCACGGCGCGCGCCACGAAACCGGAACCGCAACACGCCGGCGCGTCAAGGGGCCACGCAGCCGAGCTGCACGCGCGGGACGCACGCACGGTGCCCGAGAGCCGAAGATCGGCGATACAGGATAGCCTCCGCCAGCCCCGGCTGGTGTCCCTCAGCTTCGCCGCAGCGTCATCGCTCACGATCGAGAGCAGTCAGTGGCGAGCACTGCGAGCAGCGGCAGGTTCAGGTCCAATCCCGACTAGACTTGGGCGTAGCGTCAGACGGCACCCGTGATGGGCCCATGAGGTGATCCAGCCACACCCTGTCCTTACACCGCCGAGCGGCACCGCGGCCTCCTGCATGCAGGCGCCGGCGGTCGCGCTGCGCGACCGGGTAGTGCAATACCGCAGTTACAGCGAGACCTTCGCGCCGCCTTACCGGCACCTGGAACTCGCGCGCGGGCAGGTCGTCATGGTCATCGGGTCCGGGGCCCCGCTGCGGTTGCAGAGCGAAGGTGCCGTGCAAGGCCACCACTCCTTCGTGGTCGGTCCCGACCACCGGCCGCTATTCGCCGAGTTCACCGGCCCGCGGGCCTGCATCGAGATCATCCTCCCACCCTGGGCGGCGCGCGAGCTTCTGGGGGAGCCGGTGCTGGAGCTTGGCGGGCGCCCCGCCCCGCTGGATGAGTTGCTTGGCGCGGAGGCGCAGCGCCTCGGCCTACAACTCGCCGCCACCCGCAGCGGGAGCGAGCGCTTCGCCCTGCTCGACAGCTTTTTCCGGCGCCGGGCGGCGCGTGCCGGCCGTGAGGCCCGCGCCGAAATCCGGTGGGCCTGGGCGCGGCTGGCGGCCGCGGGCGGCGCGCTGCCGGTGGCGGATCTATCGCGGACGCTCGGCTGGAGCCATCGCCACTTCGTTGCCCGCTTTCGAGAACACACCGGGCTCACGCCGAAAGCCGCCGCGCGTTGGTTGCGTCTCGGGCGCGCCGCCGAACTGCTGCGTCAGGACCCGCGGGTTGCCCTTGGCGGCGTCGCCGCTGCGTGCGGCTATGCCGACCAGAGTCACTTCACGCGCGAATTCCGGGCGCTAGGGGGCTGCACACCGCGGGCGTACCGGCACCACCTGGAGCACGCGGCAAGGCGGGTAACATTTGTTCAAGACGCACACCCTCCCTAGCACTATGTTCACCGAGTCGGTTCGCCGGTCCGGCTGAACACTCCGCCCCCGCGACCGCGGCAGCGGACCGGCACCCGAGGCACACGCCCCGGCCGCGGCGCGGCATAGGGAGGCATACGCCATGAAGAAACTCGTCACCTGCCTATCGTTCACGGTCCTGCTCCTGGGCTTCGCGCAGCACAGCGTCGCCGAGTCGGACGAGTTGTTCATCGTGCACGAAGTCGCCGGCTCGCCGGCCGAGCTCGCGGCCCGCATCCAGCAGTACGCCACCGCACAAGAAGACTGGATCTTCCTCGCCGAGTTTCCGCTGAAGGGCGGCGAACTGACCGCGGTGAAAATCTGCTACCTGCCCATCGGCGAGGACATTTTCGCCGCCGGACTGCACGTCGGTGCGATGATGCCCTGTGGGCACATCGCGGTGTACGAAGAGGACGGCACGACCCGCATGTCCATGCTGCATCCCCGCTTCATGACCGTGCTGCACCCCGACCCCAACCTCGCACGCGCGGTCGAGCGCGCCGAGCCGGCCTTCGAGGCGATGCTCGACGAACTGGGCATTCAATGAGACCCACGCCGCAGGTTCCATCTCGGCGCATGACAAGGAGGTACACCCTATGGCAACCACCGCAGCAACCGCCGGCGCGGCGGTCGATCGACAGGCCCTTGAGCATAAGGTCAAGGATATGTACCGCCGCGTGGCGGAAGAACCCGAGGGCGATTTCCACTTCGAAATGGGACGCGGGCTCGCCGAGCGCCTGGGCTATCCGCCCGAGGACCTGGACCGCATTCCCACACCGGCCGTGGCCTCGTTCGCGGGGGTCGGCTATCACATGGACCTCGCGGACATACGCGCGGGCGATGTGGTGCTGGACCTCGGCAGCGGCTCCGGCATGGACACCTTCATCGCGGCACTGAAAGTCGGCGCCGACGGTCGGGTGCTGGGGCTCGACATGACCGAGGCACAGCGCGCCAAGGCCCGGCACCTCGCCGAGGAGGCCGGCATCGACATGGTCTCCTTCCACGAGGGCTACATCGAGGCGCCGCCGTTCGAGGATGCGAGCGTGGACGTGGTGATCAGCAACGGCGTGATCAACCTGTCCGCCGACAAGGCACAGGTGTTCGCCGAAGCGGCCCGGGTGTTGAAGCCCGGCGGGCGCTTGGCGATTTCCGACATCGTGACCGAACAGCCGCTGCCGGAAGGGGTGACCTGCGACGCCACCCTGTGGGCGGCGTGCATCGGCGGCGCCATGCAGGAGGACGCCTATCAGACGGCCATTGCCGCGGGCGGGTTGCGCATCCAACAGGTGCGCCAGAACCCGCAGTACCGCTTCCTGACCGAAGCGGCGCAGGGCGCCAGCGCCACCTATGGCGTGAAGAGCATCTCGCTGCTGGCGCTCAAGGAGTGACGAGCAAAGCCACGCGTGAGGCCGGCTAAACCCGCGCCAGACCGCAGCGCGGGCGGGGCGACAACTCGCGCGCCGTACGCGGCGCGTGAGCGGAACGCGCGGCTCGGCGTTCCGCTCGCCCCGCTCGTCCGCGGGTGGCGATCGGCGTCGCGCGCAGGATGACGGTGCAGGCGTGGGCACGGGCGCGCGCACCTACACTGTGAGACGTCGTGCGGCCCGCTTGCGGCCGCGTCCGCACATGCCGTGGAGCGCGATGCCTTGACGCTGCCGGACCTGGAACCCGGGCCCGAGAGGGTGCTGTTCTGCCGAACGGACGGCGCGCCACCCTGCCACGCGGTCGGCGCGCCGGCCCGGGCGCCATGCTAGTGCCGGTGTCCCGCCGGCGCCGCCACGCCCGTGCCGCGGCAATCGCCGCCGTGGCGACGCTCGCCGGGGTCCAGCCGCTGTCCGCCGCCGCGCGCGACACCGAATGGATCTTTGTGCCGTTCCCCATCTATGCGCCCGAGACGTGCTGGGCCCTCACCGTGTCCGCCATCGGCAGCACGCGCTTCGGCGCGGCGCCCGCCTCGAGCCTGGTCGCCAGCGCGGCCTGGTCGGAACGCGAACAGCGAAGCCTGAGCCTGGATCCGCGCATTTACCTCGAAGAGGGCTGGCTGCTGCAGGGGCGCCTCGCCGCGGCGGACTGGCCCACCGACTACTTCGGGTTGGGCGCCGACACGCGCCAGGCGGACGAGGAGACCTACGAGTCCCGCAATCTGGAAGCGGACCTCAATCTGCAGCGGCGCACCGGCGCGCGTTTCTGGATCGGGCCGCGGCTCGCGGCACGGCATTACCGCTTGCAGGAGGTCGTCCGCGGCGGCCTGCTCGATCGCACGCGCCCGCCCGGCTTCGACGGCGGTCTCGTCGCCGGTGCGGGGCTGGTGACGAGCTACGACAGCCGCGACGACGTGTTCGCACCCGAACAGGGTCTGTATCTGAACCTGGGTATCACCGCGTACGGATCGGCGTTCGGTAGCGACTACCGCTTCCGCGAGTGGGTGCTCGACACGCGCCAGTTCGTGCCGCTGCGCCCCGGCTGGGTGCTCGCCCTGCATCAGCACGCGCGTCTGACGCGCGGGGACGTGCCGTTCCAGGAGCTCTCGCTGCTCGCCAACACCGCGCCTCCGGCCCGCTTGCGCGGCTACCTGACGGGGCGCTTCCGCGACCGCGACGGCTTAACGCTCCAAAGCGAGCTGCGCTTTCCGATCTGGCGTCGCATCAGCGCGGTGGCATTCCTGGCCACCGGGGATGTCGCGCCGCGGCTGACCGAGCTGTCACCCTCGGACTTCAAATGGACCGGCGGTGCCGGACTTCGCTACCGCGTGAGCGCTACCGAGCGCATCAATCTGCGCCTCGACGTCGCGGTGAGCGAAGAGGATACCGCCGTCTACTTCGCGCTCACCGAAGCGTTCTGAAACATCCGTCGGGACGGGTGACACGGGCGTGCGCCGCCCCTACTCTTTCATCCCGTAGCGCTTTACCATGGCCGGCCGCGCCGGCGCCGGGCCGCACTGGAAGCCCGGCCGCCGCTGCGCAGGAACGAACGGCTTCCCGCGTGCGGAGAGCTGTACAGGGCGAGTTCGCCCTGCGCAACGTCGACAACCCACGGGATGCAAGGACCCTCACCATGAGCGAGTCGATGTCCGGCGAGGCCCTGGTCTCCACCCGCGAGGCGATGGGTCCTTTCGCGCGCAATCTGAGCGTGTGGGTGGCGCTGTGCATCGTCGCGGGCGTCGCGCTGGGGCAGCTTCTGCCCATCGTGCCGGAGACCCTCGCGCGCATGGAGTACGCCTCGGTGTCCATCCCGGTGGCCCTCCTGATCTGGGCCATGATCTTCCCGATGATGGTGCAGATCGACTTCGCGGCCATCCTCGGCGTGCGCCGCGAGCCCAAGGGGCTCGGCATCACCACCAGCGTGAACTGGCTCATCAAGCCCTTCACCATGTTCGCCATCGCGTGGTTCTTCCTGCTGGTCGTGTTCGAACCGTTCATCCCACCCGACATCGGGCGCGAGTACCTGGCCGGCGCGATCCTGCTGGGGGCGGCGCCCTGCACCGCGATGGTGTTCGTATGGAGCTATCTCACGCGCGGGGATGCGGCCTACACCCTGGTCCAGGTGGCGGTGAACGACATCATCATGCTGTTCGCCTTCGCGCCCATCGTGATGCTGTTGCTCGGGATCTCCGACATCCTCGTCCCGTGGGAGACCATCGCGCTGTCCGTGCTGCTCTACCTCGTCATCCCGTTCGCGGCGGGGTACCTCACCCGCACCGCGCTGATCAGGCGCAACGGAATCGCGTGGTTCGACAACGTGTTCATGAAGCGTCTGGGGCCGGTCACGCCCACGGGACTGCTGATCACCCTGCTATTGCTGTTTGCCTTCCAAGGCGAGCGCATCCTCGCCAACCCCTTCCACATCGGCCTCATCGCGGTGCCGCTGATCATCCAGACCTTTCTCATCTTCTTCATCGCCTATTACTGGGCGCGCGCCTGGCGGGTGCGCCATGCGGTGGCCGCCCCCGGGGCGATGATCGGCGCGAGCAACTTTTTCGAGCTGGCCGTGGCCACCGCCATTGCGATGTTCGGCCTGCAATCGGGCGCCGCGCTCGCCACCGTGGTGGGGGTGCTGGTGGAGGTGCCCTTGATGCTCGCGCTGGTGCGCATCGCCAATCGCACCCGGCACTGGTTTCCCGCACGTGAGGCGCCGCATCGCCGATGACGCACATCACCCTGAGCGCCGAGGCGCGGGAGTGGATCCTGGCCAACCGAGGGAGCGTCACGCTGCGGGCCTCGCCGCGCCACGGCTGCGCCGGCGGCCATGCGGCGGTGCCGGTGGCCACGCTCGGTGCACCGGAGGCGAGCGAAGACTATGCGCGTACGAACATCGACGGGGTAGACGTCTTCGTCGCACGCGCGCTGGAGGGAGAGCCCTACCGGATCACGCTGGAGGGCCTCTGGGGCTGGCAGCGCCTGGGGGTGGAGGGCGCCCTAAGCACGTGGCGCCGGGAGTGAGACGCGCCCACGCGGATCCGCACACCCCGGGCGTTGGATGATGCGGGAGTAAGACATGCTCGAGCATATTCTGGTGGCGGCCGATTTCTCCCCTGCCTGGCCACGACTTCAGGCCCAGGTGCATCGGCTGCGGGTACTCGGATGCCGCGCGGTGACCCTCGTCCACGTGATGCCCACCGGCTACGCCCGTGCGCCGGGTGTGGGCCATCGCGCGCATTACGAAGCACAACTCCAGCAGGCGACCGCGACACTGCGCCCGCTCGGGTTGACGGTGGACACCGAGGTACGCGTCGGCGCCGTCGCCCAGGAGCTCCTCAGCGCGGCGCGCGCGCACGGCTGCGGCGTCATCATGGTCGGCACGCGCGGCCACAGCACCCTGCGCGATCTGTTGCTCGGCAGCACCGTGCTGGATCTCGCCCGCCTCACCGACCGCCCGCTGCTGCTGGCACCGACCGACGCCGACGCGCACCTGCCGCCCGAACCGGTGTGCCGGCCGCTGCTCGCCACCGACGCCTCCCTCGCTGCCGCGGCCGCCGAAGCGGCGTTTCTGCACCTTGCGCCGCAGTGCAGCAGGGGCATGGTGGTGTCCGTCGGCCGCTGGGACGAGCGCGAGGAAAAGGGCGAACGCTTGCGGGTCGAGCAGCACTTGGCTGCCTTGGGGCGGCGGGCGGGAGCGCCGGGATTCGACATCCGACTCCCCGGGCAAGGCAGGCCGGCCGCGGAGATCGCCCGCGCCGCCGAGGAGAGCGGCGCCGACATCGTCATCGTAGGCAAACGCGGCGCCAATCCCATGAAGGAACTGCTGCTCGGCAGCACGGCCGAAGAAGTGTGCCGCACCGCGCGCCGGCTGGTGCTATTGGTGCCGGGCGGGGCTTGACCCCGCACCTCGCCGAGTGGACGGCATCGACACGGCGGAACACCACTGCTCGATCCGACCGAGTATTGCCAGTGGGCGCGGCCCGGCCGCTGATGGGCGGTTAACGTGCGGGCGCGCCGCCTTCACCAGGCCCCCGTGTTCACGCCGAAGCGATGGCGCAGCACGATGGCCCCAAGCAGCACCAGCAGGCTGATGAGCCAGAACGCGCCGTAGATCAGCATCGATTGGCGCGCCTTGCGCTGCGCGAGCCAAGTGCGCGGGCGCACGCCCTTGAACAGGAACACCACCTTCGCGGCCAGGTTCACGCACACGATGTTGACCGCCAGCAGCAGCCCCGCGCTCAGCGCGAAGTCCCAGCGCCCCGCGCCCAGCATCATGCCCAAGGTCGCGGCCGGCGGCATCAGTGCCACGGCGACCATCACGCCCACCAGCGCGGTGGACAGGCCGGTGGTGAGCGACAACACCGCGGCGGCCCCCGAGGCCAGGGCGAGGATGATGCTGTCCAGGCCCACCACGGTGCGCGCCATCAACTCGGCGGAGGTGTAATCGAGTTCCCAGAACAGGCCGATCAGCACCGACAAGCCCACCGCGAGCCCGAGGCCCGCGAAGTTGGTCCGCAAGGAGCGCACCACCAGTTGCGTATCACCCAGCGAGGTACCGAGGGCGAGGCCGAGGTTCGGCCCGAGGAGCGGCGCGATCACCATGGCGCCCACCACAATCGCCACGCTGTCCTCCAGCAGTCCGACGCTGGCCACGATGGTGGAGAGGAACACCAACAGCAGAAAGTTGAGGTCCAGCCGCGCGCCGCGCTCGATGTCGCTATAGAGCTCTTCGCGCGTGGTGCCCGCCGGCGCCGGCTTCTCGCCCGCCTTGGGGGCCGGCAGCGTCGCCTCCACCGGCAGGATCACGATGCGCGCATCGGCCGCGCCCAGGATGCTCTGCAGGGCATCGATCACGTTCTGACGCGCGTCGGGGGCCACCAGCATGCGCACCGCCACACGACCGTCCTCTCCCGCGGGCCCCGCCCACGCATCCACCGCCTCGTGCTGCTGCGCGATGCCGAGCAGCGTGTCGACATGTCCCGCGTCCGCCACCACCTCGATGATCTTCACCGGCGCCTCTTCTTGTTATGTCTCCCGTGCACGCATCCTGGCGGCCGCGGCCACACGGCGCAAGCGGGGCGGGCGCGGCCGCGCGGGCCAACTCGCTCCCAGGCTCACGCGCCGGACACGCGGGCGGGCCCTGACACCGGCCGCCGCGGCTTGCTAAGCTAGCGCGCTTTGGCAGGCGCCGGCCCATTCGGCGCGCCCTGCCGCACAGGATGTGCCGCAGTCTGAGCGATCCAGGATGGACGCGGCCAGACCTACCTTGAAACCAACCAGGTCCGCCATGAGAACCCTGATTCGATTCTTCTTCCGGGGCGTACGCCTCGCGCTCGCGCCCGTGATGGTGCTGTACGACCTCGTCAAGGCGCCCACGCCCATCGAGCGGCCCGCGGCCGAGCAGCAGCGCGTGGACGAGGCGACGCGCGCCCTGAAGCTGTACCAGTTCCGCACCTGCCCTTTCTGCATCAAGACGCGCCACGCCATCCGGCGTCTGGCGCTGAACATCGAGCTGCGCGACGCACAGCACGACCCGGTCAGTCGCGAGGAGTTGCTGCGCGGCGGCGGTCAGGTGAAGGTGCCCTGCCTGCGCATCGCCGAGGCGGACGGCGCCGTGCGCTGGATGTACGAGTCGTCCGAAATCAATGCCTATCTCGAGCGCCGTTTCGGCCCCGAGTCCGCGCACGCAGCGCCATCCAGAAACGCGGCGCCATGATCGCGGCCGCAGGCCGCTAATCATGTCCAGGCTGGATTGATCCGACCTCCCAACGCACCGGCTACGCCCGCCGCAGGCGGTACCACTGCTCGTCCGGCCGCATGATCGACTGCAGCAGGCGCGGTAGTCGGAAGTGCGAGGGCTCCACGTGGGTGATCCGCCAGCCCGGGAAGGCGGCCAGGATCTCGCTGCGGTCGGCACCGCGGATCAAGGGCCGGCGCCGGCGCGGCCATACCAGCAACAGCACCGAGGCGTCGGGCGCGGCCACTGCGCTCACCTCACGCCCCATCGCCCGGCGCGCGGCATCGGGCAGGTCGTGGAAGGTGCCGGTGTCGAGCACCAGCCGGTAGTGGCTGCCCACGCCCGCCTGCCGCAGCGCCGTGACGTCGCCCTGGATCAGCCGCATGGGCACACCGGCCTGTTCCACCCGCACGTGGGCGCGGCGCAAGGCCTTCTCCACGATGTCCACGCCGGTCACGTCCCAGCCCCGGCGGGCGAGCTCGATCCCCCAGATCCCGCTGCCGGTGCCAAGATCCAGCGCGCGTCCAAAAGGCGGGCGGCGACCCTGCTCCTCGCGCGCGAACAGCGCCTGGGCGGTGTGCACGAAGGGTTCATCTTCGACGGCGTCCTCCCAAGGATGGAAGCCGACAGCGTAGGCGAAGGTCCAGTTCATGGCAGCGTCCTCGCGTACAAGAAACTCACGCCCGGGCGATACCGCGAGCGCCCTGGGATAACATCGGAAAGTTTAGGCAAGTGGCGGGGTTGAAGCGGCTGCGGCGGGCGCCGCCACGCGCCCGCCGACAGTCGCAGCGACTACTGCTCGGTGAGGCGCGCGTAGGCCTCGAAGCGATCGCGGATGTGGCGCACGTAGTTGACCGGTTCCTGGCCGCGCACGTAGCCGTGCGCCGCGTGGCGGTGATACTCGCGTTGCGCGAGCAGCAGCATGGCGTGCTCGACGTTGTCGAACCACTGGTCCGAGGCCCAGCCCTTTTGCGCGGCCAGCCGACGCGCGTCGCGCACGTGACCGATACCGGCGTTGTAGGCCGCCAGCGCGAACCAGGTACGGTCGGCCATGTTCAGTTCCGGCTCGAAGCGGCGCATCAGCCAGTCCATGTACTGCACGCCGGCGTGGATGCCGGAGTCCGGGTCGTGCAGATCGTCGAAGCCGAGTTCGCGGCCGGTGCGCGGCAGCACCTGCATCAGCCCCAGCGCGCCGGCCCAGGAACGGGCCGCCGGATCGAAGCGGCTCTCCTGATACATCTGCGCCACCACCAAACGCCAGTCGAAGCCGTAGCGCTCGGCGTAGCGGCGCACGAGCTCGTCGTACGGCGAGAGCGCGGCGGCCGAGGCGCCGTCCACCCGCTCGCCGACGTGCGCCTGGATGGTCCGGTCGTTGCCGAAGTACTTGGCGCGCGTCAGGTTGTAGAACACGCCGCGGTACTCGCGCCGCAAAAACCCGTTCACCGCCTCCACCAGTTGCGGGTTGTCGGCGCGCATCAGCCATCCGTGCGCGCCCTCCTCGGTCAACGCAAAGGCCGCGCGGATGTCGTCGCGGTAGGTCTGCTCGATCTCGACGATGTGGCTGTCGGCCACCGTCAGGTCGTATTCGCCGCGCCCGACCCGATCGATGATCTGCTCGGTCTCCAGGTCCTCCGCCGCGGCCACCAGTTCGAAGGCGTAACCCGCCTCGCGCAGCGCGCTCAGGGTGCGCCAATAGCTGCTGTTGCGGCGCACCACGACCGTGCGCCCGGCGAGGTCGTCGGCGGACTGGATACCGAGGTCATCGGCGCGCGTCACCAGCAATTCGGTGACGCGATGGTAGGGGCGCGAGAACACCATGCCCTCGCCGCCCCCCTCGGCGCTGATGGTGAGCGAGGCCGCGGCGAGGTCGGCGTGGCCGTCGCGCACCCAATCGCGCAGCGCGGCATGGCTCGGCGGCACCACCACCGCCAGGCGCAGGCCGCGGCTGTCGGCGAAGCGCTTGGCCAGTTCGTATTCGAAACCCATCAACTCGCCGCGGAACAGAAAGTAGTTGGCGGCGTTGTTGCGCGTGGCTACGCGCAGCACCCCGCGCGCGGCGATGCCGTCGAGGTCGTCGGTATGGATCTCGTTCGGCGTGCTCAGCAATTGATGGCTGCTGAGGAAGCGGTTCACGCTCGCCAGCAGCTGCGGGGCGTCGCGCCGTACCGCCCAGCCCACCGGCCGCACGTCGGGCAGCGTGAGCGCGACGTGCAGGTCCTCGCGGCCCGGCAGCAGCGCCAGGGCGGTGTTGCTGTCCAGCACCGCGAGCTCGTAGCTGCCGTTGGCCACGCCGTCGAGCAGCGCCTCGTCCGAGCCACCCTCGGCGGTCACGATCTCGAACGGCTCCTGAAAGCGCTCGGCGTGGATGCGCTGCAGGGTCTCCTGGAAACTGCTGTCGCCGAACGCGGCCACACGCTGCCCGCGCAAATCGCGCGGCGACTCGAGCCGCACGTCCGTGCGCCCGATCACCACCTCGCGCACGAAGGCGATCGGCGCGGAGAACGCGAAGCGCGCCATGCGTGTCTCGGTGATGGTCAGGTTGGCCGCGGCGAGATCGCCTCGCCCCGCTTCGAGCGCCGCGAACAGCTCGGTGAGGGAGTCGACCAGCACCCACTCGATGGCGCGGCCCTCGCCGGCGGCGTACTCGCCCAACAGTTCGCGTTCCGCCGCATCCGGCAGACCGCTGCGCGGCAGAAAGTCCGGGCCGTCGAGCTGGCGCAGGGTGATGACGCGCAGCGGCGTCTGCTGCGCCGTTGCCCGCTCACGCTCCGCGGCGGACTCCTCCGAGCTGCAGCCGGTCTGCGACAAGGCCGCTACCGCCAACAGGGCCGCGGGTGTGCACAGGTAGGCCAGCCGCCGGAAAAAGTCGCGTGTTGTCATGTCCGCCCCCCCCGGGTACTTGTTTGGGCGCACTATATCCGCTGCGCGGCGCCGGGGTACAGCCGGGCGCCGCTCAGGCGGTGGCGCCCTCGGCGCGCACCGGCACCGCGGTACGGCAGTCCGGGAATGCGGCGCAGGCCCAGAACTCGCGCCCCGCGTGTGGCCCCGACACCGCGCGCCGACGGCGCATCCCGCCGCCGCACTTGGGGCACGGCGGCGCTGCCTCGGCCGCGCCCGCGACCAGCGGCCCGATGGTCGGCTCCACGCGGCCCGGCGGCGGGTCCGGCTCCACCTCCCCCTCGTCGAACACCGGCTCGCGGCGAACCGCGGGCGGCGGCGCGACGGTGGTCGCCCGCAGCACCGCGTCGCGCAGCGCCTCGACGGAATAGCTGCGGGTGGCCGGGATGCGCAGCAGGGGAAGCGCGGCGTCGCGGCACGCGTGCTCGAGAAAGGCATCGCGTCGGCGCCGCGCCGCGCCCCGGTGGGAGCGGTCGTCGAGCTCGATGGCGCACAACGGCACGATCTCGTCGGGAGTGCAGAGCAGGAAGTCGAAATGCTTGGCCGAGATGCGATTGAAGGCGCGCAGGTGCGCGGCGCGATCGCGCGCCATCACCTCGAGCACGTCGGCCACGCGCACCTTGCCGAGGATGCGGTAGTCGCTGCCGACGGCCTGTTCCAGCACGCCGAGAAAGGAGCGTTCGGCGGGGCTGAACAGCGCGCCGCGGCGGATGTAATCCGACTGCCCCTCGCCGGACGGGCGCCAGCGCCGCGCGAGCAAGGCGTACAGAATGGCCGCAACGGCCAGGAAAGCCAGGAACAAGATCGCGGCGTTCATCCGCCCTCCTGCAAACCACCGCGCGCGCCTCGGCCCGGCTGCCGCCGAACCGCGCCGCGGTGGAAGGTTCGGGCCCGTTTCGGGTCCCTTGTTCTTCTTCAGCCCTGATCGGGCTGTGGTATCAGAGGCGGCTCCGCAGACGCCGGAGGCCTATCGACGGGTTAACGGCACCTCGCCGTTCCAACTGTAGGGTACGACCACCTCCCCGGTGGGGCCGGGGATGCGCACGTTGCCGGCCACCGCCACCGGCAGGGCCCGCGCCTGACGCAACAGCTGCGTCAGCTCGCCGAGCTGGCTGTAGTCGAGCCACACGCGCAGCTGCACCATGCCCGCCTCGTTCTGCGCGATGTCGAGCGGCTGGCTACTCTCGCCGCGCGCGAGCGACGCGCCGGCCAACTGCAGATCGTAGTTGAAGCCGTTCAGGCGAAGTGGGAACTGGTTGGCGTTCTTCACCTGCACGCCGAGCGCGAGTTGCGCGCCCGCCAGACCCAGGGCCTCCACCTGCAGGCTGCGCACCGACACCTCCGGCAGGCGCGGCACGGGCAGCGTGCCCGATTGGCTGTAGGGCACCTTGAACGGGCCCAGCTGCGCCTCGCCGCTCAGCCGGTAACTCACCCGATCCTCCCGGCCCAGCGCGCGCAGCGAGTCGAGCATCTCCGCGTAGTTCAAGGTGATCGGCAGCGTCAGACGCGAGGTGTCGTTGGCACCGACGTGCAGGCGCTGGTCATGCGAGCCGCTGATAAAGGGCCGATCCTGCAGCTCGAGTTGGTAGCTGAGCGTCCGCAACGAGACCCCGAGCCGGTTGGGGTTGTGCACGTCGAAATCGAACGCAACCTGCGCCTGCGCCAGCGACATGGACACCACACGCACGTCGCGCAGTTCCACCTGCGGGTCTTGCACGTACTCCTGCACGGCCGCACAGCCGCCGAGCGCCAGCAGGCCCGCGGCCGCCGCCCATCGCATCCATCCGTTCATTGAGAATCCTCGAAGTGCACAGCGCCGGATTATGGCACGGGCAGCGCCGCCGAGCGGCCGCCTAGTCGGCGGCGGCCTCCTGGCGCGCCAGCGGACCCGGCCCCGGCCCGCTCAGGTAGAACGGCAGATTCCCCGGCATCGTCTGCACGGCGCGCAGCATCGCCCGGTAGCGCCCGACCGCCGGCGGTGCCTCGACGTGCTCGTCGGACCCCGCGGCGATCAGCACCCGCCCACGGGCGTCGCGCTGCGGGGTGCCGTCGGGGTGGCGCGCAATGCGGTACTCGCGCACATTGCCCCCCTCGCCCGCGAGCAGCGCGCGCCGCGCGCCGATCACCAACGCCGACAGCTCGCGCGACCACACCGCGGCGATCAATTCGCTGTTGAGCGCCATGCTGATCGGGTCGAGGTTGTAGGTACCCACCAGCAGCAGCTCGCCGTCGATCACCGCGAGCTTGCCGTGCACGTTGCGCCGGTCGCCCGCCACGTACAGGCGCAGCGTCGGCACCCGCGCGAGCAACTCCGGCCAGCGCTCCAGGAACAGCGCCTGCGTCAACGGCAGATCGGTGGAGGTCGGACCGTTGGTATAGAGCACGATGCGTACGCCCCGTTCCGCCGCCTCGGCCAGCACCTCCACGGCCCGATCCGGCAGGATCAGGTAGGGGCTTTGGATGAAGACATCCTGCTGCGCGGCGCCCACGAGACGCGCGAGGTCGCGGTTCACCGGGTCGTCGCCCTGTAGCAGGCGCGTCCCGCTGTCGAGCAGGCGCACCTCGGCGCGGGTCACGCCGGTCGGCGGCAGCGCCGCCGCCCCGCGCAGCGTGGGCATCGCCTCGAGTTCCTTCAGCCAGGGCAGGCCCAGGCGCTCGATCTCCGCCCGCACCGCCGCTGGCAGCGGCGCGTCGTGCAGCCAGGCGTCCATCGCCAGGTAGGCCAGCCGCAGCGCGGGGCCGTCGTCGTGATCGGCGAGCTGGCGGCGCACCACACCCCGCGACTCCGGGGCCTCGTAACGCGCCTCGAACACGCGCCGCAGGGAAGCGGCGGTATCCCTGCCCGACAGGCGTACATCCGTGTCACGGAACGTCAGCGGGTTGTCCTGCGGCGGGGCGAAGTACTCGTCGGAGATGTTGCGCCCGCCGGTCAGCCCGTGCAGGTCGTCGGCGAGCAAGAGCTTGGCGTGCTCCCCCGCCGCCAGCGCCGCCGGATTCAGGGTCAGGAACATGTCCAGCATGCGGGTGCGCAGCGGGCGGTACATGCGCGCCTCGAGGTTGGGCGTGTCGGCCAGCGCATCCAAGTAGCCGTTGAAGCCGCGGATACCCGACATGCGTACGCCCATGCCATCGAGCATGACGCGCACCTGCACGCCCTGCTGCGCTTTGTGCTGCAAGTGGCCCAGGAACGCCGCGCCGAACACGTCGGGCTTCAGAATGAAATAGTTGACGTCCAGGCGCCGCTCCGCCGAGGCGATCAGGCGCCAGCGCGCCACCCACGCCTCCACGTTGCCCTCCAGCAGCCGCAACTCGGGCGTGCCGTTGCCCGCCGCCTGCAGCGTCTCGTACACCTCGCGCAGCGTCGCACCGGGGGCCGGCTCCGGGCTGGCCGCCGGGGGTTGGTGGGGCGAAATCTGCACCTCCAAGAACGCGCGCCCCAGCGCCCAGCTCACCACCAACAGGCCAAGCATCACCGTCAAGCCGATCAGCAGGTAGCGACCGACAGAGCTCCGGCGCCGCGCCGCGGCGTGGCGTGCAGTGGACGATGGCTGCGACATGGTGCTTAACGTGTAGCCCAGATTGAACATTTCGGCAGTGGGCGCGGGGTGGTTCGTCCGTTCGGCGCCGACGGTCTGTCCGGTAGCGGCGGCCCAAGTGACGGACTGGGGGGGGCCTGTTTGGCGAGCCGGCCGCATGCCCGTCGCGGCCATCGCTCCGTGGTTGGGAGCTTTGCCGCCGCGTTTGGAGCCGATCAGCCCTGCGCGCCACTCGCTACGCTTAATGGAACGCGGCCGCGCGCCGCCCTGTGATCGACATGGAGGTATGCGCCATGAACCGCCCCGAGTTGGGTGCCATCGTGCCGAACTTCCGGCTGCTCCCCGCGATACGCGCCCAGCGATCGTGCTCGCTGCTCGATTACCGCCAGATCAAACCCGTGGTGCTGGTGCTGTGCGGCCGGGAGTGCGGAGCGTTGCTGGACGGCTTCGCGCGGCATTACGCGGAGTACCGCGAGGCGGGCGCGGAGGTGCTCGCCGTGGTGCAGAAGCCGCCCCAGGGGATGCCGCCGCCGTTTCCGCTCGTGCGTGACGCGGACGGGCAGGTGACCGCGCGGCTGGCTGAGCGCACACCCACGGTCCTCCTGCTCGACAGCTACGGCGAGCTGCAGGCGCGCCACGAGGGGCCGTGGCCGGACGGGCCGAACCACCGCGACTTGGTGCACCACATCATCCGCCTGGAGATGCAGTGCCCCGAGTGCGGCGCGCCGGCCTGGGCGCAGTTCCAGTAGGCGGGCCATCTCGGACACCCCGTCGGCTGCGCATCCGCCGCGTCGCGCCGTCCCGCCCGCACCAACCGGTGCCGGCAAGGCAAGCCGGTCAGCGGCCGCCGCCCCCTTGACCACCCGCGCCGCCACCGCCGCCCATGCCGCGACCGGGCCCCATGCCCCCGCCCGGTCCCATCCCGCCGCGCGGGCGATCCGCGGGCGGCGCATCGGGCAGCGTCTTGCCAAGCGCCTTGGCGCGCTCTTGCATTTGCTGGTGGTGCTCCTGGCGAATCGCCGCGCGCTCCTGCTCGGTGCGCGCGGCGCGCATGCGCTCCTGATACGCGGCGCGCTCCCGGGGCGTCATCAACTCGGCGCCGTAGATACGATCCTGGGCCTGCACCTGCGTTTGCGCCCGCTCCGTGGCCTGCGCCAGCAGGTCGTCGGCGGCCGGGGGTGAGGCGTGCAGAGTCGCCGTGAGGCCAAGGCACATCACGCCGGTAAGTACGAAGAACTTTCTCATTCTGATTTCCCTCCGGGGGAGGACTGGACGTGCCAACGACAGTCCCCGGAGCCGCACGGCACGCTTGGCGGGTTCTTCTTCAACTGTAGAAGGTGACGCGCACCCGCGCGCGACCGCGCCGCATGGGACCGGCATGGGACTGAACGTGCCGACGGGACGCGCCGCGCGCCCCGTCCGCCCCGGCGTCAGGTCTGGTCGATCGACGCCTCGCGCTCCCAGTGGCGCACCGCGCGGCAGGCCTCGATGAAGCTGGTCGCGGCCGCCTCGTCGCTGAGCTCCATACAGCCCGCGTCGAGCAGCCCGGCGATGCCGGCGCTCTCGAACAAGTGCTTGGCGCTGGCGGTGTAGGCGATGAACTTGCAGTGCGCGAAGGCGTCGTTGACGAAGTCGCGGGAGGTGGCGTCCTTGGCCAGGGTCTTGGCGCCTTCCGCCGACAGCAACACCGCCACCGCGTCATACAGCACCGAGGGGCCGCCGCCGATCTTCTGGTCGGCCTTGATCCGGGCGCCCTTGCTGTCCTTGACCCCGGCGACGGTCGGCGCCACCACTTCGAGCAGCGCGCCCTCGGTCTCGACCGCCTTGGCGAGCGCGGCGTAGAGCGCCGCGTCCGCGCCGTCGCTCATCAGCACGCCCACCTTGCGGCCCGCGAAGGACTGGGGGCCGTTCTTCAGGATGCTGAGCTTGGGCGAGGCGGGCAGATCGGTGCGCGGCTTGCGCGCGGCCTCGGCGGGGTCCGGCATCGCCTCCAGCCCGAGGCCCACGCCCACCTTCTTGGCCAAGCCCTCGTCGACGTTGCGCAGGTGCGAGACCATGCGCGTGCGGATGTCCTCGCGCTCGACCTTGCTCAGCTCGAACACGAAGGCGTCGCCGATGTGCTTCTGCTCGACGGGCGTCTGGCTGATGTAGAACTGGCGCGCCTGGCTGTAATGGTCAGCGAAGGTCTCCGAGCGCGCGCGCAGCTTCTCGCCGGCCACGGGCGCGGGAAAGCTGGTGAAGCCCTGCGCGGGGTTCTCGCGCGGCCCCGCCTCGGCGCCCCAGCTGTTGGGCTCGTAGTTGGCGCGCCCCGTAGGATTGTGCATCGCCATGTGCCCGTCCTGCTGGAAGTGGTGCATCGGGCACTTGGGCGCGTTGATCGGCAGATGCGTGAAGTTCGGGCTGCCCAGGCGCTTCAACTGCGTGTCGAGGTAGGAGAAGTTGCGCCCCTGCAGCAGCGGGTCGTCGGAATAGTCGATGCCGGGCACGATGTTCTGCGTGCAGAAGGCCACCTGTTCGGTCTCGGCAAAGAAGTTGTCCACCACGCGGTCGAGCACCAGGCGCGCGACCACGCGCACCGGCACCTGCTCCTCGGGAATGATCTTGGTCGGGTCCAGCACGTCGAATTCGAAGCGCTCGGCGAACGCCTCGTCGAACACCTGTAGACCGAGCTCCCATTCCGGGTAGTCGCCCTTGGTGATCGCATCCCATAGGTCGCGGCGATGAAAGTCCGGATCGGCGCCGCTGATCTTGAGCGCCTCGTTCCACATCACCGACTGCAGGCCCTGCTTGGGCTTCCAGTGGAACTTCACGAAGGTCGACTTGCCCTGCGCGTTGACCATGCGGAAGGTGTGCACCCCGAAGCCTTCCATGAAGCGGAACGAGCGCGGGATGGCGCGGTCCGACATCGTCCACATGAGCATGTGCGTGCTCTCGGGCGTCAGCGACACGAAGTCCCAAAAGTTATCATGCGCGGTCTGCGCCTGCGGGAAGCCGCGATCGGGCTCGTCCTTGGCGGCGTGAATGAGGTCGGGAAACTTGATCGCGTCCTGGATGAAGAACACCGGGATGTTGTTTCCCACGATGTCCCAGTTGCCCTCCTGGGTGTAGAGCTTCACCGCGAAGCCGCGCACGTCGCGCGCGAGATCGGTCGAGCCCTTGTTGCCCGCCACCGTGGAGAAGCGCACGAACGCGGGCGTGCGCTCGCCCTTGCGCTGGAAGAGGTGCGCGCGGGTGATGTCGGAGAGCTCCTCCAGCGTCTCCAGATAGCCGTGCACCCCGAAGCCGCGCGCGTGCACCACCCGCTCGGGGATGCGCTCGTGGTCGAAGTGGAACAGCTTCTCGCGGAGGACCTGGTCCTCCATCAGCGTGGGACCGCGCAGGCCCACGCGCAGCGAGTTCTGATCGTCGCTGATCGGCGCGCCTTGCTGGGTGGTCAGCGTGGGCGAGTCGCCCCCCGCCGGTTGATGAAGCTCGCCGCCCTTACCGGCCGACGCGTCCTTGGTGGTGTAACGTTCCGCCATCGCGATCTCCTTATCTGCGAGGGGTGAGCATCGAGGGTCGATGCGGGGTGCCGGGCGAGCCGGCACCCCACAGGTCTAGAACACGTCCAAGGCGGGCACAAGCTTGACCCGGCCAGTCAGGGCCCGTGCTCCACTGGCAGGCCCGCGCGCGGCGCCGCCCGATCCCCCAGTTCCCGCTGCGGCACGGCGGCCGCCGGCGCGTCACCCTCCTGACTCGCCAACGGATGGGCGACCGCGGCCAAGTGCCCGTTGATCCGCTTGAGGTCGCGGATGACGTCGAGATAGACGGCGCTGTTCTCGATCGACTCCGCCTCGCCGGCGCGCAGCCGCTCGAAGTGGGCCTGCACCGCCGCCTGCTCCAACGCACGCAACATGCCCTTCTCGTCGAGCAAGCGACGCGCGAGTAGCGGGTCGCGGGACAGCAGCACGTTGAGCGAGAGCTGCAGGTTCTCGCCGACCCGCGCGTGGATCGCCTTGAGTTGCGCGAGCCCCTCGGGCGAGAAGCGGTAGCCGTGGCGCGCCTTCTTGGCGGCGATCTCCATCAGGTTCTTCTCGATGATGTCGCCCACGTGCTCCAGGTTCACCGTATAGCGGATGATCTCCATGCAACGCCGGCTCTCGTCCAGCGTCATGTGGGTACGCGAGAGTTGAATCAGATAGTGCTTGATCGCCTCGTGCAGACGGTCCACCTCGTCGTCGTCCGCGCCCACCTGCTTCAGCAGATCGGTGTCGTCGTGCTCGAGGACCTGAATGCTGCGCTGCAGCATGTGGTCGACCAGATCGCCGAGGCGCAGGCATTCGCGGGCGGCGCAGGCCAGCGCCTCCGAAGGCGTGTCCAGCGCCGCCGCATCGAGGTGCTGAGGTGCCGCCGGATCGGGCGTCACGGGCGCGTCGGGCAACAGCCGCGCGGTCGCCCGCGCGACCCGGTCCGTGAACGGCAGGAACAGCGCCGCCACCATCAGGTTGAAGGCCAAGTGCGCATGCACCGGCGCGCGCCCGGGCGAGGGATCCAGCGCCAGCAGCCACTCCGTCGCCGCCGGGATCAGCGGCAACAGCGCGAGGGCGCCCGCGCCGCGCATGAGCAGGTTGCCGAGCGGCACCCGGCGCGCCGACGCCGGGGCGCCGGCCTGCAGCGTGTAGGGTGCAATCGCGCCCCCCACGTTCACGCCCAGCACCAACACCAGCGCGAGCGCGGGCGGCAACGCGCCCGACGCGGCCAAGGCCGCGACCAGCAACACCATCGCCAGACTCGAGTGGGCGAGCCAGGTCAGCATGGCCGCGAACAGCACTGCCAGCAGCGGTTCGCCCTCGAGGGCTGCGAGCAGCACGCCGAAGCCCTGGGCGTCGCGCAGCGGCGCGGACGCCGCGGTGATCGAGCCCAGCGCGAGCAGCATCAGCCCAACGCCGATGACGATGCGCCCGATGTTGCGCGCTCGGTCGGCGCGCGCGGTCATGAAGGTGATCACACCGACCGCGACCGCGAGCGGCGCCAACCCGCGCAGATCCAAGGCGAACACCTGCGCGACCAGCGCCGAGCCGATGTCCGCGCCCAGCATCACCGACAGCGCGACGCCGCCGCCGAGCATGCCGCGGGCAACCAGCGGCGAGACGATCAACGCCGTCGCCGCGCTGCTCTGCAGGGCCGCGGTCACACCCAGGCCGGTGCCCGCGGCCGCGAAGCGGTTTCCCGTGCACGCCGCGAGCACTTGGCGCAGCCGCGCCCCGAAGGCACGCATCATGCCGGTACGCACCATCCGCACGCCCCACACCAGCAGCGCGACGCCGCCGATGAAGTTCACCAACAATCCGGTACCGCTCATTGATTCGACTCCTAGTCACGGCGTCTGGCGGACGCCTACGCCCTCGCCTCAGCGGCGCCGCCGGTCAAGCGGCGTCGCCGCCCGGGCCCGGCGGCGGCGCGAAGTACCCGAGCAACGTGGTCTGCGTCTTGGCGGTGCCGTCGGTCAGCAGGTCGAGCTGGTCGCGCAGGCCGATAATGCGCGCGGCGGGCGCGTCGCCGACAAAACGCCATTCGCGGCGCCCGCTGTCGTACACCCCGACGCTCACACCGCGCGCGCGCAGCAGCGCCTGCGCGCGGGTACCGAAGGCACTCGGCACCGTCACCACCACGTTCATCACCGGCTCCAGCGGCATGGGGTCCCATCGGTAGCGGGCGCGCACCTCGCCCACCTTCAGGTCATCGCCGTACACCCTCCACAGCTGCGCACCGGCCTCGGCAAGCACATCCTCGTTATCGGCCAGCAGCTCCAATCCATGACCGTCGCAGAGCCAGTCCAGTGAAGCCGAGCGCTGCAAGTGACGCGCCGCGGCACGCGCGAAGCGCAACTGAAAGACCTCGGAGCGGCTCGCCATGCGTTGCGCAAAAGGCAAGTAACGTTCCATACCCGAACCTCCTCTGAAGCGGGACCCGGTGAAACGAACAACGTGAGGTTTGCAGAAGAACGGGATGCGCGCACCGCGCATCCCGTGACTAGCGGGTGGGAAGGCGGGGGCGAACAATGAAAAGGCGACGCTTGGCCATGACGGATCGCGAACTCCAACGACGAACGGGCACCACCTCGGCGCCCGTTTCCAAGATTGAGACATACCGCGTTGGAAAAAGCAAACCAGCAGCTGCGCGCGTGCCAGGCCGGCTTGCCTTTTATTTTTTAACGGGTATGGTCTGAGGCGTACGCAGTTCCCATACGGCAGCCATAGCGAGCCCTATCGCCATGTTGCAGATCCAATCCAGCCCCACGCCACGCAGCACCCTCACCTTTCCGGTTTAAGCCGGGCGGCGCGCCGTCGCCCCCGGCCTGCTCGCTGTTTCCAGCACCGTTTTTTTCCGAAGCACGTACTTCACCAGACATGGAGGCGTCGCAGTGGCACGCACGCATGTTGTGTCTCTGTTACACCCGGGGGGTGATTGCATTCCTGCACCGGCGCCGAAATCGGCGCGTACACCCAAGCGCGCCGAGGTCCGCCAGGCGCTCAACCAAGTGGAGCGAGCCTACCGCGCCAAGCGTGGATCGCTGCCCCGCCGCGTGCGCCTCGGCTGCCGCGTCACGCTCCTCGAGCGCGAGAGCATGGAGCAGATTGCGCTGGTGGTCACCCGGCCTGCCGACAGCGACCCCGAGCGGGGCCGCATCTCCTGCTTGTCGCCGCTCGGTCGCGGGCTGATCGGCGCCGAGCCGGGCGATGTGGTCGATGTCGCCCTGAATAACCTGAGCAGCCGGTTCTACGTGCTCCACGTCGACCCGGCCCCGGACAAGGAGGCGCTATGAGCGAACGTCGCTGTTGACGGAAACCGTGAACGTACAGCCGGGAGCCGCCCGGCATCGGACGAACGATCGAAATGGGAGTGCCCCGCATGAGTAAGGAAAAGGCGAAGAAGGTGGCCCAGAAGTCGCTCAAGGAAAAGCGACGGGATAAAAAGGGCAAGCGGAGCAAGGACGCGTAACTTCGGCGGGCGCGATGCGCCCCGCTTATCATTTCCGAGAGGCCGAGGGCGTCGGTCGGCGACGAGTCTCGCCGCCACCCGCCGCGGCGCTACCGATCCGCGCCGGGCACGCTCATGCCCAGCGCCCCACGGGGCAGCGTATAGGGATCGATCAGGTCGAACGCGCCGCTCGCATGCTCCACCAACAGCGACGTCACGCCGACCGTCTGTGCATCGGTGCTCTGCACGACCAGCATACCGTTCGCCGCCAGTCCGAAGTCGGCAACCGGGCGCTGAACGACACCGCGCGGCAACCCCCGCACCTCCACGCAGGCCCCCTCCCCGGGCCCCTGCAGGCTGCAGACCTCATAGTTTCCTTCGTCCGAGAGGGTCGAGATGATCAAGGTGCTGGCATAACCTTCCACTAGCACGGCAGGGTAGAAGTCGAAGCTGGCGTCCGTGATGACGCTGCGCTCGACCTGGCTCTCGGCTGGGGCTTGAGCCGGGACGCCGAGGGCGAGCGCTGCCAGCGTCAGCCCGACCAGTGTGCTCGACAACGCGCGCATGACGTTTCCTCCTTAGGAAGGGCCGTGGGCGACGCACGTATCTAGCCGGAGCGGCCGCCCGCGGCGAGGGGGTGTGGTCCTACACGATGGCTGGTTCGGCCTTGGGATTGGGGCCCGCGGCGCAGCGAGCGATCCCGCTACACGCCTCCCCAGCGGCCTCCGAGACGGAGGACAACCGTCATCGTAAGGATGCCCATGAGAAAGCATAGCGACACGAGGTGCAGCAACCACGTCTCGCTCGCCGCCCGTGTAGCGGGTGAAGGGTTGGCGGGCCGAGCGACCACGCCGGTCTCTCCCGCACAAAGGGGCGCGCTGGCCGGTGTCGCGGATTAGTGCCTACACGCCAAGCCTGCCCCCGCTGCCACAGGGCTGCCTGCGCTTCAAGGCGGCTCGGTATCCGCCGCCCCAGGCGAGGACACGCCGTGCAGGCTCGAGCGTGCACGCACGGCGGTGGGCGCGCCGCGCACCACGCTGAACGAGCCGTCGGTTTCCAACACCACCGCCTCCACCTCGCCCAGATCCACCGCGCCCGCCGAACGCACCGCCGCGCGCAATTCATCGACCGACACCCGCGCCGCCCGCAGCGCGGTCGGCAACAGCTCGCCGCGGTACAGCAACAGCGCCGGCTCCCCCGTGACCACGCGGCGCACCCATCTCGCGCGGACACTCGCCCACGCCACCGCGTATTGCAGTCCGATGAGCAGCGCGAGAGCGAGCGTACCCTGCGCCAGGGTGACGTCCTGGTTGAGCAGGATCGTGGCCAGGGTCGAACCGAGCGCCACCGTCACCACGAAGTCGAAGGCGTTCATCTTCGACAGCGTCCGGCGGCCCGATACGCGCAGCAAAGCGATCAGGGTCACGTAGGCCAGCACCCCGACCACCGCCGTGCGCAGCAGCTGCGTCCAGCCGTCGAAAACGAGCGCGTCCATTAACTCCAACCGCGCGTGCTGCCCGCGCTTGTGCCGTCGATCTCCCGCATGGCCAGCCCCCGGCCGCTGTGCTACCGGAAGCCTAGTCGAACGATGCCGGCGCCGTCTGCGCGCGAACACACCGCCAGCCTCGCCCGCCCGCTGAACCGCAATGGCGTGCGGGCGACAGGGTGCCCGCTCGGGGCTGAAACGCGTCTGGTGCTAGAGAAATCGCACGACCAAGAATACGCCGATCATCACGAAGCCCAGTGCGAGCTTCACGGCCGCGCCGATGGCCATGCCGAGCCAAGCGCCGACACCGGCGCGGCCGGCCGAGCCGATCGGCCGGCGCATGGACAGCTCGCCGATCACCGCGCCGACGAAGGGGCCGATCAGTACGCCCGGCAGTCCGAAGAACAGCCCAACCAGCGCGCCCACCGCCGCGCCCATCATGGCGCGCCCCGAGGCCCCGAAGTGGCGCGCGCCGTACGCCGTCGCGGCGAGATCCACCAGGTACATCAGTACCGCGAGGATCCCGAGGGCGATGAGCGTGCCCGCCCCCACGTGCGCGAAGTCCTCGGCCCATGCGGCGAACAACAAGCCGACGAACAACAGCGGCGGTCCGGGCAGCGCCGGCAAGATCAATCCCGCCAGGCCCGCGAAGACCAGCAGAACGGCGAACACCCACATCAAAACGGTCGCTTCCATGGAGGGGCATTCTAGCCGCAGGGGCTTGGTGGTGCGTCAGCAGCGAACAGCCGGGGCACGAACGCCGTCAGGATGGATGGCGACGAAGGGGCCACCGCGCCGCCGCCGGCGCTAGCCGCGCGCCAGACGCCGATTCAGCGCCCACAAGGAAAGCGGCGCGAACACCGCCATCACCGCGAGCGCCCACAGCAGCGACCAGAGGGCGGGCTCCAGGACCGACCCGCCCAGCAGCAGGCCGCGCGCGGCATCGGCGAGGTGCGAGACCGGGTTGTGCTCGACCACTACGCGCAGCCAGGGCGGCAGGGTCTCCACCGGCACAAAAACATTGCTGACGAAGGTCACCGGAAACAGCACGGTGAAGCCGAAGATCTGCACGTGCTCGGGCTCGCGCGCCATCACGCCCACCAGGATCATGGTCCAGGAGAAGGCGAGCGCCGCGACCAGCAGCAGCGCGCTCATCAACAGCACGCCGGCGAACGGTGCCTCGAGTCGGAAGCCGAGCAGGAACCCCACCGCGAGCAGCAGCAGTATCGACCAGCCCTGCTTCACCATATCGGCCAGGATGCGGCCGGCCAGCGGCGCCCAGCGCGCGATGGGCAGCGCGCGCAGGCGGTCGAACACGCCCTTGGTGAGATCGGCATTGAGTCCGTAGCCGACGTAGACGGTGACGAACATCATGTTCATCACGATCAGGCCCGGCAGCATGAACTGTAGGTAGTCCGCGGGCGAGCCCGCGATGGCGCCGCCGAACACGAACAGGAACAGCAGCAGGAACAGAATCGGCTGGATGCTGAAATCCGCCAGCTCCATCGGATTGTGGCGGATCTGCAGCAGCGTGCGCCAGGCTAGGGTGAAGGTCTGCTGCAGCGCGCGGCCCAGGCCGACCCGCGGCGTAAGCTCCTGCGGGCCCCTCATGCCTCCCGCTCCTCTTCGTGCTCCCGGCGCTGCCCCGTGATGGCGAGAAACACATCATCCAGGCTGGCGCTGCGCAGCATGAGCTCCTCGACCACGATGCCCGCCGAATCGAGCCGGCGCACCAGTGCGGGCAGCTGATCGGACGCGCTCATCGGCACGCTGAGCCGCAGGCCGCCTACCTCGGGCGCCACGCCGGTCACCTCGTGCATCGCGGCCGCGATGGGCGCGACGTCCGCCTCGCGCGCCGCGCGCACCACCAGCGCCCGCGCGCCGACACGCGCCTTCAGCTCACTCGGCGTACCCGCGGCGATTACCCGCCCGCGGTCGATCACCATCACGTCGTCCGCCAGCGTATCGGCCTCCTCCAGGTACTGGGTGGTCAGCAGCACCGTGGTGCCCTGCCCCACCAGCTCCCGGATCAGGCTCCACAGTTCCAGCCGCGCGCGCGGGTCTAGCCCGGTGGTCGGCTCGTCGAGGAACAGAATCGCCGGCCGGCTCACCAGACTGGCGGCCAGATCGAGCCGCCGGCGCATGCCGCCCGAGTAGAGGCCCACCGCCCGGTTGGCCGCCTCCTCCAGGCGAAACTCGGCCAGCAGGTCCGCGGCCCTCCGCCGCGCCGCGCCATGCGAGTAGCCGAGCAGGCGCGCGAACAGCAGCAGATTCTCCCGCCCCGTCAGCTTCTCGTCGACCGAAGCATACTGCCCGGTCAGCCCGACCAGCTGCCGCACCTGGTGGGCCTGCTTGCAGACGTCGTAGCCCGCCACCTCCGCATAGCCGCCATCGGGGCGGATCAGCGTCGCGAGGATACGCACGATGGTGGTCTTGCCCGCCCCGTTCGGCCCCAGCAAGCCGAGGATCGCCCCGCGCCGAACCTCGAGGTCCACGCCATCGAGCGCAGTGACGTTCCCGTAGCGCTTGACTAGCCTCTCCGTGCGAATTGCGTGACTCATCGCTCTCGCGGCTCCATGTCGAATTCGTTCATCGAACTGTCAGCGCCAGCTTTCCCGCCAAGCCCGGTACTCGACCGGCCGCAGCCGGTAGCGCGCAATGTTTCCTTCATGGAGGCTCATGATCTCGGTCTCCACGACTTCGACGAATCGTGTTTGGTCCACTGCCGGCACCTGCTCTGTTGCGCTTTGCCGCACTCGTGCAGCCGCGCGCTTTCTGTCCATCCCGCTCCGGACCACGGCGGCGACTATCTCCGCAATCAGCGCGCGGTAACGCAGGCGGAAAGGATCGGGCTCACCCAGGGACTGGCGGACCGCCGAGTAGCGGGCGCTGGAGCGCTCGTACGCCCATACGAAGACGTCGCGCAACAGCTCGACGCGATTCAGCTCATAGATTCCCAGCACGCCTTCGACATAGGCACGCTCCGGGACATCCACGAAAGATAGTGGACAGAGGTTTCCGCGTATCAGCGGGATATTCGCCGCTAGGCGAGATACGCGTTTGTTGACGTCCTCGAAGGCCTGTAAGTAGGCGAGGTGCACCAGGGCGAAGAAGGCCTGCTCGAACGGATCGACTATCGCCGCCGCGGTCTCCAGAATAATCCCAAAGCATTCTTCGATGAGCTGCGGCACCTCCAGCGGATGGTAGACCGTGCCACCGACACCCACCGGAATGTGCCGCAAGCGACCGCCGGCCTGCGGGTCGGCAAGCAGGTTTTCCGCAAGCAAGGCGTGCAGGTTCAGGATGGTGTATGGATTGAAACCGATCTCGTCAACCTGGTCCACGAGTAGCTCGATGGCCGCCTTGTGGTTCAGGATCATCTGCGCTTCCAGCGCGTCCTTGCCTTCGGCGGGCTCCCCCAGATCCAGCAGACGCTCGGTTTCCAACAGTGAGTAGGTATTACCCTCCAAGCGGCTGGAGTTCCAGGACAGGTCAATGAGCAGGCGGCTGTAGATTGTGCGCGCATAGGTTCCCGCCGGGCGCTCACCACCCGGCGGGCGACCTATCATCAGCAAGCGCTGGCGCGTTTCTGCTGGCAAATAGTAGGTAACGTTGGGCTGGTAATCATCCAGAAAGTCGCGCCGGTAGCCGACCGGTTTCCGGCTCTGTATGGGCGCGCGCACCGCCTGCCTGATGTCCTCCCCCTCGGGAGAGAGAGGAACGTAAAGCTCGCCCCGCGCCTCAACCGTTGCTTTGCCCACGATCAGATTTGCTGCGCCGGTAATGGCGACAGGCGCGCAATAGCGCCGGCCCTTGCCCTCGCCTTCCGCGATCAGCCGCTGCTTATCGACCAACAGGGCGAGGCGACGCTGCAGCGTGCGTCTCTCCAGTTCGGCGGGCAGAGCCTCGAGGATGGCACTGACCGGCATGCCCTCTGGCTGTGCAGCTACAACCGCGACGATGGCATCGAGCTCTTTTTCCGGGATTCGCTTCGGCATGGGGCGGATTATATGTCACGAAAAGCCATATTCGCGACATATTAAGAGCTCTTTTGTCGCGCATTTATCGTTTTGACGCAAAAGAGGATCTGTCGCGAATACCCGGCCAACCCCGCAGCTTGCCCACCACGCAGGGCGCCGCCGCCGTGACGAGCAAGACGATGGGCCAGATGATGCCTCCCCGGAACGTGTACGCCTCTAACAGCACAGGCCAGGACTTGCCCTGCGTGAGGCCGAACGAGAAATCGAACACCAGTGTGAGGGCCAGCCAGCCAACGCCCACCGCGACAAGCTCGCCGGCCCGGCGGGAACCTACGCAGGGGAGGAGTACGTAAGCCACCGCCAGTATGAGCGCCTCCAGCGCGCTGCCGTCAATGGATTCCCTGCACTCTATTGGCGATATACGTCGCCTTCTGCAAGCAATCCCAGTCAAAAGCCGTGAGCAAGTGCGGACACGTCGCGATGCCCGTTTACATCTGTGCCCTTGGCGTGAATGATCCACCCGCAATCATCAACGCGAGAATTGGATGTGGACATGCAACAAGCCCAACGGACCTTAGCGCCTATGGCAGCGGCACTCCTACTCGTGAGTCCGTGTCTTTGGGCGAACGCACCTAGCGATGTGCGGGCAACCCCCGCTGAACCCCAGATCCATCATCAATGGGCCACCACCGCACGACTGAGCGAAACCACAGTTAGTATCCAGCATCTAGGTACCGCCACTTACGGAACTCGCGTGGTCGTCGACGAACAAGCCTTGGTTCCAGATGGCTGGCTCGTTGAACAGCAGACAGTTGGCAGGGGGAAGAAGTCTATCATCCACATCGCTGCCAAGAATCACGTATGCGCAAAGCTAGCAGAGAACACGAGTCACACGGGACATGCGCGCGCGGGCGAGCGCACCACCGGCAAATCACCTGGAGATGAGCCCCTTCATCCGCTTCTAACTCGATGCGCCGGCGCCAATCTACCGCCCGATCCGGGTCCGGCTGGCAAAGCAACCCTTGTCGGCATCGACAGTGACGGCAGTGGCGTACGGGATGATGTCCAGCGCTACATTCTGCTCGAGCATACGGACAAGCTGGAGCTCATTCCGCCATTGATGCTTCATGCGGCAACGATCCAGGAAGCTTTCCAGGCGTTCGAGCTCGGCGATCCGCCACCAGCCGGATATGTAGAGATCGTCACCGCTAATGTGCGCTGCGTCGCTTATCTATCGAGTGACGGCGTCGAACGCTTACTCCGGCTCACCGACCTCATTATGAACACGCCACAGAGGTGGGCCGCCAAGCTCTCAGTTGACAAACAGGCAGTCGGCGGAACGAGCATCCCCGTTCGCGGCAACGGCGTAAGCGACTGTTCGCACATCTGACCAAGATTCGAGACGCGACATGAAACCACTACGCCAATGGATTGCCCACCGGGCTAGTCGGACTTTACGTCGGATCCAGCGCCGCATCATGCCCCGAGAACGGGTCGCAGCTGGATATCGGTTACATCAATGGAATGCTGACTAGCCTGGAACGCGCACAGAGCAATGCAGAGGCCTGTCCCCGATTGTTTTTGCGTTCGGCCGACTGCTCACAGCAGTTGGGCGCGTCGGAACGCTCGAAAACCGGGGTCTGTCCCCGATTGTTTGCGGGGTCTGTCCCCGATTGTTGCACGCATTCCCTCGCCTTGACCACTTCCAGGGGGGTGCATCCGGCACACGTCACACGCAGCGACGCGAGCTGCGAGGGCCGCTCGTGCTCAGCGCGGCAGGCTGTCTCAGCGCCGTCCGCCGCAAAAGGCCACGCTGCAGCGTGCGACGAGCCGCCAACCGCTCTACCACGCTAAGGACCTACGCCCGGCTGGCTCACGTCCAGTTCGTCCAGGGGTAGCGTAGTGGGATCGAGCGAGGCGAATCCGCCGCTTACGTGTTCCACCAGCGTAGAAGTCAACGGTCTCCTCGCTGATGCCGCTGCCTTCCGTATTTGGTGCCGGCACGCCGAGCAAAGACCCCCAATGTCAGTCCGACGAGTGTGCTTAACAACGCACGCATGCCGTTCCCTCCGTGGGAGCACGGGCCGTGGGCAGCGCGCAGTGTGACGCGGTCATCGCGCGGGAGCGGACGCCCGCAGCGTTCACATGCCATCCCACACGCCACGCCCTGCCGTTCCGGACGATCCTGCTGCTCTATCCGCCAGGCCACCCGAAAGGATAGGTCCGCGAGGTGCAGCAACCGCCCCGGGTATGCCCTGCCAGATCGTCCCTTACACTCGGATCCAGGCGACGCGCCGTGTTACGGACCGGGCGGTTCCCCGACAAACCCGGTGGTCACGCGCTCCGCTTCCCCGACAACAACATCCTCGCCGGAGACGCGTACGAACTTGAAGGACTGTCCGGCCGGCCCCAGATAAAGGTCGTTTATCGTCCCGTCGGCAACCTCCATGGAAGCGGAACAATTGCTCTCGATGCTGTAAGTCCCGCTCTGAGTGAGCTGCTCCCGTTCCACGGAGCGGCTAGCCAGGATCGCGAGGTTGCCGTCCCCATCAAAGGACATGATGCCGGCGGAGGCATACGGCTCCCCTGCCAGGGTGCCCATTGCGGAGTAGACATAGCTGCCGTCCAGGCTGGAAACGGAGCATTCTGTTGCTGTCTCGTCGGTGTCGGCGAAGGCCGCGCCGCCGGCGCCCACCGTAAGGCCACCGAAAGCCAAGGCAAACAAGGCCGTTCTGTTCATGTCGATGCGTCCTCTGCGTGGGTATCACATGGGCGGGACCGTCCCGAGCTGGTCCCGACCGACTGCCCGTTAAAACCGCACGACGGCCCGCACTTCCGGCTCTGCGCGCCTGAGGGAGCGATCCTGCTGCTCTATCTGCTGCGTAGTTCCGAGGCGGCCATCGCCGCGAGCCCATCCGAAAGGATAGCCGCGCGAGGTGCAGCAACCACACCCGGTCTGCCCTGCGTGATCATCGCGTACGCCCGGCGGATGCCATGCCGTGGTCATCCTGTACCAAGCGCCGGAGCTTGTCGTTCTCGTGGAGGGGCGCCACGCGCCGGCGCGGGGATCGGGCTACCTCTGCCGGCCCCTGCTCTTCTAGCCGCCGGTGGCGCCGGTCTCGAGATCGCGCCTGACCCGCTCCGCCACCTTGCGCAGGCCCGCGTCGTTCTGCAGCAGTCCGCGGATGCGGCGCACCGACGAGCCGGCACCCGCATAGCCGCTCAGGCCAAAGCGCTCGGCAATCTCCGCCAAGGTGAGGCCGCCGACCTCCTGACACAGGTACATCGCCAACGGGCGCGCCGGCGTGCGCACTGCGCGCCCACGGCGACCGACCCACACCTCCTGCTCGTCGACGCCCATGCGCCGGCACACGGCGGCCACGATCTCATCCACCGACGGACGCACCTGCGCCGCCCGCACCGCCGGCCGATCGGGGTCCGGCGCCTTGCCCGCCAGCACCCGCGCGCGAAACGCCTCGTCACCCAGGATGCCGCTGCCCGAGCGCTGCTCATAGTACGCCCGCAACGCCTCGTCCGTATCGCCCGCCACGAACGCCCGGTAGCGCCGCTGGCGATCCCGCGCGCCGATCGCCTTGAGCACGTCGTCGGTACGCAAACACGGCGGGCGCGGCTCCAGGCCTACATAGGCGCGGTAGCTCGACCAGGGGTAGTCGTCCAGATCGCGCACCATGCCCGCCTCCAGCGGATTGCGGTGGATGTAGCGCGAGAGCTCCAGCCAATGGGCATCCGCGTCCACCAGCACCGCCCTGTAGCGCCCCCGGAACAGCGCCCCGTCGCGCCGTTCCGCGCGATTGAAGAACTGGGTATACAGCCCGTTGACGTGCCGCATCACCCGCTGGAGATTCCCCTCCGGGGTGCGCAGCAACAGATGGTAGTGGTTGTCCATCAGGCAGTAGGCATGCCACTCCGCCCGATAGCGCTCCGCCGTCGCGGCGAGCAACTGAAGGAAATACTCCCGCTGCGCATCGGTCTTGAACACCCGCTTGCGCCCCGCCCCACGGTTCATCACGTGATACCACGCACCGGGATACTCGATTCGGAGAGGTCTGGCCATGGCGGGAGGCTACGAAGGAATGCTATGCAAAACGAGATTTGAGCTAACCCGGATTCCTCGGACAGGTTAATTAAGCATTTCGCCATTCGCCATCAACTTCCTCCGGCGTGCGATAGCCCAGAGTCTGGTGCAATCGCTGCCGGTTATAGTACACCTCGATGTAGTCGAAGATCGCGGCCTTGGCATAGTCCCGCGTCGGGAAGTCGCGGTGGTGCACGAGCTCGTTCTTTAGGCTCGAGAAGAAACTCTCCGCGACCGCATTGTCGTAAGCGCTCTTGCGACCACTCATGCTGGGAAGGGCGCCCGCTGCTTGTAAGCGATCCCGATACATAGCGGCGCTGTAGGTGGCTCCGCGGTCCGTGTGGTGGATGAGGCCCGGTGGGGGCGCCCGGTGCGCGAGCGCCATGTTCAACGCAGCTAGAGCGAGATCTTTGTCCGGACGCGTTCCCATCGCCCAGCCCACCACTTTGCGGGAGTAGAGGTCGAGCAGCACCGCGAGGTTGAGCCACCTCCCGGGTGCGGATGAAGGTGATATCCCCGACCCACGCACGATTGGGCGCCGACGCGAGGAAACGACGCTCCAGTCTATCGGGCGCCGCCAGAGGTGTCTGGTGGTGCTCGATGATCACCCGAAAGCGGCGCTTGCGGTTGGCTTCGATGCCATCGCGCTTCCTCAGCCGCGCCACACGGTGCTTGCCACAGGGGACGCCTTCGCGGCGTAGAACATGCCAAGTCTTGAGCGCGCCGCACGCCTGTCGGTGTTCACGGTGGATGCGGCGGATCTCGATCAGGAGGGCGGCATCAGACTGCGCGCGGGCGCTAGTCCCGCGCCCCTGCCAACATAAAAGCGCTGCGCGAGACCTGTAGGGCACGGCACAATGAGGCCAAGGAGTACTGCGAGCGCGACACTGCGATGTAGGCGTACTTCACGTCAGATCCTTCGCGAAGTACGCCGCAGCTTTTTTTAAGATGTCGCGCTCCTCGGTGACCCGCTTGAGCTCTCGGCGCAGGCGTTCGATTTCGCTCTGCTCGTCAAGGGGCTTGCGGCCTGGTCCACGGAAAGCGCGATCTGTTCCAGCGACGTCGAGCTGCTCCCTCCATTTATAAAGCTGGTTGCGCGCGACTCCCAGTTCCAGCGCGAGCTGGGTCGCTGGCTTCTGGCCAAGCTCCAATAGGCGTACTGCTTCGAGCTTGAACTCTTTCGTATACCGGGTGCGCAGGCGCTCCGGATTCACCTTATTCTTCTTCGTTCCCATCGGACACCTCCTGAGGTATTGTCTACCTTCAAAAGTGTCCGAGAAAAGCGGGTTAGCTCAATTCGACCCCTCTGGTTTGACCCCTCTGGTTCTTGGTTCTCTGGTATCCTTGGTGCTAAACGGTGTAATATGATCGCGCGAGGGTCCCGCACATGCCGAGATGAATAAGAATGCCAGACATGAAGCGTTTCAGCGTGTCCCTAGACCTTGACGAGTGTGAAGAGTTACGCCGTATCGCTGCCGCACATCGGCAACCGCTTTCCCTTCAGTATGTCATCCGTTGCGCATTGCAAAGGTTTATTGACTACCACAAAGGCAAACAACTTCTTCTGCCGCTCGACCGGAAATAGAGGACGTTAAGGTTGAGCGCACATCGGTTTATTGATCTGTTTGCAGGCCTGGGAGGCTTCCATCAGGCACTCAGCGCGCGCGGGGCAGAATGCGTGTTTGCGTCCGAACTCAATCCGCAACTGTCCAATCTGTACGAGAAGAACTTTGGCATCAAGCCCGCAGGTGATATACGCAAAGTAGATCTCAAAACCATACCGGACCACGACGTTTTATGCGCTGGATTCCCCTGCCAGCCTTTTTCTAAGGCAGGAGATCAAAAGGGGCTAGAATGTCCACAGTGGGGTAATCTGTTCGGATATGTTGTAAAGATTCTCAAGTTCAAGGAACCACGTTACTTCATCATCGAGAACGTTCCCAACCTTGTGAAGCACGACAACGGGAAGACTTGGGAAACTATTTGCGACCAACTATCCGAAGATTACGACATCAGCTATCACATGCTATCGCCGCACATGTTCGGAATTCCTCAAAAGCGGGAACGGGCGTTCATCGTCGGAGACCGTCTTGGGCTTAACGGGTTTAAATGGCCAGAGCCAGCGACTTTCCCCAAAACTTCCATAAGGGACGTGCTCGACGACGAACCGGCTGATGCCCATAGCCTCAATGACAATCACGTCCGCTACCTGGAAACCTGGCAAGAATTTTTAACTGGGTTTCCCAAAGACGTAGAGCTGCCGTCCTTTCCTATATGGGCCATGGAGTTCGGAGCAACATATCCCCTAGATGGACCTACTCCCCACAAGCGGGGCTACATCGGACTTGACAAATACAAAGGAGCATTCGGGCAACCGCTCAAAGGGCTAACGCCGGATCAAGTGCGTTCTGCTCTCCCTGGTTACGCCCATACTGCCATCAACACATTTCCGGCCTGGAAGGTAGACTTTATCCTGAAGAATCGGGAACTCTACAAGAACCACAAGGTGCTCATAGATAGGCTGATCGAGAAGATTAGAACATTCCCGCCCAGCTTCCAGAAGCTAGAGTGGAACTGCAAAGGGAGCGAGCGAAACATCTGGCAACATGTCCTGCAGTTTAGGGCGAGTGGTATACGTGTTAAGAAAGAGGACACAGCACCATCGCTGATTGCTATGACGACCAGCCAGGTCCCGATCATTGCCTGGAAGAAGCGTTTTATGACACCGCGCGAATGCAGTCGTCTCCAAAGCATGGGGGAGTTGAAGCATCTTCCCGATTCTAAGGGCGATGCTTACAAGGCATTCGGCAATGCGGTAAACGTTGACGTTGTGCAGAACATTTACGATGCACTCGTCCGGCGGACGGCAGAAATGCGCGACATCGATCAGGTCATGGCGGCCGAGTGATGGCCCTTCTACAGTCAATAAATATACTCCCTGGCGTTAACGTCCTTTCTGTGCTGCCTCACCTCAACTACAAGGCCTGGTTCGCAATCGCGGAGTTCGTTGACAATGCGATTCAGAGCAGCATTGATCGTCAGAAAGAGCTACAGGCCGCGCACAAGGACACTTATAGACTCACCATTGACATAGACGTCTACCCTCATGAAGGAAGCATAACGATCCGAGATAATGCTGCAGGCATCTCGGCAAACGACTACGCACGGGCCTTCCGGCCCGCAGAAATTCCACCCAACGCCTCGGGGCTTTCCGAGTTTGGCATGGGGATGAAAAGTGCGGCCTGTTGGTTTTCTCCCAACTGGAGTGTCACGACAACGGCTCTCGGCGAGAACGTTCAGAGAGCCGTTTACTTTGACATCGACACAATTGTTGAAGACCGCATCGAAGAACTCCATGTCATTCATACGCACGTATCGGCGGAAAAGCATTTCACCGAAGTAAGGCTAGACAACATCCGGCGGTTCCCGCAGGGCAATACGATCAAGAAGATTAAGAGTCACCTCGCGAGCATCTATAGGATATTCCTGCGAGAACGAAGCTTGATCCTTCGCATCAATGGCGAAGCGTTGGTCTACGAAGAACCCGAGATCTTAGTGGCTCCCTCCTACCGGGACCCCGATGGACCGGAGATCGAGTGGAAGAAGGAAATTGAGATCGACCTCGGAGGCAACAAGTCAGCGGTTGGTTTCGTCGCCATTAGGAGAACCATTAGCAATCAGTTTGCGGGATTAGCACTGTTTCGCCGAAAGAGACTGATCCTCGGCAGCTATGATGAGACTTATAGGCCAAAAGACATTTTCGGTGCCTCGAATACTTACGCGTATTTGCGTGTCTTCGGGGAAATCCACCTTAAGGGTTTCCAAGTCAGCCATACCAAAGACGGCATTCAGTGGGAGGAGACCGAGGAGAGGTTTTTAATCAAGCTCCGCGGAGAGCTTTCGAAAGACGATTTTCCGCTGCTTCAGCAAGTCCGGGAGTACCGCAGCAAAAGAGATGTCAAGACAACACGTAAGGATGCAGCTACCGCTCTCAAGACCATGGCCGCGCGACTGCACGGCAAGGATGTGTCGAACCCATACTCAGAAGAACCGCAACCTCCGGCCCTGTCGGACACATCCGGGCAAACCAACCCCGCCCCAACACAGCTTCCCAAGATCGCGGACGCCGAGCAGGAGCGGGTTGAGTTTAAGATGCGGTTCCGAGATGAGTTGTGGATCGTCTCCATCGAGTTGTCTTACGCAGATGAAAACAGCAACTGGGTGGAGATCAGTAACCGGCCCTCGTTCACGGACCCCGAACCACGTCAGGTTACAATTCGCATCTCCATGCTTCACCCCTTCATGGCGCAGTTCCCAACGCTCGACTCCGAAAGCTTCCTCGCCGTGCTTAACGTGGCAGCCGCCATGGCTCTCGCGGAGGTCGCGGCAGGTGAGCGCGCCGAAAGACATCCCTCTGCCGTGCGCCGCTTCACGAACGAAATTCTCCGAGATCAACTTTCGAAGCCAATCTCCAATGACTAGTAAGCCCAACGTGATAGCTGTTTCCCCTGCTTCCGTGACCCATAATGGCAAGTGGTCGCCCATACAGAGGTCCGCGCTAACTGACCTCCTTGAGTCCAATCGCGATCTCTCGCCGGAGGAAAAGGAAAGGCTCGTTCAAGAGACAACGTCGATCTTGAGCGAGTGCGTCGCACCGGACGCCAGCGACGAGACCAACACGGGTCTAGTGATTGGCTATGTCCAAAGCGGCAAGACGCTTTCCTTCACAAGTTTGACCGCTTTGGCGCGAGATAATGGTTACAGGCTCGTGATCCTGCTGGCGGGCACCACTAACAACCTCGTTGAGCAGTCGTTTGACCGTCTGAAGAACGACCTTGACGTTGCGGGCGCGCGCGAGTGGAACGTCTTTACCACTCAGATGAAGGCGTTCCAGGAAAGCGAAGTCAGGCGTGTCGACAAGGAACTCGGAGCATGGCGTAGGAAAAGCGCCCGGGCAAGGACGATCATCATCGTCTCGATGAAGCAGCATCAGCATCTAGACAACCTCACCAAGCTGCTAGCGGGTTCCGACTTCTCCGATGTTCCGACGCTCATCATCGACGATGAGGGCGACCAAGCTGGCTTGAACACCAAGGCCAAGCAAGACGACGAGAGTACCACCTATGAGAGGATCAAAGCGCTTCGCGCCTTATTCCCGCACCATAGCTATGTGCTCTATACAGCCACGCCCCAGGCACCGCTGCTGATCAGCCGCATCGACGCCCTATCACCGGACTTCGGCAGAGTAATTACTCCCGGAACGAACTATGTTGGCGGGCAAGAGTTTTTTGTCGATGGTCACGATCGGTACATCGAACTGATACCAAGTTCAGATGTACCGGACAAAAATGATCCGCCCCTGCACCCGCCAGAAAGCCTCAAAGATGCGCTTCGTGACTTTTTCATCGGCGTTGCGATTGGTTTTTTAGAGGACGAGTTCAAGAAAGGTCGAAACCGCTCAATGATGATTCATCCAGCGGTTGGCAAAGATGATCACTTGATGTATGCGCGCTGGGCGCGCCAAATCAAGGATCATTGGGCTACCATACTCCAAGACCCGTCCCATCCGGAGCATACGGATTTAATCGAAGATTTCCGCGCAGCCACGAGAGATCTCCTCGAAACCTACGACACAACGCTGACGTTTGAGGACATCGAACCGGTTCTCTTTGAGGCTATGGAGGAAACGACCGTCGCCGAACTCAATACACGAGAAAAGGACCGGATAGCACCGGTTGAGTGGGCAGGCGAGTATAGTTGGATATTGGTCGGCGGCATCGGCCTTGACCGGGGCTTCACGGTCGAAGGTCTCACTGTAAGCTACATTCCTCGCTCAACCGGGGTTGGAAACGCTGATAATATCCAGCAGCGCGCGCGATTTTTTGGATATAAGAAGCGTTATCTTGGCCTATGCCGCATTTATCTGACCGAGGAGAATATAAACGCTTTCACTGATTATGTCCGCCATGAAGAAGCCATCCGCAGTCACATCCGAAAGCATTTGGATAGCGGCAAGACGCTGAAAGAATGGGTACGAACCTATCCGCTCGACGCCAGCCTGAAACCAACAAGATCATCAGTCATTTTGCTTGAAATGTATCAATCAAGGGGAAAGGGTGGGTGGATCGTTCCTAAGCATCCATTCGACGACGGTGATGTTGTATCGGAGAACCGTGAGACAGTGGATCGAATTCTAGAAAGTTTTGCGTTTTCTCCTTACGGCGAGGATGGTTGGAACGAGTTACAGATCATCCCGGCTTTTAGTAAAGACATTGTGCTATCTGACATTGTTCCTATGATCGGTCAGTTCCGCTACAAGTGGCCGGACGACACCCTGGAGCATAGCGCGCTTATGCTGAACTTGGAGCGCATGATCGCCGACGACCCGGCGATGCGGTGTACCTTCTACGCGTTTTCTGGTCCTTGGTCAGGTGTAGAGTCGAAGCGTACGCTTACCGATAAAGAGCCGTCAAAAATCAGAGCTCTCTTCCAAGGCTCGAACGCTCGTACAAACTATCCAGGAGCTCGCGCTCTGATCTCTGCCGAGACGGTGACCTTTCAACTTCACCGGTATCACGTCCAAACTGCTGACAAGAGGAGAACCATTCGCGACGTGCCTATCCTCGCTGTGCATATCCCTGACGCCCTTATGGAGCGTTTTTGGATCGAGCGATAGCTCCCTATGCTTTCTGACCTTTATATTAGCCTTTGCGATAATGTGCCTCAGCGGGAGGGCCAGATATTTGGTCTCCCGTTGGGAGCGAATGATGTGCGTTGGTTAGGCATTGACGAGAAGAGGTATCCTGCACTTCTACTCCCGGCCAGACCTGACGATATTCGCTCGGACATCGCCCTCCGGTCCGTAGATGTGGAGTTTTCGCGATTATGTGCCATCCAGGCTGCGGATGGGGCGGCGCATGAGGGCTGCTATTCGATCATCCGACTTAAAGATGCTGATGTAGATATCGTTCGGCTCTTCCTGCGCATTCTCGAAGAGAGGTTCTGTGTTGCGCCACCTCCAAGCACGAATGCAGTAATCGCCGAGAATGTTCTGGAAATCGCGTCGCTGTTCAGTCAGCTTTCTCTCGACGCGCGTGATGTTGTCGGACTTTGGGGCGAGCTTTTCGCGATAGAGTGTTCCTCCGATGTCGAAGCCGCAGTAAAGTGTTGGAGTTCGAAAAAGCTCGCGAAATACGATTTCGTCACAACTCGTTATGTCCTTGATGTCAAGACGACACTGTCACATGTGCCAAAGCATCATTTTTCGCTTGAGCAACTAAGGCCAGTAGGAGGTTATGAAGCCTACGTCTTTTCCCTTCGCCTCGTCGAGCAGCACGGCGGCTTGACCGTTGGCGAATTGATGGATCGTATCGCCGAAAAGATCACCGATCCGGAACTGCGTGGTAATTTCTTCCGCGTATGCGTGATTAAGGGTGGCCGCGACATATATCGTAGCGATTTGCGGCTTCTTCCTTTTCCGGAAGCGGACTCATTTATGTTATTCCACGCGAGTATGCTCCCAGTACCGACTATCGTGGAGAACGATCCCATCTCGAATATTCGTTTCGATGTTGACCTTTCCAGGCTTGAGGCTCTTGCGCGCGCCGAGGCCTCTCACATCTTGGCATTCAGGCCCGCGACTTAGTGGCTCGCGGGTGGAAGGGTAATCCTCCCCGTTCTTGGCAACGTCCAGAAGTAGACTAGGCCGCTAAGGCCATTTTTTCTTCGGGGTGATACTTCCCACGCCCATATTGGGCCGTTCATTGATGTAGGTCCCAAGCCAGTGGGTCGCATACTCGCGCACCTCATCCAGCGTGTCGAAGAGGTGCTGGGCGAGCCAGTCGTCACGCACCGTGCGGTTGTAGCGCTCGATGTAAGCGTTCTGTTGTGGTTTGCCCGGGATGTCGATGCCGTTGCAGTGAATGTCAGGGGCAGGTTCGAATACCGCACTGTTCGGCTGGTCGCGCGACAAACACTGCCTCTAGCTAGACGTCATATCCCAACGCAGGCGCCAACCACCGCTCCGCCTCCTCCAGCGTCATCCCTTTGCGCTCGGCGTAGCTCTCCACCTGATCCCGGTTGATCTTGCCGACCGCGAAGTACTTGGACTCGGGGTGGGCGAAGTACCAGCCGCTGACGGCGGCGGTGGGGACCATGGCGTAGTGGTCGGTGATGGTGATACCTGCGTTTGCATCAGGCTGGATGAGCTGCCACAAGAGCGCCTTTTCGGTGTGGTCCGGGCAGGCGGGGTAGCCGGGGGCGGGGCGGATGCCTTTGTATTCCTCGCGGATGAGGGCGTCGTTGTCGAGCGCCTCGTCCTTGGCGTAGGCCCAGAATTCTTTGCGCAGGCGCTCGTGCAGGCGTTCTGCGAAGGCCTCGGCGAGGCGGTCGGCGAGGGCCTTGAGCAGGATGGCGCTGTAGTCGTCGTGGTCGGCTTCGAAGCGCTTGACGTGTTCGTCGATGCCCTCGCCGGCGGTGCAGGCGAAGGCGCCCATGTAGTCGGGCAGGCCCGTCTCCTTGGGGGCGACGAAGTCGGCCAGGCATTGGTTGGGGCGGCCGGGCGGCTTTTCCTGCTGCTGGCGCAGGTGGTGCAGGGTCATGTGGACCTGGGTGCGGGCGTCGTCTTTATAAAGCTCGATGTCGTCGTCGCCCACGCTGTTGGCGGGGAATAGGCCGATGACGGCGCGCGCGGTGAGCCAGCGCTCGGCTATGAGGCGCTTGAGCATCGCCTGGGCGTCGTCGAAGAGCTTCTTCGCCTCGGCGCCGAGGGCTTCGTCGTCGAGGATCTTGGGGTAGCTGCCGCGCATCTCCCAGGCGTGGAAGAAGGGGGTCCAGTCGATGTACTGGGCCAGCTCGGCCAGGGGGTAGTTGTTCCAGCGGAGGAGGATGGCGGCTTCGGTGTCTTGGGCACGCGTGATGACGGGGTACGCGCTTTCGCGCGCTGCCCCCCCTCCCTGGCCCTTCCCGCCAGTGGGGGGGAGGGGATTAGAAGCGGGGCCCTCTCCACCGGTGAGGGGGAGGGAATTAGAAGCGGGGGCGTCGTTTGACGCTGCCGCGTCCAGGACGGCGGGCTTGGGCGGGGTGTAGCCCTCCCAGGTGATCTTGGCCTTGTTGGCGCGGGCCTGTTCGATGCTGAGCCACTTGGTGTGGCGCTGGCGGCCGGCGTGTTGTTCGCGCACCTTTTCGTAGTCGGCCTTGATGCCGGCGACGAAGCTGGCCTTGTGCTCGTGGCTGATGAGGTTTTGGGCCACGCCGACGGCGCGCGAGGCGTCTTTCACCCACACGGTGGGGTGGTCGTAGTGGGGCTCGATCTTCACGGCGGTGTGGGCGCGCGAGGTGGTGGCGCCGCCGATCAAGAGCGGTAGCTCGAAGCCTTGGCGCTGCATCTCTTTGGCGACGTGGGCCATCTCGTCCAGCGAGGGGGTGATAAGGCCCGACAGGCCGATGAGGTTCGCGCCGCTCTCGCGCGCGGTGTCGAGGATCTTTTGCGCGGGCACCATGACGCCGAGGTCGATGACCTCGAAGTTGTTGCAGGCAAGCACCACGCCGACGATGTTCTTGCCGATGTCGTGCACGTCGCCCTTCACGGTGGCCATGACGATCTTGCCCACGGCGCGGGCGTGCTCGCCCTTTTGCGCCTCGATGTACGGGATGAGGTGCGCGACGGCCTTTTTCATCACGCGCGCGGACTTCACCACCTGGGGCAGGAACATCTTGCCGGCGCCGAACAGGTCGCCGACCACGTTCATGCCGTCCATGAGCGGGCCTTCGATGACCTCGATGGGGTGGCCGACCTGCTGGCGCGCCTCTTCGGTGTCGTCGATCACGTAGGTGTCCACGCCCTTCACCAGCGCGTGCTCCAGGCGCTTTTGCACCGGCCACTCGCGCCAGGCGAGGTCCTCGGTCTTGGCGGCGCCGCCCTCGCCCTTGTAGCGCGCGGCGGCGTCGAGCAGGCGCTCGGTGGCGTCGTCGCGGCGGTTCAGCACCACGTCTTCCACCAGCTCGCGCAGCTCGGGCTCGAGCTCGTCGTACACGGCGAGCTGGCCGGCGTTGACGATGCCCATGTCCATGCCGGCCTGGATGGCGTGATACAGGAACACGGAGTGGATGGCCTCGCGCACGGCGTCGTTGCCGCGGAAGGAGAACGACACGTTGGACACGCCGCCGGAGACCAGCGCGTGCGGCAGCGCCTTTTTGATCTCGCGCGTGGCATTGATGAAATCGACGGCGTAGTTGTTGTGCTCTTCGATGCCGGTGGCGATGGCGAAGATGTTCGGGTCGAAGATGATGTCCTCGGCCGGAAAGCCCACCTGCTCGGTGAGGAGCTTGTACGAGCGCGCGCAGATCTCGACCTTGCGCTTGAGTGTGTCGGCCTGGCCCTGCTCGTCGAAGGCCATGACGATGACGGCGGCGCCGTAGCGGCGCACCAGGCGCGCTTGGCGGATGAATTCCTCCTCGCCCTCCTTCATGGAGATGGAGTTCACCACGCCCTTGCCCTGGATGCGCTTCAGGCCCGCCTCCAGGATGCTCCACTTGGAGGAGTCGAGCATGATAGGCACGCGCGAGATGTCCGGCTCGCTGGCGATGAGGTTCAGGAACTCGATCATGGCCTGCTCGCCGTCGAGCATGCCCTCGTCCATGTTGATGTCGATAACCTGCGCGCCGTTCTCCACCTGCTGGCGCGCCACATCCAGCGCCTTGTCGAACTCGCCGTTCAGGATGAGGCGCTTGAACACCGCCGAGCCGGTGACGTTGGTGCGCTCGCCCACGTTCACGAACAACGACTCGGGGCCGATGTTGAGCGGCTCCAGGCCCGACAAGCGGCACTGAGGCTCGATGTCGGGGATGGTGCGCGCCGGGAACTTGGCCACCGCCTCGGCGATGGCGCGGATGTGCGCGGGGGTGGTGCCGCAGCAGCCGCCGATGATGTTCAAGAAACCGCTCTGCGCCCACTCGGCGATCTCGGCCGCCATGGCCTCGGGCGACTCGTCGTACTCGCCGAAGGCGTTGGGCAGGCCCGCGTTGGGGTGCGCCGACACGTAGGTGTCGGCGATACCCGAGAGCTCCTCCACGTACTGGCGCAGCTCCTTGGCGCCCAGCGCGCAGTTCAGGCCGATGCTGAGCGGGCGCACGTGGCGCAGCGAGTTCCAGAACGCCTCGGTGACCTGGCCCGAGAGCGTGCGCCCGCTCGCGTCGGTGATGGTGCCCGAGATCATGATCGGCAGGCGCGCGCCGGTGTCCTCGAACAGCGTCTCGATGGCGAACAGCGCGGCCTTGGCGTTCAGGGTGTCGAAGATGGTCTCCACCATGAGCGCGTCGGCACCGCCCTCGATCAGCCCGCGCGCGGACTCGGTGTAGGCCGCCACCAGCTCGTCGAAGGTGACGTTGCGGTAGCCGGGGTTGTTCACGTCGGGCGAGATGCTCGCCGTGCGGTTGGTCGGCCCCAGCACGCCGATCACGAAGCGCGGCTTGTCCGGGGTCTTCGCGCTAACCGCGTCGGCCGCCTCGCGCGCCAAGCGCGCCGCCGCCACGTTGATCTCGTAGGCGAGGTCCTCCATGGCGTAGTCGGCCATGGCGATGCGCGTGGCGTTGAAGGTGTTGGTCTCGAGCAGGTCCGCGCCCGCCTCCAGGTAGGCGGTGTGGATGTCGCGGATCACCTGCGGCTGGGTGAGCACCAGCAAGTCGTTGTTGCCCTTGAGGTCGCGGCCGAAGTCGGCGAAGCGTTCGCCGCGGTAGTCCGCCTCCTCCAGCTTGTAGCTCTGGATCATGGTGCCCATGGCACCGTCCAGGATGAGGATGCGTTCTTTAAGGGCTTGTTCGAGCGGGCTGGTCATAGTGGGCGCAATAACTTGAAGTTAAACGCGCGATTGTAGCACGCGGGCGCCCGGCGCCCCGGGCGGGGCAAGGAACAACGCGGAAGGCGAAACCGCCCGTAAAACGGACGGGGAGTCTCAGCCGGCCAGCGGCGGCAGCACCTCGATGCGCGGCTCGCGGCGACGGCCGGGCGGCGGCAGCGGCTCCGCGACCGCTTCCTCGGGCTGCTGCTCTTCGTAAGCGGCTTCGGGCTCCACGGCCACCTCATGGGCCGGCAGGCGCCGGTCGAGCATGTCGTGCAAGAGATCGACCTGCTCCTGCGCCAGGGCCACCAGCTTGCCGAGGCCGGCGACGATCAGGCCGGTGATGAACAGCCCGCCGCTCAGCGCGAGGGTGGTGGCGATGGTGCCCCATTGCACCGCGTCGGGCGCGCCCGCGGCGGTTACGGCCGCCGCCAACAGCACCAGGAAGCCGACCACCATCAACATCCAACCTACGATTCTCAACGCCGATTCCATACTTCCCCCGAAAGGTCCAGGTTGCTGAAGACCCGTCCTTGGGTACCGACATGGACTGCTTGTCCGGCGCGCGTACGCGCTGCCTGTGAACGTGATCCGCGCGCAAGGCTTCCTACCTTGGCGTTAGCGGGCTGTTCTTCAACAGACTGCTAAGACTGCTCCCACGGTAGGCCGCGAAAGCGCCAGCCGTTGATCGTGCTGCGCTGGTGGTTCTCGTCCAGCTCGCCCTCGAAGCCCTCGGTCACGTTGTAAACGTGCTGAAAGCCGTGGCGCAACAACTCGCGGCCGGCCTCGAGCGAGCGCTTACCGCTGCGGCAGATGAGCAGAATCGGTACGCACTCCTCCTCCGCCTCGCAGGCCTGTCCGCCCAGCACCAGCTTGCGGATCTCCTTCACGAAGTTGGGATTGTGCACCCAATCGGGCTCGTCAATCCATGACACATGCACGGCTCCGACCGGATGTCCGACGAACAGGTACTCCATGGTGGAGCGCACGTCGACGAACACGGTGCGGGGATTGCGCTGGATCAGGTCGTAAGCGTCCTGCGCCGAGATGCTGTGGACCTCTGTCTGCTGCTGGCTCATACGCCGACCCGAGGGATTGGGGCGGCGCGCATACGCCCGCGCCGACCGTTGCGGTAAACTTGCCCGGCCATGGAAACACGCCCTATTACACCCCCCAAGGCCCTGCTGCGGCCGGTGGGGCGCGCGATCGCCGATTTCGACATGATTCGGGATGACGACAGTATCCTGCTGGGTCTGTCCGGTGGCAAGGACTCGCTCGCGCTGCTGCACATCCTCGCGCACCTGCAGCGCCGCGCGCCGGTGCGCTTTCGCCTGGGCGTGGTGACCATCGACCCCTGCATCGACGGTTTCGACCCCTCGCCGCTGCAGGACTACGTCGCGGCGCTCGGCATCCCGTACTTCTACGAGCGTCAGCACATCGCCGAGCGCGCGGCCGACACCATGGGCAACGACTCCTTCTGCGCGTATTGCGCGCGCATGAAGCGCGGCGCGATGTACCGCGTGGCGCGCGAGCACGGCTACAACGTGCTGGCGCTCGCCCAGCACCTCGACGATCTGGCCGAGAGCTTTCTGATGTCCGCCTTCCACGGCGGCAAGCTCGGCACCATGAAGGCGCACTACACGGTGGACGCCGGCGACCTGCGCGTGATTCGCCCGCTGGCCTACGTGCGCGAGCGCCAGACCGCCGCCTTCGCCGCCGACGCCGGACTGCCGGTGATCGGCGACAACTGCCCCGCTTGCTTCGCCATGCCCACCGAACGCGCCCATATAAAAGGTCTTCTGGCGCAGGAAGAGGCGCGCCACCACGGGCTGTTCAAGAGCCTGCTCACCGCCATGCAGCCCTTGCTCGCGCGATGAAGGAGCAGCGCATGCGGAGCTTGAACATCCCCCCGCGGCTGCGCCGCGGCCCCCTCCCCAGCCCTTCCCCGCCCGTGCGGGGGAGGGCGCAAACCCTGCGCGGCCACCGCGGCTGCGCCGCGGCCCCCTCCCCAGCCCTCCCCCGCCGGTGCGGGGGAGGGAGCAAACCCTGCGCCGTCCAACGCCCCCTCCCGCGCCCGTGGGAGGGGGCTGGGGGGAGGGCCGCTTGCGCACGCAAGCGGGGGGCCTTTAGCGTCTTGCTGCAGGGGGGAATCTCTAGCGTCTCACCGCGGCTGCGCCGCGATCCCCTCCCCAGCCCTTCCCCGCCCTTGGGGGGGAGGGAGCAAACCCTGCGCGGCCACCGCGGCTGGGCCGCGGCCCGCTCCCCAGCCCTCCCCCGCCTGTGCGGGGGAGGGAGCAAACCCTGCGCCGCCGCAACCGCAACCGCACGGCGGCCCCACTGATGCGCGCGCGGCTGATCAGCTGGGCGCTGCGCGCCCTGGCCCGGCTGCCTTTGCGCGCCGTGCACGCGGTGGGGGCGTTCGGCGGCTGGTGTCTGGCCACCTTCCCCAACCGCCAGAAGCGGGCCGCGCGGGTGAATGTGGACCTGTGCCTGCCTGAGCTGCCGGTGGTCGAACGCCGGCGCCTGGCGCGGCGCAGCCTGTACGAGACCGGTAAGGCGGGCGCCGAGGCGGCGCCGCTGCTGCTGTGGGAGGGCGCGCGCGCTTTGGAGTTGGTGCGCGAGGTGCGCGGCGAGGAACACCTGCAGCAGGCGATGGACGCGGGGCGCGGCGTGCTCCTGGCGGTGCCGCACCTCGGCTGCTGGGAGATCGTGGGGCTGTATTGCTCACCCCGCTATCCGATGACCAGCCTGTATCGCAGTCTGAAGGTGCCCGAACTCGAAGAGGTTGTGCGCGGCGGGCGTGAGCGCCTGGGGGCGCGGCTGGTCACGGCCGATGCGCGCGGGGTGCGCGCCGCGGCCCACGCGTTGAAGCGGGGCGAACTTGTGGCCATCCTGCCCGACCAGGACCCGCGCCGCGGGGCGGGGGTGTTCGTGCCGTTCTTCGGCGTGCCGGCCAAGACCATGGTGCTGCTGCCGCGCCTGGTGCATCGTACCGGCGCGGCGGTGGTGTTCGCCTACGCCGAGCGCCTGCCGCGCGGCGCCGGCTATCGGCTGTGTTTCACGCCGCCGGCGGTGGCGATCGCACCCGACGCGGATATCGAGGCCGCCGCGGCGGCGATGAACCGCGGCGTCGAGGCGTGCGTGCGCGCGCTGCCCGAACAATACCAATGGGGCTACAAGCGCTTCCGCTCCCGCCCCCCCGGCGAGACCGACTTTTACAAATGAACGACACCCTCACGCGCGCGGCGTTGCGCGCCACCGGGCTGCTGCCCCTGTCGCTGTTGCAGGGCCTGGGCGCCGCCGCCGGCTGGCTCGGCGCGCTGCTGCCCAACGGCCATCGGCGCATCAGCGACATCAACCTGCGGCTGTGCTTCCCTGGCATGGGGCGCCGCGCGCGCCGGCGGCTGATGCGCCGCAGCCTGCAGGAGACGGTGAAGGTGGCGCTGGAATGTCCCTGGGTATGGCGCGCCGGGCGCGAGACGCTGCTCGGCAAGGTGCGCGCGGTGGAGGGCCGCGAGCGACTGGACGCGGCGCTGGCCGAGGGCAAGGGGGTGATCCTCGCCTCCCCGCATCTCGGCAATTGGGAGGTGGTGGGGCTGTGGCTGTCGCACCACTACCCCATCACCAGCATGTTCCGCCCGCAACGCTCCAAGGCGCTCGACACGCTGATGCTCACCGCGCGCGAGCGCTTCGGCGCCAAGCTGGTGCCGAGCGACGCGAGCGGCGTGCGCCGTCAACTCGAGGCCCTGCGCCGCGGGGAGATCGTGGGGCTCTTGCCCGACCAGAACCCGGGCAAGGGCACCGGCGTGTTCGCACCTTTCTTCGGCATCCAGACCAACACCCCGGTGCTGCCCGGACGACTCGCGGCCAAGACCGGCGCGCCGCTGCTGTTCGTGTTCGCCGAGCGCCTGCCCTGGGGGCGCGGCTGGCGGCTGCGCTTCCAGCGCGCGCCGGCGGAGGTGGGCGCGCGCGATGCCGCGGTCGGCGCCGCGGCCCTGAATGCGGGTCTCGAGGCCTGCATCCGCGCGCTGCCGGAGCAGTATTGGTGGAGCTACAAGCGCTTTCGCCGCCGGCCCGAGGGTGAGCCACGGCTCTATTGAGCACCGCTTGGGTACCGGTACGCCGTTCGGCCGCCAGGCGGGCCGGCGCCGAGGTCCTGGTCACGCGGCTGAGGCCGCGCTCACGCCCCCACGTAGGCGCGGGTCGCGCTCGCCTGGCTACGCGCGCTTCCTGACGCCTCAGTGCGCTTGGCGCGGCACCAGCACCTCCATGCCCTGCTGCTTCGAAATGATGTAGGTCTCCAGATCAGCGTACTCGGGTGAGTCGCCCGGCAGGTAATTGGTGCCGAGCGGCGTCATGCACCACTGCATGCGCACGCGGATGTCCCATAAGGCCTGCTCGTTGGTGCGCCAGTAGGGATGGTTGATCATGCCGTCGTTCACGTTGGCGAGCATGCGTCCGCCCAGGAACTTGTCGGCTCCGCCGCGCTCGGTATGGCAGTCGGCGCAGGCGTGCTGACGTTGGCCCACCGGGCGGTGGAAAAGTTGCTCACCCCGGTCGATCGCCGCCTGCACGTTGGGGTCATCGGTCTCGAGCTGATAGGGCTGGCCGTTGGCCTGCATGCGCACCAGCACCGACATGGTGATGTTCTCCAGCCCCTGCGCGGGCAGCTCGTGACCGGTGGTCTGCGGCGAGTGCACCGCGAGGAAATCCTCGACCGACATCATGCGCTCGTGGTCGTCGAACCAGCGCGGGTAGCGTGCGCCCACATCCTCCAGCGTCGCGATCACGCCGAGCGGGCGCAGTTCGTCCGCGGGTCCGAGGGCCCCATGGCAATCGGCGCACGACTGTCCCTTTGGTCCGCGCGCGTCCCACAGCGGCACCGCGACGTCCTCGGTCACCGAGAGCCCGGGATTCTCGAACGGGTCGAGCGGATCGCCGTAGTCGGGCCGCACCACGTCGCGCGTGAACGGGTTCCACTGCTTGTCGTCGGTCACGTCCTCCGGCGTGCCGGGCGGATCGCCGGTAAGCTGCTGCAGGTAGGTCACGATATCGACGATCTCCTGCTCGCTCAGCACGCCGATCAGCCCGAGCGGGGGCATCGGCGTGTCGGTGCCGAACACGGCGCGCGGATCGTAAATGATCTGGTAGATCTGCTCGTCGGACATCTCGCGATGGCCGTAGGTGCGCATGTCCGGCCCTACATTGCCCATCGGCCAGACCTCGGGGTCCGGGATCAGATGGCACGCGACGCACGGGCCGTGATCGCGCGAGCGGAACAACTCATGGCCGCGCTCCGCGTCGCCCGCCAGCGCCGGCATCTCCACCTTGCGCGGCCCCGGGAACGTGACCGTCTCGTAGGCGTGGGTCGGGTAATCCTCGTAGTTGCCGGTCTCGCGCGCGAAACCGCCGGTCTGGTAGCGCATCTGCACGCGCTCGCCGTCGACCTCCACCACACGGCCTTGCGATTCAGGTATCGCGCGCGACTCCCACGGCGGGGGAATCTCGCCTTCGACGCGCTGCACGTCCCGCTCCTGCTCCTCGGCGGTAAGCAGGGCAGAACTCATCAACAGCAGGGGGAGAGAGAAAAGGGAAACCAGGACGCCGCTGCGCATGACGCAATCCTCCCTGGAACGGCGGGGCGCCCGGCGGGGCGTTCCGCGCGGCCGAACCGCAAGCCAGGGAGCGGCGGGTGTCCGTTCGCGGGCTTGCCGAAGAGCGGAGCGCCGCCCCTGCCTCGCGCGACAAGAACCGGCGACCCATCCTCTAGCGTAGTTCATGGTGCCTGCCGCGCCACGTCGACAGGCACTGCAAGCACCTGCTGCTGCTGAAGAAAATCGCTACGCGCGCAGCTCGGCGAGCAGGGTGTCCAGCATGCGCTCGGCCTGGGAGCGGTAGCCGCCGCCGAACAGGTTGAGGTGGTTAAGGATGTGATAGAGGTTGTACAGGGTGCGCCGCACGGCGTAGCCGGCATCCAGCGGCAGCACCTCATTGTAGGCGGCCAGGAAGTCGGCGCCGAAACCGCCGAACAGTTCGGTCATGGCGATATCCGCTTCGCGGTCGCCGTAATAGCAGGCGGGATCGAAGATCACCGGCCGACCGTCCGCGTCCGCCGCGGCATTGCCGGACCACAGGTCGCCGTGCAGCAGACTCGGATAGGGATGGTAGTCGGCGAAGAACACCGGCAGATGCTCGATCAGGCGCTCGCCCTTGGCGCGCAGTGCGGCGTAGCCGTTGCGTGCCGCCAACGCGAGCTGGAAGCCCAGCCGGTGCTCGGCGTAGAAGGGCACCCACGCCTCGGCGCGGGGATTGGGCTGCGGTGTGGAGCCGATGGTGTTGTCCCGATGCCAGCCGAAGAACGGCTGGCGCACGCGGTGCATCTCGGCCAGCGCTGCCCCGAGCCGGCGCAGGGCCGCCGCGTCGGCGCCGCGCAGATCCAACCACTCCAGCACCAGAAAACTCGCCTGCGTGTCGGCGCCCTGGCACACCACGCGCGGGACCCGGACGCTCTCGGTACGCGCCATGTCCTCCAGGCCCGCCGCCTCGGCGTCGAACATCGCTGTCTCCGCCGGGGCATTGGTCTTGACGAAGTAGCGCCGTCCATCCTCACCTTCCAGGCGCCAAGCGGCGTTGATACACCCACCGCCCACGGCGCGGTGGCGGCGGATCGTGTATGGCGCACCCGATGCCCGGCTGATCGCCTGCTCGACCGTCGTCCAATCCATTGTCGCCCCCATCGTCCACATCTCCCTTCGCCTCAGTCTAAACGAGCCGCCCCGAACCGGCTTCGCGGGCGCGCTGCACGCGGGTAACTCAGTGATCACCTAAGGGAATTCCACGACTCGACCGACGCGGCGCGGGCACCGATACTAAACGCCACTTGGGCTCCGCATGGGGGCTCCTCGGGCGATAACGGCATCGGCAGTGCGCACCGGCCCGCGCAACGATGCGCCGCGCCCACCGCCGCTGCCGTGCAGCCGGCGAAGGACGGGGCCGGTAGCGAAGAATCAAGGAACGAGGTATTCAATGGCCGAAGATCCCCGCACGCGCACTGCATCCCGGCCGCACCGCCACCGCCCACCGCTCGGCCAGGGAGGCGGCCGCCATGCATAACCCGCCGCGTCTCGAATCCGCCCCGCTGCGAGCAAACGAGGGCCACGCAACCCTGGCGGGCGCGGGCCTCTTCCAGCGCGTCGTTGAAACCATGCGCGAAGGCGCCGCCTCGCTCGGTATCGACGGCACCCTCCACTACTGCAACCGCGGACTGTGCACCATGCTCGGGCGCAGCGTGAGTCAGTTGCGTGGCTCCTCGCTGCATCAGTATCTGGTGCAGGACCGGGAACTGACCGCCGACCTGCTGGAGCAGGCTGCCTTGGCCGAGCACACCGCCGAGGCGATGCTACGGCGCAGCGACGGCAGCGTGTTACACGCGCGGCTGTCGTTCGCGCCCCTGGAGAACCCGGGCGCGCCGCTGTGCCTGGTGGTGACCGACCTCAGCCACGAGCGGCGCCATTCGGAAGCGCTGGCCGCCGAGCGCCTGGCCCGCTCCATACTCGAGCAGGCGGCGGAGGCGGTGGTGGTGTGCGATCCGGAGGGGCGCATCATCCGCGCCAGCGCCAAAGCGCACGAACTCTGCGGCTACAGCCCGATGTTCAAGCGCTTCGAGGCGGCCTTTCCCCTGCACTTCGACAGCTCCACGCTGCGCGGGCGCTCGCTCGCGCTGGACTACGTATTGAGCGGCAACCTGATCCGCGGCGCCGACGCGCGCATGATGCGCCCGCGCGTCGGCGGCCTCGACACGCTGGTGAGCCATTTGCTGGTCAGCGCCGCGCCGCTGCGCGACGAGGCGGGGGCGATCGTCGGGTGTGTGGTTTCGCTGTCCGACATCACGCCGCTCAAACGCACCGAGGAGAAGCTGCGCCTGGCGGCCAACGCGCTTGCCAACACTGCCGACGGCGTGGTGATCACCGACCGCGCCGGCGCCGTGGTCACGGTGAACAAGGCGTTCACGGACATCTCCGGCTACAGGGCCGAGGATGTGGTCGGGCAGCGCCTGCTCGCCTACACGGGGCGGCGCGACCGCTTGCCCGAGGCTATGTGGCAGCAACTCGGCAACAGCGGTCGCTGGCAGGGCGAGGTGTGGACGCGCCACAAGAGCGGGCGGCGCTTCCCGATCTCCCTGAGCGTGAGCGCGGTCTGCGACGAGGCCTCGGGCGCGCGTCATTACGTGGCGGTGATCTCCGACATTTCGCAGCGCAAGGAAGACGAGCAGCGCCTGGCCTACATGGCGCACCACGACACGCTGACCGAACTGCCCAACCGGCTGCTGCTCCAGGAGCGTTTCGCCGAGGCGGCGGCCGGCAACCGGGGACGCGCCCGTAAGCGACCGATGGCGCTGCTGTACATCGACCTCGACGGCTTCAAGGCGGTGAACGACTCGCTGGGCCACGCCGCCGGCGACACACTGTTGCAGGCGGTCGCGCGGCGCTTCGCCGAGCGGGTGCGCGAGCACGACACCGTCGCGCGCCTCGGCGGCGACGAGTTCGCCATCCTGTTGAACGGTCTGCCGCCGCACGAGGCGGGGGCGATGGCGCAGGCCTTGATCGACAGCCTGAGCGAGCCGTTCACGGTGGCGGGCCATGTGCTGTACGTCTCCGCGAGCATCGGTATCAGCGGCTATCCGAGCGACGGGCGCGATGTCGACGAGCTGCTCAAGAACGCCGACGTTGCGATGTACCGCGCAAAGGAGCAGGGCCGCAGCACGTTCCGCCACTACCGGCCGGAGATGAACGCGCGCGCGCTCGATCACCTCTTGATGGCCTCGCACCTGCACCAGGCGCTGGAACGCGGCGAATTCCAACTCGATTACCAACCCTGCATCGACCTGCGGAGCGGGCGCATCAACTCGGTGGAGGCCCTGCTGCGCTGGCGTCACCCCACATTGGGCTTGGTCGCCCCGGAGCGCTTCATCCCCCTGGCCGAGGAGACCGGCATCATCCGCGTCACCGGCGACTGGGTGCTGCGCACCGCCTGCCGCCAGGCCAAGGCTTGGCAGGACGCGGGCCTTGCGCCGATACCCATGGGGGTGAATCTCTCCGCACGGCAGTTCCATCGGCCCAAGCTCGTGGCGCGCGTGCTGGACATCCTGGAGGAGACCGGCCTCGCCCCGGAGTGGCTCAAGCTCGAGATCACCGAAAGCTGTATGATTCGCTCGGCCGATCACGGCGGGCGCATCCTGCGGGAGCTGGCCGACGCCGGCGTGCAGATCGCGATCGACGACTTCGGCACCGGCTACTCGTCGCTGAGTTATCTCAAGCAGTTCCCGATCCACTATCTAAAGATCGACAAGTCATTCATCAGCGGGCTGCCGCACGACGGCGACGACGCGGCCATCACGGATACCATACTCACCATGGCCAAAGGGCTTAGCATGAAAGTGATCGCCGAGGGCGTGGAGACCGACGCGCAATGCGAGTTCCTGCGCCGCCGGGACTGCGAAGAAGGGCAGGGCTTTTTGTTCAGCCGTCCGCGCTCGGGCGAAGCCGTACAGGCCCTGTTGCAGCAGGGTCACGTGCATCGCTTCGATGCGGTGCGCGACGCCTCGGCCGACAGCGCGCCCCTGCTGCGCCGCGCCACCCGCGCCGACCGGCTCGCGCACCACGGGCCGGGGCGGGCATGATCGCTGCGAGCGGGGGCGCGCCGCCACGGCGCTTGATTCCACTGTGCGACAAGATCGGCGCCGAGCGGGTCGAGGCCGTGGTACGCGCGTTCTATGAACGACTGCACGCCGACCCGGAACTGGGCCCGGTGTTCGCGCGGATCGCGGATTTCGAGGCGCATCAACAGCGCGTCATTCAGTTCTGGTGGCTGGCCATGGGCGGGCGCTGCAGCCGGCCGGATTACGTGGACATGGTGGGCGTACACCGGCCCGTGGGCGTGACGCCGGCGCTGCTCGAGCGCTGGCTGGCGCTGTTCGACGCTGCGCTGGAGGCGGAGCTCCCGCCCGAACTCGCGCGCGAGTGGTCGCACATGGCACACGGCATCGGCGGCACGCTGCGCAATCGGCTGGGACTCGGGGGCTAGGGCCCCGTTCGCCCCTCGGTTGCCGCCTACTTCACCGGCGTCGGCAGGTTCTCGATCAAGTCCAGACGGATCTCGACGCACTCCCCCTCGGCCGTCTCCGCCGCGAGGTAGTCCATGCCGTCGCGCGAGACCAACTCGCGCGGGTGGAGCGCGGCGACATGGGCCATCGCGCCTTCCTCGTCACGCCAATGCAGCTGCAGGCGCTCGTCGCACAGAATCGCGATGGTGAAGCGCTCGCGAACGAAGTTGGGTACCGGTCGGTAAGGGGTGCGTGCCATAATGCCTCCTCGCCCGGATTCTATCAGCTAACGCATCACGGGCCGTCGTCCCACTGCCGCAGACCCGCTATGGCCAAGACCTATCCCGAGATCGACGCCCGCCTCGCGCAATGGATCGCCGCCCAGCCGCTGTTCTTCGTGGGCACGGCGCCACGCGCGGGCGAACACGTCAACCTCTCGCCGCGCGGGCTCGATACGCTGCGCGTGCTCGCCCCGCGCGAAGTGGCCTTCCTCGACCTGACCGGCAGCGGCAACGAGACCGCCGCCCACCTGCACGAGAACGGCCGCATCACCCTGATGCTTTGTGCTTTCGAAGGCGATCCGCGCATTCTGCGCCTATACGGTCGCGGTGAGGTCGTCACGCCTCGCGACGCGCGATGGGGCGCCCTGCGCGCGCACTTCGGCGCGCCCGTGCCCGGCGAACGCCAGATCGTGCGCATCGACGTACAGCGGGTGCAGACCTCCTGTGGCTTCGGCGTGCCACTGATGGCCTATCAAGGCCAGCGGGACGTGTTGCCGCGCTGGGCGGAGCGCAAGGGCCCCGATGGCATCCGGGCCTACTGGGCGGAGAAGAACGCGCGCAGCCTCGACGATCTGCCCACGCCTACGCCCGCCGAGGACGCTGAGCGCTAGCCCCGCCAAACCTGTGACGGTGGCGCCACGCCCCCCGCCCCGACCGACCGCGACGCGCCAACGATTTGGCGAGCAGCAGCCTCTTTAGGGATTTCCCTGATTGCGCTTATACACAATTACCGGGCTCCCGCCTGAAATGAGACCCAGCGCACACCCGAACTTCATCAGAAACCGCTAATAATCATTAAGTAATTGTTACGAAAGGTGTTTTTTGGGCGGCTACTTTTTGGCCAAAGTGTCAGGAAGCTAGGCGGGACGGGCCTTCCGCGGGCTTTCCCGCAATTGTTCCACAAAGTTATCCACAGGTTTTGTGGATAATACGGCGACGGCTCTCGGGACATATACTTACGGCATTCCACCTAGAAATTTTCTGAGCTTCCCTAGCCAAATCAGCCCCGCTCGCGCGGGGCCGCCTTGCCCTCGGGGCGTGATACATTCGCCCCCATGCCGGCCCCGATCTTGCGCCTCGCCATCCCCTCGCCCCTGCGGCGCACCTTCGATTACCTGCCACCGCCAGGGGCGGCGGCGGAGCAACTCGCGCCCGGCGTGCGGCTGCACGTGCCCTTCGGGCGCCGGCGCGTGGTGGGGCTGCTGCTCGAGCGGGTCGCCGAGAGCGAGGTGCCGGCGGAGCGGCTGAGGCCCGCACTGGCGGTGCTGGACGACGCGCCGCTCGTGCCGCCCGATGTCCTGGCCCTGCTGCGCTGGGCCGCCGACTACTACCACCACCCCCTCGGCGATGCGGTGGCCACCGCGCTGCCGCCCCTGCTGCGCCAGGCGCGGGCGCCGCGCGTGCCCGCGCCGCAGGCCTGGGCGCTCACGGACGCCGGCCGCGCGGCGCTGGCCGACCCGCCCGCCCGCGCGGCCAAACAAGCGGCACTGTTGCAGGCGCTGGCCCGCGGCGCGGCCGCCGCGGCCGATCTGGACGCGCAGTTCGAGAACTGGCGCCCCACCCTGCGCCGGCTGCTGGACAAGGGCTGGGCGGAGGCCGCCTCCGCCCCGGCGCGCTGCCTACAGGGTGGAACACCGGCGCACGCCCCCCCGCTCGGCAAGGCGCAGGCCGCCGCCGTGGCCGCGGTGCGCGCGCAAGCCGAGCAGTTTGGCGTGTACCTGCTCGACGGCGTGACCGGCAGCGGCAAGACCGAGGTCTACCTGCGACTCATCGAGGACGCGGTGGCGCGCGGGCAGCAGGCCCTGGTGCTGGTGCCCGAGATCGGGCTCACCCCGCAGCTGGTGCAGCGCTTTCGCGCCCGGCTCGGCTGCGCCATCGCCGTGTTGCATTCCGGGCTCGCCGAGGGCGAGCGGCTGAGTGCCTGGCAGGCGGCACGCGAGGGGCGCGCCGGCGTGCTGATCGGCACCCGCTCGGCCATTTTCGTCCCGCTGGCGCGGCCGGGGCTGCTGATCATCGACGAGGAGCACGACGCCTCGTACAAGCAGCAGGACGGCTTCCGCTATTCGGCGCGCGATCTGGCCATCTGGCGCGGCCGCCAATTGGGCATACCGGTGGTACTGGGCTCGGCCACCCCGTCGCTGGAGAGCCTGCACAACGCGCGCGTGGGACGTTACCGCCACCTCGTGCTGCCCGAGCGGGCGGGCACGGCCCAGCCGCCCACCACGCGCGTGCTGGACATTCGCCGTGCGGTGCTGGAGGAGGGTCTGTCGCCGCCGCTGCTGGACGCGCTGGCGCGGCACCTGAACGCGGGCCGCCAGGCCCTATTGTTCCTCAACCGGCGCGGCTACGCGCCGCTGCTCCTGTGCCACGACTGCGGCTGGATGGGCGAGTGCGCGCGCTGCGACGTGAGCTACACCCTGCACCGCAGCAGCGGCCGCCTGCGCTGCCACCACTGCGGCAGCGAGCGGCCGGTACCGCACCACTGCCAGCGTTGCGGCAGCGTGGACCTGCGCGCCGTCGGCTATGGCACACAGCGGCTCGAACCTGCGCTGCAAGCCCACTTCCCCGACGTGCCGGTGGTGCGCATCGACCGCGACGCGATGCGCCGCAAGGGCAGCCTGGAACAGGCCTTCGCCGAGGCCGCGGCGGATGGGCCGCGCATCCTGGTCGGCACCCAGATGCTCGCCAAGGGCCACCATCTGCCCAACGTCACGCTGGCAGCGGTGCTCGACGCCGACGCGGGACTGTTCAGCACGGACTTTCGTGCCGCCGAGCGCCTCGCCCAGCTCATCGTGCAGGTGGCCGGGCGCTCGGGGCGCGCCGACGCCCCCGGGGAGTTCCTCATTCAGACCCGCCACCCCGACCATCCGCTGCTGCAGATCCTGCTGCGCGCCGGCTACGGCGCCTTCGCCAACCAAGCGCTCGCCGAGCGCGAGCAGGCCGAACTGCCGCCGTTCAGCCACCTCGCGCTACTGCGCGCCGAGGCCCCGCAGCGCGCCGCCGCGCACGACTTTCTGCAGCAGGCCGCCGAACGTGCCGACGCTGCCGACGGCGACGGCGTTTACGCCCTCGGCCCCGTGCCGGCCGCGCTCGAACGCGTCGCGGGCCGCTACCGCGCCCAACTCCTGCTGCAAGCGGCCCAGCGCACCCCGCTGCACGCATTGCTCAACAATTTGATTCCACAATTGGAAGCCCTGCCCGCCGCGCGGCGCGTGCGTTGGTCGCTGGACGTCGACCCCGCCGAGACCTGAACAGGGGCTCGGCATGGATCGGACGACGGACTCCGGAGTGGCCGCGGGACTTGCACGCCACTCTCTCCGCAAGACGCTCCGCCTGCAGCACCAGGAAACAAATACCTACCGAAAACTCGGCAATTCCTGCGTGAAATGCCTATCGCAAGGGGCGGATGCTTCACCTATGCTGAGGCGAAATTCGCCCTCACCAGGGAGGTAGATTTGCCATGGAAGGCGCCTTTCGACGTACTCGCTTGAGCGTAGTGTTGCCGTTCACCTTCGTCCTGTACGCCTGCGGCGGAGGCACCACTAGCGGCAATTCCGCCCTGGCGAGCGAGGCGCCGCTACCCGGGGAGGAAATCTTCGAAGAAGCAGCGCTCATCGACGCGGACAATGCGCTAAGTGTCGCGGGCGCGGCCCACCATTTATCGGTCGACGGTCAAGTGGGCGGTGAGACCGAGCAATTGCTCGAAGACAACGTCAACGCGGATGCCGGTGCGTCCTGGTTCCTCGATGTTCACCAGCGCACGCTGCGCCAGCTCGATCGCTGGCACGCGATCGGCTTCGGCGGCGCGCAAGTCAGTAACACCATTCCCTGTGACGTCGGCGGCGAGGTCGAGGCCACGCTGACCTCGACCGGCGTGCGCATACGCTACGACCAATGCGACGACGGGCAAGGCGAAGTGCTGCACGGCGTGGTCGAGTTGCGCGACCTCGAACTGGATGAGACGGCCCCCGGTGTCGTGGACGGCACGGCAACCGTGGTATACGAGGACCTGCAAATCACCTTCCATGATGAGCGACCCACACAGATCGGCAACGGGACGCTCGAACTCGCGTGGCACGAGGACAGCAACACCTGGCAGGCCACCGACCGCTTCGCCGGCACACTGGTCCTGCAGTTAGGCGAGGAGTTTGCCGGTTTTCAGGACGCCGAACGCATCACTGTCGAGAACTGGACTGCTCAGTGGGGCGGCCTGCTCGACTGGGAAAACACCGTGCGCAGCATGCGCACCGCGAGCAGCGCCCTCGGCGGGTACGTGGATCTCGCGACGCCCACGCCGGTCACTGGCGACGCGCACGAGGCGTGCCCGCTCGGCGGCATCGTGCGGGCCGACGGTGCGCAGGGCAGTGTACTGGAGGTGCTCTATGGCGAGGATGCGACCGGCGCCGTCGATATCCACCTGAACGGCGAACCGTTCGCATCCTATTCGAGCTGCCAGCCTTTTCTCGAGAACCTCGACTAGCTCCTAGAGAACCTCGACTAAGTCGAGGAGATCCGCCCGCACATAGACCTGGGCGACCGTCCACCGGCGACGGTCGCCTGTTTCCCACCCGCCGCAACTGGTAGAATCGGCGCTCGCCCGAAATCATCCACGCGCGGAACGAACCCTTGCTCAAACCCCACCTGCAACAGCTGCTCGATCGGTCCCTTTCCTCCCTCGTCGACCAGGGCGAGCTGCCGCCCGACGTGCCGCGCGAAATCCACCTGGAGCGCGCGCGCGACAAGCAACACGGCGACTTCGCGAGCAACCTCGCCATGACCCTGGCGCGGGTGGCGCGCCGTAAGCCGCGCGAGCTGGCCGAGCTCCTGGTGGCGCACCTGCCCGCCTCCGATGAGGTGGCGAAGGTGGAGATCGCCGGACCCGGGTTCATCAACTTCTACCTGACGCCCACGGCATGGCACCGGGCGGTGGGCGAGATCCTCGAGGTCGGCGCGGCCTTCGGCCGCTCCGAAGTGGGTGCGCAGCGCCGCGTGCAGGTCGAGTTCGTCTCGGCGAACCCCACCGGACCGCTGCACGTGGGGCACGGCCGCGGGGCGGCCTACGGCGCCTCGGTGGCCGACCTGCTCGAGGCGGTCGGCTTCGAGGTGGACCGCGAGTATTACGTGAACGACGCCGGGCGGCAGATGGACATCTTGGCCGCGAGCGTGTGGCTGCGCTATCTGGAGCGCTGCGGCGAGACGCTGCCCTTTCCCGCCAACGCCTACAAAGGCGCCTACGTGCGCGACATCGCCGGCGACCTGCACCGCGTCGAGGGCGAGCGCCTGCGCCACCCGGTCGCCGAGGTGCTGGAGGGACTGCCCGCGGACGAGCCGGCCGGCGGCGACAAGGAGGTCTACATCGACGCGGTGATCGCGCGCGCCAAGCAGCTGCTCGGCGCCGAGCACTACCGCATCGTGTTCGACTTCGGGCTGCACGCGATCCTGGACGACATCCGCGACGATCTCGCCGAGTTCGGGGTCACCTACCAGGAGTGGTTCTCCGAGCGTTCGCTCACCGAGCGCGGCGCGGTGGAGCGCGCCATCGAGCGCCTCAAGGCCTCCGGGCACCTGTACGAGCGCGAGGGCGCGCTGTGGTTCCGCTCGACTGATTTCGGCGACGAGAAGGATCGCGTGGTCATCCGCGAGAACGGTCAGCGCACCTACTTCGCGTCCGACATCGCCTACCATATGGACAAGCTCGAGCGCGGCTTCGAGCAGATCATCAACGTCTGGGGCGCCGACCATCACGGCTACGTGCCGCGCGTGCGCGCCGCGCTGCAGGCGCTCGGCGGCGACCCGAGCAAGCTGGACGTGCTGCTGGTGCAGTTCGCCATCCTCTACCGCGGCGGCGAACGCGCGCAGATGTCCACCCGCTCGGGCGAGTTCGTCACCCTGCGCCAACTACGCGACGAGGTGGGCAAGGACGCGGCACGGTTCTTCTACGTCATGCGCAAGTGCGAGCAGCACCTGGACTTCGATCTCGATCTGGCCAAATCGCAGAGTTCGGACAACCCGGTGTACTACATTCAGTACGCCCACGCGCGCATCCACAGCGTGCTGCGCCAACTCGAGGAGAAGGGGCTCGACTTCGACCAGGCGCGCGGCCTGACCCAACTCGGCCGCCTCGGCGAGACGCACGAGCAGGATCTGATCGTCGCCCTCTCGCGCTATCCCGAGGTGGTGGAGGCCGCGGCGCTGCAGCACGAGCCGCATCAGCTGGCGCACTACCTGCGCGAGCTCGCCAATGCCTTCCACACCTACTACAACGCGCACCAGTTCCTGGTGGATGATGCGGACTTGCGTCACGCTCGCCTTTGTTTGATCCTGGCGGCTCGGCAAGTGATACGCAACGGGTTGGGTTTGCTGGGAGTATCGGCACCCGAGGCGATGTGAACCATGGCGCGAGACTACGCCAAGAAACCTGCCAGCCGCCGCACCCGCACGGGAACGCCGGGCTGGGTGTGGCTGAGCGCCGGCCTGGCGATCGGCCTGTTCGTGGCGTTTCTGATTTATCTGCAGGGCACCGGCCCGCGCAATGCCTCCGAGACCACGACCACGCAGACACCGGCGCAGGCACCCGCCGGCGGCTCGCAGGAGGCGCGCGGCGTGCGCAAGAGCCCCGCACCGACCGCCCCCGAACCGCCGGCCTCGGAGCCGCGCTTCGACTTCTACCGCATCCTGCCGGAGATGGAGGCCACGCGCGTCGAGCCGCCCGATAGCCGCCCGCGCCCCACCCAGACCGAGGCGCCCGAGACCACCGCACGCGCCCGCCAGCCCGAGGAGCTGCAACCCTCCGCGCCAGCCGGCCGCCTGGCGCCGGGCAGTTACGTCCTGCAAGTGGGCGCGTTCCGCCAGTTCGAGGAAGCCGATCGCCTGAAGGCCAACCTCGCCCTGCTCGGCGTCGAGGCCACCATCCAAACGGTACGTGCCGCCAACGACGAGACCTGGCACCGCGTGCGAGTGGGTCCGCTCAGCGATCTGCAGCGCCTGGAAACCATTCGTTCGCGCCTCAAGGACAACCAGATCGAAGCCATGCTACTCAAGGTGAGCACGTAGGCCTCTGGCGCGCTCGCCTCTTATAACCAGAGGCACCTTTCCGAAAAAAAACGCACGAGGAACATCATGAAGAAGAAGATTTTGGCGGCCGCGTTGGTCGCCGCTGGGGCAACGTTCTCTCTGCACGCGGGTGCGCAGGAAACGTATTTTGGGGCGCAGTTGGGTATCGCGGACGTGTCCGGATTCAGCGACGGGACTGCACTGATACTCACGCTCGGTCAGGACAGGTCGGACGTTACCCCTGGATTCTCCATCGAGGGCGAGTTCACGACCACGCTCTCTGACCCGGACGTCACGTTCCGTAATGGCCCTTGGACGGACACTTTCTCGGTCTCGTATTGGTCAATCGGCGGATATGGCGCCTTTAGACATGCTCTGAATGAACAGCTGAGCCTTCGGGCGCGTGCAGGCCTGCTCTATCACAAATATGAGGTGGAGTGGACGGAATCCTTTGAGGGCGATGTCGTGAGCACGATGTCCGGCTCCGACTCGGACATCGAGCTGAGCTTCGGCTTCGGTGTCCTTTACGCGGTGAACCCCAATCTCAGCATCGTCGGCGAGTACACCCGCATTAGTTCGGACGTGAACCACCTCTCGGCGGGCGTGCAGTACCGCTTCTAGCCGTTCCCCGCGGGCGAGGGATCGCCCGATTACCTTCTCCTCGCCGCGAACCCGCCGCCTCCGACCACCACCCAATTCGCGCCGCGCGCCGGACTGGGAGCCACGTCCGGGTCTTTCGCGCCCTCCTCCTTATCCTTGTGCGCTTCCCCAGGGCCAAGGAGAAGGCAAGTTTGAAGCGAATCATATTGGCCATGGCCGGGGCGCTCACGTTCGCCTGCCCCGCCTTGGCACAGGATACCTTCTACGGCGGGATTTCACTCGGCATCGCCGACTACAGCTTCGCGGACTCGGAAGGCATCGTCACCGTCGCCACCGTCGGCCTGGCGCTCCCGCAACTCGGCGAGAAATTCGCCATCGAGGGCGAGATGACGCGCACCCTGTGGCGCCCCGATACCGCGCAGTTCGGGGGTATCTCGTACACCACAGCGGGCGGTTACGGGGTACACGCGCTGGGCATCGGCCCCAAGCTCGACCTGCGCACGCGCATCGGTATGACCTACAAGCGGGTGGACTTCGGGGATGAGATCGCCGACAGCAGCCTTTCGGGCAGTCTGAGCCTCGGCCTAGCATACGAACTGCAAGACGGTCTGCGGCTGGTCGCCGACCACACCTTGATCGGCACCGACATCACCAACACCTCCATCGGTCTGCAGTACCGCTTCTAGCTTCTCGGCGCGCCGTGCCGCTGCCGGCCCTCCTTCCGTGTTTCTTGTGTGTTAGCAGCCACTTGCGTATCCTTATGCGCAATCACACGCTAAGGAGAGCATGATGAAGAAAGGAATCTTCACGGCCACAGCCCTTGCGGCTATGGCGGTCACTGCCGCCCCCGCCGCGGCGCAGCAGGACTTCTACGGCAGCCTGCAGGTCGGTATCGCCGATTTCGTGTTCACCGAGTCCAACGGACTCTCCGCCGTGGCCACGCTCGGGATGCCACTGCGTCAGTTCGGCGACAACGTCGCTTTCGAGGCCGAGTACTCAACCACGCTGTCCGACCCGGAGCTCGGGGGCTTCGAGGTCTCGTACGATACCTTTGCCGGCTATGGCGTCTACGCGCTACCGATCGGGGAGGAGCTGGCGATTCGGACGCGACTGGGTCTCGCCTACGAGCGGGTCGAAATCGGCGCCGCCAGCGATTCCAACATCGCCGGCAGCGGCAGCGTCGGATTCACCTACCAGCTGCAGAACAATCTGCGCCTCATCGCCGACCACACCGTGATCGGGACGGACATCGCCAACACCACCGTCGGCGTCCAGATGAGCTTCTGATGAGGACCGTCGATGCACATCGCCCTGCCCCTGCTGCTGATTCTGGCGCTGGTATTCGGCCCGCAACTGTGGGTGCGTTACCAGATGCGGCGCCACAGCGCGCCGCTGCCGGAACTACCGGGCACGGGCGGTGAGCTGGCGCGGCATCTGCTGAACCGTTTCGGGCTGAACGACGTGCGCGTGGAAGCCACCCCACGCGGCGACCACTACGACCCCGAGGCACGCGCGGTGCGGCTGCTGCCCGAGCACCTGGACGGCAAATCGCTCACCGCCGTGGCCATTGCGGCGCACGAGGTCGGCCATGCCCTACAGCACCATAGCGGCGACCGCATGCTGCACCTGCGCAGCCGGATGGTGCAACTGGCCCGGCCGGTGGAGCGGCTCGGGGCACTGGCCATGGTGGCCATACCCGTCATCGCGCTGGCCACCCGGGCGCCGGGGGCGGGGCTGATGCTGGTGGCGGCGGGGCTGCTAAGCCTCGCCTTCATGGCGTTGGTGCACCTGGTCACCCTGCCGGTGGAGTGGGACGCGAGCTTCGGCAAGGCCCTGCCCATTTTGCGCGGCGGCGGCTACATCCAGCCGGAGCAGGAAGCGGCGGTGCAGAGCGTGCTGCGCGCCGCGGCGCTGACCTACGTCGCGGTGTCGCTGGCCAGCCTGCTGAACGTGGCGCGTTGGGCGGCGATCTTGTTACGCCGATAGTCCCTCCTCCGCCTCGACCGCGCGGTGTCGTGGGCGCCGCCGGGCAACACGCTTCGCTTCTAACCCTACTATCTACTCGGCAACGCTGCGCCTTTGGCTGTAGGGCGCATTAAGCGCAGCGCAATGCGCCGGCACCCATTGCCGGACACGATGCGGCTATGACCGGCACCCCTCAGTCGGGACACCAAAGACGTAATGCTTGCGCACCGGCGCGTGCACCTGCCAACGGCAGGCCATACCGGCGGGGAAGGTGACCAGGTCGCCGCGCCCCATGCGCACCGGCGGGCCGCCCTCGGGCGTGACCGTGACGTCGCCCTCCAGGAAGTAGCAGGTCTCCGAGTCCTCGTAACGCCAGGGAAAATCCGACACCTCCTTGGTCCAGATCGACCAACCGGATACGCCCAATTGGTCCAGGCGTTCCGGCGCGGGTTCGCGTTCGAGGCGGATCTCGCTCATAGGCACGTCAGTCCTCCAGATAGGTGTAGCCGGTGAGACCGGCACGCAACTCCTCCAGATAATCCAGGCGCTGCGCTTCGGTCACCGCGGCGTCCTTGATCTTGCGCCGATAGCGCTCGAGCAGCACGTCGGCGCTGAAATGTACGTAGCGCAGGACCGAATCCACGGTGTCGCCGCGCTGCGGTTCCACGAGGCGATGACCGCCGTCTTCGGTCAGGGTCACATGCACCGAGTCGGTGTCGCCGAACAGGTTGTGCATGTCGCCGAGGATCTCCTGGTAGGCGCCCACCAGGAAGATGCCGAGTAGATACGGCTCGCCCTCGCGCAGCGGATGCACCGCGAGGCTCGGCTCGATGCCGTGGCCGTCCACATAGCTGCTGATGCGCCCGTCCGAGTCGCAGGTGATGTCCTGCAGCACGGCGCGGCGCGTGGGCGGCTCGTCCAGGCGGTGGACCGGCATGATGGGGAAGATCTGGTCGATGGCCCACACGTCGGGCAGCGACTGAAACACCGAGAAGTTGCAGAAATACTTGTCGGCGAGCTTCTCGTCGAGCTCGTCCAGCACCTCGCGGTGCGCGCGCGCCGCGGGCTGCAGCAATTCGCGCGCCCGCCGACAGGTGGCGAAGTAAAGCTCCTCGGCACGCGCCCGCTGCTCGATGCCGAGCACGCCGTGGGTGTACATGGTGTGCGCCTCCGACAGCCAATGCACCGCGTCGTGGTAAGCCTCGATGGCGCTGCGGGCGGAGGCGTCGGGCTCCTGCAGGGCGGCGACCCCGTGCCACAGGTCCTGGATGATGAGCGGCTCGTCGTCGGTGACGGGCTCGAGTTGCGCGCGCTCCAGGGCGCGCTCCATGTCGATCACGTTGGCGAGCAGCACCGCGTGGTGCGCGGTCAGGGCGCGCCCGGACTCGGTGATGATGTGCGGGTGCGGCAGCTCGTGCTCGACGCTGGTCTCCCACAGTGCGTGGACCACGTTGCGGGCGTACTCCTGCACGCTGTAGTTCATGGAGCAATAGCTGCGCGAGCGGGTGCCTTCGTAATCGATGCCCAGGCCGCCGCCGACGTCCACGGTGCCGATAGACGCCCCCAGCCGATGCAGCTCGGCGTAATAGCGCGCGCACTCGCGCATGCCGCGCTGGATGTCGCGGATGTTGGCGATCTGCGAGCCGAGGTGGAAGTGCAGGAGCTGCAAGGCCTCGAGCCTGCCGGCCTGCTTGAGGCGCTCGACCACGGTGAGCACCTGCGCGGCGGAGAGGCCGAACTTGGACTTCTCGCCGCCGGTGTTCTGCCACTTACCCGCGCCGATCGAGGCCAGGCGCACGCGCACGCCGAGCAGCGGTTCGACCCCCATCGCGGACGCCTCGTCCAGCACCAGCTGCAACTCGGAGAGCTTCTCCACCACGATGTACACGCGGTGACCGAGCTGGCGCCCGATGAGGGCAAGGCGGATGTACTCTCGGTCCTTGTAGCCGTTGCAGACGATCACGCCGCCGGAGGGGGCGATGCCGAGCACCGCCATCAGCTCGGGTTTGCTGCCGGCCTCGAGGCCGACATTGCCGTTGCCGGAGCCGAGTATCTCCTCCACCACGCGGCGCTGCTGGTTCACCTTGATCGGATAGACGGCGGTGAAGCCGCCGGTGTAGCCGTCTTCGTCCATGGCCTCGGCAAAGGCTTGGCACTGGGTGTTGACCCTGTCGTGGAGGATGTCGGTGAAACGCACCAGCACCGGCAGCGTGAGGCCCGCGGCGCGAATGTCTTCCGCAAGCCGGTAGAGGTCGACGCCGGCGTGGTCGGGGTCGCGCTTGGGACGCGCGACCACGTGCCCGGCGGGGTTGACGTCGAAGTACCCGCCGCCCCAGTGGGCGATGTTGTACTGCTCGCGCGCCTGCTTGATGCTCCATTCGGTCATGCACGTCTCCCAAACCGTGGCTGCGCGCGGCATCCGCGAGCCGTCGGCGGCGGGTTTCGAGCCCGCCGCGAAAATCTGCGATAATAGCGGTTTTTCGTCTGCATCGTAATCCAATTGGACACGGGGGTAAGTATGGCTCTGGACAGCGGCTGGTTCACCGAGATCAACACGTCGAACGGCTTTGCCATGTCGCTGAAGGTGAAGGCGAAACTCCACGAGGAGCAGTCCGAGTACCAGCGTATCGAGGTGTACGAGACCGAGACCTTCGGGCGCCTGATGACCATCGACGGCCTGGTCATGCTGACCGACCGCGACAACTTCATCTACCACGAGATGATGTCGCACCCCGCCTTGTTCGCTCACCCCCATCCGCGCAACGTGCTGATCATCGGCGGCGGCGACTGTGGCACCCTGCGCGAGGTGCTCAAGCACCCCGACGTGCAGCGCGTACAGCAGGTGGAGATCGACGAGCGCGTCACGCGCGTCTCCGAGCAATTCTTCCCCGAGCTGTGCGAGTCCAACGACGACCCGCGCGCCGAGCTGCACTTCGTGGACGGCATCAAGTGGGTGAAGGATGCCGAGGACGGCTTCTACGACGTCATCATCGTCGACAGCACCGACCCGGTCGGCCCCGCCAAGGGCCTGTTCTCACGCGACTTCTACCGCGACTGCCGGCGCGCGCTGGGCACCAACGGCATCATCGTGGGACAGAGCGAATCACCGCTGTTCCACCTCGACCTGCTCAAGGAAATGCACGGGGAGATGCGCGCCGCCGAGTTCCTCGACATCCTCACGCTCAACTTCCCGCAGTGCACCTACCCCTCGGGCTGGTGGAGCTGCACCATGGCCTGCAAGGACATGCCGCTGTCGGGTTTTCGCGAGGAGGCGGTGGTCGAGCGCCCGTTCAAGACCCGCTATTACAACCACGGCATCCACAGCGCCGCGATGACCGCGCCGACCTTCCTGTTCGACGCCCTGCTCTGAGGGCGGCGCGGCGCGCGGCAGAAAAAAAGCCGCTCCTAGGAGCGGCTTTCTTCGTTCAGCGGGTAAGCCCGCCTACGCGCCGGCGGTGTGGTAGGCCGGCGACAGTTCGTGCACCGCCTCGATGAAGGCGGTGACGTGCTCGGGCTCGATGTGCTGGTGGATGCCGTGGCCGAGGTTGAACACGTGCCCGCTGCCGTGGCCGTAGCTCTCCAGGATCAGCCCGACCTCTTGGCGGATGCGCTCGGGCGAGGCGTACAGCACGCAGGGGTCCATGTTGCCCTGCAGCGCGACACGATCGCCCACGCGCGCCCGCGCCTCGCTGAGGTCCACCGTCCAGTCCACCCCCAGCGCATCGGGACCGGCGTCGGCCTGTCCTTCCAGCCAGGCGCCGCCGCCCTTGGTGAACAGGATCACCGGCACGCGCCGCCCCTCGTGTTCGCGCGGCAGCCCGGCCACGATGCGCTGCATGTAGGCCAGCGAAAAGGCGCGGTAGTCGCGCGGGCTCAAGACGCCACCCCAGGTGTCGAAGATCATGACGGCCTGGGCACCCGCCGCGATCTGCGCGCGCAGGTAGGCGGTCACCGCATCGGCCACCGTACCGAGCAGCCGGTGCATCAACTCGGGGCGGTCGAACATCATGCCTTTGACGTGCGCGTACTCCTTGCTGGAGCTGCCCTCCACCATGTAGGTGGCCAACGTCCAGGGGCTACCGGCAAAGCCGATCAGCGGCACCCGGCCGTGCAGCTCACGGCGGATGGTGCGCACGGCGTCCATCACGTAGCCGAGTTCGTCCTCGGGATCAGGCACGCCGAGGCGCGCGACGTCCGCCTCGCTGCGCACCGGGCGCTCGAAGCGCGGCCCCTCGCCCTCTGAAAAATAGAGCCCGAGGCCCATGGCGTCGGGCACGGTGAGGATGTCGGAGAACAGGATCGCCGCATCGAGCCGGTAGCGCGCGAGCGGCTGCAGCGTGACCTCGCAGGCGAGCTCGGCGTTGCGGCACAGGTCCATGAAGCTGCCGGCGCGCGTGCGCGTGGCGCGGTATTCGGGGAGGTAGCGCCCCGCCTGGCGCATCATCCACACCGGCGTGCGCTCCACCGGCTGGCGGAGCAGCGCGCGCAGCAGCAGGTCGTTGGCGAGTTGGCTCACGCTAGACGTCCAGGTAGTCGAGGATGCCGTCGGCCGCCTCGCGGCCTTCGAACACCGCGGTGACCACCAGATCCGAGCCGCGCACCATGTCACCGCCGGCGAAGATCTTGGGGTTGGTGGTCTGGAACTTGTGGCCCTGCGCGCCGGCCTTCACGCGCCCGCGCTCGTCGGTCTCGATGCCGAAGTCGGCGAACCAGGGCGCGGGGTTGGGGCGGAAGCCGAACGCGATGATCACCCGGTCGGCGGGCAGGATCTCCTCGGAGCCCGGCACCGGCTCGGGACGACGGCGGCCGCGCTCGTCGGGCTCGCCGAGGGCGGTGGTCACCACCTTCACGCCCTCCACGCGGTCCACGCCGACGATCTCCACCGGCTGACGGTTCCACAGGAACTGCACGCCCTCTTCCTTGGCGTTGGCCACCTCGCGCTTGGAGCCCGGCATATTGGCCTCGTCGCGGCGGTAGGCGCAGGTCACGCTGGCGGCCTTCTGGCGGATGGAGGTGCGGTTGCAGTCCATTGCGGTGTCGCCGCCGCCCAGCACCACCACGCGCTGGCCGCGCATGTCGATGAACTCGCCAGGCTCCTGTTCCAGCCCCATCACACGGCGGGTGTTGGAGATCAGGAACGGCAGGGCGTCGTACACGCCGGGCAGGTCCTCGCCGGGGAAGCCGCCCTTCATATAGTTGTAGGTGCCCATGCCGAGGAACACCGCATCGTACTCGTCGAGCAGCCGCTGCAGGGGGATGTCCTTGCCGACCTCGGTGTTGAGCACGAAGCGCACGCCCATGCCCTCCATCACCTCGCGGCGTCGCTGGATGATGTTCTTCTCGAGCTTGAACTCGGGAATACCGAAGGTGAGCAGGCCGCCGATCTCGGGATAGCGGTCGTACACCACCGCCTCCACGCCGTTGCGCACCAGGATGTCGGCGCAGCCAAGGCCAGCCGGACCGGCACCGATGATGGCCACGCGCTTGCCGGTGGCCTTCACCTTGGACAGGTCCGGGCGCCAGCCTTGCTTGAAGGCCTCGTCGGCGATGTACTTCTCGATCGAGCCGATGGTCACCGCGCCGAAGCCGTCGTTCAGCGTGCAGGCACCCTCGCACAGCCGGTCCTGCGGGCACACGCGGCCGCACACCTCGGGCAGCGAGTTGGTTCGGTGCGAGAGCTCCGCGGCCTCGAACAGGTTGCCCTCGGCCACCAGCTTGAGCCAGTTGGGGATGTAGTTGTGCACCGGGCACTTCCACTCGCAATACGGGTTGCCGCAGTGCAGGCAGCGGGCGGCCTGCGCGCCCGCCCCCTCCGGATCGAAGCCGCCGTAGATCTCGCCGAAGCTCTCCACGCGCACGTCCACCGGAAACTTCTTCGGATCCTTGCGCGGCAGCTGGATAAACTGAAAGTTGTTCTTTGCCATCACTCTGTGTCGGTGCGTGAGCGCGGCTTACGCCGCGTTCAGGAGGCTGTCCAGGAGCGTCGCGAGTTCCGCCGCCTTGGGTTTGACCAACCAGAACTTGCCCGCGTACTCGGGGAAGTTGTCCAGTATCTGCTGGCCCCAGGCGCTGCCGGTTTCGGCCACGAACTCGCGAATGATGCCCATGAGGTAGTTGCGGTACGCCTCCATGTTCTCGGGCGCGACGCGGTGGATATCGATCAGTTCGTGGTTGTAACGATCCACGAATCGGTTCTCGACATCCAGCACGTAGGCGAAGCCGCCGGTCATGCCGGCACCGAAGTTCACGCCGGTGGAGCCGAGCACGGTCACCACACCGCCGGTCATGTACTCGCAGCCGTGGTCACCCACGCCCTCCACCACCGCGCAGGCGCCGGAGTTGCGCACCGCGAAACGCTCACCGGCGAGCCCCGCGGCGAACAGCTTGCCGCCGGTCGCGCCGTACAGGCAGGTGTTGCCGATGATGGTGGTCTCGTTGGACGCGAAGCGGCTCGCGCGCGGCGGATAGATGACCAGCTTGCCGCCGGCCATACCCTTGCCCACGTAGTCGTTGGCGTCGCCCTCGAGGTACATGTGCAGACCGCCCGCGTTCCACACGCCGAAGCTCTGCCCCGCGGTGCCGGTCAGGCGCACCTCGATGGGGGCATCCTCCATGCCGAGGTTGCCGTAACGCAGCGCGATCTCGCCCGACAGGCGCGCACCGATGGAGCGGTGCACGTTCTCAACGTGGAAGGTGTAACTGCCGCCGCTGCGCGCCTCGATGGCGGGCAGGCACTCGTGCACCATGGTCTCGGCGAGCTCCCCTTTGTCGAAGGGCTCGTTGCGCGGCTCGGTGCAGAAACGCGGCTTGTCGGCCGGCACGCCCGCGTCGGAGACGATGGGCTCGAGCACCAGGCGGCGCTGCTTGGGCGTGTCGCCCTCGAGCAGCTCCAGCAGGTCGGTGCGGCCGATCAGCTCCTCCATGGTGCGCACGCCGAGGCTCGCCATGATCTCGCGCGTCTCCTCGGCGATGAACTTGAAGTAGTTCATCACCATCTCGGGCAGGCCGATGAAGTGCTCCATGCGCAGCACCTTGTCCTGGGTGGCCACGCCCGTCGCGCAGTTGTTCAGGTGGCAGATGCGCAAATACTTGCAGCCGAGCGCGATCATCGGCCCGGTGCCGAAGCCGAAGGACTCGGCACCGAGGATCGCGGCCTTCACCACGTCCAACCCCGTCTTCAGGCCGCCGTCGGTCTGCACGCGCACCTTGTCGCGCAGGTCGTTCTTGCGCAGCGTCTGGTGGGTCTCGGTGAGGCCCAGCTCCCACGGGCTGCCGGCGTACTTCACGCTGGTCAGCGGCGAGGCGCCGGTGCCGCCGTCGTGGCCGGCGATGGTGATGAGGTCGGCGTAGGCCTTGGCGACGCCCGCCGCCACGGTGCCCACCCCCGCCTCGGCCACCAGCTTCACCGACACCAGCGCCTTGGGGTTCACCTGCTTCAAATCGAAGATGAGCTGCGCCAGGTCCTCGATGGAGTAGATGTCGTGGTGCGGCGGCGGCGAGATCAGCGCCACCCCGGGCTTGGCATAACGCAGCTTGGCGATCAGCGGATTGACCTTGTCGCCCGGCAGCTGGCCGCCCTCGCCGGGCTTGGCGCCCTGCGCGATCTTGATCTGCAGCACCTCGGCGTTCACCAAATACGCGGGCGTCACGCCGAAGCGGCCCGAGGCGACCTGCTTGATCTTGGACATGCGCTCGGTGCCGTAGCGCTCGGGGTCTTCGCCGCCCTCGCCCGAATTCGAGCGCCCGCCGAGGCGGTTCATGGCGATGGCGAGCGCCTCGTGCGCCTCCGGCGAGAGCGCGCCGAGCGACATGCCCGCGCTGTCGAAGCGCTTGGTGATCGCCTCGAGGGGCTCGACCTCGTCCACCGCGATCGGCTGCACGTCCTTGCGCAGGCGCAGCATGTCGCGGAAGGCGAAGATCGGCCGCTCGTTCACCAAGCGGCTGTACTCGCGGAACCTCTCGATACTGCCCGTGCGACAGGCCTCGCGCAGCGCGGTGACCACGTCGGGGTTGTAGGCGTGATACTCGCCGCCGTGCACGAACTTCAGCAGGCCGCCCTGTTCACGCTGCTTGCGCAGGTTCCAGGCGCGCTGGGCCAGCACCCGCTGATCGGCCTCGAGCTCGTCGAAGTGCGCGCCCGACAGGCGGTTGGTGGTGCCCTTGAAGCACAGCTCCACCACCTCCTCGTGCAAGCCGACCGACTCGAACAGCTGGGCGCCGCGGTAGCTCGCGATGGTCGAGATGCCCATCTTGGAGATGATCTTGTAGAGACCCTTGTTGATCGCCTTGCGGTAGTTACTCTCCAGGCGCAGCGCCGCCTGTGCCTGGGCGTCCTCGTGCGTGGCGATTTCCAGGGGCATGGCGATCTCGCGCGTGCGCAGCATGTGACGCAGCGACTCGTACGCGAGGTAGGGGTAGACCGCGGTGGCGCCGTAACCGATCAGCACCGCGAAGTGGTGCGAATCGCGCGCGCTGCCGGTCTCCACGATGATATTGGCATCGCAGCGCAGGCCCTCGCGGATCAGGCGGTGATGCACCGCGCCCACCGCCAGCAGCGCGTGCACCGGCAGCTTGCCGGGCGTGATCGCGCGGTCGGACAGCACGATCACCACCTTGCCGGCGCGCACCGCGGCCACCGCCTGCTCGCAGACGGCTCCTACCGCGGCGCGCAGGCGGGAGGGCTCGCCCTCGGCCGCGGGGGTGTAGTTGAGGTCGATGCGCTCGTGCGCATAGTCCGCCTCGTCGAGCGCGAGCAGCTGTTCGAACTTGTGGGTGGACAGCACCGGCGAGTCCACCAGCAGACGCGCGGCGTGCTCGGGCGTCTCCTCGAACAGATTCTTCTCGCGGCCCAGGCAGGTCTCCAGCGACATCACGATCTGCTCGCGCAGCGGGTCGATGGGCGGGTTGGTGACCTGCGCGAACTGCTGGCGGAAGTAGTCGTACAAGGAGCGCTGCTGACGCGACAGCACGGCGACCGGGGTGTCATCACCCATGGAGCCGACCGCCTCCTGGCCGGCCTCGGCCAGCACGCGCAGCACCTGGTCGCGCTCCTCGAAGCTCACCTGGAACTGCTTCTCGTAGGCGAGCAGGGTGTCGTCGTCGAACGCGGGCGCGCGCGGGGGTTCATCCAGGATGGCATCGAGCCGGCGCGCGTGTTTGTTGAGCCACTCGCGGTAGGGTCGGCGCTCCTTGAGACGCTGATCGATGTCCTCGGGCAGCAGCAACTCGCCGGTGTCGGTATCGACCGCGATCATCTGGCCGGGCTTCAGGCGGCCCTTGGCCACCACGTCCTCGGGCTGATACGGATACACGCCGATCTCGGAGGCCAGCGTGATGTGGCGGTCCTGGGTGATCACGTAGCGGGCGGGCCGCAGGCCGTTGCGGTCCATGCTGCAGGCCGCGTAGCGCCCGTCGGTCATCACGATGCCGGCCGGGCCGTCCCACGGCTCCATGTGCATGGAGTTATATTCGTAGAACGCGCGCAGGTTCGAGTCCATGGTCTCGATGTTCTGCCACGCCGGCGGCACCAGCAGGCGCATGGCGCGGAAGATGTCCATGCCGCCGGCGAGCAGCGCCTCCAGCATGTTGTCGAGGCTGTTCGAGTCGGAGCCGGTCATGGACACCAGCGGGCGCACATCTTCCATGTTCGGGATGAGCGGCGTCTGGAACTTGTAGCCGCGCGCCATCGACCAGTTGCGGTTGCCCTGCACGGTGTTGATCTCACCGTTGTGCGCCAGGAAGCGGAACGGCTGCGCGAGGCGCCACTGCGGCCAGGTGTTGGTGGAGAAGCGCTGGTGGAACACGCACAGCGCGGACTCCAGACGCGGATCGTTCAGGTCCTGGTAGAACAGCGGCAGGTTGGCCGGCATCACCAAGCCCTTGTACGCCAGCACGCGGCTGGACAGGCTGGGCACGTAGAAGGTGGGATCGTCCGCCTCCAGGGCCTTCTCGGCGCGGCGGCGGGCAATATAAAGGTGGCGCTCGAAGGCGTCGCCGTCCATGTCGGCCGGCGCGTTCACGAACACGTGCTCGATGACCGGCAGGCTCTTGAGCGCCTCGGCACCGCAAGCGGCGGGGTCGGTCGGCAGCGGGCGCCAGCCGAGCACCTCGAGTCCTTCGCGGGCGAGTTCGCCCGCGAGCGTGTCGCGCGCACGCTGCGCCAGCGCGGCGTCCTGGTTCAGGAACACCGCGCCCGCGGCGAAGTTCTCGCCGAGGCGCCAGCCCTGGTCCTCGGCCACCGCGCGCAAGAAGGCGTCGGGGCGCTTCATCAGCAGTCCGCAGCCGTCGCCGGTCTTGCGGTCGGCCGCCACCGCGCCGCGATGCGTCAGGCGGGCCAGCGAGTCGATGGCGGTCTGCACGAGCCAATGACTCGGCGTGCCGTCCATCTGCGCGATGAGGCCGAAGCCGCAGTTATCCTTTTCGAAGGCGGGCTGGTACAACCCGGCGGGGGTCTGTCGTTCAGTCACTTCTGCCGTAACCTTTCTGCCGTGCATGGGCGCTTGTCGGCTAGCGCGGGGCGAGCCGGCGCTCGCGTGCGTGCGTCGAGCGGGAGGGCCGAGCGAGCGGCCAAATGGTCAGGCAGTATACAGGCGCGAGGGAAGCGGGATCAACGCGCGGCACGCGGCCGCAGCAGCACCGTGGGGCAAACGCGAACTCAGTCCAGCCGGACCGAACGCTGCACGCTGGCGAAGGTGCGTGGCCAGGGCCCTGCCTCACGCAGGGCGGCGGGCAGATCGGCGACCGCCGCGCGCGCCGCCTCGGCGCTGGGGTAGCTACCGTAGATCAACACATACCACGGCTGGTCGTCGCGCGCGGTGGTGAAGTAGGCGGCGTGACGCTCGATCCCCTCGCGGGCGATCAATTCGCGCACCGCCGCCTCGCTGCCCGACGCGGTGAGCTGCAGGGTGTAATGGGCCTGATCCTGCGCCCACAGCCAGACCATGCCGCGGCCGGCCGAGCCGACCGACGAGGCGGCCGGCTCGGAGCCTCCGGTGATCGCGCCCGCGTCGGGCGCGGGCTCCCCCGGCGCCGCGCCACCGGCCGAGGCGGACGTGGGGCGCGGGCCGGGGGATGGGCTCGAAGCGGACACCGCAACCACCTCGCCCTCTCCCTCCAAGCTCCCGATCCGACGCGGCCACGGCGGGATCTCCAACTGTGTCTGCAGGCGATCGCGCGCGGCCTCGGCCGCCGCGCGGTCGGCAAACGCGCCGAACACCAGGGTGTACCATGGCGCACCGTCGCGCATCCCGGCGATCAACGCCGCCTCACCGTCTAGAGGCTGGCGCGCCGCATAGGCACGCAGCGCCTCCGACCGACCGCCGGCGGCGAGCTGGAGCGTGTAATGCTCGGGGTCGCGTTCGGCGAGCCAACCGCCCGCGGCGCGCATCGGCCGCTCCGCGACGGCCGACGCGGGGTCAGGATCCGTGGCTGCTGGTTCGGGCTGGGCAGCGGCCGCGTGGCCCGGCGCGGCCACCGTCGGCTGCGCCGGACGCGGTTGCGCCGGCGCGTCGGCCCGTGGCGGCAGCGGCAACTCCTGCACGATGGGCGGCCCGGCCGGGGCGCGGCGCGGCGCAGCCTCGGGCACCGCCGGTGCCACGCGCGCCTCGGGCCGCTCGGGCGTGGTCGCGTCGGGCGCCCGGGCGACCGGCACGGCCGGCTCTTCGACCGCCCCTCGGGGGAGAATCAGGACGACGGCGACGAGGATGGCGAATGTGATGGCCGCCCCGACGCCGACGCTCGCCCGCGCGTGCAACCACGCCTTCGCCGCGGAAAGATCAATCGCAGCGCGCACGGTAGACGCCGACTGCACCGCCGTCCCGACGGGCGCTACGTCGCGCGCCCCGCCAGGACTCCTAGCACCGCGTAGCGCACCGACCGGCAGACGGTCACGCCACGCCCGCACGCGCGCCAGCACGAGCGCGCCGGCATCGCGCAGGCGGTCGAGCCGGCCATACGGCTCAGCGCCTCCGCGGGCCACAATCTCGGCAAGCTCGCGTTCGATATCGCCCGGGTTGCCCCCGGTCAGGTGATGCAGGCGCGCGATCTGCGCCCGATCGAAGACCGGCGGGTCGTCCAACACCTCCAGGCGGTGTTCGACATAGGCAGCGACCTGCGCCGGCGTGAAGGGCGCCAGGGTGAGGCGCTGGACGCAGATCGGCGGCAGCTCGAGATGCTCGTCGGCGAACAGCACGACGCGCACGGCCGGCGGCGGCTCCTCGTCGGCCTCGCGCCCGAACGCGAGCAGTACGGCGAGCGCCTCCGGCGGCAGACGGTCCGCATCGTCGACGACCAATACCGCCTGCTCGCCCATCCGAAAAAGCGCCGCTTCCAACGCCGCGCCGCTGACCGCCTCCGCCTCGCTCAAGACCAGCGTATGCGCAAGGTGCTGGAGCAGAAGCTCGGCGGTGAGGTCCGGCTCCGCCTGGAAGCAACACACCCGGCCGTGGGCACTGCAGCGCGTTGCAAGTTCGGCGGCCAACACGGACTTGCCACGTCCGGCGGGTGCCGCCACCAACAAGACCTGGGCGCTGTAGTCGACGAGGTGCTGGAGGATGTCGAGCAGGTGGCTCCGCCCCTGATCGAGGAAGGGCCGCGGCGACGGCGGCAGGGCCGCGCCCGCGAGTGCGCCGGAATGCGCCGGGTCCGTATTCACTGGCGACCTACGCCTTCGACGAACATCACCCGATAACCCCGCGCGATCTGGGCGTCGCGCGCCCGGACGAGGGCCGCCTCGGCCGCATCGAAGCTCGGGTAATGCACGCGCTTGATGCGGCGCGCACCGTTCGGGGCACCTGCCTCCTGGATCAAGGTCCAACCCTCCAGCAGGTCCTGCTGAAGCATGAGCTGGCAAAAACGGGGCGGACCCTCGGCCGTCGGCGGCGTTTGCATGTAGATGCGCATGGTTCAGCAGCGTACAGCAGACGGGCGAATGAGTGGGCGCCTCACGCCAATGCGCGGTGCGCGACCACCGTCTCGCAGATCAGATCCGGTGCGACGCCATCGGCGATCACCGCCTCGCCGATGCCCTTCAACAACACCAAGCGCAGACGGGCGTCCTGAACCTTCTTGTCGACCGCCATCAACTCGGCGAAACGGCCGCAATCGAGTTGCGCCGGCGCGCGGGTGGGCAGCTGGGCCCGGTCGATGAGGTTCTCCACACGGTGTATATCGTTCGCGTTGAGCCAGCCCAGCCGACCGGACAGATCGGCCGCCATCAGCATCCCCGTGGCCACTGCCTCGCCGTGCAGCCAGGCGCCGTAACCGACCCCGGTCTCGATCGCGTGACCGAAGGTATGGCCGAGATTGAGCAAGGCGCGTTGGCCCGCCTCGCGCTCGTCGGCCGCTACCACTTCCGCCTTGTTGCGGCAGGAGCGCTCGATGGCGTACGCGAGCGCCTCGTGGTCGCGCGCGAGCAGGCGCGCCATGTTCTCCTCCAGCCACGTGAAGAACTCGGGGTCGCGGATCAGTCCGTACTTGATGACCTCGGCGATGCCGGCGGCCAATTCGCGCTGATCGAGGGTACGCAGGGTCTCCGTGTCGATCAGCACGCAGTTCGGTTGGTGGAAGGCGCCGATCATGTTCTTGCCGAGCGGATGATTCACGCCGGTCTTGCCGCCCACCGAGGAATCGACCTGAGCGAGCAAGGTGGTCGGGATCTGCACGAAGGCGACGCCGCGCTGATAACAGGCCGCCGCGAAACCCGCCATGTCGCCGATCACTCCCCCGCCGAGCGCGACGATAGTGCAACGCCGGTCGAGGCGGTTCTCCAGCAGGGTATCGAAAATCGTGGTGACGGTGTCCAGCGTCTTGTAGCGCTCACCGTCGGGCAGGATGCAGGTATGGCACTGGAAGCCGTCGAGCAAACGCAGAGCGGCATCGAGGTAAAGGGGGGCAACGGTCTCGTTGGTGACCACCAGCACCTGGCGGCCGGCGATGGCCGGCGCGATAAGGTCGCGGCGGGCCAACAGCCCCGGGCCGATGTGGATGGGGTAACTGCGCGCGCCGAGGTCTACCTGCAGTGTCTTCATGAGCGAGTCGTTCATTGCGTAAGCGCCTGGACCGGCAGTATAGCCGACCATGGCCTACGACTTGGCGCTCAGGGCGGGATGGCCGAGGATCTCGGCGACCACATGACGGACCCCGCGCTTGTCCGTGGCCACCACGACATCGGCGATCTCCCGGTACAGGGGGTCGCGCTCCACCATGAGCTGCTTCAGCTTGGCGCGCGGGTCCTGGGTCTGCAACAGCGGGCGGTTGCGGTCGCGCGAGGTGCGCCGCCAGAGCTGCTCCAGCGAGGCGCTCAGGTAGATCACCAAACCGCGTTCCGCCAGGTGGCGGCGGTTGGCCGGATCCAGGACCGCGCCGCCGCCCGTCGCCAACACCACGCCGCGTCGCTGCGTGAGTTCATCGATCACCGCCGCCTCGCGGCGCCGGAAACCCGCCTCACCCTCCACATCGAAGATCAGCGGGATGCTGGCACCCGTGCGCCGCTCGATCTCGTGGTCACTGTCCACGAACTCGAGCTGCAGCGCCTCGGCGAGACGCCGGCCGACCGTGGTCTTGCCGGCGCCCATGAGTCCGACCAGGAATATCCGTCGCGCCGAAGGCGCCTGCTGCGCGTCTGCCATCATTCAGTTGCCTGGGAACGTCCCGGCGATTATACGGGCCGCCCGCTCGCGCGCGAGCCGGGCTGGCGCCGGTCACTGGCCGCTAAGGCTTTCGCTCAGAATTTTCGGCGTCACGAACACGAGCAACTCAGACCGGTCATCCTGGTTGAACGTGTTGCGGAACAGGACACCGATCAGAGGGAGATCGCTGAAGAAGGGAACCCGACGGACACTGGTGGCCTTGGTCTGCTCGTAGATACCACCCAGCACCACCGTCTCGCCGTTGTCCACCAACACCTGGGTCTGCACTTCCTGCTTGTTGATGGGCGGGTTGCCCTGCACGGCACTACCGAAGTCCGGGCTGTCCTTGTTGATCTGCAGGCTCATGATGATGCGGTCGTCGGGGGTGATCTGCGGCGTCACGGTCAGCGCCAGCAGGGCCTCCTTGAACTGCACCGTGGGCGGATTGTTGGCGGTGCCGGGCACGGTGAAGGGGATTTCCACGCCCTGCTTAATGACCGCCTCACGCTGATTGGCGGTGATGACGCGCGGGCTGGATACGGTTTCCGAGCGTCCTTCGGCCTGCGCGGCGGACAGCTCGAGGTCGAGCAGGATGCCGCGGCGCAGATTGGCCACGGCAAGGCCGATGGTGCCGGCGCTGCCCGACAGGCTGGTCACCGGGAAGTTGACGTTGAGACGATCCGGGGGAGTCGTGGCATCGATGCCGCTGCGACGGGCCGTATCGGCGCCGCCGATGTTGCCGCCGACACCCACTTGGTGGCTACCGGTGGTGCGGTCCCCCGACACCCCGAATTTCACGCCCAACTCCCGGCTGAAGTCGTTGCTGGCGAGCACCACGCGCGACTCGATCAGCACTTGGCGCACCGGCACGTCGAGCTGGGCGACGAGATTGCGCACCGCCTCGATGTGGTCGGGGGTGTCGAGCAGCAGGAGCTGGTTGGTGCGGGCATCGACCGCGATGTTACCGCGACCGGACAACAAGGTATTCTGCTCGTTGCGCAGCAGCGACGCGATGTCCTGAGCGCGGGCGTAGTTGATCTGGATCGCCTCGTTCATCAGCGGCACCAGCTCGGACATACCCTGCCGTGCCTCCAGTTCGGCCCGCTCGCGCGCGGCGATCTCCGCCGCGGGCGCGACCATCCACACATTGCCGTGCTGGCGCATGCCGAGGCCGCGGCTGTTGAGAATGATGTCCATGGCCTGATCCCACGGCACGTTCTGTAGGCGCAGCGTGAGACTGCCGGAGACGCTGTCGGTGGTCACGAGGTTCACGTCGTTGAAATCCGCCAGCACCTGCAGCAGGGCGCGCACCTCGATGTCCTGGAAGTTGAGCGACAGGCGCTCCCCAGTGTACTTGGGCTGCCCCACGACGCCGTCCTGCGAGGGCCCGCTCGGCAGCACCTTCACCGCCAGCGTGAAGCGGTCCTCGACCTGGTAGGCACCGTACTCGAAGGGCCCGTCGGGCGTGACCACCATGCGCACGTTGTTGCCTTGGGCGTAGGTGTCGATGGACTTCACGGGCGTGGCGAAGTCCGCCACATCCAGGCTGCGCTCGAGTTCCTGCGGCAGGGTGGCATTCTGAAATTCGGCCACCAGGCGGTTACCGGTGCGCTGCACGTCCACCGCCATGTTCGGGTCGCCCAGGCGCACCACGACCAGGCCCTCGCCCGCGTCGCCGCGGCGGAAATCAATGTCGTTCACCCGCACCTCGCGCCGAGCCGTGGCCGGCACCCCGGCGCCGCCCCCGGCGGCCTCCAGCACCAGATAGAGTTGATTGCCCTCGGTACGCGTCTCGAAGGGGACGAGGCGGGCGAGGTTGAGCACCACGCGGGTGCGCCCGCCCGCCTCGACCACCGTCATGCTGCGCGCCGCCCCGGTGCCGATGGTGCGGCTACGCGTGGCCAGCGCATTGCGCGTGCCCGGCAGGTCCAGCGCGAGGCGGGCCGGGTTGTCGATGGTAAAGGTGTTGGGCGATGGCGCGGGGCCGCTCATGGTGAACTTCAGTTCGACGCGATTGCCGGGCAGCGCCGCGACGCTGACGTCCTGCAGCGCCACCTCGTCGGCGGCGATGGCCGTCCCGCCGGCAAGCAGCACGCCCGACAGCAGGACCAGCAGGCCGACCACGGTGTGGCGCGCGCATCCCGTCAGGATGGTCGAGGAAAAGCTTCGGACGCTCATCGTGTGCCCCTTGGTTTGTGTCATTCGCTCAGCACCAGGCTGGCTTCGCGCTCGAGCCAGCTACCGGTGCCGGTGGGTACGAGTTCGGTCAGGTGCAGGCTGCGCTCGGTGATGTTGTGGATGCGACCGTCGTTCTGTCCGATGTAGTTGCCGCGGCGCACGCGGTGCACCCGACCGTCGGGGGCCCGCACGATAGCCCAGTGCGCATCGTCCCGCTGGACGCTGCCCACGAACCTTAGGGCGTCGAGCGGCACCTCTTCCAGCACCTCGCGCGTGCGGTTCGGATCCGGCCGCACGCCATTGTCGTCCGGCGCTGCCTGAGCACGTGCCACCACGGGCCTGAACGGGTCCCGCAGGTCCTCGGCGCCGTAGTGGTGGGTCACGTAAGGCTGGATCTCCGGTAGCGGGTCCACGCGCCCCTGCTGCTTGGCCTTGTACGCGTTCATGTACTGCACCAGGTCCTCGTGCTGCTGCTGCGCGCAGCCGGCGAGCCCGCCAAGCAGCAGGCCGCCTAGCAGCACTGCCAGGATGCGGTAATGTCCGTTTCGCGTTTCGCTCATCTCGATCTCCACGCGTCAACGCCGGCGCCGCGCGGCCGGTTGCTGGCTGCGCTGCTGCGCGGCGACTTCGTCCTCGTCCAGATAACGGTAAGTGCGCGCGACGATGTCCATGGTGAGCTTGCCGCCGGACTGTGCCCCGGGGCCGCTGATGCTGACATTGTGCAGCGTCACGATGCGCGGCAGCGCGGCGATACCGCTCACGAAGCGACCGAACTCGTGATACGTGCCTACGACGCTCATTTGAATCGGCAGCTCCGCGTAGAACTCCTTGGGGCTTTCCTGCTGCGGGCGGAACAATCGGAACTCGAGTCCGCTCGCAAGGCCCGTCTGAGAGATATCGACCAGCAGCTCGGCAACTTCAGTGCGGCTCGGCAGCTGGCGCAACATGGCGCCGAACGAATCCTCCATGACCTCCATCTGCGCGCGGTAGGCGTCCAGGTTGGCGGCCTGGGCGGCGCGCTGTTCGAAGTTGCGGCGCAGGTCCTGCTCGCGCTGAACGACGCGCTCGTACTGCTCGATCTGACCCTTGATGTGGAACCAGTACCCCGCGAACAGAATGGCCCCGCCCAACAAGGCGATGACGAACAGGCGCCCGGCCAGCGGCCAGGAACCGATCTGACTGAAATCGATATCGTTGAGGTCGAGGTTCTTCATGAGGCCACCTTCGCCGCCGCGCCACGCACCTGGGTCACCCGCAACGTGAAAGTGCTGGTGCGCGCGCCACCCTGACGGTCCGCCTGAATCACGTCCAGGCGCGGGTTCGTCAACCAGGGGGAGGCATCGAGGTTGCGCATCAGGGCCGACACGCGCGCGTTGGACTGCGCGACGCCCTGCAGCACCAAAGCGTTCCCCTGCTGACGAATGTCCGTGTAGTGCACGCCGTCGGGCAGGGCCTCGGCCAACACCTCCAGCAGATGCACGATCTCGGCGCGGTTGCCCTGCAGCTGCTGAATGACGTTCATGCGCGCGAGCAACCGCTCCTTTTGACTCTCCAGCGCGCGGATATCGCGGATTTTGCGGTCAAGATCGGCGATCTCGCGCTCCAGCAGGGTGTTGCGCGACTGCTGCGTCTCCATCAGGCCGGCGATGTGGAAGTGCGCGTACACGATCACCATCCCCATCAGCAAAACCACGCCGCCGGCCATGCCCACGAACTGGCGTTGGCGCTCCTTGCGTTGCGCCTCGCGCCAAGGAAGGAGGTTGATGCGCGCCATCAGTCGAAGCTCCTCAGCGCCAGCCCGCAGGCGATCATCAGGGCGGGCGCGTCGTTCATCAGTCCCTGCGCCTTGACACGGGAACTGACCGTCATATGCGCAAAGGGGTTCGCGATCAGGGTGTTGATGCCGGTTTCCTGCGCGATGAGCTCGTCGATTCCGGCGATGGAGGCGCAACCGCCGGCAAGGACCAGATGGTCCACGCTGTCGTGGGAACTCGACGAGAAGAAGAACTGCAGAGCGCGGCTAACCTGCTGGGCCATGGCCTCCTTGAAGGGCTGCAGCACCTCGCCGGCGTAGTTTTCCGGCAGGCCGTTCTGGCGCTTGGCCATGCCGGCCTCCTCGTAGGACAGGCCGTAACGGCGCTGGATCTCCTCGGTCAGCTGTTTGCCACCGAAGGATTGGTCGCGGGTGTAGATGGAACGCATGTCGTGCAGGACGTTGAGCGTGGTGGTCGTCGCGCCGACGTCGACCACCGCCACCGTCTGCCCCAGCCCGCCGCTCGGCAGGGACGGGGCGATCAGCGTGAAGGCGGTCTCCATGGCATAGGCCTCGACGTCGATCACCTTCGGAGTGAGTCCGCCGAGTTCGGTGGCGCCGGTGCGCAGGTCCACATTCTCGCTCCGCGAGGCGGCCAGCAGCACGTCGACCATGTCCGGATCGGCGTCCGACGGCCCGAGCACCTGGAAATCGAGGTTCACTTCCTCGAGGGGGTAAGGAATGTACTGGTCGGCCTCGATCTGGATGAGATTTTCGAGCTCATCTTCGGGCGCCGAATGCATGGTGATCACCTTGGTGATGACCGCCGATCCGGCGACGGCCGCCGCCGCGTGGCGCGCACGGGTGCGGGAACGCTTGACCGCGCGTTTGACCGCCTCCCCGACGGCCTCCAGGTCCGTGATATTCTTCTCGACCACCGCGTTGGGAGGCAGCGGCTCGACCGCGTAACTCTCCACGCGATAATGGTTGCCGCTGCGCGCGAGCTCGAGCAGCTTGACCGACGTCGAGCTGATGTCCAGGCCGACGAGCGGGACGGTGCGGGGCCGAAAGATTCGCGAAAGCTTTGGTATCATTTTCTTTTATCGGACCTACGCTTGCGCGCGATAATTATTTTTCTGCATTAAATACCAGACAGAATCGGACGGTCAATACATTTAATTGCGTAACCGATCATGGCCTGGCCTAGGTAAGGGTTTTATACTTCCTGGGTCGAAGAATCCTTGACTTAATTCTCACACGGCTCGCTCGAATGAAATATTTCTACGCCCTGCTGCGTTACGGCCTGGCGACCTTGTTCGCCCTGGTAACCGCCGGCGCGGTGGCGGCGGTCGGCACCTACCTTTATCTGGCGCCGCAGCTGCCTTCCATCGAAGTCCTCACCGACGTTCGCTTCCAGGTGCCGCTGCGCGTGTACTCCCGCGACGGCGCGCTGATGGCCGAGTTCGGCGAGCAGCGGCGTTCACCGCTCTCCTACGAGGAGATGCCGGAGCAGATGATCCAGGCCGTGCTCGCCGCCGAGGATGATCGTTTCTTCAGCCATCCCGGTGTCGACTACCAGGGCATCGCCCGCGCCGCGCTGCACCTCGCCCGCACCGGCGAGAAGGCGCAAGGCGGCAGCACCATCACCATGCAGCTCGCGCGGAACTTCTTCCTCTCGCGCGAGAAGACTTATCTTCGCAAGATCAACGAGATCTTGCTGGCGCTGAAGATCGAGAGGGAGCTCAGCAAGGAGCAGATTCTCGAGCTCTATCTCAACAAGATCTTCCTCGGCAACCGGGCCTACGGCGTCGGCGCCGCCGCTTTGGGTTATTACGGCACCACGCTCGAGAACCTTAGCGTCGCGCAGACCGCGATGATCGCCGGGCTGCCCAAGGCCCCGGCCGCCTACAACCCGCTGGTAAACCCCCAACGCGCCCTGCTGCGCCGCAACTACGTGCTCGGGCGCATGCACCTGCTCGGTTACATCGACGACGAGACCTACCAGGCGGCGATGGCGGAGGAGGATCAGGCACGCGCGCACGGCCCGGTCGCCGAACTGGAGGCGCCTTACGTGGCGGAGATGGTACGGGCGGACATGCTCGCGCGCTTCGGCAACGAGGCGTACACCGCGGGCTACCGGGTCTATACCACCTTGGACGGCAACGCGCAGCGGGCCGCCAACCAGGCGCTGCGCGCCGGGCTGATGACCTACGACACGCGCCACGGATACCGCGGCCCCGAGGCTCAAGTCGATGTCGATCCCGATGAGCCGGACGGGTGGGACCGCCACCTGGTATCGGCCGTCGGCGGCCTGCGCAGCGCGCTGATCGTCGACGTCGAGGAGCGCGCTGCGATCGCCTACATCGGCCGCGGCCAAACCGTGCGCCTCGAATGGCCGGGCCTGTCCTGGGCGCGTCGCTACATCAACGCCAATGCCCAGGGTCCGGCGCCGCAGGCGGCTAGCGAGATAGTAGCCGTTGGGGATCGCGTGCGTGTGCGCCTGGACGAGGATGGGGCTTGGCATCTCGCCCAGGTACCGGATGCCGGTGCGGCGCTGGTGGCACTCGACCCGCGCAATGGGGCCATCACTGCGCTGGTGGGCGGATTCGACTTCTTCCATAGTCATTACAACCGAGCCTTCCAGGCCCAGCGCCAGGCAGGCTCGGCGTTCAAGCCCTTCGTCTACTCCGCGGCCCTGGAGCGGGGCTACACCCCCGCCAGCCTGGTCAACGACGCCCCGGTGGTGTTCGACGACCCGGGCCTGGAAGCCACTTGGCGCCCGGAGAACTACACGGGGCGCTTCTATGGACCGACGCGGTTGCGCGAATCGCTGGTGCATTCGCGCAACCTGGTCTCGATTCGCCTGCTGCGGTCGATCGGCATTCCCTACACCATCAACCACACCGTGCCGTTTGGCTTCGACCGCGACCGCCTACCGCGGGACCTGTCGCTGTCGCTCGGCAGCGGGAGCGTGACGCCGCTGGAACTGACCGCCGGTTACGCCGTGTTCGCCAACGGCGGCTATCGGGTCGAGCCGCACTTCATCGAGCGCATCGTCGACGCCGCCGGGGACGAGGTGTTCCGCGCCGATCCGCCCACGGTCTGCCCCGAGTGCCCCTCGGATTCGGCGGCCCGCGGACTACTGCCGGTAAGCGACACGGCAGCGCTGCAGACCGACGACGGGTATCCGCTGATCGCACCGCTGGACCTGAGCCCGCCGCCGCGCCCCGCCGAACGGGTCATCAGCGCGCAGAACGCTTACTTGATGACCTCCATGATGCGCGACGTGATCGATCGCGGCACCGCACGCGCGGCGCGCCAGCTGCGCCGCGCCGACCTGGCGGGCAAGACCGGCACCACCAACGATCTGCGCGACGCGTGGTTCGCCGGCTACAACGGCCAAGTGGTCGCCAGCGCCTGGGTGGGCTTCGACACGCCCCGCTCGCTCGGCGCGCGGGAAACCGGCGGCCGTACGGCGCTACCCATCTGGATGGACTTCATGGGGCGCGTGCTTGACGGCGTGGAGGAACAACCGTTTACCCAACCGCCCGGGTTGGTGACCGTGCGCATCGATCCCGCCAGCGGGCTGTTGAGCACGCCGGGCAGCGGCGATGCGATCTTCGAAACCTTCCCAGCGGACCAAGTCCCGCAGCAGGCGGCGGCGCCGGCCGCGCGTGACGAAGCCGGCGGCTCGACGCCCAGCGTGATGGACCAGTTGTTCTGAGCACGCCACGGCGCGCCCGGCGGTAACACCGCGAAGGCGAAGCCGTGGCCGCCCCACACCTCCCGGGCTTCCGGGCCGACGCATGAGGAAGGACGCCATGCCCCAGAACCAGGGAACCAAGGACCGCCAGATGCGCCACCGCATCGCCCAGGAGGCGGCGCGCCTGATCGCCGAGACCGGCCTCACCGATTACTACGCCGCCAAGCGTAAGGCCGCCACGCTGCTCGGTGCGCCCGACACCCGCAATATGCCGCGCAACGTGGAGGTCGAAGAGGCCCTGCATACTCACCTGCGCCTGTTCCGCCGCACCAGCCACCTAGATGCACTGCGCGACTTGCGCGCGGCCGCGTTGCGGGCCATGCGCCTCACCGAGCGCTTCGAGCCGCGCCTGGTCGGGCCCGTGCTCGCGGGCACCGCCGACATCCACTCCCCTGTCCACCTGCACCTTTTCGCCGATACCACGGAAGAGGTCAGCCTGTTCCTGATGGAGCGCAATATTCCGTTCGAACTGGACGAGCGGCGCGTGCGCCTGGATGCCGAGCGGACTGAGAACTTCCCCGTGTTCCGCTTCATGGCGGGCGAGGCGGTGCTGGAATTGACGGTGTTCCCGCGGCGCGGCCTGCGCCAAGCACCCCTGAGTCCGGTCGACGGTCGCCCCATGCAACGGGCCGGCGCCACCGCGGTGGAGGCCCTGTTGGCCGCAGACGGCGAGGCCGGCGCGCTCTAGTCGTCGGCGCGGGCGTATTCTGCGGGCAGGGGCACGCGGGACATCCCCGCCGCCACTGCCGCCCGCGCCACGGCGCCGGCTACTGTCGTACGCAGTCGCGGATCGAAGGGCTTGGGGATGATGTACTCGGGACCGAAGGCGAGCGCCTCCAGCCCATAGGCCGCCAACACCTCGCCGGGTACCGGCTCGCGCGCCAAGTCGCGCAGCGCGTGCACCGCAGCGAGCTGCATCCCGGTGTCGATCCCACGGGCCCGCACGTCGAGCGCGCCGCGGAAGATGAACGGGAAGCCGAGCACGTTGTTCACCTGGTTGGGGAAATCGCTGCGGCCGGTCGCCATCACCAGGTCATCGCGTGCCGCGTGGGCGCGCTCGGGGTGGATCTCGGGGTCGGGATTGGACAGCGCGAAGACCACCGGCCGCGGCGCCATGGCCCGCAACGCGGCCTCGTCGACGAGATCGGGACCCGACACGCCGATGAAGACGTCGGCATCGCGCATCGCGTCGAGCAGCGAGCGCTCCTCGGTCGCCACCGCAAACTCCGCCTTGTAGGGATTGAGATCCTCGCGGCCGCTGTGGATCACCCCGCGGCGGTCGACCAGACGCAAACGCTCGCGCTGCGCGCCCAAGGCAACGAGCAGGCGCATGGAGGCGATACCCGCCGCGCCCGCACCCAGGCACACCACCTTGGCATCCGCGAGCCGCTTGCCCTGCAGCTCGAGCGCGTTCAGCAGGCCCGCGGCGATGATGATGGCGGTGCCGTGCTGGTCGTCATGAAACACGGGGATATCGAGTTGCTCGGCGAGCGCCCGCTCGATTTCAAAGCAGTGCGGCGCGGCGATGTCCTCGAGATTGATGCCGCCGAAGGTGGGTGCGATGCGGCGCACGGTGTCGATGAACGCCGCGGGCGATTCGGCCTCGACCTCGATGTCGAACACGTCGATATCGGCGAAGCGCTTGAACAGGACGCCCTTGCCTTCCATCACGGGCTTGCCCGCCAACGGCCCCACATTACCGAGTCCGAGCACCGCCGTGCCGTCGGTGATCACCGCGACCAGGTTGCCCTTGCCGGTATAGCGGTAGGCGGCCGCCGGGTCCGCGGCGATGGCGCGCACCGGGGCGGCCACGCCCGGCGTGTAGGCGAGACTCAGGTCCTGCTGGGAGGTACACGGCTTGTGGACGGCGGTGGCAATCTTGCCGGGCCGCGGCTCGGCGTGATAGGCCAGGGCCGCCTGCGCCAAGGCATCGGCGGCCGGCGCTTGCGGGTCTGACATGGTGGAGCCCCGTGCTGGGAAGGGAGGCGGCGCGTCGCGCAGGACGCGCGACGCGGCCCGAGGTTACTTGCGGCCGTACTTCTGGCGGAACTTGTCCACGCGGCCCGCGGTGTCCACGATCTTCTGCTTGCCGGTATAGAACGGGTGGCATTCCGAGCAGACTTCCAGCGACAGGTCGCGACCGGCCGTGGAACGGGTCTTGAACGTGTTCCCGCAGCTGCAGGTAACCGTGATTTCGGTGTAGGACGGATGGATGTCCGCTTTCATCTGGAGACCTCGTCTGATAGCGCATGCCGCCACCCGATTGCTACTCGGGCACCGCACACAGAGAACGCGCAAGTATACGCGCCCTGATGGGCCGTCGGCAAGCGGGCGCGCGGGCGCCGGCATGGGCGTGTGCGCCGTGTGCGTCGGCGGATCAGGTGGGGTTTTGACGGGGCTTGCCGGGGCGCAGGGGGAGGACGGGCGCCGGCGGTCGCGGGGCGGGCCGGCGAGGCGCGCCGCCGCGCAAGGTTTCCACCAGCCCACCCGCGCCGGCCACGGCATCCCACATCAGCGCGTAGAGGCGGCTACAGGCAACCAAGGGGTTACGGGTGCGGCGGCGGGTCGCATCCACCCGCCACTGCAGACGCCGCAGCCGCAGCTGGCGGTGCGGCGGGGCGCGCCGGATATGCGCCTCGAGAACCTCGGCGCGCCGGCACTCGAACGCGGCCGGGTCACGCTGGGCCAAGCGCGCCCACTCGTCGAAGTCGGCCATCTGCCAGCGATCGGTCTGCATCACCCCTCCCGCGCATCGTGCTGCTCAAGCTATAGCACACGCGGGCGAGGGCCTCCACGCGGGACACACGGCCCGCGCGGGCCGGGCTCAGCGCTTCATCGAGTCGAAGAACTGCGCGTTGGTCTTGGTCGCCTTCATCTTGTCGAACAGGAACTCCATGGCGGCCAGTTCGTCCATGGAATGCAGCAGCTTGCGCAGAATCCACATCTTCTGCAGCTCTTCGGGGTTGGTGAGCAACTCTTCGCGACGGGTGCCGGAGCGGTTGATGTTGATGGCGGGATAGATCCGCTTCTCGGCAATGCGCCGATCCAGGTGGATCTCCATGTTGCCGGTACCCTTGAACTCCTCGAAGATCACGTCGTCCATGCGCGACCCGGTGTCGATGAGCGCGGTGGCGATGATGGTCAGCGAGCCGCCCTCCTCGATGTTGCGCGCGGCACCGAAGAAGCGCTTGGGGCGGTGCAGGGCGTTGGCGTCCACGCCGCCGGTGAGCACCTTGCCCGAGGACGGGATCACGGTGTTGTAGGCGCGCGCCAGACGCGTGATGGAGTCGAGCAGGATCACCACGTCGCGCTTGTGCTCGACCAGGCGCTTAGCCTTCTCGATCACCATCTCGGCCACCTGCACATGGCGGCTGGCCGGCTCGTCGAAGGTGCTGGAGACCACCTCGCCGCGCACCGAGCGCGCCATCTCGGTCACCTCTTCCGGGCGCTCGTCGATGAGCAGCACGATGAGATCGCACTCGGGGTGGCTGTGGGTGATGGACTGCGCGATGTTCTGCAACATCATCGTCTTACCCGCCTTCGGGGGGGAGACGAGCAGTCCGCGCTGACCTTTGCCGATGGGCGCAACCAGGTCGATGGTCCGCGCGGTGATGTCCTCGGTGCTGCCGTTACCCTGCTCCAGGGTCAGGCGCTCGTTGGCGAACAGCGGCGTGAGGTTCTCGAAGAGAACCTTGTTCTTGGCGTTCTCAGGTGGCTCGAAGTTGATCTCCGCGACCTTGAGCAGCGCGAAGTAGCGCTCCCCTTCCTTGGGCGGCCTGATCTTGCCGGACACCGTGTCGCCGGTACGCAGGTTGAAACGTCGGATCTGGCTGGGCGAGACGTAGATGTCGTCGGGGCCGGCCAGATAGGAGCTGTCTGCCGAGCGCAAGAACCCGAATCCGTCCTGCAGGATCTCCAGCACTCCGTCGCCGTATATATTCTCGCCGCTCTTGGCGTGTACCTTCAGGATGGAGAAGATGATGTCCTGCTTACGTGAGCGGGACATACCCTCGATACCCATGCCCTGCGCGAGCTGGATCAGTTCGGCCGCGGGCTTCTTTTTCAGTTCAGTCAGGTTCATCGTCGGATAGGGTCAACTATGGCATTCGGACGTGCCACCGGCGGGGCGTGCAGGTGGGGACACGTTTAGGAAATGAACGGGGGTGGCAGTGACGGCGCGACGGTGAGTGCTGTTGTTGCCGCAGCGTTGCTTCTCAAAGTAACACCAAACAGGCAAGGCGTCCAGCCGCTAGGGCCGGACGCCTCCATGAATCACAGATTACTGTCGATAAAGGCGGTCAATTGGGACTTGGAGACCGCACCGACCTTGGTGGCCTCGACATTACCGCCCTTGAACAGCATGAGCGTCGGGATGCCGCGAATCCCGTACTTGGGAGGCGTGGCCGGATTCTCGTCGATGTTCAGTTTCGCCACCTTGAGCCGTCCGGCGTAGTCCCGGGCGATCTCATCGAGCACCGGCGCGATCATCTTGCAGGGGCCGCACCAGTCCGCCCAGTAGTCCACCAGCACGGGGCCGTCGGCCTTGATGATCTGGTCCTCGAAAGTGTCATCGGTGACATGAACGATTTCGTCGCTCAATTGCTGTCTCCCCTTATTCGTTACCGGCCTTGTTATGCCGCAGCAGCGTGAACCTGATCACGCAGCTTTTCATTTGAGCTGAAGTATGACCGTATTTCAAGCATGCCGATTCTGATATGCTCAGTCGCTATGACCGATAAACATCTGAGTGACACCTTATTCGATAGCCTAGACCTTCCCTCCGAACTCCTGCAAGGCATTGAGGCCGCCGGCTTCAAGCACTGTACCCCGATCCAGGCCAAGGCCCTGCCCCTGGCGCTGGGGGGCAAGGACGTGGCGGGACAGGCACAAACCGGCACCGGCAAGTCGGCCGCCTTCCTGATCGCGTTGTTCAATCGCCTGATGCGCACGCCTCCCGACCCCAAGCGCCGCGCCAACCAGCCGCGCGCGCTGGTGCTCGCCCCGACGCGCGAGTTGGCCATCCAGATCCACTCGGATGCCGAGACGCTGGGTGCGCGCACCGGGCTCAGCCTGGGGCTGGTCTACGGCGGCACCGGCTATGAGTCGCAGCGCAACACGCTGCAGACGGGCGTCGACGTGCTGATCGGCACCCCCGGGCGCATCATCGACTACTTCAAGCAGCACGTGTTCGACCTGCGCGCCTGCGAGGCGATGGTGCTGGACGAGGCCGATCGCATGTTCGATCTCGGCTTCATCAAGGACGTGCGCTTCCTGCTGCGGCGCATGCCGCCGCCCGAACAGCGCCTGAACATGCTGTTCTCGGCCACCCTGTCGATGCGCGTGATGGAGCTGGCCTACGAGCACATGAACAACCCCGAACTGGTGGAGGTGGAGCCCGAGCGGGTGACCTCCGAGGGGGTGCGGGAACGGGTGTACTACCCCGCCAACCACGAGAAGATCCGCCTGCTGGTGGGGCTGATGCGCAAGCTCGCGCCCGCGCGCAGCATCGTGTTCATCAACACCAAGCGCGCGGCGGATATGGTCTGGTCGCACCTGGAGGGCAACGGCATCCACGCCGCCGTGCTGTCGGGCGACGTGCCGCAGACCAAGCGCCAGAGCCTGCTGGCGGGCTTCGCGCGCGGCGACCTGCCGGTGCTGGTGGCCACCGACGTGGCGGCGCGCGGACTGCACATCCCGGCGGTGTCCCACGTGTTCAACTTCGACCTGCCGCAGGACGCCGAGGATTACGTGCACCGCATCGGCCGCACTGCGCGCGCCGGCGCGAGCGGCGAGGCGATCAGCTTCGCTTGCGAGACCTACGCGTTTTCGCTGATGGACATCGAACAGTACATCGGCCACAAGATCCCGGTGGAAAGCATTGACGAGGACCTGCTGGCGGATCTCGCCCCGCCGGTGCGCCGGCCGCGGCGTGAGGCGCGTCCCCAGGATCGCGGGCGGGGCGGCGAGGCCAAAGGCAATCGCCGCGATGGGCGCCGTAGCGGCGGCCGGCGACGCACGGGCGGCGAGCCGCGCCCGGCGGACCCCACCCCGAACTGAGACGGCGTCCGCCGATGGCGCCCGCCGGACGTCGGCCGGTCATCCCGGTAGAGCCGGCCGACAAGTGCGGCCGCTGCGTGGGCTCGAAGTGCTGCACGTACATTACGCAGCGCATCCCCGGCCCGCGCTCCAAGCGCGACTTCGATCACCTACTCTGGCAGCTCTCCCACCACGGCGTGCAGGCCTACAAGGACAGCGACGGCTGGTACCTGCTGGTCAACACCCCCTGCCGGCACCTGCAGCCCGACGGGCGCTGCGGCATCTACCACAGCCGGCCGGCGATCTGCCGCGAGCACAGCAACGACTATTGCGAATACGACGCCCCCGCCGACGAAGGCTTCGAGTTGTTCTTTCCCGATTACGAGGCGCTGCTGCGCTACTGCCGCCGCCGCTTCAAGCGCTGGGATCAACGCCACCAGGACGGCCTGTGACCGGGCCCGTCGGCATGATGTCGGCGAAACTCTCAATGGCGCGGAACTCCGCCACATCGCGCACCGGCCCCCGACTGTCGGGCCGCAGCACCGCCAACAGGTGGGCGATGCCGTAGGCGCGCGCCGAGCGCAGCACGGGCAGGCTGTCGTCCACCAACAGCGTCTGCTCGGGATCGAAGCGGTGATCCCCGCGCAGCCCCTGCCAGAAGCGCCGGTCCTCCTTCGGGCGCCCGTAGTGGTGGGCGCTCACGACCACGTCGAAGTGGCCCTCCAGGCGGGTGCGTTCCATCTTCAGGGCGAGGCTCTTCGGGTGAGCGTTGGTGACCAGCAACACCCGCTTGCCCGCCGCGCGCAGCGCGTCGAGGAAATCCACCGTGTGGGGATGCACGGCGATCAGGTGCTCGATCTCCCGCTTCAGCAAGGCGATGTCGAGCTGCAGCTGCTCGCTCCAATAGTCGAGGCAGTACCAGTTCATCGTACCCTCCGCCGCGCGAAACACCGGGTACAGGTGCGCCTTGGCCTCCTCCACCGACATGCCGTGAAGCTGCGCATAGCGTGCGGGCACGAGCTCCCGCCAGAACTCGTTGTCGAAGTGCAGATCCAGCAGGGTACCGTCCATGTCGAGCAGGACGTTCTCGATCTCGCTCCAGGCGAGCATGTGACCTCCCAGGGCATGTGGGGCATCAGGCAGCGGCGCGTCCACCGCTCCTGTCAGTATCTTTGCTCCGGCGTGCACCCCGCAAGCCGAACTTTGAGCCGCAGCGGCGCGACGGTACACTGAGGCGCCGCCGGAGGCGCGCCTGCTGCCCCGGCCGCAGCGGGCGACATCGCCACCGATCATCTACGCTTAGGGTCGAAACATGGCCAAGATTCCGGTTATCCGCCGTTCCCGCACCGTCGCCCGCTCGCGCCTGTTCCACATCGAGGAACTGGATCTCGAGTTTTCCAACGGCGTGTCGGCCCGTTACGAGCGCCTCGCCGGCTCGGGGCGGGGGGCGGTGCTCATCGTGCCGATGCTCGATCCCGAGACGGTGCTGCTCATCCGCGAGTACGCCGCGGGGGTGCATCGCTACGAGCTTGCGCTGCCCAAGGGACGCGTCGAGCCCGGCGAAGAACTGTTGGCGGCGGCCAACCGCGAGATCATGGAGGAAGTGGGTTACGCGGCGCGGCGCCTGGAGGTGCTGCGCGCGGTGACGGCCGCCCCGGGTTATCTGAGCCACACCACGCACATCGTGCTGGCCCAGGAGCTCTACCCGCAGCGCGCGCAAGGCGACGAGCCGGAAGAGATCGAGGTGGTGCCGTGGCGCCTGTCCGAGCTGTCGGCACTGTTAGAACAAGAGGATTGCACTGAGGCCCGCAGCATCGCGGCCCTCTTTTTAGCCAGGGAGGCAATGGCGGGTGAACGCTGAACAGGGACTGGATTTGAACGGGCTGCTGCCCGAGGTGGTGGCGCTCGCGCGCGAGGCCGGGGAGCGCATCCTCGAGGTCTACGAGACCGACTTCGAAGTACAGATCAAGGGCGACGACAGCCCGCTGACCCACGCCGATCTCGCCGCCCACCGCACCATCGTCGGCGGCCTACGAGCCCTGACCCCCGAGCTGCCGGTGCTGTCCGAGGAGTCGGCCGCCATCCCGTTCGAAGAGCGGGCGCGCTGGCGCCGCTACTGGCTGGTGGACCCGCTGGACGGCACGCGCGAGTTCGTCAAGCGCAACGGCGAGTTCACGGTGAACATCGCCCTGATCGATAACCACGAGCCCGTGCTCGGCGTGGTCGGCGTACCGGTGAAAAACGTCGCGTACTACGCCCGTCGCGGCGGCGGCGCCTGGCGCGCCGACAGCGCAGGGGCGACGCAGGCAATTCACGCGCGCCCCCTGCCGGACGGCCCGCCGACGGTCGCCGGCAGCCGCTCGCACGCCGGCCGTTCGCTCAGCGCCTTCCTGGCCCGCCTCGGCACGCACGAGCTGGTGAGCATGGGCAGCGCGCTCAAGTCCTGCCTGGTGGCCGAAGGCAAGGCCGACGTCTACCCGCGCCTCGGGCCCACGTCGGAATGGGACACCGCGGCGGCCCAGGCCGTGGTCGAGGAGGCCGGCGGGCACGTGACCGACACCGCCATGCGCCCGCTGCGCTACAACACCAAGGAAAGCCTGCTGAACCCCCACTTCTTCGCCTACGGCGCGAATCAGGTCGACTGGTCGAAGTATCTGGAGGCGGAGCCCGCCGGGGCCCGCCCGCGCCCCATCGCGCACGGCTCGTGAACGCCGTGAGGCGCGCTGGCGCGCCTCACGGATCACCCCGCTGAGCGCGTGTCGTACACCGACATGATGGTCTCGAGCTCGCAGAGTACGCGGAGACGTTCGTCGTCCGTCAGCCCCTCGGTCTGCGGCACCGGCAAGCCAAGGCGCAGCGCGCCGATGGTGGCGCGCACCGCCTTGCAGCCGTTCTGACACAGGGCTTCCACGCAAGCGTTTACCCGGCGGTCGTTGACCGCCACCGCAATCGCGACGGCCCCCATGTCAGCGGGCGGCCACGCGTCCCTTGTCGGGCAGCGTGATGTTGAGCTCCAGTACACCCAGCTCAGCCTCCTGCTCGAGCGTTACCGACACACTGTCGTTGTCGACATCCACGTACTTGGCAATCACTTCCATCAAGTCCTTCTTGAGCAACGGCAGGTAGTCCGGCGCGTTGCGGTTGGCACGTTCGTGCGTGATGACGATCTGCAGGCGTTCCTTGGCGGTCTTGGCTGAACCGTTGCGGCGCCCACGCAGCAAATCGAGAAGACCCATGGCTCAGCTCCCGAACAGGCGCTGGAGGATACCCTTGCGGGCCTCTTCGAGGAAACGCTGCGGGCGCTCCTCGCCCAGGAAGCGGGCCACGATGTCGCTGTAGGCATCGCCGGCCTCGCTACGTTCCTGCAGCACGATGGGCACGCCGGCGTTCGAGGCCTGCAGCACGTCCTGCGACTCCGGCACCACCCCGAGCAGCGGGATGCCGAGGATCTCGCACACGTCTTCCACGCTCAACATCTCGCCGCTCGCCACCCGCCGCGGCGAGTAACGCGTAACGATCAGATGCTCGCGCACCGGCTCGCCAGCGTCCTCCGCACGGCGCGACTTGGCCGCGAGGATGCCGAGAATGCGGTCGGAGTCGCGCACCGAGGAGACCTCGGGATTGACTACCACCAACGCCTCGTCGGCGTAGTACATGGCCATCATGGCGCCGCCCTCGATGCCGGCGGGTGAGTCGCACACGATGTAGTCGAAACCTTGGTCCTCGGCGAGCGCCTTCAGGACGCGCCCCACCCCCTCGCGCGAGAGCGCGTCCTTGTCGCGCGTCTGCGAGGCGGGCAGCACGTACAGCTTGTCGCAGCGCTTGTCGCGGATCAGCGCCTGGTGCAGCGTCGCTTCTTCATTGATGACGTTGACGAAGTCGTACACCACGCGGCGCTCGCAGCCCATCACCAGATCCAGGTTGCGCAAGCCGACGTCGAAATCGATAACCGCCGTCTTGTGCCCCTGCAGCGCGAGACCCATGGCGAAGTTGGCGCTGGTGGTCGTCTTGCCCACGCCCCCCTTGCCGGATGTGACTACGATGATCTTTGCCAAGGCAGAACCTCCGGTTGTTCATTATGTGGCGGACCCACGTCCGCCGGACCCGCACGCGCGGGCGCCGCTCCTGCATGACCCTGAGCGATCCATCGATGCGCCAGAGTCCGGGGCATGCCGCCCCCTTTCCCTCCAACCGCGGCCTGCGCCACGGCCCCATACCTTGTTACGCGGTCGAGTCTACCCCGCGACGGGTCGTTACAAGGCCTCAATGACCAGTTGGCCCTGCACCAGGCGCACCTGTACCGACCGCGGCGGGCGTGTGCCCTCTTCGACCACCCGGTAGACCCCGGCGATTGACACCAACTCGCCCGCGAAATCCTGACAGAAGATGCGCGCGCTTTCATCCCCCTGGACGCCCGCCAACGCACGGCCGCGAAAGGTGCCGTAGACGTGGATGCTGCCGTCGGCGAGCAACTCGGCGCCGGTGTTGACCGGCCCGACCACCACCAGGTCGCCGCCGGGCGCATACACCTGCTGGCCCGAGCGCACCGGCTGCGTGACCAGTTTGGCCGGCGCATAGGCCGGTGGCGCGGGCGCGGCCTCGCGTGCCGCGCCCGCGCCGACCACGCCCAAGCCGAGCTCGCGCGCGGCAGCAGCCAGCGGCGCCGGCGCCCCGGCCAGCAGCGCGGCCGGGCGCAAGCCGTGGGTGCGCAGCCCCTGGAGCAGGGCGCGCAGGTTCAGGCGCTCCGGTGCCTCGACCTCGTTGAGGTCCAGCACCACGGCCGCGTTCTGGAAGAAATCCGCGCCTTTTGCCAGGTGGGTGCGCAAGGCGTCGTTCAGCGCGGTGAGCTCACTGCTGAAGATGCGCAGTACGCTGAAGGTGAAGCTGCGTCCCGTGAAGGCGAGCGCGGCCGACGTGCGGCGTGCGCCGACGCCCGGCTTGGCGGCTGAGCGAGTTCCCAATGGTTATTGTTCCGTTGGCAGGATGTGCGCGATTGTCGATTGTTGTGCGGCCGGGGGCCGCGAACGGGTTCCCATTAGACAGTAAAGGCCCCGGCCTTGCCAAGGCAGTACGCGGCGTGGACGCACGCCCCCCGGTTCCCTTAAAGTGTCGCGTTTTTAACCGGGGCGAGCGTCATGGGTCAGGCACAGGATAGACGAAGCGCCGCGCGCGCGCTGACCGAGGCCGGGCGGTTCTTCTTCGCCCGCGGATGGGTCCCCGCGACCAGCGGGAACTTCTCAGCGCGTCTGTCGGCCGATGAGGCCCTGCTCACCGTCTCGGGCCGCCACAAGGGCCATCTCGACCCGGAGGCGGACTTTCTGCGCGTGGACCTCGACGGTCGTAGCCTGGATGCGGATCGGCGCCCGTCCGCCGAGACCGAGTTGCACACCACCCTGTACCGGCGCGACGCCGGGATCGGTGCGGTGCTGCACACCCACTCGCCCCACGCCACGGTACTGTCCCAACTTACGCGGGGGGGCGACCTGGAACTGGCCGAGTACGAAGTGCTGAAGGCCTTTCCGGGGATCGCGACCCACAGCGCCAGCGTGCGCGTACCGGTGTTCGACAACGACCAGGACATCACGCGGCTGGCGGCCGCGGTCGCTGCGCGCATGGACGCGGCCGGACTCGGTGTCGGCTACCTGATCGCCGGGCATGGCTGCTATACCTGGGGGGAGACCGTGGCCGATGCGGTGCGCCATGTCGAGGCGTTGGAGTTCCTGTTCGAATGCGAGCTGCTGAAGCGAGGATTGGTGCGATGAGCGAACTGCGTATCTACCGCGAGGCGGGGGCCGACGGCGCGCCGGCGGGCGAGCCGCGCGTGGTGCAGGCGCGCGAGGACATCGCGCGCGAGCTGGCGGCAATCGGCGTGCTGTTCGAGGCCTGGGAGGCCGAGCGCGTGCTGCCGGACGATGCGACCCAGGACGAGGTGATTGAGGCCTACCGCGGCCCGATCGAGCGCCTGATGCGCGACAACGGCTTCAAATCCGTCGACGTGGTGAGCATGTATCCCGACCACCCCGACCGGGAGGCGCTGCGCAAGAAGTTTCTCGACGAGCACACCCACAGCGACTACGAGGTGCGCTTCTTCGTCGACGGCAGCGGCCTGTTCTATCTGCACCCGCAGAACGAGGCCGGGCGCGGCAAGGTGTACACCGTGCTGTGCGAGCGCGGCGACTTGATCAGCGTGCCGGCCGGCACCCCGCACTGGTTCGACATGGGCGAGCGGCCGTTCTTCAAGGCCATCCGGCTGTTCTGCTCGCCCGAGGGCTGGGTGGCCGACTTCACGGGCAGCGACATCGCGCGCCGCTACCCCGCCTACGACGAGCTCGTATGATCCGCGCGATCGTCACCGACATCGAGGGCACGACGTCCTCGCTTTCGTTCGTCAAGGACGCGCTGTTCCCCTATGCGCGCGAACACCTGCCCGCGTTCGTGCGCGCGAACGCGCAGCGGCCCGATGTGCGCCGCGAGCTCAATCAGGTGCAGGCGGAAACCGGCGCCGTGGACGACGAGGCGGCCATCCAGACCTTGCTCCAGTGGATCGACGAGGACCGCAAGGCGACCCCGCTTAAGACGCTACAGGGCATGATTTGGGAGCGCGGCTTCGCGCAAGGTGACTTTCAGGGCCACATCTACGAGGACGCCGCACGGCGCCTGCGCGAGTGGCATGCCGCCGGGCTCAAGCTGTACGTGTACTCCTCCGGTTCCGTGCAGGCCCAGAAGCTGCTGTTCGCACACACCGCCTACGGCGACCTCACGCCGCTGTTCAGCGGTTATTTCGACACCACCATCGGCAACAAACGTGAAGCGGGCGCCTACCGGCGCATCCTGCAGACCATCGGCCTGCCCGGCGAGCAGGTGCTGTTCTTGTCCGACGTACCGGCCGAGTTGGATGCCGCGCGCGCGGCGCGCATGCGCACGCTGTGGCTGGTGCGCGACGAGGAGACCGACCTGGCGGCCGACCACACGGCGGTGCGCAACTTCCACGCCATCGACTTCAACGCGTTGCGCTAGGGACGTCTGATCCGCGACGGCGCAGAGCACGCATAGCGGACAACGCGCCTAGGACTGGACCTCGATGCGGTTGACCACGCGGTCCACGCCGAACACGAACCACGCGTCGCGTTCGGCGGCGTGGCGCTGACCCTCGGCCGCCACCAGCCCCTCCAGCACCACGGTGTGGTCATCCTCGGCGTGCGCGCGGATCTGGGTGGCATCCACCGACGGATCCTTGTCGAGCACCAGGCGCAGCGCGTCAGTCAGTTCGGCGCCGTTGTCGGCCTCGTCGGGGACCACCTCCAGCCCGTTGACGACGTCCCTCACCCCACGCGCCCACCAGCACAGCACGCCCGCCAAGCGCTTGTGCGACAGGCTGTTGACCTGCCCGCTCAAGGTCACCACGCCCTCTTCCACGCGCACCACGATCTCGTCGTTCGACTCCGGCGGCGTGGCGCGCACCAAGGTACCGCGCCCGTTGCCGTCCAGCACGCGCAACCCGCTGACTTGTAACGCGCGATCCTGCTCCAGGTTGGCGAGCACCCGATCGCGTACCGCGCCGTCGCCGGGGCGTTCGAGCGGCTCGACGTGCAGGCGGTCGATGATCGCCGCGATGCCGGGCACGGCGGCGGCACACGCCAGCGCCAGCTTCTTGGCCGCCACGCTGCCGACTTCGCCCTCCAGCACCAGCGCATCGTGGTCCATGCGCGCCTTGATCGGATGATGGTGCAGGTCCACGTGCGGCTCGCGCTCGAGCGCAGCACGCACTTGGCGGATCAGAGCGTCGTCGGGCATCAATGCATCCTCTTGCCGCGGCTGTGGTTGGACTGCATGGGGTGGCTGTACTGGCCGGCGCGGGCGTCGCGCAGCAGGTCGAGGAAGGTCTCGGCCCGCATGCGCACCAGTGACTGGTGATCGCCACCCTCGAAGTAGATCTCCGGGTCTGTGCCGACGCTCTCGTCGATCAGCGTCTCCAATCCATAGGCCGGCCCGAGCGGCGGCACCGCGCCAGGATCACAATCGGGGAACAGCTGGTTGACCTCGGCGGCGGTGGCGAGTCCCACCGGACGGTCGAGTTCCTCGTGCAGCACGCCAAGCTCGACCTCGTGGGTGGCCGGCACGATCACCATGAGAAAGCGCTGATCGTCCTGCAACACCACCGCCTTGGCCACATCCTGGCCCGGCACGTGGGCCTCGCGCGCGGTGTGGGTACTGGCGAGGGTGCGCGGGTGCTCGACAATCTCGTAGTCGGCGCCGCTCTGGTCCAGGTAGCGCTTCACCGTCTCTGCTAGTGGCATGGGGATCCCTCCCGAGGTGCCGTGCAGCGCCAGAGCGGCGCCTGCCAGGGAAGTATAGCCAAGGGCACCACGACCCACGCCGGGCAGTGGTAGCATGACGGGAAACATCGAATCGGAGGTCCTGCCATGGTGCGTGCGCGAAGTGCCTTGATCCTGCTCCTGATCGCCGTGTCGCCGGCGGCGCTGGCCGAACGCATCCTGCCCGCGCCGGAGCAACTCAGCGAACGCGTCTGGGCGTGGATCGGCCCCTATGGCGGGCCGACGCAAGAGAACCGCGGGTTTCGCATGAACCTGCTGTACGTGGTGGGCGACGACGCCGTCGCGGTGCTGGACACCGGCTACACCGAGGCGATGGCGCAGGAGATGCTGGCCGCCATTCGCGCGCGAACCGACCGGCCGATCCGCTATGCGGTCAACACCAATTCCCAGGCGGCCCGCCATATGGGCAACGACGTGTTCCGAGACGCCGGCGCCGAGATCGTCGCGCACCGGGATGCGCTGCCGCGCCTCACCGGCGAGGCGCAGAACTTCGCCGGCGCCGTGGAGCGGACCCTCGGCTTGGCGGCCGACAGCGTGCAGCCGCCGGCACCGCCCACCGAGGTGGTGGACGGCCCCGCCAAGCTCGACCTCGGCGGCGTGACCCTGGAACTCCTGCCGGCCGGCCACGCCCACACGCCGGGCAGCCTGGTGGTCAACATCGCCGAGCAAGGGCTGGTGTATGCCGGTGACGTGCTGTACGGCGAGCGGCTGCTGTCGATCCTCCCCGGCGTCAGCGACGTGGCCGGCTGGATCGCCGCCTACGAGGGCCTGCGGGCGCATACGGGCGCGAGCTTCGTGCCGGGACACGGCAAGCCCGGTCCACTGGAGAAGTTCGAACACCCCGTGCACGGCTACCTCACCGCGCTGCGCGAGCACATGGACGCGCAGGTCGACATGGGCGTCGACATGCAGAGCGCGATCGAAAGCTTCGACGCCTCCCCCTGGGCGCCGCTCGAGAACTTCGAGGATCTCCACGCGCGCAACGCCCACGCCGCCTACGTGCAGAGCGAGGAGGCCGCGTTCGGCAATTGAGGGTCAAGCGTGTTGCAGCCTGACGTCGGCGCCGGCGCGCCCGGCCGATGAGGCCTTTGAGGCCGCGAGATGGCGGGACTCGATTCGGCACAGCGCGCACGCCACGCACCAATCGATCTCCACGACCGCGGCTCGAGGTGTACGAGACGCCGGTGTCCTGCACCGCGCGGCACCACCGCCGCAGGGCCTCCACGGAAGCCGTTCAGTCGAAGCCGACCAACACCGGGTCGTGGTCCGAACTGCGGTAGGGGTCAGGCGCGTACCAGTCGCGGCGCCCGTCGAACGCCAGGTGCGGCGGCTCATCCGCGTTGATGTGCCAGATCGCCACGCCGCGGACCCGCTCGGCCATGCCGGCGCTCGCCAGAACGTGGTCGAGATAGCCGGCCTCGCCCCGGAATACGTAGGTGTAGCGCCGCTCGGGCGGCAGCCGCGCGGCCACCAAGTCCACCAACCCGGCCTCGTCCAATACCCGCAGCGGGTCCTCCGCGCCGTAGGCGTTCAGGTCGCCCAGCACCAGCACGTCCTCCACCGCGGCCTCGTGTGCGGCGCGCCGCACGAAGCCCGCCAGCGCCTCGCCCTGCGCCGTGCGCCGCTGGTTCCAACAGCCCTGCCCGCGATCGATGTCGCCGCGCGCGGGACAGCCGGTCTTGGACTTGAAGTGGACCGCCACGGCCAGGAACGGCGCGCCGCCGGCGCGCGCGCGGAACACGGCCGCCACCGGCGGACGCTCATGGATGGGGTCGGTGTCGACGCGCGGTGCGCCCACCACCTCCAGTCGGTCGGCGCGGTACACCAGCGCGACCTGAATGGCATCGGTACCGAGCGGCTGGGGCACCGGCACCGCGCGCCAATGCGCTTCTTCCGCGCCACGGTTCAACTGGCGGACCAGGTCGGTCAGGGCCTCGGCGCGGTTTTCGACCTCCACCAGCGCCAGCAGGTCGGCCTCCAGCCCGTGGGCCGCGGCCAACAGCTTGGCGCGTTGACGCTCGAGTTCCTGTGCATGACGCGCCCCGCGCTGCCCAAGGCTGAGGAAATAGTTCTCCACATTGAAGGCCGCCGCACGCACCCGCCCCGGCACCGGCGGCGGGGCCGCCGGACGCGGATTCGCGTCGTCGAAATGCACCGCGCGAATGGGGTGCACGCGGTATTCCTCGAAGGCGTGCGCGAGAATGCCGGTCAGACCTTCGATCACCGCGCCGCTGCGCCGGCTGCCGTAGGCGTCGAGGTAGGGAATCGGCTCGGGCTGCGCGCGGTAGCTGCCGTCGTCCAGCACGATGCGCCGCCGCGCGTTGGCCGCCGGGTCGCCGTCCGGCGCGTTGGTCGGCCGAAACAGGCGCCCGCCGGCCGCCAGATCCAGCGAGCCGTAACGTGCGAGCAGATAGTTGCCGGTGACGGTGAGGGGCTGATCGAAGCGCACCTTGACGTCCACCAGTCGCGCCAGGCGATCGGCATCGGCGGGCAACTCGAGCGGCACGGGGTCCGGCAGCCCGGGACGGCCGCACACCTCCACGCGCGCCGGCGCGCTCAGCTGGAAGCGCCCGCGGTGCTCGGCGGTCTCGGCGGCCAGGCGCACGCGCACCCCCGGCTCGATCCCCCGGCGCTCGCGCGCGCCCAGGCGGGGGGCGAACACGAACACGGCGGCCGGCTCCGGCGCGCCCGCCTGCTGAAGATAAAAGCCGCCCAGGGCCTCACGCCCGAGGAACACCCCCGTCACCACGCCTTCGACCGTCACGCGCTGGCCCGGCGCCTGCGTCTTGACCTCGGCCAGCGGCGCCGTCGCGAGGGGCGGACATTCGCGGGCGCCCGCCGCCCCGCCGGTCAGCGCGAGCAGCGCCAGCGCGAAGCCGAGGCCCCGCATGCGAAGCACCCTCAACACAGGCGGCTCAGCGTTCCAACAAGCGCGGCATCAACTCAACGAGGTTGCACGGGCGAGTGCGGTAGTCCAGCTGATGGGCCAGGATTTGGGTCCATGCCGTGCGACAGGCCCCGCTCGAGCCGGGCAGCGCGAACACATACGTGCCATTGGCCACGCCCGCCACCGCGCGCGACTGGATGGTCGAGGTGTTGATCTCCGCGAGCGAGACGTGGCGAAACACCTCGCCGAAGCCTTCGATGGTCTTGTCGAATAGCGGGACGAGCGCCTCCGGCGTGCCGTCGCGCCCCGTCAGGCCCGTGCCGCCGGTGGCGATCACCGCCTGAACGTCGGGGTCGGCGATCCAGCGGGACACCTCGGCGCGAATGCGGTACACATCGTCGGGCACGATGAGCTTCTCCGCCAAGCGGTGCCCTGCCTGCTGCACGGCCTCGGCGAGGTAGCGGCCGGAGGTGTCGTCCGCCTCGCTGCGCGTGTCCGATACCGTGAGCACGGCGACGCTTACGGGAATGAAGGCACGCTCGGTCATGGCAACACTCCTCTTCTGGGGGCCGCCATTGTACGTGCCTGATGCCGCCATCGCGACGCTGCCGCGGGCGGCGCTTTACTCCGCCGCTCCGCTCCCCTATCCTCCGGGTCTTGCGGGGGGTCGGGTAGCGGCCGCGGGAGCGGCGGCGCCTGGGGAACGCAGGGCCTCCACCACGACAACATCCTTCCACCGACGCCTGCCGGCCGGGCGCGCCATGCCCCCTTCGCGTCGGAAACCGGTCGGAGCGATCGGGCCGCCCGAACAGAGCGCTTCGCCCCCCGCTCCCCGGCATCAGAGACGAGGACGCGCATGGAGTCACACCAGCCGCCCGAACCCTTGGGCCGCAAGACTACCGGGATCCCCGGGTTGGACAAGCTCTTGGACGGCGGCATTGTCGCGGGGGCGGTCTATATCGTGCAGGGCCCGCCCGGTGCCGGGAAGACGATACTCGCCAACCAGTTTTGCTTTCACCGCGCGGCCGAGGGCGAGCGCTGCCTGTACCTGACGCTGCTGTCCGAGTCGCATGACCGGCTGCTGCGCCACATGGGACAGATGCAGTTTTTCGACGCCACCCGCATCCCCGAGATGATCTATTACGCCAGCGGCTTCGGCGCGCTGGAGCGCGAGGGGCTGGCCGGGGTGCTGCGTCTCGTCAGCCTGGAGCGGCGCCGGCGCGATGCGTCGGTGGTGGTCCTGGACGGACTGTTCGTCTTGGAAGAGCACGCCGGCTGCGAGCGCGACTTCCGCCGCTTCGTGCACGACTTGGCCACGCTGGCGCACCTCAGCAACTGCACGATACTGCTACTCACCAACAGCAAGCGCGGCGCCGGCAGTGCCGAGTACACGATGGTTGACGGCTGGCTGGAACTCGGCCGCGAGCAACTCGCCTACCGGGCGCTACGCTACGTGCAGGTACACAAGACCCGCGGCAGCGATTTCTTATCGGGACGGCATGTGCTCAAGATCAGCAACGGCGGGCTGGCGGTGTACCCGCGCCTCGAGAGCGAACTGCACCCGGTACGCACCCCGCCGCGCGATCAAGGCCAACGCCTGTCCAGCGGCATGGCGAAGCTCGACGAGATCCTCGGGGGCGGACTGCGGGCCGGCTCCACGACGCTGGTGGTGGGTCCCACGGGCATCGGCAAGACCTCGCTCGGGCTGAAGTTCCTCAGCCGGTGCACCCCCGAAGAACCCGGCGTCCTGTTCGGTTTCTACGAGGACGAATCCGATCTCATCGAGAAGGCGCGGGGTAACGGCCTCGACCTGCACGCGATGATGGCAAGCGGCGCCGTGACGGTCGTGGTCCACCCCGCGGTCGAGTACTTTCTGGACGAGCTCGGCCAGACCCTGCTTCAGGCCGTGCAAAGGAGCGGCGCGCAGCGTCTGTTCGTCGACGGCGTCGAGGCCTTCGAGCAAAGCGCCGAACACCCCGAACGTCTGGGGCGCTATCTGACCGCGATGGCCAACATCCTGCGGGCCGCCGGAGTCACCACGCTGTATACGATGGAGATTCCCAAACTCATCGGCGGCGAGGTTCACGTCGAGTTCGGACCCGTCTCGGCGGTGTCGCAGAACATCCTCGTACTGCGCTATGTCGAACTGAAGGGCTGCATGCGGCGCGCCCTGTCTATCATGAAGGCGCGCCAGGGCGCGTTTGACGCCACCATACGGGAACTGGTCTTCACGGAAGAGGGCCTCGATATCGGCGAACAGTTCGAAGGTGTGGACGACATCCTCGCGGGCCACGGGCACCCACGGCCCCCGGGTAGAGGCTGACATGGACGCCGCCAAAGCGCACATCCTCCTCGTGGAAGACGAGCCCGGGATCCGCACGTCCCTCTCGTTGCTGCTGGAGTTGGAGGGCTATCGCCTGAGCACCGCCGACAACGGGGACGCGGGGCTGGCCCACATGGACGCCGAGCGCCCCGACCTGGTGATCACGGACTATATGATGCCGGGCCTGGACGGTTTGGCGATGATCCGCGCGATGCGCGCCATCCCGGCTCTGGCGGACGTGCCCGTGCTCCTGATGAGTGGCGCACTACCCGCCGATTTGGATCCCCTGGAGGTGGCCGACGCATTCCTGCAGAAGCCCGCCCGCATCGACCGTCTGGTCCACACCATCCAACTACTGCTGCGCACCCACGGCAGTGAAGCCGACAGCAGACCACGCGGCGACGGCGTCTAACCGAATGTAATCGCCGGCGCCCGTGCGCTTGCGCGCCACGCGCCCGCGCTAGCGGGCGTGCACCAACCGGATGAGGCGCCCCAGCACGGCCGGCGCCAGCGCCGCCCCCTGAGGATCGCCGAAACCCGCCTCGTACAGCAGCACCACCAACTCGGCCTTCTTGTGCGGAGTAAGCGGCGTCTCGCGTACCGCCAGCGCCCGCTCCACCGCCTCCAACACCGCCGACAGCCGGTCCCCCTCCAGGGGCGCGGGCACATGGGCGGCCGCCGCGTCTTCCCGCACCGGACCCTCACCGCTCACCAGCCAGCGTATCGACACGCCGGCCGCCGCGGCAAGCGCCACCAAGGGTTCGACGGTGGGCTGCGACTGGCCGCCGATGTAGCGGTACAGCTGCGACTCCGAGATACCGCTTCGGCGCGCCAGCTCCTTCTTGCCCATCACATCCGCGACCATGGCGATCCGCTGAGGAAGCCCTTTTACACCCGCCGGGCCATAATTCTCCGACACATACTTGGCGGCGGCGTGCTCGCGCACGCCGGACGCCGACCCGCCGCAGCCCTTAGCCGATGCCATGTTCGCCCTCGCGCCTTTGATGGACCATTTATGCGAAATTTCTCGGCCTTGCCTGGCGTAAATATGCCACTTATGCGACAATCGCGCTCGCGTGCCACGGCGCGCTTACCCGTACAATTTGTGAGGATACCACGCGCCGCGAAGCCGCTGCCATACGACAGCGTAGTCCGTCCGTCTGCTCATCCGATGCCGCCTATCGACCCCCTCCACGCGCG